>CAVUHK010000001.1:0-514455 GCA_963741315.1 uncultured beta proteobacterium
CGCCGCAGGCGCGGTCGCAGTCGCGGCAATCGTTGCATGGCAAGCCGGCTGGATTCGCGTGGGATCGCCTGACGCAGTGAACTCGAAAACCGCCGTGGTAGCGCCAACCGCGCCAGCGCCGACTGCAGCGCCCTCGGTGGCGCCACCCGCGGCCGCTGCAGCGAGCAACCCGGACGTGCCGGCAACCGCACTGCGTGCCGAGGTCGAGCGCGTGCGCGCCGACGCAATGGCACTCGCCGCCGCCGAGGTCGCTCGAGCCCGCTCCGACCTCGAAACCAGCCGCGCGGCGCGATCCAAGACGGATGCCGATGCAGCCGGAGCAAAAATTCGATCACAGGCCGAAGCCGACGCCGCGCGCATCCGCGCAGATGCGGTTGCGGCAGCGGCGCGAACCAAGGCCGACGCAGACGCCGCGCCCCGGAACGCGATGGCCGAGACCGCGAAGGCATCGCCGCAGCCGCCAAAATCCGAACCGCAAGGTAGCGCACCGTCGACTCTTGCCGCTCCCGTGCCCCCCGCCGGCGAGAAAATCGCGCGCGTCTCGGCAACCAGCACCACAACGTACGACGGCAACTGGAATGTCACCGTGACCTGTGCGTCGACTTCCGACGGGGCACTCGGTTACAGCCTCGCGTTCGTCGCGCAGGTCAAGGATGGCTTTCTGCGCGGCGCGTATGGCATCGAGGGGGATTCGAGTTCACTGCGAATCCAGGGCCAGATTCAGCAGGATGGTAGCGCCCGATTCGATGCGCAGGGGGTCACCGGCGAGCGCCGTTACAGCGTCAACAGTACTGCCAAGGGCACGCCGTACAAGTACACGGTGGCGGCGACTTTCGACGCGACCAGCGGAAGCGGGCGACGGCTGGAATTGCGGGCCTGCGACTTGCGCTTCGCCAGGCAGTAGTCGTTGCGCCGTAAAGCGGGGCCGCAGCGCCGCTAAATCGTCATTTCGAGCAACGCGTAGCTCAGCGACTTGCCGTGCGCGTCGAGCGAGAGCGAAGTGGTCACGCCACCGCCCAGCGAGCGCTCGCAGGTGAACTGCAGTGCCCACAGGTTGGGCAGTTCGCAACGTCTTATGTTGCCGAGCACGATGCCGTGCAGATGCCTGGCGACGGCATCCGTCGTCACCCGCTCGACCAGCAACGGATAGTCCTCGGCGCGATACGCGATCAGCGACAGGATCGACGTGTCTCCCTTGTCGCCGGCGCGACAGTGCGCGATTTCATGCAGCCTGGGCATCGCTCGACCATTCCTTGATCGTCACCAGCGACGGCACGCGCTCGCGTTCGAGCAGCGTCGACACGATGCCGATCTGCTCGTGCACATACTTGCGCGTCCCGCCACCACCACCCGGGCCGTTGGTGTACAGCGCTTCGACCTCCTCGCCGACCAGCATCGCCCGTTCGGAAGTCGGCGCGCGCGCCGCGACACGCAGACGGACTTCGTACGGCCGTGCCGTGCTGTCGAACGCCTTGCCGTGCAACGCCGTGCTGCCGATGAGGTCGACGCGCAGGTCGGGGAATTCGCCGGCCAGCCGCTGGCGCACGATTTCACCCGCCAGCCGCGCGCGAGCCTCGGCGTTGGCACCGGCATAACTGATCTCGCCTTCGCCGACGTAGCCGGCCAGATAACCTACGCTCACCTTGAGCTTGTCCGGACGCCGCCTGCCGGTCACGCCACTCACCGCGACCCGATCGGGCCCGACCTCGCGCAGGCTCGCGGTGGTGAAGTCGGCCACGACATCCGGCGTGACGTATCCGGTGGGATCGGTGACTTCGTAGAGCAGTTGCTCCTTGGCGGTCGCGAGGTTGATGCGGCCTCCCGTACCTGCCACCTTGCCCAATACTGCGTTGCCGTCGGCATCGACGTCGGCGTATGGAAAGCCCAGATGCGCCATGTCCGGAATTTCCTTGCGCCCCGGCTCGGCAAAATAACCGCCGCAAAGCTGTCCCGCGCATTCGAGCAGATGGCCCACCGACGTTCCGCGAGCGAGGTGATCGAAATCGTCGAGCGACCAGCCGTAATGCTGCACCATGGGCGCCAGGAACAGCGACGGATCCGCGACGCGCCCGGTGATGACGATGTCGGCCCCGGTTTCGAGCGCAGGGAGCAGCGCCGCCACGCCCAGGTACGCGTTCGCCGAAACCAGCTCGCCGAAGCGGCCCAGCGGCGTGCCGTCCTCGAGCGTGACGCTGTCCGGCCCGATGCGCTCGTGCACGTCGTCACCGGTCACGACAGCGACGCGAATCGGAAGCTTCCTTGCGCGCGCGATGCGCAGGATCGCGTCGGCCGCGGCCAGCGGATTCGCAGCGCCCATGTTGGTGATCAGGCGGATGCCATTGCGCCTGAGCAGCGGCAACAGCAATTCCATGCGCCGCACCAGCAATGGATCGTAGCCAAGAGTCGGGTCCCTGCGCTTGCGCAGCTGCGCCAGCGCGACGGTGCGTTCGCCCAGGCATTCCAGGCCCAGGAACTGCAGCGCGCCGCGCTCGGCGAGCACCACCGCGGGCTCGAGCCTATCGCCGGAAAACCCGGCGCCGCTGCCGATGCGCAAGGGCTCGCGCATGAGCGTCGCTCCGACCTCAGTCGCCCGGCAGGTTCTGCGCTTCGGGAAAGAACAATTCCTTCCACGACGCAGGCTTGGTCTTGATGCTGCCGATCTTGTACATGAATTCCGCCGTCTTGCCGACCTTCTGCGGCGTCAGCGTGTACGCGTAGTCCGCGGCACTGATCATGGCAAGAATATCGTCGACCGAATTCTTGGTGTCCTTGGCTTCCTCGAGGTAGACCTTGGCCGCGGCGCGCTTATCCTTGTTGATCGTGTCGATCGCTTCCTTGAGCGCATCGTAGAACGCCTTGTAGCCCTTGGGATTGGCATCGCGATACTTGGTCGACGCGGCGATCACCAGCGCGGTTGCCGGTCCGCCGAGTATTTCGTAGTTGGTGGTCAGCGTTCGCACCCCGGGCATCTTCGCTTCCTGCTCGTGAAACGGCGAAGTGGTGAAATGCGCATCCACGCCACCGCTGTCGTTGGTAAGCGCGAGCAGCCCATCGGGGTGCGACAGCCCGACGGTCCACGGATCGTAGTGTGCGTAGTTGGCGTCGCCATACTCCTTGGCCGCGACCATCTGCAGCATGATCGCCTGCGTCGAGACCTTGACCGACGGTATCGCGATCCGGTCCTTGTCGCTGAAATCGCGGACGGACTTGATGTTCGGATTGCGAACGTTCAGGTACAGCGGATAGGTCGTCATCGCCGACATGCCCTTGACCCCGACGCTGTCCTTGGTCTTGTCCCACAGCGTAATCACCGACGGCGCGCCCACCGCGATGAACTGCAGCGCGCCACTGATGACGCCATCGTTCATCACGCTTGGCCCGGCGACCTTGATCCAGCCGACCTTGATGTCGCCCAGCCCTTCGGCCCGGGCGTGCTTCTCGACCAGCTTGTCGCGCTCCATCAGCATCAATGGCAGGAACGCCACGCCGTATTGCTGCGCGACGTTGATTTCCCCGAGCTCGGCGCGCGCGGGCGCGGCGAGCGCGAGCACGAACATGGCCAGTACGCAGTGCTTGAATCTCGTCATGACTCCTCCTCGAACCAAAAGCACCTCGGCCTGGAGCCGGGATTGCATCAGTCATTCTTTCACAGTTTGCGCGGCGACATCAGCGAAACACGACCGTCTTCTGTCCGTTCAAGAACACGCGCCGTTCCAGGTGATACTTGACCGCCCGCGCGAGTGCCTGGCATTCGACATCGCGGCCGAGCGCGATCAGGTCGTCGGCGCGCATGTTGTATTCGACACGCACGACTTCCTGCTCGATGATCGGACCTTCGTCGAGATCCGGCGTCACGTAATGCGCGGTCGCGCCGATCACCTTGACGCCACGCGCGTACGCCTGGTGATAGGGCTTGGCGCCCTTGAAGCTGGGCAGGAACGAATGATGAATGTTGATCGCGCGTCCTTTGAGCTGTGCGCACAGTTCGCTCGACAACACCTGCATGTACCGCGCGAGCACCACCAGTTCGGCACCTTCGTCTTCGATCAGCGTCCACAGCTTCGCTTCCTGCTTGGCCTTGCTCTCCGCTGTCACCGGCAGGTGGAAGAACGGCACGTCGTACGACGCCGCCAGGCCGTAGGCGTCGCGATGGTTGGACACGATGGCGACAGGCGTCATCGGCAGCCAGCCGAGCTTGTAGCGATACAACAGGTCGTTGAGGCAATGATCGAACTTCGACACCAGGATCAGCACTCGCGGCTTGTAGGCGGCGTCGCGCATCTGCCAGTCCATGCCGAAGCGCTTGCCAATGGGCGCGAATTCCTCGACCAGGTCGGCTTCGGCCTGCGTGGCCGACTGCGCTTCGAACAGCACCCGCATCATGAAGCGGTTGGTGTCGAGGTCGCCGAACTGCGCGCTGTCGATGATGTTGCATTGGCGGTCGGCCAGGAACATGCCCACCGCGCCGACGATCCCGGGCACGTCGGGACAGGACAGGGTGAGCACGTAGCGCGGGAATCTTGATTCGGACATCGGGAGCCGCTGGCGAATTGGAGGCCGCTAGTATCGCCGATGTAGGCGTGACGAGTGTTGTCCCACTTCGCCAGGGCGACGATCTCATCGCACAAAAAAAGGGCCGGCATTGCGCCGGCCCTTGTCTGTCGCGCGGATGGCGGCGGTGGGTTACGCCGCGGCCTGTGTCAACTTGCCGCTCTGGTAGTCGTGCACCGCCTGCTCGATTTCCTCGCGCGTGTTCATCACGAATGGCCCGTATTGCACGATCGGCTCCAGCAGAGGGCGGCCGGCGAGCAGGATCACGCGGCCACCGTTGGCGCCCCCCGTCAATTCGACGCTGTCGCCATCGGTCAATATTCCCGCGCGGTGCGTCTGCACCGGGCGCCGAGCCTCCGCGGGGCCGACGTCGACGCTGCCCTCGAAGGGATAGACGAACGCGTGGTAGCCGGGCGCCAGCGCATGGCGAAACGTCGCGCCCGCCGGCAATTCGACGTCGAAATACAGCGGGTCGGTGGTGACACCCTGGATCGGGCCGGGAGTCGCCTTGCCATCGACCGTCAGCGTGCCTGCAATTACCTTCACACGGCCGCCACCCGGCAGATCCACGACCGGAATCTCGTCGGCCTGGATGTCGCGGTATCCGGCGGGCTTCATCTTCTCCGCGGCCGGAAGGTTGATCCAGAGCTGGAAGCCGCGCATCCGGCCCTGCTCCTGTTGCGGCATTTCGGAATGGATGATGCCTCGCCCGGCGGTCATCCACTGCACGCCGCCGCTCTTCAGGTCGCCCTTGTGGCCGAGGTGATCCTCGTGGCGCAGATGACCGTCGAGCATGTACGTCACCGTCTCGAAGCCGCGATGCGGATGCGCCGGGAAGCCGGCGATGTAGTCGTCGGCGTTGTCGGTCGAAAAATGGTCGAGCATCAGGAACGGGTCGACGCGCGCCCAGGCCGATTGCCCGATGCTGCGCAAGAGCTTGACGCCGGCGCCGTCCGACGTGGGCATCGATTCGATGGCGCGTTGCAGTTTGCGTGTGGTCATGGCGGTCTCCGTGAATTCCTGTACATGAGGTCGCGCTGTCGCGACTTCAAGCCGGGGGCCGGCCGTGCCTTACGCGGCTTGCCGGGAGACGTGCAGGCGGCTGCTCTTGGACACCGACGCCAGCAGGTATTCCATCTGGTCGGCAAGGATGCGCCGGTTGCGCAGGATGAAATGCTCGTGGCGGTCGGGAACGTAGGGCACGTAGATCAGCGGCATGTGCGCCTGCTCGGGCGAACGACTGCCCTTGCGGGTGTTGCAGCGCCGGCAGGCGGTGACGGTATTGGTCCAGCTGTCGCGGCCGCCGCGGGCGACCGGAATGACGTGGTCGCGCGACAGGTCGCGGGTCATGAAGCGCTCGCCGCAATAGGCGCACAGGTGGCGGTCGCGCGCGAACAGCAGCGAATTGGTCAGGCTGGGCGCGTGCGGATACTTGGCCGCGCCGCTGCCCTTGATCGCCAGGATGGACTTGGTGACGATGCGCGAACGCTCGCCGTTGCGCTGGTAGCCGCCGCGAAACTCGCGCACGACGTCGCCCACCGACCAAGCTACCAGCTGCTTTGCGTGGTAAGTGATCGCTTCCTCCAGCTCTACCCAAGCCTGCGGCAGGCCGGCAAGATCGACGGTGAGGATGAGTGGTTGCATCGAATGCGTCGCTAGTAAGCGCTTATCTTAGGACGAACCGTGCCCGTTTGGCAAAACCCGTCGTCCGGCGGTCGCCCCGGCAATCGCTTGCGGTACCATCGCCGCCATGACCCGGTCGACGCTGTGGCGACTGGTGCCGGCGCTCGGCATCACCGAAATCGTGTCCTGGGGCACGCTCTACTATTCGATCGCGGTGCTCGGCGAGACCATGCGCACCGAGCTGGGCATCGCCGCGCCCGTGCTCTTCGGCGCGTACTCGCTGGCCCTGCTGATCGCAGCGCTGGTGGCGCCCGCGGTGGGGCACGCCATCGACCGTCGCGGGGGGCGCAGGGTGATGGCTGCCGGCTCGGTGGTCGCCGGCCTCGCGTTGCTGGCCATCGCCAATGTGCACTCCACCATCGCGCTCTACGCGGCGTGGGCAATCGCCGGCGTGGCGATGGCGATGACCATGTACGACGCCGCGTTCGCGACCCTGAGCCAGCATTCCGGTGCGTCGTACCGCCCTGCACTGACTGCGCTGACGCTCTTGGGCGGGCTGGCCAGCACGGTGTTCTGGCCGACCTCGCTCAAAGGTCTCGAACTGTTTGGCTGGCGCGACACGATGGCATTCTTTGCGCTGCTGCAGATCGCCGTGTGCCTGCCATTGCACCTGGCGTGCGTACCACGCGGCGCGACCGCGCATGCGCAGGCCAAGGCCGGTGCGATCGCAGGCGAATCGACGCTGCCGCCGAGCGCGCGGCGCACCGCGTTCATCGCGCTGGCAGCGGCATTCGCGCTCAACGGCTTCATCGCCTCGGTGCTGACGGTGCACCTGATCAACATCCTGCAGCGCCAGGGACTCACGCTGGCGACGGCGGTGTGGATCGGGACGCTGTTCGGGCCGATGCAGGTGACCGGGCGGATCCTGGAATTTACCTTCGGGCGCCGCTTCGCCGCACGCAACGTCGGCATGCTGGCGCTGGGCACGGTCGTCGCCGCCATCGTCGTCCTGCTGCTGCTCGACGGCCAGATCGCGATCGCCATCCTTTTCACCGTGTTGTACGGATTCAGCAACGGCGTGGTGACCATTGTCCGGGGTACCGTCCCCGCCGAACTCTTCGGCCGCGCCGGCTACGGCAGGACGCTGGGGCTGCTCGCCGCGCCGGCGCTGTTCGCGCGCGCCATCGCGCCGCTGGCATTCGCGCCGCTCGCCGCGGCGTCGACCTCGGCACTGGGCTGGCTGCTGGTGCTGCTGGCGATGTCGGTCCTGTCGCTGCTCGGATTCGCGATCGCGGTCAGGCGGCGGTAGCCGCGGCGGATCGAGCCTGCGCCACGTCGGACGAGCCCGGTACACCCGCGACGAGGTCCGGCGCCTGGGTATGCATTTTCGGCTTGTGGCCGTCGCTGTAGACGCTCGCGACCGCCAGCGTTTCGCGCACGCCGATGTCGGCGCCGTGCTTCTGGATGAATTGCCGCGCCGCGGCGCGACCCTCTCCATGCAGCCGCAGTAACGACGCGCGCGAGCGGTCCAGCGCCGAACCGGCTTCGATGAGTTCGCGCGGCGGCGGACCGATGCGATGCAGGCGCAGGTCGCGCACGCTCGACGGGCCCTCGCCGCGCTCGGCGACGGCGCGCATCGCGGCGATTGCCTGCATCTCGGCGACGAGGCTGGAATTGAATACGATTTCCCCAATGCGCTGACGGATCGCCGGCGCATCGCGCGGCGTCTCGGTCACCACATCGGGCACCAGCTGCACCAGGACCAGGTCGCGCGCCGCGCCGTTGTGAATCATCGGCCAGAGCGTCGGGTTGCCGCAGTAGCCGCCGTCCCAGTAGGGCTCGCCGTCGATCTCCACCGCCTGGAACAGCGTCGGCAGGCACGCCGACGCGAGCAGCGCGTCGATGCTCATCGCGTCGTTGGCGATGACTCTCGGAAGTCCGGTCTTGACGCTGGTGACCGTCACGTAGAGGGCGGGTGAAGCCTTGCTGCGGATCGCGTCGATGTCGACGTGCGCGGCGATGGCGTCGCGCAGCGGATTGATGTTCAGCGGATTGGTCGTATACGGCGAGAGCGAATTGCTGGCAAGCAGCCACGTCGCCATCGAGTCGCGCCAGGCGCGCTCAACCGGCCCCCAGACGCTGCGACCGAGGTCGGCCACCGGCGAATGCGCGATGCCGAGCCAGAATTCGCGCAGCGACTTGCGCGCCTGCGCCGGCGACCCCTTGGCCAATGCGCTCGCGACGATGGCCGCATTGATTGCGCCCGCGCTGGTGCCGCTCAATTGCGTGATCTCGATCGTGCGGCTGGCCAGCACCGCTTCGAGCACGCCCCACGTATAGGCCCCCCACGACCCGCCGCCCTGCAAGGCGAGTCCAACCGGCTTGCGCGCCAATAGCGGTCGCGACTTGTCCTGAAGAAGTAGCATGATTGTTTGTCCCGGGTCGGTGTCCGGCGCCACTCGTGGCGATGCCGGCGGGTTGACGTCGAGGGTTCGACGCTCGTGCGCGAAGGGGACGGATCGTTCCCGACCGCACTATCTGCATCCGGCCACGCGACGGAGGTCGTCCTTCGCTTCGGGGGCAATGGCCGGGCGCCCAGTACACATATTGCTGCATTGCACCAAAACACAATGCGGTACGCGGGACCCTATCGTCCAATCACCATTTCCGATGTTGCGGATTTGCGGAGATTATGACGATTGCATAATATGGTGCATTGCACCAAAGCAGCCCACGGTCAACTCCGGCGAGAATGCACCGCCGCTAGACCGCCAGAGCGACCCGCGTCCCCTGGTCGATCGCGCGTCGCGCGTCGAGTTCGACCGCCACGTCGGCGCCGCCGATCAGCTGCGCGGCAATGCCCGCGGCCTGCAATGCTTCGTGCAGCTCGCGTCGCGGTTCCTGCCCTGCGCAAATCACCACGGTATCGACTTCGAGCAGCCGCGGTTCGCCGTCGACCTTGATGTGCAGGCCCGCGTCGTCGATGCGCTCGTATTCGACCGCTGCCACCATCATGACGCCGCGCTTCTTGAGCAGCGCGCGACGGATCCAACCGGTGGTCTTGGCGAGGCCGGCGCCCACTTTGTCGGTCTTGCGCTGAAGCAGCCACAACCTGCGCGCCGGCGGCGGATCGTGCGCTTCCTTGAGCCCGCCGCGCTTCGCGAACTTCAGATCGATGCCCCATTCTTCCGCGAAACCCGCGATCGCCGGATCGCCGGCCTGCCCGTCGCTCAGGTGTCCGTCGGCAGGCGCGCTGGCGCTGAGCAATTCCGCGACGTCGAAACCGATGCCGCCGGCACCGATGATCGCGACACGCGCGCCAGCCTGCCGGCGACCCTCGACGATGTCGACGTAACTGGCGACCTTCGGGTGGTCGATGCCGGGAATCGACGGCGTGCGCGGGACGATGCCCGTTGCGAGGATCACGTCGTCGAATCCGCGCAGCGCGTCGACGCCGACGCGCCGGTTCAACACGACCTGCACGCCGAGCTGCGCGAGCCGCGTGCGAAAGTAGCGCAGCGTCTCGGCGAACTCTTCCTTGCCCGGAATGCGGCGCGCGAGGTTGAACTGTCCGCCGATTTCGCCGGCGGCGTCGAACAGCGTCACAGCGTGGCCCCGCTCCGCGGCGGTTACCGCGCACGCCATGCCCGCGGGCCCTGCGCCGACGACCGCCACCTTGCGCTTCTGCGACGCGGCGGAGAGTTGCAGCTCGGTCTCGCGGCACGCGTAGGGATTGACCAGGCAGGTCGCGGTGCGACGAGTGAAGATCTGATCGAGGCACGCCTGGTTGCAGCCGATGCAGGTGTTTATTTCGGCAGCGCGATCCTGCGCGGCCTTGTTGACGAAGTCGGCGTCGGCGAGGAACGGACGCGCCATCGACACCATGTCCGCGTCGCCGCGCGCGAGGATCGCTTCGGCGGTCACGGGATCGTTGATGCGATTGGTGGTGATCAGCGGAATCTTCACCGCGCCGTTCAGCCGCCGCGTCACCCAGGTGTACGCCGCGCGCGGCACCATGGTCGCGATGGTCGGGATACGCGCCTCGTGCCAGCCGATGCCGGTGTTGATGATCGTCGCGCCCGCCGCCTCGACCGCCTGCGCCAGCGCAACGACTTCGTCCCAGGTGCTGCCGCCCTCGACCAGGTCGAGCATCGACAGCCGGTAGATGATGATGAAGTTGCGGCCCACCGCCGCACGCGTGCGGCGCACGATCTCCACGGGAAAGCGGATCCGGTTGAGAAACGATCCGCCCCATTCGTCGTCGCGATGGTTGGTCTGCGGCGCGACGAACTGGTTGATGAGGTAACCTTCGGAACCCATGATCTCGACGCCGTCGTAGCCCGCCTGCTGCGCGAGCTCTGCGCAACGCGCGTAATCGGCGATGGTCTTGCCGATGCCCCATTGAGTGAGCGCACGTGGCCGGAAGGGCGTGATCGGCGACTTGAGGGCCGACGGCGCAACCAGCAGCGGGTGGTACGCGTAGCGCCCGCCGTGCAGGATCTGCATCGCGATCTTGCCGCCGGCGCCATGCACCGCGTCGGTGATCAGACGATGCTTGCCCAGCTGCCACGAGAACGACAGTTGCTGCGCGCGCGGCTCGAGTCGCCCGCACAGGTTCGGCGCGATGCCGCCGGTGACGATGAGGCCCACGCCGCCGCGGGCGCGCGCGGCGTAGAACGCGGCGAGCTTGGTGAAACCGTCGGACTCTTCCTCGAGCCCGGTATGCATCGAGCCCATGAGCACGCGATTCTTCAGCGTGGTGTAACCGAGGGCTAGTGGGGCGAGAAGGTGGGGGTAAGGTGACATGGCTCACGCGACAGTCGCCGAGGACGGCGACGGAAGCGTGAGGTTAATCGATTTTTGATTCTGGCGGCGAACGCCGCGGCCGGCTTAGGCCTCCAGGCGCACGTTGTCCAGCCTGCGCATATCGGCGGCCGTGGCAACGGGCGTCGCGTCGATTGCGACGCTGCTTCCTTGCAGTGACTTTATCCCCTGCCAGAGCCCCATCACTGCTGCCGCAATCACCAGCACAATACCGATTTCGACGAGCGAAGTGTCGTAGTTACCCAAAAATGCCAACGTGGTGTCCATTGAAAATCTCCTTGTGGGAAATAGTCGTTACGGCCTCAAGCATCGCCGCAATGCACAGGGAGAAAAATAGGACAAACGTGGATACGACTGTAGGACAGGGCTGAAGGGCAAGCCGCGAGGCGAAAGTCCCTCGCTCCGAAAGCACCACCAAGTCAAACGGTTAGGCGTTCCGGAGCCAGGTATTTTTGCAGGTAAGCCTCGAACGAAAGGCTGTCGGCTGCCTCGATCTGCCGCTGTTTTACCAGCGAACCTTCGGCCAGGCGGCCGTAGCGATCGGCGACTTCCTTCGAGAACGGCAATTTCCAGATCGCGTCGCGATGCAGCACCGACTGCGTCAATGCGAAGCGAACGTGCGAATTGTCGAAGTCGCGAGTCATCGATTGCAGCACCTGCGCCGAGGGAGTGAGCTCGGGGTCGTGCAGCGCCTCGACTGCGCCGGCGAGAACGTTGGCGTGCGCGTTGGCGGATATCGCGGCGCCACCGGCGGTCGCCGCATCGAGTGCCGCCGCGATCGGCTCGCACTCCGCGAGAATTTCCGAGGCCCAATCGAACATCAGGACCTCTCCATCCCCGCGCAGCAGTTGCAGCCCCGGCTCGCGCCCGCGTGACGCCACGCGCTGCTGATTGGTAACGACGGCAGCCAATTCGCGTGGATTGTCGGGCGGGCTGTCGCAGAGCAGGCAATGCAGCAGGAACACGTCGAGCAGGCGCATGGTCGCAGCGTCGATGCCGACGGCTTCGAAAGGATCGAGGTCCATCAGGCGCACTTCGACGTACTCGACGCCGCGGTCGCGCAGCGCATGCAACGGCCGCTCGCCCGGACGGATGCGGCGCTTGGGCCGGATCGTGCCGTAGAACTCGTTTTCGATTTGAAGCAGGCTGGTGGCGAGCTGGTGGTAGTCGTCGCCCTGCCGGATGCCGTACTTCTGATACGGTGGGTACGGCCGGGTCATCGCCTCTTGCAGCGATTCGGCGTAGCTGTCGAGACAGTTGTAGCTCACCTGCAGCTTGGATTGCGCATCGCTCTGGTAGCCCAATCGGCCCATCCGAAGCGACGTTGCATGCGGCAAATAGAGCGTATCCGCGCTCAGAGGCTGCAATTCGTGGTCTCGACCCGCGACAAAGCTCGAGCACACCGCCGGTGACGCGCCGAACAGATACAGCAACAACCACGAATGACGCCGGAAATTGCGGATCAGCGCGAAGTACGTGTCGTTGGATACGGTGTCGGGCAACGAGAAGTTGTAGTGAATTCCGGAAATCGTCTGCATGCGCCGGCCATAGCGGTACGACAGCCCCTTGCGGTAGACGCTCTTGGTGCGGCCGACGTTGGACGTGCCGTAACGGCCAATGGGAATGGCGTCGTCGGCGGGCAGCTGGCAGGGCATGCTCGACGCCCAGAGCAATTCGTCGCCGATCGCGCGATATACCACCTGGTGGATCTCCGCAATCTCGGCAATGCACGCCTCGGGCGTGGAATGGACGCCAGTGATCAGCTCCAGCTGGGACTCGCTGAAGTCCGTCGTTACCGACGGGTGCGTCAGCGCCGAGCCCAGCGGCGCGGGATGCGGCGTGATCGCGAGCTTGCCATCGGGGCGCACGCGCAGGCTTTCCTTTTCGATGCCGCGGCGCAGGCCGCCAAGCGCCGCAGGCGATAGCGCGGCAAGGCGATCGCGATCAAGCACGGGAATCTCGCGGCGAAGGAGGGGCGATGGTCATTGCCTAGGCTCAGGTGCACCACATGCGGCGCGACGCGCATTGTATAACGTCGCAATACCCGGCCGCTCAGGGCCGGCGAACCGGACCGGGCATTTTTCGCACCGGGAAGTGATAATGACGGATTGGCAATCCTGAACGCAAGCGACTCTGCAATGATCTACCTCGTTCTCGGTCTCATCGTCTTCCTCGGCGTACATTCGATACGCATTTTCGCCGGCGAGTGGCGCACTGCGCAGCTCGCGCGAATGGGCGAAGGCAAATGGAGGGGGATTTATTCGGTAGTGTCGCTGGCGGGACTGGTGCTGCTCGTCTGGGGATTCGGCCAGGCGCGCCACAACCCGATCGTGCTTTGGAGCCCGCCGCAGTGGACACACCACGTCGCTGCGCTGCTCACGCTGATCGCTTTCGTGCTGATCGTCGCCGGCAACCTTCGCGGGACGCGGATCAAGCACGCGCTGGGCCACCCAATGGTGCTAGGGGTGAAGGTTTGGGCCTTCGCGCATCTGATCAGTAACGGTACCCTTGCCGACGCGGTCCTGTTCGGCTCGTTCTTGATCTGGGCGGCCGTCGACTATTCGTCGTCGCGCCGACGCGATCGCGCGACCGGCACGGTCTATCCGGCGGGAACCGCCGGGCGCGACGCGCTGGCGATCGTCATTGGCGCCGCAGCGTGGGTGGTCTTCGCATTCTGGTTGCACGGCTGGCTGATCGGCGTGCGACCGCTCGGGTAGCGACATCGGGCCAGCGGCAACATACCGCGGGTCAGCGCACGCCGCGCGCTGGGGGTTCCCACTGTGGAGCGGTGGCGCTGGGCAGTCGCAACATGTACATCATGCGAATCGCGGTTTCGCGGCCTCGGTAATAGCCCTCGAGTCGCAGCGTCTCGACGAATCCCAGCGCGCGGTAGAAAGCGTACGCAGTCCGATTGCGCGCGCGCAATTCGAGATGCACCGTCGCGACCCCCGCTGTTGCGGCCGTATCGAGCAGCCAGCGCGCCATCCGCCGTCCAACACCGCGACGCTGATGGCTCGGACGAATCGCCAGCAGCATCAGGTGCGCTCGTTCGTCGCCCAGCGTCATTGCCGCGAAACCTGCCGTGCGCTCGCCATCCGCCGCGATCAAGGTCACGATGTTCGGATCGGCCAGCAATTGCCGGATCCGCTCGGCACGGTATTGCCAGCCCAGCCCGACCTCGATCAGGTCGCGCGACATCGCGGCAAGCGTTGGTGCATCGTTGCTGTAGGCCAAGCGCAGGGTGATGTCCGCAAGGTTCATAATATCCATTGTGCCACGACGTTGATAACGTGGGCGCTTGCACCTATTGGCGCGCGCCAGGATTCCAGCTTTGGAGTACACAATGAACCACGAAGACCGGCGCGCTCACCGGCGCCTCACCCGCCGCGAAACGCTGGCGCTTATCGGCGCCTCGGGCATTGCGTTGCTGACCGGTGCGCGGTCGTCCAGCGCGGCTGGCGTTGCGAACACCGCTGCACCACCGACGTGCGTGATGCGTCCGGCGCAGACCGAGGGCCCGTTCTTTGTAGACGGCGAGCTGCAACGCTCCGACATTCGCACCGACACGCGCGATGGCAGTGTCAAGGCGGGTGTTCCGTTGCGCCTGCGGTTCCAGGTGTCGCAAGCCGGGAGCGCGGCGTGCATCCCGCTGGCTGGCGTGCAGGTCCATGTCTGGCACTCGGACGCCGCGGGCAGTTACTCGGACCCGGGCGAACGCCGGGCGTCGGCCGCGAGCCAGCAGTTTCTGCGCGGGTTCCAGCTCACCAACGCGACAGGCGATGCGGAATTTCTGACTATCTATCCCGGCTGGTACCAAGGGCGGGCTCCGCATATTCACTTCAAGTTGCGGATGGCGGCGGCGAGCGCGACGCCAGGCAGCCGCGAGTTCACCGCGCAAATTTATTTCGACGACGCGCTGTCGGATCGGGTATACGCCACGGCGCCATACGCACGGCGCGGCCGCCGGGCGGTGCGCAATGCCGACGACTTCGTCTTCCGCGACGGCGGCGATCAGCTGCTGCTCGCTTCCACGCGTGACGGGGATGGCTACACGGGAGTGTTCGCTATCGGCGTGCTGACGGCGTAACCCGACGACATTGGCGCAACCGCGCCGGATGTCCCGAGGCGCAAGCGGATGTCGCCAACCTTGCGCGAATCAGAAGGTGCAACTTGCCGGGACCGGACCAACCCGCGCGAGGCCGATGCTCCCCGACTGGCCGGCGTTGGATCCGCCGGTGAACGTGAAGCTGAGCGTCGCTGCATTGCAATTGCTGAAGGTCAACCGCCCGGTGCCCGCCTGGGCTGTCGTCGGCGCGGGTGCGGCAATGTTGAACTGGCCGCCCGTTGTTTCATACAGCACGAAAGGGATCGACCGGCCGCCGGGTTGGTAGCTTGCCTCCCCCGTGTACCAGCGCTGGCCCGCAGCGCCCAGCGTGAGTCCGTTGACCGCGTAGGTGTACCAGGCGAAGAACAACACCCTGTCGACCGGGTTGAGTTCGATCACGAAGCCCTGCCCCGACTTCGCCGGGTCGTACCAGTTGCCCGACAGACCGAAGTCGCCGCCGGCGCCGGTGCTGCCACCCTGCGCGCAGCTGACGTTGGGCGTGAGGCGCGTCAGGGGCACCGTCCCGATGCGGCCCGAGCCATCGGTGAAGGTGTAGCTCAACTGCGCGGTCGTGCAGTCGGCGAAACTCAACGCCACGTCGCCAGCGCGCACGCTGTCGGTGACCGGCGCTGCGTTGAAGTTGCCTCCGATGTTCTGGTACACGGGCAGTACCGCAGCCGAATCACCCGCGAGCACGTGGCCGCCGAAGGTGTACCAGCGATTGTGGTCGGCGCCTCCACCGCCGCTGTTGTCGAAGGTGAACCAGCCGCCTTGCAGGAACCCCGTACCTGGCGCGACGTTGTCCTGGAAAACCTCGATCTCGAAGCCCTGGCCGCTGGTCGCTGCCTGATACCACGACCCCGTCAGTCCCTGCTGATCGACATTCGGTGCGCTGGTCCCGACATTTATCGAGAAGCTGCGCCTTGCGAACGATCGCGCGCCGGTGTCGCAGCCATTGAGGAAGTACGCGTAACCCGCCTGCACGATGTGGCCCGATGCGGCCCCGGGAGACATCAGCGACGGATACCACCCATCGAAGGACATGCCATCCGAACCCACCTGGCCGGGACATGGGTCGAGCAACGCGAACTGCGAATTGCGGATCATCTGCGGAACGGTCCAGTCCTGCAGCTCGAGGCTGGTCGCGGTGGAGAAGTACCACGCGGCCTGCGCCTGCGGCAGCGAGCGGCAGACAAAGGTCATCAGGTAGAGCTTGAGCGGATCGAAGTGGTAGATCGACGCCATCCCCTGTCCGCCGACGCAGCCGCCCGCGGGCAGCACTCCGCTGTCCGCGCCACCGATGCCCGGCGTGCTGAACGCACCCCCATTCCACTTTGCGAAGGTCAACTGCCCACTCCCGCCGAGCGGCGCGCGCGCGATGCGGATCTTGCCATCAGACGTGAGCCCCGGTCCTAGCGGCGCCACGTAGGTCACGTAGAGATAATTGCCATCGACGATCGCGCTGGGAATCGCGTTGCCCATCGCTGCCGGCGAGGATTCGGTTGCCGGTTCGGGCGCGGCCAGCTTCAGCGCCGGGTAGCGATCGGCATTGCCGAATTCGGCGTTGGCCGGCTGCGGCCAGGTCTTGCCGTTGTCCGTCGATCGGGCGATGCCGATCGTTGCGTAGAAAGGCTGCTGCCAGACGCCACCCGGACAGTGATTTTCGGCCTCGTAGACCATGATCAGGTTGCCCGGCGGTCGCGTCGGATCCTGAACCACCGATCCGGGCCCTGCGTAGTTTTCGTCGAACTCCGCATCGAATACTGGATTGCAGGTGGTGAAGCGAACCGGAACCGTCATCACCTGGCCGGCGTAGCCAGGCGCGAACGCGAAGTGCTGCAGATCGGTTGTCGCGAGCACGACAGTTCCCGACGTACCTCCCGTCAGGCTCGACGAGGCGAAGATGCGATACGCGTTCGCGCCGGGATCCGGCGGAAAGATCGTCGTGTGCTCGTCGGGCAGGCTCGGCAGGTTGGCGGGATAGTTGAGCGCTTCGTCCGATCCCACCGACATCGTTATGGGCGGCTGTGCCGCTGCGACCCAGCAGGAGTCGGCGGCGATCGCGATGGTCAGGATGACGCAGCTGCGAATCGAACGTGTCATTGGATGCATGTGACACCTCGCATTCGTCGAGCGGCCCGACGCCCGGGCCTCCGGATGCTTAGTGTGCGAGCGATGCGCAAAGTTCGCCACTGCGCACGCCGTCCGATGGCGAAACCCGCAGCACGACAGCTTGTTGCAAGCCTTGTGCGTTCACGACGATGGGCGCCCAAAAGCATGCTCACCGCTCGTCCGCCGCCACAGATTGACTGAAGTCCAAGACTGGACTATGCTTAACATATAGTCCACTACTGGATCAAGCTTTTCATAGGACGCCGATGTCTCGTCCCGCGTTGCCGCGCCGCGAATCGTCCAAGCCGCAGCATCCGCTCGCCCAGCCCGAGCGCCTTGCCGGGCCGGCGCTGCGCACTTTCTTTCGCATCGCCGACGCATGGCGCCTTTCCGGCGACGAGGCGCGCACGCTGCTCGGCTCGCCGCCGCGCTCCACTTTCTACGCGTGGAAAAAGGCCGGGCAGGGCCAGCTCGATCGCGACACACTCGAACGCGTGTCGTACATTCTGGGCATCTACAAGGCGCTGCAGATCCTGCTGCCGAATCCGGCAGCCGCGGACGCATGGGTGCGCAAGCCCAACACCGCGCCGCTGTTCGCCGGCCAACCCGCCCTGCAGCGCATGCTCTCCGGCAACGTCGCCGATCTCTATGTCGTCAGGCAGTATCTGGACGGCTGGCGCGGCGGCTGAGGACCATGCATGGCGCTGCTGGCCCGACACACGCAGTGGAAGCCCGGGCATCGCCTGGTGCCCAGTCGATTCCCGCCCGTCGGCCTGTTCGATCGGGTCGCGCAACCCGCGGACCTGGAAGCGGTGTTCGAACTCGAAGCGCTGACCAATGACCGCGTGCGCGACGAGATCGGCGAACTCTCGCTGGTGCCGAAGGAAGACCGCATCAGCGGCCCGGGCACGACGCCGATCATGGCCGCGTTCACCCACCTGAATCCGGAGGGCAGCCGCTTTTCCGACGGATCGTTCGGCGTGTATTACTGCGCGCGCGAACTCGACACGGCGCTCGCCGAAGTCCGTTATCACCAGGCGCGCTTTCTACGGCGCACTTCCGAAGGTCCGTTGCGGCTGGAGTTGCGCCTGTATCTCGCGGACCTCGATGCGCGGCTGGTCGACGTACGCAAGCTCGCCGAATGCCATCGACCCGACGACTACGCGCCCAGCCAGAAGCTTGGCATCGCGCTGCGCGCGCAGGCGAAGGATGGCGTGCTCTACCGCAGTGTCCGTCACGCGGGCGGAACGTGCGCCGCCGTGTTCCGGCCGCGTCTGCTGCGCCGCTGCCGGCAATCCAGGCACTACGCCTTTCATTTCGACGGCAAGGAGATCAGCGCGATCGAGGAGCTGACCGCGGTGTGGCAGGACGCTTGAGGCTATTGCAGGCGATACGGCTCGAGCTGCATCGACTCGACTTCTCCGCCGAGCATGACGACGCTGCCCGAGCGGCGATTCATGCCGTCCTCGGAAAAGTCGAACACAAAGGAACGGCGCACGCGCACCACGCCCTCGTCATCGCGAGCCAGCCGCAGCCGCACTCCCTGGACCGTGTCATCGAGCAGTTGCAGGCCCTGCAGCTTGCACGCGTCACGGGTGACACGGATGGCAGCCTCGCGCGCACGCAGCGCTTCGTAGAACAACCAGCCGGCAACGGCCAGGGCAAGCAATGCAAATATTTCCCACATGGGCAATGCGACCGGGTGACGAGGATTGCAGCAAATATGGGGTCGTTACGCGAACCCGCAACGGCCCTCACACCCGAATTCGGGGCGCGGTAGCGAGCCGATAGTGTAGCGCAGGGCCGCGCGCTGCCAGGCGGCGAGCAGACCATCGATCGGACGGTGCTGCCTGCCGGTATCGTAGAATGCCGACTCGTTCGTTTCGACTGCCACCGCTCGTGACCCCTGCCGCCACTTCCACCCGCGCGCGCGATCTCGTCTGGATGTCTCTTTCCGAACTCGCTCGCGAGCTCGAATCCGGATCCGTATCTTCACGCCAGATCGTCGACGCGTATCTGCAGCGCATTGCAGCCCTGGATGCGCGCCTTCACGCATTTATCGACGTCTATCGCGACGACGCGCTCGCCGCCGCCGCAAAAGCCGACAGTGAACGCGCTGCCGGACGCATATGCGGCCCGCTGCACGGCTTGCCAATCGCGGTCAAGGATCTGGTGCACATACGCGGCCGCATGACGACGGCGGGATCGCAGGCGCGACCTTTTGGCATCGCCAATGAAACCGCCACCGCGTGGGAACGCCTGAGGTCGGCCGGCATGATCGCGCTGGGCAAGACTCACCTGGTCGAGTTCGCGTTTGGCGGATGGGGACGCAACGCGCCGATGGGCGCGCCGTGGAATCCGTGGGACACGCAGACACACCGCGTGGCGGGTGGTTCGAGCAGCGGCTCGGCCGTCGCGGTGGCCGCCGGCCTTGCTCCGGCCGCCATCGGTTCGGACACCGGCGGGTCGATTCGCATCCCCGCCGGATTGTGCGGGTTGACCGGCCTCAAGCCAACCTACGGGCTGGTGAGTCTGGCCGGCGTGTTTCCGCTGGCGCTGACGCTCGATTCAGTCGGACCGCTCGCGCGAAGCGCGGTCGACGCCGCGCTGCTGACCGCCGCGATGGCGGGTCACGATCCGCGCGATCCAGCGACGATGACGGCGCCCGCGGTCGACTTCGCCGCGGCACTAACCGGCGCACCGGACATCCGCGGCAAGCGCATCACCGCCCTCGCAGTGGAGCAATTTCCCTGGCCCGCGATGCCCGACGTACTGCGCGCGCGCAACGAAGCCATCGCAGTGCTGCGTTCGCTGGGCGCCAACGTCGAGGAAGCGCACGTGCCCATCGATTTCGAGGACGTGATGGTGAAGAGCGGACGCATCATCGCCGCCGAGGCTTACGCTCGACACGGCAAGTACATCGAGGACCCGGCGCTCGACTTCGACCCCTGGGTGCGCAAGCGCATGCTGACCGGCAAGTCGATCAGCGCCGCAGATCACGCCGAGTTGCTGAGCGCACACAAGAGTGCCGCGAGCGCATTCGCCGACTGGATGCGCGGTCGCGACGCCTTGCTCACGCCGACCTTGCCGATCACCGCGACACCGCTCTCCGAGGTCGACGAAGCGACGACACCGCTGGCGGCGTTCACTCGCGCCGGCAATTATCTGCGTGCCTGCGCGCTGTCGTTGCCCGCGGGATTTTCGGCGCAACGCCTGCCGCTCGGCGTGCAACTGATCGGTGCGCCATTTGCCGACGCGACCCTGGTCACGCTGGGGCGCGCGTTCCAGACGGTAACCGACTGGCACCGCCAGCCGCCCGATCTGGCAGCCTGGCAGTCCTGACGCGCGGCGCGACACGCGGCGGCCTCGTTGTACCGTCACCATGAACGCGTTACGATTGCGTGTCGCCCGCAGCGTCGACTCGCTCTGCCGTGCTACCGCTGCGCTGCAACCACCACGATGCCGACGATCAGCAGTACGATGCCGATCGCTTCGCGTCCTGTCGTGCGTTCCTTGAAGAACCACCACGACACCGCGTATCCGTAGAGAACCTCGACAAGCCCGACGGTTCGCACGTCGGTCGCGCTGGTCAGCGCGAATCCGGTGAACCACAGCATCGACGCGAGCGCACCCATCGCACCCGCGAGCAGCGAGACGCGCCACTTGGCATTCATCTTGCGCAGGGCCCCCCGATCGCGCATCGCGAGATAGGCGCCGAGGATCGCGCTCTGGATGAGCTGCGCCAATGCGACAGCGGTAATTGTCCCGACCAGCGTCGGGGTGTGCCCAAGCGTGAGCGCCGCGCCGCGAAAGCCGATCGCAGAGAGCGCAAACCCCGCGCCCGAGCCCAATCCCATCAACGCGGTCGGCGAAAACCAGGTGCGCGGCGACATGCGCAATGCATCGCCCTTGAGCGAAAGCAGCCCCACTCCCATCGTCGCAAGGACGATTGCCACCGCGGTTGGCGCCGACACCGCCTCCCCAAGCACTAACAGCGACAGGATCGCCACCTGCAGCACTTCGGTCTTCGAATACGCCACCGCGATGATGAACCCGCGCCGATCCATGCCCGCCAGCAGCAGCGCGGTCGCGACCAGCTGCGCGATCCCGCCGAAGGCCACCCACGCGACGAACACCGGCGTCAGCGGCGGCAGCCTTGCGCCGGCAAGCAACACGATTGCCAGCGCGGCCAATGCAAAGGGCAGGCCGTAGACAAAGCGGACGAGCGTTGCCGCCAGCGTGCCTGCGGTCTTGCTCAGGCTGCGTTGCGCCGCGTTGCGCACCGTTTGCGCCGCTGCCGCAAGCATGACGCAAGGAATCCAGAACCAGCCGGGGATATCCATAAAGATGTCGCGACGGTAACCGGCGCGTTCGGGTTTGACAATGCCTAAGCAAGTCGATGAAATTGGCGAGCGATATATCGTGTGGCTTGCGATTACACAAGGTACCGGGCATCATCAACGGGCGGGAAAATTCATATCGGCGGCACCGACCAGACATGCGAAAGCAAGCTCGCGGCGGTCCCCGAGGTGCAGCGATGAATGTTGCCGGGATCGAGCGGCGACGAAACCTGACCAAGGTTGCTGGTACGTGAGCGCACTCACGCTGGTCGATCTGCTCAAGCGCCGTCTGAAGTCGCACGGCATAACATACGCTCAGGTCGCCACGCGGCTCGACCTCAGTGAAGCCAGCGTCAAGCGCCTGTTCTCGCGCCGCGACTTCACCCTTCAGCGCATCGAGGATGTCTGCCGTGCCGCAGGCATCGATTTCGCCGACCTGGCCCGCGAACTGATCCAGGAACCCGCGGGCGTGACCCATCTGACGATCGAACAGGAACAGGAAATCATTTCTGATCCGCGGCTATTGCTCGTCGCGCTGTGCGCGGTAGGCAACTGGACCTTCGAGCAAATCGTCGACACGTATGGCATACCCAGGGTGGACTGCATCCGCTACCTGACGCGACTCGACAAACGTCGCATCATCGAACTGCTTCCGCAGAACCGTATACGCCCGCTCATCAGTCGGACCTTCGCGTGGCTGCCGGATGGCCCGATCCAGCGCTACTTCAGGGAACGCATCGAAGCCGAATATCTCGGCAGTGCGTTCGATGGCACTAACGAGTTGTTTCTGTTCATCAGCGGCATGCTGTCGACGAAGTCGACAGTGGAACTAGTCGGCCGCATGCGCAGGCTCGCTGCCGAGTTTGCCGACACCCATCGCGAGGATCTGGCGCTGCCGCTGGAGCAGCGGCATGGCACGAGCGCGTTGCTGGCGATTCGACCGTGGGAACCACGAGCGTTTCGCGCGTTGCGTCATGCCCACCGTTCGTCCGCACCCGCGGAGCGATCGGTGATCCCGGTCGTGGCCAACCCGGTAACGCCGAAAACGCGTCGCCGAGGCCCGCGCTAGCAGCAAGCCCGCGCGCATCGCGTCGCGCCGGGTGCGACTTCGAGTATCGCCGAATGCCACTTTGCCGGTTGTGATGGACGCTTTCCGCCGCACGGTGGATCGTTCCTGCGCGGGTTTGTGCCCGCTTGAAGGAGAACGATCCATGCTCCAGACATCGAGGCGTGTATTGGTTGCCGGGTTGCTGGCCGCCGGCGGCCTCAGCGGTTGTTACGTCGTACCCGTCGCATCCGACGGCACGCCGATCTACCCGGCGGCGGCGGTCTATCCGGCGATCCCGGTACCGACGGTCCAGGGGCCGGGACCGAATTTCGGCGCCCCCGTGCCAGGCCGCAGCGTGCGAGCGGCCTACGCGCAACCGCCGGCATACGGCACCGCGTCCCTCAATGATCCCGCGGGATCGGCGATGCCGGCGTCATTGCAGGCTCGCCTGTACCCGTCAAACGACGTTGCGACCGAAACAGGGATGCTTTCCGGCACGGTCACCAACATGATGACCGGCAAGGGCATGTTCCAACTCAACTTCCGCGGCGAGACCCTCTCCGGCGAGGCGACCCGGGTGCCCGGCGACGATCGTCGCGGCATCGCCAACGCCTACGGCCAACGCGGCACGTACATGAATTGCGACTACCGGATGACAACACCCTATCAGGGCACCGGCACGTGCAACATGTCCAATGGTGCGCAGTATCAGGTGCATATCGGCGGGTAAGCGAGTGGCCTTTCGCTGAACGTACCTGGCGGCGCAGGGCCTCTGATTGCAGCAGGACAGCGCCCCGGATGCGCATCGATCCGGGGCGCTTGTCGGACAGTCTGCACTACACGTCGGCCACCGTGGCTGGCACGGTCCCAGACGGCGCATAATGGCGGATCGTTCACCGCTTCCGGCGCCCTTGCCAACGACCATGAGATCGATTTCGCTGTGCCTCGCCTGCCTGCTTGGCGCGGCGACGCTTGCGCCTTTCCCCGAAGGCGCGCCGCATGCCTTGAACTTCGCGCCGATCACGGCTGCCGCAGCCGCGGTCAACGCCGAAGCACCGTCTGCCGCCGGCGGCATCGCCTGGCAAAAGGGTGATGTCGACGCCGCCTTTGCCGCCGCGAAGACCGCCAACAAGCCGGTATTCCTCTACTGGGGCGCGGTCTGGTGCCCGCCGTGCAATCAGGTCAAGGCGACGATCTTCGATCGCCAGGATTTCATCGAGCGCTCGCGCTTTTTCGTGCCGGTGTACATCGATGGCGACAGTCCCAGCGCGCAACGGCTCAGTGCGCGCTTCAAGGTAGTCGGCTATCCGACGATGATCCTGTTCAAGCCCGACGGCACCGAAATCACCCGCCTGCCGGGTGAAGTCGACGCCGACCAGTACATGCGCGTCCTCGCGATGGGCATGAACGGTGCGCGGCCGGTGAAGGACACGCTCGCCGCGGCGCAGGCACCCGGCGGCAAACTCTCCGCCGAGGAATGGCGCCTGCTCGCGTACTACTCATGGGACACCGACGAGCAGCAGGTGCTGCCCAGGGACAAGGTGGCGAGCACGCTGCAGCGCCTGGCGAAATCGTGCCCCGCCGAACAGCGTGACACCTGCAATCGTCTGGAGATGAAGGCGCTTGCCGCCGCATCGATGGCCCCCGGCGCGAAACCGCGCGACGACAAGACAGCCGTCGAACGCGTTCTGAAACTGCTCGCGGAGCCCGGATTCGCGCGCGCCAACTTCGACCTCGTCGTCTATTACTCGAGCACCATCACCCGGCTGGTCACGCTGCCAAAATCCACAGAGCGAACTCAGCTCAACGCGGCGTTCAATGCTGCGCTCGAGAAGCTGGCCGTCGACACGACGCTGTCCACCAGCGATCGACTGAGCGCCCTCGATGCGCAGGTCGCGCTTGCGCGGCAGGATGCGCCCAAGGGCCCGCTTCCGGAGGCGCTGCAGGCAAAAGTGCGTACGCAGGTCGCGCGCGTCGATCGTGAAACCACCGATCCCTACGCGCGGCAGGCGGTGATCAGCGGCGCCGCCCAGTTGCTCTCCGAGGTTGGCCTGCGCGACGAGTCGGATGTGCTGCTCAAGGCCGAGTTGAAGCGATCGCACTCGCCTTACTACTACATGCTGGGCTTGGCCGCGAACGCGAAGGCGCGTGGCGACAAACCCGGCGCGCTCGACTGGTACGAAAAGGCCTATGCCGCGGCCGATGGTCCCGCGACGCGGCTGCAATGGGGCGCGAGCTACGTCAATGCGCTCGTCGAGCTGTCGCCCCAGGACAGCGCACGCATCGACCGTGCCGCGAAGAGCGTCATCGGCGAACTCGAGCCCGCGCCGGACACCTTCTACGGGCGCAATCTGCGCGCGCTGGAAAAGATGAGTCGCAATCTTGCGGGCTGGAACAAGGACCACGACCCGCAGCGCGACGCAACGCTCAAGCGCCTGCGCGCGCAAATGGCCGCCGTATGCGCCCAATTGCCGGCAGTCGACCCAGCACGCGCGAGCTGCGACGTGGTGCTCAGAACGGCACCCGACGCAGTCGCGAAGTCGTGACCACCACCTCGCGGCAATGAGCGAGCCTGAGCTGCGGGTTTCGGCAGAAGATCGCCCTCCTGCGCGAGCCGCCGCGTCCCCTTCGCGCGCAACGCTGCTTTTGCTCCTCGCCGCGATCATCGCGCTGGCCATCGGCGGCTATCTGGTCTGGCGCGCTCGCAGCGAGCCGCCGCCCGCGGCGCCCGCGCCAACCGCTGCGGCACCAGAACCCAAAGCCGCCGTCGAACCGCCGCGCATCGAGCACCCTGTTGCCGTCGCGCCACCGCCTGCGCCGCTGCCCGGCCTCGGCGAGAGTGATCCGACGATCGGCAGCGCACTCTCGAAGGTCCTGGGCAAGGCGACCTTCGAGCAATTCGTAATCCCGCAGGATCTCGTGCGCCACATCGTCGCGACGGTCGACAACCTGCCGCGCAAGCACGTCGCGCAGCGGCTGATGCCGGTGAAAGCGGTTCCGGGGCCGCTGCAGACGACGGGCAAGGACACGAGCCTGGTAATCGCCGCGGACAACGCGGCGCGCTATACGCCCTATGTGCGCGCATTCGAAAGCGTGGACAGCAAAAAACTGGCAACAATGTACGCGCAGCATTACTCGCTGTTCCAGCTTGCCTATTCCGAACTGGGCTATCCGACGCGCTACTTCAACGACCGGCTGTTCGAGGCGATCGACAACCTGCTCGCCGCGCCGGACGTCACCGGGCCGCTGGCGTTGACACAGCCGAAGGTGCTGTTCGAATTCGCCGACCCCGCGCTGCAGGAACTCTCGGCGGGTCAAAAAGTCCTGGTGCGCATGGGGCCGGACAACGAGGCGCACGTGAAGGCCAAGCTGCGCGAGTTGAGGAAGGCCCTCCAGGGACCGTAGTTCAGTCTTCGAATCCGCATCGCGCCCGGGTCACTGCCATGTGCGGACCCGCAAGCCGTTGCGCAAAGCGGCGCGCCAGCTCCGGTTCGCGAGTGCGAGCGCACACTGCGACCGAGTACACCGTCGCGAGCTCGAATCCCACCGGCAGCGATGCGACCAGGACAACGCCTGGCGTGGCGATGATTTCGCTGACCTGCGTGATGCCGACCGCGGCGGAATCGGTCGAGCGCGCGAGTTCGCTCATCGCTGTCGCACCGTTGGGAAATTCGCGCAAGCGCGCGGCGACCTCGGCATCGATGCCCAGCAGTCGCAACACCTTCAGCACGTGGATGCCCGCCGTCGAGCGCACCGTGTCCGGCACGTAAAGGCTGGTGGCGGCACGCAGGGTCTGCCGCAAAGCATCGCCGCCGGACACATCCGGAATCGCCGCGCCGCTGCGCACTGCGACGCCGGTGGCGACGCGACCCAGCGGCGCGACCGAATCGCGAAGCACGTGGTCGCTGCGCGCGAGCGCGTCGATCATCGGCGCGGTGAGGATCACCAGGTCGCAGGCTTCGCCGGCGAGCAGCTTGTCCTGCATCGCTCCGACCGCGCTGAAAGTCGCGCGCACAGCGCAGCCGGTGGCGGCGGTGAACTCGCTCTGCGCTGCGTCGACGAGGCCGCGCGCCGCGCCGCCGCTGAGCAGATCGAGATGCATTGGCGACACCGGGCCGCTATTGATCGGGTTTCGCGCCGGAAATCTTCACGATCCGTTCCCACTTGGCGATGTCGTCGTTCATGTAGCGGGTAAATTCGTCGGGCGTCATGACCATTGCCACCGCGCCCTGCTTCGCCCACTCGTCGCGCACATCGGGACGGTTGACGATCTTGACGACTTCGGCATTGAGGCGGCGAACAATTTCCGGCGGGGTACCCTTGGGCGCCATTAGTCCAAGCCAGATCACGGCTTCGTAGCCCGCGACTCCGGCTTCCGACAGCGTCGGCACATTGGGCAACACCGAGGAGCGTACCTTGCCGGTGGTCGCCAGCGCCTTGACCTTGCCGGCACGCGAGAACTCGCTCATGGTCGTGACCGCGTCGAACATCATGTCGACCTGTCCGCCGATCAGGTCGGTGCGCGCCTGTGAACTTCCCTTGTACGGAACGTGCACGACGTCGACGCCGGCCATCACCTTGAACAATTCGCCTGCCATGTGATACGGCGTGCCGGGGCCGGATGACGCGTAGTTGAGCTTGCCGGGCTTGGATTTGGCGAGCGCAATGAGTTCAGCGAGATTCGTAACGGGCACGGAAGGGTGCACGACCAGCACCAGATCCGAATAGTTGATCGGCGACACGGGCACGAAATCGCGCATCAGCGCGTAGGGTTTGTTCGGCATCAGCGACTCGTTGACCGTCTGCGCGTTGGACATCAGCAGCAGCGTGTAGCCGTCGGGCGCGCTCTTGGCGACCGAATCGGTGCCGATCACCGACCCGCCGCCGGGGCGATCCTCGACCACGAAGGGCTGTCCGAGTGCATCCTGCAGCCGCTGCGCCAGAAAGCGCGCGTAGATGTCGGCGGGGCCGCCGGCAGCGAAGGGCACGACGATCTTCACCGCGTGGGTTGGGTAGTCCTGCGCCAACACAGGCACGCAAAGCAGCATGGACGCGATACAGGCAAACAACTTGACGAAAGTGCGCGACATGAAAATCCTCCCGGGCGATGGCGCCCCAACGACGCTACTGTACTACGCTACTCGAAGAGTGAAGGCGATTCGCCCGGCGCTGCGTCTGCTGTTGCGGTCGCGGCATGCGCGAGGCTGCCGACGCGCACCCCCAAGAGCCGGATGCGCCGCTCCAGCGGCACCCGCTTGAGGCACTCGCCCGCGACGCGGCGGATGACGCGCGCGTCGTGCGTCGCTGTATCGATGGTCTTGTCGCGGGTGACGATCCGGAAGTCATCGTAGCGAAGCTTGAGCCCGATGGTCCGGCCGACGTAGCCCTTGCGCTGCAGATCGCCGGCCAGCTCGACGCAGAGGTCGGTGAATATCTCCGACAGTGCGGCGCGATCGCGAACCGCGTGAAGGTCCCGATCGAAGGTCGTTTCGCGGCTGATGCTGACCGGCTCGCTCTCGGTCACGATCGGCCGGTCGTCGCGGCCATGTGCGGCGTCGTGCATCCATGCGCCGCGGCTCGCGCCGAAGTGTTCGATCAGCCAGCCCAAGTCGGCGCGCGCGAGGTCGCCGATGGTGTGCACGCCGAGTGCTTCGAGGCGCTCGGCGGTCTTCGGGCCGATGCCGTTGATCTTGCGCGCGGCGAGCGGCCAGATCCGCTGCCCAATGTCCGTGGCGGCTAGCATGGTGAGGCCGTCGGGCTTGTCGAGTTCGGAGGCGATCTTGGCAAGCAATTTGTTCGGCGCGACTGCGATCGAGCACGACAGGCCGGTCGCAGCCCGCACTGCGTCCTTGATCGCCTTTGCGACGTCGCGCGCGCGCCACCACGCTTCGACCGGATCGTCGACAGCAGCGTCGTGCTCGGGCAGCTTCACGCCGGTCAAGTCGATGTAGATCTCGTCGATGCCGCGATCCTCGACCAGTGGCGCAATGGCGCGCACCGCCGCCTTGAACGCGCGCGAACAGCGGCGGTAGGCGTCGAAATCGGTAGGCAACAGAATCGCATCGGGCGCGAGCCGCGCGGCCTTCATCAGGCCCATCGCCGAATTCACTCCGAGCGCGCGCGCCGCGTAGGTTGCGGTGGTCGCGACGCCTCGTCCGACGTAGTCGCGCAGGCGCGTGAATTTGCGTGCGGGTTTGCCCGTCGCGGGGTCGACGGTGTCCGCGGGTCGATGCGCGCTGCCGCCGCCGATCACCACCGGCAGGCCGGCCAACTCCGGATAGCGCAGCAATTCGACCGACGCGTAGAACGCGTCCATGTCGAGGTGAGCGATCAGTCGCGAGGATTCGGCAGGCACGGCAATTTGCTGCGCAGGCGGTACGCTCGATAGTCTATCCAACGCGACATGGCAGTGCGAGCCATTGCCGCCGCGCTCCTGCGCGCTCAGAAGCCGTAGAGGCGCGCCGGATTGTCGACCAATATCCGGTTCCGGATCGAGACGTCGTCGGCCCAGTCGAGCAGCAGGTCGAGCATGGCTGCGTTGGGCGGCGCGGGATTGATGCCGGGATGCGGCCAGTTGCTCGCCCACAAGCAACGGTCGGGATGGGCCGCGACCAGCGCGCGGGCAAGCGCGCTGACATCGTCGTAACGCGGTGCGCCCACCTTGGAGGTTTCGTAGGGCGCCGACAGCTTCACCCAGCACCTGCCGCTGCCGAGCAATTTCAGCAGGACCGCGAAGGCGGGATGCGTGACCGCGACGGGTTCGAGAAATTTGCCGTTGTGATCGATGACGACTTCCACGGGCAGGCGCAGCAATCGCGCTTCGTGCTGCGCGAGTTCGCGACCGTCGAGCTGGACCTGCACGTGCCAGCCGAAGGGCCGCACGCGCGCGGCGATCGCATCGACGTCGTCCCAGCTCAGGAGGCCACCCTTGAGCATGTAACAGCGTGCGCCGCGAAATCCGGCGCGGTTGAGCCGATCGAGTTCCCCGTCGGTGACGTCGGCGCGCACGGTCGCGATGCCGCGGGTACCGGCGCCGAGCAGGCGGACGGCTTCCTCGGTGCAGGCGTTGTCGAACGCATACGCGTTGGGCTGGACGACGACCGCGCGCGCGAGTCCGAGCTGCTGCTGTACGGCGCGATATTTCTCCACCGGCGCATCCGGGGGCACCACGGTCCACAACGGCGACAGCGGATAGCGCGCGTCGTAGATGTGCATATGGGTATCGCAGGCGCCGGGGGGTGCCTTCAAACGTGGTGCATCGGTCATGGCAGGGTCCGAGGAAGCTACGGCGGCAGCGCAGCAAAGGTGCCGCGCGCACAATCTTGACCGATGCCTGCGGTCGCCGCAATGGCGCCGCACGTGCCAGCAGCCGCTAACTGGCGGGAACGCGTGTACGCTGGGGGCTGCGCGCCTGCGGCGCCGGGTCCGCGGCATCGCCGACGCCGAACAGGTCGCGCAACGCCGCCCGGTATTCGGCGTTGCCTTCACGCATGCTGTTGTTGTGCGTGCCACCTTCCACCATCAGCAGGCGCTTCGGGTCGCGCGCCGCGTCGTAGAGCAGCTGCGAGAACCGTGGTGGTACGTAGCGATCGCCCGAGCCGTGCACGATGAGCACCGGCACATGCACCTGCGCGATCTTGCTCACCGAGTCGAATTTCTGCGACAGCAGCGTTTCCGCGGGCAGCCACGATACGGTGAGCGCGCGCGCGATGTCGGCTAGCGAGGTGAACGACGACTCGACGATCAACCCACGCAGCGGCATGACGCCTTGCGCCGACGCAGTCGAACCGCTGATCCTGGCCGCGAGATCGATGGCGACCGCGCCGCCGAGCGAGTGTCCGTAGATGAAACGCCGTTCCGGATCGGGCTGAAGCTGCACCAGCCGCTCCCATGCAACCTGCGCGTCTTCGTAGACGGTCGTCTCCGAGGGCAAGTCGCCGCTGCTCTTGCCGAAGCCGCGATAGTCGATCGCCAGCACCGAGAATCCGAACGAATGCAGCTGCTCGATGCGAAAGAGCTGACCGGTCAGGTCCCAGCGCGACCCGTGCAGGTACAGCGCGGCCGGTGCGTCTGCATTGGCCGCGGGCCACCACCAGGCGTGGATCTGCTGGGGTTTGTCCGCGGCGGCGACCGTCAGGTCGAGTTCCTGCACGCCCGCGGGCATGCCGCTGTACCAGCTCGCGGTCTCGCGCACGACGCGGAAGGTCAGTTCGCGTTCCTTCACCTCGAGGCTCGCGCAGCCCGCCGCGCCGAGCGCGATCAGCGTCAGGAGGGCTGCGACGTAGATCCAGAGCCGGCGCGAGCGCGGTGTACGAAGTGTCATGGTGGGGAGGAGCGGGCGGTTGGATGGCCGGACTTCAATGGGCGGGCACAGGGTTACAGACCCTCATTCTAACGGTCGGTTCCCCGCGATCGTTGACGCTCCAGGCGGGACGGCCGGCCGTGATTTGCGTCGGGGCCGGTCGCGCTATGATGCGCGCATGCTCTCGCCCGCAGCCCGCGAACTCGCCGACCGCTTCAACCTGGCCGAGCTGCCGGTGACTTTCTACGCCGATCCGTACCCTACATACCGTGCCCTGCGCGAGCACGCGCCGGTGAAGCAAATGCCCGACGGCTCGTGGTTCCTGACCCGTTTCGACGACGTGGTCCCGGTGTATCGCGATCCGAAGCTGTTTAGTTCGGACAAGAAAAAGGAATTCGGACCCAAGTTCGGCGCGACGCCGCTCTACGAGCACCACACCACGAGCCTAATCTTCAACGATCCTCCCCTGCATTCGCGCGTGCGCAAGGCGATCGTCGGTGCGATCACCCAGCGACACATCGCGGCGATGGAGCCCGGGCTGGTGGCGCTGGTCGATGGCCTCCTCGCCGGGCTCGCGCAAAAACGCAACGTCGATCTCATCGAGGATTTCGCCGCCGCCATTCCCATCGGCATCATCGGCAATCTGCTCGGCATCGCGCCCGACGCGCGCAGTCCGCTGCGCGGCTGGTCGCTGGCGATCCTGTCGGCTCTCGAACCGGTGCTCACACCCGAACGCGCGCGCAATGGCAATCGCGCGGTCACCGAAATGCTGGCGTACCTCAAGTTGCTGGTCGACGAGCGACGAGCGAACCTGCGCAATCCCGACACCGACGTGCTCACCCGCCTGATCGTCGGCGAGGCCGGCAGCGAACCGTTGCTCGAGCACCAGTTGCTGCACCAATGCATCTTCCTGCTCAACGCCGGCCACGAAACGACCACCAATCTGATCGGCAATACGCTACACGCGTTGAGCGGCCTTCCGGAGCAGAAGGCGCAGCTCATCGCGCAGGCCGGCGACGTCGAGCGAATGAAGGTCGCGGTCGAGGAATTCCTGCGCTACGAGAGTCCCGTCCAGCTCGGTAACCGGATCACGACGCAGGACGTGGTCGTCGGCGGCGTGCGCCTGCCGCCCGACTCGCGCATCACCATCTGCATTGGCGGCGCGAATCGCGATCCCGCGCAGTTTCCCTATCCAGACACGATGAACATCGCGCGCGAGCCGAACCGGCAACTCGCTTTCGGCTTCGGCATCCACACCTGCGCTGGGATCAACCTGGCGCGGCTGGAGGCGCGCGTTGCGCTCGCGCGATTTCTCGTCCGTTTTCCGGACTACGCGCTCGACGGCGCCCCGGTGCGCGACCTGCGAGCGCGCTTTCGCGGCTTCCAGCGCCTGCCTGCGCGCGTCGAGTGAACGACAGGAAGTGCTATCGCGACGCGGCCCGCTGTGCGTCGAGGTCGATGTCGAGGTACTTGAAATACGAAGTGAACACCGGCGGCGCGAAGCCCTTCAACCAAGGCTGGACCAGTTCGCTCTCGGTGCGGAACACCAGTGGGATGATCGGCACGTAGTATTGCAGCAACGCGTTCATCGCCGCGACCGACGCCGCTTGTGCCGCATCGTCGCCGCCCCCGATATACGATTCGAACGCCTGGTCGTAGCGCGGCATGCTGAAGCGTGTCGAATTGGTGGTGGGAGGCGATCGACTGTAGAACTGGTTGGTGACGCCATACGCCGTCGGCAATCCGCCCATCACGAAGGCGTTCACCTGGTAATTTCCCGCAGTGGATTCCTTCAGCAATTCCTGAAACATCGTGACCTTGAAGTTCAGGCGAATGCCGATCGCATCCATGTTCTTCTTGAGCAGCGTTTGCCGGTCGCGCGTCGCAGGCGCGATGCGCAGCGTCACGGTGATGGACAACGGCTTGCCGTCGGGCATCTGCCGGTAACCTTCGCCGTCCCTCTTGTCGAAGCCGAACTTGTCGAGCAGCGCGTTGGCCAGCCGCGGATCGTGATCGGCCGTCGGCAGACCGGCGATGTGGCCGGCCACTGTCGGCGGCACGACCTGGTTGGCGGCGCCGCCCTGGCCAGCGTAGACGACGTCGACCCACGCTTGGCGATCGATCGACAGCGCCATCGCGCGACGCAGCGCGATCTGAGGAAGTTCCATGCCGCCAACCGTCGCGTCCTTCATGTTGAAGAACAGCGAGTCAACATAGGGCTCGGGATAGGCCCGGCGCATTACGCCGCGCTCGGTGTACTCCTTCCTCAGTTTGCCGCCGTTGTTGACCGCGCGCGCGCCCGCAACACCGGTGAGCACCACGTAGTCGAGCCTGCCCCGGTCGAATTGCAGCACACGCGTCAGCTCCTCGTCGATGACGTTGATCTCGACCACGCCGATTTGCGGGAGCGCGACACCCTGCATGCTGCGTACCAGTTCGGCATCGCCCGGATCGTTGCTCGGCGGGAAGGCGATTTTCCGGTAGTGGGGATTGGCTTCCAGAACGACCCTCGATCCCTGCAGCCACTCGCGTAGCACGTACGGACCGGTTCCCACCGGCCGGGTACGCGCGTCGCCGTTCGCCGCCTCGATCACTTCGCGCGCGACCGCCGGCGTGGTGACGAAGCTTTCGATGACCGGATAATTCGGTTGCGCGAGGCGTATCTGCACGGTGTAGCGATCGATCGCGCGCAGCCCTTCGATGACCTGGTCGTAGTCGAAGCGGCCTTTTTTCTCGGCTGTTTCCACCACCGCCCGGGCGCCGACGACGACGTCGGTGACCGCGGCGTTGCCACCGCGCTTGAGCGTCGGGTCGAGCGCGCGCTTCATGGAGTAGACGATGTCCTCGGCGACGAGCTCGCGCGGCTTGCCGCCGAACGCGGGGTCGTCGGTGAATCGGATGCCGGGCTCGAGGCGCATGGTCCAGGTGCGGCCTCCATCGCTGATCTCCGGCAGCGCGGTCGCCGACACGGCGACGATGTGGGGCGGCGTGCCGAGGTAGCTCCAGTCGTAGAGGCCCTCGAAGATCGCGGCGGCGACCTGCGACGAGGGATCGTCGTTGATCCGCTGCGGGTCGAGCGTTTCGATGTCGAAACTCGCCACTCGCAACATCTTGTTCGGATCGGCGCCGAACGCAGCGCTGGCCACGGCGAGCGCGAGTGCCATTGCCAGCGCGCCCAGATGTCGCGATAAACGGGTCTTCATCGTCCGCAGGGGCCTCAGTCAGCGTGCCGGCAGTCACCGGCTGGACGCCGATTATGCGGCAAAGCCGGCGCCGCGTTCGACGCGGCTTGGGCTTCCGCTATCATGTGCGGGCTCATATCCAAGGAGGAGTGATGAACAAACCTTTTGTCCAATGCGCGCTGGCCATTGCATGCGCAACGCTAGGCGCCGGCGCGCTGGCACAAGTAAAGATCGGAGTAACGGTCTCGGCAACAGGCCCGGCGGCATCGTTGGGTATTCCGGAGAAGAACACGATACCGCTTTGTCCCAAGACGGCCGGCGGCAAGACGATCGAGTACATCGTGCTCGACGACGCCACCGACACCACGAGCGCGGTGCAGAACACCCGCAAGCTGATCAGCGAGAGCAAGGTCGACGCGATCATCGGGTCGACCACGACTCCGAATTCGCTGGCGATGATCGACGTCTTCTCGGAAGGGGAAACGCCAACGGTGTCGCTGGCGTCGTCGATACGCATCATCGATCCCGTCGATGCCAAGAAAGCGTGGTCGTTCAAGACTCCCCAAACCGACGTGATGATGGCCGGCGCGATTCTCGAACACGCCGGCAGCAACGGCGTGAAGACGATTGGCTACATCGGCTTCAACGACGCGCTTGGCGAAGCGTTCTTTGCGGAAATAGACAAGGCCGCGAAATTGCGCAACATCCCGCTGCTGGCCAACGAGCGCTTCGCACCCAAGGACACCAGCGTCACCGGACAGGCGCTGAAGCTGATCAGCGCCGCGCCCGACGCGATTGTCATCGGCGCCTCGGGTACGCCCGCCGCGCTTCCGGCGGCGGCGTTGGCCGAGCGCGGGTACAAGGGCAAGGTCTACTTCAATCACGGAGTGGCGAACAACGACTTCCTGCGCGTCGGCGGCAAGGATGTCGAAGGCGCCTTCGTGCCGGCCAGTCCGGTGATCGTCGCCTATCAGCTTCCGGACTCGCATCCCGCAAAAAAACGCGCGGAGGAATACACCAAGCTCTACGAGGCGACCCACGGCGCGGGCAGCGTCTCGGCATTCGGTTCGTATACCTGGGACGCGTGCCTGGTTCTCGCCAACGCGATCCCTGTGGCGCTTAAAGCCGGTCAGCCGGGCACGGTCGAATTCCGTCGCGCGCTGCGCGAAGCGCTCGAAGCCACGAAGGGCTTCGACGTCACCAACGGCTCGGTGACGATGAGCAAGACCGATCATCTTGGGCTCGATTCACGCGCCCGAGTGATGGTGCAGATTCAGAACGGGAAGTGGGTGCTTCAGAAGTAGCGGCGCGAGCTACGCGGCGAGGGGCCCCGCGCGATAGCGCGGGATCGACGCCAGAGCGAGTCGACGCTGCGGCCGACACGCCAACGCAACGAAGTCACGATGCGAGTTCTAGGAGGCCGCTACAAAAACTACCCCGCGCGCGACGAGGCGCGCACCGGGATCTGGTTGCCCTTGGCGTACATGCACTGCAGGTACGCGTTGTCGTAGCGGCGCTGCGTCGTATAACTGTTGTAACCTGCGGCGTTCGCACCCGCGGCGCTGCCGAACAGCAGGCCAGTGCCGGCGCCGATGGCCGCCCCGGCGCCCGCCTGTCCGGTCACTGCGCCGATCGCCGCGCCGGCCGCGGCACCGATGAGCGTCGCCGCCGCCGCAGCGTTGCCGGCATTCTGGTCGATCACCTGCTGCTGCCCGGGCGCGACCGCGCCCAGCCCGAGTTCGGCCTGCGCGAATTGCTGGCACGCATAGTTGTCGGCCTGGAAGGCCTCGAAAGTTTTGCTCGTTCCCGGCAGGACCATGACGGTCGGACCGGCAGGCACCGTCACGCAAGCGGCGACCAGAAGCGCAGGCGCCACCACCGCGATGGTCCGGATTCGCGTATTCACACTTTGCTCCCGTGGTTCATTGCGGATACTGCGGGATCGGCGCCGGTCGTGCTGCTGCGCCCTCCGGCACGACTTTCAACCACCCCATGGCGCACAGCGGCACCTGCGGATAGAAACCCGCAGGATCCTGACAGTAATACAGATATTCGCCACGACCCGACCACGGTTGCACCGTCGCAGCTGCGGGCGGCGGCGTCGCGGGCTGGTCACGCTGAATAAAAACCATCGGACTCGAGTCGAACGATACCGTTTGCACGGGCTGACTCCATACCGGACTGACCCCTGGCCACCACCACGCGCCAGGAACTCCCCACCAGAAGCTTGCTGCCGGCCAGCCCCACCAGCCCCAGCCCGCATTGCTCCAACCCCAACCCCAACCGCCGCGCCAGCCGCAGTTCCAGCAGCCTCCATTCCAGCTGCTGCCGTGCCAGCCATTCCAGCCGCCGCCATGCCAGCCGTTACCGTTCCAGTTGCTGCCGCCGTGCCAGCCGCCACCATTCCAGCTGCCGCCACCGCCGTTCCAACTGCCGCCGCCGCCATGCCAGCCACCGCCGTTCCAGCTGCCGCCACCGCCATGCCAGCCGCCGCCGTTCCAGCTGCCGCCACCGCCGTGCCAGCTGCCGCCGGAAGATCCGCCACCCCAGCCGCCGCCCATGCCGCCGCCGCCGCGCATGCCGCCGCCACCACCACCGCCACCACCGCCTCGGGATTGCGCCGCCGCCATCCCGGCGCTGGTCACCGCAAACGTTGCCGCGATAATTGTAACTATTAGTTTCTTCATGGAAATCCTCCTTACTTCGACGCTTCAACCCGCTAAACGTTCCAGCGCGATTTCGGTCGACAACACTAACTTGGAAATTAGCACCGCGCGGCGTGAATATCCACACCGTGCAGCTGTTTCTCGCGACGGGAGCGCGTCCGGCGGCCACGGATTATTTGGTATCCTAGGCGGCTGAATCCCATCCGAAGGAAGCACGCTCATGGCAACCGAGTCCACAGGCCGCGGCATCGACGCAAAGATGGACGCTACGTCGCTTTATCGCGAGGAGATCTACACCGACCGCGCTGCCGGTACGATCCGGGTACTGACGCCGGTCACCCGCGACGGCGGTCCCGACCAGACGCGCACGGCAATCTATGTCGGCGAAGCGCAAATCATGACCAACATGGGTCCGATCCCGATCAGCTTCGAGATCGACGGAAAAAGTCTCGGCGAGGCGGTGCAGAAATACGGCGAAGCCGCCAAGGAAGGCATCGAGAACGCGGTGCGCGAATTGCAGGAAATGCGCAGGCAGCAGTCGTCGTCGATCCTCGTTCCAGGGCAGACGCCCGGACTCGGCGCGGGATTGCCGCCCGTGGGTGGCGGCAAGATCAAGCTCGGCTGAATCCCGCGCGCGACGGCGCGTCGCTCACTTCGCGCCGCGGGACTTCCTCGCTGGCGCCGCTGGCAGGTCGAGGCCCCACTCCGGAACCGCAAAGCGCACTGCCAGAAAGTCGGCGAAGGCGCGAACCTTCGCCGAAAGGTGGCGCCGGCTGGGATAGACGACAGAGATGTTCGCCGGCGCCGGCGCGAACTCGCGCAGGATCGGCACGAGTCTGCCGGCGCGGACCAGCGGTCCGACAATGAAGTCCGGTTCGAGCGCGATGGCGACACCCTCCGCCGCCAGCGTCACCAAGAACTCCCCGCTGCTGGCGTGCACCGGCCCGCTGACGCGAACGCTTCGATCGCGTCCTTCCCGGTCGCGGAACGGCCACACGTTCTTCACCGGCAGGTACTCGTAGGTCATGCAGGCGTGCGCAACGAGTTCCTCCGGGGTGCGCGGTGCGCCGCGCAGCGCGAGATACGAGGGTGATGCGCAGCAGACGATGCGCATTTCGCCGATTTTCTTGCCCACCAGGTTCTGACTGCCGATCGCACCGATACGCACCGCCGCGTCAAATCCCTCGTCTACCAGATCGGTCGCGCGATCTGAAAGTTCGACGTCGAAGCGCATGTCCTGATAGCGCACCATGAACTCCGCGATCGCCGGCGCGAGGTAACGCGTGCCGAAGGTGGTGCCGCAGGTCAGCCGCAGCGTACCGCGCGGCGCAACGGTGCCCGCGCCCGCGGATTGCTCGGCCTCCTCGAGGTCCGCGAGCAGCTGGACGCAGCGCTCGTAGAACACGCGGCCGCTTTCGGTCAGCGACAGTCGCCGCGTCGTGCGGTTGAGCAGGCGCGCGTCGAGATGCGCTTCGAGTTCGGACACCTGCCGCGATACTGCGGAAACCGACACGTCGAGCCGTTCGGCGGCGCCGACGAAGCTGCCGGACTCGACAACGCGGGCAAAGGCGGTGATGGCATGGAAGCGGTCCATGAGCGTGAACATTGTTGCATATCACGCAATAGTTATTCAACTCCAGCACTATTTATCCCGTAGCGCGCAAGGCTTATTGTTCGATCACCGCGCCACGACGGCGCTCTCAATGGAAAAGGATCATGAACGAATCGCATCAGACTCACATCGCCGCCGCCATCCTGCGCGTGGGGCTCGGCGTTATGTTCGTCGCACACGCCCTGTTGAAGATTTTCGTGTTCACCGTTCCGGGCACCGTCCAGTTCTTCCAATCGGTCGGCCTGCCCGGCGCGTTTGCGTACGTGACCATCGCGGCCGAACTCGTCGGCGGCGTAATGCTGATACTCGGCGTCTATACCCGCGTCGTTGCACTGGCGTTGCTGCCGGTGCTGCTCGGCGCCCTGTGGGTGCACTCCGGAAACGGCTGGCTGTTCACTTCGGCCAACGGTGGCTGGGAGTATCCTGCGTTCCTCGCGCTGGCTGCGGTGGTTGTTGCGGTGCTGGGCGGCGGTCGCTACGCGCTGCGCTCCGAAGCTCGCGAATTTGCCCATCGGCGTGGGCTGCAAAGCGCCTGATACCGTCAGATCGAAAACCTCAATCGTCAAGGATATCGCCATGAAGCTCTACTACTCCCCCGGCGCCTGCTCGCTGTCGCCGCACATCGCGTTGCTCGAAGCCGGCCTGGCTTTCACGCCGGTCAAGACCAGCACCAAGACGCACAAGCTCGACGACGGCACCGACTTCTACACCATCAACGCCAAGGGCTACGTGCCGGTGCTCGAACTCGACAGCGGCGAATGCCTCACCGAGGGCCCCGCCATCGTCCAGTACATCGCCGACCGCAATCCGGGTTCGGGCCTGGCGCCCGCAGCCGGCAGCCTTGAGCGCTATCGTCTCCAGGAGTGGCTCAACTTCATCACTTCCGAGCTGCACAAGCAGTACGGGCCGATGTTCGTGCCGACCACACCGGCCGAATACAAGACCAGCCTGATCGAGAAGATCGGCAAGCGCTACGACTGGCTGGCGGAACAGTTGAAGGGCAAGGACTACCTGATGGGCAAGCAGTTCACCGTCGCCGACGCCTATCTCTACACCGTCATGCGCTGGTCGTCCTTCGTCGGCATCGACCTTGCCAAGTGGCCGGTTCTGGCCGCTTACGAGGCGCGGGTCGCGGCGCGGCCGAAAGTGCGGGAAGCGATGATTGCCGAGGGACTGGTGAAGCACGCAGTCACCGCCTGAGCGAACTCGCAATCGACCGCCACCGCGCCAACATCGCGCGGTGGCATCGAGCCGACAAACATGAATCCACTGCCGACACTCTTTCTTTCGCATGGCTCGCCCATGCACGCTGTGCAGCCAGGAGCGGCGAGCGACGCTTGGGCGGAGCTCGGCCGCACGCTGCCGCGGCCGCGCGCGCTGCTGGTCGCTTCGGCGCACTGGGAGACCTCGGTGCCGATGCTTACCGGAAACGCGAAGCCGCAGACGATTCACGATTTCGGCGGATTTCCCGAGGAACTCTACCGTGAGCAGTATCCCGCGCCCGGCGCGCCCGCGCTCGCCGCGGAAGTCGTGGCGCTGCTCAAGCGCGCCGAAATCGCGGCCGGCATCGACGGCTGTCGCGGACTCGACCACGGTACGTGGGTGCCGCTGAAATGGATGTATCCCGACCGATCGATTCCGGTGGTGCAGTTGTCGCTGCAGCCGGAGCGCGGCACCGCGCATCACCTGCGGTTGGGCCGCGCGCTGGCGCCGCTCGCCGACGATGGCGTGCTGATCATCGGGTCGGGCCATACCACGCACAACCTGCGCGACTGGATGACCAACCGGGCGCGAACCCAACCGCTAAGCTACGCCGAAGCGTTTGCGCAATGGGTCAACGAACGGCTGGAAGCACACGACGAGGAAGCGCTGCTCGAGTACCGCGAGCGGGCGCCCGACGCGGTGCGCGCGCATCCGACCGAGGAGCATTTCCTGCCGCTGTTCGTCGCGTTGGGCGCGGCGGGAAGCGGGGCGCGCGTCGAGCGCGTGGTCAGCGGCTTCGAAGGCGGCGCGATGGCGATGGATTCGTACCTGTTCGCGCCAGCCGCCGCGCTGGCTGCGCACTGACCGGCGCCGTCGAATCCTGCCTTGTCAGTGGAGTCGCTGCCGGCCCTTGCGTGACGCCTCGCGCCGCTGCGCGCGCCGTTGCTCGCGATTGGGCGAGTCGGTGCGATTGCGGTCCTGCCAGAAGCGGAAGATCAGCACCGCGGCGACCGGCAGCTCGTCGATCATGTCGAGGCGCTTTTCTTCGCTGTCGACCCAATCGAGATACTCCGGATCGTGGTCGCCGTAGGCCAGCGCCTCGATCGGCAGCATCCAGTCGCGCGTCATGTCCTCGGCGTAGAGCGCTTCCCATGATTCCTCGCGCAGCAGCACGCCGGTCATGTAACCCTCGCACCACGCACTCGCCTCGGGCGGGCTGCGATCCTCGCGCAAAGTCTCTTCGGATTGATAGAGCAGCGGCTTGAAGCGGGTCGGCGATTCGGCCAGGGTGTTGCGAATGCTCTGCTGCAGCCGCAGTACCAGCGACAGGATACGTTCCGCCTGCTCGTTGTTCTGGAACGCGGGCGCCACCGTGCGCTGACTGTCGCTCCACACCACGGGCAGCCATTCGGATGGCTGGATGACTTCAGGACCACTGACCGTCGCGGTCAGGAAGCCATCGAGCATCTCCAGGTCCATGCAATCCTGCGGCACCGAGCCTGAGCCCAGGAATACTTCGAGCTCGTCGTAGTCGACGTCGTTGAGCGGTTCGTCGAGCTTGTTCACTTCGGTCATGGCGATAGGCTTCCGTACAGGGTCGGCAATGATGAGCCGGTCGGCCTGCGAATGCAAATCCGATCTGTGCGACTCAAAGCTGCGCGCGAGCAGCGTGCGCGGCGTTGAGCGCCGCCGCGAACAGCAGCACCGCGCCAGCCTGGTGTGCCGCTGCAAATGCGAGAGGCACCACCAGCAACAGGGTCGCAATGCCCAGAGCGAGCTGGATCGCGAGCATTATCAGCAGCAGCACCACCGCTCGGCGGGTCGCGATACCGGCTGCCGGTGTGCGCTTCACGCGCCACCCGTAGAGCGGAATCAACAGGAACAGCAGCAGCGCGATCGCCCGGTGATCGAATTGCACCGTCGCCATGTTGTTGACGAAATTCAGGTACCACGGGTCGATGGAGAGAATTTCCGGCGGGACGATGTGGCCGTTCATCAGCGGAAAGGTGTTGTAGGCGAATCCGGCGCGGATGCCCGCGACCAGCCCGCCCGAGAGCGCCATCAGGAATACCACCACGGTAAGCGCGGTGGCGAACCGCGCGAGGCCGGTCGAAGCTCCATCGCCGCGTCGGGCCATTGGACGCAGCAACGACAGCGCAGTCCAGAACATCGCGGCAAAAATGATCAGCGCCAACCCGAGGTGCGCGGTGAGCCGCAGCTGCGACACGCGCGGGTCGTCGACCAGGCCGCTTTGCACCATGTACCAACCGAGCGCCCCCTGCAGGCCGCCGAGCGCGAAGATGCCCATCAGGCGCGGCAGGTAGCCCGGTGGAATCCGGCGACGCACGACAAACCACAGCAGCGGCACGAAAAACACCACTCCGATCGCGCGACCGAGCAGGCGGTGAAAATATTCCCACCAGAAGATGTTCTTGAATGCGTCCAGCGTCATGCCGCGATTGACCTGTGCGTATTCCGGGGTCGCCTGATACTTGGTGAAGGCTTCGTTCCAGTCCGCCGTGGTCAGTGGCGGCAGTGTGCCCACGATCGGCTGCCACTCGGTGATCGACAGGCCGGAATGGGTCAGACGCGTCACCCCGCCGACGATGATCATCGCGAACACCAGCGCGCAGCAAACGAGCAGCCATAGCGCGACCGCGCGCGCATGGCCAGGCTGCCGGCGCAACCAAGCTTCTGCGTCGCTCGACTGGCGCATGTTTCCAACAGATTGCGATATATCCACGATGTCGATTCTGCCACAGCGACGCGACCACGATCGGGCCGTCAATCGCGTGTCGCTTGCTTGCTACATCTCATGCACGTGGACTGAAGGCATCGCGTGCAACCCTGGCGGCAGGGTGCCAAGCGCTCCGACGATCACCAGGATCACCAGTCCAATGGCGGCCTCGACCAGACAATTGCGCTGGAGCTGGCGCCGGGCACTGGCGGCATCGCGCTCGATCGAGAGGCGAGGTGTAAGACGCAGACGATTGAACAGCGCAATGCATACCATCGCGACAAAAAGGGCCATCTTCAACAACAGCAAGTGGCCGTAGTCGGTTGCGAGCAGGGCCTGCACGCTGCCAGCCAGCAACCAGGTGTTGACCGAACCTGTCGCCAGCAATGTGCCCACGGCAATCACGCCGAGCGTCGAGAAGCGCAGGGTGGCAGCGCGGGTGACGGAGGCAACGGCTGGATCGGTGGCGCCGCGCGCGGCGGCAAAGAGCAGCGCGAGTGGCAGCAGACCTCCGAGCCACGCGCCCGCCGCGACGAGATGCAATGCGTCGACCGCAACGTGCACGTTGCCGGCAAGCCCGGGCGTTCCCGATGCGTGCCCCGACCAGGCGAGACTGCCGAGGAATAGCAACGCCAGCGTCGCCAGCAGTGCGGGCAGGCAATTGCGGGAAGCGGCGTGTCGTCGCGCAGTCGCGACCAAACCGCCCGCCAGCAGCAAGGCCATCGCCAGACGCGCATTCCAATCCGCTCCGAAACGGGTGTGTGCCAGCACGCGCCAGACGATGTCGCCGGAGAAAATGTCCGCAAGCGATTGGCCACCGATATCGGCGGCGGTGATGAGCAGCCACGCGACTCCGGACAGCACCGCCGCCCCTAGGCTGGTCCAAGCAACACGCAGCCAACAAGGCCGCCACGTATCGAATGACAGTTGCGCCCGCGCGCGCCGCAATGCCGGTCCGACGACGCAGGCGTCGAAGACAAGCGTGCCGGCGAGCACAATGCTCGAAGCAAAGTGGGTCGCGCGGACCGCGATCAGCAAATCACTCAATCGTTCTCCGCCCGGTCAGTCGCCGCGCGCGTGCTCAGGGGGTTTCGACGCCGAAACTGAACGCGCCTTCGGTGCTGTGCGTGTCGACCGACAGCACACGCCACGTCACCCGATACCGCCCTGCGCCAATCGCACGCAACGGCACGCGAATCACGTTGCCGTTGAAACTGGGCTTGCCCGCGTCCACGCGTTGACCGGCAGCATCGGTGATCGTAACGGTGGAAAATGCCGGCTCGAGATCCTGCGTGAACTGCAACACAAGCACAGTAGGCGCAGTGCGAACGTTGCTTCCGACGCGTGGCTCGGCATTGTCCAGAAACGCGTGCGCGACGGCGGCGCCGGCATGAAGCGCCAACACCGCTGCAACTGCCGCAACCCGGGCGATGCGCACGTCAGTTACCCAGCGGCGACTTCGCTGACACCATCGAACTGCTGAAAATCGGCTTGCCAATGCCGCTCGGGAACAGATCGTCGAGGTACAAATGCAGTTGTGCAATCACGCCCACCCCGGTGCCGCTGGCGCGATTGACGGGAATGATCGCCTCGATACCGACCTGAAAATTCCTGCCCACCCAGATGACTCCCGGGCTAACGGTCCCCGTCGTCCCGATTCCCGACCCGTGGTAGTTGGACACGGGTGTCTGGAATTGGAATTCGACGATCGGGACCAGCCGATTGAAGAAGTCCGACAAGCCGAGGTCGACGACGTTCGCCTTCAGATACGGCATGCTGTATTGCAGCGATCCGCCGTAAGTCAGGAACCGCGGATTCAACTCGATGATCGTGTCGCCGCTGTCCGCATCGATCGACGTGATCGACGACTTGCTGGGGATGGAATAGCCGAGTTGCCCGGTAAACGCCAAGGGTCGTGCCAAGTTCATGTTGTCCGGCAAGCCGCCAAAGCCCTGGCCGAGGTACAGCGTCGGCGTGTAGGCACTGAACGATTCGGCACCGATCTTCGAGCTGCCGGTATGTCCGAATTCAACCACCAGCGCGCCCGACATCACCGACTCCCGCGCGGCGTCGGTCAGAAACTGGTACTGCAGGCTGGCTTCGAGGTTCTGGAATCCAGAGACACGCGAAGCGCCGGCCGGACTGAGCTGGGTCCACGCGGTGCCGATTGAGAAGCCGAATTTGTCGGTGATGCGCTTGGAAAACTCCGCCGAGACGTCGAATTGCCGGGTCGATGGGTCGTCGCCGTTCTTGAAGCTCGCGAGGGTCGGGAAGGCAAGTTCATCGGCCACACAGGGATCGTCGATGGTCAGCGTCGCCGGAAAAAATCGCGCGCCGACGACGCAGTGGGCGTTCGCCTGCGCACATGCGACGAGCACGATCACGCCGGTCAACACACGGTGCAATGCAATCATGTTCGTCCCTATTGCTTGTGGGGCAGGCCGCCCGTCGAGCCCATGGCTTCGACATCGACGGAAACCAGGATCGAGCCGGCTTTCTCGAAGGTGAGGGTGAGGGGCACCTTGTCGCCGGGCTTCAGCGGTTGCTTGAGGTCGAACATCATCACGTGATAGCCGCCCGGCCTGAGCTCCAGCTTGCCGCCGGCAGGAACATCCATCGCCGTAATGGCGCGCATTTTCATGACTCCGCCATCCATGGCCATCTCGTGCATTTCGGTGCCGCCCGCGGCGGGCGAGGCGACCCCGATCAGCTTGTCGGAGGTCTTGCCGGTGTTTTCCACGACAAAGAATGCACCGCCAGTCTTCGCCCCCGGCGGCGTTGCCCGCGCAAACGGGTGATCGATCGAAAGCGATTTCAGCGTGTATTCGTGGGCCGTGGCGCCACCGGCCACGAGACAAAGTGTGGCGAACGCAAGAGCTGTTTTCATGCTGCGGATCCTTCGCGTCATTCCAGAAACCCGGCACCGCGCCAAACACCGCGCGATGCACGACTACCCGCCGACGTCGCTCAGAAGCGCGCGTCGGTGGTTCAGACCGGGAATGTGGACGCGGGAGGACCGCGCGAAGGCGGGAGTAGAACAGGCGCAGCCGCGACTGCAGTGCGCTCTGGCATCGGCGCGAGAACCGCGCCGACCGAGGGTTCGAACGCCGGCGCGGCGACGGGCGGCAATACAGCCGCCGCCGCGGATCCACCCGGACAGTACGCGCAATGCGCCATCGGCCGATGGTCGCCGGGCGCGACCGGCGCGGTCGCGGGCAAGCGCCTGTCCAGCTGCGTCGCCTGCGTCCTGCCGGCCACCGTACAGACATCGCCCGGACCGCTGCCTGGCTGTGTCGCCGCGTATGCGGCGAATGGCGCGAGCGCCTGCAGCAGGCCGGCAGCGATTGCGATCCAGCGGCGGAAACGGCGTTTCATCGCGAAGCATTGTACACAAACAGTGCCGGAGCGAAGGGGCACGGGCCTGGCGTACCACGCATGCGCCGTCGTTGACAGCGACCACGCGACAAGGTTGAATGCGGTCAGACCACCGTACCAGGTGGTCGATGCGCAACGCGGACGCCGCCTTTTCGAGGACGCCGCGAACGCGTCTGGAACACCACCTCCAGGAGGAGACCATGTTTGCACTTATTCGCGCCCTCGCGCGTTCCATGGCTGTCGCAGGCCTTGCACTTTCCATCAATGCCTTTGCCCAACCCATCACGCTGCACGGCGCGGTGCAGTTCAACGACGACCACGCCTTCAATCGTGCGCTGGTGAAATTCCAGGAGCTGACCGCGAAGTACTACGGCAAGCCGATCAATTTCGTGCTGCACAAGAACAGCGAGCTGGGGCTGGAGAAGGACTACTTCGCTTTCATGAACCAGGGCATCTCGGTCGACTACGGGATCGTGTCGCCCGCGCACATGTCGACGTTCTCGAAGGCCGCCCCGTTCATCGACGCGCCGTTCCTGTTCCGCGATCTCGACCATTGGAACAAGGTGCTCGACGCCGACACCTTGAAGCCGATTGCCGACGAAGTGTCCGCAAAGGGCGACGTCATGCTGATCGGTTTCGCCGGCGGTGGCACGCGCAACATCTTCGCCAACAAGCCGGTGCGCAACCTGGCCGATATGAAGGGCCTCAAGGTCCGCGTGCAGGGCGCGCCGATCTGGAGCAAGACCTTCGCCGCGGTCGGCATGTCGCCGACGGTGATCGCCTACGACGAGATCTACAACGCGATCCAGAACGGCGTCATCAGCGCCGGCGAGAATGAAGCGGCCGGCGTCGAGGCGATGAAGTTCTACGAAGTCGGCCCGAACCTCAACATGACGCAGCACGCCATCACCATCCGGCCGATCTGCTTCTCGGGCAAGACCTTCAAGAAGCTGCCCGCCGATCTGCAGGCGGCGATCCTCAAGGCCGGCAAGGAAGCGGGAATCTACGGGCGCCAGATCGAGTCGGGCGAAGACCAGAAGAAGCTCGAAGCGATGCAAGCGGCAGGCAAGCTCAAGATGATCCCGTTCGCCGATCGCGCGCAGATGAAGAAGCTCGCCGATCCGGTGATGGCCGACTACGCGAAGGAAATCGGCGCGGACGCCATCTACAACAAGATCAATTCGATGTAGCTGCTGGTCCGTTCTGCGTCCGGCGGAGGCGACGTCTCCGCCGGACTTCTTTTGCCGTTCCGCCTGGAGATCGCATGCGCCGCCTCATCGATGCGTACTATCGCCTGCTCAACTTGCTGCTGGGCGCAAGCGTGGGAATTCTGGTGGTGCCCGTGACGATCCAGATGATTTCGCGCTTCACTCAGCTCATTCCGGCCTGGATCTGGACCGAGGAACTTGCGCGCTTCCTGTTCATCTGGATGGTGATGCTCGGGGCGATGATCGCGGTGCGCGACGGTACTCACTTCGACGTCGACGTGTGGCCGGAGCTGCCACCCCGGGCCAACGCGATCCTGCGCATCGTCTCTATGGTGTGTGTGCTCGTCTTTGCGCTGATGTTCGTCTGGTACGGCATCAAGTTCGTGCAGTTCGGCTGGGACCAGACTTCGGAACTCGCGGATCTGCCGATGACCTGGATCTTCATTGCCTGGCCGCTGACGGGCGTCACGTGGTTGCTGTTCGGCGGCGAACGACTGCTGGCGGACCTGCATATCATGCGCCACGGACACGGACCGGACGACCCACCACCGCGGGTGCTCGCGCAGGGCAGCGTGGTATGACAGGCGCGGCCCTCACGCCGGCGGTCGCGGCGATGTGGCTCTTCGGCGCGTTCTTCCTGCTGATGATCCTGCGCGTGCCCGTGGCATTCGCGCTCGGCCTCGCCTGTCTGCCGGTGCTGTTCATCGAACCGCGACTCTCGCCGATGGTCGTGTTCAACACGACCTTCAAGGCGTACAACTCGTTCATCCTGCTGGCGGTGCCGTTTTTCCTTTTGACCGCCAATCTCATGAACGTAGGCGGCATCACCGATCGGCTGGTCACACTGTCGCGGACGATGGTCGGCAATTTTCCGGGCGCGCTGGCGCAGATCAACGTGCTGCTTTCGGTGTTCTTCGCCGGCATCTCCGGGTCGTCGACCGCCGACGCGGCGAGCCAGGGAAAGATCTTCATCGAAGCGCAGGTCAAGGAGGGCTACGACCTGTCGTTCTCGATCGCGATCACGGCGGTGTCGGCGGTGCTCGCGGTGATCATCCCGCCGTCGATCCTGATGGTGGTCTGGGGCGGCGTATTGCAGGTGTCGATCGGAGCGTTGTACCTCGCCGGAGTGATCCCCGGCCTGCTGATCGGGCTGGCGCAGATGGCAACCGTGCACGTCTATGCCAAGGTGCGCCACTACCCGACCTATCCGCGCGCGACGTTCAGGGAGTTCGTAACCGCGGCGCTGGTTTCGGTCCCGGCGCTGATGACTCCATTCATCATCGTCGGCGGCATTCTGCTGGGCTGGTTCACTTCCACCGAGTCTGCAGCGGCGGCGGTTCTGTATGCCGCGGTGCTGTCGATCTTCTTCTATCGCGAGATGGACGCGAAGAAGTTGTGGGACTGCCTGCTCGAGACCGGCAAGCTGTCGGCGATCGCGCTGTTCTGCGTCGGCACGGCGTCGGTGTTCGGCTGGCTGCTTGCCTATTTCCAGATTCCCAAGGCGCTCCTGGAGAACGTCACGTCCTGGGGACTGGGCCAGATCGGCGTCGGATTCTTCATCGTGTTCGTGTTCCTCGTCGTCGGTTGCTTCCTCGACGCCATCCCCGCGATCATCATCGTCGGCACCACGTTGCAGCCGCTGGCGGCATCGGTTCAGATGCATCCCGTGTCGTTCGCGATCATCAGCATCGTGGCGCTCGCGTTCGGTCTGGTCACACCGCCGTACGGGCTGTGCCTGATGATTTCGTGTGCCATCGCCAAGGTCCGATTGCGTTTCGCGCTCAAGGACACGATGATCATGCTCGTGCCGATGCTGGCGGTGCTGGCGGCGATGGTCGTCTGGCCGGAGATTCCGCTGCTGTTGCCGCGCCTGCTGCGGCCCGAGTTCCTCAAGTAGGAGGCGTGCCATGCAGACCAGGCCATTGCCTGACGGGTTCGGAGCCGAGGCGACGGGAATCGACCTCGCGCAACCACTCTCGCAAGCGGCGTTCGACGACATCGAGCGCCTGTTTTTCGCATCCCAGGTGCTGGCGCTGCGCGGCCAGCGGCTGACGCCTACCCAGTATGTCGCCTTCGCGCGTCGCTTCGGTCCGCCCGAGCCGCACGTCATCGACCAGTTCCATCATCCCGAGGAGTCCAACATCCTCATCCTGTCCAATCGCCGTCGCGATGGACAGCCGATCGGACTCGCCGACGCGGGCTCGTACTTCCACACCGATTACTCGTACCTGCAGGTGCCGGCGCGCGCGACCATGCTCTACTCGATCGAGGTGCCCAAGGTCGGCGGCAACACGCTGTTTGCCGACCAGTATGCCGCGTATGACGGGCTGTCCGAGGCGATGAAAAAGCGCATCGAAACGCTGGTCGGGATCCATCACTACGGCAATCGCAAGGTTGCCGACGAAATGAGCCGCACGGCAGCCTCGCCGCTGACAGATGAGCAGAAAGCGAAGATGCCGCTGATCACTCACCCGATCGTACGTCCGCACCCGGTCACCGGGCGCAAGGCGCTCTATGCGGTATCGGGCAGTTCGTATGGCATCGTCGGCATGCCCGGCGACGAAGCGCTGGCGCTGCTCGACGAACTCGCTGCGCACGCGACGCAGCCGAAATACGTGCACAGCTATGCCTACCAGCCCGGCGATGTCCTGATCTGGGACAACGCGTCGCTGCTGCATTCTGCGACGTTGACCGACCCCGACGATCCGCGCACCCTGTGGCGAATCACCATCAAGGAACCGTCGACCAAGCTCGACGCGCTGGAAGTGCTGGCGCCGACGTTTGCGTCGCACACGATGTAGTCCGGCCGTTTTGCGGCGCGATCGTTTCGGGTTAGACTGAATCGATCCGTCCGCCTATTTAGTATCGATCACTTGATCGCCGCCAGACACCGCCCGTTCGTCGCGCTGCTCTTTGCATTGTTGCTGCTCGGCATGCAGCAGCAGGTGCAGGTGCACGCGTTGCAGCACCTGGGCAGTCTTTTGCATGCCCGCCAGGACACGGGGTTGCAGGCGCCGATCGCCGATGCGCCATGCCTGGAGTGCGCGCTGCTGGCAGGCGGCACGTCGACCGCTGTTAACAGCCATGCCGCCGTTGCCGCAGTCGCGGTCGTCGGCGATCGATTCCACCCGGCGGTCGCGTTCCGGCATCTCGCTGCGCCGTCGTACTACTCCAGCCGCGCCCCTCCCTCGCTCCTCTAGCGTCCGCATGGCGTGCCGTCGTCGATGACGGCACTTTGCATGGCATGACCCGAGGAGCATCAACGTGTCCAATTCGTTCTGGGCGTCCGGCGCACTGGCGCTGGCGCTGCTCACGCCGACCCTGGCGGTGGCAGCAAGCGATGCCGATCTCGCGGACATCCGCGACCAGATTCGGCAGCTGAAGGAAAACTACGAAGCGCGCATCCAGGCCCTCGAGCAGCGCCTGAAGGACGCCGAGGCGCGCACGACGTCACCGCCTGGCGCGGCCGCGACCGCGCCGCCCGCAGCGCCGCCACCCGCGCCGGTTGCAGCGGCCCCCGCGCCTGCATCTTCAACCGCCGCCGGCATTGCGGCTTTCAATCCCGCGATCTCGGCGGTGCTGCAAGGGACTTATGGCAATTTCTCGCAGGACCCGAACAAATACGCCCTGAGCGGATTCGCACCCAGCGGCGACATCGCGCCGGGCAAGCGCGGATTCAGCCTCGGCGAATCCGAGCTCGCGATCTCGGCCAGCGTCGACGACAAGTTCTACGGCAACCTCATCGTGTCGCTCACGCCGGAGAACACGCTGTCGGTCGAAGAAGCGTACGGGTTGTACACCGGCGCCGGCAATGGCCTCGCGCCGAAATTCGGCCGCTTCTTCTCGGGGCTGGGCTACCTTAACGACCAGCACCAGCACGTGTGGGACTTCGTCGATGCGCCGCTGGTGTACCAGGCCTTCCTCGGCGGGCAGTACGACGTCGACGGCGTGCAGCTCAAGTGGCTGGCACCTACCGACCAGTTCCTGGAATTCGGCGCGGAACTCGGCAGCGGCGAAGGCTTTCCGGGCACGTCGCTCAACAAGAACGGTATCGGCTCGGGTATCGTCTATGTCCATACCGGCGGCGACATCGGTGCGAGCAACAGCTGGCGCGCCGGCCTGTCGTACCTGCAAACGCGCGCGCGGAACCGCGACTACTCTCAGGCCGACATCCACGGCAACGACGCGCAGGTGGGATTCTCCGGCAGCAGCAAGCTCGCGGTTGCCGACTTCGTGTGGAAGTACGCGCCCAACGGCAACGCGCAGGACACCAACTTCAAGCTTCAGGCCGAGTACTTCTGGCGCCGCGAGAGCGGCGATTTCACTTACGACCGCGACGGTTCTCTGGGGCTCACCAACACCTCGAACTACGGCGCGCGGCAAAGCGGCTTCTACGTCCAGGGCGTCTACCAGTTCATGCCGACCTGGCGTGTCGGCGCGCGCTACGACTACCTCATCCCGGGCAACGTCGACTACGGGACCAACGCCGCGTACCTGGTCAATCCGTCGTTCCGCCCGCAACGCTCGACCGTGATGCTCGACTGGACGCCGTCCGAGTTCAGCCGTTTCCGCCTGCAATACGCACAGGCCAAACTGCGCGAAGGCATCACCGACAACGAATTCTTCCTGCAATACATCCTGACGCTGGGCGCGCACGGCGCCCACAAATACTAGGAGCCAACTCATGAGACCGCATCTGCAATGGTTATGCGCGGTGATGTTTGCGGCGTGGGCCGTGCCGGCCAGCGCCGCGCTCAGCGTATTCGCGACGGTGCCCGAATGGGGCGCGCTGGTTGAGGAACTGGGCGGCGACAAGGTGAAGATCTACACAGCGACCAACGCGCTGCAGGATCCGCACCATGTCGAGGCCAAGCCCAGCCTGATTGCGCGTGCACGCGGCGCCGATCTTGTTGTCGCGACCGGCGCCGAACTCGAGATCGGCTGGCTGCCGCTGGTGCTGCAACAGGCAGGCAATCCGAAAGTGCAGCCTGGCAAGCCCGGATACTTCGAGGCAGCGACTTTCGTGACCTTGCTCGACAAACCGACGCGCCTGGATCGCGCCGACGGCGACGTCCACGCCGCGGGCGATCCGCACATCCAGACCGATCCGCGCAACATCGCCAAGGTCGCCGCACCGCTCGCGGCGCGACTTGCCGAACTCGACCCGGAGAACGCTGCGTTCTACCAGGCGCGCTACAAAGCTTTCGTCGATCGCTGGACCGCGGCCATTGCCAATTGGGATAAGCAGGCTGCGCCGCTCAAGGGTGTGCCCATCGTCGTTCAGCACAAGGCCTTCACCTATCTGATCGCGTGGACCGGCTTGAAGGAAGTGGCCACGCTCGAGCCCAAGCCCGGCGTCGAACCAACGACGTCGCACCTGGGCGAAGTGCTGGCGACCTTGCAGCGCACACCCGCGAAGATGGTGCTGCGCGCGGCGTACCAGAGCGACCGCGCGTCGCAGTGGATCGCCGAACGCGCAAAGATCAACGCGGTAACGCTCCCCTTCACCGTGGGCGGCACCGAGCAGGCCAAGGACCTCTACGGGCTCTTCGACGACACCATCGCCCGGCTGCTGAAAGGCGCACAGTGAACATCAACGCGCTCGAATTTTCCATCCTGGTGCCGGCGTTCATCGCCGGTCTGCTGGTCACCGCGACGCACGTTCCGCTGGGCATGCAGGTACTCGCCCGGGGAATCGTCTTCATCGACCTGGCGATCGCGCAGATCGCGGGTTGCGGTGTCCTGCTTGCCGACCGCGTCGGTTTCGAGGCCGAAGGCATCGCGGTGCAAGTCGCGGCGCTGGCCGCGGCGCTGGGCGGCGCGTTGCTGCTGACCTGGACCGAACGCGTATGGCCCGACGTGCAGGAAGCGGTCATCGGCGTCGTGTTCGTTCTCGGCGCGACGGGCAGCGTGCTGCTGCTGGCCAGCAACGTGCACGGCAGCGAGCATCTGCGCGACCTGCTGGTCGGCCAGATCCTGTGGGCGCAACCTTCGCGCCTGGTCTGGGCGGCAGTGCTCTACGCGGCGATTCTCGCGCTATGGTTCGGCATGCGCGAACGCCTGGGCAGGACCGGTTTCTACGCTCTGTTCGCGCTCGCCGTCACGGTGTCGGTGCAACTCGTGGGCCTGTACCTGGTCTTCGCGACGCTGATCGTGCCGCCGCTGGCGACGCGTGCGATGCGGCATCGGCGCCTGGCGGCAGCCTGGACGCTTGGCGCGCTGGGCTACGCGATCGGGCTGGTGGTGTCGACCGCGCTCGACCTGCCGAGTGGGCCGGTGATCGTGTGGATGCTGGTGTTGCTCGGACTGGCGTGGCACTTCGTCGCCGCGCGCAAACGCGTCGAGGGTGTTGCCGAGCAGTGAGTCGGCGCGACGTCAGCCACGCGCCAGTGAAGGGTTGGCGCGCACCAGCTTGCGCTGCTTGCGCTGTTCGCTGCGATGGCCGCGGCGATCTTCCTTTTCGAAACGTTTCTTCTTCGCGGCGGATCCGAACACCTGCGTCCACTTGCCGTTCTTGAAGATGATCTGATAACCGCCGGCGAGGATCTGGAACGGCTTGCTGACCTTCCTCAGCCGGTCGAACTGCACCGATCCCGGTTGGTGGAAGGCCTCGAAATAGGACGGGTAGACGAAATCGGTCATCGCAATGCCGCGCACGGGGTAACTGAGTTGCTCGACCGGATCCGCGCTTTCGTAGGCGTACACCAGCTTGGAGTCGGGGCCCGTGGTCATGAGATTGATCGCCGGATCGACGAGCATCTCCACCAGTTCGTGCGACGCCGAGACGCTGACCAGATCGTGGTTCTTGAGCGTCGTTTTCACGAATACCTTCGACTCGGGCAAGCCGTCGGGAGTCAGGTCGTGGTACGCGAGCGCGCCCGGCTGGTCGGCGTCGTCGAGGAAAACCATCGCCCAGTGCCCGGGAACGAAGCCGGTAGACCGCACCAGCCTCGCCGGCGTCCCCCAGACCGGCGCCACGTCGTTGTCGACGAAGGCCTGCATTGCAGCGATCAGCGCGTCGAAGTCGACGCCGAGCGCCATGGTGGACCGGTTGAAGCAGGCGATGGTGGGAATGTCGCCCTGGTTGAATGCACCGAATCGCGGCTTCTGCATCGTCACCATGATGGTCGTTCCTCGATTTGAACTGCGTGGAGAAGCGGTTACAGGTATCGCGAAACCGGTCGGTCTAGCGCCGTAGCGCGGCGATTCCGCGCTGCAATCCGTCCAGCGTCAACGGAAACATGCGCGGACCCAGCGCTTCGAGAACCATCTGCGTCGACCGAGTGTAGTTCCACGTGCGCTCGGGTTCGGGATTGAGCCAGATGGCATGGCGGTACAGGTCGAACAGCCGCTTGAGCCACAGAATGCCGGGCTCGTCGTTGAGGTATTCGACGCTTCCGCCTGCCTGCACCAGCTCGTACGGGCTCATTGCCGCGTCGCCGACGAAGATCAGCCGCCAGTCGGGGCCGTACTTGTGCAGGATGTCGAAGGTGGCGATGCGCTCGTTGCGACGCCGGCGATTGTCGCGCCACACGTAATCGTAGACGCAGTTGTGGAAGTAGAAGTACTCGAGGTGACGAAACTCTGTCTTCGCCGCCGAGAACAACTCCTCGCAGTTGCGGATGTGCGGGTCCATCGAACCACCCACGTCGAGGAACAGCAGCACCTTCACCCGATTGCGGCGCTCGGGCACCATGTGCAGATCGAGCCAGCCCGCGTTCTTCGCGGTGCCTTCGATCGTGCCCGGCATGTCGAGCTCCTCGGGAACGCCCTCGCGCGCGAAGCGCCGCAGCCGCCGCAGCGCGATCTTGATGTTGCGCGTGTTGAGTTCGACCGAATCGTCGAGATTCCTGAAGGTGCGCTCGTCCCACACCTTGACCGCACTGCGGTTGCCGCCCGCTTCCTGGCCGATACGGATGCCTTCGGGATTGAAGCCGTAGGCGCCAAACGGACTGGTGCCCGCGGTGCCGATCCACTTCGAACCGCCCTGGTGACGGCCGCGCTGTTCCTCCAGCCGCTGCTTGAGCGTTTCCATCAGCTTGTCCCAGCCACCGAGCGCCTCGACCAGCGCCTTGTCTTCTTCGGAGAGGTTGCCCTCGATAAGTTTTTTGATCCACTCCTCGGGAATCTCGCCGCGAATGTCGAAGATGCCCGCCGCGCCCTTGAAGTAAGTTCCGAAAGCCAGGTTGAAGCGGTCGTAGAGCGCTTCGTCCTTGACCAGGCAGGTACGCGCGAGCACATAGAAGTCGTCGATGTCGTTGGCGACCACGCCGCGCTGCAACGCTTCGAGCAGCGTGAGGAACTCGCGCGTGGAAACCGGCAGCTTCGCGGCCTTCAGGTGCAGGAAGAAGTCGACGAGCATGGTCGCGACGACCCTAGCGCGGACGCTCCAGCTGGTAGCGCAGGTGCTGCTTCACGGCAGGCCATTCGCTCTCGATGATGCTGAATACCACCGTGTCGCGATAACTGCCGTCGGGAGAAATCTGGTGATTGCGCAGCACCGCGTCCTGCTTGGCGCCCAGCCGCGCGATGGCCGCGCGCGACGCGTGATTGAACCAGTGGGTGCGAAATTCGACCGCGATGCAGCGCAGTTTCTCGAAGGCGTGCGTCGAGCAGCAGCAACTTGCACTCGGTGTTGATGGCGCTGCGCTGCACGCGCCGCGCGTACCAGGTGTGTCCGATTTCCAGCCGGCGATTGGACGCGTCGACGTTGAAGTAGCGCGTGCACCCGACGACGTCCCCGGTCGCGTTCTCGCGCACGACAAAAGGCATGCCGCCGAGGCGCTCGCGCATGTCGAGTGCAACGCCGATGTAGCCAGCCATTTTTTCCGGCGTCGCCACCGAGGTGTACCACAGCCGCCAGATCTCGCCGTCGGCTGCGGCGGTCGCGAGCGCGGCCTCGTGGTCGCGGGTGAGCGGTTCGAGGGTCGCGTGCGCGCCCTTGAGGGTGACCGGTTCGATGAAGGCCATGGTCGCCCGCGCCCTAGCGCCCCGAGCGCGCCATGAACGCGACCTTCTCGAACAGGTGCACGTCCTGCTCGTTCTTGAGCAGCGCGCCGTGCAGGGGCGGTATGAGCACTTTCTTGTCGACGCTGCGCAGCGCCTCGGGCGGGATGTCCTCCGCCAGCAGCAGCTTGAGCCAGTCGAGCAACTCCGAGGTCGACGGCTTCTTCTTCAACCCCGGCACTTCGCGCAATTCGAAGAAGACTTCCAGCGCCTCCTTGAGCAGCGTCTTCTTGAGCCCCGGAAAATGGACGTCGACGATGCGCGTCATCGTTTCCTTGTCCGGGAAGCGTATGTAATGGAAGAAGCAGCGGCGCAGGAACGCGTCGGGCAGTTCCTTCTCGTTGTTGGAGGTGATCACCACCAGCGGCCGCCGCGTCGCGCGAATCGTCTGCTGCGTCTCGTAGACGTAGAACTCCATGCGGTCGAGTTCGCGCAGCAGGTCGTTGGGGAACTCGATGTCGGCCTTGTCGATCTCGTCGATCAACACCACCGCCGGAGTCTCCGACTCGAACGCCTCCCAAAGCACACCGCGCTTGATGTAGTGCGCGATATCGCCGACGTGCGCGTCGCCCAGTTGCGAATCGCGCAATCGCGACACCGCGTCGTACTCGTAGAGCCCCTGCTGTGCCTTGGTGGTCGACTTGATGTGCCACTGCAGCAGCGGCCGCCCGAGGCTGCGCGCTACTTCCTCGGCGAGCAGCGTCTTGCCGGTGCCCGGCTCGCCCTTGACCAGCAGCGGACGCTCGAGCGTGACCGCCGCGTTGACCGCGAGCATCAGGTCGGGTGTGGCGATGTAGGTGTCTGTGCCGGTGAAGCGCATGGTTCTGGTTTGATCCGTTCGGGAATGAGCCAAGGATAGCAAAGAAGCAGTACGGTGCGTCAGGCGGCACGGGCGACTGCGTTCAGCCGCCGACCCAGCGCAACAGCCAGAGTGTGCCCATGCCGGCGCCGATCGAGCCCAGCGTGCCGCGAGTGACGAAGGCGACCACGGCGGCGACAATGGCCGCGACGATGCGCGGGTTCACCGAGGGCGCAGCCGCGAGCGACACCGGCACGGCAAGCATCGGGATCACCAGCGCGGTCAGCATCGCGGCCGGAACGTACTTCAACGCGCGCGCGAGCAGGGGCGGCATCGAGCGTTGCGCGAAGAAGGCGATGAACGACAGCCGCGACGCGTAGTTGAGCGCGCCGACCACAAGGATCACGGTCCAGAGCTTCAGCGCGCCGTCCATCGTTCCCTCGCGAAGTCGGCCAGCGTGCCGGCGGCGATGCCCAGCACGCCGGCAACGATGAGGTTGAGCTTCATCGGCATGCCGTCGAGCGCAATCACGGCGACGCCACCGACCAGCGCCGCGACGATCAGCGGTGCGTCGCGCAGCAGCGGCGCGACCAGCGCGATGAAGCACAGCGGTACCGCGAAGTCGAGCGACCATGCCGGCGGGATCAGGTTGCCGGCGAAATATCCGATGGCATTGGTGATCATCCACATCGCCCAGAGCGCCAGCCCGCCGCCAAGGAAGTGCAACGCACCGCCGCGCGGATCGTCCTTGGCATTGAAACGGCGGATCGACGAGGCAAAGGCCTGGTCGGTGAGCAGGAAGGCGAGCGTGTTCTGCCAGCGCGGCGGCAACGGCTTGAAATACGGCGCCATCGCCGCGCTGTACATCAGGAAGCGCAGTCCCGCGACAAAGCACGTGAGGATGACCACCGCGACCGGCGCGCCCTGCGCCAGCAGTTGCGAGGCGAGGATCTGCGCGGCGCCGGAGAAGATGATCGCGCTCATGCCCATCGTGCCGGCAAAACCGGCGCCCGCGGCAGCGGCACCGACGCCCGTCACCAAACCGAAGGGTGTCAGCCCTACGCAGGCAGGGAGCATTTCCGCGAAGCCTTCGCGGAAATCCGCATTGAGGAAAATGTGACGCATCGGAGAACGCGAGGAAGGCCGCGCCTTCCCGACACCGCGAATTATAGCCGCCGCATGCGGCGCGACGCCCGTGCCCCGGTTCAACCCTTCACGCCACCCGCGGTGAGTCCGCCGACGACGCGTTCCTGGAAAACCGCGATGAGAATGCAGATCGGCACGATGGCGACGATCAGCGCCGCGGAAATCAGCGGCCACGGGAACGCGAATTCGCCCTGGTAGAGCGTGATGCCCACCGACAGCGTGCGCATGTTGACGCGGTTCATCATCGTCAACGCCAGCAGGAATTCGTCCCAGGCGTTGACGAAGGCAAGGATCGCCGCGGTGAACACGCCCGGCGCGGACAGCGGAATGACCACCTTGAACAGCGCGCCGACGCGCGAACAGCCGTCGATCATCGCCGCGGCCTCGAGGTCGGGCGGAATGTCCTGGAAGAAGCTTGCCATCACCAGTGTGCACACCGGCAGCGACAGCACCGCGTAGGGCAGGATCAGCGCCGGATAGGTGTTGAGCAGGCCGAGTTCGCGCATCACCTTGAACAGCGGCACCATCAGCGAGATCAGACGGAAACATCGCCACCGCCAGCAGCAGCGACATGATCAGGTTGCGATGCGGCAGGCGCAGCCGGGTGAGCGCGTACGCGGCGAGCGCACCGACGAACACGCACAGCGCCGTCGACAGACCCGCGACCACCAAGCTGTTCCACATGAAGCGCAGGATGGGCTGCGCGGTGAACGCCAGCACGTAGTTGTCGAGCGACGGGTTCAGCGGCAGGTACGTGATCGGCACCTGCAGCAGCTCGGTTTCGGTCTTGAGCGAGGTCAGCAGGATCCACACGGCGGGGAAGAAGCCGTTGACCACGACGATGATCGCGGCGAACCAGACGACGACCCTGCGGTTGAACTTCACCTAGTCTTCCTTGCCGCGCCCGGAACTGCGCCGCGTATAGCGCAGGTAGCCCGAAGTGGCTGCCATGCTGATCAGGAACATCAGCGTCGCCAGCGCCGACCCGTAGCCGAAGTCGAGGAAGTCCAGCGTCGTCTTGTGGATGTACATGGCCAGCGTCTCGGTCGAGTCACCCGGACCGCCGCCCGTCATCGCGTACGGAATATCGAACGTCTGCACCGCGGTAATGGTGCGAAAGATCAGCGCGACGAAAATCGCCGGTCGCAGCATCGGCAGCGTGACCTCCCAGAACTGCTGCCACTTGCTGGCGCCGTCGACCTCGGCGGCCTCATAGAGCGACTTCGGAATCGTCTGCAATCCGGCGAGCAACATCAGCGCCATGAACGACGACGCCTTCCAGACGATGGCGATGCAGATCGCGCAGAAGGCGAGCGTCGGGTCGGAAAGCCACTGCAGCGGTTGCAGGCCGAAGCGGACCAGCCAGTCGTTGACCACACCGGTGTTGTATTCGAAGAACCAGCGGAAGATGAGGCCGGCGAACACCAGCGGCAGCGCCCACGGCAGCAGCAGGCCGAGCCGCACCGGCCACTTCCACCTGAATGCCTGATTGGCGAGCAGCGCCAGCCCCAGGCCGAGCAGCAGCGAACCGGGCACCGTCACAACGATGTAGAGGACCGTGTGCAGCGTCGAGGTCCAGAAGCGATCGTCGGCGAAGGCGCGCGTGTAGTTGTCGAAGCCGGCGAAGAATTCGCCGGCCTGCGGGTTGGCCTGGTCGACGCTGTGCAGGCTGTTCCAGAACAGCGTGCCGATCGGATAGACGACGATGACCAGCAGCAGCAATGCGGCCGGCAGCAGCAGCAGCACGCCCAGCGTGCGCTCGGAGAGATCCTTGTGCCGCGCGATCGGGGCGTCGGTCATGGGTGCCGGGGACAAGGCGTCGCGCGCAGGATCACGCCCGACGCCTTCGCGTCACTTCAGTATCGGCGCCAGCCGGGTCTTCATGTCACCCAGTGCCACGTCGGTGGTCTTGGTGCCCGCCAGATAGGCGTTCATGTTGCTGCGAATGATGTCGGATACCTGCGGGTACTGCGCCGACACCGGCCGCGCTTTCGCCCCCTCGACCACCGGCAGCGCGTCGGCGAACCAGGGATTCGCCTTGAGCACCTCGGGGTCCTTGAACACGCTCGGAAACACGGGCATGTGCGAGGCCATGATCGCCTGCATCTTCGACACTTCGGGTGACGACAGCCAGCGTGCGAACTTCACCGCCTCGACCTTGTTCTTCGAGTACGCGGACACCGCGAGCTGCCAGCCGCCGATGCACGTCGCGCTCTTGCCGCCCGGATCGTGCGGCAGCATGGTCACGCCGATCTTGCCCTTGACCTTGCTGTCGGCATCGTTCTCGAGACGGTTCCAGACATAGCTCCAGGTCATGCCGAAGACCATGTTGCCGGCCTGCATGTCGATGCGAATCCGGTCCGTGGGGATTTCGGCGATGTTCTTCGGCAACACGCCCGACTGCTTCATCCTGCCGTAGAGCTGGAACGGCTCGCGCGCCTGCGGCGTGTCGAGGTTGAGCTTACCGTCCTTGGTTAGATCGCTGCCCGCACCCCACAGCGGAACGAGGTAGGTGCACACCGTGCCTTCGATGGGCGACCCCGCGGTCGTGAAGCCCTGCAGGTTGGGATTCTTCTCGCCGTCCTGGATGAGCTTGGCCGTTTCGATCATTTCGTCCCAGGTCTTGGGAACGGGCCGCTTGTATTTCTCGAGCAGGTCCTTGCGGTAATACAGGAACTGCGAGTCGGCGAAATACGGCAGCGCGACCAGCTTACCGTTGACCTGGTTGGCGTCAACGTAGGCCTTGAGGTATTGCGCGAGGATCTTCGGCTTGTCGGCGCCGAGATAGGAATCGAGCGGCTCGGCCCAGCCCTGCGCGGCCCATTGCGCAGGACGGATCACGTCGATCAGGATCACGTCGAGCACCGAGTCCTTCGCCGAGAGCACCGTCGACAGATACTGCTGCTGCGCATCCGACGTCGCACCACCGACCTCGACCTCGATCTTCACGTTCGGATTCTTCTTCTGGTATTCGTCGGCGATCTTGCGCATCACATCCGGCCGCTGCTGTCCGCCGGTGAAGATGCGCAACGTCGTCTGCGCCGACGCCACGCCCGCCAGGCCCAGACCCAGCAGCGCGACCAATATCAACTTGCATGCTTTCATTGCTTCCTCCTGTTGAACGGCAATCCACCTCACACGCACACTACCAATCCGTACCCCGGATCGCCGCGCCGCTCTCCGGATCGAAGAGATGAAAGCGGCCCAGCGCCAGCGCGACGTCCAGATTCTGTCCGACCTTGAGTCCCACTTCCGGCGGGAAACGCCCGGTGATCTCCCCGGCGTCGGCGCCGCGGCCGAGCTTCACCAGCCCCAGCGTATCGGAGCCCAGCGGCTCGACCAGCATGACCGTCGCCGGCACGGCGACACTCGAGGACTCGGCCGCCGCGCCGGCCGCGACGTGTTCCGGTCGCAGGCCGAAGGTCACCGCGCGGCCGGTGTGTCGTGCGCACTCGGCGACGCGTCTCGCTGGCACGGGCAAGTCCAGTCCGCCCGGCAAATGCAGTGTACGCCCGCCTTCGCCGATGCGGCACGGCAGGAAATTCATCGGCGGCGAGCCGGTGAAGCCGGCGACGAATTTCGTCGCCGGGCGGTTGTACACGCCATCGGGCGTGTCGTACTGGATAAGGTTGCCAGCCTGCAACACCACGATGCGGTCGGCCAGCGTCATCGCCTCGACTTGATCGTGCGTGACGTAGACGATGGTATTGCCCAGCTTCTGGTGCAGCTTCTTGATCTCGACGCGCATTTCGGAGCGCAGCAGCGCGTCGAGGTTGGACAGCGGCTCGTCGAACAGAAAGGCCTTGGGCTGGCGCACGATGGCGCGGCCCATGGCGACGCGCTGACGCTGGCCGCCGGACAACTCGCGCGGCTTGCGTTCGAACAGGTGCTCGATCTGCAGTATCGCGGCGGCGGCACGCACGCGCGCCTGGATTTCGTGCTCCGGGAGCTTGCGCAAGCGCAACCCGAAAGCCATGTTCTCGAATACCGACTTGTGAGGATAGAGCGCGTAATCCTGGAACACCATCGCGATGTCGCGGGCGCGCGGCGGCAGGTCGTTGACGACAGTCCCGCCGATGACGATCTGCCCGGAGGTGATTTCCTCGAGGCCGGCGATCATGCGCAGCAGCGTGCTTTTGCCGCAACCCGAAGGTCCGACGAAGACGACGAATTCGCCGGAGTGGACTTCGAGATCGATGCCGTGGATGACTTGCGTCGATCCGTAGGCCTTGACGATTTGCCTGAGCGTGACTTCGGCCATCCCAGCTCCGCGCTATCGGTTCAGCCGGCGCTGGTCTGCGCCAGGCCCGCGTCCACGATCAGGTTGACGCCGGTGACGCCGCGCGCTTCGTCGGACGCCAGGAAGAGCGCGGCGCGCGCGACGTCGTCTGCGACGAGGCGAAACTTGAGGCACTGCCCGTCGAGCAGTTCGCGGTCGAGCTCGGGCGTGAGCCACAATTTCTTCTGGCGTTCGGTGAGGATCGCGCCGGGTACGACCGAGTTGACGCGGATGTTTCGCGCACCGAGTTCGCGAGCCAGCGTCCGAGTGAGCCCGTGGATCGCCGCCTTTGCCGCCGTGTACGCCGCCATGCCCGGTGTCGCGCGCATCCAGGATACCGATCCCATGTTGATGATCGATCCGCCGCCTGCCTGGGTCATGCCCGGCGCCACAGCCTGCACTGCAAAGAAATGGTGGCGCAGGTTGACCGCGAAGCGCTCGTCCCAGTAATCAGGGGTCACGTCTTCGATCTTGTGGCGGTCGTCGCGCGCCGCGTTGTTCACCAGTACTGTAACCACGCCGAAGTCTGCCTCGACCGCCGCCAGCGTGGCGCGCAAGGCCGCGATATCGCGCAAGTCGCAGCGGTGATACCGCACGCCCGCGGGTGCGAGCGTGGCCACCAGTGCCTGTGCGGCGTCATCGTCGATGTCGCAGAAGGCGACGCGACAGCCCTGGCCGGCAAAGCGCGCGACCAATGCCGCGCCGATGCCCGAAGCTCCGCCGGACACGAACACCGTCCTGCCTGCGAGGCTGGGATAGGACACCGGTGCGGTCTGTGCCGACATGCTCCTCCACCATTCGCGCCCGTTGCGGGACCGCAAGCATAGCTCCCGCACGGGCGCCGGATGCACGGCCATCGCGCGGAGCTAGCGAGTCATTTAGATCATATATATCACATAGATGACTGGCACACAATCACCGGATACAATGGCGACGCCTCCCGTCCCGACGGGCACCGCCCGCCTTCCGCGCACGACTCTCAAGGACCGACGCCATGGATTTTCCCGAGAACAAATTCAAACGCGCCATCGCCTCCGGACCCACTCCGCTCGGTGCCTGGCTCATGAGCGGCGGTGCCGCGACCGCCGAGGCGCTCGGCTGCGTCGGCTTCGACTTCCTCGTGGTCGACATGGAGCACACGCCCATCGACGTGACGCAGATGATCGGCATCCTGCAGGCGATAGCGGGCACGGCGGCGCAGGCGGTGGTGCGCCCGCCGTGGAACGACATGGTCATGGTCAAGCGGCTGCTCGACGCGGGCGCGCAGTCACTGCTCTTCCCGTTCGTACAGAACGCCGCCGAAGCGCAGCGCGCGGTCGCGGCGACGCGTTATCCGCCGGCTGGCGTGCGCGGCGTCGCCGGCACGCACCGCGGCAGTCGCTACGGCACCATACCCAACTACTTCAAGCGCGCCAACGACGAGGTCTGCGTGATCGTGCAGATCGAGACCATGCAGGCCATGGAACAACTCGACGCCATCGCCGCAGTGCCGGGCATCGACTCGATATTCATCGGCCCTGCCGATCTGTCGGCGTCGATGGGACTCCTGGGCGACATGGGCAACGCAAGCGTCCAGGAAGCGCTCAAGGCCGGCGCGCAGAAGTGCAAGCGCCTGGGCAAGCCCTGCGGCATCGTCGGCGGGACTCCGGAAATCGCGGGCAAGTTCGTCGAGTACGGCTTCTCGTGGGTCGCGGTCGGATCGGACATGGGCTACGTTGTCAGCCGCGGCCAGGAGTACCTTGCGAAGATGCGCGGAACGACGGCGGCTGCTTCAGCGAAGACGCAAAGTGCGTATTGACGCGCCAGCGCGCTGATCCATGCCTGCCTTCGAGTGCGTGCTCGATGCCCGGGCCAGCCTGGGCGAATGCCCGACCTGGTCGGCGCGCGACGGCGTGCTCTATTGGGTCGACATCAACGCGCCCTCGCTCAACCGCTTCGAACCGGACACCGGCGCCAACACGGCGTGGCCGATGCCCGAATCGATCGGCTGCTTCGGCGTACGCGCGAGCGGCGGCTTCATCGTCGCGCTGCGCGGAGGTGTGTGGCTCGCCGACGGCAACGGCCGCCTCGAGCGCAAACTCGCCGACGCGCCGTATCCGACCGAGCACCATCGGTTCAATGACGGCCGCGTCGACCCGCAGGGCCGCTTCTGGGCCGGCGTCATGAACGAACAGCGCGACGCGGCGTCGGGACACCTGTACCGACTGGATCCGGGCAACGTGCTCACGCCGGTGATCGGCGATGTCATCATTTCCAATGGGCTCGCGTTCAGCCCCGACGCACGCACGATGTATCACGCCGACACCATGCCGCGCGTGGTACACGCCTGGGATTTCGACGCGGCCGCGGGCACGATTTCCAACCGGCGCGTATTCGCGCAATTCGAGAGCGAGACCGATCGCCCCGATGGCGGCGCGGTCGACAGCGACGGCTGCTACTGGAGCGCGTTCTATCGCGGCGGCAGAGTGGTGCGCTTTTCGCCACAGGGTCGGCTGCTCGAGGAGCATCCGCTGCCTGCCAAGTGCCCGACCATGTGCGCGTTCGGCGGTCCGGACTTGCGAACCCTGTACGTGACGACTGCGCGCCAGCATCGCGACGCGGCCGAACTTGCCCGCCTGCCGCAATCCGGTGGAATCTTCGCGATGCGGGTTGCCACGCCCGGCCTGCCCGAGCCGCATTACGCCGGCTGACGCACCGAGGACACCTGAACATGCCCCTGGATCTTTCCGGCTTCGTTCGCCTCGACACATCGAGCAGCCTCGGCGCATCGGCGTCGGGGGCGTCGTTCGCGACTAACACCGGCGACATCCTCGAGGTCTCGTGCTTCGGCAACGGCGTGTTTCGCCTGCGCGTGGGACCGAACACGCGCCCCGACTACGGCCTGCTGGTGGCGCGCGCGCAACGCTGCGACGTCGCCCAGCCCGCACCGGGAGTGTGGACGTTCACCGCCGGCGACGCGTGCCTGGAGTTGTCGGGCGAGCCACTTTCGTTTCGGGTGCTGCACAAGGGACAGGAGACCTTGCGCTCGGTCACCGACGAGCACTTCCGCGGTTTCACGCGCCTGCCGGTGATCGCTCGCGCCCGTGGCGGCGGCCAGTGGATCGCGTCGCTCGCCCTCGCGACGGGCGAGCCCGTATACGGCTTGGGCGAACAATTCGGTCCGCTGAACAAGCGCGGACAGATCGTGTATTCGCAGGTTGACGATGCGCTCGGCGTCAATACCGGCCTGACCTACAAGGGAGCGCCGTTCTGCTGGGGCACCGGATCGGGGAAGGGCGCGTGGGGCGTATTCGCCAACACGCCCGGCCGCGTCGTGCACGGCGTCGGCCACCCCGACTGGTCGCATCGAAGCTACGCCCTGGTCGTAGACGACGAGGCCCTCGATATCTTCGTCATGACCGCGCGCGAGCCCGCGCAGATCATCGACCTCTACACCCAACTGACCGGACGCGCCGCCGCGGTGCCGCTGTGGGGTCTCGGCCTCTGGGTGTCCAAGGCTTACTACCGCACCGCGGACGAGGCGATCGCGGTGGCCGGCAAGCTGCGGGCGAGAAAGATACCCTGCGACGTGCTCACGCTCGACGGTCGCGCCGCGTGGGATGTGCAGACTCGCTTCGACTTCCGCTGGGACCCGCAGCGCTATCCGCAGCCGGCGGCGGCGCTCTCGCGCATGAAAGCCAACGGCCTGCGCATCTGCGTCTGGGAATATCCCTACGTTTCGATCCACTCGCCGTTGTTCCTGGAGCTTGCCAACAAGAGCTACCTGCTCAAGACCGAAACCGGCGACCCGTACATTTTCGACTGGGACACCTCCCCGGGCACTTCGCCCTTCGGCGACGTGCTCACCGCGTTGCCGCTGTCGGGCATCGTCGATTTCACGAACCCTTCCGCGTACGCCTGGTGGCGCGACGCGCACGCCGCGCTGTTCACGGCAGGCGTCGACGTGATCAAGAGCGATTTCGGCGAGCACGTACCCGAGACCGCGGTCGCGTTCAACGGCGATCGCGGCCGGCGGCTGCACAACGTCTATCCGCTGCTCTACAACCGTTGCGTTTACGAAGCGACCAAGAAATTCGGGCGCGCCGACAGCGGACCGCCCATGGTCTGGGGCCGTGCCGGCTGGACCGGCAGCCAGCGCTATCCCATCCAGTGGGGCGGCGATCCGCAGAGCGACTGGGAAGGCCTTGCCGGCAGCATCCGCGGCGGGCTGTCGTGGGGCATGAGCGGCGTGCCGTACCACGCCAGCGACATCGGCGGCTTCTACGGCTCGGCGCAGCCCACCGCCGAGTTGTACCTGCGCTGGCTGCAGATGAGTGTGTTCAGTTCGCATATGCGCGTGCACGGCATCGGCGCACGCGAACCGTGGGCATTCGGCGAGGAGGCCGAGGCGATCGCGCGGCAATGGATCGAGTTCCGCTACCGGCTGCTGCCGTATCTGCAACAGGTGATCGCGCAGGCGATCGCCACCGGCATGCCGGTGATGCGGGCGATGCCATTGGCGTTTCCCGGCAACGCGCTGACCCGCGGCTACGAGACCCAGTTCATGTGCGGCGACGCGCTGCTGGTCGCGCCGATCATCGGACCCGGCGGCGAGGTCGACATCGCGTTGCCTCCTGGCGCGTGGTACGACCTGGCGACGCGCCAGCGCCTTGTGGGCCGGCAGGTGATTCGTTACCGCGCACCGCTCGACCGGTTCCCGGTATTCGGCCGCGAAGGCTACAGCCTGCCACTCGGTCCGGTCGTGCAGCACACCGGTGAAATCGTTGCCGGCAAGCCGTTGGCCGCGCTGCATCTGTTCGGCAAGCCGACTCAGCCGCTGACCGGATTTGCGCAGGCCGCGATCACCTTGCAGGACGGCGTGCCGACAGTCGCGACGGCGCAGGACGTCGTCGTGGAAATGTTCGGCGAGCGCAGCGGCATCCAGTTTTCGACCATCGGCACGCCATGAGCGCGAAGGGCCACCCCGAGCGCGAATACTGCAGCGCGCAGCGCGGAGGTTTCCTGTGAACACGGTGCCGACCATCGCCGTCACGATCGGCGAACCGGCGGGCATCGGCCCCGACCTTTGCATCCGCCTCGCGCAGCGTCGCTGGCCGGTCCGGCTGGTGTTCTTTGGCGACATCGAGTTGCTGCGCGAGCGCGCGCTGCGCGTAGGATCGGGGGCGCGTTTCGTCCCCTATGTCAGCGAATCCAAGGCGCCGACCGCGGCGCTGGAAGTCGCGCATTTTCCGCTGTCAGTGACCGCGCGTCCCGGACAACCCGATCCGCTCAATGCGAAGGCGGTCATCGCGACGCTGCAGGCCGCTCTGGCCGGCTGCATGACCGGCGAGTTCGCCGCCATGGTCACCGCGCCGATCCAGAAAAGCGCGATCAATTCGGCGGGGATCCCGTTCACGGGGCATACCGAATTCCTCGCCGAGCGCACCGGCACGCGAAACGTGGTGATGCTGCTCGTCGGTCACGGCGCGGCGGCATCGCTGCGCGTGGCACTGGCGACCACGCACGTGCCGCTCTCGGCGGTGCCGGCGGCGATCACCGCGGCGCGCCTGACGACGACGCTGCGCATCGTCGCCGCGGAACTGAGCGCCAAGTTCGCCATCGCCAAACCGAAGATCGCGGTCTGCGGCTTGAATCCGCATGCCGGCGAGAGCGGCTACATCGGGCGCGAGGAAATCGACGTCATCGCGCCCGTCATCGCGCAGCTGCGCGCGGACGGCATCGACCTTGTCGGGCCCGTTCCGGCGGATACCATCTTCGTGCCGCATACCGCCAAGCAATTCGACTGCATCGTCGCCATGTACCACGACCAGGGCCTGCCGGCGTTGAAGCAGGCGAGCTTCGGACACGGCGTCAACGTCACGCTCGGCTTGCCGATCGTGCGCACGTCGGTCGATCACGGCACCGCGCTCGCGCTCGCCGCCGACGCGGTGCTGGCCAGGACCGCCGATCCCGGCAGCCTGATCGCCGCGACCGAGCTGGCGATCGAACTGGCCGCGAAGGCGCACGCGGCGCGCCCGGCCAACGTCGCCGGATGAACCCTGGCCCCCGGCACGGCCAGCACATCGCGCGACGTCGATTCGGCCAGAACTTCCTCGCCGATCCGCACTACATCGCAAGGATCATCGCGGCGATCGCTCCGCGTCCGGGCGACAACATCGTCGAGATTGGCCCGGGCCTGGGAGCGCTTACCCGTTCGCTGATCGACGCCTGCGGGCACATCAGCGCGATCGAAATCGATCGCGACCTCGCGGCGCGGCTGACCTCGGAGTACAACGCCGACCGCCTGATGCTGCACACCGCGGACGCGCTCGACTTCGACTTCGCGCTGCTCGGGCGCGACCTTCGCGTGATCGGAAACCTGCCGTACAACATCAGCACACCGCTGCTGTTTCATCTCGCGGGCTATGCCGCGATCGTGCGCGACGTAACGGTGATGCTGCAGAAGGAAGTCGTGCAACGCATGGCCGCCGCGCCCGACACGGCGGACTACGGGCGCCTGTCGGTGATGCTGCAGGCCCGCTTCGCGGTGGAGCGGCTGTTCGTCGTTCCAGGCGGCGCCTTCCGACCGGCGCCAAAGGTGGAGTCGGCGGTCGCGCGGCTTGTGCCGCTGGGCAGCGACCGGCCGCATATCGCCGACGAAACGCTGTTCGCGCAGATCGTCACTGCAGCCTTCGGACAACGCCGCAAGACGTTGCGGAATGCGCTGAGAACCTTCGCCGACGAGCATGCGCTGGAAAGGCTGGGCATCTCGCCGGGGTCGCGCGGCGAAACCTTGTCGGTCACGGATTTCGTCCGACTTTCCAACGCGCTCAGTCCGGCTTTGCAGCCATAGAACTGACCGGTCCGGCCGACCAGCATTGGAGGGCATGATGAGTGTAGTCCGCAACCCCGATCATGTAACCATCGCGGTGACGAACGCCGCGACCGCGATCGAGTTCTTCGCGCTCCTCGGTTTCCGCAAGCAACACGTCGTGGTGATCGATGGTGGCCCGCCTGCGCGATACATGGGCATGCCGGACATGAAGGCGCAGCACATCACGCTTGCACTCGAAGGCGCCGAGCCTCGTTTCGAGATCCAGTTGCTCGAGTTCGATCCAACGCCGCCCAACGATCCGGGGGAGCACCCGACGAATCTGCGGCGACATGGTTACAACCACCTTGCGTTCCGCGTCGACGATATCGGGGCGGCGACAAAACTCCTCGTGGCCAACGGGGTGAAGCTGCTCAGCGACGAGATGGACTACATCAGCCGGCGACTCCGACTCTTCGAAGGCCCCGAGGGGATCACACTCGAGTTGGTGGAGTGGGTGGACGCTGATAGCAGCCCGCCATGAGGCCCCGGGCAATTGCACCGCTCGGACCGGCCCCCTGCGGTTCGGATCAGAACGACAGGCTGAGTCGTAGACACGCGCGGGCGCAAGGACTAGTCTTTCTTGTCACATCCAATGTCAGGGGGCTCCCATGCCATCCAGGTTCGCTCTTCTGGGGACGTTTGCCATCGCCGCAGCTTGCGCCGTTCCGGCCGCCGCCGCGCCGCCTGCCGTCGAGATGACGTGGATGTCGATCGCCAATTGGTACTTCAAGATCGGCGACAAGCGGATCGTGATGGATGGCTACATCACGCGCGTGCCTGAGAGCCTGTTCATCGCGTCGTCGGTGTTCCCCAAGGACATGTACACGTTCACCAAGGGGCCATACAGCGTCGACGTGCCGGCGATTACGCGCGTCAAGAACGCGATGCTCGGCACAGACAAGCTCGATCTTCTGCTCGCCGGCCATGCCCACTGGGACCACAGCTGGGACACGCCGGCGTGGTCGCGCCTGACTGGCGCCCCGATGATAGGCAGCCTCTCGGCGTGCCTGCAGGCAAATGCGCAGGGCGTCACGGGCGATGGCTGCCGCATCGTCAGCGGCGGTGAGCGGATCGACCTCGGCGGCGGCGTGACGATGCGCGTCGTGCGCTGGAACCACAGCGGCGACAGCACCAACCCGATCCAGCACTTCGCGCGCGAACTGTACCGGCCGCCGGTGCCCGACGCCGCAACCGGCGGGCTGCGCGCCGGCGTTGGCGAGGACTATCCGAACGGCGGCGGCAACCGCGCGTTTCTCTTCACCGTCGATTCGCCCGACGGCAAGCTCTCGTTCTTCGTCAACAACTCGGCGAGCGCGTTCGATCTGGACAAGGACGTCATCGTCGATGGCGTCAGCTATGGCTCGCCCCTCGGCAATCTCGCGGCAGCGATGAAGGACGCCGGCCTGACGCAGGTTGACGCCTGGATCGCGACCGGCGGTGAGCCGGTTGCGAAGATGGTGGTGCCAGTGATCCACCCAAAGGTGTACATACCGAACCACTGGGACGGACTGTTCAATCCATTCTGGCCTGGCATGCCGTATCCGTTCAAGGACGATGCGCTGCGCGCCTACCTTGACACCCAGAAAATCCCGCTGCTGCCGCAAACGCAGTATTTCGATAAGTTCGTGCTTACGCCGGGCGGCGTCACGCGCGACGCCAACTACGCGGTCAAGAGTGCACTTGGCTTTGCCGAGGTGCAGCGCTTCAGCCGCACGCTGCTCGACGCCGTCGGCCAGGTCGCATCCACCAGCATCGGAGACGATTGCGGCGAAGGCTTCGAGCCGCCGAGCCCGTGGGCACGGGCGTTCGCGCTACTCGAGTATCGCGGCTTGGGCATCGTCGCGCGGCCCTGAGGTCGGGATCGAATCACGCGCGCAGGGCCGCAGAACCTACTCGCACGCGACGCGCAACAACGTCGATGTGCAGTTTGAGGTGATCGGCGCCTGACTCGATGAAGGCGGCGCTATCGCAGCTGCAAGGAGACTACCGATGAGTGAACTCACATTCGAGACATTCGCTGCCGCGGCGAAGACGCGGGGCTTCGACGAAGTGCTGGAACGCAAGTGGCAGCCGTCGTTGGTGCTTGATACCCACACGCATCCGTTCGCCGTGAAGGCGCTTGTCGTCCAGGGAGAGATGTGGCTCGTCGTCGGCAACGACGAGCAGCATCTGCTCCCGGGGGACGTATTCACGCTGGAGCGCGGCGCGCCCCACATCGAGCGTTACGGCACGGAAGGCGCCACGTACTGGGCCGCTCGGCGCAACGGTTAGACCCCAGGCCGTCGCGGCGTGACCGGAACCCCCAATCGGCCGACCGCGAATTCGCCGACTTCAAGAGCGTCCCGCGCTCGCGTCCAGGGTGACGAGAAGCTCGTCCAGTTGCTCGAACGTCTCTCCCATCGCATCCGCCGCCCCGGTGCCGGCGGCGTCGAGAGCTTCCTTCGAGGGATAAAGCTCGTGCATGACCAGCAACGTCTTGCCGCCTTTTTCCGCGAAGGTCACCGTCGTGACGGAACCTTCGTCACTTTCCTCATTGGTCCAGACGAGGCGCGAGTGCGGTGTTACTTCCTTGTACGTGCCGAAGAACGCCAACGGTGAGTCCCCGTGTGCGAACTCCAAACGGTACCTGCCCCCGACACGAACATCCATTTCGCAGGAAAGCAGCGACATTCCCATCGACTTCGGCACCCACCACTGCCTGAACAGCTCGGACTTGGTCCACGCCTCGAACACGATGCGCGCCGGGGCATTGAAGGTTCGGGTAACGACCAGCTCTCGCTCGGACTTCCGCTCCACCGTCGTGCGATTCATCACGGGGGTACGCTCACTTTCTCTTCTTGCGTCCATCGATCTTCTCCTTCCGTTTTAGTGTCTCGACAAGTTTGTCCAGTTCGTCGAAGCGTGCGTTCCAGATCCGGCGGTAACTCTCGATCCATTCCGCCTCTTCCTCCAGTCGGTGCCGGCCGAGCTTGCAGGTCCGCACGCGCCCGACCTTCTCCGTGGTGACGAGCCCCGCCTGCTCCAAGACGCCTACATGCTTCTTCATGCCCGTGAGGGTCATGTGGAACTTCTCTGCAAGGTCCGTGATAGAAGCGTCTGCACGCCCGAGCTGCTCCAGAACGCCGCGTCGGGTGGCGTCCGAGAGGGCGGCGAACGAGGTATCGAAGCGTGCGCGGGTATACTGAACCATACGGTTCACTATGTAACACATCAATCGACGGCATGCAAGGCGAGCCGAGCGCACTGCGTTGAAAGCGGCCCGATGCGGAGCTAAGGAACGCGCAGTCGAGAACCGCTCAACTACGTCGTGAACCGCATCATTTCTCGATCGTAAACGCCGGAAAGCGCATTCCGTCGCGCACCGCCTGGTCCATGTCGGCCTCGGCTTTGCGAATCGCCGGCAGACGCGCGATGACTTCCTCGAGTCGCGCTTTGGGGATCACCACCACGCCATCCTGATCCGCCACGACGACATCTCCGCTCGTCACGGTTTGCCCGCCAAGCGAGATGTCATGGCCGACCGTACCCGGGCCGCTTCGCGCGGGCGAATTGGGGGTGACGCCGACGCAGTAGCACGGCAATCCGACCATGCGAATGCCCGGCAGATCGCGCACGCAACCGTCGGTGACAAACGCGACTGCACCACAGTTGCGAGCCATGCCGAGCACCAGGTCGCCGGTGACAGCGCATCCGGTGTAGTTGCCGGTGATGCAGACAAGCACGTCTCCGGGTTGCACGGACTCGAGCGCAGCCAGCAGCGCCAGATTGTCCGCCGGGCCCGCATTGCAGGTCAGCGCTACGCCGCAGAAAGAGGCGTGCTCGGCGATGACGGGCTTGATTCGATAGTCGAGCGCGCCACTGCCGCCCATGGCGTCGACGAGAAAACCCGTGGGGGTTCCGCGCAACGCCTCGACAAGTTCCATCGCCGGGCGATCTACGCTCTTGCGCTGAATTCTCGGAGCTTCATCGATCATCGGCCAACCTCACTTTCACGAAGTCCCCGATATGATGCGTCAAGGCGCATCGCGCGTCGACGCTGCGATCGCTTTCTGGTTCGGCTCGTGGAGAGCGATGATCTGCCTCGCCATCGCCGGTGCCGCCGACATGCTGAGCGGCGTGTTTCCCGGCACGATTTGGAACGAGACGATCCCCACGAGATGCGCGGACGGCTGGCCGGCATCGAGATGATCAGCTACCTCACCGGCCCGCTCATCGGCCATGCGCGCGCGGGGTTTGCGGCAGAGGTGAGCGGCTTGTCGGTTGCGATCTGGAGTGGCGGGGCGGTGTGTTTTGTTGCGGTGTGGCTACGGGGATCGTTTTGCCACGTTTTGGGGTATCTGGGAGGTTCCCGGGCGGTTAGGTGACCGGTATCGACCCGAAGGCGAACTTCAGAATATCCGCAAGCGGACTTTCGTCGAGATTATTCGATGACCTCGGTTGCCTGTACCAGTATCGCCTGCGGAATCTTGATACCTAGCGCTTTCGCGGTCTTGGCGTTGATGACCAGCTCGAACTTCGTCGGCTGCTCGACGGGAAGATCGCCTGGCCTGGCACCTTTGAGAATCTTGTCCACGTATGTGGCGGCGCGTCGAAGCAAATCCGCGAGGTTTGCTCCATAGGCCATTAGGCTCCCGGCATCGGCACCCTCCCGGTATGGGAACACTGTCGGCAGCCGGTGCCTGGCCGCCAGCTCCACGAGGCGTCTTCGCTCGTTGTTGAACATGTTGTTTGGCAGCACAGTCACAGCACCCGCGCGCACGCTGGTCATATCCGCGAAGGCCCTCTCGAAATCGGCGGGACTTCGCGCCTCAACGAATTGAAGACGCACCCCTAGCGTCCGCGCAGCGACTTCCGCTCCCTTCAGCATGTCCTTTTCCGTGCGTTCGCCTAGGCCGCCTGGCTGCCAGAGGGCAGCGACCCGACTTACCCCCGGAACGGCCTGCGTGAGCAGTTCCAGACACTTACCGACGAGCTCCGGGGCGAGGATGGACAACCCCGTGACAGTGCCGCCCGGCCGCGCCAGGCTGATTACAAGCCCGCTGCCAACCGGATCGGCAGCGACGGCGAAGACAATTGGAGTGGTCTCGGTCACTTGCTTTGCGGCTAGGACGCCTACTGTGTTTGGGGCCACGATAATATCAACCTTGAGCGCAACCAGATCGGCCGCGAGGCTGGGGAGCCGCTCGAGTTTCCCCTCTGCATCCCGGTATTCGACAACGACGTTGCGGCCTTCGACGTAACCAAGGTCACGCAGTCCTTGACGGAAGGCATCACGCAGGTGGGCGCTAGCGGCCAGATTGGGTGACAGGTAGCCTAGTCTGGGGACCTTGTCCGGCTGCTGCGCATCGGCGGAAGACCGCGCTATGACTAGTCCGCTCGCGAAAGCGCCTATGAATGTTCGCCGGTCCATCAACGGATTACCCTGTCGACGAGTGACTATCAGGCAATATTACCGCTGCCAGAGGGAACTGGTGCATGTCCGCTCCCGACCCTCAACGGTCTCTCGGGATTGCGCAAAGCGGCCATTCCAAACCAGCGAAAAACAGACACTCGACGTTGGCTTGAGTCATGAGCGAATTGAAGTCTGCTACAGGCTATTGTTGGGTGCGTCGACGTTTTTCCCCGACTCCCTTGAAGAACCCGTAGCAGAAGACGCCGTTCGCTTGAGCCGTTCTATGACGATCTGGGATACCTACATCGAACGCTATGAGATTGGTGATGCTGGCTTAGGTTCCAAGATCACGGATCCGGACATTAATCCTGACGGCGGCGCAGGCAGATTGGTGAATCACCATCGAGCTCCGACCCACCGATGGAGGTTACTGTCCGCGATCATTGGCGACGCCGCTCGCGCATTCCGGCGCCTCGCCCCAATGGCCGTCGCAGAAGCGTCGGCGCACGCGCTGGTCGCACACTATGCGAGCGATCAGGTCACCGCCGCAGCTAGCCAAGCTTACATGCATCCCCTCCCACGGATCCGGCTGCCGTGCTTCGCGGGTTTCCGCAACACCGACGGGTGCGCCAGCACGGGTTTGTGCTACCACCGGTGGGGTCGCGCCTGCCGGTACCGGCACCCTCGGCGTCGGGCGTTGATGCGTGTTTGTGTGCTTCGTGGCGGGAACAGGCACCGGGCGTTGACGCGCGTTTGCGCGCTTCGGTACATCAGTGTTGCTAGTGGGAATAGGCGCCAGCAGGGCGGCAGTTGTCTCGGGTTCCACAGGCTTCGACTCCACCGCCATAGGCACAGCAGACGCCGCTGTGGGTGCGTTGTGCTCACCGGCACCGACAGGTTGCGAGGCGACTTCCATCACGTCAGGAACCGTCGCGTTGATGCGGTACGCGGTATAGGCACGCGCGATCAGGATCGTCGCGATGGCACCCAAGCCCCAGATCAGAATCGATGCGATGGCAGCCAAGCCCCAGCCCGCTCGCAACGTGCCGGCGGCAAACAGCGGTTGCGTCACGGTTGCCGCGACGCCTACGTCGCATGGTGTTGCCCGCGCAGGCGCAGGGTCAGCGGCTGAAAATACGGTGGTGAATAACGCTGGATATTCCACGCCGCACTTGTGGCAGTTTGTCGCGGCCTGATGATTCAACGCATCACATCGGTTGCACGGCTTCAGCGGAGAGCCACAGTCGTTGCAGAACTTAGCACCAACTGGATTGCGGTGATCGCAGAAGGGGCACGCCCGGTCGCCAAAATACCCGGCTAGCGCGGCGTTGGTCCAGGGGACGGGGAGCGGCCAGTCCATACCGGCATTTTAAGCTGCCGCAGGGAATCCGCGCTGGGGCTTGATGAAAGTGCTCGGGCATTAGCCCGGTGACCGATCGCAGCGGCAAGAAGAGAGAAGCCCCGTCGAAGATTTCACTTCGCCTGCGCTTCTCTCAACGCAACAGAACCAAGGCGAAGGACTGCTTCCGGGCAATTTGGGCGGCGAGGCTGACCGGCTGGTGTTGGCCGTTAGCAGCCAGTCGCCGCGGCTCACCGCGTCACCTCATGCCCCCGCGCCTGGGCGATGACCACTTTGCGAACGGACCAGAACCTCGTCCAAGGCTTTATAGTTATGGTGTGCCGCTACAACCCGGCCTCAAGAGGACTGCAGCATGAAAATCTATCACCTCGCCGCCATCCCCGGTGACGGCATCGGCAAGGAAGTCATTCCCGCCGGACAGAAAGTTCTCGAAACCGTCGCCGCCGCCAGCAAGTCGTTCGCCTTCAAGTTCGAACACTTCGACTGGGGTGGCGACTACTATCGCCAGCACGGCGTAATGATGCCGGCCGACGGCCTCACGGCGCTGCGCAACAAGGACGCCATCCTGTTCGGGTCAGCCGGCGACCCGCACATTCCCGATCACATCACCTTGTGGGGCTTGCGGCTCAAGATCTGCCAGGGATTGGACCAATACGCAAACGTCCGTCCGACGCGACTGCTGCCGGGCATCGAAAGCCCGCTGAAGAATTGCCGGAAGGAGGACCTCGACTGGGTCATCGTTCGCGAAAACTCCGAAGGCGAGTACTCGGGAATAGGCGGCCGGGTGCATCAGGGACATCCCATCGAAACCGCGACCGACGTCTCGATCCTGACCCGCGTCGGCGTCGAGCGCATCCTCCGCTACGCCTTCCGGCTCGCGCAGTCGCGCCCGCGCAAACTCCTGACCGTGATCACGAAGAGCAACGCGCAGCGCCACGCAATGGTCATGTGGGACGAGATCGCGGCGGAGATCGCCACGGAATTTCCGGACGTGAAGTGGGACAAGGAACTCGTCGATGCGGCCACCGCCCGGATGGTCAACCGGCCGGCTTCGCTCGATACCATCGTCGCGACGAACCTTCACGCCGACATCCTGAGCGACCTGGCGGCGGCACTGGCGGGCAGCCTCGGCATTGCCCCCACCGGAAACATCGATCCCGAGCGCCGCTATCCGTCGATGTTCGAGCCGATTCACGGATCGGCCTTCGACATCATGGGCAAGGGCATCGCCAATCCTGTCGGCACTTTCTGGAGTTGCGTCATGCTGCTCGAGCACCTGGGCGAGCCCGCAGCCGCGGCGGCGCTGATGGCGGCCATCGAGACCGTCACCGCGAACCCGGCGCTGCACACGCGCGATCTGGGAGGGACCGCCACGATGGTGCAGGTGACCGAATCGGTATGCGCGTCGATAGCAGCGGCGGCCGCTACAATACAGCGCGCCGCGTGACGATTACCCAAGATTCCAACAAGCATTAACGGAGTTCCGATGACGAAGCGACTGCTTTGCGCCTTGTTCCTCGCCTGGCTGACACCCATGGTGGCGGCCCAGACTTGTCCCGACAACAACGTGATCTACTGGCAGGCCTTCCCGCCGGGGGGTGAGTCGGATATCGCGGCGCGTCACCAGCAAGTCGTGTTGAAGAAGAAGTGTCCGGCCATCGACACCATCGTCCAGTACAAGCCTGGCGCCGGCGGCGGGCTGCTGTGGGCGCAGATGAACAGCCTGCCGGCGGACGGACTCAATGTCGTCGGCATCAATCTGCCGCACATCGTCTTCCAGCCGATCGAGGGCGAGGTGCAATACAAGACCCAGGACGTCACGCCGGTATTCTGGTTCCACTACACACCCGATGCGCTGGTCGTCCCCGAACAGAGTCCTTTCAAATCTTTCGCCGACTTCGTCAAGGCGGCGAAGGCCGAGCCCGGCAAGCTCAGCCTTGGCGGTTCGGGACTCAACTCGGCGAATCATGCCGCGCACGAGCGCCTGAATTCGTCCTTCAAGGTGAAAACGGTCTATATCCCGTACAAGGGGACCGGCGACATGTCGACGGCAGTGTTCGGAAGCCAGGTCGACGGCGCGATGACCTACTCGGCGTTCGCCATCAACAACAAGGGCAAGGTGCGGGCGCTTGCCGTGGCGATGGACAAGCGCCATCCGCTGCTACCCGACGTGCCCACGTTCCGCGAGCTGGGCGTCGACTGGGTGGACGGCGCCTATCGCGGCATCGGCGTGCCCAAGGGCACGTCGCCCGAGGCGCGCAAGCGCCTGGCGGATCTGTGGGCAGCTCTGAACGCCGACCCCGAGATGAAAGCACTCGCCGATAAAAGCGGGTTCGAACTGATCAGCGTCGGCTCGGGTGAGATGGACGCCTTCATGAAAGACAAGACCCGTATCTACACCGAAGGGGCCCGGGCACTGGGGCTGGGCAAGAAGTAGGGATCGGGCCAGGCGACCGCTCACACACCGATCGCAGCCTCAATCTCGGCAAAGGTCCGAGCGACATTACCTCCGGCCTGTGAAGGAAGACCAAGTTGGCGCGCGATTTGGGTAAGTGAAAAAATACCGCGGACCGTGAGCGTTGGCGACGCCGCGCCGCTAGATCCGGATTCGACCACCAACGCGTGCTGTCGGCCGGACTGCTTCAAGGTTTCGATAATGTCGCCGACACGAACTTGTTGCACTTCCTTGAGCTCCATCGCTTCGAGCAAGTCCGCGGGCGTCATCACCTCGCTCACGAGAATCGCCGCGTGCCGTACGGATCGGTCCTGTGCGATCTGAATCGGCTTTTCCCCCAAAATGTCATTGGCAGTGATGATTCCCAGAACCACTCGGGCGTCATCGACAACGAACAGCGCGCGCACACGATTCGCAATCATCGCCTGATGAGCGTCATCGATACTTGCGCCGGCATCGATCGTTACCGCCAAGACCCGGCTGAGGTCCGTCATCACATCGGTCGCGGGCGAGTTTGCTTGCACCCGTAGCTGAGAGGTTTGACCTTGCAGGCGATAGGTTGCACCGGTGCTGGCTTTCGATTGGCGCAGAGGACGGTACGGATGCTCCGAGGGCGGATGCGCCATCACCGGCCGGAGATCGCTTATGTGCCCGAAGCCGGAGAACATCCTTTCCACGAATTGACCACCGCCCGGTTCCAAACCGGTGGTGACGCGCGCCTCGGGGTAGAGAGGGCTTTTTGTCATTTGTTCACTCCAGAGAGCGCCGGATGGGTCAGTCAGACCGCGCTTCGGGGTCCCGCGCAGAAACAATTGGCAGCGACGCTGGGGATTAACTCAGCGACTTCGTCGTATGCCAGCTCAACGATTCAGACCGCCTTTGGCGGTGCCAGTTCCCAGCGCCGTTCGTTGTTGACCGGGGCGCTTGGTCGGACAGGTCTATGAAGGCTCTGTTGAGCGCGACAGCGGCGCTCAGCGAAAAAGCTGCACCACGCTCTGCTCCAGCCACGCCACCGGCAGCATCAATATCAACTGGCCGAGCACGATCGCGATCAATGGCGACAGATCCAGCGACCCGCCCAGCGGGGGCACCAGACGGCGGATCGGCGCGAGCACGCGAAACGTCAGCGCGTTGAGCACGCCGGCGAGCGGCCCGTCCGGCGCGACCCAAGACAGGATGGCCTGGATGAAGATGGCGCCGATCATGATCCACAGCGTGGCCTTGATCAGTTCCACGACCGAGAGCGCAGCGAGCATTGCCGCGAGCGAACCCGACAACGCGGCGCCGCTCAGGAGCGCGAGCGCACCCAGCCACAGGCATTGCGCGAACCACGCCAGCACCAGCGACGCCCAGTCGTAGCCGCCATGTCCCGGCAGGACGCGCCGCAGCGGCTTCACCGCCCAGTCGGTCAAGGCGATCGTCGTCTGGCCGACCGGATTGCGAAACGGCGCGCGCAGCCACTGCATGATGAAGCGCAGCAGCGCGGTGTAGACGACCAGCCCGAACGCGGTGTTGATCAGGAAACGCAGCGCTTCGATCCACACGATCGCTACTCGCGTCCGAACTGCTCGCCGAGCTCGCGTGCGCGAGCGGCGGCAGCCTTGACCGCGCCGACGATCGCCGCCTTCACCGCGGCGTTGTCCAGTGCGGCGATCGCGCGCTCGGTGGTGCCGCCTTTGGACGTCACCTGCGCGCGCAGCATCGCTGGCTCCGATTCACTCTGCTCGGCCAGCCGCGTCGAGCCGGAAAACGTCGCCAGCGCGAGGCGGTGCGCCTGCGCCGGGTCGAAGCCCAGCTCGCGCGCGGCCAGTTCCAGCGCCTCGAGAAAATAGAACACGTAGGCCGGACCGCTTCCCGACACCGCGGTGACCGCGTCGAGTTCGTCCTCGCGCTCGCACCACAGCGTGGTGCCGACCGCTTCCAGGATCGCCGCCGCGCGAGCGCGTCCGTCGCCGTCGACGCCGGACAGCGCATACAGGCCAGCGATGCCCGAACCGATCAGCGCCGGCGTATTCGGCATCGCCCGCACCAGGCGGCGATAGCCGAGCAACCAGCGCGACAGGTCCGGGAGGCGGATACCCGCGGCGATGGTGAGTACCACCTGGCGCTTGAGCAGGGTCGCCAGTTCACGCGCCACGGCGCGCACGTTCTGCGGCTTGACCGCAATGACGATCACGTCGGCGTTGACCACCGCCGCCGGTTCCACCTGGATGAAGGTGGCGACGCCCAATCGCGCGGCGATGGTCGCGCGGGCATCGGCATCGGGCTCGACGACCGCGAAGGCGTTGGACGCCCCGCCGCGCGCAACCAGCCCGCCGATGAGTGCGCGCGCCATGTTGCCGCCGCCGATGAAAGTGATGTTCATGTCCTCTCCGCTTCAACTCGTGCCGGCCGCGGCCCGAACAGCGCGCTGCCGATCCGCAACAAGGTAGCACCTTCGGCGACCGCGGCTTCGAGATCGCCGGACATGCCCATCGAAAGGGTGTCGAGCGCGTGGCCCTGCGCGCGCGCCGCGTCGTAGAGTTCGCGCAGCGCGCGAAACTGGCTTCGTTGCTGCGCCACATCCGCGCTTTCCCGCGCGATGCCCATGAAGCCGCGCAGCGCGAGCCGCGGCAGCCGCGCCACCGCCTGCGCGAGCACCAGCGCCAAGTCCGGCGCGCAGCCACTCTTGCTCGCCTCGCCACTGATGTTGACCTGCACGCACACGTTGAGCGCGGGCGTCCCCGGCGGGCGCGCCGCCGACAGTCGCTCGGCGATCGGAAGCCGGTCGATGGTCTGCACCCAGTCGAACCCGCCCGCGGCCAGCCGGGCCTTGTTGCCCTGAAGCGGCCCGATCAGGTGCCATTGGCTGCCCTCGAGGTCGCCGAGCAGAGCCCGCTTGGCCAACGCCTCCTGCACGTAGTTCTCCCCGAACGCGCGTTGTCCGGCGCGCCAGGCGACGCGAATGGCGTCCGCAGGCACCGTTTTGCTCACCGCGAGCACGCCAATGCCGGCCGGATCGCGGCCGGCTGCGCGGGCAGCTGCGGCGATGCGCGCCTCGATGGCTTGCCATGCCTTCTCGTATGGGGTCATAATCAGATGACGTCGGCATAGGCAGCCAATACATTGTAATCAACAGCTTGCCGTGCTCTCGACAGCCGGGATTATAAATGGACATCGCCGAACTGCTCGCATTCGCGGTAAAGAACAAGGCTTCGGACCTGCACCTGTCGGCAGGTCTGCCGCCGATGATTCGCGTCCACGGCGACATCCGGCGCATCAACCTGCCGCCGATGGAGCACGAAGACGTGCACGCCATGGTGTACGACATCATGAGCGACGCGCAGCGCAAGATGTACGAAGAAATGCTCGAATGCGATTTCTCGTTCGGCATTCCGAATCTCGCCCGCTTTCGCGTCAATGCATTCAACCAGGAACGCGGCGCCGCCGTCGCGTTCCGGACCATTCCCTCCAAAGTGCTGTCGCTGGAGGAACTGGCGGCGCCGCGCATCTTTGCCGAGCTGACCAATCGCCCGCGCGGGCTGATCCTGGTCACCGGTCCGACGGGCTCGGGCAAGTCGACGACGCTGGCGGCGATGGTCAATCACGTCAACGAAAACGAATACGGCCACATCCTCACCATCGAGGATCCGATCGAGTTCCTGCACGAATCGAAGAAGTGCCTGATCAACCAGCGCGAAGTCGGGCCGCACACGCTGTCCTTCGCCAACGCGCTGCGCGCGGCGCTGCGCGAAGACCCCGATTACATCCTGGTCGGCGAAATGCGCGACCTGGAAACGATCCGGCTGGCGCTGACCGCGGCCGAAACCGGCCACCTCGTCTTCGGCACGCTGCACACGAGTTCGGCCGCCAAGACCATCGATCGCGTCATCGACGTGTTTCCGGCGGCGGAAAAGGACATGGTTCGAGCGATGCTCTCCGAGTCGCTGGTCGCGGCGATTTCGCAGACGCTGCTCAAGACCAAGGACCAGCAGGGCCGCATCGCGGCGCACGAAATCATGATCGGCTCGCCGGCGATCCGTAACCTGATTCGCGAGAACAAGGTCGCGCAGATGTACTCAGCGATTCAGACCAGCCAGGCGGCGGGCATGCAGACACTCGACCAGTGTCTGGTGGAAATGGTCCGCCGCAACCAGGTATCCCTGGCCGAGGCGCGCCAGCGTGCCGTCAACAAAGATCTGTTCGGCGGCTAACTCGTCCGCCCTGGAGCGCGCACTATGGAACGCGAAACCGCCACCAAATTCATCCACGAGCTGCTCGACCTGCTGGTCAAGCAGAACGGGTCCGACCTCTTCATCACCGCGGGCTTCCCGCCGGCGGTGAAGATCGACGGCAAGATCGCCCCGGTATCGAAGACGCCGCTGACGCCGCAGCACACCATCGAAATCGTGCGCAGCGTGATGAACGACAAGCAGGCGGCGGAATTCGAATCCAGCAAGGAGTGCAATTTCGCGATCAGCCCGCCCGGCATCGGCCGTTTCCGCTGCAATGCGTTCGTGCAAATGGGCCGCGTAGGCATGGCAATGCGCACGATCAACACCAACATCCCGACCTTCGACGAACTCTCCCTGCCGCCGGTGCTCAAGGACGTCACGATGAGCAAGCGCGGCATCATGATGTTCATCGGCGCGACCGGCGCCGGCAAGTCGACCTCGATGGCAGCCCTGCTGGGCTACCGCAACGAGAACAGCTACGGCCACATCATCACCATCGAAGACCCGATCGAATTCGTCCACGAGCACAAGAACTGCATCATCACGCAGCGCGAAGTCGGCGTGGACACCGACAACTGGGGCATCGCGCTGAAAAACACGCTGCGCCAGGCGCCCGACGTGATCCTGATCGGCGAAGTCCGCGATCGCGACACCATGGACTACGCCATCGCATTCGCGGAAACCGGCCACCTCTGCCTGGCGACGCTGCACGCCAACAGCACCAACCAGGCGCTGGACCGGATCATCAATTTCTTCCCGGAAGAGCGGCGCCAGCAGTTGCTGATGGACCTGTCGCTGAACATCCGCGCCTTCGTCGCGCAGCGGCTGATCGCGCGGCGCGACGGCCGCGGCCGCGTGCCGGCGGTCGAGGTGATGCTCAACTCGCCGCTGATTTCCGACCTGATCTTCAAGGGCGACGTTTCCGGCATCAAGGAAATCATGAAGAAGTCTCGCGAACTCGGCATGCAGACCTTCGACCAGGCGCTGTTCGACCTGTTCGAATCGGGCATGATCAGTTACGAGGATGCACTGCGCAACGCCGACTCGCTCAACGACCTGCGGCTCGAAATCAAGCTGCATGGCAAGGACGCCAAGAACCGCAACGTCATGGCCGGCATCGGCAACATGGACCTGGTGCCGGATCAGGCGAATCCGCTGGGCGCAAGCCGGTTCTGAGGTAGCGCGGCCCGGGCGCAGGCGTTCGGCCGGCACCTGCCAGTGTGATACGCTGACTGTTCGTCTCCTGCGGAGCGCCTCGCCCGTCGCATCATGTCCGGCCTCGATTCCAGCACGCCCGTTCCCAGCGAGATCAAACTGCACCAGGCGTCGCGCCTGATGGAGCTCTCGTTCGCCGACGGCACGAGTTTTCGTCTGCCCTACGAATTCTTGCGCGTGCATTCGCCGTCGGCGGAAGTGCGCGGCCACGGACCGGGCCAGGAAACGCTGCAGGTCGGCAAGCGCGAGGTGACCATTGCCGAGATCGAAGCGGTCGGGCACTACGCGATACGGCCCAAGTTCTCCGACGGCCACGACACCGGCATCTACTCCTGGGATTACCTCTACGACCTCGGTGTGCGCCACGATGCGCTGTGGGAGCAGTATCTGGCGCGACTCGCCGCAGCGGGAGCAAGCCGCGATGTCGATGCCAAAGCGCCGCCGGCCGCGGCCGGACATGCCTGCGGGCACAAGCATTGAACAACAAGACCTCGTTTGGCTTCGAAGAAGTCGCGCCCGACGAGAAGACGCGGCGCGTGCGCGGCGTGTTCGAATCGGTCGCCGGCAAGTACGACCTGATGAACGACCTGATGTCGGCGGGCCTGCATCGCGGCTGGAAGCGCTTTGCGGTCGAGACCAGCGGCGTGCGCGCCGGCGCACAGGTGCTCGACGTCGCGGGCGGCACTGCCGACCTCTCGCGCCTGTTCGCCGATCGCGTAGGGCCGACCGGCAGCGTGGTGTTGAGCGACATCAACGGCGCCATGCTGCGCGAGGGCCGCGACCGGCTCATCAACGAAGGCCGGGTCGTTCCCGCGGTCCAATGCGATGCCGAGGCGCTACCGTTTCCCGCGCGCTCCTTCGACTGCGTGTCGATCGCGTTCGGGCTGCGCAATGTCACACGAAAGGAAAACGCGCTCACCGAAATGCGCCGCGTGCTGCGGCCGGGCGGAGTCGCGATCATCCTAGAATTCAGCCAGCCGTGGGCGCCGCTGCGGCCGGCCTACGATTGGTACAGCTTCAACATCCTGCCGCGCCTGGGTAAGGCCGTCGCCGGCGACGAAGCGAGCTATCGCTACCTCGCCGAGTCGATTCGCGTGCATCCCGACCAGCAGACGCTCAAGGGCATGATGGAGCAGGCGGGCTTCGAACAGGTCGACTGGTTCAACCTCGCTGCGGGCGTCGTCGCTCTGCATCGCGGCCGCGTGTTCTAGCGCGTTCGCATCCGGCAATGAACATCGCCGCCGACGCAGTCAACCGAACGCTCGAACGCGAGACCTGGGCGCGAGAGCGGCTGGCTGCGCACGCGGGACGCACCGTGCGCATCGTTGTCGGACCGGCGCGCGCTGCATTCTCGATTGATTCCGGCGGCAAACTGCTCGAAGGGACGGCGGCGCCGGATCTCACGTTGACCGTGTCGCCGCTGCGCCTGCCGGCGCTGCTGGCGCAACCGGGACGCTGGTCGGAATTCGTCACCGCCGACGGCGACGCCGCACTGGCGACAACGCTTGCCGACCTTGCGCTCACCATGCCGATGTTCGTCGAGCAGGCGTTCGCGCGCGCCTTCGGCCCGATCGTCGGGCAGCAATTGTCCGATGTCGGGCGTCGCCTGCTGACGATGCCCGAATACGCGGCACAGCGCGTCGGAGACAGTGTCGCGCGCTTCGTCGGCGACGAGGCCAACGTGGCAGTGCCCGCGGCGGAAGCGCGCGCATTCGCGGCCGACGTTGCCGCGGTGGCGAGCGAGGTCGATGCACTCGCGGTGCGCATCGACGCGCTGGCCGCTGCGGCGTCGCGCAAAGGCAAGGTCTAGCCGCAACGCATTCGTCCCGCGCCCGGCAGGCAAGGGCGTGGTTGCGCGGGGGAGCGCAGATCCGCGCCGACCGCATGAAATTTTCGATTCACCGATCCCGTACAATCGCGCCATGCATTTGCTGAGACTCGCGATAATCCTGCACGTCGCGCTCAAGTACGGGCTCGACGAGTTCCTGCTCGGCCACGAGCGCTTCCGCTGGATGCGCCCCACCGTTCGCGTCGTCACCTTCTGGCGAAACGTGTCGGCGCCGCGCGCAGTGCGCCTGCGCCTGGCGTTGCAGGACCTGGGGCCGATCTTCGTCAAGTTCGGCCAGATGCTCTCGACCCGGCGCGACCTTCTTCCGCCCGACATCGCAGACGAACTGGCCGGATTGCAGGATCGCGTGCCGCCGTTCGCCACCGTGGACGTGCTCGCGACCTTGCAGCGCGCCTACGGCAAGCCCGTCGACGCGGTATTCAAGACGTTTTCCCGCGAGCCGATCGCCAGCGCGTCGGTCGCACAGGTGCACCTCGCGGAATTGCCGGACGGCACCCCCGCCGCGGTCAAGGTCCTGCGACCGAACATCGCGACGACCATCGAGAGGGACCTCGGCTTGATGCAGACCGGCGCGATGCTCATGGAAAAGCTGTGGTCCGACGGCAAGCGCCTCAAGCCGCGCGAAGTCGTCGCGGAGTTCGACAAGACCATCCACGACGAACTCGATCTGTCGCGCGAAGCCGCCAACTGTTCGCAGCTGCGCCGCAACTTCCAGCACTCGCCGTTGCTGCTCGTGCCCGAGGTGTACTGGGACTTCTGCTCGCGCGAAGTGATGGTGATGGAACGCATGAACGGCACGCCGATCGGCCAGGTGGAGCGACTCAGAAGCGAAGGCATCGACATCAAGGCTCTCGCCCGCGCCGGCGTGGAGATCTTCTTCACGCAGGTGTTCCGCGACGGCTACTTTCACGCCGACATGCACCCGGGCAACATCTTCGTTGCCACCGACCCCATCCATCGCGGCAAGTACATCGCGCTCGACTTCGGCATCATGGGCACGCTCTCCGAGCGCGACAAGAGTTATCTGGCGCAGAACTTCGTCGCCTTCTTCCGCCGCGACTACCGGCGCGTCGCCACCGCGCACCTCGAGTCGGGCTGGGTGCCGCCGGACACCCGCGTCGACGAGCTGGAGAGCGAAATCCGCGTGGTGTGCGAGCCGATTTTCGACAAGCCGCTCAAGGAAATCTCGCTTGGCCGAGTGCTGGTGAACCTGTTCAAGGCATCGCGCCGCTTCAATGTCGAAATCCAGCCGCAACTGGTGCTGCTGCAGAAGACGCTGCTCAACGTCGAGGGGCTGGGCCGCGAGCTCGATCCGGACCTCGATCTCTGGGTGACGGCGAAGCCGTTTCTGGAGCGCTGGATGAAGGAGCAGATCGGGTGGCGCGCGCTGGAGCGCCGGTTCCGCGAGGAAGCACCGTTCCTGGCGACGACGCTGCCGCTGCTGCCGCGGCTGATCTACCAGAAGCTCTCCGAACCGCCACTCGCATCCGAGACTGCGCTGCTGGCGCTGACTGCCGCGCAGCAGGCGCGTAACCGCTGGCTGATCATCATTGCCATGCTGCTCGCCGGCGGGGTGGCGCTGATGCTGGTGCAAACGCTGCGCTGAGGTCCGCTCAACGCTTGCGCGGGGCCGTACCTACGGTCGTCTCGTTCCACACGATCGCCACGTCCGCCTGCTTCTTGACGAGTTGTTCCAGCCACTGCTTCTGGCGCGCCGAGCGCACGCAGCCTTGCAGCGTGACAAACTTGCGCGTAGTCGTCACCCACACGCTGCTATCGCGAAACCGCGGATCCGTCGCGATGGCGGTTGCTACGCGCGCGTTGATTTCCGGATCGCGGCGGTACGCACCGCCGCACTCGCACGTCCCGGCTAGGCAGCACGACGTTCCACGCTCGGCACGTTCGTGCGCTTGCACGCGCATTTCCTCTTCGGTGACGACCGGTGCCGGCACTTCCGGACAGCCCACATAGCCGGCAGTCGCTCGCTCAAACGGATCGAGCTTATACGTGCGTACCGACTGGACGAGCACGGGCGACGCGATCGCGACAATACAGCCCGTTGTCATGCCGAGCAAAGCAAGGAATCTGCTGGCACGCCGAGTCAGCGAGTCACGAATTGCGTGTTCCTCGCTGCTTTCGCCCCTCGGGATGACAGGGCATTTGATCGGCAGAGTGTTGTTGTGCATACGATGATCGTCGCGATGCTCTCGCAATGATGTATTTCCGCGTGGAATGCCAGCCATTTTGCTACAATCCGGCGGTCCCAACGAAGAGTCGGCGAAGAGTCGGCGACGCCGCGATGGCCCTGCTCGAAATCAAGAACATCACGCGCCGCTTCGGGGCATTCGAAGCGGTCAAGAACGTCAGCTTCGACGTCGCCGCCGGCGAGTTCTTCACCCTGCTGGGACCCTCCGGATGCGGCAAGACGACGATCCTGCGCATGATCGCCGGCTTCGACATGCCCGACGAGGGCAGTATCATCCTCGATGGCGTCGACCTCAGGGACACCCCACCGGAACGCCGGCCCATCCACACGGTGTTCCAGAGTTATGCGCTCTTCCCGCACATGTCGGTCGTCGACAACGTGGCCTTTCCGCTGAAGATGGCAGGCACGTCGGAAGAGGAGGCACGGGCCAAGGTCAAGGCGGTCCTCGACCTGGTGCACCTGTCGGAAAAGGGCGACCAGTTCCCGCACGAATTGTCCGGCGGCCAGAAGCAGCGCGTCGCGCTCGCACGCTCGCTGGTGAACCGGCCCAGGCTGCTGCTGCTCGACGAGCCCCTGGGTGCGCTCGACGCGAAGCTGCGCGAGCAACTTCAGGTCGAGTTGATGAGCCTGCAGCGCGACGTCGGCATCACTTTCATATTCGTCACACACTCGCAGGCTGAGGCGCTGGCGTTGTCGCATCGCATTGCGGTAATGAACGCCGGTCGCATCGAGCAGCTCGACGAGCCGTCGAAGATCTACGGTTTTCCCAACAACCGCTTCGTCGCCGACTTCATCGGCAACTGCAACCTGCTCGACGTCACGGTCACTGGACGGCAGAACGACGCGCTCACGCTCGCCAGCGCCGGCCTGGGCTCGATCACCGCACCGGCGCGCGCTGGCGTCGATGTCGGCACCAAGGGTGTGCTGGCGCTGCGGCCGGAAATGGTGCGCATCTTTGCCAAGGATGCAGCGGTCGCTGACACGGGTCTGGTCAACCGCTTTCATGGCAAGGTGCGCGAGTACGTCTACATCGGCGACGTGACGACCTACATCGTGTTCCTCGACAACGGCCAGAAGATCGAGGCGCTGGCGCCCAACGCCGGCTCGGGCCGGGCGCGCTTTTTCGAGACCGGCGATGAAGTGCAGGTGGCGTGGCGCGGAGACGCCGGTCACTTCGTGTTCGATCGATAGCCGCAGTGAAAGCCGCGTCACCCTGGGCCAAGTGGACCGTCGGCGGCCCGCCATTCTTCTTCCTGCTGGTGTTCTTTGCGCTGCCTGGACTCATCGTCGTGGTCGCGTCGTTCATGTACCCGGGCGAATTCGGCGGGCTGGCGCCGCTGTTTCCGCTGCGCGGCAGCGAGGAGACCGGCCTCACGGTCGAGAACTACGCGGTGTTCTTCGGCGACTGGGTGTACGTGCAGATCTTCGCCAAGTCGTTCGGCGTCGCCGCGCTTACGACGCTGATCTGCCTGCTTGCCGGCTACCCGCTGGCGATGCTCATCGCGCGCATGCCCAAGAAGCGGCGCGACCTGATGGTGTTGCTGGTGATTCTGCCCTTCGCGAGCAATTTCCTGGTGCGCGTCTACGCCTGGATGATCATCCTCGGCCCCTTCGACCTGCTATTCACGCGCTTCGCGGTGATCATCGGCATGGTGTTCGTGCACCTGCCGTTCATGATCCTGCCGCTGTATACCAACCTCGAGAAGCACGACCCGGTGCTGCTCGACGCGGCGCAGGACCTCGGCGCCAATCGCTGGGAGCGGTTCTGGCGGGTGACGTTTCCGCTGTCGCTGCCTGGCATATTCTCCGGCGCGGCGCTGGTGTTCATTCCGGTGCTGGGCATGTTCGCGATTCCCGAAATCCTCGGCGGCGCCAACGACTGGCTGGTCGGCAACATGATCAAGGAGTCGTTCCTGGGCACGCGCGACTGGCCGTTCGGGTCGATGCTCTCGCTCATGCTCACGCTCGCGGTGCTGCTGGTCGCTGCCCTCTCGACCTGGTTCGCGCGCGGAGGACTGCGCCGTGCCTAGCGGCGGCCTGCTGCTGATTGTCGTCCTCGGACTGGCCGCGATCGCGCTGGGCGCGTTGCTGCTGTCGCGCTCGACGCGCCAGGGCTATGCGCTGTGCCTGGTGTCGATCGCCGTCTACGCATTCCTGTATGTCCCGCTGGTGATCGTCATCGTGTTTTCGTTCAACGATTCGAAACTCAACGCCGAGTGGGTGGGTTTCACGCTGTCGTGGTACAAGACGCTCTTCGCCGACCAGGACATGCTGCGCGCGGCTGGCAATTCGGTATTGATCGCCGTCGTCGCCAGCATCTGCGCGACAATCCTGGGAACGATGGCCGGCATCGCCATGCATCGCTATCGCACGCGCGTGCTGCCGTTCATGGTGCTCACGCCGGTGGCGATGCCGGAAATCCTGCTCGGTGTGTCGCTGCTGATCTTCTTCATCCAGGTGATCGGCACCGAATTGAACCTGCTCACCGTGATCATCGCCCACGTGACCTTCTGCATCGGCTTCGTCGCGATCATCGTGCGGGCGCGGCTGGCCGGGATGGACGAATCGATCTTCGAGGCGGCACGCGACCTCGGCGCCTCGCCGTGGCAGACGTTCCGGCTCATCACTCTGCCGCTGATCATGCCCGGCGTGGTCGCCGGTGCGCTGATGGCGTTCACGCTGTCGATCGACGACTTCGTCATCACCTTTTTCACTGCCGGCGTGGGTGTGTCGACGTTACCGCTGCAGATCTACTCGATGATCAAGATCGCGGTAACGCCCGAGGTCAACGCGATCTCGACACTGCTGATGGCGCTGACGCTGGTCATGATCGTGGTGGCCGGCAAACTCGCCCCCGACGCGCTGAGGGGGAAGGCGGATTGAAGCGCGCCGCCTGCCTGCTCGGGATGTCCGGCGTCGTGCTGCTGGGGCTCGCGCTCGCGGCGTGCAGCCCCAAATCTGACGATACCGAGAAGAAAGAGGCCGATGCAAAGCCTGCGGCGCGGGGCACCAACGAGCTACACCTCTACAACTGGAACAATTACATCGCGGAGGAGACGGTCAAGCGCTTCGAGGCGGTCTGCAACTGCCGCCTCGTGCAGGACTATTATTCCGACAACGAGGAATTGCTGGCGAAACTCGCCGCCGGTGCGACCGGTTACGACATCCTGGTGCCGACCGGCAATGCCGTCGAGACCCTCATCGCCGGTGGCTCGTTGCGTGAACTCGACCGAAGCAAGCTGCCGAACTTCAAGAACCTCAAACCCGAATTCGTCAACCCATGGTACGACCCGGGCAACAAGTATTCGGTGCCATATGCCTACTCGGTCACGCTGATCGGTTACAACGTCGAGAAGATGAAGGAGCTGGGACTACCGACCGACACCTGGGCGGTGATCTTCGATCCGAAGTACCTGGAACGCGTCAAGGGCAAGATCACCGTGCTCGACAGCCAGCGCGAGCTGTTCGCCGCGGCATTGCTCTACCTCGGATACCCGGTGAACGAGACCGACCCCGCCAAGCTCAAGGAAGCGCGCGACACGATCCTGCGCGCCAAGCCGTACTGGGCGGCGTTCAATGCGTCGTCGTACATCAAGGAACTTACCATCGGCAACATCTGGCTGGCGCACGGCTATTCGAACGACATGTTCCAGGCCGCGCAGGATGCCAGGAAAGCCAACCGCCCGTTTTCGATCGGATTTTCGACGCCCAAGCAGGGAGCCGTGCTCGCCGTCGACAACATGGTGATGCACAAGACCGGGCCGCGCCCCGACCTCGCCTATCAGTTCATCGACTTCATGCTCGAGGGCAAGAATGCGGCGGAGCTGTCCAACATGCTGGGCTCGGGCAATCCCAATGCCGCGGCAATGGCCTACATCGAGCCGGCGATCCGCGACAATCCGGCGGTGTTTCCCGATGCGGAAGCGATGAAGCGCCTCGAGCAGTTGCGCGACATGTCGCGCAAGGAGCGTCGACTGCTCAACCGCATGTGGACCGAGATCAAGGTGCGCTGAGCGCCGCGGCATCGTGAGCGAAACGCGCGCCGCCATCACCATCCAGCCACTGTCGCCGGCGCGCGCCGACGACTATCTGCGCTTTTTCGACCACGAGCGCGGGCCGGCATTCGCCGACAACCCGGAGTGGGCCAAGTGCTATTGCCACTATTACGAGGTGCCACTGGCGATCGACTGGCCGTCGCTGCCGGGTGAAGCCAATCGCGACGCAATGCGGGCGCGCATCGAGGTGGGCGAGATGGAAGGTTATCTCGCCTACGACGGCGACGAAGTCGTCGGCTGGATGAATGCACAACCCCGCCACAAGCTCCCGCATTGCTTCGAGCGCATGCGCATCGCGGCGCCACCAGTCGACGTTCCCGACCACGAAGCCGCGGTCATCGTTTGCTTTGTCATCGCACCGGCCCGGCGCCGCACCGGCGTCGCTCGCACGCTGCTCAGGCAGGGCGTCGTGTCACTGGGCGCGCGTGGCATCCGCGTGGTCGACGCCTTTCCATTCAAATCCGGTGACAGCATCGCGTCGGCCGACCACTACCACGGCTCGCTATCGATGTTCGTCGATGCCGGGTTCACCGTCCTTCGCGACGACGAGAACCTGACCGTGGTGCGCAGGCTGCTCTAGCGGCGCTGCACATGCGCGCCAAGCCTCACCGCTCGCATTCAACGCTGCTGCCGCAGTATTTCGCCGCGCTCTACGCGCTGATGATCGTCTACGCGAGCCTGGAGCCGTTCTCGGGCTGGATGGCGCCGCTGCCGGGGACGCCGTACTTCCTGCTGGCTGCGTGGCCGCCGCGCTTTACGCGCTTCGACATCAGCATCAATGTCATCGCCTATGCGCCTTTCGGCTTCTTCGTCGCGCTGATCGGTTCGAGGCGCGCGGCGTGGAAGCGCCTGGGCGCAAGCGTGCTGGCGGGGGGCGTGCTGTCGCTCGCCATGGAATCGGCGCAGATGTACCTGCCGACGCGCGACGCGAGCGCGATGGACATGCTGTCCAACACCGCCGGCGCTGCGCTGGGTGCGCTCGTGGGGATTGTCCTGCACCGGATTCCCGGATTGCGCACCCGCATCGGCGCCTGGCGCCGGCGCGTGTTTCTGCCGGGCCGCAGCGGAGACTTCGGGCTCGCATTGCTCGGCACCTGGCTGCTGGCGCAGGTCAATCCCGGCATCCCATTGTTCGCCGCGACCTTCGACCCGTCGCTGGAACTGGCCAGCGACTTCGCGGGTACGCTGCTGCAGGCCGCGCAGAGCGCATTCAACGTCGTCGGGGTCGGATTGTTCCTGGCGCTGCTCTTGCGGCAGCGACATTTCCTGGGCGGCGCGGTGCTGCTGCTCATCGGTAGCGCGCTCATGCTCAAGGGCTTTGCCGCCATCCTGCTGCTGCGCCAGTCGGTGTTCGAGACGTGGATCAAGCCGGGCGTGCTGTTCGGCATTGGCGTGGGCGTGGTGGTGCTACTCGTCGCCATTCGCCTGCCGCGCCCGGCCCGCACAACGCTGTGCGCGATCACACTGCTTTCATCGCTGATCGCGCCGTTGCTCGCACCCGACATGTGGCAGGCGCGCGCGCCGCTGGCGCTGTTCGACTGGCCGTACGGGCAGCTGCTCAACTTCAACGGGCTCACGCACGCCGTGCTGGTCGTGTGGCCCGTGCTCGCCAGTGTGTATCTGCTATGGCAGGCAGGCCAGCCCGGGTGGGGTCACACCGTGCAGGAGAGCGACGAGCGTCGCGTATAATCCGCGACTCGTCCGGAGTTGGCATGAGTTACTACAAGCATCACGTGTTCTTCTGCTGCAACAAACGCGATCCACCCGAGGCCTGCTGCGCCGATCGCGGCGCCGCCGACATGCAGGCCTACGCCAAGCAGCGCATCAAGCAACTCGGCTTGAACGGCAAGGGCAGCGTGCGCATCAACAAGGCCGGCTGCCTCGATCGCTGCGAAGAAGGCCCGGTGATCGTCGTCTATCCGGACGAAACCTGGTACACCTACGTCGACCGCGATGACATCGACGAAATCATCGACTCGCACATCGTCAACGGCCGCGTGGTCGAGCGGTTGAAGATTTGACCCGCGGCGAGCGGCGCGAACTGATCGCGGGGCCGGCAGGCGCCCTCGAGGTCGCGCTCAACGTGCCCGACGGCGAGCCGCGCGGCATCGCGCTGGTGGCGCATCCGCACCCGCAGCAGGGCGGTACGCTGGACAACAAGGTGGCACAAACGCTGGCGCGCACTTTTGCAGGACTGGGCTATGCCAGCGCGCGCTTCAATTTTCGCGGCGCCGGCAAGAGCGAAGGCACTTTTGCCGACGGCATCGGCGAGACCGACGATGCGCTCGCCGCGCTCGCGTTTGCGCAGGCGGAATTCCCGGGTGTTGCGCAGGTGCCGCCAGTGTTGGCTGGCTTCTCGTTCGGATCGTACGTGCAGACGCGCGTTGCACACACTGTCAAGGCCGAGCGCCTGGTACTGGTCGGCGCCGCGGTCAAGCGCTTTCCCATCGAGCAGGTACCCGCCGACACGATCGTCATTCACGGCGAAGAAGACGATGTGGTGGCATTGGCCGACGTCCTGGAATGGGCACGGCCGCAACTGCTGCCGGTGATCGTCTTTCCCGGATGCGGGCACTTCTTCCACGGCCGCCTCGGGCAACTGCAGCAAGTCATTGCGGGGATGTGGAAGCGATGATCGACGCCGTGGACAACGGCGCGGTGCTTGTAGTCAGCGGGTTGCGCAAGTCGTACGGCGAGAACGAAGTCGTGCGCGGGCTCGATTTTTCGATTCGTCGCGGCGAGTGCTTCGGCCTGCTGGGGCCCAATGGCGCGGGCAAGACGACGACATTGCGCTGCTGCCTGGGACTGACCGACCCCAACGCCGGATCCATCACCTTGGTCGGCGAGCCCGTGCCCAGCCGCGCGCGCCAGGCGCGCGCCCGCGTCGGCGTGGTGCCGCAGATGGACAATCTCGATCCCGATTTCACGGTCATCGAAAACCTGCGGATTTATGGCCGGTACTTCCGGATGCCGGATGCCGTGGTGCAGGAGCGCATCCCGCGCTTGCTGGACTTTGCCGGCCTGGCGGCCAAGGGTGGCGTCAGCATCCGCACCTTGTCAGGCGGCATGAAGCGACGCCTGACGCTCGCGCGCGCGCTGATCAACGACCCCGAGCTGCTCATTCTCGACGAACCGACGACCGGGCTCGATCCGCAGGCGCGACACCTGATCTGGGATGGTCTTCGGCAGTTGGTGAGCCAGGGCAAGACGATCCTGCTGACGACGCACTTCATGGACGAAGCCGAGCGTCTTTGCTCGCGGCTGGCCGTGATCGACCACGGCTTGATGATCGCCAGCGACTCGCCACGCGCGCTGATCGCCGCGCATGTCGAACCGGAAGTCGTCGAAGTCTACGGCGACGCTGTGCGCGCGTGGGTCGATGGCCGGGGGCGCGCGCTGTCCGACCGACTGGAAGTGGCGGGCGACACGGCGTTCTGCTACTCGCGCAACGCGGCTCCACTGCTCGCCGATCTGCTCAAAGTGCCGGGACTGCGCTACCTGCACCGACCCGCGAATGTCGAGGACCTGTTCATCAAGCTGACAGGACGCGAACTGCGCGATTGAATCGGTGGGCGTATTATCGAAATCGGCTGGGCGCAAGACTGCGGCCCCGTTGGAGAAATGATGCCGAACACCTACGATCTCGCTGGTAAGCGCGCCATTGTCACTGGCGCGGCAAAGGGGATCGGACGCGCGATTGCCGAGCTATTGCTCGCTAACGACTGCGAAGTCCTGATCTGGGATGCGCAACGTGCCGAGGTTGCGGGCGCAACATCAGTTCAGGTAGACGTTGCTCAGCCGCCTCAAGTTGCAGCGGCCGTCTCACAACTCGCTGCCAACAAGCGCGTCGACATACTCATAAACGACGCCGGCTACCTGGGCAAAACGACCAACTTCGTGACTCACGCCGTTGCCGATTGGCGGCGAATTATCGAAGTGAACCTGCTTGGCACGATGTATGTGACCCAGGCAGTTCTACCGATCATGGTCGCCCAACGTGGGGGCAGAATCGTAAATCTCGGCTCGCTCGCCGGAAAGGAAGGCTTGGCGGGCATCACTGCGTACTCTGCGGCTAGCGCTGGAATCATCTCCTTCACCAAGGCACTGAGCCGTGAGGTAGCCCAGCACAATATCTTTGTGAATTGCGTAGCACCCGGACCGATCGATACGGACATGATCAGGGATCTTGGTTCTGAAGTGGTCAGCCAGATGATCACGGACAGCCCAATGCGTCGCCTTGGGGAGGCGAATGAGGTTGCGAATCTGGTCGCGTGGCTATGCACTGAGGCGAGTCGATTCAACACAGGCGCAGTATTCGACATGTCCGGCGGTCGTGCACGGTATTGAACTGCGATGACGCCTGACCTCTCCATAGAGCGGACGCTAGGGCCATACATCGTCGAACAGTGGAAGGGCGCATGACCTATTCAACTCCCCGCGTGCCTCGTCGGATCATTCTGATCCTGATGCTTGCGGCACAAGTCGTTGGTGTTGCCGCGGGTCAGACAACGCCGAAGGTTGATGTCGAGACCTTGATCTCGCGCATCGAAGCACCGCAGCATCCCAATCGGCAAGGACTGGATGCTCTTACGCTTCAGGAAATCATGCGCCTCTACGACGTGCCCGGCTTGAGCATCGCCGTCATCAATTCGTTTGCGATTCACTGGGCAAAAGGGTACGGAACCGCTGATGTTGAAAGCGGTCGACCCGCGGTCACGAGCACCCTCTTTCAGGCAGCGTCAATCAGTAAACCGGTCAGCGCGATGGCGGCGTTGCGAATGGCGCAGGATCATCGTCTCGACCTCGATGGAGACGTCAACGAGGTTCTCAAGTCGTGGCGCATTCCGCGCCATGATTTTGGGTCGGGGGGCAAGGTTACACCGCGAGCGATATACAGCCACACGTCGGGGGCAGACGACAGCTTCGGGTTTCCCGGATACGATCCTGCCGCGCTGAGGCCCACGATAGTTCAGATTCTCGATGGGCAGCCACCTTCGAATGTCGGAAAGGTGCTTTTCGCCCGTCCGCCATTCCAGAGCTACAAGTATTCCGGCGGCGGCATCATGGTCATGCAATTGGCGCTGGAAGAAATCTCCGGTCGACCATTCGCAGAGATCATGCAGTCTACCGTCCTGCGTCCGCTGGAGATGACCAACAGCACGTACGAACAGCCGCTGCCCGCGCGATGGGACGAACAGGCGGCGCGGGCTCACAATGGTCAGGGTAAAAGGATGCCAGCGCCGTGGCACGACTATCCGGAGCAAGCCGCAGCCGGTCTATGGACCACCGCGAGCGACCTCGCCCGATTCGTCATCGAGATTCAATCGGGTGTGCGTGGGCCTACCGGACGCGTGCTTTCTCAATCATTCGCGCAAGAGATGGTTGCGCCGGTCGGCGTCGGTCCCTACGCATTCGGGCTGATGGTCGAAAGGCGTGGGGAAGGATGGTATTTCACTCACCCTGGGTCAAACTGGGGCTTTCGCGCCGACATCCTGGGCCACGTGCGCAAGGGGTACGGTGTGGTCATCATGACGAATGGTGACAACGGAGTTGCCGTGATCAAGGAAATCGAGGCACGCGTCGCGGCTGCTTATAACTGGGACTCTCTCGACAAGCCGGTTGGTTACTGACAAAAATTGAAATTCAAGCGACAAGTGGATTGGAGGCTTCGATGTGGTTTTTCTATTTCTTGCCCATGCTCGTTGCAATCGGATTTATTTTGGCGAGAGTCGCGCGAGGTGGTTCGTTGACACCTCGAGCGAGTCGAGTCCAAGTCGCGGTCGCGCTGTTCGCAGTCGTTGCATTGGGGGTTTTGGGCGCATTGTTCTCGGGCGTGCTGCGCTGAGAAAGTTGCGGCCCAACCCGTCGCTCAACCTGGACAAAGGGATCGATCATGGATCATCCGGTCGTGTCGCATAGCGAGTGGCTCGCTGCTCGAAGGACGCTTCTGGAAAAGGAAAAGCAGTTAACTCGGCAGAGCGACGAGCTGAGCCGTAGTGTGCGCGAGCTGCCGTGGGAAGTCGTGACCAAGGACTACGTGTTTGACGGCCCCGACGACAAAGAAACCCTCGCCGATCTCTTTGACGGTCGGAGCCAGTTGGTGATCTATCACTTCATGTTCCATCCGGATGACCGAGCTGGTTGCCCGCACTGCTCACTTCGCGCGGACGGTTTTGGCGGGATCGGCACGCATCTGAATCACAGAGATGTGACCATGGTGGTGGTTTCGCGGGCTCCGCATGACAAGCTGGCGGAGTATCAGAAGCGGATGGGATGGAACTTCAAGTGGGTGTCCTCCGGCGGTTCGGACTTCAACTTTGACTATCAGGCATCATTCACTCCGGACGAAGTGGCTGCCAAGCACGCCCTCTACAACTTCACCATGCGCGACCCCAAAGCGCGCGATCGAGAAGGGCACAGCATCTTTTACAAAGACGAGAAGGGCACGGTATTCCATACTTACTCTTGCTACGACCGTGGCAACGACAAGCTCAACATCCACTATCATTATCTTGACCTTGTGCCGAAGGGACGTGACGAAGCCGGTCGTGGCCCGTACTGGGTGCGCCGTCGCGACGAGTACGGTGGGTAAGCCCGACTATTTACTGCTATGCGTGCTCATGATCGAATGACCCAGCTGTGCCTCCGCCACGTGCTGGTTGCGTTCGTTGCGGCATCGCGACCCGCCCCCAGCTTTATCCTCTAGGTGCGCTTTTGGCAAACGTCCTGCCTGCGTACTCTGGGATCGTGGAGGCATTGGCGCCAACTATGCGAGGGTTGCCCGGCGTGATTGTAACCATCGACGGTCGCGATCGCGTTGGCAAGACAACGCTCGGGCGCTATCTTGCATGGCACTTCAATGTCACATTGATCGAGACCGACCTGTTCCTGATCCCGGCGCGGGATTACCTCATCCACCTTGACGACCAGATCAATCGCATCATCGAACGTCGTGTCACGACGCCCCTCCCTGTGATTGTCGAAGGTGTTTCGATGCTCCAGCTTATGAAGCGAATCAATCGCGTCCCGGATTTCTCCATCTATGTCACGCGCTCCCTGCAATCGAGCGGTGTAGTCATGGATCGCCGTCTATCCGAGTACGAGGCGTCTTTTGGCCCATCCGCAATCGCGAACATCGTCGTGGAGTTGGTGCATTGATGGCGCCTGATCAGTCGGTCAAAGTTCGCCCGGCCGAACCGCGAGACGAAAAGCGTTGGCGCGAGTTGTTCGACGGCTACTGCATTTTCTATAAGCGCACGCCCTCGGAGCCGCTCACCCGCAGTACGTGGGCGCGCATCATGGATGACGCGTCGCCCGTTCATGCGCTAGTCGCCGAAGCCCAAAAAGGCGGTGTCGTCGGTATCGCGAATTACGTAATCCACGAACACACTCTGGGCCTCACCCCGGTCTGCTACCTGGGCGACCTGTTCGTCGACCCCGCGCAACGCGCGGCCGGAGTCGGCGAGAAACTGATCGCCTGGCTGGTCGCCGAAATGAAGCGCAACGGCTGGTCCCGGCTTTACTGGCACACCAGGCTGAACAATTACCGCGCCCGGGGCCTGTACGACAAATTCACGCCGCATAGCGACTTTGTTCGCTATACCGTGTATCCGGAGGAGTGACGCTTCGGTGCGCCGGTTACACGTCAATCAACGCAGAGCATTGATGCGAACACTCCTTTCGCTCGGCAAGTCAGCAAAATGAGCGGTACCGAAGCATCATCCTGGGAGAATCGGCTTGCAGCTCTGTGGAATGCGCTGGAACGCCACGAGCCACAGGCCTTTGTGGCACAAGTCGAGTCGCTCGCCGCGGAGTTGCCGCCCGGAAGCGCCATTGGGCTTTTCGAGCGCGCTTGTGCGCAGGATTCCACTGGCCATCCCGACCTTGCCGCCCCACTCTATCGAGCTGCGCTGAAGGAAGGGTTGAGTGGAATGCGACGTCGCCGGGCAACCATTCAGTTGGCGAGTTCATTGCGCAACCTTGGCAACCCCGCCGAAGCCGCCAATTTGCTGTTCGCCGAGCTGCGCGGTCCCTCTGACGAACTGGACGGCGCAGTGCGTGCGTTTCTTGCTCTCGCGCTCGTTGACCTGGGGCGCGATCGTGAGGCGGTGGGTCTCAGTCTCGCCGCCCTTTCGGAGTACCTGCCAAGATACAACCGTTCGCTCGCCCGCTACGCGAGTGAACTTGCTCCCAAGACTGCCGGTGGTGAGAGTGCGCTCTGAATTCGCGCTCACCCGTCAACAATGGGCAGTATTCGAATGCATCATCAGGAGTGCACACCCATGAAGCGAGTGAGTGAAAAGTTGTTGATCGCCGGCATGGCCTTTGGATGTATGCAGGCGCCGGCGGCCCTCGCCCAGGAGCAGAAACTCGATGGCGTGGTGTTCGAGAATGTCCGCATCTTCAATGGCACCTCCGGCGACCTGTCCCGCCCGACCAACGTCCTGGTGACGGGCAATGTCATCAAGGCCATTTCAAGCGCACCCATTCCCAGCCCTGCCGGCATGACACTGCTGCGCATCAACGGCAACGCGCGCACCCTCATGCCAGGATTGATCGACAACCACTGGCACACGATGTTGGCCCGGCCCACACCGACGCAGGCCATCGAAGGCGACCTCGGCTACACCAACCTGTTGGCCGGCGTGGAGGCCAATGCCACGCTGCTGCGCGGTTTCACGACGGTGCGCGACTTGGGAGGGCCGTCGTTCGGACTCAAGCGCGCCATCGACGAAGGCCTGGTGCCGGGCCCGCGCATCTATCCTTCAGGAGCGATGATCACCATCACCGGAGGACACGGCGATTTCCGGAAGTCCTATGAATTGCCGCGACAGGTCGGCGGACCGTTGTCACGGATGGAGGTCATCGGCGGCAGCATGGTGGCCGACTCTCCGGACGAGGTGAGACTTCGCGCTCGCGAGCAGCTGCTGCTCGGCGCCACGCAGATCAAGCTCACCGCGGGCGGAGGCGTGGCGTCACCGCACAGCCCGCTGGACGTCTCCACTTTTACCGAAGAGGAACTGCGGGCTGCGGTGCAGGCGGCGGAGAACTGGGGAACCTATGTCACGGTGCACGCGTACACACCCGTCGCCATCCAGCGGGCGATCGCCGCCGGCGTCAAGGTCATCGAGCATGGCCACCTGATGGATGAACCGACCGCCGAGCTGATGGCGCGAAAAGGCATCTGGCTCAGCTTTCAGCCGTTCACCGACGACGAAGCTGCGGCGCCATTGCCTCCGGCCAATCGCGCGCGGCAACTGCAGGTATTTGCCGGCACCGAGAACACCATCGCGCTGGCGAAGAAATACAAGCTCAAGATGGCGTTCGGAACCGACATCCTGTTTTCGCCAGCCGCGGCGACGCGGCAGGGTGCGGAGCTGGCCAAGATGCGCAAGTGGTACAGCGCACCGGAATTGCTGGTGATGGCGACTGGCACCAACGCCCAGTTGCTGAAATTGTCGGGCCCGCGCGATCCCTACCCTGGCAAGCTGGGCGTCGTGGAAGAAGGCGCCCTGGCGGATCTGCTGCTGGTCGACGGTGACCCGACCGTCGACATCAACCTGGTCGCCGAACCGGCGAGGAATTTCCTGGTCATCATGAAGGATGGGAAGATATACAAGAATTCGCTACGATGACCGTTCGATCGCCCCGGTGTTGCCCGGTACCCGTCACACGGACTCCGACGGCAAATCGAGGTGCCCAATCGCTGTCGTGGAGGTACGAGCATGTGCAGGAACATCAAGCTCCTCTTCAATTTCGCGCCCCCGGTGACGGAGCAAGAGATTGATTCCGCAGCGTTGCAATTCGTCAGGAAGATAAGCGGCTTCGCCAAGCCATCCAAGGCAAACGAAGCCGCATTCCAGCTGGCGATCGAGGAGGTCGCATCGGCCTCCGCAAAATTGCTGCGCTCGCTGGAAACCAGCGCTCCGCCAAGGGATCGCGCAGTCGAGGCAGCGAAGGCGCGTGCCCGTATGCAACAACGGTTTCCCGCGTGAGCGCGGAGTTGCCGGTGCAGCGCCAGCTGGAGGCTTACAACGCCCGCGATCTGGTGCGCTTCGTCGCCGAGTACGCGGACGACGTACAGGTGTTTCGCCCGCCGGTCGCGGAGCCGGTCCTCTCCGGCAAGCCGGCCTTCGCCGCGTATTACGCCAGCAAGCGCTTCAACCTGCCGCATCTGCATGCGACGGTGATCAAGCGCATTGTTGCCGGGAACAAAGTGGTCGATCACGAACGCATCACCGGCATCGAGCCAGGCGTCGTCGAGGCGATCGCGGTCTATGAGGTCAAGGGCGAGTTCATCGAGCGTGTCTGGTTCTTCTAGCGGCTGGCCGTTGGCTATGTACGTCGCTGTCCTGCCGCGATCTGCGTGAGGGGAACGAAAGGCGTCATGTTCGCCGGTCATGTCGGGGTTGCCATGGCGATCGGCCGTGCCGAGCGACGCGTCAACGTCGGCGTGTTCGTCGCCGCAGCGCTGCTGCTCGACTTCGTGCTGTGGCTGCTGATTCTGCTGGGATGGGAGTCGGTGAACATCCCCACCCATTTCTCGAACACGCACCAACCCGAATTCGACTTCCCGTATTCGCATGGACTGCTGGCCGCGGTGCTCTGGTCCGCGCTTGCCGGCGCGCTCGCGTTGCTGTGTTGTTCGCGGCTCCAGGGGGACCCAAAGTGGCGCATTGCCGGGCTTGTCGCCGCGGCAGTGTTTTCGCATTGGCTGCTCGATGCGCTCGTCCATCGGCCCGAGTTGCGTTTGACCGGCGACACGTCGCCTGCGGTCGGTCTCGGGCTTTGGGACAGGATGCCCGCGGCCCTTGCCGTGGAGGCCGCCATCGTCGCAGTCGGCCTGGTTCTGTTCGTTCGCGGCAGCGGTTTGTCGCGCGGAAGGGCCATAGCCATGGCGGCACTGTGTGTAGTCATTCTCGCGTTCACCATCATGGGGATGACGGTGGCACCGCCACCGCCGTCGGTACCCGCCATGGCGATAAGCTCACTGGTCGCACTGGCAGCGGTGGTCGCGCTGGCCGCGTACCTTGGCCGGCTGGATTGACCGCGGGTTGATCCGGAGTTACAACATCCACCTCCGATCGCCACCTCGACCCAACCCACGCCGATGAACACCATTGACATCAAGGCCGGTCAGCTCGGCATTCGCTACCTGATCGACGGCTCGCAGGATGCAAGCATGGGCATGTTCGAACTCACCGTACCGCCGGGTTCGAACGTTCCACCCCCGCACAGCCATTCGAACAACGAAGAGGTGGTTTATGTGCTCGAGGGCACGCTTCGCTACACGGTAGGCGCCGCGTCGCGCGACCTGACGCCCGGACAATCCATGCACACACCACGGGGGACCGTTCATGCATTCTCCAACCCGTTCGCTGGCGTCGCCCGCGCGCTGATCACGCTGTCTCCGGATATCGGCGCCCAGTACTTCAAGGATGTCGCTGAGGTGATCAATGCGGGCGGTCCGCCCGACAAGGTTGCCCTGGTCGCCGTCATGAAACGCTACGGGCTGGTGCCGGGTGCCCCACCCGGCTGACTTGCGTTGCGAAGCGATGGCCGAGGTCACGGCCGCGCACATCTCCAATACAAGGAACATTGCAATGAATCCAAACAAGGCACTCTGGGAAAAAGGCGACTTCTCGCGCATTGCAGACTGCATGAGGGAAAGCGGAGAGGCGTTCGTCCAAAAACTGGGCATCACCAAGGGACAGAAGGTCCTGGACCTCGGATGCGGTGATGGGACGACGGCATTGCCCGCTGCCAAACTCGGCGCCGACGTCCTTGGAGTCGATATCGCGAGCAACCTGGTTGCGGCCGGTAACCGGCGTGCCAAGGAGATGGGGCTCGCCAACTGCAGGTTTCAGGAAGGCGATGCCACCAACCTGAGCGGACTGCCGGATCGGTCTTTCGATCTCGTCGTCAGCATTTTCGGCGCCATGTTCGCGCCGAAACCCTTCGATGTGGCCAAGGAAATGGTGCGCGTGACCCGGCCCGGCGGCAGGATCGTCATGGGGAACTGGATTCCCAACGATCCAACCTTGGTCGCGCAGGTCCTGAAAGTCAGCTCCGCGTATTCGCCGCCACCACCCGAGGGATTCATCAGTCCCATGACCTGGGGTATCGAGAGCAACGCGGTCGAGCGCTTTACGGCGGCCGGAGTGGCCAAGGAGAAGATCTCGTTCGTCCGGGACAGCTATACCTTCAACTATCCCGGCACACCCACCGCGTACCTCGCGCTGTTCAGGCAGTTCTACGGACCGACCATGAACGCGTTTGAAGCGGCCGAGAAAAGCGGTCGCGCGGATGCGTTGCAGAAGGAACTCGACGCCCTTTTTAACGCACAGAACAAGAGCCCCAACAAGGATGTAACGTCGATCTCGGCAACATTCCTTCGCGTCACGGTTTCGGTTTGAAGCGCTAGCGAGCAAAGTTGGAATCGACGACCAAAGCGAAGGGCCTGGTCATGGACCGGGCGCCGCGCACCGGCGAGCAGCTTATTGCGCTGACCGACGTGGAACGCCGGGCGCGAGTGCAACTTGCCGCCTGCTATCGCATCTTCGATTACCTGGGGTGGACCGAGCAGATCTTCAATCACATCACGCTGCGCGTTCCTGGTGCGGAAACGATCTTCCTCATCAATCCGTTCGGTCTTCAATACCGGGAAGTCACGGCGTCCAATCTGGTCGCGGTCGACATTCACGGCCGGCCGGTGCGCCCAACCGAACATCCGGTGAACCTGGCTGGTTTCGTGACGCACAGTGCAATCCATGGCCGGATCCCGGGCGCGCATTGCGTGATGCACACCCATACGACCACCGGCAGCGCTGTTGCGTGCCTGGAAGAAGGGCTGTCGCACGATTCGTTCTATGGAGCACCGCTGACAGGGCGGGTCGCCTATCACGATTTCGAAGGCGTAACGGTGAATCCGGACGAGCGCGAACGCATGCTCGAGAGCATCGGCGACAAGCGGGTGGTCATCCTGCGCAACCACGGCTTGCTGACGTGGGGCGCAACGATCGAGGAGGCGTTGATGTGGCTCTGGCTGCTGCAGCGGGCCTGCGACGTGCAGATCGCAGCCACATCGGCGGGACGCATGATCAAACTGCCGCCGAATGTACTCGCGCAAACGCGCCTCGAGGTGGCCGCCGAACAGCCGGAGGTTTGTCGCGCCATGTTCGACGCCTTGGTGCGACGGATCGACGCAATCGATTCCTCCTACCGCAACTGAACGCCCGATCGACGCCCATGGTCAAGTGTCCTTACTGCGGTAATCCGGCGATGACGCTCGCGCGCAAGTCCGGGCTCGGTCCCGGGCGCAGCATCGATTGCGCTGCGTGTGGCAAATCCGTGACAACGCATCCACTGGCGATCTTTGCGGCAATTCCGGCGTTTGTCGGCGGGTTCGTGTGCCTGCAATCCGGCTCGCTATTACTCGGCGGCGGAGCGGTCGTCGCGGGTGTGGTTACGATGGCGCTGATCCAGACCTTCGTAGTGCCCCTGGTGCGTAGCGATACGCGATGATCGAAGTTTCGTGGCTGGTGTTCGTCATTGCGTCGCTGGTGCTGATCGCCACCCCCGGACAGGACATGATTCTGGTGATGTCCCGATCGATCGCGCAGGGCCCGGCCGCCGGGGTCGCCACCGCGGCCGGTGTCAGCGTCGGCCTGATCGGCCACACCATCCTGGCCACGCTCGGGCTGGGTGCGATCCTGCGCACGTCGGAGTGGCTGTTCGTCACGCTCAAGTTCGTCGGTGCCGCCTACCTCATCTATCTCGGCATCGGCCTGCTGCGCTCGAAGCACGACACGCTGATCCTGGCCACGTCGGGCAAGCGCTCGCCGTCGCGGCTGTTCGTGGACGGCGCGTTTTCGAACGTCACCAATCCCAAGATCGCGATCTTCTTCTTCGCGTTCCTGCCGCAATTCGTCGCGCCGAACGCGACCCACCCGACCTTGTCGATATTCGTCCTGGGCCTGGTGTTCGCCGCGCTGACATTCGCCGTCAAGGCGCCCATCGGCCTGTTTGCCGGAGCGCTCTCGGGTCGGTTGCGCGCACGACCCGCAGCACTGCGCTGGATGTTTCGATCCAGCGGCGCGATCCTGGTGGGGCTAGGCGTCCGGCTGGCGTTTGAACGGCGTTAGTGCGACATTGATGGATTCGGCGACGAGATCATCGATGCGAGCGACGAGTATGTATTCCTGGGTCAGTCAACAGCGCGGCCGCCGCGCGCTTTGCGGCGCATGCGTGATTTGGCTGTCGATGGCAACTGCCACGTCGGCGCAGTTCAAGGACATTGGAAGCATCGTTGCGCCGACCAACGCAACCGCCATGATCTATTCGCCGGCTGCCAACACGCTAGTACTTAAAAACGCTGGCAGCGCTATTGTCGTCATCGACCTCGCGACGCTGGGAACGAACACCCGATTGGCGAACGGCAACTTTACCGACCTGTCACCGTCGCCCAGCGGAAATTACATCTTTGGCGCTGATTACGGCGGTGAGAATATCGGCTATGGAACGCCTGCGGCCCAGAGTTACGTTCATCGCTTCGATCTGGTTAACAAGACCTGGGATCGGCGCGATGCGTATATCGCCGGACACGTTCAGCCGGTGTCGGATTCACAAGTCATTCTGAAGTCTATCGATCAGTGGGTGACGTTCACCAACAACGCGTGGGGCAACGGCACGGCGTTGATACCTCTCAACACCCCTTCCGGCGGCTTTGGCCCTGGTTACTACGCCAGCGCGTACTTTGGAAACTTCCGCTATGACGTGCGCACCGGTCGCCTGTTGTTTGGCAATTCGAATTTGAGTTCTCAGGAAGTCCAGGCATGGAGAATCGTCAGCAACGAGTTCGTCCGGCAGGAAGGATCGGGCATCTATGGCTCCGCGCAGGGTCACGGCGGCAGTACCGTACTCGCCACTGACGGCAGCGCCTTCTACTACGGCGATCTGCAGATCGATCCGCTCGACCTGACGCACAATATCCGCACGTTTCCGGAGGTGATCTTTGCTGCCAATGGACAGACTGCATTCGGCAATGGTAAGTACTACGACGCGCATACCGGACAGCTCCTCGGCACGCTGCCATTCAGCACAACGGTGTATGCCCTCAATCCCAGCGGCACCGATTTCTGGGCGTACGACGCTGGAACGTCAACCGTGCATCATTTTTCGATGTTTCCTGGTTCCAACACGCTGGTCTACAAGGCGCTGGAGCCCTGTCGCATCATGGATACCCGCAGCGCAACGCCCTCTAGCGGAGTACAGGGTCCGATCGCCGGCAACGCTGTCTATCATGTGCCCGGCTTCGTCGCAGCGGGGCAGAACTGGAGTACGTATGGCGGCGCAGCGACAAGCTCGGACTGCGGCTTGTCCGACCCGCCGGGTTCGGCCATCTACGCGGTTGCAATCGTCGTGACCATCCTGAATCCTACTTTCGACGCCTACCTCGCGATCAGCGATAACGGCAACCTGAACACGGTGCTGTCGAACGTCGCTATGAACTACACTCACAATCAGGGATTGTCGACGCAGTACATCGTCCCGCAAATCGCCAGCACCAACATCTACTTTGCGATGCCCGCGGGAGTTTCGGCGCAACTGATCTTCGATGTGGTCGGATACTTCGTGGTGTCCGATGCCACCGCCCTACAATGCGCCTCGAAGGTGTCGGCCCCGCTGACAATCCCGGGCTCGGGTGGAAGCGACAGCATTCTCTCGCCGGCTTGTGATGCTGGCTACACACTGACTTCGGGCAGTTGCGACAGCACTCCCGCTGGCTTGGCTCTCTCACAGGACAAGGCGACCGGCGGAAATACTGCCTGGCTTTGCTCGGCGCGCAATGGTGGCGGCACCGCCGCCGATCTGACCGCAACCGCGACGTGTTGTCGCGTCCCGGGCAGATGATCGTCGCGGGGCCGGACCCTTATCGACTCTTCTGCTTCACTGGGTCGTCGGTGATCCTTGGCCCGTGCCTCGCCGAAGTCTTGCTGCCGGCGCCTGACCTGTTCCACAAATCCGGAGTTCATCTTGGCAAAGATAGAGGCGAAACTGCAAGCACTCGGCCTTGTACTTCCCGCACCCATGCAGCTTCCGCCCGGCGTAGTTTTGCCGTTTCCATGGGTTCGCGTACACGGCAACCGCGCCTTCGTCTCAGGCCACGCCGCTCAGAATGCCGACGGCTCGCTCGCCACGCCCCTGGGTAAAGTGGGCCTCGATGTCACGCTGGAACAGGCGCAACATTCGGCGCGCCTGGTCGCGCTCTCGATTCTCGCGAGTCTCAAGCGTGAACTGGGCGACCTGGATCGGGTTTCCGCATGGCTACGGGTCCTGGGCATGGTCAATTCCGCGCCGGGATTCAGGCAGCAGCCCGCTGTCATCAACGGCTTCACCCACCTGATCGTGGAGTTGTACGGAACGCAACGCGGCCAGCACGCGCGCTCGGCGGTCGGCATGGCCGAGTTGCCGTTCGGCATTCCGGTCGAGATCGAAGCGGAGGTGGCCATTGATTCCTGAGCGCTCTCGCACGAGCCCGCCATGACCAATCCTGATCTTCTCATCTATGCGGTGCACGTCGCATTCTGGTCGTGCTTCGGGATCACACGACGGCTGGTTCGCGACCCAAGCTCGGGACATCAGGGTGCGGAACCGCGCGCTCCGGCCGCAACGCGCGAGCACACCGCGGCGTTTTCTCGCTTGCTGGTCGCGATTCACGTGCTCGCCTTCGGGATCATGTACTTTGGCATCGGCGCAGCCGTACTTCCGAACCGCGTGCCCACCTGGTTCCCTGGGCAACGCGTCGTCGGGATGTGCGTGATCGCCGTCGGCGCCGCGCTCAGCGCATGGGCGCTCATGCATTTTCGTTCGTGGCGTCTGCGCGCCAAGCTGGACCAGGGCCACGAGCTGGCGACCGAGGGTCCGTTCCGGCTCATGCGCCATCCGATCTACACGGCACTGAACCTGCTGGCGCTCGGCACCGCAATCTGGGTTCCAACGCCTGTCGAATGGGTTGCGCTGGTGCTCATGTTCATTGGCGGCGACCTGCGCGCGCGCAGCGAGGAAGCGATACTGACGCAGGCTTTCGGAGCCAGGTACACGGACTATTGCGCGCGCACCAAACGCTTCATACCTCTGGTGTACTGAAGCGCGATCGACGCGTCGCCGCCCGCTAGATTCCGAACACGCGCCTGGCGTTGCCGCCGCGCACCTTGTCGCGCACCGCGTCCGGCAGCGAATTGACGCGCGCCAGGCAGCCCGGCATGTCGCCGATGGTGTGCGGATAGTCGGAGCCGTAGAGCACATTCTCGGCACCGAACGCCGCGACGCACAAGTCGAGCACGCCGGGCGCGAACACCACCGCGTCGGCGCAGATGCGCGACATGTATTCGCTCGGCCGCACGGAAATCTTCTCGCGGCACGCCGGAATATTGTCGAAGCACTGGTCCATGCGCGATATCAGGTACGGCAGCGCGCCTCCGCCGTGCGAGGCGATGATCCTGAGCTTGCCGTAGCGGTCGAAGAAACCATCGTAGATCATTCGCGACACCGCGAGCGACGTGTCGAAGGTGAAGCCTATCGACGCGGTGAGCTGGAAGCGCTGCATGTCCATCGCTGCGACGCCGGGTGGTGCGGTCGGATGCACGAGTACCGGCAGGGCTTTGGCGTCGATGGCACGCCAGATGGCCTCGAACGCCGGATCGGTCAGCGGCTTGCCGTCGATGTTGGCGAGCACCATCACGCCGATCGCGCCGTTGGCGATCGCGCGCTCGAGTTCGGCCTGCGCCAGGTCGGGATACTGCCAGGGCAGCGACGCGAACCATTCGATGCGCCCCGGATACGTCGTGCGCGCGGCGGCCATGTCGTCGTTCATGATCTTCGCGGCCTGCAGGCTGACGTTGGCGCCGCCCCAGTAACAGTTCGGGCAGGTCAGCGACACGATGCAGACATCGACGCCGTGCTCGTTCATCGTCTTCAGGCGCAAGCCGTAATCGAACATCGCCGGCACCGGCGTCATGAACGGCGCACCGTCGAGATGGATCGCGCGCAGGCCACCGCGCACTTGCTCCACCGAGTAGCGCGGCGCGCCGTGCTGCTGCAGCAACTGGAACCACGCCTCGGTCAGGCAATGGGTATGTACGTCGATGACGGGACTGGCCACGAACACGCTCCTCGAATCTAGTCTACCTTGGCGCCCGAATCCTTGATCGCCTTGGCCCAGCGCGGCTGCTCGGCGGCGATGGCGGCAGCGAATTGCTCGGGCGTGTGCGGCGCGATCGGCTCCATGCCGAATTTGAACAACTGTTCCATGAATTCCGGAGTCGCCTGGATCTTCTGCAACTCCGCCGAGAGCCGGGCGACGATTTCCTTCGGCGTGCCTGCCGGTGCGACGATGCCCTGCCACGCCTGCCAGTCGAAACCGGCAACCAGCGTCGCGATCGGCGGCACGCTCGGCAACAACGTCGTCTGCCTTGCGACAGAGGTTCCCAGCGCGGTTACCTTCCCGGCCTGGATGTTGGGCACCGCGACCGTCGCGTCGGCGAACATCACCTGGATCGACCCGGCGAGCAGATCGGTGAGTGCCGCGGGCGTCCCCTTGTACGGCACGTGCTGGATGTCGAGGCCGAATTCTGACTTCAGCGCCTCCATGAACAACTGATGCGGACTGCCGTTGCCGACCGATGCGTAGTTGTACTTGCCGGGATTTTTGCGGATCACATCGATCATCTCGCGCACATTCTTGGCCGGGAAATTCACGTTCGCGATGAGGAAGAAATTCACCGTGCCGACCTGCGAGACCGGTACGAAATCCTTCAACGGATTGATCGGCGACGGCTGGTAGAGCGCGGGACTGATGCCCAGCGTCGTGCTGGTCGCCATGAGCAGCGTGTAACCGTCGGCGGGCGACTTGGCGACGAACTCGGCGCCCACCAGCGTGCCCGCGCCGGGCTTGTTGTCTACGACCACCGGCTGCCTGAGCGCAGCCCCGAGCCGTTCGCCGATGGCGCGCGCGAGCAGGTCGGTGAGCGCGCCCGGCGGGTAGGGAACGACAAGCTTGAGCGGACGGTCGGGATACGTTGCCTGCGCAGGCGCGAGCGTCGCGCAGAACGACAGCGCGGCGCCGAGCAGCAGTTGTCCGAATCGAAAACACACCGTCATGCGCCGCATCGCCGAATCCCGTCACCCTGTCGCCGAATGAACGCTGGAAGGTACGGAGCGGCGTGCGCGCTGTCAAGCGCGCGACGATCCCCGGCCGCGCTATACTTCGCGCCTGCCTCGCGCTCCGCATCCATGACTTCCGCCGCACTGCTTCGCGTCCCCGAATTGTCGTTGCGCTGGATTCCGGTGTGGCGACGCAACCTCCTCGTCTGGCGCAAACTCGCCATCGCCTCGGTGCTCGGCAATATCGCGGATCCGCTGCTCTACATGGTGGCGCTGGGTTTCGGCATCGGTTCGTTCATCCCCGAGATCGGCGGCATGAAATACATCGCCTTCATCGGCACCGGCATGGTCTGCCAGAGCGCGATGTTCACCGCATCGTTCGAAGGCATGTATTCGGCTTTCTCGCGTATGCACGTTCAACGCACCTGGGACGCGATTATCAATGCGCCGCTGTCGCTCGACGACGTGCTGTTCGCCGAGTGGATCTGGGCCGCGTCGAAGAGCGTGATGTCGGTGCTGGCGATCCTGCTCGTGATACTGGCGCTTGGGTTCGGCCACTCGTGGCTGGCGCTGTGGGTGATCCCGCTCGGTTTCGTCACCGGCCTGACCTTCGGCGCCTTCGGCCTGGTCATGACTTCACTGGCACCGAGCTACGACTTCTTCACCTACTTCTTCACCCTGGTGCTCACACCGATGCTGCTGCTCTCGGGCGTCTTCTTTCCGGTCGAACAGATGCCCGCCGCGCTGCGCATGGTCGCCGCGTTCCTGCCGCTGGCGCACGCGATCGACATCGCTCGCCCCCTGCTCGACGGCCGCATTCCCGACAACGTGCCATTGCACCTCGCCGTGCTGCTCGCCTACGCGGTCGTCGCCTACTACGTCGCGCTGGTGCTGACGCGGCGACGCCTGCTGCGCTGAATCGTCATGCTCTGGATCAAGTCGCTGCACATCTTCTTCGTCGTCGCGTGGTTTGCGGGGTTGTTCTACCTGCCGCGCCTGTTCGTCTACCATTGCCTGGCCACCGACGCGATCGGCATCGAGCGCTTCAAGGTGATGGAGCGCAAGCTCTACTTCGGCATCATGACTCCGAGCGCTATCCTGACCATCGTGTTCGGCGCGTGGTTGTGGCTGGGCTACGGCATCACCGGCGGCTGGCTGCACGCCAAACTTGCCCTTGTCGCGATCCTCATCGCGCACCACCTGTGGCTGGGCAAGTTGATGAACGACTTCAAGCACGACCGCAATTGCCACGGGCACGTGTTCTACCGCTGGATCAACGAGATTCCCGCAGCGCCGATCCTTCTGGCCGTGATCCTGCTCGTCGTCATCAAGCCATTCTGACGTGGAACGCTACTTCGCGCCCTGCCCGCGCGGGCTCGAAGCGGCGCTGGCCGATGAACTGACCGGCCTGAAGGCCGCCGATGTCGCCGGCACCGACGGCGGCGTCGCGTTCTCCGGTCCGCACGAACTCGCGTACCGCGTCAACCTGGAAAGCCGGCTGGCGAGCCGCATCCTTTGGCGGGTCGGCGGCGGCGACTATCGCGACGAGAGCGATATCTATGCGCTTGCGCACGCATTGGACTGGCCGCGCTGGTTTCGCGCCGACCGTACGCTGCGGGTCGACGTCGCCGCGACACGCTCGCCGCTGCGCAGCCTCGAATTCGCGACGCTGCGCATCAAGGACGCGGTGTGTGACCGCCATCGCGCGGTTGCTGGCGTGCGCCCCAGCATCAGCAAAGAGCAGCCCGACGTGCGCGTGCACGCCTACCTGACTGCGACTGAAGTCACCTTCTACCTCGACACCTCCGGCGAGCCATTGTTCAAGCGCGGCCTGCGGCGCGAATCGGCCGACGCGCCGCTGCGCGAAAATCTCGCCGCGGGTCTGTTGCGCCTGGCGCACTGGCAACCCGGCACGCCGCTGCTCGATCCGATGTGCGGCGGAGGCACGATCGTGATGGAAGCGGCGCTGATGGCGCTGGACATCGCGCCCGGCCTCAAGCGCAGTTTCGGTTTCCAGAAACTCGACTGGTACGACGGGCCGACGTGGCAGCGAATCAAGCAGGCAGCGCAGCGCCGCGCCCGGTCACCGGCTGCCAGCGGAATCTATGCCAGCGACAACGACCCCCTCGCGCTCGGCCATTGCATCGCCAATATCGCCGCGGCAGGTCTGGCGCCGGCCATTGTCGTCGAGCCAGCCGATGCGCTGGAGCGCACCGCGCCCGGCGGCGCCGGCATCATCGTCAGCAATCCGCCCTATGGCGTACGCCTCGCCGACGAGGACGCGATGGCGGAGTTCTATCCGCTGCTGGGCGACGCGCTCAAGCGGCGTTTCCCGGGCTGGACCGCATACCTCCTCAGCGCCGATCCGCGCCTGCCGAAGCTGATCGGACTCAAGGCGAGCCGCCGCACGGTGCTATACAACGGCGCGCTCGAGTGCCGGCTGCTCGAGTACCGCATGGTGGCAGGATCGGCGCGCGGCGGCGCGGCGGCAGGCACGCATTGATGCTAGACTCGCGCTGTCTCCCTGCACGACACGATACGGTTTCCACCATGATGCTGCCCAGTCGCCACTACGTTTCGGACCACACCAAGTTCATGCGCGAGCTGATGGAGCGCAAGCCCGAGTTGGTCGAGAAGCAACGCGAAGGGCGCGCAATCTGGTGGGACAAGACGCCGCGCGCGCTGGCCGACGAGGCGAAGATGGATGCCGGCCGCGTGCCGCAGTCGGGCTACGTGTACGACGCTAAGGATTAGCTGCGCGAGCCATGCGGCGAGGGGCCCCGCGCGCAGTGCAGGGATCGACGCCAAAGCGAGTCGCAGCTGCGGCCGACACGCCAACGCAACGCGTTCTTGGTGTGGGTAGTCGGAGGCCGCCGAAGTTAACCGCGGCTCTCCGGCCGCGCCTCGCCGTAGATGAAGTAATTCTCGGTCTGCGCGATCGATGCGGACCAGCCCAGCCCCGATAGCCGCTCCGAGAGCAGGCGCGGCTCCCAATAGTATTTCACGATGCGGTATTCGCGCCCGTCGTTGAGCTTGCGCTTCGCCACGCCCTCGGCGCGCCCCGGCAATACGTGGTCCTTGGCAGTCGACGTCGGATCGTAGGCCGAGTCGATCAGGTAGACCGCCCCGTTCGGCGCCAGTGCCGCGCCGACGTTGTTCCAGAACTCCGCCAGGCGCGCATCGGGCACGTGCGACAGCCAGAAGCTGAAGAAGATCGCATCGTAGCGCTCGCTCGGCCGCCATTCGAAGATGTCGGCCTCGATGTAGGCGACGTTGGCGGCGGCGACGCGCGAGCGGTTGATCGCCAGCACTTCCGGCGACGCATCGACGCAGGTGACGCGCGCGGCGCGCGGCGCGATCCGCCGCGTGAACAGCCCGGTGCCGCAGGCGAGCTCGAGCACATTGTCGGGGCGCTGGCGAACCAGCCATGCATCGGCCGCGCGCTCGACCGTGTCGACCTCGGCGTGCCAGCGTGCATTGAATTCCGCTCCGCGGTCGTAGCGGCCGTGCCGGAACCACCACTCGTCGTACTCGCCGGCGCGAGCACGGTAGTAGTCGATCTGGTCCTGCAGGATGTCGCGATCGTGCATAGCCATCGGCGCCGGTGCTGGCTCAGCGATCGTCGAGTCGGATTTCCACGTACGCGCGGTCCCTCACTTCGCGTATCCATGCCTGGAACGCTTCCTCGGCCTTGCGCTGGCGAATCGCGAGCTGCGCTTCGGCGCGCTCGCGCTCGGCGCTGATATCCTGCCTGCGCCGCTCGAGCACCTGGACGATGTGCCAGCCGAAGGGCGAGCGCACCGGCGCCGACACCTCGTTGATGGCGAGCTTGTCCATTGCCGCCTGGAATTCGGGAACGGTGTCGCCAGGATTGAGCCAGCCCAGGTCGCCGCCCTTGGAAGCGGAGGCGTCTTCCGAATTGAGTTTGGCGACGTCCTCGAATTTGGCGCCGGATTCAAGGCGGTCCTTGACCCTGTCGATCTTGACCTTGGCATCCGCCTCGGACACCAGTTCATTGACCCGGACGAGGATGTGCCGCGCATGTGTCTGGTCGACGATGGTGCCTTCGTTGCGGCCGCGCTTGTTGATCAGCTTGACGATGTGGAAACCGCTCGCGCTGCGCAACACCGGAGAAATGTCGCCCGGCTTCATCGTGCGCACCTGGTCGGCGAACACGGTGGGCAGCCGCGCGCCGGCGCGCCAGCCGAGGTTGCCGCCACGCAGCGCATCGTTGGCGTCGGAAAAACCCGCGGCGACCTGCGCGAAGTCGCCACCTGCCTTGATCGCCTTGAGCGCTTCCTCGGCACGCCGGCGCTTGGCCTCGATCTGGTCGGAGCTCGCCTGCTCGGGCACCAGTACCAGGATGTGCGCGAGATCGTACTCGGAATCGCCGGCGTTCTGCGTCTTGAGCGTGGCCATGTAGAGATCGACCTCGGCTTCACTGACGGTGATCCGGCTGTCGACTTCGCGCTCGCGCAGGCGCTGCATGATCAGCTCGCTGCGTATGTCTTCGCGATATTTCGTGAACGAGAGCTTTTCAGCCACCAGCGCCTTCTTCAAATCCTCGATCGAGAGCTTGTTTTCCTGTGCGATACGCTGGATCGTGCGCTCGATCTGGGTATCGTCGACACGCAGGCCGGATTCCTTGGCAAACTGGAGCAGTGCGCGGTCGGTGATCAGCCGCTCGAGAATCTGCTTGTCCATCACGTCCGGAGGCGGTGGCTGCACGCCCTGCTGCTTCATCTGCTGCAGCACGATCCGCTTGGCCTCATCGATGTCGTGGAGGGTGATCGCCTCATCGTTGACAATGGCGACGACACGATCGACGCTCTGCGTGCGCGCCGCCGCGGTCCGCGCCGTTGCCGAGGGCTGCGCCGGCTGTGCCGGCTGCGCCGACTTTGCTGGCTGTGCCGGCTGTGCCGCCACCGTCGCGATGTTCATGACCGCCGCCAACGCGACCAGCGTCAGAATGAGAATACGCACTGCCATGACTGCTAGAACTCCGGGAAAAAGTTGGCCGGCTTGTCCCCGATCGGCCTGGCCGACGGGTCATTCGCGGTCGAGTATCCGGGTACGCTGCGCCTGAGCACGTCGCCTGGATTGGTGCCCAGACGCGCCAGGCCGTTGAGCTCGAGCTGGACGAATACCGACGTGCTGTACTGCTGCGTGTTGGTCTGCAGCCGCTGCGCGGCGATGCGAAACACCCAGCAGTCGCCATTGTACTCGAAGCCTATCACCCCCTCCAGCGTCTTGGCGTCGACCAGAGAGTAGTTCCAGCGCCCGATCACCGACCAACGGTCGCCCAGCGGCGCCTGGCCGGACAGGTCGATTTGCTTCAGCTGCGACACCTGCCCGCTGGAGTTGACGTACTGGCGAATGAAACGATACGAGGCGTTGATCACCTGTCCGGGCGCCGGTTGATAGCGCGCCCCGAGGTCGAGGCGCTGGGTCAGCCCCGGATTGAACTGGTATTGCAGCGCGCCTGCCGCGGTCCACACATCGGACAGCCGCGTCTCGCCCGAAACCAGCAGGTCCGAGGCTCCGGCGGATTGCGGTGGCTCATTGAGCACCACCTGCTGGCTCTTGAAGTAGTACTGCTGGCCGATCGCGAAGCGCATCTTTTCCGCGCCCGTTTCGGGATCGAGAAAGCGCGAACCGAGCGCAACGGTCACCTGATTCGCGTCACCGATGCGATCACTGCCAAGGTAGCGGTTGGCGGTGAACAGGTGCGAGAAATTGAAGTCGTCGGTGGCAGTGTCGAAGTTCGGGTAGCTGCTCTGGTTCTTGTACGGAATCTGCACATAGTAGAGGCGCGGTTCGAGAGTCTGGATGAACGAGCGGTCGAACCACTTGGTGTCGCGCTCGTAGATCAGGCCGGTGTCGACGGTGGAAATCGGCAGCACGCGATTGAAATTGGTCGGCGGCGCGGCCGGGCTGTCGAGCGCGTAGTTGGTCATGTGCAGGCCGGTCTGCGCGGTAAAGAACCACCAGCTGCCCTGTCTCGACCAGGCGACCGTCGGATACAGAATGCTGCGATTGCCGTTGGGTTCCAGCGCTGGCTGGTGAAAACGCACGAACTCGCCGGCCGCCTCGAAGTCGAGTCCCTGCCACTCCACCGGCCTGACGGTCATGGCGATCTGCGGCTCGCGAAAGTACGGCGGCACGATCGGATTGTTGGGGTCCTGCAGCGTCTGGAAACTCTGCATGCGACCGAGCATCGTCAACGGTCCGTTGGTGTAGGTCAGCCCGTAGTCGCGCGGCAGGTTGGTCTGCGAAGTCAGCGTGAGGCGGTCGGACAAATCGGCAAAATAGGTGTCGTCCGATACCTTCTGCACGTTGACGAAGCCGGCCAGCCCGCCGCCGAAATTCTGGTTGTGCCTCCACGCCAACGCGTAGCGATTGGTGTCGGTGATGCGATCGTGCGGCAGAAACTCGACGTCGGCCTCGCCCGAGGATTTCTCGAACAGGTAGCGGAACTGACCGTCGACCTGCACCCCGCGACGCGTCATCGGCCGCGTGAGAATCGTGGCGTCGTAGTTGGGCGCGAGATTCAGGTAATACGGGATCGTGACTTCGAAGCCGCGCTGGTTGCTCGAGCCGTAGATCGGAGTCAGGAAACCGCTCTTGCGTTCGTTGGACAGCGGGAAGCTCAGCACCGGCGAATAGAGAATCGGCACGCCCTTGAAGAAGAGTTTGGCATCCTGCGCCGTGCCCACCAGCCGCGAACGATCGAGGTCGACATCGACGGCCGTCATGTACCAATCGTCGTTGCCGGCGACGCAGGTCGTGTAACGCATGTCCTTGAGCTGGTAGTGATTGGGGCCGTCGAAAGTAAGCATGCTCGTGTCGCCGCGCGACGAGTTTTCGCCGACGTGGAATTCGGCTTCGCGAAAGAAGCCGGTCTCGTCATCGCGCTTGTAGCGGACTTCGGGCCCGGTGATCCAGTCGATGCCCCGACGTATGGTGACGTTGCCCTTGCCCTGGAATTCGTCGGTCAGGATGTCATAGCGCAGCCAGTCAGCGAGCAATGTCTCGCGGCGTGAACGCAACTCGACCTTGCCTTCGGCCTCTACCCACTTCTGGCTTTCGCCCTCGAGCTTGTCGGCGCGCAGGAAGATCGCGTCGCGTTCTTCGTCGCCCGGTTCCGCCTTGCCCGCAGTCGCCGCACCGGTGGTCACCGGTTTCGTGACCTTGAGAGGTTTCGGTGGCGGCGGCTCCAGGTACGGCGAGACCTTCATGCGCGGTTTGTCAGGCACCACTTCGGGCGCCGATTGCGCGGCGCTACCCGTCGCAACGGCGAGCGGAAGCAGGGCAAAACCGGCGGCAACGCGGCGACTGAACATGCAGGAGTGGGGCAGGAGCGAATGCTAAGATGACGCATTCTACCTGCGTCCACGCCCTACCCCACCGCATGAGTCTCGATGACCGCTTCGATGCGCTGCGCGCGTGGCTGGAGCGCGTGTTGCCGGCACCGATCGCATCGATCGAGCCCGCCTCGGTCGACGCGAGCTTTCGTCGCTATTTCCGCGTCACTTTCGCGCAAGCGATCGAGTTCCCCGGCACGCCTGCCGGCGGCGTGACTTCGCTGATCGCGATGGACGCGCCGCCACCGCACGAGGACTGCCGGCCCTTCGTCGCGGTGGCGAAGCTGCTCGCAGCCGCCGGAGTGCACGCGCCGGCGGTGCTGCGCGAAGAACTGTCGCAGGGCTTTCTCCTGCTCACCGATCTCGGCTCGCGCACGTACCTGACGGAGTTGTCGGACGCGACCGCGCCCGCGCTCTATCACGATGCCACCAATGCGCTGATCCGATGGCAGCAGGCCAGTCGCGACGATCTCCTGCCGCCGTACGACCGCGCGCTGCTGCTGCGCGAGCTCAACCTGTTTCCGGACTGGTACATCGCGAAACACCTTGGCGTCGCGCTCGACGATACGCAGCGAAAGGTCCTCGCCACCGCGTTCGAACGCATCGTCGAGAACAATCTCGGGCAGCCGCGCGTGTACGTGCATCGCGACTACCATTCGCGCAATCTGATGATCAGCGAGCCCAATCCAGGCGTGCTGGATTTCCAGGACGCTGTGCATGGCCCGGTCACCTACGACCTGGTGTCGCTGCTGCGCGACGCGTACATCGCGTGGGACGAGGAGCGCCAGATCGACTGGGCGGTGCGTTATTGGGAGCGTGCACGCGCCGCCGGCGTGCCGGTGGGAACGGACTTTGGCGCCTTCTGGCGCGACTTCGAATGGATGGGCGTGCAGCGCCAGTTGAAGGTGCTCGGCATCTTCGCCCGGCTGTGGCATCGCGACGGCAAGGCCGCGTACCTGCAGGAGATGCCGCGCGTGATGGCGTACCTGCGCGGCGCTTGCGCGCGCTACAACGCGCTCGGCCCGCTGTTGAAGCTGCTCGACGAACTCGAAGGCCGCCGCGCGACGGTCGGCTACACCTTCTGATGAGCACCGCAGGGCCGCCACAAGGACGTTCCCGCGAGCGGGGCGAAGCCAAGGCGCGCAGCGTGCGTCCGCGAGCGGGGATGGCGGCCGACACGAAGCCGCCGCACGCATCGTTGTCGTTCCAGGAGGCCGTGCGGAGCCACCTGTGGGGGAGGCGGCGCGCAGCGCCGCTTCGGGGGAATCCATGAGTGCGGCGATGATCCTCGCCGCCGGCCGCGGCGAGCGCATGCGTCCGCTGTCCGACACCTGCCCCAAGCCGCTGCTTGACGTCGGCGGCAAGCCGCTCATCGCCTGGCAGATCGAGCGCCTGGTCGCCGCGGGATTCGACCGCATCGTGATCAACGTCGCGCATCTGGCGAGCGCCATCGAAGCCCGGCTTGGCGACGGTTCGCGATACGGCGCCAGCTTGCGCTATTCGCGCGAAGCGTCGCCGCTGGAAGTCGCCGGCGGCATCGCCACCGCGCTGCCGCTGCTGGGAGAGGGTGTCGCGCTGGTGATCAGCGCCGACGTCTACGCCGACTACGACTACGCCGCGCTGCGGGGCAGGCTGCAGGCGATGGAAGCGTCACCCGCCGCACCCCACCTGCACATGGTGATGGTGCCCAATCCGGCGTATCATCCCGGCGGCGATTTTGTCCTCCACGCGGGCGCGCTGGCACTCGACGGCGGACCGCGACTGACCTTCGGCAACATCGCCTTGTACCGTACCGCGCTTTTCCGGGAACTGCCGCGCGGCGAGAAGCTCAAAATACTTCCCCTCTACCAGGATTGGATCGGCCGCGGCTGGGCCAGCGGCGAACTGTTTACCGGACGTTGGGCCAATGTCGGAACACCCGGCGAACTCGCGCAGCTCGATGCCCTTCTGCGCCAACACCACCCCATTGAACATCGACCATGAATGCCACCACCGAACCACTGATCGCCAACCCGCTGCTCGATTTCTCGGGCCTGCCGCGCTTCGCCGAAATCGCGCCGGAACACGTCACACCTGCAGTCGATGCGCTGATTGCCGAGGCGCGCGCCACCATCGAGCACGTGGCGACGAGCAAGGACCCGCCCACGTGGGACAATTTCGTCGCGCCGCTCTCCGACGCGATGGATCGTCTTGGCCGTGCCTGGGGACAGGTTGGCCACCTCAACGCCGTCGTCAACACGCCGGCGCTGCGCGAGGCGCATAACCTCAACCTGCCGAAGATCACCGATTTCTACAGCGACTTCGGCCTCGACGAGCGCCTGTTCGCGCGCTACCGCGCGCTGGCCGCCGCGCCGGGATTTGCCGCGCTGGCCGCGGACCGGCGCAAGGTCGTGGACAACGCGCTGCGCGACTTCCGCCTGTCCGGCGCCGAACTACCTGAGGACAGCAAGGCGCGCCTGAAGCTGGTCGACGAGGAACTCGCGCAATTGTCGTCGCGCTACGAGGACAACGTGCTCGACGCCACCAATGGCTGGGAGCTGTTCATCGACGACGCCGCAAAACTCGCCGGCGTGCCCGCCGACGTTATCGCCGCGGCGCGCGAGGCCGCGACCGCCGACGGCCGGTCCGGCTGGAAACTGTCACTGCGGATGCCGTGCTATCTGCCGGTGATGCAGTACGCCGAGGATCGCGGCCTGCGCGAAACGCTCTACCGTGCCAACGCAACGCGCGCCAGCGAGTTCGGAAAGACGGAATGGGACAACAGCGCGCTGATCACGCGCATCCTCGCCTTGCGCCGCGAAGAGGCGACGCTGCTCGGTTACGCGAGCTTTGCCGAGGTATCGCTGGTGCCGAAGATGGCAGGCTCGCCCGCTGAGGTGCTGGCCTTCCTGCGCGATCTTGCGACGCGGGCAAAACCTCACGCCGAGCGCGACATGGCCGAATTGAAAAGCTACGCGCGCGACGAGTTGGGCCTGCCGGAACTCGCGGCGTGGGACCTCGGCTACGCCTCGGAAAAGCTGCGCGAGGCACGCTATAGCTACTCCGACCAGGAAGTGAAGAAGTACTTCCCCGAGGATCGCGTGCTCGCCGGAATGTTCCGGGTGGTGGAGACGCTGTTCGGCGTGAGCATCCGCGAGTCGAAGGCGCCGACCTGGCATCCCACGGTGCGCTTCTTCGACGTCGTCGATCGCGACGGCAACGTCAGCGGCCAGTTCTACCTCGATCTCTACGCACGCGCCGGCAAACGTGGCGGCGCATGGATGGACGAGGTCATCGGCCGCCGCCGCCAGGGCGCGCGAGTGCAGCATCCCGTTGCCGTTCTGACCTGCAACTTCTCGGCGCCCGTCGACGGCGAGCCAGCGCTGTTCACGCACGATGAAGTCACGACACTGTTCCACGAATTCGGCCACGGGCTGCACTTGCTGCTCACCCGCATCGACGTCGCAGGCGTGTCAGGGCTCTCCGGCGTCGAATGGGATGCCGTCGAGCTGCCAAGCCAGTTCATGGAGAATTTCTGCTGGGAGTGGGACGTCCTGACGCACATGACCGCGCGCGCAGGCAAAGGTCCCGCGGCCGGTTCGCCGTTGCCGCGTGCGCTCTACGAAAAGATGCTGGCGGCGAAGAACTTCCAGAGTGGCATGCAAACGGTGCGGCAGATCGAATTCGCGCTTTTCGACATGCACCTGCATCACGACTTCGCGGCGCCTGCCACGCCGCAGGGGCTGGCCGACGCCGTTCGCCGCGAGGTCGCGGTGGTCAGCCGACCCGCCGACGATCGCAGCCTGACCCATTCCTTCAGCCACATCTTTGCCGGCGGCTACGCAGCTGGTTACTACAGCTACAAGTGGGCCGAAGTGCTGTCGGCGGACGCCTATAGCCTTTTCGAGGAAACCGGGGTGCTCTCGCCCGTGGCGGGCGCCCGGTTCCGCGACGAAGTCCTAGCCCGGGGGGGCAGCCGCCCGGCGCTGGAGTCCTTTGTAGCCTTCCGCGGCCGGCCCCCCCAAATCGACGCATTGTTAAGGCATAATGGTATGTCTACGTCATAACGACGGTCGAGGCAGGAGGGCGATTCGATGCGCGCAAACATTCGACTTGGCAGTGCGCTGGCGCTGGTGCTGGGACTTGCCAGCGCCCTGGCCACGGCACAAGTCCAGCAGGTCTACCGCTATGTCGACGCCGAAGGCAAGATCGTCTACACCGACAAGCCGCCGCCGCCGTCGGCCAAGGAAGCGCAATCCAAGCGCATCGGCGCCAACAGCATCGAAACCAGCCAGCTCTCCTACGCGGTGCAACAGGCGCAGGAGCGCTACCCGGTGACGCTCTACACCTTCGCCTGCGGAGTCGTCTGCGACAGCGCGCAGGCATTGCTCAACAAGCGCGGCGTGCCGCATTCGGTCGTCGACGTGAGCGTCGGCGAAGGCGCCGACCGCCTCAAGAAACTGGCCGGCGGTCTCGACGCTCCCGCCCTGCAGGTCGGCGAGCAATATTCGGTAGGATTCAACGACGCCAAGTGGCAGGCCATGCTGGGCGACGCCGGTTATCCCGCGACGCCGCCGCCGCGGCTCGGGCCGATTGCGCGCCCGGTCACGACGCCGCCGGCGTCCACCACTGCGACAGCACAAACGGCGCAGCCCACGGTGCCACCCAAGGGCGGTTACCCGCAGCAATAGCGTCGCGCGGACCGGCTCCGGTCCGCGACTGTTTCCGCGATTGGGTCGGACCGGGTAGCATGTAGCCTTGGCGTGCCGCCGGCCCAGCACGGGCCGCCGCCGTACCGAGCGGGTGCCCATGTCGCACCGCGGCGCAAATCTTTCGTCCCAGGAGGAGTCGATGTCCGTTTCCCGCCGCCGCTTTGTCGCTGGCGCACTCGCCGGCATGCCCTTGACCCTGGCCGCGCCGCGCGCCTTCGCGCAGTCCGCCACCACCCTAAAGATTTCGCATCAGTTCCCCGGATCGACCGGCAACGAGGGCGACTTCCGCGATCGCCTGTGCCGCCAGTTCGCCACCGACGTCGAAAAGCGCACCAATGGCGCGCTCAAGTTCGAGGTCTACCCGAACTCGTCGCTGATGAAGGTGAATACCCAATTCGCGTCCATGCGCCGTGGCGCGCTGGACTTGTCGCTGGTGCCCATTTCGTATTCGGGCGGCGAGGTACCCGAGGTGAATATCGGCCTGATGCCCGCGCTCGTGCCGTCCTATGAAGTCGGCAGTGCCTGGAAGACCGCGGAAGTCGGCAAGCTGTTCAACCAGATCCTGCTGGACAAGGGGATCATCATCGTGAGCTGGATCTGGCAGGCGGGCGGCGTCGCGTCGCGAGCCAAGGCGCTGGTGAGTCCCGACGACGCCAAGGGCATGAAGGTGCGCGGCGGCAGCCGCGAGATGGACCTCATGTTCAAGGACGCCGGCGCGTCGGTGCTGTCGCTGCCGTCGAATGAAATCTACGCCGCGATGCAGACCGGCGCGATGGACGCGGCGCTGACCTCGTCGACCAGCCTGATCTCGTTCCGACTCGAGGAGGTGTCGAAGTTCCTGACCACCGGCCGCGGCAAGTCGTACTGGTTCATGCTCGAACCGCTGATGATTTCGAAGATCGTGTTCGACAAGCTGCCCAAGGCGCAGCAGGATGCGGTGATGGCGGTGGGTGCCGACCTGGAAAAATTCGCGGTCATCTCGGCCAAGGCCGACGACCAGGCCGTGGCCGGCGTGTACACCAAGGCCGGCGCAAAAGTGAACGACCTCGACGACGCAACGCTGAAGAAATGGCAGGCGCTCGCGCAGCCGGTGTGGAAAGACTACGCCGACAAAAACGAGAACTGCGCCAAGCTCCTGGCAGCCGCGCAAAAGCTGCTGTGAGTCGATGGCGAGCCGGCGGCGGGACTAGCGCCCCGTGAGCCCGAGCCATGAGCCCGGACTGCCGACCGAGACGGTCGCGAATGGTGGCGCCGAAATACCGCACTCCGGCCTGATCGGCCTGGTCGCCACGCTGGTGGCGTGGGCGAATCGCGCCATGCTGGTCATCGGCATGATCTCGCTGGTGTTCGCGGCGTTCATCCTCACGTACAGCGTCTTCTCGCGCTATCTTTTCAAGGCCGCGACCGACTGGCAGGACGAGGCTGCCGTGTTCTGCATCGTCGGCGCGGTGTTCCTCTGCGCCGCTTACGTGCAGGCGGGGCGCGGCCATGTCGGCATCGAAGCGCTGGCGAGCATCCTGCCGCGCGCGGTCAATCGCGTGCGCATCGTGCTGGTGGATGCGGTGTCGATGCTGTTCTGCGCCTTCTTCGCGTGGAAGTCGTGGACGCTCTGGCACGAAGCCTGGGTCGACAAGATGACGACCTCGTCGACGTGGGCACCGCCGCTGGCGATTCCCTACGGACTCATGGCGACCGGCATGACGCTGCTGGCGTTGCAGTTGCTATTGCAGCTGGTCACACACTTCGTGCCATCGCCGGAGCGCCGATGAGCATGCTCGCACTCGGCATGCTGTTCGGTGCCGTCACGCTGATCGTCATGTTTTCCGGCATGCCGATCGCGTTTGCGCTGGGGTCGGTGGCGATCGGCTTCATGTACTTCTTCATGCCGGCATCCTCGCTCGACACGGTGACCCAGAACGTCTACGAGGAAATGGCCAGCATCACGCTGCTGTCGATTCCGCTGTTCATCCTCAAGGGCGCTGCGATCGGCCGTTCGAACGCGGGCAGGGACCTGTACATGGCGATGCACGCCTGGATGCAGCGCATCCCGGGGGGATTGGGCATCGCCAACGTCTTCACCTGCGCGCTGTTCGCGGCCATGGCGGGCTCGAGTCCCGCCACCTGCTCGGCCATCGGCAGCGCCGGCATTCCGGAAATGCGCAAGCGCGGCTACTCGCCCGGATTCGCAGCCGGCATCATCGCCGCGGGCGGCACGCTCGGCATTCTGCTGCCGCCGTCGATCACCATGATCCTCTACGCGGTCGCGGCAGAGCAGTCGCTGGGCCGGCTGTTCCTCGCCGGCATCGGTCCCGGGATCCTGCTCGTCGCGTTGTTCTCGGTGTATGCAGCGTACCGCTTCGCCAAGGAATTCCGCACTGCGCGAGCCGCCTTCGATGCGCACGGACAGCGCTCGGCGTATCTGGAGGACGTCACCTACACGCTGCGGCAGAAAGTCGAGATGCTGCCGCGCGTGCTGCCCTTCGTGATCCTGCTCATCGGGGTGATGGTTGCACTCTACGGCGGCTTCGCGACGCCGTCGGAAACGGCAGGCCTGGGCGCGGTGCTGGCGCTCGCGCTCATCGCCATGATCTACGGCATCTGGCGCCCTTCCGACCTGAAGCCGATCCTGGCCGCGACGGTGCGCGAATCAACGATGCTGATGTTCATCATCGGCATGTCGCTGCTGTTCTCCTACGTCATGAGCTACCTGCACATCAGCCAGTCGGCGGCGGCGTGGATCGTCTCACTGCAGTTGTCGAAGTGGCTGTTGCTCGCGACGCTGCTGCTGTTCGTGGTCGTGCTGGGATTTTTCCTGCCGCCGGTCAGCATCATCCTCATGACCGTGCCGATCATCCTGCCACCGCTCAAGGCCGCCGGCTTCGACCTGGTGTGGTTCGGCGTGCTCATGACCATCGTCATGGAAATGGGTCTGATCCATCCGCCGGTGGGCCTGAATATATTCGTGATCAAGAACATTGCGCCGGACATTCCATTGCGCGACGTCATCTGGGGCGTGATGCCGTTCGTGGGCCTGATGTTTGTTGCGATAGTGCTGATCTGTCTCTTCCCCGGGATCGCGACGTGGCTTCCGAACGTAACCATGGGCATGGGCCGCTAGCGGCGCGAGCGAGGCGATGAAGCTCGCCACCTGGAACGTGAATTCGCTCAAGATGCGCCTGCCGCGCCTGCTCGACTGGCTGGCCGCGCATCAGCCCGACGCGCTCGGGCTGCAGGAAACCAAGACCGAGGACGCCAATTTTCCGATGGCAGAGCTGGCGGCAGCTGGCTACAGCGCCGCGTTCAGCGGCCAGAAGACCTACAACGGCGTCGCCATCCTGACGCGCCAGCCCGCGACCGACATTCGCGTCGACATGCCGGAATTTCCCGACGACCACAAGCGCGTGATTGCCGCGACCATCGGCGACATACGCTTCGTTTGTTTCTATGTGCCCAACGGACAGTCGGTGGATTCCGACAAGTACCAGTACAAGCTGCGCTGGCTCTCCGCGGCGGCCGCGTACATGCGCCACGAACTCGAGCGCCACCCCAAGCTCGCGGTCGTGGGCGACATCAACATCGCGCCGGAAGACCGCGACGTGCACGACCCGGATCTCTGGCGCGGTCAGGTGCTGTGCACGGACGCCGAGCGCGCGGCCTTCGCCGGCTGGCTCGCACTGGGGTTCAAGGACTCATTTCGCCTGTTCGACCAACCACCGAAGACTTTCAGCTGGTGGGATTACCGCATGCTCGCGTTCCCCAAGAACAACGGCCTGCGCATCGACCACATCCTGCTCTCGCCGGCGCTAGCCGGTACGTGCAGCGCTTGCTACGTCGACCGGGCGCAGCGCAAGGGCGAAAAGCCTTCCGATCACGCGCCGGTCATCGCCGAACTTGCGCCATAGCGTGACCGACGCCGCGCGATCATTGAATCACTTCGTCGGCGCGCAATAGCAGCGACTGCGGGATCGAGAGGCCCCGCACCCTAGCCGTCTTGTTGTTGATCACCAGCTCGCCTTACAGACGAAACGAGACGCCGGGCGAGGCTGGTAGACTCCGCGTCGCACTCGTCGCGGCTGGATCCGTCACGCATGGTCTTTGCATCACCCATCTTCCTGTTCCTGTTCCTGCCGCTGGTGCTGGCGGCGTATTTTGCCCTGCCGCGGCGCTGGGCCAACGGCGTGCTGCTGGTGGCGAGCCTCGCGTTCTACGCCTGGGGCGAAGGTGCGATGGTCGCGCTGGTGCTCGCATCGGTGTCATTCAACTGGGTCATGGGCGCGAAGATCGGCGACAGCGCCGACAGCGCCAACCGGCGGCGCGCGCTCGCGATCGCGGTCGGCGGCAATCTCGCACTGCTGGCGGTCTTCAAATACGCGAACTTCGTCACCGCGAACCTGAATGTCGTGCTCGGTGGCCTCGGGTGGGGAACGATCGCGCTTGCGGCGATCCCCCTGCCGTTGGGCATTTCCTTCTTCACCTTCCATTCGATCTCGTACCTGGTCGACGTTTATCGGCGCAATGCGAGTGCGCAGCGCAGCATCGGTAACTACGCGCTCTACATCATGCTCTTTCCGCAACTCATCGCCGGGCCGATCATCCGCTACAAGGACATCGCGGCGCAGATCACGCAACGCGAGAGGCACTGTGCCGACGTGGCCGAAGGTGTGCGTCGCTTCATCATCGGGTTGGGCAAGAAGGTGCTCATCGCCAATACCCTCGGCGAGGTTGCCGACCGTATATTCGGCATCGCGCCGCACGAACTCAACACGCCCGCGGCGTGGCTGGGCATCGCCAGTTACACGCTGCAGATCTATTTCGACTTCTCCGGCTATTCGGACATGGCGATCGGGTTGATGCGCATTTTCGGATTCCGCGTGCTGGAGAATTTCAACTACCCGTACATATCCCAGTCGATCCGCGAGTTCTGGCGGCGTTGGCACATTTCGCTGTCGAACTTCTTTCGCGATTACCTTTATATTCCGCTGGGCGGCAACCGACGCGGCACCGCGCGCGCGTACGCCAATCTGGTCGTGGTGTTCCTGCTTTGCGGACTGTGGCACGGCGCCAACTGGACGTTCATCGTCTGGGGCATCTGGCACGGGGTGTTCCTGGTGCTCGAGCACGCCGGGCTCGGCAGCGCGCTGGAACGCACCTGGCGGCCGCTGCGCCACGGCTACGCGCTGGTGGCAATCGTCGGCGGATGGGTCCTCTTTCGCAGCGATTCGCTCGGCCACGCTGGCGCCTTCTACGCCGCACTGGCCGGCGCGGGCGCCGCGACGCCAACGTTGCATCCATTGGCGATGTATCTCGACCCGCTGGTGGCCACCACGCTGGCGATCGCAGTGATAGGGTCGCTGCCGCTCGGTCGCGCGCTCGCGTCGGTGGCCGACCGTGCCGCAAGCGGACACCGCGGCGTCGCGCAGGCGGCGGCGCTCGGCGAGTGGATGTGGCTGGCGCTGGTGCTCGTCGCGTCCTGCGCGTATCTCGCCGCGGGCACCTACAATCCGTTCATCTACTTTCGCTTCTGAACATGGTCGCACTCGGTAACGGTTACCTGCCCGACCGCCCACGCCCGAAGTGGTTCGCGGCCGCACTGGTCACCCTGTTCGTCACCGCGCTCTGTATCGGCCTGGCCGGCGTTTTCCGGACGCCGCGCACCGCGCCGACCCAGTTCGAGAACCGCAAGACCGAGGCGCTGCCCGCGCTGCCGCGAACATGGACGACGCTGCGCGAGTATCCCGCGCGCTTCGAGACCTGGTTCGACGACCGTTTCGGCCTGCGCGGCCCGCTGGTCCGACTGGATCATTGGGCCCGCGCGGTCGTCTTCGGCGTTTCGCCGGTGCCCAAGGTACTCATCGGCAAGGCGGGCTGGCTGTACTTCCGAGGTGAGGACGCGAAGGCGTTCGACCGCTGGTATCGCGGCAGCGAAGCGATCAGCGATGCCACGCTGACGGCGATTCGCGCCGAGCTGCTGCAGCGGCAGGCGTTTCTGGCCAGCCGCGGCATCCCGTTCGTGGTGGTCGTCGTACCCGAGAAATATTCGATCTATCCCGAGTACCTGCCCGACTGGGCCGCGCCGCGCGCGAGCCAGACGCCGTACGATCGCCTGGTCGCCACGCTCGCTGCCGATAAACAGCTGCCCTTCGTCGACCTGCGCGCGCCATTGCGCGCGGCCAAGGGCCCGGATCGCCTGTACTACCAGACCGATTCGCATTGGAACTACCTCGGCGCGAGCGTCGGATACGGCGTGGTCATGTCCGAAGTCGCGAGACTGCTGCCGGGCCTCTCCATCGCGGCGGTGCCACGGCCACCGTACGTCGCCGGCGTGAACTTCTACAGCGGCGACCTGGCGCAGATGCTGGGCTTGCCGGCGCAATTCCGCGAGGACGATATCGCGCCGCTCCTCAAGATGCTCGCGACGCTCGAATCCCGCTGTGCGAAACGGGACCCTGCCGCCAGCAGCCCGGGCGTCGAAACCTTCGTCTATCGCTGCCCGAACCCTCCGACGTATACCGCGCTGATCTACCGCGATTCGATGGGTATTCTGCTGCAGCCGATGATCGCCGAGAATTTCTCCCGCTCCACGTTCGTGACTTCCGCGCAGCTCGACGGCGAACTGGTCGATCGGTTGCGGCCAGACATCGTCATTCTGGAGATGGTCGAACGCACGCTCACCGGCATCCCAAACTACGCGATGCGACTGCCGGCAAAATAGCCGGCGCTGCGCTTTAGCGCTTGTCGCCGTCGAGCTTGAGTTCCTGGATTTTGCGGGTGAGCGTGTTGCGGCCCCAGCCCAACCATTGCGCGGCTTCCATGCGGTGCCCGCCGGTATGCGCCAGCGCGCGCAGGATGAGCGTGCGCTCGAATTCCTTCTCCAGTCGATCGCCTACCGCGCGCTCGCCGCGCGCAAGTGCCTGCGCGAGTTCGCGGTCCAGTGCCAGATGCCAGTTACCTTCTTCGTCGGGCATCCCTGCGCCGGGCGCGGTACGCACTTCGGGCGGCAGATCGCCGACGTCGATCTTCTGACCGGGAGCCATCACGGTGAGCCAGTGGCAGATGTTTTCGAGCTGGCGCACATTGCCCGGGAATGCGAACGAAGACAGTAATTTGAGCGCGGGTTCGGCGAGCTGCTTGGGTTCGACCGCGAGCTCGCGCGCGCTCTTCTGCAGGAACTGCCGAGCCAATGGTGCGATATCCTCGGAACGCTCGCGCAGCGGCGGCAGCCGCAACCGGACGACGTTGAGCCGATGCATCAGGTCCTCGCGAAACAGTCCCTGCCGCACGCGTTCCTCGAGGTTTTGGTGGGTCGCCGCGATGATGCGCACGTTGGCCTTCAGCGGCGCGTGGCCACCGACCCGGTAGTATTCCCCGTCGGCCAGTACGCGCAACAGCCGCACCTGCATGTCGGGTGGCATGTCGCCGATTTCGTCGAGGAACAGCGTGCCGCCCTCGGCCTGTTCGAAGCGCCCGCGCCGCGCGCTCTGCGCGCCCGTGAACGCGCCGCGCTCGTGACCGAAGAGTTCGGACTCGAGCAGATCCTTCGGGATCGCCGCCGTATTGATTGCGACAAAGGGGCCTGAGGCACGCGGACTGTGCCGGTGCAAGGCGCGCGACACCAGCTCCTTGCCGGTGCCCGACTCGCCGGTGATGAGCACCGTCACCTGCGACTGCGACAACCGGCCGATGGCGCGGAATACTTCCTGCATCGCTGGCGCCTGGCCGAGCATCTCGGGCGTGTCCGAGGTCGACTGCGACGGGGCGCCCGACACCGGCACGTCGGAACTGGCGCGGCGTATCAGCGCGATCGCGTGATCGATGTCGAAGGGCTTGGGCAGGTACTCGAAGGCGCCACCCTGAAACGCGGCCACGGCGCTGTCCAGGTCGGAGTACGCGGTCATGATGATCACCGGCACGCGCGGGTAGCGTTCCTTGATCTTGGTGAGCAATGCGAGCCCCGATTCACCCGGCATGCGAATGTCCGAGACGAGCACCTGCGGCTGGCTGTGCTGCAGCGCCAGCACGACTTCGGCGACCGAGGCAAAGGTCTTGAAGGGAATGCCTTCGCGCGAGAGCGCTTTCTCGAGCACCCAGCGAATCGACCGGTCATCGTCGACGATCCAGACCGCCTTCATCGCTACGCTGCCGGCCAATTCCCGGTCGTCATATGCATGCATGTCATCACTCACAATCTACGCGTTGCTACGATTGAACTCCAGCGGCAGGATGATGGTGAACACGGTCCTGCCCGGCCTGCTTTCGCAGTCGATGGCCCCGCTGTGCTGCGAGACGAAGGTCTGCGCAATGGTCAGGCCAAGTCCGCTTCCACCTTCGCGGCCGGTGACCAGCGGGAAAAAAATCTTGTCGCGGATTTCCGGCGGCACACCCGGTCCGTTGTCTTCCACCGACAGCGCGAGCGCCAGCCGGTGCCGACGCTTGGCCAGCGTCACGCCGCGCGCAATGCGCGTCATGAGCGTGATTGCCGGTCGCGCCGTCGTGCCGTCGAGCGCCTGCGCGGCGTTGCGCACGACGTTGAAGATCGCCTGCGTGAGCTGCTCCGGATCGGCCTCGAATTCCGGCAGGCTGATGTCGAAGTCGGTATTGATCGCGATCCGCGGAAACTCGGCCTGGATGACGCTGCCAACTCGCGCCAGGATCTCGTGGATGTTGGTGCGTCGGAACTGCGGCAGCCGATGCGGCGTGAGCATGCGATCGACCAGCGCCCGAAGCCGGTCCGCCTCGCCGATGATCACCTGCGTGTATTCGATCAATGGCGGACGGTCGAGCTCGCGTTCGAGCAGCTGCGCGGCACCGCGGATGCCACCCAGCGGATTCTTGATCTCGTGCGCGAGGCCGCGGATCAGGTCGCGGTTGGCCTGCTGCTGCTCGAGCAGGCGTTCCTCGCGCGCGATCTTGAGTTGCTGGTCGATGTGGCGGAATTCGAGCAGCAGCGCGGCGTCGGTCGAGTCGATCACCGACACCGTGCACGAAAGGTGCAGCCGCGGCTTGCCGATCGCTGCGAGCTCGAGTTCCTGCTCGGTGTACGACGCGCCGCTGCCGTGCGCCTTGTTGATGGCCTCGAACAATGCCGGCGCGTCGCCGAAGATCTGCCGCACCGGATTGCCTTCGAGCTGCCGCCGGGACAGCTCGAACAGGTTCTCCGCCGCTGGATTGGCGTACAGAACGCGCATGCCGCTGCTGAGCAACAGCGTCGCCGTCGCGAGCAACTCCAGCCCGGCATACATTGCCGGGTGCTCATCGAGGGGGAAGACCAGGGGCTGGACATGCATCGCAAATCACCGGTACGGTGCTGCGACGATAGTAGCAATATCCGCGCCCGGAGGGCGGAACAGGGCCAACGAGGCTAACGCAGCGCGGCGAGTTCCTTGCGCAGCGCCTCGATGTTCTTTTCGTGGAGGTTCACCGCCTGGCGAAGCTTGGCCAGCCGGTCGGCGTATTTCTGAGCATTGCTCATCTCGTCGGGCAGCGGCGTGGGCGCGCCGTCGCCATAAGCGGCACGTGACTCGGCCAGCAGCTTCTCCTCGGTCGACAGTTCGTCCGTCAGCACCTTGCGGCGCATGTCGTCGCGCCCCTTCTGCGTGTCGGAATCGACGCGGGGGAATCCCGACGGCGTCGGTGCCCGCGTGTTGCCTCCACCACCGCGCGCGGCTTCTTCGCCTACGCCGCAGGACAGCTTCTTCCACCCCTTTTCCGGGGCGACATTGGTGTAGTGCATGTTGCCGTCGGCATCGAGGTACTTGCAGATCTCGGCGGAGGCAGGCGCGGACAGCAGCAGCGCGCACCAGCACATGGCGAGGACGCACCGGTTGGTGGCGGCGGGGCAGCGCATGGTCGACATAGCGCCGCAGTGTACCAAAATACGAGAAACCCGCATGGCGAAGGTGCCCGCCAGCGAAAACGGGGCGAACCGGCCGTTGCCGGCCCGCCCCGGGACTCGTTACAGCGCGTAGTACATGTCGAATTCGATCGGATGCGTCGTCATGCGGAAACGGGTCACTTCTTCCATTTTCAGCGCGATGTAGCCGTCGATCATGTCGTTCGAGAACACGCCGCCTCGCGTGAGGAATTCGCGGTCCTTGTCGATCGCTTCGAGCGCTTCGTCGAGCGAGGCGCAGGGGTGCGGGATCTTCGCGGCAATTTCGGGCGGCAGGTCGTAGAGGTTCTTGTCGATCGGATCGCCCGGGTGGATCTTGTTCTGCACGCCGTCGAGCCCCGCCATCATCAGTGCAGCAAAGGCGAGATACGGATTGGCGGTCGGATCCGGAAAGCGGACTTCGACGCGACGCCCCTTCGGGTTGCTGACGTGCGGGATGCGGCATGAGGCAGAACGATTCTTGGCGGAGTACGCGAGGTTGATCGGCGCTTCGAAGCCAGGAACCAGCCGCTTGTAGGAATTCGTCCCCGGATTGGTGATCGCATTGAGTGCCTTTGCGTGCTTGATCACGCCGCCAATGTAGAACAGCGCGAATTCGGAAAGTCCGGCGTAGCCGTTGCCGGCAAAAAGATTCTGTCCGCCCTTCCAGATCGACTGGTGGACGTGCATGCCCGATCCGTTGTCGCCGACGATCGGCTTCGGCATGAAGGTCGCGGTCTTGCCATACGATTGCGCGACCATGCGCACCGTGTACTTGAGAATCTGGTTCCAGTCGGCGCGCTTGACCAGCGTATTGAACAGCGTTCCGATCTCGCATTGGCCCGCGGTGGCGACTTCGTGGTGAAACACTTCGACGACGACGCCCTGTTCCTCGAGCGCCAGCGACATCGCATTGCGGATGTCCTGCAGCTGATCGGTGGGCGGCACCGGAAAGTAGCCGCCCTTCACGGCCGGGCGATAGCCCATGTTGCCGCCTTCGTACTCCCTGCTGCTCGCCCAGGCCGCCTCTTCGGACTCGATCTTGACTCCGCAACCCGACATGTCGGCGTGCCACGAGATGGAATCGAAAATGAAGAACTCGGGTTCCGGACCGAAGTACGCCGTGTCGCCGAGGCCCGTCGACTTCAGATACGCTTCGGCGCGTTTCGCCAGCGAACGCGGGTCCCGGTCGTAGCCCTTGCCATCGGACGGCTCGACCACGTCGCAGGTGATGTTGAGCGTGGTCTCGTCGGTGAACGGATCGATGCGCGACGAGTCCGCGTCCGGCATCAACAGCATGTCCGAAGCTTCGATACCCTTCCACCCGGCAATCGAAGAACCGTCGAAGGCATGCCCGTTGTCGAACTTGTCCTGGTTGAACATCTTCGCCGGCACCTGAACGTGTTGCTCGACGCCACGGGTGTCGGTAAAGCGAAGGTCGACGAACTTGACGTCCTTGTCCTTGATCGTCTTCAGTACATCGGCGGGTGAAGCAGCAGCCATGCGTTTCTCCTGAGGGGCAATAATGGTGCGAAGGGGTATTGAAGTGCGGTTGCCGGAATTGGCGTGAGCGCTACGATTTAGCAGAAACTATGCCATAACGCGACGTTGCTGGCACCGGGCGGGAAGCGAATTTGTGCGCCTGCGGGAGTCGAATTTGAACCGATAACGCACTTGTTTGGTGCGGTTTGCCCTTATTCTGCGTCACTGTAGTGCGTTCCGGTTCAGCCGGCGTCCCCTGCGTCACCGGCCGGGAGCTCGGCAATGCCGATGACTATCGGGCACGGCAAGCACGTTTGCCCAAGGTCCGGACCACCTGTTAAGCTGCCATTACCCATGACAACACCTGCCAACCCCACACCTGAAGTCGATTCGCTGCTTGCCGCGGCGCAACAACGTGCGACAACCAGGGCCCTGCCATATTTTGGTGCACTCACGCCGAGCGAGGCCCACGCGTTGCTGGTACAGGTGCCCGCCGCCAAGCTGATCGATGTACGCACACGCCCCGAATGGGATTACGTGGGTCGCGTTCCCGACAGCGTGCTGGTCGAATGGAACCTCTATCCCGACGGTGCGCCCAACCCGGCCTTCCTGACACAACTGCAGAGCGCGGCACCGGATCGCGACGCGCCCGTGCTCTTCCTCTGTCGTAGCGGCGTGCGCTCCGATCATGCTGCACGCGCTGCGCGCGCCGCCGGATACACCCGCGCAATGAACATTCTCGAAGGCTTCGAAGGCGACAAGGATTCGACCGGCCAGCGTGGATCGCTTGGAGGCTGGCGCAAGGCACGCCTGCCCTGGATTCAGGGGTAGAACAGGTAGACCTGGTACCCCGCCTGCGACGTCGCGCTGGCGTCGACAAACAGCTTGACCGCCAGTTCGGTGTTGCCCGGGATGCCCGAGCGCGGATCCGCGGCGCCGCTGATGTATTCCTGCGGACCGAAGGCGCGTCGGACGACGACCTGATCCTGGGCGTCTGACAAGGTCAGCTCGACGTACGGATACGCCATCGGAAAGGGCGCGCGGTTGCGGATCGTCGTCGACAGTATCAGCAGGCCCTTGTGCGCGGGATCGGCCTGCAGATCCGACGCCTCGATCGACAGTGCCGCGATATCCGCCATGGGCTTCACCTCGCACCCCGCGACGGCGCACAGCCTGATCAGCGCGGGCTTGGTCGTCGGCCAGTGCGCGGCGATGGCGTCGCGAAAATGCAATAGCGCCTGTCCGGCGAGGACCAGGACCAGCAGCGGAATGGCCAGGCCGTAGAGCCACGCGGGGACGCGGCGGCGTTCCTTTTTCTCCTGCCATGAAAAGCGCGACGCGTAGGACAGGTCGGGATCGGCCTTGGCCTCGGCCAGCTCGGCGTCGTGCTCGGCTTGATCGTCGGCGTCGTCGGCAGCTTCGTCGGGCGCAGGGGCCTCAGGTTCGTCCTGCACCGGGCGCAGTGCCTGCGCACTGCGCAGCGTCACCGTCGGCGGGCCTTTCGCGGGATCGTAGTAGTCCGGTTCCGGATCCGGTTGCGGCGCGAGCGACACCATCGCGGAGACGCCATCGAACACGGTCTGGCAATGGCCGCAGCGCACCTGCCCCGCGCGCAGCGAAAGCTGTTGCGCGGTGACCCGAAATATCGTCTTGCACCCGGGACAGCGCGTGTATTTCTCGTCAGCGATGCTCATGCGTGCGGCTGCCCGCCAATGCAACCCACCCGTCTTCGCTGCCCCATGCTGCGATTTTAAACCATCGCGCATACGCCGCTGCGACCTGCGCCGCCTGCGTCTCCAGGATGCCCGACAGCACGATGTGGCCGCCCGAGCGCACGCGCGCGGCAAGCAGCGGCGCCAGCAGCTCGAGGGGATTGGCGAGGATGTTGGCGACGACAACGTCGAAGGTCCCCGGCGGCAACGCATCGGGCAGAACGAAACGCGCATCGACCGCATTGGCGTGCGCGTTGGCGGCGCTGGCGGCAAGCGCCTGCGCATCGACATCGACACCACTCACGCGCTGCGCGCCAAGCCTTGCCGCGGCGATCGCCAGTATTCCGGACCCGCAGCCGTAGTCGAGCAGCGTCGCACCGCGTGGAAGATTCGCCTCCAGCCAGCGCAAACACAGGCGCGTCGTCGCATGGCTGCCGGTGCCGAACGCGAGGCCCGGGTCGATGCGCAGGTTGATCGCGGCCGCGTCCTCGGGCTCGCTCCACGAAGGCACGATCCACAACCGCTCGCCAACGCGTATCGGACCGAACTGCGCCTGCGTCGCGCGCACCCAATCGCTGTCCGCGACGTCTTCCAGGAAATACTCCGGCGGCGCGCGCGCGAGCAGCGCGCCGGCATGGCTCAACGCGCCGACGACGTCGGCGTCCGCGCCGAACAGCGCGGTAAGGCGGGTCAGCGGCCAGGTCGCGCTCGGGACATCCGGCTCGCCGTAGACTTCGGTCTCATCCTGCGTGCCCGCGCGCGCATCGGCAGCATCGACCGAGAGCGCGCCGGCTGCAAGCAGCGCGTCTGCCCAGCCGTCGGCGGTGTCCGCGGCGGTGTCGAAACGCAGCGCGATGTACGGCATTGCGCTGGATCAGGCCGATTGCTTGCGCTTGGCCATCCGCTGCTCCAGGTAGTGGATAGACGTACCGCCGCGCAGAAACGAAGCGTCGAGCAGCAGGTCCTGGTGGAGCGGAATGTTGGTCTTGATGCCCTCGACGACCATCTCCGAAAGCGCGACCCGCATGCGCGCGATCGCCTGCTCGCGCGTATCCCCGTAGGCAATGACCTTGCCTATCATCGAGTCATAGTTCGGCGGTACGAAGTAGTTGTGATAGACGTGCGAGTCGACGCGGATGCCGGGGCCGCCGGGCGCGTGATACGAGGTGATGCGCCCGGGACTGGGCGCAAACGTCTCGGGATCTTCGGCGTTGATGCGGCACTCGATGGCGTGGCCCCGGCGGACGATGTCGCGCTGGCGGAACGCGAGCTTCTGGCCTGCCGCGACGCGGATCTGTTGCTGCACGAGGTCGATGCCGGTGATCAACTCGGTCACCGGATGCTCGACCTGGATGCGCGTGTTCATCTCGATGAAGAAGAACTCGTTGTCCTGGTAGAGGAACTCGAAGGTTCCCGCGCCGCGATAGCCGATCTTGCGGCACGCTTCCGCGGCGCGCTCGCCGATGCGCGTGAGTGCGCGCAACGGGATGCCGGGAGCCGGCGCTTCCTCGATGATCTTCTGGTGGCGGCGCTGCATCGAGCAATCGCGTTCGAACAGGTAGACGCTGTTCTTGTACTCGTCGGCGAGGACCTGGATTTCGATGTGTCGCGGCTGCTCGAGGTACTTTTCCATGTACACCATCGGATTGCCGAACGCGGCGCCAGCCTCCGCACGGGTCAGGCTCACCGCGGACAGCAGCGCCGCCTCGGTGTGCACCACGCGCATGCCGCGCCCGCCACCGCCGCCCGCGGCCTTGATGATGACCGGGTACTTGATCGCGCGCGCGATCTTCACGATTTCCTTCGCGTCTTCGGGCAGCGCACCTTCGGAACCGGGTACGCAAGGCACGCCGGCCTTGGTCATCGCAATCTTGGCGCTGACCTTGTCGCCCATCAGCCGGATGGTGTCGGGTCGCGGACCGATGAACACAAAGCCGCTCTTTTCGACCTTCTCGGCGAAGTCGGCGTTCTCGGACAGGAAACCATAACCCGGATGGATAGCCTGCGCGTCGGTAACTTCGGCCGCGCTGATGATCGCGGGAATGTTGAGGTAACTCTGCGCCGAAGGCGGCGGCCCGATGCACACCGACTCGTCGGCCAGGCGCACATACTTGGCTTCGGAATCGGCTTCCGAATGCACGACGACAGTCTTGATGCCCATTTCGCGGCACGCGCGCTGGATGCGTAGCGCGATCTCGCCACGGTTGGCGATGAGCACCTTGTCGAACAACTGGCCGGCGGTCTTGGTTGCCACGGGAAGGTCCTAGGCTGCGAACTGCGGCGCCGCGTGGAGCGACGACACGGACGACGGGTTTAGCCGATCACCACCAGGGGTTGACCGTACTCGACGGCCTGCCCGTTCTCGGCGAGGACCGCCTTCACCACCCCAGCCTGATCGGCCTCGATCTCGTTCATCAGCTTCATCGCCTCGATGATGCACAGCGGATCGCCGACCTGCACGGTATCGCCGACTTCGACGAATGCCTTCGATCCGGGCGCGCCGGCGCGATAGAACGTGCCGACCATCGGAGACTTGACCACGTGCCCTTCCGGCGCCGGCGGTGTCGCGGCAGGTGCCGGCCCTGCCGCCACCGCTGCGATCGGAGGCGCCGGAGTCGGTAGCGCGGGCGTCGAGTGCACCACCGTCTGTTGAGTCCCTTGCGCGACCGCACGCGTGATGCGCACGCGTTCTTCGCCTTCGGCAATCTCGAGTTCGCCGATACCGGAGCTTTCGAACAGCTCGATGAGCGACTTGAGCTTGCGCAGGTCCATCGTTGGGATGCCGGGCGCGGCGGTCAGCCAGCGTGATCGAGCTGTCGCAGGATGTACTGCAACGCGAGTTCGTAGCCCTGCGCGCCCAGTCCCGCGACCGTGCCGATGGCCTTGTCGGAAAAATACGAATGCACCCGAAATGGCTCTCGCGCGTGGATGTTCGACAGGTGGACTTCGACAAACGGTATCGCGGTTCCCGCCAGCGCGTCGCGCAGCGGAACGCTGGTATGGGTGAGTCCGGCCGGATTGATCAGGATGTAGGCGACACCATCGAGGCGCGCCTGATGGATGCGCTCAATCAGCGCACCTTCGTAGTTACTCTGGTAAGCGGCCAGTCCGACACCGGCTGCGCGCGCTTGTGCGACCAGACGCGCGTTAATGTCGGAGAGCGTGTCGTAGCCGTAGATCTTGGGCTCGCGCGTCCCCAGCAGGTTCAGATTGGGGCCATGCAGGACCAGGATTCTGACTGCGCCCGAAGGGCGTTTGCGTATTGCGGGCGCGGCGCGTTTGCGCTTAGGTGCTTTAGCGGCCATCAACGCCTCGTTACATGCGGATCACCGAACATGTTGCGAGTTTGCCGCAGATCGATGCAGATTGTCCAGCGTTGGCGGTGCAGTCCGAGGTGGGTTTGGGTGCTAGAACGGCATGCCCATTGGGTATAACGACGGCACAGGGCCCAGGGTTGTCCGCGCCCGTGGCCACACTTCGACCAGGCCGACGCGTTAGACGCAATTGAACGATATAGTCAGCATTTCACAACAGTTTATTGACAATAGCACGTAGTTTGTCAGGTTTGAGCGGGCCAAGTTGGGTATGCGCAATCCTGCCTTGTCGATCGACGACGATGGTGAAGGGCAGCGCCGCCAGTCGGTTCCCAAGCGTCTTCGACAATTCCACCGCGCCATAGCCGCCAATGAGCGACGGGTAGTTGAGGCCGAACTCCTTGGAGAACTGCTCGACCTTATCGGGCTGGTCGACGGCGATGCCCACAAATTGCAGGCCTCTGGCGCCGTACTCGTTCTGCGCTCGCACGAACTCCGGCATCTCTTCGCGGCACGGCGCGCACCAGGTCGCCCAGAAGTTGACGACCAGCACCTTGCCCGGCCATTGACCCAGCGACTGCTCGACGCCCGCGGCATTGGGAAGGCTCAATGCCAGCAGCGTCGCTGCGTCCTGGCCTTCCTTGTCGGGCGAGCGCAGCAAGCCGAAGTAGACGCCTGCCGCCAGCGCAGCGACACCCACGACCGCGACCAGCGCTCCGCGAAATGACTTATTCACCTTGTCAGACAATACACTGGATAGGAGTGATCACTCACACCACTAGTTGAACCAGGACTTCTTGGGCGGCTCGTCAGGCCGCGTGGGCGCCGAATTGGCGGCCGGCAGTACCAGCGAAATGCGTTGCGTGTTTGGCGGGTAGCAGATTCCGACGTCGGCACAGCCTTGCGATTCGACCTTGAGCACCACCTTCTCGCCCACCTTGGCGTCCTTGACCGCGAGGTTGACGATCAGGCCGCCCCGGTACGTTTGCACCTTGCCGAAGAACTGGTCTTCCTTGACCTTGCCTTCGGGCAGCGGCGGGACGGCGAGGCGTGCGGCAGCGGGCTCGATGGAAAAGCTGATCCGGTCCCGGTACAGGTAGTAGCCGTCGGCGATGACGAAACGGGCCTCGATGGTTTCCGGATTCAACGCGCGGGCGCTGACCCGGAAGGCCTTCTCTGCCGGCAGGGGAGCGTTGACCTGCGCCAGCCCGGGCAATGCCACCACCAGCGCCAGCGCCGGCAGCAGCTTGGCAACCCAGGCGCTAGCCCGCTGCGGCGGTCTCGGCAGCGATCCAATCCAGGTAGGCAGGTAAACCATGAGTGATCGGGACAGCAACAATTTCCGGAAGTTCGTACGGATGTTTGGCGCGAATGGCCGCCTCGAGCCGCGGGTAGAGGTCGGCACGGGTCTTGATCGCGACCGGAATTTCCTCGGCAGTTTCGATTTCGTCGCGCCAGTGATAGAGTGAACGGACCGTTGCGCCGATCTGGATGCACGCGGCGAGCCTTGCGGCGAGCAGTTCTCGCGCAAGGGCTTCCGCGGCGGGCCGTTCGGGAAAGGTCGTCAGGACCAGCAACGCGGACTGCGCTGCGCCAAGCGGCAAGGAGCCTCCATGCGTTTTGTCGTGCTGTTGATTGTACTGATATTTCCGATACTGGACGTATTGGCGACGATGCGCTTCGCCCGCTGGACAGGCGTACCCACGATCGCCTTGCTGCTCGCGTCGGCAATTGCCGGCACTCTCCTGTTGCGCCACGAACGCGCCGAATTCCGTACTCGCGCGCTCGCGGCGTTGCGCGGCGATCAGCCCTTGCAGCGCGGCCTGCTGGACAGCGGCCGCAAGGTGCTGGCCGCGGTGCTGTTGATCATTCCGGGGATCGTTTCCGACCTGATGGCGTTGGCGCTGCTGATGTTGCCAGTCAACCTCGGGACCACCTTCGTCCGGCAGGCGGCCGGCATGAGCCGCGGCTACTCCCGACGCGATCCCCTCGACGGCGACTACCGCCGCATAGATTAGCCAATCAACTACCGTAGATCGTCGGCTGCGTCCTGCGCGCGCGCCAGTACGCCCACAGCATCATCGCGATGCCCGCGACGATCATTGGCAGCGACAACCACTGGCCCATCGTGAATCCGAGCGAAAGGACGCCGAGAAAACTGTCCGGCTCGCGCGCGTATTCGACGATGAAGCGAAAGCTGCCGTAACCGATCAAGAATAGTCCCGACACCGCGCCCATCGGTCGCCGGCGCCGCGAGTAGAACCACAGCAGCGCGAACAGCAACAGTCCCTCCAACCCGAATTCGTAGAGTTGCGATGGGTGACGCGGCAGCGCGTCGACCTGTGGAAATATCACCGCCCACGGCACGTTCGTAGGGCGGCCCCACAGTTCGCCGTTGATGAAGTTGCCAAGCCTTCCCGCGGCAAGGCCCAGCGGAATCAGCGGCGCGACGAAATCGGTCACCTCGAGCCAGCGCTTGTGGCGCACGCGCGCGAACAGCGCGAGCGCGAGCAGCACGCCCAGAAAACCGCCGTGAAAGCTCATGCCACCCTGCCAAAGCGCCAGTATTTCCAGCGGATGTGCGAGGTAGTAGCCGAACTTGTAGAACAATACATAGCCGAGGCGCCCGCCGAGGATGACGCCGAAGACTCCGTAGAAGAGCATGTCGTCGACGTCGCGGGGATGCCAGCCAGTGAGCAGGTTCTGGCGCGCGCGATACTTGCCGAGCACCACGAACATTACAAAGCCGAGCAGGTACATCAATCCGTACCAGCGAACCGCGAGCGGGCCCAGCTGTATCGCGACCGGGTCGAATTGTGGATGGACGAACATGGTCGATTATGACATCCCGCCGCGGCGGCCCGTCCGCGTCGCCTGAGCGCGGTATCGCGCGACGGCAACGAAGTTGGCCAAGGACGCGCTGCGATTGTCGCGACGCCAGGCAAGCAGCACCGTCATGAGCGGTGAAGCTTCGCGCAGTCTGCGATAGACCACGCCGGCGCGGCGCATGTCGGTCAGCGACGCCGGCACCAGCGCCACGCCGAGCCCCGCTGAGACGAGGCTGACGATGGTCTGCAGCTGTACTGCTTCCTGGGCCACGCGCGGCGTGAAGCCGGCCGCGCGGCAAAAGTCGAAAATCATGTCGTGCAACCCGGTCGCATTGTGCCGAGGAAACATGATGAACGGCCGCGCTGCGAGTGCGCGCAAGGAGACCGCGCCGCCACGGCGCGCCAGCGGGTCGGTTGCCTGCACCACCGCGACCAACGGCTCGCGCAGCAGCGGCAGCGTCGAGAGCGTCGCGTCTTCGGCTGGCGCGAGCAGCATGCCGGCGTCGATGCGCAGGTCGCGCAGTGCTGCCAACTGCACGTCCGAGGTCAGTTCGCGCAGGTCAAGAGTGACTCCAGGGTAGGTCTCGCGGTAGGCGCGCAGCAATCCCGGCAGGATGCTGTAGTCGACCGCGCTGATGAAGCCGAGCGCCAGGTGGCCGACTGCGCCGGTCGCGGCGCGCCGCGTGCGCTCGGCGACCAGCGCGGCGTCGGCGAGCATCCGACGCGCCTCCGCCAGCAGGTAGGCGCCGGCATCGGTCAGCTCGACGCGCCGCTTGCTGCGGCGAAACAGCTCGACGCCGATCTCGCGCTCGAGCTGCTGGATCTGGCGCGACAACGGCGGCTGCGAGATGCGCAGCTGCTGGGCAGCGCGACCGAAATGCAGCGTCTCGGCCACGACCACGAAATAGCGCAGCCGCCTCGCGTCGATCATTGATACCTTTTTCGCATTAATGCGTCGATTAATGTGTATTGGACAGTATCAGAACTGGCCCGGTATAAGGAAGCCCCAGTGGAGACGCCTCTGCCGCACATGTCTCGCCCGGCTTTCGACCTGAACCGGTACTCCGCCGCCGCGCTGCTGGCTTGGACCGCGCTGTTCTGGGCCGGCAACATGATCATCGGCCGCGCCGTGGCCGGCACCCTGTCGCCGATCGCGCTGGCGTATTGGCGCTGGGTGATTGTCGTCGCACTGCTCGCCCCTTTCTGCTGGCGCGAAGCGCTGCGCCAGCGCGCAGTGCTGCTGCGGTCCTGGCGCATCCTGCTGGTGCTCGGCGTCATGAGCACGGCGCTCTACAACTCGCTCACCTACTGGGCGTTGACCTACACGACCGCGACCAACACCACCATCCTCAATTCGATGATCCCGATCTGCGTGATGTTCGGCTCGTGGGTGCTGCTGCGCGAAACGCCGTCGGCGCGCGCGCTCGCGGGATTCGCGATTTCGCTGACCGGGGTCGCATGCATCGTCGCCCGCGGCCATCCGGGCACGCTGCTCGCCACGACGCCCAATCCCGGCGACCTGATCATGCTCGTCGCGCTGTTCCTGTGGGGTTTCTACGCCGTGCTGCTGCGCTACCGGCCACCGGAATTGCCGGCCCTCACGTACGTGTTCGTGACCGGAGTCATCGGCCTGGTGATAGCGTTGCCGGTGTTCGTCGTCGATCGCATCGTCGCGCCGCCTTCCGAGCTGGCGTTGCCCGCGGTCGCAGCGATCATCTACTTCGCGCTCTTTCCCACGCTGATCGCCACCGTGTTCTACAACCACGCCAACGACCGCATCGGACCGGTGCGCGCGAGCATCTTCATCCACCTGGTGCCGCTGTTCGGAGCGCTGCTCGCGGTCATCTTCCTCGGCGAGCGTCCAGGCTGGCACCACCTCGTCGGCATGCTGCTCGTCTTCTGCGGGATCCTGTTCGCGCGCGGCGCGCGGACCCCTGCGCGCAGCGCCTAGCCCGGCTCGCGCGGGACCGCGGCACGCCGTATCATGGAATGTTTGCTTGCCAACCCTTGTTCTCAGGAATGAACCATGGCCGATAACCGTCGCAGCCGCATCATCACCGCCGGCGTAGCCCGCTCGCCGAATCGCGCCATGTTGCGCGCCGTCGGTTTCAAGGACGGCGATTTCGACAAACCCATCGTCGGCGTGGCCAACGGCCATTCGACGATGAACCCCTGCAACGCCGGCATCCAGCCGCTGGTCGATCGGGCCATGGCTGCGCTGTCGGCGGGAGGTGCGAAGCCGCAGGTGTTCGGCTTTCCCACCGTGACCGACGGCATCGGGATGGGCACCGAAGGCATGAAGTATTCGCTGGTGTCGCGCGAAGTGATCGCCGACGCGATCGAGGTCGCGGTGATGGGTCAGTGCATGGACGGCGTGCTCTGCGTCGGCGGCTGCGACAAGAACATGCCGGGCGCGATGATGGCGATGGCGCGCATGAACGTGCCCGCCATCTTCGTCTATGCAGGGACGATCAAGCCGGGCATGTGGAAAGGGCAGAAGCTCACCATCGTCAGCCCCTTCGAGGCGGTAGGCGCGTTCGCGGCCGGCAAGATGTCGCAGGAAGATCTCGACGGCATCGAGCGCAACGCGTGCCCGTCGGTCGGCGCCTGCGGCGGCCAATACACAGCCAACACCATGTCGTCGTCGTTCGAGGCGCTGGGATTGAGCCTGCTCGGCAGCTCGCAGCTCGCCTCACCCGATCCGGAAAAGGCCGACAGCGCGGACGCCTCGGCCAGAGTACTCGTCGGCGCCATAGCCCGCGACCTCAAGCCGCGCGACATCATCACGCGCAAGTCGATCGAGAACGCGATTGCGCTGGTCATGGCGACAGGCGGCTCGACCAACGCGGTGCTGCACTATCTTGCGATCGCTTCGGCCGCCGGGGTGCCGCTGGTCATCGACGACTTCGAAGCGATCCGCCAGAAGGTGCCCGTACTGTGCGATCTCAAGCCATCGGGGCGCTACGTTGCGGTCGATTTCAATCTTGCCGGCGGCGTGCCGCAGGTACTCAAGATGTTGCTCGAGCATGGCCTGCTGCACGGCGACTGCATGACCATCACGGGCAGGACGATCGGCGACGAGCTCGAAGACATTCCGGCCGTGCCGCGTCGAGACCAGGACGTCATCCGTCCGTGGGACAACCCAATGTACGCGCAAGGCCACCTGGCGATCCTGCGCGGCAATCTTGCGCCAGAAGGTTGCGTGGCCAAGATTACGGGCCTCAAGAATCCATCGATCACCGGACCGGCGCGCGTGTTCGATTCCGAACCGGCAACGCTTGAAGCGATCATGGCGAACAAAATCAAGGCCGGCGACGTGATCGTGATCCGCTACGAGGGCCCGAAAGGCGGCCCGGGAATGCAGGAGATGCTGGCGCCGACCTCGGCGCTGATCGGCCAGGGACTCGGCGAGAGCGTGGGCCTGATCACCGATGGCCGCTTTTCCGGAGGCACCTGGGGCATGGTGGTCGGTCACGTCGCGCCCGAAGCCTACGTCGGCGGAACGATCGCGCTGGTCCACGAAGGCGACAGCATCACCATCGACGCGCATCGGCGCCTCATCCAGCTCAACGTCGACGACGCCGAACTCGTGCGCCGTCGCGCCGCATGGAAGGCGCCGCAACCGCGATATACCAAGGGGGTGCTGGGCAAGTACATGAAGCTGGTGTCGACGGCGAGTATAGGTGCGATCACCGATGGCAGTTGACTGCACCCTTGGTCGGTCGCGCGCCGATGCAGTAACATGGGCTGACGGCATCCGCATCAATCGCGAGCGTTGCGTTGCCCCCTGCGTGCCGACCTGACCGCGATGACGGCGAATCCAGAGGAGGCCTCCATGACCGTCCGCACCTACCGCGTAGCCCGTATGGCGCATCTGTCGTCGTGGCTGGCGGCGCTGTCTGCTCTATGCCTGCTTGGCTGCGAGACGCAGCCGTTGACCCGGATCGCCGCGCCGGTACCGGCGCCGGCGCTCGTCGTCGGCGACCATTGGCAATACCGGATCACCGACAACCTGCGGCGCGGCGTGCAGTCGACCCTTGACGTGGAGGTCATCGCGATCAGCAATGGTGTCGCATCGTTGCGCATGGTGACCGTCGATGCGAATGGCAAGAGCGAAATCACCGAAGAGATGAATGCTAACGGCGGCCTTGTCGTCGGGGCGCTCAAGGAAGACCCGGTCCGGCGTTTTCCGACGCCGGTCACGCTGTTCGATTTTCCGCTCGAGGACGGCAAGTCGTGGCGGCAGGTGATTGACACCATCAGTCCCGAAACGGGGCTGCGCGCTCAAATACTGAACTACGGGACCGTGCGCGGGCAAACCACTTCGACCGCGCCCGCGGGAACGGCGAACGTCATTTTCCTGGCACGGATCATCCAGCTCGACGACGAGCAATTCTGGCGCAGCCGGACCGATCGCCGTGATTCGGTATGGTACGCCGCGCAGTTCAAGGCGCCACTGCGTGAGAATCGCGAGGCGCAGTACACGTGGTTTTCCGGTGGGGCGCCTCAGGTTGTGCGCACTGAAAGTACGATTCGCGAGTTGGTCTCGTTTCGGCCAGGGCCGCGTTAGCAGCGCAAGCGCGCCTGCGCCGCATTCGAAGACCTGGAGATCCCCATGAATCGCCCCGACCTGTCCTGGCGAAATCTTGCTGCCCTGTGTGCCAATGCGTCAGCCCTTCTGCTCATCGGTTGCCAACTCGCCGGACCGATACCCGCGTCGATACCGAACGACGCACCGAAGCTGGTCGTGGGCGATCATTGGCAATATCGGATCACCGACAATCTGCGCCGGGGCGCGGTGACGATCCTCGATTCCGAAGTCGTGTCGGTCGTCAACGGCATCGCGTCGCTGCGCCTGGTCTACGATGGTCCTTACGGACGCAGCGAGGGGAGCGAGCAGATCAATGCCGACGGCTGGCTTGTTGCCGGCGCGCTCAAACAGGATTTCCCACGCCAATTCCCGACGCCGATCCAGCTCTACGATTTTCCATTGCAAAAGGGTAAGACCTGGCGGCAGGTGGTCGATACCATCAGCCCCGAGACAGGGCTCGCTGCGCAGATTCTGAGTTTCGGGATTGTGCAGGGTCTGCGTCCGACGACGGTGCCGGCCGGATCCTTTGACGCGATCTACATTTACCGCATCATTCAACTCGACGATGCGCAATTCTTTCGCACGCGCACGGAGCGTCGCGACTCGGTGTGGTTCGATGCAAAGGCGAAAGGACCCGTCCTCGAACTGCAGAGACGCGTCGTTCATCGAGCTTTCAGGACCCGACAGCGACGCGATCCGCGTTGAAAACACCACGCGCGAGTTGCTGTCGTTTCGTCCCGGCCCGAAGTAACGCCCTGAACGGGTCGCCCTCGCGACGGTTCAGAGTGCGAGCCGCTGCCAGATGGTGGTCGTGAGGCTTGCCTGGTTCAAGGTGTAGAAATGCAGTCCGGGCGCGCCATGCGCCAGCAGGTCGGCGCACAGGCGGGTCACGACCTCGAGGCCGAAATCGCGCACCGCATCGGTGTCGTCGCCGAAACTTTCCATCTTGCGCCGGATCCAGCGCGGAATCTCCGCACCGCACGCGTCGGAGAAACGCGCCAGCTTCGAAAAGCTCGTGATCGGCATCACGCCGGGAACGATCGGCACCGATATGCCGAGCGCGGCGGCGTCATCGACGAATCGATAGTAGCTGTCGGCGTTGAAGAAATATTGCGTGATCGCGGAGTCGGCGCCGGCATCTATCTTGCGCTTGAAACTGGCGAGATCGGCCGCGGGACTGGCCGCCTGCGGATGATATTCCGGATAGCACGCGACATCGATGTGGAACCAGTCGCCGGTCGCGTCGCGGATGAAGGCCACAAGCTCGTTCGCGTAGCGGAATTCGCCGGCGTCGGCGCTCCCCGAGGGCAGGTCGCCGCGCAACGCAACCAGGTGCCGTATGCCGTGCTCGCGATAGGTAGCCAGCGTCGAGTGCAGGCTCTCGCGCGAGGAACCGATGCAGGAGATGTGCGGCGCAGCGGGCTGGCCCGCCGCCTTGATCTGCAGCACCGTGTCGAGCGTGCGGTCGCGGGTCGAGCCACCGGCGCCATAGGTCACCGAAAAGAATTTCGGCCCGAGCTGTGCCAGCTGCGCTCTCGTCACGGCAAGTTTCGACGCTCCTTCAGCGGTGGCGGGAGGAAAGAACTCGAAGCTGTACAACCGCTCAGCGCTTGGTGCCATACGCCTTGTCGCGCGCGTGGTAGTGCCCGAGGACGATCGCCGACAGTGCCCACGAAATGATGCTGTACAGGATCGCGCCGCCCACACCCGCCCAGAAACCGGAGACGTGAAAACCCCAGTCTCCCGAACCCACGAACCAGAACAACAGGCCGTTGATGACGAAAATGAACAGGCCGAGCGTGAGCAGCGTCGCCGGCAGCGTCAGCAGCACGAGCAGCGGACGGATGAAGGTGTTGATCAGGCCCAGCACCAGCGCGGCGATGAGTGCAGTCCAGATGGAGTCGACCTTGACCGACGACATCAGGAAGGGGACGGCAAACAGCGCCGCCGCATTGATGATCCATACGACGAGTAGGCGCATGCGATGCTCCGTAGCGGTTGTGCCGGGTCGAACGCGGGCGGCGATGCAGAGTCAGGCCCGCGAACGACTCCGGTGAATCAATAGCGATACGTATCCGGCTTGTACGGCCCGTGCTTCTCGACGCCGATGTAGTTCGCCTGCTTGTCGGAAAGTGTGGTCAGCATCGCGTCGAGTTTGGCAAGCTGCAGCCGCGCGACCTTTTCATCGAGGTGCTTGGGCAGCACGTACACGCCGACCGGGTAGTGCTTGCCGCCGCTCTTCGCGTCGCCCCAGAGCTCGATCTGCGCGATGACCTGGTTGGCGAACGAACTCGACATCACGTAGCTGGGGTGCCCCGTCGCGCAACCCAGGTTGACAAGTCGACCTTCGGCGAGAAGGATGATCCGCTTGCCGTCCGGGAAGATCACGTGATCGACCTGCGGCTTGATGTTCTCCCACTTGCAGGTCTTGAGCGACGCTATATCGATCTCGTTGTCGAAGTGGCCGATGTTGCAGACGATGGCGTTGTTCTTCATGCGCACCATGTGCGCGTGGGTGATGATGTCGATGTTGCCCGTCGCGGTGACGAAGATGTCGGCCTTGTCGGCGGCGTAGTCCATGGTCACCACGCGGTAACCTTCCATCGCCGCCTGCAGCGCGCAGATCGGATCGATCTCGGCCACCCAGACCTGCGCCGATAGCGCACGCAACGCCTGCGCCGAGCCCTTGCCGACATCGCCGTAGCCGCACACCAGCGCGATCTTGCCGGCGATCATCACGTCGGTCGCGCGCTTGATGCCGTCGACCAGCGATTCGCGGCAGCCGTACAGGTTGTCGAACTTGCTCTTGGTCACCGAGTCGTTGACGTTGATCGCCGGAAAGCCCAGCTTGCCTTCCGCGTGCATGCGATACAGGCGCTTCACCCCGGTCGTCGTCTCTTCGGTCACGCCCTTGATGTTGGCCATCAGGCGCGAATAGAAATTCGGATCGCTGGCGAGTTTCTTGGCGATGGCGGCGAAGAGCGAGAATTCCTCTTCGTTGCTCGGCTTGGCGATGACACTGCGGTCGGTTTCCGCTTGCACGCCCAGGTGCACCAGCAGCGTCGCGTCGCCGCCGTCGTCGAGGATCATGTTCGGACCGCGGCCATCGGGCCACTCGAAGATCCGGTGCGTGAACTCCCAGTATTGCTCGAGCGATTCGCCCTTGTGCGCGAACACCGGCGTGCCGGTTGCGGCGATCGCCGCCGCGGCGTGATCCTGCGTCGAGTAGATATTGCACGAGGCCCAGCGCACGTCGGCGCCCAGTGCTTCGAGCGTCTCGATGAGCACCGCGGTCTGGATGGTCATGTGCAGCGATCCGGCGATGCGCGCGCCGCGCAGCGGCTGACCCGGCGAAAATTCCTCGCGGATGGCCATCAGCCCCGGCATCTCGGTTTCGGCGATGGCGATCTCCTTGCGTCCCCACGCCGCGAGGGCGAGGTCGGCAACGCTGAAATCGGTGAACTTGGTAACTTCGGTGGCAGCGTTCATGCATCACTCCGTAACGAGCGGCTGCCGACTGAGGGGGAGAGTGCGCATCCTGACTCGTCACCCCGCGTGCGGGCCGCGGTTAAACGAGCGCAGTTCGAAAGTCCGAAACCCTGAGCCTGGCGGGCCTGCGGTTTCCCTTCTTGTCCTGTAGTGTCCAGGTGGGGACCACGGCCCGTCGCAACGCTCCTCAGGGGTAGAATAGTGTAACAAAACCGCGCCCGCCGTGCACCTGTGCCGACCTTGCCAGGTGCCGAACGCAATATGGCGGCGCCACGCCAGCGCCGGCTTACAGATGGTTACAACTCCGACGCAACCAAGCCACTGCAACGGGGACAATCCGATGCCCCATAGTGACTAACCCGCATGAGCCCTGACTCGACACCCGCAGCGAATGTCGCTGCCGCCCAGCCCGCATACGCCGATGCGGCGCGCAAGCGCCGTGTCTGGCCGTGGCTGCTGTTGTTGCTGGTGCTCTTCGCCGCCGCGATCGGTGCGTGGTATTGGTGGCCGAAAGCGGCGGAACCCGCGGCGAGCGTCGCCGGCAAGGGCCGCTTCGACCCCGCCGCGCGCAACCTGCCGGTGGTCGCGGCGACGGCCACCAAGGGCAGCATCGACGTGTATCTCAATGCACTGGGCACCGTGACGCCGCGCAACGTCGTGACGGTGCGGCCACGCGTCGACGGCCAGCTCATGAGCGTCGCGTTCACCGAGGGGCAGGTCGTCAAGGCCGGCGACCTGCTCGCGCAGATCGATCCGCGCCCGTTCCAGGTCCAGCTCACGCAAGCCGCCGGCCAGATGGCCAAGGATCAGGCGCTGTTCAAGAACGCTCAGGTCGACCTGGAGCGCTACCGGACCCTGCTCGCGCAGGATTCGATTTCCAAGCAGCAGGTCGACACCCAGGAGTCGCTGGTCCGGCAGTACGAGGCCACCGTCCAATCCGACCAGGGCGCCGTCGACAGCGCCAAGCTGCAACTGACTTACGCGCGCATTACCGCGCCGATCACCGGTCGCGTCGGGCTGCGCCAGGTGGACCCGGGCAACATCGTGCACGCATCGGATGCCAACGGCCTCGTCGTCATCGCGCAATTGCAGCCGATCACCGTCATTTTCCCGATCCCCGAGGATAACCTGCCGCGGGTGATGAAGCGTGTGCAGGAAGAGAAAGCTGTCGTCGTCGACGCATGGGATCGCGACCAGAAGGTGAAACTCGCGAGCGGCAAGCTCTCGAGCGTCGACAACCAGATCGATACCACCACCGGCACCGTCAAGCTCAAGGCCGAATTCGCCAACGACAATCTTGTGTTGTTCCCGAATCAGTTCGTGAACGTGCGCATGCTGGTGCAAACGCTGGCCGATGCGACGCTGATCCCGACCGCCGCCATCCAGCGCGGCACGCCCGGCACTTTCGTCTACGTCGTCAAGGACGACAAGAGTGTCGCGGTGGTGCCGGTCAAATTGGGTCCTGCGCAGGGCGAGGTCACCGCGATCGCTGCCGGCATCGCGCCCGGCGACGTGGTCGTGATCGACGGCGCCGACAAGCTGCGCGAAGGCGCCAAGGTCGACCTGATCACCCGCGATGCGTCGGCGACGCCCGCGCCCGGTGCGGCGCGCCGCGGCCCGCGCGCCGACAAGGCCGGCGGTGGACGCCCGCCAGGCGGCGCGCCGTCGGACGCACCGGCGGCACCGGCGGCGCCGAAGAGCGGGGGCTGACCCGCACCGCGCACGCGGCCGCGGCTGGTAGCGCACGATGAATCCGTCGCGCATATTCATACTGCGTCCGGTGGCGACCACGTTGCTGATGGTCGCGATCCTGCTCTCGGGTATCGTCGCCTATCGCGTGCTGCCGCTCTCGGCGCTGCCCGAGGTCGACTACCCGACCATCCAGGTGGTGACGCTCTACCCGGGCGCGAGCCCCGACGTGATGACTTCGTCGGTCACCGCGCCACTGGAACGGCAATTCGGCCAGATGCCGGGATTGAACCAGATGTCGTCGACGAGTTCGGGCGGCGCGTCGGTGATCACGCTGCAATTCGGCCTCGAACTCTCGCTCGACGTGGCGGAACAGGAAGTGCAGGCGGCGATCAACGCCTCGGGCAGTTTCCTGCCCACCGACCTGCCCAATCCGCCGATCTACAACAAGGTCAACCCCGCCGACACGCCGATCATCACGCTGGCGCTGTCGTCGCCGACGATGCCGCTGCCCAAGCTCGAGGACCTGGCCGACACCCGCATCGCGCAGAAGATCTCGCAATTGCCCGGCGTGGGCCTGGTTAGCATCAGCGGCGGCCAGCGGCCTGCCGTGCGCATCCAGGTCAATCCCAAGGCGCTCGCCGCCTACGGGCTCTCGCTCGACGACGTGCGCACCGCCATCGGCAACGCCAACACCAACCAGGCGAAGGGCAGCTTCGACGGCCCGAGTCGCGCGTCGACCATCGACGCCAACGACCAACTCAAGTCGGCCGAGGAATACAAGCAGCTGATCATCGCGTATCGCAACGGCGCCGCGGTGCGCATCATGGACATCGCGGAGGCCATCGATGCGGCCGAGAATTCGCGCCTCGCGGCGTGGGCGAATACGACGCCGGCGATCATCCTCAACGTCCAGCGCCAGCCGGGCACCAACGTCATCGAGGTGGTCGATCGCGTCAAGGCGCTCCTGCCGCAACTGCAGGCGTCGTTGCCGTCCTCGGTCGATGTGGTGCTGCTCACCGACCGCACGGTCACCATTCGCGCCTCAGTGCGCGACGTGCAATTCGAATTGCTGCTGGCGGTGGCGCTGGTGGTGCTGGTGATCTTCCTGTTCCTGCGCAACGTGCCCGCGACGTTGATCCCCAGCGTCGCGGTGCCGCTGTCGCTGGTCGGCACCTTCGGCGTGATGTACCTGGCGGGATTCTCGATCAACAACCTGACGCTGATGGCGCTGACCATCGCCACCGGCTTCGTCGTCGACGACGCCATCGTGGTCATCGAGAACATCGCCCGCTACATCGAGAACGGCGACACACCGCTGGAAGCGGCGCTCAAGGGCACCGAGCAGATCGCATTCACGATCATTTCGCTGACCATATCGCTGATCGCGGTGCTCATTCCGCTGCTGTTCATGGGCGACGTGGTGGGCAGGCTGTTCCGCGAATTCGCGATCACGCTGGCGGTGTCGATCCTCATCTCCGCAGTCGTGTCGCTGACATTGACGCCGATGATGTGCGCGAAGCTTCTCAAGCACACGCCACCCGAGAAGCAAGGGCGCTTCTATCGCTGGAGCGGCGACCTGTTCGACCGCACCATCGCGCGCTACGGCCGGATGCTCAACTGGGTGCTCGATCGCCAGGCCGCGACGCTGCTGGTCGCGCTGGCGACGCTGGCGCTCACGGTCGTGCTCTACATCGTGATCCCGAAGGGTTTCTTCCCGGTGCAGGACACCGGCGCGATACAGGGCATTTCGGAGGCGCCGCAAACCATTTCCTTCGCGGCGATGTCCGAGCGCCAGCAGGCGCTGGCCGCTGTCGTCCTCGAGGATCCGGCGGTGGCCAGCCTGACCTCGTTCATCGGCGTCGACGGCACCAACGCCACGCTCAACAGCGGCAGGATGCTCATCAACCTGAAGCCGCGCTCGGAGCGTGGTGCCAGCGCGACCGAGATCATCCGCCGCCTGCAACCGAAGCTTGTGAAGGTGGAAGGCATCTCGCTGTTCATGCAGCCGGTGCAGGACCTGACCATCGAGGATCGGGTGAGCCGCACGCAGTACCAGTTCACCGTCGAATCGGTCGACCCCACCGAACTCGCCACCTGGGTCAAGAAATTCACCGAGCGCCTCAAGCAGGAGCCGAAGCTCGCCGACGTCGCGAGCGATTTCCAGGATGGCGGGCTGCAGGTCTACGTCGACTTCGACCGGACTACCGCGAGCCGGCTCGGCATCACGCCGGCGGCCATCGACAATGCCCTCTACAACGCCTTCGGCCAGCGCCTGGTCTCCACCATCTTCACCCAGTCGAACCAGTATCGCGTCGTGCTCGAGGTGAAGCCCGAGTTTCAGCGCGGGCCCGCGGCGCTCGGCGACATCTACGTCACCTCGACGGTGCCTGGCCAGGCATCGACGCAGGTGCCGCTGTCGTCGATCGCGAGCATCGTCGAGCGGGCCGCGCCGCTGTCGATCAATCACATCGGGCAGTTTCCCGCGGCGACCATTTCGTTCAACCTGGCAAGTGGCGCATCGCTCGGCGACGCGGTCAAGGCCATCGAAGCGGCCAAGGTCGAGCTCGGCCTTCCGGCCAGCGTCCAGATCAACTTCCAGGGCGCGGCGCTGGCGTTTCGCGCATCGCTCGCCAACGAGTTGTGGCTGATCCTGGCGGCGATCGTCACCATGTATATCGTGCTGGGCGTGCTCTACGAGAGCTTCATCCATCCCGTCACGATCCTGTCGACGCTGCCCTCGGCGGGCGTCGGCGCGCTGCTGGCGCTGATGCTCTCAGGCAACGATCTGTCGATCATCGCGATCATCGGCATCATCCTGCTCATCGGCATCGTCAAGAAGAACGCGATCATGATGATCGACTTCGCGCTCGACGCCGAACGGCACGACGGCATGGCGCCGCGCGACGCGATCTTCCAGGCGTGCCTGCTGCGCTTCAGGCCGATCATGATGACCACGATGGCGGCGATCCTGGGTGCGCTGCCGCTGATGATCGGGTGGGGCGAAGGCTCCGAACTGCGCCACCCGCTGGGCATCACCATGGTCGGTGGCCTGATCTTCTCGCAGGCGCTCACGCTGTTCACCACGCCGGTGATCTATCTCGCCTTCGACTCGCTCGCGAGTCGCGCCAAGACCGGACGACGCAAGGCGCCGATCGCGCGCGCCGCCGGAACGCCGGGGACTAGATTGAAACGTCCCCCCACGCTCGCTCTGTGCGGCTTCGCCGCATCCCACTTCGTGGGACCAGCCTTCGGCTGTCCTGCGGCCTTCGGCCTGGTGCTCGCTGCCCCCGGGGGCTGGTCAGTCGTTCGGGGCGGCCCTTCTCGACTGACATGAATCTTTCGGCGCCCTTCATCGATCGTCCCGTCGCCACGACGCTGCTCACGCTGGGCGTGGCGCTGGCCGGCGCGATCGCGTTCAGGCTGCTGCCGGTGTCGCCGCTGCCGCAGGTCGACTTCCCGACCATATCGGTGCAGGCATCGTTGCCGGGCGCGAGCCCCGAGACCATGGCTGCGACCGTCGCCACGCCGCTCGAACGCTCGCTGGGGCGCATCGCCGGCGTGACCGAAATCACGTCGTCGAGCGCGCTGGGATCCACGCGCATCACGCTGCAGTTCGATCTCTCGCGCGACATCGACGGCGCGGCGCGCGACGTGCAGGCGGCGATCAATGCCTCGCGCAACCTCCTGCCGACCGGCTTGCCCAGCAACCCGACGTATCGCAAGGTCAACCCGGCCGACGCGCCGATCATGATCCTGGCGCTGACGTCCGAAACGATGACGCAGGGCCAGATGTACGATGCCGCGTCGACGATCATCGCGCAGAAGCTCTCGCAGGTGGCGGGCGTCGGCCAGGTCAGCGTCGGCGGCAGCTCGCTGCCTGCGGTGCGCGTGGAACTCAACCCGGAAGCGCTCAACAAGTACGGCGTCGGGCCGGAGTCGGTGCGCGCGACGCTCGCCGCCGCCAACGCCAACCGCCCCAAGGGCGCGGTCGAGGACGACACGCGGCACTGGCAGATCTACGCCAACGACCAGGCCAAGACCGCCGCCGAGTACCTGCCGCTGATCGTCGCCTATCGCAATGGCTCCGCGGTGCTGCTCACCGACGTGGCCACCGTCGTCGACTCGGTGCAGGACCTGCGCAACGCCGGCATGGCCAACGGCAAGCCGTCGGTGCTGGTGATCATCAATCGCCAGCCCAACGCCAACATCATCGAGACCGTCGATCGCGTCACCGCGCTGCTGCCGTCGCTGCGCGCGTCGATCCCGAGCGCGATCACGCTGACGCTGGCGATGGAGCGCACGACGACGATTCGCGCGTCGCTGCGCGACACCGAGCGCGCGCTGATGATCTCGGTCGCGCTGGTGATCCTGGTGGTGTTCCTGTTCCTGCGCAATTTCCGCGCGACGCTGATCCCCAGCGTGGCGGTTCCCGTGTCGCTGGTCGGCACCTTCGCGTTCATGTACCTGTGCGGATTCTCGATCAATAACTTCACCCTTATGGCGCTGACGATCGCCGCCGGTTTTGTCGTCGACGATGCGATCGTCGTACTGGAGAACACGTCGCGGCACATTGAAGCCGGCATGAAACCCTTCGAGGCCGCGCTGCAGGGCGCGCGCGAAGTAGGATTCACCGTGCTGTCGATGAGCCTGTCGCTGATCGCGGTATTCATTCCCATTCTGCTGATGGGCGGCATCGTCGGCCGGCTGTTCCGCGAATTCGCGGTCACGCTGTCGGTGGCGATCCTGGTGTCGCTGGTCGTGTCGCTGACGACGACGCCGATGATGTGCGCGCGTCTCCTGCGGCCGAAGTCCGAACACCGCACCGGGCGCATCGGGGCGTGGAGCGAGCGCGCATTCGCGGCGCTGGTGCGCGGCTACGGCAGCAGCCTCGCGTGGGGACTGCGACACGGCCGCATCGTCATGCTGGTACTGCTGGCGACGGTGTGCCTGAATGTCTACCTGTACGTCATCATTCCCAAGGGCTTCTTCCCGCAGCAGGACACGGGGCGGCTGGTCGGCGGCATCCAGGCCGACCAGAGCATCTCTTTCCAGGCGATGCGCCAGAAGCTCTCCGATTTCATGACCATCGTGAGCAACGACCCGGCGGTCGAGAACGTGGTCGGTTTCACCGGCGGTGCACAGCGTAATTCCGGCATGATGTTCGTGGCGCTCAAGCCGCTCTCCGAACGTAAGGAAACCGCCGACCAGGTCATTGCGCGGCTGCGCGTCAAGCTCGCCAGAGAGCCCGGCGCGAACCTCTTCCTGCAACCAGTGCAGGACATCCGCATCGGCGGCCGACAGAGCAACGCGCAGTACCAGTACACGCTGCAAGCCGACGACCTGGCCGAACTGCGCGCGTGGGAACCCAAGATTCGCGCCGCATTGAGTGACCTGCCGGAGCTCGCCGACGTCAACACCGATCAACAGGACAAGGGGCTGCAGACGTCGCTGGTCATCGACCGCGAGTCGGCGTCGCGGCTGGGAGTCAATCCCAAGCTGATCGACGCGACGCTCAACGACCTGTTCGGGCAGCGCCAGGTGTCGACGATCTACGCGCAGTTGAACCAGTATCACGTGGTGATGGAAGCCGCACCGGAGTACTGGCAGTCGCCGGACGCGCTCAAGTCGGTCTACGTCAGTTCCACCACCGGTGCGCAGGTGCCGCTGTCGGCCTTCGCCACCTACGGGCCGACCAACACACCCTTGGGCGTCAACCACCAGGGCCAGTTCGTCGCGTCGACCATTTCCTTCAATCTCGCGCCGGACGTGTCGCTGTCGCAGGCCACGCGGGCGATCGAGGATGCCATGCTGCGTCTGGGAGTGCCCACCACGGTGCACGGCAGCTTCCAGGGCAGCGCGCGCGCGTTCCAGGCGACGCTCAATTCGCAGCCATGGCTGATCCTGGCCGCGCTGTTGACGGTGTACATCGTGCTCGGCGTGCTCTACGAAAGCTACGTTCATCCGCTCACCATCCTGTCGACGCTGCCTTCGGCGGGGGTCGGTGCCCTGCTCGCGCTGCTGCTGTTCCGGACCGACTTTTCGATCATCGCGTTCATCGGCGTCATCCTGCTCATCGGCATCGTCAAGAAGAACGCGATCATGATGATCGACTTCGCGCTCGACGCCGAACGCCAGCGCAACCTGCACCCGCGCGATGCGATTTACGAGGCCTGCCTGCTGCGCTTCCGGCCGATCATGATGACGACCATGGCGGCGATGCTGGGCGCTCTGCCGCTTGCGCTGGGCGCCGGCGACGGCGCCGAGATGCGCCGTCCGCTGGGCATCTCGATCGTCGGCGGGCTGCTGGTGAGCCAGGTGCTGACGCTCTACACGACGCCGGTGGTCTATGTGTACCTGGACCGCTTTCGCCTGTGGTGCCTGAGCCTGAGGCGGCAGCGGCCTGCGCGCAACGAGCCGGTGCCGTCCGCGGCCAACTGACCACGATAGCGCCATGAACATCGACATAAGCATCGATCGAAAGCAGTTCCAGCGCAGCGCAGTGCTCGCCGCGTTGCTCGCGCTCTCTGGCTGCATGATGGGCCCCGACTACGTGCGCCCGATCGCGCCCGCTCCGGCCGCGTTCAAGGAAGCGGAAGGGTGGAAACTCGCGCAGCCGCAGGATCGCGCGCCCAAGGGCGACTGGTGGGAGGTCTTCGGGGACGCGACGCTCAACGAGCTCGAAGCTCAGGTCGACATTTCCAACCAGAACGTCAAGGCTGCCGAAGCGCAGGTGCGCGCCGCGCAGGCGCTGACGCAGGCCGCGCGCGCCGGCTTGTTCCCGACCGTGAACGGTGGCGGCACGGCGACGCGCGCCAAGACCCCGACCAACAACCGCGTGATCAACAATTCCGGCATCGGCAACAATTACAACCTGGCCGTCGATGCGAGCTGGGAACTCGACCTGTGGGGCCGCGTGCGCCGTAGTGTGGAATCCAGCGAAGCCAATGCGCAGGCCACTGCTGCGGATCTCGCCGCGGCCAAGCTGTCGGCGCAGGCACTCCTGGCGCAAGACTACTGGACGCTGCGCGTGCTCGACGCCGAGATCGCGCTGTTCAAGACGACCATCGCCGGCTACGAGCGCTCGCTACAGCTGACGCGCAATCAGTACAGCGCCGGTATCGTCGGACGCAACGACGTCGTACAGGCCGAGGCGCAGCTCAACTCCACGCGCGCACAGGCGCTCGACGCTGACGTGCAACGCGCACAGCTCGAGCACGCCATCGCGATCCTGATCGGCAAGGCGCCCTCTGAACTTTCCATCGCGGTGGTGACGCAGCAGTGGTCGTTCCCGGCCATCCCACCCGGCCTGCCCTCGGAATTGCTCGAGCGTCGACCCGACATTGCTGCCGCCGAGCGCAGCGTCGCCGCCGCCAACGCTCAGATCGGCGTGGCCGAGGCCGCCTTCTACCCCACCTTGTCGCTGTCGGCCGCCGGCGGATTCCAAAGTTCCAGCTTCGTGCACTTGCTGTCGCTGCCGAACCAGTACTGGTCGATCGGCGCGGCACTGGCGCAGACCATCTTCGACGGCGGCCTGCGCAAGGCGCAATCCGCGCAGGCGATCGCCGCGTGGGACGCGACCGTCGCGGACTATCGTCAGACCGTGCTGGGTGGCTTCCAGGAAGTCGAGGACAACCTCGTCGCGCTTCGCATCCTCGAGCAGGAAGCTGCGGTGCAGGATGCCGCGGTGAAGGCCGCGCGCGAATCGGAGACCATCACCAACAACCAGTACAAGGCGGGAACGACCAACTACCTGTCGGTGGTGGTGGTGCAGGCCGCGGCGCTGAACAACGAACGCGCGTCGCTGGCCATCCTGGGACGCCGACTGATCGCCAGCGTTGGCCTGATCAAGGCGCTCGGCGGCGGCTGGAACGCGACCGAACTGGCGCAGGCAAAGCCCTGAAGCGGCGCGCAGGCGCTTCGCCTCACGCCCGAGGCGGCACGACCAGCATGGCGCCTGCGCGATCAACGCGGCCACCAGCACCGACTCGCGCTTGTAGAATCCCTCGGTATGGAAGGTCTCGTCGAGCGCGAACAGCTCGTAGTCGAGGTGATGACACAACTCATGGATCAAGGTTCGCAGGAAGGTCTTGAACGCGACGACGTTTTTCTTTTGCGCGGTGCGCATCCACACGCTGATGCGCGCGAGCGTGCCTTCGTCCTCGGGTTCGTAGAGCCCGTGCAGCTCGCCGGTACCGTCCGCCGGCCGGGTCGCCAGCACGCGTACGCGCACTTCCGGCACGTGATATCCGCGATTCAACGCGTCGATCAGCGCCTGGCACGCGGCCTGCACAGCGGCGCGCCGGTCCTCGCGCAAGCCCGCGGCGATCGCTTCGACGATGGGGCCGAGCACGAGTCCCGGCGGCAGACCGAGCGTGACGATCTCGTCGCTGCGCCGGTAGGTGCGCTGGCGCGAGGGCGAGAGCTTGTCGTAGTAGGCGAAGCGCATGGTGATCGGACGAGTCGTCAAGTCTACCGAACTCGCGCGCGCTGACAACATGCTTCGCGGATCGCCTGCGATCGGTCGGCGCGCCTGTCATTGCAGCGGTTACGCCTGATGTTGTCGATCCAACCCGCCACGCTCGCGTTCGACGCGTCAGGCACGCCCTGCTCGCGCGAATTCGGCGACGTCTATCACAACGCCGCCTCCGGACCGGGGCAGGCTCGACACGTGTTCCTTGGCGGCAACGACCTGCCGGCGCGATGGACGGGCACGCGCAGTTTCGTCATCGTGGAGACCGGCTTCGGCCTGGGTCTGAATTTTCTCGCGACGTGGAAAGCCTGGCGCGACGACCCGCGGCGTTGCACGCGCCTGCACTTCGTGTCGATCGAGCGGCATCCGTTCGCCGCCGCCGACCTGGCAACGGCGCATGCGCTGTATCCCGAATTCTCCGACCTCGCGCGACAGCTGCGCGACGCATGGCCGGTACTCGTTCCGGGGGTGCATCGACTGCATTTCGAGCAGGCAGCGGTGTCGCTGACACTGGTCTTCGCCGACGCGGCAAACGCTGCGCGCGACTTGCGCCTGGCGGCTGACGCGTTCTACCTCGACGGATTTGCGCCGGAACGCAATCCTGACATGTGGTCGCCGCAGCTGCTGCGATCATTGGGGCGACTCGCGGCACCGGGCGCGACGCTGTCGACCTGGAGCGTGGCGCGCGCGGTTCGCGACGCCGTCGCAGCCGCGGGCTTCGTCGCCGAGCGTCGTCCCGGCTTCGGCGGCAAGCGCGAAATGCTCGCCGCGCGCTACGCGCCGCGCTGGCCGGCAAGTCGTGCAAGGGCCACGCCCGAATGGCGGGAACGTCGCGCCATCGTCATAGGCGCGGGGCTCGCCGGCGCCGCCGTGGTGGCGCGCCTCGCCGCTCGCGGCTGGGTGATCGACCTCGTCGAGCGCGCCGGCGCCCCGGGCAGCGCGGCCTCGGGCTTGCTTGCCGGCGCGGTACAGCCGCACGTTTCCCGCGATGACTGCCTGTTGTCGCGCTTCACGCGGGCAGGCTATCTCCATGCGCAACGCGTGCGAGCGCCGGGCATCGCCGGGGCGCCCTGGTGGAAATGCGGCGTGCTGCAATTGGCGGGGGACGCGCCCGATGAATCTCGCATCGCAGCGACCGCGGCGCAGCTCGCGTACCCGCTCGAATACGCCGCCAGCGTGACGCGCGCGAGCGCGAGCGAACTGGCGGGCGCCGAAGTGCATGCCGGTGGCTGGTGGTTTCCGCACGGGGGCTTGGCGCAACCGGGCGCGCTGGTGAGCGCGGACCTGACGAGTGCGGGTGCGCAGGTCGTCACGCACTTCGGGCGCGAAGTTGCGCGTTTGAGTCGGCTCGGGGAACGGTGGTGCGCGATCGATGCCGCCGGCGCAACGATCGCGGCAGCGCCGGTGGTCGTGCTGGCCAACGCGCTCGACGCGGCGCGTCTGGTGGACCTCGGCCCGGATGCGCTACGCAGCGTGCGTGGACAGCAAAGCCATCTTCCGTCGCCGCCATTCATCGCGCCGCGCGCGATCGTCGGCGGTGACGGATACGTCTTTCCCTCGATCGACGGCATCGCGGTCGCTGGCGCGACCTACGATCAGGACAGTTTTGCGTCGCAGCCTGATGCCATCGGTCATGTCGCCAATCTCGCGCGGGTCGAACACCTGCTGCCGGGCAGCACCGGCAAGCTCGCGACTGCGGCATCACTCGACGGACGCGTCGGATTTCGTTGCATCGCGACCGATCGCATGCCGCTGGCGGGCGCGCTGGCGGACGTGGCGAGCGCGCTGGCGCAAGCGCAGGCCCTCACCGGTGCGCGGCTTCACGACCTGCCGCGGCTCTCCGGTCTCTACGGCGCGTTCGCGTTCGCATCGCGCGGGCTGGCGTGGACGCCGCTGGCGGCGGAATTGCTTGCCAGCCAGATCGAGGGCGAGCCGCTGCCGCTGGAAGGCGCGCTGGTCGACGCGATCGATCCGGGGCGATTCATCATGCACCGATTGCGGCGCGGAACGTTAGAATCGGCGTGGAGTCCAGCGCCCGTCGCGTAGGTTCGCGATGCCGACGTTTGCCGAAACCTTTGGATCCCAGGCCCGCACTACACAGGACGCTCGATGTCGAACGCCAGACCCGAATTGACAATACTCAAGCCGCACACCCGCGATCTCGGCGGTGGTTTCGAGGTGCAGCGCCTGCTGCCGGCGTTCCCGACCAAGATGGTCGGGCCGTTCATCTTCTTCGACCACTTCGGACCGGTGAACTTCGGCAAAGGCCAGGGCATCGACGTGCGCCCGCATCCGCACATCGGCCTGGCCACGGTGACGTATCTGTTCGAGGGCGCGCAAATGCACCGCGACAGCCTCGGCACCATCCAGCGCATCGAGCCGGGTGACGTCAACTGGATGACCGCGGGCAGCGGTATCGTGCACTCGGAGCGCACCGGCGATGTGGATCGCGCGATGGGCCATCGCCTGCACGGGCTGCAGACGTGGGTCGCGCTGCCGAAGTCACACGAGCAGGCCGCGCCTTCGTTCAGCCATCACGCAAAGTCCGAATTGCCGGAAATCGCGCTGCATGGCGTGACCATGCGCCTGATCGCCGGTACCGCCTTCGGGCAGCGCGCGCCGACGCCGACGTTTTCGCCGATCTTCTACGTCGCGGTCGAGATGAAATCCGGCGCGGTACTCGAGTTGCCACCCGAGCACGAAGAACGCGCGGTCTACGTCATCGACGGCGAATTGCGCGTCGACGGCGTCGACTTGCCGGTGCGCCACATGGCCGTGCTGGAACCCTGGACGACGGTGCGCATCGAGGCCGCCAGCGCCGCGCGCTGCATGCTGCTCGGCGGCGCGAAGATGGATGGAGACAGGCTGATCTGGTGGAATTTCGTCGCCAGCTCGCGCCAGCACATCGACGCCGCCGCGGAACGCTGGCGCGACCAGCGCTTTCCGGCCGTGCCGGGCGAGACCGAATTCATCCCGCTGCCGGAAAAATAGCGTCGGACCGTCGTCAGGCGTGCGCGGGGCTGCGCGCGGGCGGCAAGTCGGTGAGGCCTGCCGCAGCGCGCAGGTCGGCGACCTTGTCGATCGCTTCCCACGTGAACCCGGGCTCGTCGCGGCCGAAATGCCCGTACGCGGCGGTCTTTTCGTAGATGGGCCGCAGCAGGTCGAGCATCTGGATGATGCCGCGCGGACGCAGATCGAAATTCGCGCTGACCAGCTTGGCGATCTCAGCGTCGGGCAGCTTGCCGGTGCCTTCGGTGTAGACGGTGACGTTGATCGGGTGCGCCACGCCGATGGCGTAGGAGAGCTGCACCTGGCATTGCCGCGCGATGCCGGCGGCGACGATGTTCTTGGCCACGTAGCGCGCGGCGTACGCCGCCGAGCGGTCGACCTTCGACGGGTCCTTGCCCGAAAACGCGCCGCCGCCGTGCGGCGATGCGCCGCCATAGGTATCGACGATGATCTTGCGGCCGGTCAGGCCCGCGTCGCCATGCGGCCCGCCGATTTCGAAGCGGCCGGTCGGATTCACCAGGTAGCGGGTGTTGACCAGCATCTCGGGCGGCAGCACCGGCTTGATGATCTCCTCGACCACCGCCTCAGCCAGCTCCTTCTGCTTGTGATTCATGCTGGGGTGATGCTGCGTCGACAGCACGACGGTGTCGATGCTCTTCGGCTTTCCGTCGACGTAGCGCACGGTGAGCTGCGACTTGGCGTCGGGACGCAGCCACGGCAGCCGGCCGTCACGGCGAATTTCGCTTTGCCGCTGCACCAGGCGGTGCGCGTAGTAAATCGGCAGCGGCATCAGCGCCGGCGTCTCGTCGCAGGCGTAGCCGAACATCAGGCCCTGGTCGCCCGCGCCCTGGTTCATGTATTCGTCGGATGTCCGATCGACGCCGCGCGCGATATCCGGCGACTGCCGGCCGTAGCAGACCATCACCGCGCAGCCCACCGAGTCGAAGCGCAGCTCCGGGTCGGTATAGCCGATGCGATGGATGGTGTCGCGCGCAATGCGGGCGTAGTCGTGCTTGTGGTCGGTCGTGATCTCGCCGGTCATGACGACCAGGCCGGTCGATACCAGCGTCTCCGCGGCTACCCGCGCGTGCGGATCCAGCGTTAGAATCGCATCGAGTACGGCATCGGAAATCTGGTCGGCGACCTTGTCCGGATGACCTTCGGAAACAGATTCCGACGTGAATAGAAAATCGCTCATCGACGCTCCCTGACTTTATGTGCGGAGCGCCGGCACAACGCCGGCGCGTGAAAGGATCGAAATTCTACCAAATTCCGACGGCTCGCTGCAGGTCGCCCTATGGCTCGCGTTTGCACCACGCGGGGCAGGCCGATGATCGTTCCTCCGACGCCGCACGCAATCGCCGCCGCTGCGCAGGCGCTGCGCGATGGTGCGCTGGTGGCATTTCCGACTGAAACGGTCTACGGCCTGGGCGCCGATGCGCGCAATTCCGACGCGCTGCAACGGCTGTTTGCAGCCAAGGGCCGCCCCGCCGAACACCCGGTGATCGTCCATGTAGCAAACAAGGCTGCCGCCATGCATTGGGCGCGGGCTCGGCCAGGGTTCGCCGATATACTGGCCGACGCATTCTGGCCCGGGCCTCTGACCTTGATCCTGCCGCGCGCCGATGGCGTTCCCGACAAGGTCACCGGCGGTCAAGTCAGCGTCGGACTGCGCGTTCCCGCGCATCCGGTCGCGCAGGCGCTGCTCGCGGCATTGGCAAGGCTTGGCGGCGACGGCATTGCCGCGCCCTCGGCCAATCGCTTCGGACGCATTAGCGCAACCACGGCGCAACACGTCGCCGACGACTTCGGCGACGAAGTCGCGCTGATTCTCGATGCGGGACCTTGCGCGCATGGTCTCGAGTCGACCATCGTCGATTGCACGCGCGAGGCGCCCGTACTGCTGCGCCCCGGCGCGATCGGCGTCGCCGAACTCACGCGCGTGCTCGGCGCGGCTCCAGGTGCAGCGAGCGGGAACTCGCCGCGCGCTTCCGGCACCCTGGCTACTCACTACGCACCGCAAACGCGGTCGCGAATGCTCGCGCGCGACACTCTGCGTGACGCCTTGGCGCATCTGGGTGGTCCCGGCGCGCATATCGCGGTACTCGCGCACTCCATGGCGCAACCGCCTGCATTCGAGGGGACCTGGTTCGATGCACCGAGCGAAAGCGCGCTCTACGCGCACCAACTCTACTCGAACCTGCGCGCGCTGGATGCGCGCGAGGCCGACGAGATCTGGATCGAGGCGCCGCCCGACGGCCCGGAATGGGTCGCGGTCAACGACCGACTGCGGCGCGCCACCCACCGCGATTGAGTTCGCGGCGGCGGCGCGGGCCGATCAGCGGAAGCGACGGCGGCGAATGACGTAGACGCCGATGCCCGAGAGCAGAAGCATCAATCCGTACAGCGCCCACTCGTTCAACGTCGGAACGGGGGAAAGGGTGACGGGCGGTGGCGGCGGCCCGGCGGGCCCATCATCGGCGCAGACCTGATAAATCGTTCCATTAGGAGAGCCCGACACGATGAAGTGATTGATGTTGAGGCTGGTCGCCGACGTCGGCGCATGCAGGAATGATACCGTGCCGCGGCCGTCGCTGGTTCCACCCGGCGCCTCGACAATGTCACCCGCGCCGGTAATCTGGTTGGCATCGCCGCCGGTGGGCACTGCGTTGTTGAGTTCGCCGGACGCCACTACATAGTGCGTGCCGTTGACGGAAAAGCGGGCTTCTTCACAACCTGCGGACACGCAGCTGTGAGCCGTAAGCGCGACCTTGATAGTGGCGCCGTTGATGGCCGGGGAAAAATTGAACTGGCAGTTCTCGGTGGTGTTGCCATCGCCCAACCACACTCCGTTGATGCCACCGTAGTTCAGGAACGTTCCGCATCCGGAGCCGCTGGTGGTCACCGTCAGATTTCCGAATGTGCCTGCCTGGTTGAAACAAACCTGCGCCGCGTATGCCGACGGCATCGCGCACGCGAGGGTGGCCAGCGCTGCCACCAGTCTGGTCATGGTTGTTGACATCATCACCCCTTTGAACGAGCGACGGAACGGGCCGTCGCACCGGCGTGCCCCCGGGAACCCTTGCGGATTCCTGGCCCAGTCTAGGATCAGGCAAGACACCCGGTCAAGCATTCCTTGAGAAATCCGGGCTTAGCCGCAGCCGCCAGCCAGCGCGGCGCGCAGGAAAGGCACGATCGCGGCGACCAGTTCTTTCTGTCGATTTTCGAAGTAATGATCGGTATTCGCGATCACGATGCCTTTGGAGCAGGTGTCGCGCGGGATGCTCGCCGCCCGTCGTGACCAGCTCGCGCGGACCTCTGCGAAATCGCTCCCGGCAATGATGTCGAGCACCGGTTGGCGCGGCGTCATGGCGAAAGGTCCAAACATGCCGACAGCGACAAAGGCATCGATGCGCGCGGCGCGCGGCAGCGCCAGATAGGCGTCGACCATCCCCGCGCCTACGCTGTGCGCCACCATTCCAATGTGCCCTGTCGCGCGCGACTCGAGGAAGGCGACGGCCGCGGTCAGCCGCTCGCCTGATTCGGCCTGCACCGTCGAGTACTCTTCGCGCGACGCGCCTGCCGCCAGCACCGGCATCTGCACCGAGAGCGTGGCGAAGCCCGCGTCGGCCAGGCCACTGCGCACGCCGCCGATGAGGCCCCAGTCCGGATGCACGCCCGCGCCGTGCACGACAATGACGCCGCCTTGCGGATGGTCCACGGCGGTGTAGAGCGCCAGCACGCGCGCCCGCGTTGGTGTCGCGAGGTACACCGCGTCTCCGACCACGATGCCCGGAACGACCTGTTCCGCCCAACGCTCTTCGCGCGCGTAGTCGGGCGCCGCCGCGGCGCTCTGCGCCATCGTTGCCAATGCCGCAAACAAGCACGCGCCGGCCAAGGCGCGCAACCTGCGTCCACGCGCCACGCGCGAAACACGGCCTGATAAGATCGTCGTCCCGGTCATCGCAACCATGATACCCGCGTGACTTCGCAACCGCCCGTAGTCGTCGTCGCTCCCGATTCGTTCAAGGGATCGGTCTCGGCTGGCGCGGCCGGCGCAGCCATCGCTGCCGGGATACGGCGCGTATGGCCGGATGCCGAGGTGCGCATTTGCCCGATGGCCGATGGCGGCGAGGGCACGCTCGACGCGGTGCTTTCCGGCCGTGGGCACCGCGCGAACGCGCGGGTCTCCGGCGCATCCGGCACGGCCATCGAAGCCGGTTATGGACTGCTCGACGATTCTCGAACGGCCGTCATCGAGTCAGCGCAGGTGGTCAGTCTCACCGATCCCATCGGCACCGCGGTCGACGTCGAACGGCGCAGCACGCGCGGCATCGGCGAGCAGATGCTGCAGCTGCTCGATGCGGGCGCCCGGCAGTTCATGATCGGCCTGGGCGGCAGCAGTACCAACGACGGCGGCGCGGGCCTGCTCGCCGCCCTCGGCTTCGCGCTGACCTCGGCCGACGGTCGCCACGTGGAACCGACCCCGGCGGGACTCGCAACGCTTGCCTCGGTCGATGCGCGAGCGCTCGACCCGCGTCTGTCGCAGTCGCGCATCACCATCATGTCCGATGTCACCAATCCTCTGTGCGGAAAATACGGCGCGACTGCGGTCTTCGGGCCGCAAAAGGGCGTGCGCCCGGAACGCATCGCGACCATCGATGCGCGCATCGCGCACTTCGCCACGTTGGCCGAGCACGCCGTGGGCCGTCGCGCGCAGGACCTGCCGGGGGCGGGCGCCGCGGGCGGGCTGGGCTTCGCATTGCAGTTGCTGGGCGGCGAACCGCGCTCGGGCGCGGAGGTCGTCGCCGACCTGGTCGGTCTCGACGCCGCGCTGGAGGGTGCCGACTGGATGATCACTGGCGAAGGACGCAGCGACGCTCAGACGCTGCAGGGCAAGACGCCTCAGGTGGTCGCCCGCCATGCAGCGGCGAAACACATTCCCGCGACACTGATTTCCGGCGGAATCGACGCCGCGGCATTGCCGGAACTCAGTCGCGAATTCGCCGGCTGCTTCGCGCTGCCTTCAGGTCCCGCAACGCTCGAACAATGCGTCGCCAGCGCGGAACGTCTGCTCGCCGACCGCGCCGAGCAGGCGGCACGGCTGTGGGCGGCCGCCCGCGTCAATGCACCACGGGCGGCGGATCGTTCTTGAGCGGCAGCGTGAACGCAAAAGTCGAACCCTTCCCGAGCTGACTCTCGACCCAGATCCTGCCTCCGTGCAGTTCGATGAACTTGCGCGAGATGGCCAACCCCAGGCCGGTGCCTTCGCGCTTCTTGGCCGACGCGCCGACCTGCCGGAATTCCTCGAACACCGTTTCCTGATCCTCGAGGGCGATGCCCACGCCGGTGTCGGTCACCGCGATTTCCGCCATGCCATCGCGCGTCGCGACGCGTACTTCAACGTGACCTCCTTCGGGCGTGAACTTCAGCGCGTTGGACAGCAGGTTCAGCAGTACCTGCTTGACCTTGCGTTCGTCTCCGCGAATGGTGCCAATCTGCCCGTCGAGCGCCTGGTCGAGCTTGATGCCGTGCCGGCTGGCGCGCTCGCGCACCAGGGTGAGCGCATTCTCGACCGCCTTCGACAACTGGAAGTCGGCGAGTTCCAGCTCCATCCGCCCGGCCTCGATCTTGGACAGGTCGAGGATGTCGTTGATGAGATCGAGCAGATGGCGACCCGATTCGAGGATGTCGTTGACGTACTCCTCCTGCTTGGCGTTGATCTCGCCGAATAACTTCTCGGAGAGCACTTCAGAGAACCCGATGATCGCGTTGAGCGGAGTCCGCAGCTCGTGCGACATGTTGGCGAGGAACTCGCTCTTGTGGCGGCTCGCGGTCTCGAGTTGCCGGCTCTTGTCCTCGATCTCGTGGAACAGGCGTGCGTTCTGGATGGCCAATGCCGATTGCGACGCGAAGGTCTGGAGCAGCGCGACCACCTCGGGCGCGAATTCGCCGGCACGCTTGCGAATGACACTCAACCCGCCCAGCAGGCGATCCTCGCGCAGCAGCGGCACGGCGAGCAGCGATCGATGACCCTCGCGAAGAAGGATGTCGCGCATGTGGCTCTGGTAGCCTGCATCCGCGATATCGCTGACCTGGACCGGTTCGCGCGTCGCTGCAAGGCGTCCCAGCGCGCCCTCGCCCTTTCGAATTGGAGTGGCGCGCACCGCTTCGACCAATTCGTCCGAGAACTGGTCGGCGGCATGCAGGAAGAACTCCTCGCGCTGCTCGTCGTACTCGTAGATCGCACCCGCGTCCATTCCGGCAAGCTGCGTCGCTCGCGTTACGATCGTGGACAGCACCGTTTCGAGGTCCAGCGTCGAGCTGACTGCCTGCCCGACTTCGCCCAATGCCTTGAGTTCGCCCACCGAACGCGTCAGTTGCCGCGTCCGCGCCTCGAGTTCGGTGAACAGGCGGACATTCTCGACCGCGATCGCCGCCTGGTCGGCGAAGGTCTCGACCAGCTCGATTTCCTTTTCCGAAAACGGATCCACCTTGTTGCGCCAGCTTGTGATGACACCGACCACCGTACCGTCGCGCAGCATCGGCACCGACAACACCGTGCGGTAGCTCTGCAGCGTCTGGGCATCGAGATGTTCGTAGTCCGGCTCCGAGAGGACATCGTGAACGTGAACAGTGCGCCGATCCAGCGTGGCACGGCCCGACACCGAGCCGCGCCCCGGACGCATCGGATGCTGGATCCAGTACTCGTTGAGCCCCTGCGTTACTTCATATCTTGAGACCGGCGCAAGAACCTCGCCGTCGAACCGGAAGATCAGGCTGTGTTCGGCGCCACACAGCGCGACCGCGCTCTTGACGATCGCGTCGAACACCGGTTGCACGTTGGTCTGCGAACTGCTGATGACCCGCAGGATTTCGCCGGTCGCGGTCTGCTGGTCCAGCGCGTTGCTCAGGTCGCGATTGCGCAGGTCGAGCTCCTTGAACAGGCGCACGTTCTCGATGGCGATCACCGCCTGGTCGCTGAACGTCTTCAGCAGGTCGACCTGGGCGTCCGAGAACAGCCCTGCGCGCGAGCGCGCTACGAAAATCGCCCCGACAACCTGACCCTCGCGCTGCATCGGGACCCCGAGGCAACTGCGGTAGTTGACCGTCAGTGCGACGTCCTCGAACCCGTATAGCGGATCGGCCAGCGCGTCCGCGACGTGAACGATTTCGCGCGTCCGAACCGTGCGCGCGGTTACTGTCTCGGCGGTCGGGCTCATGGGAAACATGTTCGTCAGCGCCTCGCGACCAGCAGGGACCATCCCATGGAGCGCTTCGAGCCTGATGGCCTCGCCGTCAAAGGTCGAGACCACGCTGAACTCGGCATCGCACAACTTCTCCGCACGCTCGCCGATGATGTCGAACACCGGCTGGACATCGGTCGGCGATCCACTGATCACCCGCAAAATGTCGCTGGTCGCGGTCTGCTGTTCGAGCGCCTCGCTGATGTCGCGATTGCGCGCTTCCAGCTCGGAGAACAGCTGGACGTTGCGGATCGCGATCACGGCCTGGTCGGCGAAGGTCTGGAGCAGGCCGATCTCGTCGTCGCCGAAGCGGCCCGGCGCCGGACGGCCGACCGTGATGCAACCGATGGGCTGGTCGCCGCGCATGAGCGGCACCGCCAGGGTGCTGCGAAAGCCCGCGCGCGTGGCCTGGTCGCTTACTTTGTAGTGCGGGTCGTCGAGCACGTCGGCGATCATCTCCACCTTGCCAGTCAGGACGGCGCGACAGGAGGTCGTCTCCATGCTCGGCGGCCGCGGGAATATCTCCCGCAACGCGGCCTCGCCGCCGGGGGCGAGGTTGGCGATCGCCGCCAGCTCCACCAGCTTGCCATCGTAGCGAGCCACCATGGCAACTCCTGCCGCGCAGAGCTTCAGCGCTGCGGACGCGATGGCATCGAAAACCGGCTGCACGTCGCGCGGCGACGCGCTGATGACGCGCAGGATCTCGCTGGTCGCAGTCTGCTGCTCGAGCGCCTCGGTGATGGCCCGGTTTCGCGCTTGCAGCTCTGTGAACAAGCGCACGTTCTCGATGGCGATCACCGCCTGGTCGGCGAACGTGCGCAAAAGCGCGACTTGCTTGTCTGAAAACAATCCGGGCTCGCCCCGGCCAACGTTGATCGCGCCGATCGAATTGCCGTCACGGACCATCGGGACCGAAAGAATACTTCGGAACCCGGCGCCGAGCGCAGTCGATTTCGTCGGGTACTCGGCATCCAGGAGCACATCCGGAATCGCCACCACCTCGCCGCTTTCGATCGCCCGCGTCGAAGCGTTGCTGCGACCCGGTGGCATAGGGTAGAAACTGCGCATTTCTGAGGCGGCTCGCGGATCGACGTGGGAGATGGCAACCATGTGTACGAATTCGCCGTCGAAGGTCGTGACGTTGCCGGCGCTGGCACGGCAGAGCTTGAGCGCGGCGGTAGCGATGGCGTCAAATACCGGCTGAACGTCGGTTTGCGACTGGCTGATCACTCGCAGTATTTCGCTGGTTGCCGTTTGCTGCTCCAGAGACTCGGCGAGCGCGCTGTTGCGTTGCTCGAGTTCCTTGAACAGGCGCACGTTCTCGATCGCGATCACCGCCTGGTCGGCGAAGGTCTTCAACAGCTCGACCTGCGACTCGCTAAATACCCCCGGCGCTGACCGCCCCACGAAAATTGCGCCGATCACATGCTCGTCCCGGACAATCGGAACACCCAGGCCGGCCCGGTAATGCGCCGCCTGCGCGAACTCCTTGAGCACGTAGTCCCTGTCCGCAAGTACGTCGGCGATCTGAATGATCTTAGTCGTCCTTATCACCGTCGCCGTGATGTTCCGGCTGCTGATCTGCATCGGGTACAAGCCGCGAACCAGGCTGACGGCTTCAGGTAGCAAACCATCGATTGCTGCGAGCTCGATCAGGTCACCGTTGCATCTGGAAACGACCGCGACTTCCGCGTTGCACAGACTCCCGGCGCGTTGCGCGAGCAGATCGAACACCGGCTGCGTATCGGTCGGGGATCGCGCAATCACCCGCAAGACGTCGCTGGTCGCGGTTTGCCGTTCGAGCGACTCGGTGAGATCGCGATTTCGCGCCTGCAGTTCAGTGAACAGTCGCACATTCTCGATCGCGATCACCGCCTGGTCGGCAAATATCCGCAGCAATGCAATTTGCGCGTCGGAGAACGGCCTGACCTCCGAGTGCCATACGCCGATCGAACCAATGGCCGCGCCGTCGCGCAACATCGGTACCCCCAGCACGGTCCGCGCGCCGATCCGGGAACCCGGGGCAGACGAGTACTCGGGGTCGTTTATCAGGTCAAGACTTTGTACAACGCGACATTCCAGTGCTGCGCGGCCGGACACGGTGTCGGGGCCAACCTTGCGCGGATACCCGCTTGCGAAGAGCGCGCGCTCTGCCGATGTCAGTCCCGCCGTTGCCGCGAGACTGAAGGTTTCACCGTTGAGAAGGTAGACGCCGCTGAAAGTCGCATCGCAGAGCGCCAGAACGCTGCGCACGATCGTATCGAACACCGGCTTGACATCGGTCTGCGATCCGCTGATCACCCTCAGGATTTCGCTGGTCGCGGTCTGTTGCTCCAAGGCCTCGGAAAGGTCACGATTGCGTTCTCCCAACTCGGTAAACAAGCGCACGTTTTCGATCGCGATCACCGCCTGGTCGGCGAATATCCGTAGCAACTGGATCTGCCGATCCGAAAACGGCTTCACCTCGTTCCGGAAGAGCGCAATTACTCCCAGCGGCACACCCTCGCGCAGCAGCGGGGTCGTAACCACGGTATGGTGTCCTAGCCGCCGTTGAAGCTCGCGGCCTACCGGGAAATCGTCCTCGCGTTCGGCAGCGAGGTCGTGGACGTGCACGGTGCGACGCTCGACTACGCAGCGCCCCGACACCGACTCTCGCGTCGCGGGAATCTCCAGCGCTTCGACGCTGCCGTAGCGCTCGGTGACCGTGTCCGCAAACGCGCCTACGCCTGCCGACCCGCGCAGCACGCCGTTATCGAGACGCAGCACCATTACATCATGTGCGCCGCAGAACCTTGCTGCGGCGTGGACGACTGTCTCGAGCACCGGCTGCAAGTTTCCCGGCGAGCTGGAGATCACCTGCAGGATTTCAGCGGTGGCAGTCTGCTGATCGAGCGCGTCCCGTGTCTCGCGGAAAAGGCGCACGCTCTCGATGGCGATCGCGGCCTGTCGGGCAAATGTCTCGACCAGCGCGACCTGGTCGCGCGTAAACCTGTGCACTACGCGTCGATAGACGAGGATCCCGCCAATCGCTTTGCCTTCGCGCAACAATGGTACCGCCAGGATGGTGCGAAATCCCGCCAATTGCGCGTTGGCCCGCGCGTCGGGATACTCGCGGTCGAGCAAGGGCACCAGGTCGGTGATGTGAATCGTCTTGCGCTCCAGGGCGGCGCGACCAAGGATCGAGGTTCGACGCAGTGGCACCGGCCGCGCGGGATCGGCAATACGCCGGCCCCTGATCGAGTAGTCCGCCGCATGCCGCAGCACCTCGCCGTCGACCAGCAATATCCGCGCAAAGGGCGCGTCGCACAGTCGGGCGGCGTGTCGCGCGACCGCATTGAGCACGGGCAGGACATCGCCGGGCGATTCGGCCATCACGCGCAGGATTTCGCCGGTCGCCTTTTGTTGCGCTTTCACCGCCGCGAGGCCTGTTGCCAGCACCTGCGTGGTTGGAGGTTTCTTCTTCGCGGACCGAGCGGCAGCCGCCCGCCTGCCTGCAGGCTTTGCCTTCGTGGACGTCAGTGCCCGACCCATCGGCCCCTCCCACGCTAAAACGGGCTTACGAACGCGCGTGACCGGACGCTAGGCTAGGCGAAGGCGGCAGCGCAGGCAAGCGAATGACGCAGACGGGTCACCACAGCCTGGCCGCTGGCTTGCGCCGGGACCGACAAATGGATTGAGACCCTTGCCCCCGGCGAACGCCGAGATGCCGCTTCGATGCCCTCAGGCGTCGCCGTAACCGGTAGTGGCGCTGGCCGGGCCACCCGCGGTAACGCGAACGGCGCAGTACTTGAACTCCGGAATCTTGCCAAAGGGATCGAGCACCGGATTGGTCAGCAGATTGGCGGCGGCTTCGTAGTAACAGAAGGGGATGAACACCGCGCCACGCGGCGTGCCGCCGTCGGCGCGTGCGGCAAGCGTGATGCTGCCGCGCCGCGATGCAACGGTGATCGGTGCGCCCGGCTCGACGCCGAGTTCACCAAGGTCGTCCGGATGTACCGAAGCAACCGGAGCAGGCTCGATGGAGTCAAGCACTTCGGTGCGCCGCGTCATGCTGCCGGTGTGCCAGTGTTCCAGCTGCCGGCCGGTGATCAGCACGAACGGATACTGCGCGTCGGGCTGTTCGGCCGCCGGAATGATCGCCGCGGCAACGAAGCGCGCCTTGCCGGACGACGTCGGAAAGTCCTCGGTGAACACCACACGCTGACCCACGTCGCCTTCCTGCTCGCATGGGTAGGTGACGGAGCTGTCGCGTTCGAGCCGCTCCCAGGTAACTCCCGCGATCGACGACATCGTTGCTCGCATCTCGGCGAACACTTCTCGCGGATGCTGGTAGTTCCACTTAAGGCCGAGGCGTTTTGCCATCTCGACGATGATCAACAGGTCCTGCCGCGCTTCACCGGGCGGCTCGAGCGCCTGGCGACCGAGTTGCACGCTGCGGTCGGTGTTGGTGAAGGTTCCGGTCTTCTCCGGAAACGCCGACGCCGGCAGGATAACGTCCGCGAGATATCCGGTCTCAGTCAGGAAGATGTCCTGCACCACCAGCATTTCGAGTTCGGCGAGCGCCTGGCGCGCATGGCGCACGTCGGGGTCGGACATCGCGGGATTCTCGCCCATGATGTACATGCCGCGAATCTGCCCCGAATGCACCGCATCCATGATCTCGACGACGGTCAGTCCGGGCTTTGGGTCGAGCGTCGTGTTCCACACCGACTCGAAGCGCTCGCGCGTTCCGATGTCGTCGACACGCTTGTAGTCCGGCAGCATCATCGGAATCAGCCCGACGTCGCTCGCACCCTGCACGTTGTTCTGGCCGCGCAGCGGATGCAATCCGGTGCCAGGCCGTCCAACCTGGCCGGTCATCAGCGAGAGCGCGATCAGGCAGCGCGCATTGTCGGTGCCGTGGATGTGCTGCGAAATGCCCATGCCCCACAGGATCATCGAGCCGCGCGACTTCGCATACAGGCGCGCGACTTCGCGGATCACCGGCGCGGCGATACCGCACACCGGCGCCATGGCTTCTGGGCTGTAGTTGGCGACGTTCTGGCGGATTTCCTCGTAGCCGCTGGTGCGATCGCGCACGAACGCCTCGTCAACCAGTCCTTCCTCGACAATGGTGTGCAGCATGGCATTGAGCAGCGCCACATCAGTGTCGGGCTTGAACTGCAGGTAGTGCGTTGCGTGGCGCGCGAGCTCGGAGCGACGCGGATCGATGAGGATCAACTTGGTGCCGCGTTTGACCGCATTCTTGATCCACGTCGCCGCGACCGGATGATTGACGACCGGGTTGGCGCCGATGAGCAGCACGACCTCGGCCTTGAGCACGTCCATCACCGGATTGGACACCGCGCCGGAGCCTATCCCCTCGAGCAGCGCAGCGACGCTCGACGCATGGCACAGGCGCGTGCAGTGATCGACATTGTTCGAGCCGAAGCCGGTTCGCACCAGTTTCTGGAACAGGTACGCCTCTTCGTTGGATCCCTTGGCCGATCCGAAGCCGGCGAGCGCGTGGCCGCCGTGAGCGTCGCGAATGCGCGCGAGCGTGCCGCCCGCGACTTCGAGCGCTTCTTCCCAGGTCGCTTCACGAAACACCTCCAGCGGGTTCGCCGGATCCATGACGAAATCGGCCGATTTCGCGAAGCCGGGCTTGCGAATCAGCGGTTTGGTCAGGCGTTGCGGATGATGCACGTAGTCGAAGCCGAAGCGGCCCTTGACGCACAATCGTTCCTCGTTGGCAGGGCCGTCGCGCCCTTCGACGTGGACGATGTTGTTGTCCTTGACGTGATAGGTGAGCTGGCATCCGACGCCGCAATACGGACAGACCGACGCCACGGTCTTGTCGGCCTTGACCAGGTACGCCTCGTGCGCAGGCGCCAGCGCGCCTGTCGGACAGGCCTGTACGCATTCGCCGCAAGCAACGCAGGTCGACGCGCCCATCGGGTCGCCCTGGTCGAACACGATCTGCGAATGTGCGCCGCGAAACGCGTATCCGATCACGTCGTTGACCTGCTCCTCGCGGCACGCGCGCACGCAACGCGTGCACTGGATGCACGCGTCGAGATTCACCGCCATGGCGGGATGCGACAAGTCGGCCGCGGGTTGCCGGCGCGGCGCGAAGCGCGGTTTGCCGATCTTCAGCCAGCGCTTCCACAGTTCGAGTTCGGAATCGGGCTTCAACAGGCGCTCGGGAACGTCCGCGGCGAGCATTTCCACCACCAGCTTCTGCGAATGCAGCGCGCGCGCGCTCTCGCTGCTGACCTCCATGCCAGTGGTGGGCTTGCGGCAGCACGATGGCGCCAGCACGCGCTCGCCCTTGATCTCGACCACGCACGCGCGGCAGTTGCCGTCGGGGCGCATGCCGGGCTTGTAGCAGAGGTGCGGAATCTCGACGCCGTGCCGCTGCGCGGCCTCGATGATGGTCTCGTCGCCCTGTGCCACGACCGCGTTGCCGTTGAGCCGGAATTCGGTCTGCTGCAACTGCGTCGCGAGTTCCGCGGGTGCATTCATAGGGGCCCCCCACGCTTGCGGCTACGCCGCCGCGCTGCCCCCAAGGGGGAGCAATTCGCGCCTTGGGACGGCCCGGCGGCGCTCATATGAGCTCCTGCGGAAAATATTTGACCACGCAGGCGATCGGATTGGGCGCCGCCTGACCCAGGCCGCAAATGGAGGCATCGGCCATCGCCTGCGATAGTTCGGCAAGTAGCGCGGTATCCCAGCGCGGCTGCGTCATCAGGCCGACCGCCTTTTCGGTGCCGACCCGGCACGGCGTGCATTGTCCGCACGATTCGTCGGCGAAAAAGCGCATCAGGTTGAGCGCAGCGTCGCGCGCGCGATCGTGCTGCGAGAGCACGATGACCGCCGCGGAACCAATGAAGGAGCCATGCGGCTGCAGCGTATCGAAGTCCAGCGGCACGTCACCCAGCGACGCGGGCAGGATGCCGCCCGATGCGCCTCCGGGCAGGTAGCCGTAGAGCTCGTGACCGGGCAGCATGCCGCCGCAGAATTCGTCGATCAGCTGACGCACGGTGATGCCCGCGGGCGCGAGGTGCACGCCCGGCTTCGCGACGCGTCCAGACACCGAAAACGAGCGCAGCCCCTTCCTGCCGTTGCGGCCATGCCCGGCGAACCAGGCGCCGCCGCGGTCGAGGATGTCGCGCACCCAGTGCAGCGTCTCCATGTTGTGCTCGAGCGTGGGGCGGCCGAACAATCCGACCTGCGCCACGTACGGCGGACGCAGGCGCGGCATGCCACGCTTGCCCTCGATCGACTCGATCATCGCCGACTCTTCGCCGCAGATGTATGCACCGGCGCCGCGGCGCAGTTGAATCTGCGGCAGCGGGCACGGCGGATCGGCCTTGAGCGCCGCAAGCTCGTACTCGAGTATCGCACGGCACGCCGCGTACTCGTCACGCAGGTAGATGTACACGCCTTCGATGCCGACCGCCCACGCCGCGATGAGCATGCCTTCCAGGAAGCGGTGCGGGTCGCGCTCCAGATAGTAGCGATCCTTGAACGTCCCCGGTTCGCCTTCGTCGATGTTGATCGCCATGAGTCGCGGTGCGGCTTCGGCACGCACGACGCGCCACTTGCGGCCGACCGGAAAACCGGCGCCGCCAAGTCCGCGCAGGCCCGACTCCTCGAGCGCCGCGATCACCGACTCCACCGTGCGCTCGCCGCGTATGCACGATTGGAGCACGGCGTAGCCTCCGCCGGCCCGGTACGCCGCATAGTCGATCGCGGCGGGGAGCGCCGGCTCGCTCTCTTGCTGCGCGACGGCCTGCGCGATGGCAGGCAGCGTCGCCCGATCCAGGGTGTTGCGGCCAACGACGGCTGCGGGCGCAGAATCGCAACGGCCGATGCACGGCGCGCCGATGACGCGCACGCCGGGCCACTGCGCCTGCTCGCACGCCGCCTTGAGCGCCTCCGCCCCGGCCATCTGGCACGACAGCGTCTCGCAGACGCGGACCGTCAGCGCCGGTGGCGGCGTCTCGCCTTCCTTGACGATGTCGAAATGATGATAGAAGGTCGCGACTTCGTAGACTTCGGTTTGCGCGAGCTTGAGCTCTTCGGCGAGTGCCACGATGTGCGCGGCGGAGATGTGTCCGTATTGATCCTGCACGCGATGCAGGCATTCGATAAGCAGGTCGCGACGGCGTGGCGTATCCCCGAGCAAAGCGCGAATCTCGGCCAGCGCTGCGAGGTCGCGCGGACGGCCCTTGGGGTGACCGCGCGCGCCGCGCTTGCGGCCCAGCGCGGTGGTATCGATGATGGCCTGCCCGGTCATCGCGGGGCCTGAGGCTCAGTCAAGGAAATCACCGTACTTCTCGACATGCGCCGCGAGGTCGAGCGAGTGCTGGCGCACCAGACGCTCGGCGAGTTCGGTATCGCGCTTTTCCAGCGCCTCGATGATGCGCATGTGGTCGGCGATGGAGCGCTCGGCCCGGTCGCGCTGGGAGATGGTCATGCGGCGAATCGCGCGCACGTGGACGAACAGGTTCTCGATGGTCTTGCCCATCAGGTGCGAGCCCGACAGCGCGATGATCGCCTGGTGAAACGCTATGTTGGCGTCGGAATACTCGTCGATGTGTTCCGCCGGCGTGGAGTTGCGAAACTCGTCGAACATGTGGCGCAGCGCGGCGATGTCCTTGTCGGACGCATTGAGTGTGGCCAGGCGGGCCGCCATGCTTTCCAGCGCCGCCCACATCTCGATCATCTCGATGACCTGCTTCTTGGTCTTGCGCACGATGAACACGCCGCGGCGCGGTACGGTGCGCAGGAAGCCCTCCTGCTCGAGCAGCGCCATGGCCTCGCGAATCGGCGTGCGACTGACACCGAGCGCCTCGCCAAGCTGGCGCTCGTCGAGGCGGATTTCGTCGCGCTGGGCGTAGATATCCGCTTCGGTGATCGCCTGCTTGATCGCCGTGTAAGCCTGGTCGCGAAAGCTCACGCTGGTCGCGATCGGACGCAGCACCAGCGGTGACGACGGAGGCGATTCGGTCAGTGTCGACATTCAGACTGGCCCGGGATTCAGTGCGGCCTGGACGGCGCTGCAAGCGCGCGCTGCCGGATCAGGGCCAGCACGAGGTCGATGGTCGGCGTGGGCGTCCCGGTAATGCGCCCCAGTTCCTGGACGACACCGACCAGCGGCTCGATTTCCATCGACCGTCCGCGCTCGAGATCCTGGAGCATCGACATCCGGTGCGCGCCGAGCGCCGCGGCGCCATCCAGGCGTCGCTCGACGTCGACGCGCATGCGCGCGCCGAAGCACTCGCCTACGCGCCGCGTTTCCTCCATCATCGCCCGGCAGATCGAGCGCGTGCCGGGGTCGGTCGCAACGATGTCCACCGTTGCGTGAGTTAGAGCACTGACCGGATTGAAGCAGACGTTGCCGCAGAGCTTGAGCCAGATTTCGTCGCGGATATCGTTGCGGATCGGCGCCTCGAGGCCACCCCGCTCCATGACTTCCTGCAGCTCCTCGACGCGACGGCTGCGCGTGCCGTCGGGCTCGCCGATCGGGAACCTGCGGCCATGCTCGTGGCGGACGACCCCGGGTGCGGTCACTTCGGCGGCGGGAAACACGACGCAGCCAATGGCTCGTTCGGGACCCAGCAACTGCCATTGGCGACGGCCGGGATCGACAGCCTCGATCTTCGTGTCGGCAAGGTCGCTGCCGTGGAAGTACCAATACGGCAGGCCGTTGCTTGTCGTCACGACATGGGTCTGGGGGCCGAGCAGCGGAGCCATGGAATCCACCGCAGCCGGAATGTCGTGCGCTTTCAGGGCGATGAAGACGTAGTCCTGTTCGCCCAGGTCTGTCGGGTCGTCGGTGCAGCGCACATGAGCCACCTTTTCCGCCCCTTCGATCTGCAATCGAATGCCGTGACTGCGCATGGCTGACAAGTGCGCGCCGCGTGCAACGGCGGTGACCTCGGCTCCGCCGTCCGCAAGAGCAACGCCGAGCATGCCGCCAATCGCGCCAGCGCCAAAAACGCACACTTTCACGAACCCTCCCGCAGCTGCCTGGCCGCGCCGTCTCCGCGGCGGACGCCAACGCTGAAAGCGACGAAAAAACTATTGACTTGGCCAAATATACCACATACGTTATGCCACGGATTTGGACAAAACCAAGCGACGGCCCGAGCCGTACGCAGCCGATAACTGGAGGAGACAACCATGAACGAGGCAACCGGCAAGAGATCGGTATTTGCGAATCCCTGGACACAGTTGGTCATCGGCGTGCTGTGCATGGTGATGATCGCCAACCTGCAATACGGCTGGACATTCTTCGTTCCTGACATCCAGAAGAAATTCGGCTGGGACCGCGCGTCGATCCAGATCGCCTTCACCTTGTTCGTGCTCTTCGAGACCTGGCTGGTGCCGCTCGAAGGCTGGTTTGTCGACAAGTACGGTCCGCGTATCGTGGTTCTGATCGGCGGAATTCTTTGCGGGATCGGCTGGATCATGAATTCGAGCGCGGACACGCTCAGCCAGTTCTACGCCGCGCAGATCATCGCCGGCATCGGCGCCGGCGGCGTCTACGGAACCTGCATCGGCAATGCGCTCAAGTGGTTTCCGAATCGGCGCGGCCTCGCGGCCGGCATCACCGCTGCCGGCTTCGGCGCGGGGTCAGCGCTTACAGTCATTCCCATTCAAGCAATGATCAAGGGCAGCGGCTTCCAGCAGACGTTCTTCAACTTCGGGCTCGGCCAGGGAATCATCGTCGTCATCCTGTCGCTGGTCATGTTCGCGCCCCGCCCCGGAGAGGTACCCGAAGCGGTCAAGAACGCCGCGATCATGCAAAGCCGACGCCAGTTCGCGCCCGGCGAGATCATCGGTGCCAATGGATTCTGGATCATCGGCGCGATCATCGCGTTGGTCGGCGGTCTGGTGATGTGGGGAATCGGCCAGGCGTTCTACATTCCGCTGGCGCTCGCAGCACTGATCTTCATCTACGGTGGTTGGGTGGTGTGGAACAAGGGGCAGCCGATCTTCACGCTCATGTACCTGATGTTCGTCATCGTCGGCGCCGGCGGTCTGATCGTCACGGCCAATCTCGCCCCGATCGCGCAGGATCTTAAGGTCGCCACGGTGTCGGTCAGCCTGATCGGATTGACTATGCCTGCGCTGACATTTGCCGCCACGCTCGATCGCATCCTCAACGGCCTGACGCGGCCGTTCTTCGGCTGGGTATCCGACCACATAGGCCGCGAGAACACGATGTTCATCGCGTTCTTCCTCGAAGGCGTGGGGATTTTCGCGCTCTACAAGCTCGGCGCAGACCCGGTCTGGTTCGTCATCCTGAGCGGCATAGTGTTCTTCGCCTGGGGCGAGATCTACAGCCTGTTCCCCTCGACCTGTACCGACACCTTTGGCGCAAAGTTCGCAACCACCAATGCCGGCCTGCTCTACACCGCAAAGGGCACCGCCGCGCTGCTGGTTCCGTACTCGAACTCGATCCAGAAGGCGACCGGCAGCTGGGACACGGTGTTCATTATCGCGGCGGGTGCCAACATACTTGCCGCGGTTCTCGCAATCGCCGTGCTCAAGCCGTGGCGCAGGAATGTCGTCGCCGCGAACGACCGGATGATTACCGGCGAAGGCAAACCGGCGATGGTGACGCAACCCGTATAACGCGAAACAGGCCGCCCGGCGCGTTGCCGCGGGGCGGTCCGACGGGCGTTTTCAATTCATGCGACGCGCACCTCGTTTCCGGTGCGCGCCGGTTTCCACGAACACGAAGGACGCAGCCATGACCGAAGCCGCAACGCAAAAGCGAGCCGTTACCCCCGCCGAAGACACGTCGAAAGTCGCGAGTGGCGGCGCGGCAGATGCCCAATCACCCGCGGAAACCGACGGCTTTCAGTTGGTGATCGACGCGCTGAAATTGAATGGCATCGACACGATCTTCGGCCTGCCCGGCATCCCGATCACCGACTTGACGCGCAAGCTTCAGCGCAACGGTCTGCGCGTGATTTCGTTCCGGCACGAGCAGAACGCAGGCTACGCGGCCTCGATCGCCGGTTTCCTCACTCAGAAGCCGGGCATCTGCCTGACCGTGTCGGCTCCGGGCTTCCTGAACGGTCTGACCGCACTCGCGCATGCGACGACCAATTGCTTCCCGATGATTCTCATCAGCGGCTCTTCCGAGCGTGAGATCGTCGACCTCGCGCAGGGCGACTACGAGGAGATGGACCAGCTCGCCATCGCCAAGCCTCTCGCCAAGGCGGCGTTTCGCGTGCTCCACGCCGAGGACATCGGCGTGGGCGTGGCGCGCGCCATCCGCGCTGCGGTGTCGGGTCGCCCCGGCGGCGTTTACCTCGACCTGCCCGCAAAACTTTTTCCGCAGGCGCTCGACGCAGTGGCGGGCAAGAACTCGCTCATCAAGGTGGTCGATCCCGCGCCGCGGCAGATCCCCGCGCCCGAAGCGGTCAAGCGCGCGCTCGACCTGCTGAAGAGCGCGAAGAAGCCGCTCATCATCCTCGGCAAGGGCGCGGCCTACGCGCAATGCGACGCCGACATCCGTACGCTGGTCGAGAAGACCGGCATCCCGTATCTGCCGATGTCGATGGCCAAGGGACTGTTGCCGGACACGCACGAGCAGTCGGCCTCGGCGGCGCGCTCCTACGTTCTGCCGGAAGCCGACGTGGTCATGCTGATCGGCGCGCGTCTGAACTGGTTGCTGTCGCAGGGCAAGGGCAAGACCTGGGGCGGCGCGACATCGAAGTCCTGGGGCGGCCAGCGCTTCATACAGATCGACATCTCGCCGCAGGAAGCCGACAGCAACGTGCGTATCGAAGCGCCCCTCGTCGGTGACATCGCCTCCTGCGTCAAGTCACTGCTCGCCGGCATGGACGCGAGCTGGTCGAAGCCGCCGACGGAATGGACAGCGGGCATTACAGAGCGCAAGAACAAGAACGTCGCCAAGATGGCGGAGACGCTGGCGAAGAATCCCTCGCCGATGAGCTTCCAGAGCGCGCTCAACGTCGTGCGCGACATCGTCCGTGCCAATCCCGACGCCATGCTCGTCAACGAAGGCGCCAACGCGCTCGACTTCACGCGTTCGATCGTCGACATGTACAAACCGCGCAAGCGGATCGACGTGGGCACGTGGGGGATCATGGGCATCGGCATGGGTTACTGCGTGGCCGCGGCAGTGGTGACCGGCCAGCAGGTGATCGCGATCGAGGGCGACAGCGCCTTCGGCTTCTCCGGCATGGAAACCGAGACCATCTGCCGTTACAACCTGCCGGTGTGCATCGTGATCATGAACAACAACGGCGTGTATCGCGGCGACGAGACCAATCCGACCGGCGGCTCCGATCCCTCGCCGCTGGTGTTCGTCAAGGACGCGCGCTACGAGATGCTCATGGAAGCGTTCGGCGGCGTTGGGGCGCATGTGACGACGCCCGACCAGTTGCGCGCAGCGATGGAAGAAGCCATTCGCTCGCGGCGCCCTACGCTCATCAACGCGGTCATCGATGAGGGGGGCGGCACCGAGAGCGGCCGTATCACGAGCCTGAATCCGACTGCAAAGAAAAAGTAAGCGGGCTCGCATCGACTGTTTCGCACTCAAGGCTAGGGAGACGTAATGGGCAAGGCATTGGACGGTGTACGCATCCTCGACTTCACGCACGTGCAATCGGGACCGACCTGCACGCAGCTGCTGGCGTGGCTGGGCGCCGACGTGATCAAGGTGGAGCGCGCCGGTGAAGGCGACATCACCCGCGGCCAGCTGCGCGACATTCCGGGCGTCGACAGCCTGTACTTCACGATGCTCAATCACAACAAGCGCTCGATCACGGTCGACGCCAAGCACCCCAAGGGCAAGGCGGTGCTCGAATCGCTGGTCAAGCACTGCGACGTGCTGGTCGAGAACTTCGCACCCGGCGCGCTCGATCGCATGGGGCTGACCTGGGAACACATCCAGTCGCTCAATCCGCGCATGATCGTTGCCTCGGTCAAGGGCTTCGGCCCCGGTCCCTACGAAGACTGCAAGGTCTACGAGAACGTTGCGCAATGCGCCGGTGGCTCGGCGTCGACGACAGGCTTCGACGACGGCCCGCCGCTGGTGACCGGCGCGCAGATCGGCGATTCGGGCACCGGCCTGCATCTCGCGCTGGGCATCGTCGCGGCGCTCTACCAGCGCAAGACCACCAACCGCGGCCAGCGCGTGCTCGCCGCCATGCAGGACGGTGTGCTCAACCTCTGCCGTGTGAAGTTGCGCGACCAGCAGCGCCTGGATCGCACCAAGGTGATGGAAGAGTATCCGCAGTATCCGAACGGCAAATTCCTCGACGCAGTACCGCGCGCCGGCAACGCTTCGGGTGGCGGACAGCCGGGATGGATCCTGAAGTGCAAGGGCTGGGAGACCGATCCCAACGCGTACATCTATTTCATCACCCAGGCGCCGGTCTGGAAGGACATCTGCGAAGTGATCGGCAGACCCGAATGGCTGACCGATCCGCGCTATGCGACGCCCAAGGCGCGCCTGCCGCACCTGATGGAAATCTTCGGCCAGATCGAGGAGTGGACCAAGACCAAGACCAAGTTCGAGGCCATGGACATCCTCAACAAGCACGACATCCCCTGCGGACCGATCCTGTCGATGAAGGAAATCGCCGAGGAGCCGTCGCTGCGCAAGACTGGCACCGTCGTGGAAGTCGACCATCCGAAGCGTGGCAAATATCTCTCGGTCGGCAATCCGATCAAGATGTCCGACAGCCCGACCGAAGTGACGCGATCGCCGCTGCTGGGGGAGCACACCGATGAGGTGCTGGCGGAACTCGGTTACGGCAAGGACGCGGTCGACGCGCTACGCGCCGAGAAGGTGATCTGAAGCGCGATCTGAGGAATTCCGGACGGCGGCGCGTCCCGCGCCGCCGCGCACGATATCGAGGGGAACAGCATGGCCATCAACAAGACTGAAGTGCGACGCATCCTGAACGCGGTGAAGAAGGAGGGCCGCACTTCGCTCACCGCGCCGGAAGGCAAGCTCGTCTGCGACGCGTATGAAATTCCGGTGCCGAAGGAAGGCGTGGCGAAGACCGCCGCCGAAGCGGCCAAGCTCGCCACGCGCATGGGCTTCCCGGTGGTCCTCAAAATCGTGTCGCCGGAAATCCTGCACAAGACCGAGGCCGGCGGCGTGCTGGTCGGCGTCAAGAACGCGCAGGACGTCAAGCGCGGCTTCGCAACGATCATGGCCAACGCCAAGAAGTACAATAAGAAGGCGACGCTGCTCGGCGTCCAGGTCCAGCAGATGCTGACCGGCGGCCAGGAAGTCATCGTCGGTGCGGTCACCGATCCGTCATTCGGCAAGCTGGTCGCCTTCGGGTTGGGTGGCGTGCTGGTCGAGGTCCTCAAGGACATCACCTTCAGACTCGCTCCCGCGTCGAAGGAAGACGCGCTGTCGATGCTCGACGGCATCGCCGCCGCGGAAATACTCAAGGGTGTGCGCGGCGCCGATCCGGTGAATCGCAACGCGCTCGCCGCGGTGATCCGAAACGTCTCGCGGCTCATTTCCGATTTCCCGGAAATCACCGAGATGGACTTGAATCCGGTATTCGCGACCAAACAGGGCGCCATCGCGGCCGACGTGCGCATCGTCGTCGACTTCGCTCCGGCCACTCCGCGCTTCCGGCCCGCGCACGACGACATCGTCCGCGACATGAACCGGATCATGAAGCCCGACGCGGTGGCGGTGATCGGCGCCTCGGCGGAAGAAGGCAAGATCGGCAATTCGGTGATGAAGAACCTGATCAACGGCGGCTACAAGGGCGAGATCTACCCGATCAATCCTTCGGCTGGCGAGATCATGGGCCGCAAGGCGTACAAGAGCGTCAAGGACGTCCCGGGAAAGATCGACGTGGCGGTGTTCGCGATTCCGGCAAAGTTCGTTGCTGCAGCACTGATCGAAGTCGGCGAAAAGAAGATCCCCGGCGCTGTGCTGATCCCGTCGGGCTTCGCCGAGACCGGCAATGTCGAGGGCCAGCTGGAGATCCAGGCGATCGGACGCAAGTACGGCGTGCGCCTGATGGGCCCCAACATCTACGGCTTCTACTACACGTGGAAGAATCTCTGCGCCACCTTCTGCACTGCGTACGACGTGAAAGGCCATGCCGCGCTGTCGTCGCAGTCCGGAGGCATCGGCATGGCGATCATCGGCTTCTCGCGGTCGGCAAAGATGGGCGTGTCGGCCATCGTGGGACTGGGCAACAAATCGGACATCGACGAGGACGACCTGCTGACCTTCTTCGAACAGGACGACAACACGACCATCATCGCGCAGCACTGCGAGGACCTGAAGGACGGCCGCGCCTTCGCCGAAGTCGCCAAGCGGGTGTCGAAGAAGAAACCCATCGTCATGCTCAAGGCCGGGCGCACCAGCATGGGCGCGCGCGCGGCGAGTTCGCACACCGGCGCGCTCGCCGGCAACGACAAGATCTACGAGGATGTGCTCAAGCAATCGGGCGTGATCCGCGCCCGTAGCTTGCGCGACCTGCTCGAGTTCGCGAGGGCGATTCCGATCCTGCCCACGCCCAAGGGCGAAAACGTGCTCATCATCACCGGCGCGGGCGGCTCCGGTGTGCTGCTGTCCGACGCCTGCGTCGACAACGGCCTGTCGCTGATGGCGATGCCGCCCGATCTCGACGCGGCGTTTCGCAAGTTCATTCCGCCGTTCGGCGCGGCCGGCAACCCGGTCGACATCACCGGCGGCGAGCCACCCAAGACCTACCAGAATACGGTCAAGCTCGGCCTCGAAGACCCGCGCATCCACGCGCTGATCCTGGGCTACTGGCACACCATCGTGACTCCGCCGATGGTTTTCGCGCAGAAAATGGTCGAAGTGATCGACGAGATGAGGGCCAAGGGCATCCACAAGCCCGTCGTCGTCTCGCTGGCCGGGGACGTCCAGGTCGAAGAAGCCGCGGAGCATCTTTTCGCGCACGGCATCCCGGCCTATCCGTACACGACAGAAACGCCGGTGGCGGTGCTGGGCGCCAAGTACAAGTGGGCGCGGGGTGCGGGCTTGATTTAATGTAGAAAGGTTGACGACAGGCTGCAGCCAACTGCGGCATAATGGAAATATCGCGCCTGGCGCGACAGGCCCCAAGTAGAGGGCCGATATTTCCATCCATGCTTAAGGAGGACGCAATGCATCAACCTGAGGCGTCGCGCTCGCGACGCAAGACACTGGCGCTGCTCACGGGGCTGTTGGCGGCCGCGATCGCTGCAATGCCCGCGGCAGGCTGGGAACCGACCAAACCGGTCGAATTCGTCGTTCCCGCCGGAACCGGGGGCGGCGCCGACCAGATGGCGCGCTTCGTTCAGGGTGTCATCACCAAGAACAACCTGATGAAGCAGCCGATGATCGTCGTCAACAAGTCGGGCGGCGCGGGCGCGGAAGGCTTCCTCGCGGTCAAGGAAGCCAAGGGCGACCCGTACAAGCTGATCATCACCCTGTCCAACCTGTTCACCACGCCGCTGGCCACCGGGGTGCCTTTCAATTGGAAGGACCTGACACCCGTCGCGATGCTGGCGCTCGACCAGTTCGTGTTCTGGGTCAACGCCGAGACGCCCTACAAGTCCGCCAAGGACTACACCGACGCGATCAGGGCCGGCGGCGCCAATAAATTCAAGATGGGCGGCACCGGCTCGAAGCAGGAGGATCAGATCATCACCGTCGCCGTCGAAAAGGCGACCGGCGTCAAGATGATCTATGTGCCCTTCAAGGGCGGCGGTGACGTCGCGGTGCAACTCGTCGGCAAGCACATCGATTCGACGGTCAACAATCCCATCGAAGCGGTCGCCCAGTGGCGCGCCGGCAGCCTGCGCCCCCTATGCGTGTTCGACAGTGCGCGCATGCCGTACAAGTCGAAGGTCACCGACACGATGTCATGGAACGACATCCCTGCCTGCAAGGATGCAGGACTGGCGATCGAGTACCTGATGCTGCGCGGCATCTTCATGCCGGCCGGCGTCACCAAGGAGCAGGTCGATTTCTATGTCGACCTGTTCAAGAAGGTCCGCGAAACGCCCGACTGGAAGAAGTTCATGGAAGAGGGCGCGTTCAAGGACACCTTCATGACCGGCGCCGACTACGCCAAGTGGGTCGAAAGGGAAGAGAAGGTCCACTACGACCTGATGAAGGAAGCCGGATTCCTGTCCAAACCCTGATCCGCGCCATTCAGGCTGCACGCAAAACCGTGTGGCCTTTTTTTCGTTTGCAACGCCGCCCTTCGGATCGGAAACAGGGATCACTTCGATGAATCAGGACCCACAGTCCGGCGCCGGCGAGCGCGCGGCGGTTTCGATGCGCACGATGGAAATCGTCGTCGCTCTGATCATCATGGTGCTCGGCGCGATCGTCGTGTTCGACAGCCATCGGCTCGGGTCGAGCTGGGGCGACGACGGGCCGCAGTCCGGATATTTCCCGTTCTACATCGGCCTGCTGCTGTGCTTTTCGAGCGTCGGTACGCTGGTGCAAACGCTGCGGGACGAGAATGCACCGGGCGAGAGCTTCGTGACCCGCGACAAGCTGAAACTGGTGCTGACCGTGCTGTTGCCGGCGCTGCTCTACGTCGTCGGCGTGCAGTACGTCGGGCTCTATGTCGCCTCGGCGATCTACATCGCGTTCTTCATGGTGTGGCTGGGCAAGTACTCGTGGTTCAAGAGCGCCGCCGTCGCGCTCGCCGTGACCGTCAGCCTGTTCCTGATGTTCGAAGTCTGGTTCAAGGTGCCGCTGTTCAAGGGCACGCTCGATCCGTTGAGTTTCCTCGGCTACTGACCCTCGAGAGTCAGGTCCGTCATGCCATCGCGGGAGGCGATTTGCTAGAACTCGGTGCGCTGTTCCACGGCTTCGCGGTCGTGCTCTCGCCGTACAACATCCTGCTGATGATGGTCGGCATCGTGCTCGGCGTGATCATCGGCGTGCTGCCCGGCCTGGGCGGCGCCAATGGCGTGGCGATCCTGCTGCCGCTGACCTTCACCATGCCGCCGACCTCCGCGATCATCATGCTGTCGTGCATCTACTGGGGTGCGCTGTTCGGCGGCGCGATCACGTCGATATTGTTCAACATCCCGGGCGAACCGTGGTCGGTGGCCACCACCTTCGACGGCTATCCGCTGGCGCAGAAGGGCCGCGCCGGCGAAGCGCTGACCGCGTCGTTCACCTCATCCTTCGTCGGCGCACTGGTAGCGGTCATCATGATCACCTTCCTGGCGCCATTGGTCGCATCATTCGCGCTCAAGTTCGGTCCACCCGAGTTCTTTGCCGTCTACCTGCTGACCTTCTGCAGCTTCATCGGCATGGGTAAGGGCTCGCCGTTCAAGACGCTCGCGGCGATGATGCTCGGCTTCGCGCTGGCCGCGGTCGGGATGGACAACGTCACCGGCAAGCTGCGGCTGATCTTCGGCTTCACCGACCTGATGCGCGGCTTCGATTTCCTGATCGCGGTCATCGGCCTGTTCGGCATCGGCGAGATCCTGCTGTCGATGGAAGAAGGCCTGTCGTTCACCGGCAAGTCGGCCAAGATCAACATGAAGATCGTTCTGGAGACCTGGAAGAAGTTGCCGAAATACTGGATGACATCGGTGCGCAGTTCGCTCATCGGCATCTGGATGGGCATCACGCCCGGCGGCGCGACGCCGGCCTCGTTCATGAGTTACGGCGTGGCTAAGCGCATGTCGCCCAACGGCAAGAACTTCGGCAAGGGCGAACTCGAGGGCGTCGTCGCACCGGAAACCGCTGCGCACGCGGCCGGAACGTCGGCACTGTTGCCCATGCTGGCGTTGGGCATTCCCGGTTCGCCCACCGCGGCGGTGCTGCTTGGCGGTTTGCTGATCTGGGGACTGCAACCGGGGCCACTGCTGTTCGTCGAGCAGAAGGATTTCGTCTGGGGCCTGATTGCCAGCATGTACCTGGGCAACATTGCGGGCCTGATCGTCGTGCTGACCTGCGTGCCGTTCTTCGCCGCGATCCTGCGCGTGCCCTTCTCGATCATCGCTCCGATCATCATCGTCATCTGCGCGATCGGCGCGTACACGGTCCACGGCGCGATGCTCGACATCTGGTTCATGATGATGTTCGGCGTGGTCGGCTATGTGTTCAAGAAACTCGACTATCCGCTGGCGCCTCTAGTGCTGGCGCTGGTGCTGGGCGACCGGGCCGAGGACTCCTTTCGCCAGTCGATGCTGATATCGCAGGGAACCGCGGGCATCTTTTTCTCCAACTGGCTGGTGGGCGGCATCACCAGCCTGGCCATCGTGCTGCTGGTGTGGCCACTGCTCTCCAAGGGCCTGGCGGGGGTGCGCCACCGCATGGCCTAAGGCGCACCTGCGCGGTGGCCGGACCGCGTTAGAATTCGCCCGGGTGGTCCACCGGAGCCGCACGCGATGAATGCCAACCTGTACGCACTGTTCCGCGCGCACTTCGGCGAGCGCATGGAAGCTCCCTGCATCCTGCTCGCCGATCACTCGACGATCACCTACGGCGAACTCGACGCGACCGCGGCGCGCTTCGCGCACGCGTTGCTCGCGACCGGCGCGCACCCCGGCGACCGGGTTGCGGTCCAGGTCGAGAAATGCTGGGAAGCCCTCGCGCTCTACCTGGCGTGCCTGCGCGCCGGGCTGGTCTACCTGCCGCTCAATACCGCGTATCAGAAGGGCGAACTCGGCTACTTCTTCGGCGACGCCGAGCCGACGATCATTGTTGGTCGTGGCGATGCCGCACCGCTGCTCGCATCGCTTCGACCGCAGGCAACGGTGTTCACGCTTGGCGCCGGCGACGGCACTCTGCTGGAAGCTGCGCGCGACCAGTCGAAGCTCTTCGATCCCGCGCAAAGCGCCCCGGACGATCTCGCAGCGATCCTCTACACCTCCGGCACGACCGGGCGCGCCAAGGGCGCGATGCTCTCCCACCGCAACCTCGCAAGCAATGCGCTGACGCTGGTCGACCGCTGGGGCTTCACCCACGACGACGTGCTGCTGCATGCGCTGCCGCTCTATCACGTGCACGGATTGTTCGTCGCCTGCCACTGCGCGCTGCTGTCGGGTGCGCGCATGCTCTGGTTCGCCAAATTCGACGCGCGCGCCGTCGTCGCCGCGCTACCCAGGGCGACGGTGATGATGGGCGTGCCGACCTTCTACTCTCGACTGCTCTCGGAGCCCAATTTCGGCGCCGACACTTGCCGCACCATCCGCCTGTTCGTGTCCGGTTCCGCACCGCTGCTGCCTGCCACCTTCGACGAATTCGCGCAGCGCACCGGACAGGCGATCCTCGAGCGTTACGGCATGACCGAAACCGGCATGAACACGTCGAATCCGCTGGTCGGCGAACGCCGCTGCGGGAGCGTGGGCCTGCCGCTGCCAGGTGTCAGCGCGCGCGTGGTCCACGCCAACGGCCAACCGTGCGCGCCGGGAGAAGTCGGCAGCATCCAGGTCAAGGGGCCTAACGTCTTCTCGGGTTATTGGCGCATGCCTGAAAAAACTGCCGAGGAATTCACCGCCGACGGCTATTTCAAAACCGGCGACATGGGCGAAATAATGCCCGACGGCTACCTGCGCATCGTTGGCCGCGCCAAGGACCTGATCATCACCGGCGGCCTGAATGTCTATCCCAAGGAAGTCGAGGAGCGCATCGACGCGCTGGCCGGCGTGGTCGAGTCGGCGGTGATCGGCGTGCCCGACGCGGACTTCGGCGAAGGCGTCACCGCGGTCATTGTCGCGGCGAAAGACAGCACGCTGACCGAGGCCGGCGTCATCGCGCAATTGAAGTCCGAGATCGCCGGCTTCAAGGTGCCCAAGCGCGTGCACTTCGTCGACGACCTGCCGCGCAACGCCATGGGCAAGGTCGAGAAAAACGTGCTCAGGCAGCGCTACGCAGCGGGCTGACCGGCGCCTCAGCCGCGAAACGATTTCCACAGCATGTAGGCGCCGAGCACGAACAGCAGCAGCGAGAACGCACGCCGCAGCCGCGCCACCGGCCACCCATGCGCGACCTTCGCGCCGAGCGGTGCGAGCAGGACGCTGGCCACGGCGACGCCCGCGAGCGCCGGCAGGTAGACGTAGCCGAGCGAAAACGGCGGCAGATCCGCATGCCGCAACCCGGCAATGACGTAGCTGATCGTCGCCGCGACCGCGACCGGCCAGCCGATCGCTGCCGAGGTCGCGACGGCCGTGTGCACCTTGATGTTACTGCGAACCATGAATGGCACTGCCAGGAATGCGCCGGCAGTGCCCGCCATTCCCGCGACCAGCCCGATGCCGACGCCGACCGCGAACAGTCCCCACTTGCCGGGCAGCGCCCCCGTCGCCAGGGGCGGCCGATTCAGGTACATGCGAAAGCCCGCGGTCCAGATGACGGCGCCGACCAGGAACGCCAGCACACGCATGGGCAGCACGCTGGCGACCTGCGGCCCGATCAGCGAACCGACGACCAATCCGGGCGCCAGGGCACGCACAATATTCCAATCGATCGCGCCACGGAGGTGATGGGCGCGCGCCGAGGACAATGCGGTGAATACGATCGTCGCCGACGAAGTGCCGATCGCCAGCGGCAGCACATGCGTCGCGGCGAAACCTTCGTAGGCGAACGCTTCCATCAGCACCGGCACGATGGTGAATCCGCCACCGATGCCAAGCAGTCCAGCGAGAAACCCGACCACCGCCCCCAGCGTGATGTATACCGGGAACAGCGACCAGTCGATCACGCGCGCGACGCCAGTCGCTCGACGCTCTTCCACTCCTTCGCCGTCACCGGCGTGATCGAGAGCCGGTTGCCGCGTTGTAGCACCATCATGGTGGCGAGATTCTTGTCGGCGCGCATCTCGGCGAGCGCGATCAGGCGCGTCTTCTTCACCAGCGTGACTTCGACGTTGAACCAGCGCGGCGCATCGGGCGTCGCCTTGGCATCGTAGTACTTGCTTTTCCGGTCAAACTGCGACGCGTCGGGGTAGGCAAGCTTGCTCACGCGGACGATGCCTGCGATGCCCGGCTCGGGACAGCTGGAGTGGTAGAAGAAGGCCAGGTCGCCGAGCTGCATCTGGTCGCGCATGTAATTGCGCGCGGTGTAGTTGCGCACGCCGTACCAGGCGACGGTCTTCTTGGGCATCGCCGCGAGATCGTCGATGGAGACGTCATCGGGTTCGGATTTCATCAGCCAGTAGCGCATCGTCTACCCCGCATCAGCCTGAGTATTCGCGTCGTGCCGGACTGCAGAAAGCGTGACGTTAGGTCGTCGAGTTCGCAAGGCTCACCATACTCTCAGCACTATTGCGTCTGCCGGCGCGTAACCTCGACGACCTTTCCCTCACGAATCACGATCGTCGTGAGCATCCGGTCATCGCCATACGTTGGCAAATAGATCCACCGCTTGACAGTGACCGTTGCGCCGCCTCCCGAGTCGATACTTTCGCTGTCCGGCTTGCCGATGTTTACCAGAACGTCCCCCTCACTCATGCCTTCACGGATGAATTTGCGTTCAGAGGGACCGGCGGCAAATGCAGAAACGGAACACACCGCCAGTAGCATTGCCAACAACAGTTTCTTCATATTGCCTCCTGCAGATCTCGCAGTTCAAAGAGCTTCTCAACACAGTCGGCGGCACACGGAAAGAAAACGGCGCCGCTTGCGCAGTGCCGTTGCTGAAGTGAGTCCCCCACCTGTGCCGTACCGACCCAGGTCTTGAACCGCGGTTCAAGAGGGTCGCCTGCCAGGGCCATCAGGCGCTTCCGCGTAGGGAGCGCACACCGGCCCATAAAGGCTTGGCAACCTCGCTAAGTTAGCATTGGTTCAAAGAACATAGAGCCAGTTCGAACACCGCAGGGGACAATCGGCGCAGCCCCTAGATCAGCTTGTCCTGATCCGCCATCGCACGATCGATGGCCGACTGCATTGCGGAAATTCTACGCTGAACGGCGGCGGTGTCAAAACTGTTTGCGGCCCCGGCGGACACAGCGCCGCCCTTCGCGCCAAGCAGCTCGTGCGCGATGTTCAGTGCCGCCATGACCGCAATGCGTTCGGTGCCGGCGATCTTGCCCGCATCGCGGATCTCACGCATGCGCTGGTCGAGGAACTGCACGGCCTTCAGGAGTTCTTCGCGCTCGGCGGGCTTGCAGGCAACGCGATACTCGCGACCGAGAATGGTCACGTCGAGCATGGTCGCGGTTTCGCTCACGACTGGTTGGCCGACGCGGGCAGCTGCTGCAACAACGAATCCAGGCGCGTCGACGCGGCTTGCATCCGCGCGGCCAGCGCGCGTCCCTGTTCGTGAGCGCGTACCAGCTCGCGCTGCAGCGATTCGTTCTCGGCGCGCAGCCGGTGATAGTCGGCGAGGAGTGCGGCAACCTTGTGTTCGAGGGCGGAGATTTCCGAATCCATGGGCGACTATAGGCGGAAGAATTCGAACGCGTCAACCGCTCGCGCGCTCACCCGTCGTATCCAGCGGCTCGTATCGAACTTCGCGGATCTCGAGTTCCTCGTCGCCACCTGGCGTACGCAGCGGCACGATGTCGCCTTCGCGCGCCTTGATTAGCGCGCGCGCCATCGGCGACATCCAGCTGATGTAGCCGCGCCGGGTGTCGATTTCGTCGACGCCGACGATGCTCACCGTGCGATCGAGCCCGCCACGATCGCGCACGATAACGGTCGCGCCGAAAAACACGCGATCCGCGTCGTCGGCATCTCGTCTCGCCAGCGGATCGACGACCTCGGCGCGATCGAGCCGGCGAACGAGGAAGCGGATACGCCGGTCGATTTCGCGCAAGCGCTTCTTGCCGTAGATGTAGTCGCCATTTTCGGAACGATCGCCGTTGCTCGCTGCCCACGCGACGGTCGAGACCATCGCGGGGCGCTCGTGATCGACCAGAGCGTCGAGTTCGGCCTTCAGGCGCTGGAAGCCGCCCGGCGTCACGTAGTTCTTGGTGCCCGCCGGCAACGAGACGTCATCTACGTCGGCATCGCCGTCATCGGCTTCGGCGTCGTTCTCGCGCGTAAATGCCTTGTTCATCGCTGCCGCAACCCCGTGGAACGCACGCCGGGCAGTGTCCTTCCCCGGCTTGCCAAGGACAAATTATAGGCCACTGGCGGATTGCCGGCGGCGCGCGCCGACTGCGCATGTTCCGATTCGCGTCCGTCGTGTCAACGCGCACCGCGCGGCGCGTTGGCGCGCGCGGTCGCCACCGTCGCGCACAGCTGCTCGACGCCGTCGACGAAGCGCGGCCCGGAGCGATGCAGCAGGTTCGCGTCGACTACTAGAAGATTGCCGCGCGCGACCGCGGGCAGATCGGGCCACGCAAGCCACGCATCGAGCCACACCGGCCGTTCACCCCGATCCGCACCGGCGATGATGGCGTCGGGGGCCGCGGCGAGCACCGACTCGACGCTGACCTGTGGCGCCGGCGCCGCCAGCGCGGCGAACACGTTTTCGCCGCCGCACAGGTTGAGCGCCGCGGTGATCAGGTGGTCGCCGCCGACGGTGTACAGCGGTTGGTTCCAGATTTCATAAAACACCCGGACGCGTGCGCCGCCATCCACGCGACGGCGCGCCGCGGCGACCCGCGCGCGAAACGCCGCCGCCACCCTGCCTGACACGCCGACATGTCCGGTGAGCGCGCCAAGGCGTTCGATGTCGTCGGCGATTGCATCAATAGTTCGCGGATTGGACAGGTAGACCGGAATGCCCATTGCACGCAGGCGTTCCACCTGCGCCGGCGCCAGATAGGGCCACGTCACCACCAGGTCCGGCTTGAGCGCGAGGATGCCCTCGAGGTTGATCGCGCCCGAATCGCCGACCCGCGGGCGGCTCGCGGCCTCGGGCGGCCAGTCGGCAGGCGAGAGCACGCCGACGACGTCATCGCCCGCCCCGGCAGCGAAGAGCAACTCGGTCGCATGCGGCGCGAGGCTGATCACTCGTCGCGCGGGCGCCGAGAGCGTCACTTGCGCGCCGCTGGCATCGAACGCGACCACTGCAGCCGACGCGCTGTTGACAGCGGCGGCGAGCATGAGGGGCAACAGCGGGGCGTAACGCATCGCTTTAGAACCGGTAACGCGCGCCACCGAAGAAATTGGCGCCCATGGTGTTGTAGTCGGCGGCCAGTTCGTAGTGCTTGTCGAGGACATTGCTCAACACCGCGAACAGTGCCCACTGCCGGGTCCATGCGTACTCCGCATTCAGATTGACCAGCGCATACCCACCCATGCGCCGCGTATTCGCGGCGTCGTCGTAGCGCGCCGACGATGCCACGACCTGGACGCCGACCTGCAGCGCGCCGATGGTCTGCGTCACTCCGAGGCTACCGTAGCGGCGTGCCCGCCGAGGCAACAGGTTGCCGGTCGCGTCGTCGTATGGCCGCGCGAAATCGGCGCTGCCCTTCACCGCGGTGTCGCCGAAGATGCCCTGCAGTTCCAGGGTGACACCTTCCAGCGTTGCCGCCGCGACGTTCTGAGGCGCGCAATTGAAATCGGCATCGCAGCCAAACACGATCAGGTCGCTCACCCGATTCCGGTAGGCGACGACGCCGACATTGACCTGGCTGTTCGAATAGCGCAGCGCGACTTCGACATTGCGCGCCGTTTCCGGTTGCAGGTCGGGATTGGAAAAGAATGGAAAGTAGAGGTCATTGAAGCTTGGCGCCTTGAAACCGGTTCCGTAGCTTGCACTCGCGCGCAATCCGGTCACGATGGTGTACGCGTACGCGAGCGACCCGGACGTATGCCCGCCGTACTGCGAACTGTCGTCGCGACGAAGGTTCGCCTGCAGCGCGTTGGGACCGTACTGCAGCTGGTAGACGCCGACGATGGCGTTGGTGTTGCGTGTTGTGACCGGAAATCCGGCGTCGGTATCGAGGCGCTCCTCGCGACGCGTCAGCGCCACCGACAGCGCACCCAACGGCACGGTGAAGTCGTTCTGCCATGTGTACTGGCGCTGCACCGTCTTGAATTGCGACGATCCGAAGCCGGTTTGCGAGCGGCTATCGTCGCTCGATTCTCCCGCCTCGAGAATGCTCTTCCAGAACGTCGCCAGCCGGTTGCGGCTGGCCACCGACCACGTTTGTACGGTCGTGATGGTGCGGTCGTCGTAGTCCGCACCGGCATCGAATTGCGCGTTCATGCGGCTGTAGAAGAACTGCCCCGAAAGCACCTGATCTGGAGCGAAGGTGTAGGCGAGGCGGCCGCTGCCGCTGCCGTTGGTGTAGCCGTCGCGATCGGCGTTGTAACTGAAGTTCGCGGGATTCCAGATCGCGTTGAAGCCGGAGCTCTGGTTGTATCCGCCCTGCACCGCGAAGCGCCACGGGCCCTCGCTGCCGGACGCACCGGCCGAGAATTGGCTGGTGTTGTAGGTGCCATAGCCCGCGCTGGCGTTCGCGGCGAACGCATTGCCGCCGTTGCGCGTGAAGATCTGGATCACGCCGCCGATCGCATCTGCGCCGTAGAGGCTTGCCGCCGGTCCGCGCAGGATTTCGATGTGGTCGATCTGGGCGAGCGGAATGGCTTCGAACGCGGTGGTGCCCGAACTCGACGCGCCGACACGCAACCCGTCGACGAGCACCAGCGTCTGGTTGGCGTTGGCGCCGCGCAGGAACACGCCGGTGGTGGTGGCCGGCCCGCCATTGGCCACGATCTGCACACCGGGTTGCCGCTGCAGCAATTCGGCGAGGCTCTGCGCACCGGCGCGCGCGATTTCATCCGGGCCAATCACCGTCACGTCGGCGAGCGACTGATCGAGCAACTGCGGTGTGCGCGCCGCGGTCACCACCACCGGGTCGAGCGGCGTCGGCACTGGCGCCGGCTGGGCCGAGACAGTCGACATGCAGAACGTGGCGCCGAACGCACCGGCGAGCGTGGCCTTGCGCCACGGCGAGGGGTAGAGCATGAGGCGTTCTCCGCAAAATCCGTGCATCCCCGCACGGCGGTGAATCGGACAGCGCGGAGACAAACGAACGGGCGGAATGCGCGCGCAGGAGCGAGCGTCCGACCGGACACCGCCTCCCGCGATGTGGCAAGGTCCGGCGCGCGCGCCAATGAGTTGGTGCGCACTCCGGTTGCAGGCCGGTCTCCGGGCTTGCCAGTCTTGGTCGCCGGCCTTCCCACTCGAACTTGCGCGAGCAGTGGCGTTGCTTGAGCGACCCGCACTGGCCTACCGTTGCGGGGGCAGCGCCGGAATGGCTGTGGAGCATCGCTCCTCAGTGCACCGGCTTCCCGTTTCACCCGCGGCGCGTTTTCGCGCCCCGCGGACACCTGCGGCGCACATTATAGCGGCCGCCGGGCAGGCCTGACGCGGAGGCCGCGCAGCTGCTATAATCGTTGCCCCTTCAAAGACTTGCCGTGGCCACCGCCGGTTTCTTCCTCAGTTCGCAAATGAGTCGCAAGCTATACATCCGCAGCTTCGGTTGCCAGATGAACGAGTACGACGCGGGCAAGATGGCCGACGTCCTGCATGCGGCCGATGGCCTCGAACTGACGGCGCACCCTGCCGACGCCGACGTCATTCTGTTCAACACCTGTTCGGTGCGCGAGCGCGCACAGGAGCGTGTGTTCCACGACCTGGGCCGCGTGCGCGAACTCAAGATCGCCAATCCCGCGCTGATCATCGGCGTCGGCGGCTGTGTCGCCAGCCAGGAGGGCGCGGGCATCGTAGCGCGCGCTCCGTATGTCGACATCGTCTTCGGGCCGCAGACGCTGCACCGGCTGCCCGCGCTCATCGCACGGCGCCGGCAAACCGGATTGCCGCAGGTCGACATCAGCTTTCCGGAAATCGAGAAGTTCGACCACCTGCCGCCCGCGCACGTCGATGGGCCGGCCGCGTTCGTGTCGATCATGGAAGGCTGCAGCAAGTACTGCTCGTTCTGCGTGGTTCCCTACACGCGCGGCGAAGAAGTGTCGCGACCGTTCGACGACGTACTCACCGAAGTCGCCGACCTCGTCGATCAGGGAGTCAGGGAAATCACCCTGCTGGGGCAGAACGTCAACGCCTATTGCGGCCCGATGGGGACGGGCGGCGCCACGGCCGACCTGACCACGCTGCTCGAATACCTCGCCGAGTTCGACGACCTGCTGCGCATCCGCTATACGACTTCGCATCCGCGCGACATGACGCAGCGACTCATCGACGCCTATTGCAGCGTGCCCAAGATCGCTTCTCACCTGCATCTACCGGTGCAGTCGGGCTCGGACCGGATACTCGCGGCGATGAAGCGCGGCTATACCACGCTGGAGTACAAGTCCATCGTGCGCCGGCTTCGCGCGGCGCGCCCCGGCCTGGCGCTGACATCGGATTTCATCGTCGCCTTCCCGGGCGAGACCGAAGCCGATTTCGAACAGACCATGCGGCTGGTGGAGGAGATCGGCTTCGACGGCAGTTACAGTTTCCTGTACAGCCCGCGACCCGGTACGCCGGCGGCGGGTTTTGCCGATCCCGTACCCCTGGAGATTGCACAGGCCCGCCTGGAGCGTCTGCAGGCGGCATTGGACGCGACCTATCGCGAGCGCAGCGCCGGCATGGTGGGCCGCGTCGAGCGGGTGCTGGTCACCGGCCACGCCGCCAAATCGGCCGGCGATCTGGCGGCCAGGACCGACTGCAATCGTGTCGTGAACTTTCCCGGAACTGCCGGTCTGATTGGCCGTCAGGCCGACGTCACAATTACTGCCGCGCGTGCCCACTCGCTGCGCGGCGAACTGGTCGGCTCCGCGTAGGCAGCGTGGCGGGCGCGCGTCGGCAAGCGCGCCCAATGCACCTACAGACCAAGGATTTGTCCATGCGCGAAATTCGCAACACTGCCATCACCACCGTAATCGTCGCGTACGCTGCAGCGTTGACGGGCTGCGCCACCGCGCCGCCGGCGCCCACTGCGGAGTCGACCACGAGCGTCGCCGCGGCGGCGGCGATTGGTGCAGCCACGGCGAGTGCTGGCGCCAACGGCGCCCCACGCGCGCCCGGCGCAGGCAACCCCTCCCCGGCAGCCAGTGCTGCCGCGGCGGCAGCGGCGGCGGTCGTCGCGCTGGCTCAGCAAAAGCCCTTTGCCGAGGTGATCAAGGGCGCGAAGCTGACGCCGGGCTTCTTCAATATCTACGAGCGCGACGACAAGGTCTGGATCGAAATCGCGCCCGAGCAATTCGACCAGCCGTTCTTCTTCAATTTCCGATTTGCGAGCGGCCTCGGCGAGAAATGGTTCTACGGCGGCCTGATGCTCGACAGTTACATTGCGACCTTCCACCGCTTGAGCCATACCCAGGTCCAGTTGATCGCACGCAACACCGAGTACTTCGCCGCGCCCAACACGCCTGAAGCCCGCGCGGTCGGCGAGGCCTTCTCCAACAGCCTGCTGTCGGGCGCTGCGGTGGCGAGTCAGCCGCATCCCGAGCGCAAGTCGGTGCTCATCGAGGCGAACTCGCTCCTCTTCGCCGACATTCCCGGCGCCAACGGCATGCTCGAGCGTACTTTCCGTCAGCCGTACTCATTCGACGGTCGCAACTCGTCGATCACCAGTGCGCGCGCCACGCCGGATCTGGTCGGCATCGACGTCAACGCGCATTACACATTGCAGCGCATCAGCCAGCCGCCGCCCGGAGCGGGCTTTGCGACCCAGCCGCCGGCAACGGTGCCCGACATCCGGAGCCTCTTTCTCGGCTTCAGCTACAACATTTCCAGGCTTCCCGAACAGCCCATGCGCCCGCGCGTTGCCGATGCGCGCGTCGGCTATTTCCAGGAGGAGCGCTTCGACTTTGGCAACGACAGCAGGCTCACGCCGAAAGTCACGTTCATCCAGCGCTGGCGTCTTGAGAAAAAGGATCCGCAGGCGGCGCTGTCCGAACCGAAGCAGCCGATCGTGTTCTGGGTGGACCGCAACGTGCCGGTCAAGTATCGCCAGACCATCGTCGACGGCGTGCTCGAATGGAACAAGGCGTTCGAGAAGGCCGGCTTCCGCAATGCGCTGCAGGCGAAGATCGTGTCCGACGACAGCGATGTCGACGCGCGCGACACACGCCATGTGACGATTCGCTGGGTGACCACGGCGCGGCCCCAGTTCGGCGGAGTCGGACAAATGCAGACCGATCCGCGAACGGGCGAAATATTGGCTTCCGCCATCGGCATCGATCCCGCGCTGCTGCGCAATCGCCGCTTCCAGCGCATCGAGCAGGTTGCTGCGCCCGCGACGACCGGCTACCTGCAGCATCCTGAACGCTTGTGCTTCCTGCAGGAGTATGTCGGCCAGGAGGTCAATTTCTCGCTGGACCTGCTCGAGGCGCGTGGCGAGCTCGATCCGGACGGTCCGGAAGCGGAGGAATTCGCGCTCGCCGGCCTCAAGGACGTCACCATGCACGAAGTGGGTCATGCACTCGGCCTGCGGCACAATTTCCGCGCATCGACGGTTTACTCGCAGCAACAATTGAACGATGTCGAGTTCACGCGGGTCAACGGCATCGCCGGCTCGGTCATGGAGTACAACGCAATCAACCTCGCGCTGCCCGGTGAACGCCAGGGCACCTACGGCATGACGACGCTTGGTCCGTACGATTACTGGGCGATCGACTACGGATACCGGGAGATTGCGCCCGAGCAGGAGGCCGCGGATCTGCGCAAGATCGCCGCGCGCAGCAGCGAGCCGCTGTTGGCCTACGCCACCGACGAAGACAGCAGCTTCGGCATCGACCCCGAGGCCAACCAGGGCGATCTTTCCAGTGACCCGCTGCGCTTCGCGCGGCGTCGCCTGTTGCTCGCGCGCGAACTATGGGATCGTTGGCAGGACCGCGAACTCAAGGATGGCGAAAGTTACGTGGTCCTGCGTCGCACCGTCGGCCGCGGCCTGATCGTCATCGGCCAATCGTCGGCGACGGTCGCCAAGTACATCGGCGGCGTGGCCACGTCGCGCGATCACGCGGGCAGTCCGCACCCGCCGCTCAATCCCGCAACCGCAGCCCAACAGCGCGAAGCGCTCGACATCATCGAGACGGGGCTGTTCTCGGCGGACAGTTTTCGCTTCAAACCGGCGTTCATGCGGCGCCTTCAGGTCGACTACCTGGACGGCAGCGACCTGTTCTCGAGCCCCGGCGTCGACTATTCGCTGCCTGGCCAGGTGCTCAAGATCCAGCGCGATGTCCTCGGCCAGCTGATGAGCGACGGCGTCGCGCAGCGCATCATCGACAGCGAGGTCAAGCTCGACGATCCGAAGGGCGGCTTCCACCTGGCGGAACTCTATGGCTCGCTGCATCGCTCGATCTGGGTCGAACTCAGGACCGGCCAGGAGATCACCGCGCTGCGCCGCAGCCTGCAGCGCGAGCATCTGGCGCGCATCGCCACCGCGCTGGTGCGCGCGTCGCCGTCGACCCCGGCCGATGCGCGCGCGCTGCTGCGCCAGGATGCGCGCGCGCTGCGCGACGAGCTCAAGGCAGCGCCGGTGAAACGCTGGTCGAAGGAATCGCAGGCGCACGTCGCCGAGAGCCTGACCACGCTCGACGAGGCGCTCAAGGCGCCGCTGCAACGGCAGGGCATCTGAGCCAACTTGAAGGTTGCCAGCACCGAACTGACCCTCGCGCCGGTCGACAACCGCGCGCTCGCGAATCTATGCGGCGCGCTCGACGCCAACCTGCGCCAGATCGAGGCGGCACTCGACGTGACCATTGCCCGTCGCGGCGCGGCGTTCACCGTGCGCGGAGACTTGCCGCAGCGCGAGCACGCGGCGGCGGCGCTGCAACGCTTCTACTCGCAGGCCAGGTCGCCTCTCACGGTGGATGACATTCAGCTCGGCCTGGTGGAACTGGCGACGCAGCGCGGCAACGCAGCGAGCGACTCCGACGCGCCAGAACTGCGCACCCGTCGCGCCGACCTGCATGGCCGCACACCCAACCAGAGCCAGTACCTCAAGCACATCCAGGACCACGACATCACTTTCGGCATCGGCCCGGCGGGCACCGGCAAGACCTATCTCGCGGTCGCGTGCGCGGTCGATGCGCTCGAGCGCGACCTGGTCAAGCGCCTGGTACTGGTGCGCCCCGCGGTCGAGGCAGGCGAGCGGCTGGGATTCCTGCCCGGCGACCTGGCGCAGAAGGTCGATCCGTATCTGCGCCCGCTCTACGACGCACTCTACGACCTGATGGGCTTCGACAAGACCGCCAAGCTGTTCGAGCGCAATACCATCGAGATCGCGCCGCTCGCGTACATGCGCGGGCGTACGCTCAACCACTCCTTCATCATCCTCGACGAAGCACAGAACACCACGCCCGAGCAGATGAAGATGTTCCTCACGCGCATCGGCTTCGGCACCAAGGCGGTGATCACCGGCGACGTCACGCAAATCGACCTGGCGCGCAGCCAGAAGAGCGGGCTCATCGAGGCCCGCCGCGTGCTCAAGGACGTGCGCGGTATCGCGTTCACCGACTTCACCAGCGCCGACGTGGTCCGCCATCCGCTGGTGCAGAAGATCATCAGCGCCTACGAGCAGCAGACGCACAGCGAGCGCATCGACGCGCCTGGCGCGCCGCCGTCGCCGGGTCGCTGAGCCATGCCCGACGCTCAGGAGGCGTTGCGCCTCGGCTGCGCCATTCACGTTTCCGGCTCCGCATCGAGCGCGCCCGGACAGGACCTGATTCGAGTCGGCGAATGGTGCCGCGACGGGCAACATCCGGCAGATCGCTACGGCAGCGGCGAACTGATCGGCGCGTTCGAAGCCCGGGTGGCCGCGCTGCTCGGCAAGCCCGCCGCGGCATTCATGATCAGCGGCACGATGGCGCAATTGATCGCGCTGCGCCTGTGGTGCGAGCGCGCAGGCACGCGGCACTTCGCGATGCATCCGACGTCGCACCTCGAATTGCACGAAGAACAGGCCTATAAGCACCTGCATCAGCTGCAGGCGACGCTGCTGGGACTGCGGGACCGGCCGACCAAGGCGGGCGATCTCGCGGACTGTCCGGAGCGCCTTGCGGCGCTGCTGCTCGAACTGCCGGCGCGCGAAATCGGCGGCCAGTTGCCCACATGGGACGAACTCGTGCGCATCGCCGAAACCGCCCGCGCACGCGGCACCCGGCTGCACATGGACGGCGCGCGGCTGTGGGAAGCGCGCGAGGCTTACGCGCCGCGCACCTTCGCCGAGATCTGCGCACTCTTCGATTCGGTGTACGTATCGTTCTACAAGGGCATCGGGGGACTGGCCGGAGCGATGCTGCTCGGCCCGGAAGAGTTCATCGCCGATGCTCGCGTCTGGCGGCGGCGCCAGGGCGGAACGCTGGTGCAGCTGCATCCGCTGGTGGCGTCCGCGGCGATGCGCTTCGATGCGCAATTGAAGAAAATGCCGGCGTATCGGGACCGTGCACAAAGCTTCGCCGCGGCCCTGCGCGCCATCGACGGCATCGCCGTCGTGCCGGATCCGCCGCAGGTCAACATGTTTCACCTGCATTTCCCGGTGCCGCAAGCAGCGCTCACCGCGGCACGCGACGAGCTCGCGGCAGCGCACGGCGCATGGCTGCTGGGTCGCGCCGCGCCTGGCCAGGGGCCCGACGCATCGAGCACGGAAATCTACGTCGCGGATAACCTGCTCGCGCTCGCCGACGCGGACCTCGTCCCGCTGTATTCTCTGCTGCTCGAACGCGCGCGCGCCATCGCCGCCGAGACTGCATCGTGACCGGGACCGGGCGCACTCGACTGTCGCTCTGTGTCCAGTACGCCGTCGAGGCCGACGGCCTGCCCACGCGACCGGCACTGCGCCGCTGGGTAGCCGCCGCGCTCGAGGGCGACGCCAGCGTCACGCTGCGCTTTGTCGGCACCGCCGAGGGGCGCGCGCTCAACCGCGCGTACCGGCGCAAGGACGACGCCACCAACGTGCTTGCGTTCGTGTACGATGATGTCAAGGGAGGCGATATCGTGCTGTGCGCGCCGGTGTTGAGACGCGAAGCGCGGGCGCAGGACAAGGCGCTCGCCGCCCACTGCGCGCATCTGGTCGTTCACGGCATGCTGCATCTGCAAGGTTACGATCACCATCGGGCAACGGCGGCAAAGCGCATGGAAGCGCGCGAAGTCGCCGTCCTTGCCGGGCTGGGTTTTGCCAATCCCTACGCGGTCACCCGTCGCGCCCGCACGTGAGCTCCGACGCACCCGATCGCGACACGCTGAAGCCGACGCTGCTCGAGCGCCTGTCGGCATTCCTCACGCGCGAGCCCGAAGACCGCGAGGGCCTGCTCGACATCCTGCACGGCGCGTTCGAGCACAAATTGCTCGACGCGGACGCCCTGTCGATCATCGAAGGTGCGCTGCAAGTCTCCGAGATGACGGTGCGCGACATCATGATCCCGCGCGCCCAGATGGACGTCGTGTCGATCGACGAGGACCCGTCGCAGTTCATCCCCTTCGTGATGGAGACGCGGCACTCGCGCTTTCCGGTGATTGGCGAATCCAAGGACGACGTCGTCGGCATCCTGCTGGCCAAGGAATTGCTCAATTTCTACGCCAGGCCCGAGGGCTTCGTGCTGCGCGACACGCTGCGCCCGGCGGTGTTCGTGCCCGAGTCGAAGCGACTGAACGTGCTGCTGCGCGATTTTCGAGCCAACCGCAACCACATCGCCATCGTCGTCGATGAATACGGCGGCGTGTCGGGGCTGGTGACGATCGAGGACGTACTCGAGCAGATCGTCGGCGACATCGAGGATGAGTACGACTTCGACGAAGCCGAAGACAACATCATCCCCGACGCCAGCGGCGCCTACCGGGTGAAGGCGCAAACCGAGATTGCCGACTTCAACGAGACCATGGGCAGCGATTTCTCCCGCGACGAGTTCAACACCGTCGGCGGGCTCGTTCTGCAGGCATTCGGACGGCTGCCCAAGCGCGGCGAAGCGACCGCGATCGGAAGCTTCCGCTTCAAGGTGATCCGCGCCGACAGCCGCCGCATCTATACGCTGCAGGTGGAACGCGTGGCGTCGCAAGCGAGGCCGGCAACGCCTTCGGGCGAGAGCTGATGTCGGCGACGCTTCCGGCGTTCGCGGCGCTGCTGCTGGGAGTTCTTACCGTCTTCGGCTTCGCGCCCTTCGGCGCGTGGGCGCTGCCGCTGCTCACGCTCGGCGGACTGTTCCTGCTCTGGCGAGCGTGCCGCACGCCACGCGCCGCCGCATGGATCGGCTTTGCCTTTGGCCTCGGCCTGTTTGGCGCCGGCGTCTCGTGGGTGTATGTCGCGCTGTCGACCTTCGGCGAGATGCCCGCGGTGCTCGCGGTCATCGGCACCGCGGGTTTTTGCGCGTACCTCGCCTTGTTCCCGGCGTTGGCCGGCTGGGCGACCGCCCGGTTCACGACAGTCGAATCGGCGCCCCGGCTGGCATTCGGCGCGACCGCCTGGGTGCTCGCCGAGTGGCTGCGTGGCTGGGTGTTGTCCGGATTCGGCTGGCTGTCGGTCGGCTACGCGACCATGGGCACGCCGCTGTCGGGCTACGCGCCGATCGGCGGCGTGTTGCTCGTCAGCCTCGCCTACGCCATCTGCGCGGCCCTGCTGGTGTACGCGATGCTGGAGATCGAAGCGCGGCGCGCGCGCGGCGCGCTGCTCGCGATCGTCGCTGCAGTGGCGCTGTGGGGCGCGGGATTTGCGCTGTCGACGCTCGAGTGGACTCGTCCCGCCGGCGAGCCGCTCGCGGTCAGCCTGGTTCAGGGCAATATCGAGCAGGAACTCAAGTTTCACCCCGAGTATCGCGACAACACGCTGGCGATCTACGCCGACCTGACGCGGCGTGCGACGGGCAGGCTGATCGTGCTCCCCGAGAGCGCGCTGCCGATGTTTGCCGACGAGGTGTCGCCCGAGTACGTCGCGCTGTTGCGCGAAGCAGCGACGAAAAACGGCGGCGACCTGCTGGTCGGCATGTTCTTCTTCGAACCGCGCCCCAGTGCCGGCGAAGACGACCGCTACTTCAACAGCGTCGTGAGCCTTGGCACCGCGCCATTGCAGATCTATCGCAAGCATCATCTGGTGCCCTTCGGCGAGACCATCCCCGGCAAGGCAGTCTTCGGATGGATCATTCGCAACGTGCTCTCGATTCCGCTGGCCGACCAGACGCCGGGTGCGGCCGACCAGGAGCCCTTTGCGGTGGCCGGTGAGCGGCTCGCCATGAACATCTGCTATGAGGACGCTTTCGGCGGCGAGCTCGCGCGCCGGGTGCCCGACGCCACGCTGCTGGTCAACGTCACCAATGATGCGTGGTACGGACGCTCGCTCGCCGCGGAGCAGCACGAGCAGATCGCGCAGATGCGCGCGCTCGAGGCCGGGCGTCCGATGCTGCGCGCCACCAATACCGGGATCACTTCGATCATCGATCATCGCGGCGTCGAGCAAGCACGCCTGCCCTGGTTCACGCGAGGCATCCTCGATGGCAAGGTCACCGGACGCAGCGGCCTGACGCCGTATGTGCGTGTCGGCGACGCGCTCTCGGTGATCGTCGCGCTGGCGCTCGCCGGCGCAACCTGGCTGCGCTCGCGCGTGCGCGCGAACTGAAGCTCTTGCAGGCGCGTTTGGTCGCTGGCCCGTTCCTCCCGTAAAATCAACCTCTTCCCGCCCAGCTGCGCACCCCGATGCTAACGTTTCAGCAGGTTGTACTCAGGCTCCAGGATTACTGGGGCGCGCAAGGCTGCGCGTTGCTGCAGCCCTACGACATGGAGGTCGGCGCGGGCACCTCGCATACCGCCACCTTCCTGCGCGCGCTCGGCCCCGAGCCGTGGAAGGCGGCGTACGTGCAGCCGTCGCGTCGACCCAAGGATGGGCGCTATGGCGAAAATCCGAATCGCATGCAGCACTACTACCAGTTTCAGGTCGTGCTCAAGCCGTCGCCGCACGACATCCTCGATCTCTACCTGGGATCGCTCGCCGCACTCGGCTTCGACCTGAAGCAGAACGACGTGCGCTTCGTCGAGGACGACTGGGAGAATCCGACGCTCGGCGCGTGGGGTCTGGGCTGGGAAGTCTGGCTCAACGGCATGGAAGTCACCCAGTTCACGTATTTTCAGCAGGTCGGCGGGCTCAACTGCGATCCCATCACCGGTGAGATCACCTACGGTCTTGAACGTCTCGCGATGTACCTCCAGGGCGTTGAGAACGTCTTCGACCTGGTGTGGACGGTATCGAACGACAATGGCGTCGAGCGCAAGCTGACCTATCGCGACGTTTATCACCAGAACGAGGTCGAGCAGTCCACGTACAACTTCGAACAGTCCAATGTACCGAAGCTCTTCGACCAGTTCGCGCTGTTCGAAAGCGAGGCGAAGAGACTGCTCGAAGCGAAGCTGCCGCTGCCGGGCTACGAGATGATCCTCAAGGCGGCGCACACCTTCAACTTGCTCGATGCACGGGGCGCGATTTCGGTGACCGAACGCGCGGGATACATCGGGCGGATTCGCACGCTGTCGCGGCTGGTGGCGCAGGCGTACGTCGAGGCGCGCGAGGCGCTGGGTTTCCCGATGTTGCCCGAAGCACGGCGCAGGGTCGCGTGATGGCCGAAACCGCAACGCTGCTGGTCGAGCTGCGTACCGAGGAACTGCCACCGAAATCGTTGAAGCGGCTGGGCGAAGCGTTCGCTGACGGCATCGCGCAAGGTCTGGCAAAGGGAAAATTCCGAGGCCGCGACAGCAAAGTCAGCGCGTACGCGACGCCACGTCGCCTGGCCGTCTCGATCGCAGACATACGCGCCGTCGCGCCCGACGACGAGATCGTCGAGAAGTTGATGCCCGCCAAAGTCGCGCGCGACGCGTCTGGTCACGTCAGCGAAGCGCTGAAGAAGAAGCTTGCCGGTCTCGGCCGAGCGCACCTGGCGACCGATTCGCTCGACGCGAAGGACGGTCCCGACGCGGTGTACGTCGGCTCCGACGGCAAGGCCGACTACGTCTACCTGCGTCGCTTGGCGAAAGGCCAGCCGCTCGCACGCGGGCTCCAAGTGGCCCTGGACGACACAATCGCCGGCCTGCCGATCGCCAAGGTGATGAGCTACGCCGGCGCTGACGGCTATTACAACGACCAGAAATTCGTCCGTCCCGCTCGCGGGCTGGTCGCCTTGCATGGCCATGACATCGTGCCTGTAACGGCGCTGGGGCTTGAAGCCGGGCGAACCAGCGCCGGTCATCGTTTCCTGTCCCGCGGGGCTCTGGACATCGCGAGCGCGGAGGCCTACGAACCGACGCTCGAAGCCGAAGGCAAGGTCACGCCGAGCTTCGCCAAACGGCGCGCGCAGATCGTGGGCGCGCTCGGGCATGCATCCGAACAGGCGCAGGTGATCATGCCCGACGCGCTGCTCGACGAGGTGACCGCGCTGGTCGAGCTGCCCGCGGTATACGCGGGCACGTTCGACCGGGCGTTCCTCGACGTGCCACAGGAATGCCTGATCCTGACCATGCAGCAGAACCAGAAGTATTTCGCGCTCGCCGACGCCTCCGGCAAACTCCGGCATCGCTTCCTGCTGGTCAGCAATGTCGTCACCGACGATCCCGCGGTGATCGTCCACGGCAACGAACGCGTGCTGCGCGCACGCCTCGCCGACGCCAAGTTCTTCTACGACCAGGATCGTTCGTCGCGGCTGGAGGCCCGGCTACCGCGCCTCGCCAGCGTGGTCTATCAGCAGAAGCTCGGCAGCCAGCTCGATCGCGTCGGACGGGTCCGCGCGATCGCCGCCGCTATCGCGCCTCGGACCGGTGCCGATGCGGCGCAGGTCGACCGCGCTGCGATGCTGGCCAAGGCGGACCTGGTCACCGACATGGTCGGCGAGTTTCCCGAATTGCAGGGTACGATGGGCCGCTACTACGCACTGCACGACGGCGAAGCTGCCACGGTCGCCGACGCCATCGCGCAACACTACTGGCCGCGATTCGCTGGCGACGCGCTGCCGCAAGGCCCGGTGGCAACCGCGGTCGCGCTGGCCGACAAGATCGAAACGCTGGTCGGCATGTTCGGCATCGGCAATGCGCCGACCGGCGACAAGGATCCCTTCGGCCTTCGCCGCGCCGCGCTCGGCGTGCTGCGGATACTCCTGGAAGGCAGACTGACGCTGCGGCTCGACGAACTCATCGACGCCGGGATCGCCGCCTTTTCGCCCGATCACGCATTGCAGGACGCGCGTAGCGAACTGCACACCTTCCTGCTGGAACGGCTGCGCGGTGTGTTGCGCGATCAGGATTACAGCGCCAACCAGGTCGACGCCGTCCTGTCGATGCGGCCGGTGCGCATCGACCAGGTGCCCGGGCAGATGCGCGCCGTGAAGGCGTTCGCGACCCTGCCCGAGGCGGAGTCGCTAGCAGCGGCGAACAAGCGCATCATCAACATCCTCAGGAAGTCGGGCAGCGAAGCCGCGACGGTGGTGAACCCGGCGCTGATGGGCACCGGCGCCGAGAAGGATCTCTACAATGCGGTTCAGCTGCTGCTGCCCGTGGTGCGCGGGCACGTCGAGCGGGGCGATCATACCGACGCCCTGCGCGCACTCGCCACAGCGCGGGACCCGGTCGACCGGTTCTTCGACGACGTCATGGTCATGGCCGACGATCCGGCATTGCGCGCCAATCGGCTGGCGTTGCTGCGCGGGCTCGCCGAAGCGATGAACCAGGTCGCGGACATTTCCAAACTGGCCGCCTGACGATACGCCATGGTCCAGATCGCATCGGAGTCGGTTGCCCAGACACGCCACGCCAAGCTGATCATTCTCGATCGCGACGGCGTGATCAACTACGACAGCGACCAGTTCATCAAGTCTCCCGACGAATGGCGGCCGATACCGGGCAGCCTCGAGGCGATTTCCAGGCTCAACCACGCCGGCTTCCGCGTCGTCGTCGCGACCAATCAATCGGGTCTGGGACGCGGGCTGTTCGACATGGCGACGCTGATCGCGATCCACGAAAAGATGCACAAGGCGCTGGCGCAGGTGGGCGGGCGCATCGACGCGGTGTTCTACTGCCCGCACACCGCCGATTCCGACTGCGCGTGCCGCAAGCCCAAGCCCGGCATGCTCGTGGAGATCGGCCAGCGCTTCGGGGTCGAGATGATCGGTGTACCCTGCGTCGGCGACAGCGTGCGCGACCTGCAGGCAGCCGATGCGATCGACGCGCAACCGATCCTGGTGCTCACCGGCAAGGGCGAGAAGACGCTGCGCGAAGGCGTGTTCCCGAAGAACACGGTCATCTTTCCCGACCTGGCGTTCGTGGCCACCGCTCTGCTCGCCGGCGAGTAGCGGCGCCCCAACCCGCATGTCGGCGCTGCGCTCGATCCTGTTCACGCTCTACCAGCTGGTCGTGACCCCCATCTGGGCAATCATGGTCCTGCTGCTGTTCTGGCTGCCGCCCATAGCGCGCTTCAAGTTCATCATGGGCTGGTGCTGGCTCATGCTGTTCGGCTCGCGATGGATCTGCGGCATCCGCGAGCGCGTCGTGGGTCGCGAGAACATCCCGGCCTCCGAAGCGCCGCACATCATCATGTCCAAGCACTCGTCGACTTGGGAAACGCTCGCCCTGAACTTCCTGTTTCCGCCGCTCGCCTTCGTCGCCAAGAAGGAGCTGCTGTCGATACCCTTTTTCGGCTGGGCGTTCGCGCTCGCCTCGCCGATCACCATCGATCGCAAGTCCGGGCAGGGCGCGATGGCGCAGATCATCACCCAGGGTCGCGAGCGGGTGACGCACGGTTTCTGGATCGTCGTCTATCCCGAAGGAACCCGCATCCGCGCCGGAACACGTGCACACTACAGGACCGGTGGCGCACGTCTGGCGATAGCTTTGGGCTTGCCAATCGTCCCGGTGGCGCATAATGCGGGCTACTTGTGGCCCAAGGGTTCCCTGGGCAAGCGCCCCGGGACGGTTACCGTGTCGATCGGTGCGCCGATTCGTACCGACGGCAAAGACATGCAGCAGCTGATGAACGAGGTCGAATCCTGGATCGAGAACGAAGTCGCTCGGCTGGGCAATCCGCTGCAACCCGGCGCAACTCCGGCCGGCTGAGCGAGCGCGATGGCGCCAGCGTCAGGCGGCTAACGCTCGCCGGACAGGACGTCGAATATCGATTGTTCCGGGCGCGCCGACGTTCGATCGGCATGCTCATCGACCAGAGCGGCCTGACCGTGCGCGCGCCGCCATGGGTCACCATCCGCGAAATCGAACTTGCGTTGAACGAGCGCGCCGAATGGGTGCTGCGCACGCTGGTCGAGTGGCAGGGGCGCGATCGCGAAGCTCTGCCCGCGGAGTGGCGCGAAGGCGCCGCATTGCTCTACCAGGGACGCCCGCTGACGCTGGCGCTATTCACCGCCCGACGCCAGGCGATCGCGGCGGACCTGCTGCACCTGACGGTTCGCCACCCGAATCCCAGCGACGAAGAACAGATCGGTGCGTACGTCGGGCGCTGGCTCAAGGAACAGGCGCTGGCACTGCTCGCACCACGGGTGGAACATTTTGCCAGCCGGGTGACCACGTCGCCGCCAACGGTCAAGCTGTCGAACGCGCGCACGCAGTGGGGAACGTGCAACCACAAGGGCGAGATCAGGCTCAACTGGCGCCTGGTGCAGTTACCGCCGCGCATCGCCGATTACGTGGTCGCGCACGAGGTTGCGCACCTCATCGAACTCAATCATTCGCCGCGCTTCTGGGCGCTGGTCGAGGCGCTGCTGCCCGGCCATGCCGCCGCACGGCGCGAGCTCGATGCGCTGACGCCGCTGCTCGGCTAGCTGTGTAGTCTCAGCAGGTTGTCCCCTCGATCCAACTGGAAGAAGCTGAAGGCTGGCTACCTTTGGTGGTCGAATGCGGACGCGGGGAATTCAAGTCCATGCCTATTCTGCGTTTGCCTATCGACGCGGCGCGAGCTCGAGAGGGGGCTTTGAAACAGTGACGATGTGGACCAGGCTCGTCATGGCCGGCGTGTGCCTGATGTTGGGGCTGCCCGGCATCGCCGGCGCGGCGGTCGCTGATCCACGAGGTTGGCACGAGGACCTGCTCTTGCTGGAGCGGGAGCTGCCGCGAAGGCACCTCGACTTCTTCAGGTCGACCACTCCGCAGGAGTTCCACGATGCCGTGCGCGAGCTGGACGCTCGCATTCCGCGGCTTTCGCTCCCGCAGTTCGTCGTGGGCCTGTTGAAGCTCGTCGCCATGGCGGGGCCGGGCAATGGACACACGTACATCCTGAAGACGGGTGATTCGACATCGGACTTCCTTGCCTCCGAGCAAAACACGCCCTCGGCGATTGAAAATCTGCGAGCGCTGGGCTTTGGGCAGCTGCCGATTGGCTTCTATCTCTTCAAGGACGGTCTGTATGTCCGCACGTCCACACCCGGATACGAGGAGCTCCTCGGCGCACGGGTCCTGAGGATCGGCAGCCAAAGTGCAGAAGAAGCATTGCGAGCCGTTGGCGAGCTCGTCGCCAAGGACAATTCTCAGGGGATCAAGGCCAACGGTCCGCGCTATCTCGCAGTACCGGAGATCTTGGTCGGTCTGGACATCGCGTCGGATCCCAAGTCGATCATGATCGAGGTAGAGACGAAATCGAAATCGTTGAAGCGCGAGCTGAAACGAATTGCTCTGGATTCGCCGGCATCACGCGACATGCGCACGTCGGAATCCGCGCCGCTGTACCTGAGTCACCTGCGCAGCTATTTCTGGTCCCAGAAGATTCCGGAATATGCGACGTACTACGTCCAATGGAATGCGGTGCGTGATGGCGATGGGAAAAGTGCAACGGATTTCCTGCTGGCTGCCATCGATGACTTCGATCGCAGCGATGCAACCAAGCTGGTGCTCGACCTGCGCTTCAATCCGGGCGGAAATACATCGCTGACAACCCCAGTCCTGCTGGGCATGATTCGGTCACCGAAGCTGCAACGGCGCGGAAGCTTGTTCGTGCTGGTCGGTCGAGAGACCTTTTCCGCAGCAATGAACCTTTGCAATGCGCTTGAGCGCTTCACTCCGGCCATCTTTGTCGGGGAGCCCACCGGCGGGTCGCCGGGATTTTTCGGCGACAACGTGGCAATCACCCTGCCCCATACGAAGCTGGAAGTGCGCATTTCGAACGTATGGTGGCAACTGATGGACTCGCGCGACACCCGCCCCTGGATTCCTCCAGAAGTCGCTGCGGAGCCAACCGCAGCCGAATATGTGAACGGGGCGGATCCCGCGTTGCAATCCGTCCTTGCCTATGCGGCGCCGACCGATTACGTGCGATGGATCCGAGACGCGGCGCGCTTGGGCGCAGCAGAAGTGCGTGAAGCAGTCAGAGCATGGCAAGCGGATGATCGCGCACGTTACCTCGATCTCGAGAACGCCTTGAACGCCGCCGGATACGCGTTGTTGGCCGCCGGCAAGGCAGGCGATTCGATCGCGGTCCTAACGCTCGCGGTCGGGATCTATCCCAACGCGTCCAATCTGTTCGACAGCCTGGGTGAGGCGTACCTGTCCGCCGGTGACGCGCGAAATGCCCTCAAGAACTACGAACGTTCGCTCCAGTTGAATCCGAAGAACTTCAACGCTGAACAACAGCTCTCGGTGCTTCGCAGGCCGTAGCCATGCGCGCCAGCACCGCATCCGCATCTGGCCTGCTGGGGATAACGTTCTGGGTCTCCACAACAGGCCGCAGCAGCGGAGGACCCGCCGACGCGACGTGATCGCATTGACGGCGCGAGGAGGCCGTGGCGTGCGTTACGCCGGAGCGCGCGGCGGGACGGGCAGGTCAGCGAAATCGACAGCGATCTCCGCCTGGGCGCGAAGCAGGCTGCTCAGCGCCGCGCCGAGCATGGAGCCATCGCGGGTGTCGCGCCACGCGCCCTCGCTGGCGCGGAAATGAAAACCGCCGGATTTGGCCGCGACCCAGACTTCCCGGCTGGGCACGTGCCGATTGACGATCAACTTGCCGCGCTCACCGCAATCGATGGTCAGGACGCCGTCGTTGAGCGTCCAGTCGACGTCGGCATCGGCCGCGTCGAGCGCCTGGCCGATCGCCCGCAGAACCCGGTCGGCGAGCGCGCTGAAGTCGCTCTCGTCGCTCATCCTGCGACGCCACGGCAGCGTGCTAGACTCGCCGACAAGATCACGATGATTTGCAGTCGCATGACGCTCCGCATGTTACGCCGATTAATTGCCGGATTCGCAGTCACCATCGCGATTGGCGCGGTGGCCGGCTGCGGCATCAAGGGCCCGTTGAAACTGCCGCCTGCGAAGCCGGGGGCGCCGGAATCCGCGCCCATGCCGCTCCCTTCGCGGCCCGACTCCGACACCATCGCTCCCGTCATTCCAGACTCCGAAACCGAGGGCGTCAAGTAATGTCGGTCTTCGCCGAGCGCGACGGCGAACTCGCCGCCGAGGGCGTTCCGCTGGCCGACATCGCGGCGCGTTTTGGCACGCCCTGCTTCGTATACTCCCGCGCCGCGATCGAGTCGGCGTACCGCGCCTTCGACGACGCCTTGGCCGGCACGCCGCACCTCGCGTGTTACGCAATGAAGGCCAATTCCAATCTCGCCGTGGTCAATCTGCTGGCGCGGCTCGGCAGCGGCTTCGACATCGTCTCGGGCGGCGAACTCGCGCGCGTCATCGCCGCCGGCGGCGACCCCGGCAAGGTTGTCTTTTCCGGTGTCGGCAAGACCGAAGCCGAGATGACCCAGGCGCTCGAGGTTGGGATTCTCTGCTTCAACGTCGAGTCGGCCAGCGAACTCGAACATCTGCAGCGGGTCGCGCAGCGCATGGGCAAGCGCGCGCCGGTCAGCTTCCGGGTCAATCCGGACGTGGACCCCAAGACGCACCCGTACATCTCGACCGGACTCAAGGAATCCAAATTCGGCGTGGCGCTGGCCGCGGCGCCGGCCCTCTATCGACACGCCGCGACATTGAGCCATATTGTCGTGCGCGGCATCGACATGCATATCGGCTCGCAGATCACCGAACTCGCGCCTTATGTGGAAGCCGCGGGCAAGGCTTTCGCGCTGGTCGACCAGCTTGCAGCCGAAGGCATCGATCTGGAGCATATCGACCTCGGTGGCGGCATCGGGATCCGCTATCGCGACGAAGAAACCATCGATCCCTACCAGTACGCGCTGGCGATCCGCGACGTGGCTGGCAGACGCGAGCTCAAGCTGCTTTTCGAGCCGGGTCGCGTGCTGGTGGGCAATGCCGGCGTGCTGCTGACGCGCGTCGTATACCTCAAGCCGGGACCCGAAAAGAACTTCGCGATAGTCGACGCCGCCATGAACGATCTGCTCCGGCCCGCGCTCTACGACGCCTGGCACGATGTGCGGCCGGTACGTCGGCGCAGCGTGCCGCCGGCCATCTGGAACATCGTTGGTCCGGTCTGTGAAAGTGCCGATTTTCTGGCGCACGACCGCAGCCTCGCGCTTGTCGAAGGCGATCTGCTGGCGATCGGTTCGGCAGGCGCTTACGCGATGGCGATGAGCTCCAATTACAACTCCAGACCGCGCGCTGCGGAGGTCATCGTCGACGGCATTTCGATGCACCTGGTGCGCGCGCGCGAGACCGTCGAAGAACTCTACGCGCGCGAAAATTTGCTGCCTTGAAGCGCTGCGCGTTGTCGAAAAATGCATGTGCAAATTCGCAACAGTGACGCGCAGCGTCACTCAAATCGGCAATTAAATCTTGTATTTCGAATAAAATTGGCTAGAATTCAGGCAGCAGGTGTCAATGGGTTTGTCAAGAGGTCAAGTAACACTCTTCGACAAAATCGGCGAAGCCTGCGATGAAACAGAAGCACTCATAACAGTTATGGCAACTCAGACAGGAGAACCAAAGATGATGGCAGACATGTTGACGATGGCGTCCCCGGCCGCTCCGGCCGCAGCGCCCAAGAAGAAGGCCAAGAAGAAGGCGGCCACGAAGAAGAAGGCTGCGAAGAAGAAGGCTGCCCCGAAGAAGAAAGCGGCGAAGAAGAAGAAGGCCGCCCCCAAGAAGAAGGCTGCCAAGAAGAAGGCCGCCCCCAAGAAGAAGAAGGCCGCAAAGAAGAAGGCTGCCCCGAAGAAGAAGAAGGCTGCCCCGAAGAAGAAGAAGGCTGCCAAGAAGAAGGTCGCGAAGAAGAAGGCCGCGCCCAAGAAAAAGGCAGCGAAAAAGAAGCCCGCCAAAAAGGCCCGCAAGGCCAAGAAGGTCTGAGCTTCGAGCAGCGAAACGTCCGTCGCAAGACTGCGATGGACCTCAAAACAGGCGACGCGGAAGTGTCGCCTGTTTTGTTTGTGGGCTACGAATTCTAAGGGTGCGTGCCCGCCGCCACGCGCGGTCGCGCTGACGGTTTTGGAGCTGGCCGCGTGCCGTGCGCCGAAGTCCTCGACACGCTCGATTTCTTGCGGCTCTGCTTGGCGGCGCCGGCGGGTCCGGCGTCGCTGATGATGCGCAGCTTCTGGCCCGGCACGAGCTTGGTGGCCGCGCCGGCGTTCCACGCCTTCAGGTCCTGCTGGGAGACGTCGTAGCGGGCGGCGATCGATGCCAGCGTGTCGTTCTTGCCGATGCGGTGGTACACGGTGCGACCGCTCGGCACCGCGGTGAACACGGTGTTCTGCAGGGTCGCTGCGGTCGCGTCCGACGGCGCCTGCGATGGCACCAGCAGCGCATGGCCAACAGGAACCGTGGCCCGCGCGCCGATGCCGTTGACCGTTCGCAACGTCTCCAGCGGCAGGCCGAAGCGAGCGGCGACCTGCGGCAGCGTGTCGCCCGGCTTGGTCTTGTAGGCCTGCCAGGTGACCATCGGCTGGTCGGAGAGTTCGAGCTTTTCGGCGAACAGTTCGGCCTTGTCGTAGGGCAGCAGCAGCGTCGCGCCATCGGCTCCCGCGATCACCGGCCGATTGTGCTGCGGGTTGAGCGAGAGGAATTCGTCGAGAGGCATCTCGGCGAGCTGGGCTGCGATCTTAACGTCCATCTTCTTCGAGGTACGAACGACCGCGAAATAGGGCGCATCGGGAATGTCGGCGAGCTCCAGGCCGAAGGCTTCGGGGTCGCCGACGATGTTCTTGACCGCCTGCAGCTTGGGCACGTACTGGCGGGTCTCGACAGGCATCGACAGGCTCAGGTAATCGATGGGCAGGCCACGTTTGGAGTTGCTGGCCTGCGCGCGACGCACTGAACCTTCGCCCCAGTTGTACGCCGCCAGCGCCAGATGCCAGTCGCCGAATTCGGCGTAGAGTTTCTGCAGATAATCGAGCGCGCTGTCGGTGGCGGCCACGACGTCGCGTCGCTCGTCGAACCACCAGTTCTGCTGCAGGCCGTAGTGCTTGCCGGTGGACGGAATGAACTGCCAGATTCCAGACGCGCGGCTGCGCGAGTACGCCATCGGGTTGTAGGCACTTTCGATCATCGGCAGGAGCGCGACCTCGGTAGGCATTCCGCGCTTCTGGACCTCGCTGACGATGTAATACAGGTAGCGCCGGCTGCGATCGACCATCCGCGCCACGTAGTCCGGCCGGGACGCGTACCATGCCTCGGATTGCCTGACCTCGGCGGTCTCGAGGTCCTTGAGCGCGAATCCATCGCGAATGCGCGTCCACAGATCGCCGTATTCGGAGCGCAGCTCGATGGTCGCGTTGGTAACCGAATCGGGATCGCCGCCGTCCGCCCTGAACACCGGCGCCGGCAGTTCGACAGGCACTTCAACGATGGCGACTGGCGTCTCGGGTACGGCCTCGGGCGGAGGCACGAACGCGATCGGTTCCTGCGGCATGCGTGGCGCGGTCGCGCAGGCAGCGAGCGCCAGGGTCAGGACAAGTACGGATACGGCGCGTGGAAGATGGTTGGCGGCGACTGGCAAGGTGCCGCGATGGTAGGGGTCGGCGTTCGTTCGAGTCAAGCGATGCGCGGGCTTCAAAAGCTGTTCTTCCACGCGCGGAGTTCCGCAAATACGCCGACACGGTCGCGCAGGGGCCGCCCCGCGCGCCGCTCGACGGCGGCGCGCACGCTCGCTTCGCCGGCACGCAGGAACGGGTTGGTGGAGCGTTCTTCGGTCATGGTAGAGGGCAGTGTGGGCACGCCGCGGTCGCGCTTCGCCTGCTCGCGCGCCTGGCGCTGCAGCAAAGCGTCGCGCCCGGGTTCGACCGCAAGTGCGAAGCGAAGGTTCGACAAGGTGTATTCATGGCCACAATAGACTGCCGCATTGCCCGGTAACGCGGCGAGCTTGTCCAGCGACGACACCATCTGCGTCGGCGTGCCTTCGAACAGTCGTCCGCAACCCGCCGCGAACAGCGTGTCGCCGCTGAACACGAGGTCCTTGCCGACGAAGGCGATATGCCCTGCCGTGTGGCCCGGAATGTCGAGCACGGAGAGTTCGAGACCGAGGCCGGGCACGACGATTGCGTCACCTTCGACCAGCGCATGCGTGCGCCCTGGAATGATTTCGTGGGCGGGACCGAACACAGAAACCTGCCCGCGCGACAGCAGCGCCGGAATGCCGCCGACGTGATCGCCATGATGATGCGTTGCGAGGATGGCGCTGAGCGCCACTCCTTCGCGCTCGAGATACGCGATGACCGGTGCGGCATCGCCCGGATCGACGACCGCCGCGACGTTGCCGTCGCGCAGGAGCCAGATGTAGTTGTCGGAGAAGGCGGGGATGGGGATAATCGTGGGCATGGCCGAATCTTCGATACTGCCGCAGAGCCTGTCAACCGGAACACTTGCCGCCTGGTTTGCGACGCCGCTGGGAAGTTACCTGCGGGAGCGTGAGCAAGCCTATTTCGACGCGACGCTGGCCGACATCTTCGGCTATCACGCGCTGCAGGTCGGGTTGCCCGAGTACGCGTTCCTTCAAGCGTCGCGCATCACGACCCGCGTCACCATCGACCTCGAGGAACCCGCGCAGGTGCTGGCCGATCCGCACTGGCTGCCCTTCGCCGAGAACAGCATGGACCTGATCGTGCTGCCGCATACGCTCGAGTTCACCGACCAGCCGCACCAGCTGCTGCGCGAGGTCTATCGCGTCATCCGCCCCGAAGGCCAGGTGGTGATCGCCGGCTTCAATCCGTTCTCGCTGTTCGGCGCCAAGCGCTATTTCGGGCGCGAGCAGACGATGCCGTGGAATGGCAACTTCATCCCGCTGTATCGACTCAAGGACTGGCTGGCACTGCTCGGCTTCGAAGTCACCGGCGGCAAGCTCGACGCCTATGTTCCGCCGTTCGCCCGTGAAAAATGGCTGCATCGCTTCGAATTCTGCGAAAAGGCCGGCGATCGCTGGTGGCCCGTCGCCGGCGGTGTGTATTTCCTGCGCGCGACCAAGCGCCTGCTCGGCATGCGCGTGATCACCCCGGCGTGGACCCGCAGGGTGCGCAAGAAGTCGCTCGCGCAGGCAGCCCGGCAGGCGCGCGAATGCGCCGACGTCCTCGAGTGAGCGGCGCCGCATGACGGCGCCCGTGGTCATCTACACCGACGGCGCGTGCAAGGGGAACCCGGGGCCGGGCGGCTGGGGCGCATTGCTGCTGCGCGAGGGCGGCGAAGCCGAGCTCTTCGGCGGCGAGTCGCACACCACCAACAACCGCATGGAAATGACCGCCGTAATCCAGGCGCTCGCCAGTCTCGAGGCGCGTACCCCGGTGACGCTCTACACCGACTCGCAATACGTCAAGAACGGCATCCAGACCTGGATTCACGGCTGGAAGAAGAATGGCTGGAAGACCGCCGACCGCAAGCCCGTGAAGAATGCCGATCTGTGGCGCGAACTCGATGCGCTCGCCGCGCGCCACCCGATCGATTGGCATTGGGTCAAGGGTCACGCCAACACTCCCGGCAACGAACGTGCCGACGCGCTGGCCAATCGCGGCGTGGAGTTGGTCGCCCGCTAGCCTGCGGCCCGCGCGCGGCCGCTGCGCCTCACAGCTGCATCGGCAGAATGACCATCTGCATGCCTGACAGATGCAGTCGTCGCTGCAACGCGAGCGCGGTCTGGTTGTGCAGCAGGCGCGTGACCCAGTTCTCGTTGCGAAATACCAGCTTGCTGGTGAAGAAGAGGCAATTCGGGAATTCGCGCTGGGTCTCCTCGGCGAGCTTCACCAGTTCGTCGACACGGTCGGTGCCGAGCGAAAAGCGTGCGGTCGCGGCCAGCCCGTTGGCGTGGCAATAGTCGACGTAGAACGCGAGCGCCCGGTCCAGCGTCGCCTTGAGCGCGGCAATTTCCTCGGCGCCACCGTAGCTCTGCGCGTCGACCGCCTTGGCGCTGATGAAGACGAAATTCTTGAAGTTGTTGGGGAACAGGCGCTGCACCCACAACAGCGTGTGGATGCCGCCGCCGCGGCTCGATCCAACCATGAACACGGCGGTGGGCGCGTCAGGATCGATCGGGGGCGGGTCGGCGCACTTGGGTGACTGCGCGGCCGTGAACACCTCGTCGACTTCGCGCAGTCGCGCCTTGACGCCGTCGTAGTGCCGGTGAATCGCGAGGCACATGCCGATCACGAGCGACGTGATCAGCACCGTCACCCAGCCGCCTTCGCCGAATTTCTCCACCACCGTGACCGCGAGGATGCTCGAGGTGACCGCCAGGCCCAGCGCGGAGAACGCGAGGCGGTGCGCCCAGCGGCCGTCGGTCGCGCGTGCCCGCCACCAGTAGATGCACAGTCCGAGCAGGGACAGCGAGAAGGTCAGGAACACGTTGATCGAATAGAGCACGACCAGCAGGTCGACCTTGCCGCCGCTCCACAGCAGGATCACCAGCGCCGCGATGCCCATGATCACGATGCCGTTCTGCGTGACCAGGCGCGTCGACAGGTGGCGGAACTGGTGCGGCAGCCATGAATCGCCGGCCATGTTCGAGAGCACCTGCGGACCGCCCAGAAAGCCGGTATTGGCGGCGACGAAGAGCAGCCCCGCCTCGCTCAGCAGCACGACCAGCAGCGCGGTCTGGCTGGCACGCGAGCCGAGTCCCAGGCTGTCGATGATGGTGCCGAACACGACGGCATTGAGCGTCTGCCCTTCGACCGGCTGCGCGTGCCAGAGCAGGTAGAGCAGGATGATCCCGCCCGCGGTGAACGCCAGCGAGGCCGCCATGTAGAACATGGTGATCTTGCCGGTGCGCACGACCGGCTCGCGCAACGTCTGGACGTTGTTCGACACCGCCTCGATACCGGTGTAGGTACCGCCGCCCAGCGAATACGCGCGCAGGAAGAGCGAGATCGCGGCGACCCAGCCGATGTCGTGCGCGAGCTGCCGGGTTTCGGACATCGCATTGGGCACCACCAGCGTGAGCCCTTCCGAATGGCCGAGAATTCCATACACGATCAGGAACGCGTGGGTGATGAAAAAGGCGACGAAGATCGGCAGCAGGATGCGGATCGACTCCTTCATGCCGCGCAGGTTGAGCATCAGCAGCAGCGCGACGAGCACGAGTTCGGTGCCCAGCTTGTACGGGGCGAGGGCCGCGGGTAGCAGGCTGAACAGCGCATCGACGCCGCTCGCCACCGAGATCGCGATGGTGAGCACGTAGTCGACGATCAGCGCCGCGCCGGACACCAGGCCGGCACGCGGGCCGATCAGGCTGGTCGCGACGCGATATCCGCCGCCGCCGGTCGGGAACAGCTCGATGACCTGGTTGTAGGCGAGCGAGATGATGAACACGGTCGCAGCGGTCGCCAGCGCCAGATAGAGGCCCAGATGCGTGTGCACGCCCAGCGCACGGAAGGCTTCTTCGGGGCCATACGCCGACGACGACAGGCCGTCCGCGCCCAGGCCCACCCACGCCAGGAACGCCGCCAGCGCGATGTGCTGCCGCGTCGTCTGGCTCAAGGGATCGAGCGGCGCGCCGATGACGAGCGTGCGCAATCTCTCGTAGGTTTTCATCGGGGCGCGCGGCGGCGCTTGGCGTGCGGTTGGAAGCGCTGCGAACGGGGAGGTGGATAGGCTGATCGAGAATCAGCGGCGGAGCGTGTTGCGATGCAACACGACGACTCTACTCCTGGCCCAATGCCTTGGCAACCCGCCGCGCGTACACCTGCATTTCCTTCATCGCCTGCTTGTCGCCGCTGCGCTCGGCGGCGGCGATGCCTTGACGGTACGCGCTCAGCGCATCGGCATCGCTGCCCGCGGCGGTGAGCGCCTTGCCGAGCAGTTTCCATGCGGCGGAATAGTCCGGATTCATTTGCACCGCCTGGCGCAGATGCACGACCGCGCGAGCAGCATCACCGCCATTCAGGTACGCGCTGCCCAATCCGAAACGCAGCAGCGCGCTGTCCTTGCCCGCGGCGAGCAGCTTTTCGAGCGGCGCGGCGGAAGGTGTCACTTGTGGATGAGTTCGCCGGTCTGGCAGTCGACATGCCGGAACGGATAGATCACCTCCTTGGCTTCGCCGTTGACCGTGCCGCCAACGTGCGCGTAGAGCCAGCCGCCGGATCCGTGACGATAGATGATCCGCTGCGGAAACTCACCGGTCGGATTCTCGAAGGTGAAAATCACGTCCTCGCCGTCGGTTTTCTTGTTCGCCATGCGGAACAGCGTTTCCTTGCGTCCCGACGGCATGGGTATGTAATACACGCCGTCGGCGCGCGGTTCGATGCGCAGGAATTCGTAGCTCTGCGTCTTGCCCAGCGTCGCGGTCTGGCTCGCGCCGACCATGATGTCGCCGCGCAGCGGCAGCCACTCCTCGCGAAAATCGCGCTGATTCACCTTGCCTTCCCAGCAACCGGCCAGCCAGGCGAAATCCTCCAGCGGCGACGGCGCAGCGGGCGACGCCGGCGGCGGCGTTCCTTGCGCGGCAACGACCGCCGGCAGCAGCAGGCTCAGCAACGCGATGAACAGGGAACGGCAGGACATGGACGGGATCATGGACGGCACCTTCTCATTGGGAACGTGACAGTGGCAGGTTAAGCAGCAGATTCTGGGGTTTCAGACGCAGGCGATGCTCGCGATCCATCGCCATGGCCAGATACACGGGGCGTCCCGCGACCGAGGTACGCATCGCGGCGGGATCGGCGAAGTTGAGCTCGAACAGGCAGAGCAGGCGTTCCATCCGCTCGTCGGCAACTTCGACGCGATTGTACAGGTCGTTCAACAGCGCACTGCCCTCGGCGTCGAGACCGACGTGCCACACCCAGCGAGCATCGTTGATTTCGCGTTGCGGCTCGATGGTCACCTCGACATCCAGAAAGTGCGCGATCCAGCGCTCGAACACGCGACACAGTGCCACGAGCGCGGGTCGCCCGCGGTTGAGGCTGATCGCGCAATCGAAGCGATCTGCGCGATCCCAGTACGTCGCCGCATTGTCCTCGGACAGCACGTCGAGGTCGATGGTTCGCGCTGGGGTGCGGTTCTGCGCCAGCAGTTCGCCCAGGCTGCCGAAACCCGCCGTGGTCGCATATAGATCGACCGTCAGCTCATCCGCCGCCATGACTGCGCCGTCTTCGCTGACACTGATCTTTTGCGCGCGAAACAGCATCTCGGCGGCGCGCGCCTCGAGTGCCCCCGCCTGTACACCGAGGATGTGGCGAAGGATGATCTGCGTGAGCTGGTGGACGAATTGCGGCGGCACGTCGACGCCGTCGCCGCCAAACAGCGCGGCATAGCTGGACTCGAGCGTGGCGTTGGCCAGCAGGCGATCACGAAAAGCAAGCCATATACGGTAGTTGTCACGGGCATCGGGGTCGGCGATGTTGGCGAGTTCCGCAGCGGACACGAGGCGTTTCGGCGCCTCGAGCAGCGCCGCGTGCAGCGCGAGTTCCGCCTCACACGACTCGGCGACCGGCGAGAGCTCGGGTCGAATCAGGTAGCTGCGCAGGAACGCGTCGGTGACGCGCAGCCGGTTGTCGGCGTCGACTTCGAGGTGATGGTAGCCGCAGGCCGGCCAGAAATCGGGCATCGACGGTCAGCGCGACGCGACGCCGGCTACCCGCCGAGCATCGCTTTCTTCAAATCGGACTGGACCGGCTTGTCGCCGAGCCAGATGCGCGTGAGCGCCTGATTGAATGCTTCGCCGGGAATGCTGCCCTTGGCTTCGCCGTTCCAGCCAATCCTGGTCGCGCCCTCGACGAAATCGAGCGTGACGATATCCTTTTCCTTCACTTCCTTGAACGCCTTCATGATCGACACCAATTGGTCGACCTGCGGCTTGACCGCGGCGATCTGCTCCGCGGAGTTGGTTTCATTCAGGCCATCGACCAGCGCGTCGACGAGCTGGTCGGCCGACAGCGTGCGCAGCAGGTTCAACTGGATGCGCCGCGGGCCCTTGGCGAGTACCGCCTGCAGGTCGGATGCCTTTTGCGGCAGGTAAAGGCTCGCGACATAGACCTTGAACATCAACTTGGTGCGGATTCCGGCACCATTGAGGACGAGTGTCTGGCCGCCGATGGCACTCGAATCCTCGAGCTTGACGCCGCCCACTTCGGCGGCCTGTGCCGCGATGCCTGCGCCCAATCCCAGCGCCAGTATCGCCAACCGTGCGAGGGCCGTACCCCTCTCCAATAATCGCTTCATCGTGCCTCCGTGAACGTTCGATCAGACCGCCTCGAAAATACCCGCGGCACCCATGCCGGTGCCGATGCACATCGTCACCATTCCGTACTTCTGCTTCCTGCGCCGAAGCCCGTGCACGATGGTCGCGGTACGCACCGCGCCGGTCGCGCCCAGCGGATGTCCAAGCGCGATCGCGCCGCCGAGCGGATTGACCTTCCCCGGATCGATGCTCAGTTCCTGCATCACCGCCAGACTTTGTGCCGCGAACGCTTCGTTGAGTTCGATCCAGTCGAGCTGTTGCAGCGTGAGCCCGGTCTGCTTGAGCACCTTGGGAATCGCCGCGATCGGGCCTACCCCCATCACTTCGGGCGCGACACCGCCTACCGCGAAACCGACCCAGCGCGCGAGCGGCGCCAGGTCCAGTTCCCTGAGCACCCGCTCGCTCACCAGGATCGACGCGCCGGCCCCGTCGGACATCTGCGAACTGTTGCCCGCGGTCACCGATCCCTTGGCGGCGAATACCGGCCGCAGTTTGGCGAGACCTTCCGCGCCGGTGTCGGCGCGGGGCCCTTCATCCGCCGCAAAATCGCGTCTCCGGGTGACGATCTTTCCCGACGCGACGTCAGGTGTGTCTTCGCTTATCGGATACGGCGAGATCTCGGCGGTGAATTCACCGCTGGCCTGCGCCGCGAGCGCTTTCTGGTGGCTATCGAGCGCGAAGGCGTCCTGCGCTTCGCGCGAAATCCTCCAGCCGCTGGCCACCTTTTCGGCGGTGAGGCCCATGCCGTAGGCGATGCCGAGGTTTTCATCCCTGGCGAACACTTCGGCATTGAGCGCGAGCCGGCCCAGCATCGGGATCATGCTCATGCTCTCGGTGCCGGCGGCGATCATGATGTCGGCTTCGCCGGTGCGGATGCGATCTGCGGCGATCGACACCGCGTTCAATCCCGACGAGCAGAAGCGATTGATGGTCATGCCGGCCACCGAGTTGGGCAGCCCAGCCAGCAGCAGGCCGATGCGGGCAACGTTCATGCCCTGTTCGTATTCGGGCATCGCACAGCCGACGATCACGTCGTCGACGCGCGCCGGCTCGACCTGCGGCACCTGCGCCAGTACGCTCCTGAGCACGTGCGCCAGCATCGAGTCGGGACGTGTGTGGCGCAAGGCGCCGCGCGGCGCCTTGCCTACCGGCGTGCGCGTCGCGGCGACGATGTAGGCATCCTGCAGTGGCTTGCTCATGATCGGTGCTCTTTCGATTGCGTCTCGGCCGCGCTTCGGTTGCGTCGCGGTTTGGTCTCAGTTTCGTCTCAGTTTCGTCTCAGTTGCGTAATGGCTTGCCGGTCTTCAACGTGTGCGCCACCCGCTCCGCGGTCTTCGGGTTCTTGAGCAGCGTCATGAATTCGCGCCGCTCCAGTTGCAGCAGCCAGGGTTCGTCGACCAGGCTGCCCGACTCGACTTCGCCGCCGCAAAGCACCCGCGCAATGGCGAGCGCGACGACGAAATCGTAGGTCGAAATGAAGCCGCCGTCGCGCATGTTCACCAGCAGCATCTCCAGCGTCGCGATGCCGGTCTTGCCGACCACCGGGATGTTGCGCTGAGGCAGCGGCGGGCGATAGGCGCTCTCGGAGAGCGCCATGACCTGCGCCTTCGCAACCCATAGCAATTCGTGTGGATTGAAGATCACCACATCGTTCGGGCGCAGGTAGCCGAGTTCTTTGGCTTCCAGCGCGCTCTTCGACACCGTCGCCATCGCGACCTGCTGGAAATAGCTGCGCACGAAGGGCAGCGGGTCGATCTGGCTGCCTGCCGCGCCGCGCACGACTTCCTGCGCCGCGCGAAGCGCGAGTTCCTTGCTGCCGCCGCCCGCGGGCAGCAGGCCGACGCCGGCTTCGACCAGCCCGATGTACGACTCGAGCGCCGCGACCGCACGATCGCAGTGCATGGTGAATTCACAGCCGCCGCCGAGCGCCATGCCGCGCACCGCGGCGACGGTCGGGATGAGGCTGTATTTGAGGCGCTGCGAAGTATTCTGGAACTTCTCGACGATCGCCTCGACCCTGCCCCATTCGCCCGCCTGGACGGCGGGAATGAACGACGCAAGGTTGGCGCCGAAGGAGAACGGCTCGCGCGTCTGCCAGAGCACCAGCCCGCGCCAGTTGCGCTCTGCCTCGGCAATCGCGGCCTGCACGCCGTCCAGCACGTCTTCGCCGATGGTGTTGGATTTGCTCTTGAACGACACGATGGCGATGTCGTCGCCGGTGTGCCACATGCGCACTGCGTCGGATTCGAGGATCGTCGTCCCGGTCGGCCATTGCTCGCCCAGCACCGGATCGGGGAAGTACTGGCGCTTGTATACCGCCAGCGACGAGCGTGGCTCAAACGCATTGGCAGATGCCGAATAGGCACCTGCCGGAGCGTGCACGCCTTCCGCAGCCGGTCCTTCGCCGACCCACGCCGGCAATGGCACGCTCGCGAGCGACTTGCCCGCGGCGATGTCCTCGGCGACCCACCGCGCGATCTGCATCCATCCGGCGGCCTGCCAGGTTTCGAACGGACCCATCTGCCAGCCGAAGCCCCAGCGGATGGCCAGATCGACGTCGCGCGCGTTGTCGGCGATCGACGCGAGGTGGTACGCGCAATAGTGAAACAGGTCGCGAAAAATCGCCCACAGGAACTGCGCCTGCGGATGCGCGTGGCCACGCAGCCGCGCAAACTTCTCGGCCGGATTCTTCAGCGCCAGTATTTCGGCGACACCGGGGTCGACCTTGCCTGCAGAAAGCCGGTAGGACTGTGTCGCCAAATCGAGCACCTGGATGTCCTTGCCGACTTTCTGGAACACGCCGGCCTTGGTCTTCTGGCCGAGCGCGCCCTTGTCGATGAGGCCTTTGAGCCATGGCGGTGACTGGTAGTAGCGGTGCCACGGGTCGTCGGGCAACGCGTCGTCCATGGTGCGGATGACGTGCGCCAGGGTGTCGAGTCCGACGACATCGGCGGTGCGGTAGGTTGCGCTGCGGGCGCGTCCGATCGCGGGACCGGTCAGCGCGTCGACGACGTCGAAGCCCAGCCCGAAGCGCTCGGTGTGCAGCATGGTGGCGAGCATCGAGAACACGCCGACGCGATTGGCCACGAAATTGGGTGTGTCCTTGGCGCGCACCACCCCCTTGCCGAGCGTGGTGACCAGAAAAGTTTCGAGCTGGTCGAGCAGATTTGACGCCGTATCCTTCTGCGCGATCAACTCGACCAGGTGCATGTAGCGCGGAGGATTGAAGAAATGAACACCGCAGAAGCGCGGTCGCAGCGATGGCGGGCAGGCACCCGCCAGCGCGTTGATCGACAAACCCGACGTGTTGCTGGCGAAGATCGCCTGCGCGCCGATGTGCGGCGCGACTTTCTCGTAGAGCGCCTTTTTCCAGTCCAGTCGCTCGGCGATCGCCTCGATTACCAGGTCGCAGCCGGCGAGCAGCTCCAGGTGTTGATCGTAGTTGGCAGGATCGATGTAGTTGGCGCGGTCTCTGGCCGCCAGCGGAGAAGGCTCGAGCTTCTTCAGATTCTCGATTGCTCTGAGCGCAATTCCATTCGCATCGCCCTCCTTGGCCGCGAGGTCGAACAACACGACGGGAACGCCGGCATTGGCCAGATGCGCGGCGATCTGCGCACCCATGACGCCGGCGCCGAGGACGGCGACCTTGCGCACGAGAAAGGAGGAGTCGGACATGGAACACGCCTGGGTGATCGTTACCCGCACCGGCCGCGGGATCGTTGCATCGATGAAAACGCCGCGCCGCAGGGCGGGCCTGCGGCGCGGACCTGCGGAGCCAGCAGTGAAACGTCTATTTGAAGGTGTACGTGACTTGCGCCCCGAGCAGGTTGACGTTGCTCTTGTACGACCCGGCGATCACACCGTAAGCGGCGGCATTGCCGCCGTTCTGATCGATGCCCGGACTCTGGACCCAGATGTACGAGTAAGCCAGATCCAATGCCCAGTTGGGGTTGAACTTGTATTGCGCGCCGAACGCGATCCAGGTGCGGTTGTTGTCGGGCAGGCGCGGCGAGCGATCGGTACTGTTGACCGGAGACTGGTCGTAGGCCAGACCGCCGCGCAGCGTCCAGTTGTTGTCGTAGCGGTAGTTCACGCCGACCGAACCCCGCCAGGTGTTGCGGAAATTCTCCGGCAGCGTGTTCAGCACCACCCCGGTGCTGCGTACGATCTGCAACTGTTGGATGCTGCTCCAGCCGGTGTACTGCAGGTCCGCCATCACGTCCCACCGGTCGTTGATCGTCGAGAAGATCGAGATGTTGGCGGTTTCAGGGACCTTGAGTTGCAGCGTGACGTTGCCATTCACCAGCGCCGCGTTCACTCCGGCGGCGACCTGCGCGCCGACCGGAGCCAGCGACGGTGGCAGCGGACCGAGCTGCGAAACGGAAGGGTTGCTGAAGTTCACCGAACCGTTGACGGTGTACTTGATCGCGGAACGATACGCTGCACCGATGCGAGTCGCCGGCGTCGCCTGCCACAAGACGCCAACATTCCAACCCCAGGCGTTGTCATTGCCGTCGATATGCGCGCCTGCCTCGATGCCGGCAGCGGCTCCGATCAGCGTCGGTGCGGCAGTCGCGGGAATCGTTCCGTTGGCGACCAGGCCCCCGATGCCCTGCGCGTACAACGCGGCCCAGTTCACCTGGTTGGTCAGCGTCGCGTCGACCTTCTGCCAGTTGATGCCCGCGCCGATAGTCAGGTTCTTGGTCGGTTCGTACGACAGCGCCGGGTTGACGTTGATCGTCTTGATTTCCGATTTGACCGCCTGGAAGCGACCCAGCCAGTTGGAGTCATACTCGGTCTTCAGACCGTAGGGAACGTTGACGGCCAGGCCGAACGACCACTTGTCGGTGAATGGCACGCCCAGGTACATGTTGGGGACGGGTGAGCAACCGCCGGCGTCGCCCCCGTTTCCGCCCAGCGTCTGGAACGCAGCCGGTTTCGAATTGCCGTTGTCGCTGAACTTGGCGGAAGGGCAGATCAGATTCGCGGCGACCACCACCTGCGCAGTCGCCAGGCGCACCAGGCCGGCCGGATTGAACCAGATCGTGCTGACGTCTTCGGCCGCGGCCGCGCCGCCCGCGTACGCGTGACCCAGGCCGCTGGCATTCTGCTCCGCCAACGCAAACGCCGAGCCGAACGCCTGACCCGCCGCCAGTGACATGGCGGCGCCTGCCATTGCGAGCGCGAGCCTCGTGCGCTGGAATCGATCGAGTTTCATTGTTTTGCTCCTCCGTGGTGGACAGGCAACTATCTGGGTTGCTCAATTTTCTTCATCAGAAGGCGCCTGATCGCTACCGGTCAGGCGCCACTGCCAAAACTATACACCCGCCCACCGGCCCGGGTCACTCGGGAGGCAGGAGTTTTGGCCTGCGGTCGGGTCCGACTGCAACATAAGTGAGACTCGCCTCGGTGACCTTGACGCAAACCACCTCGTCCGGATTGCGTTGGGCATAGACCTGGACGTCGACCGTGATCGAAGTCCGGCCGATATGCGTGAGCTCGGCGTAGAAGCTCACGACGTCTCCGACCAGCACCGGTTGCTTGAAAACGAACGAGTTCACCGCCACCGTCGCGACCCGTCCGCGCGCCCGCCGCGCCGCGGGAACGGCACCGGCGATGTCAACCTGCGACATCACCCAGCCACCGAAGATGTCGCCGTGCTGGTTCGCATCCGCCGGCATGGGCACCACCCGCAACGCCGGCTGCGCGTCGGGCAATGTTTCCTGATCGTTCTCCGACACGCCTCAGGCCGCCTGTCTTCTTCGCTTCGTCGCGCAGCTCGCGGCGCAGGATCTTGCCGACGTTCGACTTCGGCAGTTCAGTGCGGAATTCCACTTCCCGCGGGCACTTGTAGGCTGTCATCTGTTCTCGACAGTGCGCCAGCAGCGCTTCGGCGGTCAGCGCCGGATCCTTCTTGACGACGAACAGCTTGACCGCCTCGCCCGACCTGGAATCGGGAACGCCGATCGCCGCGCACTCGAGAACGCCGGCGTGCATCGCCACGACCGCCTCCACCTCGTTCGGATAGACGTTGAAACCGGACACCAGGATCATGTCCTTCTTTCGGTCGACGATGCGCACGAAACCCTGCGCGTCCATCACCCCGATGTCGCCGGTCGCGAGCCAGCCGTCCTTGTCGATGACCTTCGCTGTTTCGTCCGGGCGCTTCCAGTAGCCGGCCATGACCTGCGGACCCTTGATGCAGATCTCGCCGCGCTCGCCCAACGCGACTCCATGTCCCTGTTCGTCGCGCAACACGAGGTCCGTCGACGGGAGCGGCAAGCCGATCGACCCGTTGTACTCCGGAAGCGTGAACGGATTCATGGTTGCTCCCGGCGAGGTCTCGGTGAGCCCGTAGGCTTCGATGAGCGGCTTGCCGGTCACCTTCTTCCAGCGCTCGGCTACCGCCTGCTGCACCGCCATGCCGCCGCCGAGGGTCAGTTGCAGGGTCGAGAAATCGAGGTTCTTGAATTCCGCACTGTTGAGCAACGCATTGAACAGCGTGTTCACGCCGGTCAGGCCGGTGAATCGGTGCTTGCCCATTTCCTTGACGAAACCGGGAATGTCGCGCGGATTGGTGATGAGCACGTTCTCCGCGCCCAGCGTCATGAAGACCAGGCAGTTCGCGGTCAGCGAAAAGATGTGGTAGAGCGGCAGCGGGGTAATGATGATGTGCTGCTCGGTTCCGAGGAAGGGCATCACCCACGCCCTGGACTGCAGCAGGTTGGCGACGATGTTGCGGTTGATCAGCATCGCGCCCTTGGCCACGCCGGTGGTGCCTCCCGTGTACTGCAGGAACGCGATGTCGTCGTGGGCGAGCTTGGGCCGGGTCAGCGTGCCGCGGCTGCCTTCGGCCAGCGCTTCCGCCAGGCGCATGGACCCTGGAATCGTCCACGCGGGAATCATCTTCTTGACGTGGCGCAGCACGAAATCGACCAGAAGGCCCTTAATGCCCAGCATCTCGCCTATGCTGGTGACGATGACCTGCTTGACCTTGGTCGCGCCTATCACCTCGGCGACCGTCGTCGCAAAATTCTCGACCACGACGATCATCTCTGCGCCGCTGTCGGAAAGCTGATGCTCGAGCTCGCGCGCGGTGTACAGCGGATTGACATTCACAACGGTGTAGCCCGCGCGCAGGATGCCGAACAGGCAGACGGGATACTGCAGGATATTGGGCATCATCAGCGCGATACGGGCGCCCTTCTTGAGCCCGCGCGCCTGCAGAAAGGTGCCGAATTCGCGCGACTGTTCGTCGAGTTCCGCAAAGGTGATCGACTTGCCCATGCACGAGAACGCGCGACGCGACGCAAACTTGGCGCAGCTTTCCTCGAACACGTCCCGTATCGACGCGTAGGTGTTGACATCGATCTCGGCAGGGACACCGGCCGGATACGACTTGAGCCAGATTCTTTCCACAATTCCTCCCCCGACTCCCGACCTGTGGGAATGGCGACGACGGTTTTGGGACCGGCGCCTGCATACCTGGCCTCCGTCCTCTCCCTCGCTTCGCTGCCGGCCTTGTGCGCGACCGTCGGGCAATGCTAACAGAGCAGGTCAGGAACCGGAACCGCGCGCCGCCAGATAGTGCAAGGGTCCGCCGGTGAACGGTGCGAAGCCGGTGCCGAAGATCGCCCCGGCGTCGACCAGATCGGCATCGCTGACGATGTGCTCGGCCAGCGCCGCCTGCGCTTCCGAGAGCAGCGGCGCCGTCAGGCGTTCGGCAAGCCCTGGCGGCACCGTGCCCGGCGCCGCCTTCGCGGCCTTGCCGCTGCTCCAGTCGTAGAAGCCGCGCTTGGACTTGCGTCCGAGATGGCCCTCCGCGATCAGCGCAGTCAGCTTCTTCGGTGGCTCGACCATGGGTCCGAGCATCTTGCCGACCGCGAGGCAGATGTCGAGGCCCACCGTATCGGCGAGTTCGATCGGGCCGACCGGCATGCCGAACGCGAGCGCCGCCTCATCGACCGTTTCCGGCGCGATGCCCTCGTCGACGCAACGCATCGCCTCCATGAGATAAGGCGCGAGGACTCGATTGACCAGAAACCCTGGAGCGCTCTTGACCGGCAGCGGCAACTTGTCAATCTGGCGCACGAACGCGGCCGCGGTCGGCACCAGCGCCGGTCGCGTATTCGCGCCGACGACGATCTCGACGAGCATCATGCGCGACACTGGATTGAAGAAATGCAGTCCGATGAGGCGCGTCGGGTCGCGCAGCGGCGCGCCGATCTGCTCGAGCGGAATGCTCGACGTATTCGTCGCAAGCAGTGCGTCGGGTTTCGCCTTGGCTTCGAGTTCGACGAACAGCTTCTGCTTGGCTTCGAGGTTTTCGAAGATGGCCTCGATGATGACATCGGCGCGGGCAATGCCGTCGCCGGCGACATCGGGTGCCAAGCGATCGAGTGCATCGCGCACGCGCAGTGGATCCTTCAAGCGGTCGGCGAATAGCTTCGCCGCGCGCCCCATGGCGGGCGCGAGCCGCTCGGCCGATTGATCCTGCAGCGTGACGGTGAGGCCACGCAAGGCGCACCACGCGGCGATGTCGCCCCCCATCGTGCCGGCGCCCACGACATGCACATGCGTGGCCGCCGGTCCCTGCTCGCGACCGAAGGACTTGAGGCGCTCCTGAAGCTTGTACACGCGGATCAGGTTCATCGCCGTCGGTGTGCGCAACAGGTTGGCGATCGATGCCGGATCGCCCGGCGGCGCCGCGAGCGCGTCGCCGTCGTACTTCACCCAGATGTCCAGGATGGCGTACGGCGCCGGATAGTGTTCGCGCCGCGCGCGCACCGCGACCTGCTTTCTCGCCTGCGCGGCAATGAACGGCCGCACCAGCCGATTGAGTGTGAGCGAGAGCGGAAAGGGAACCTGCCGCGGAGCCGGTGCGGCCCGCAGCACGCCGCGCACGGCGTTCATCATCACCCGCGGTGGCACGCACTCGTCGGCAATGCCGAGTTTCTTCGCGCGGCGCGCATCGATCGTCTTGCCAGTGAGCAGCAGGTCGAGCGCCGCCGGTGCGCCGGCCAGCCGCGGCAGGCGCTTGATGCCGCCCCAACCGGGGACGATGCCCAGCATGACCTCGGGCAAGCCCAGCCGCGTGCCGGGTTCGTCGACGACGACGCGGTAGCGGCACGCCAGCGCAAGCTCCATGCCGCCACCGAGGCAAAAGCCACGCACCAGCGCAAGCGTCGGGTAGGGCGCGGCCGCGAGCTGATTGAAGGTGTCCCAGCCGCGCTTGACCAGCGCCGTCGCATCGTCGACGCTTTTGAGCAATCCGAATTCGTCGATGTCGGCGCCGGCGATGAAACCGTTGTCCTTGCCGGAGCGGATCACCAATGCCGTGGGCGGCGCAGCTGCGAGTTCGTCGAGCACGCTGCGCAATTCCTCCATCACCGCGATCGACAACGTGTTGGTCGAGCTGTCGGCCTTGTCGAAGACGAGCCACGCGAAGCCATCGGCTTCTCGCTCGATTTTCCAGTGCAGATAGGTCGCCATGATCTCCGGACCCGCCTCAGGCACTTTCGATGAGCATCGCGCCGCCCTGACCACCGCCGATGCAGATCGAGGCCATGCCACGTTTGCCGCCGTTGCGCTTGAGCACATTCAACAAATGCAGAACGATGCGCGCACCGGAGGCGCCGACCGGATGGCCAAGCGCGATCGCGCCGCCGTCGACGTTGAGCCTGGCGGCATCGAGCGTACCGAGTGCCTGCGGCAGCCCCAGATCGTTGCGGCAGTACTCGTCGCTCTGCCACGCGCGAAGGCACGCGATGACCTGCGCCGCAAACGCTTCGTTGATTTCCCACGCGTCGAGATCGTTGAGCGCGAGACCATGCCGTTGCATGATCGGCGTGGCGGCGTGCACCGGCCCGAGTCCCATCTGAGCGGGATCGAGTCCCGCCCATTCGCTGTCGACGATGGTGCCGAGAACTCGCAAGCCGTGCTTCGCCACCGCCGCCTCCGAAGCCAGCACAACCCAGGCCGCGCCGTCGGTGATCTGCGAACTGTTGCCGGCGGTCACGTTGCCGAACTTGCGATCAAAGAACGGCTTGAGCTTGGCGAGATTCTCCGGAGTCGAATCTTCGCGCACCCCATCGTCGCTGGTGTAGAGCTTGCCGTCGCGATCGAACAGCGGCGCAATCTCGTCGTTGAAGTACCCCGCCTTCTGTGCGGCAAGCACGCGGCGATGGCTCTGTGCCGCGAACTCGTCCATCTCATGCCGGGTGATGCCGAACCGGAAGGCAAGATTTTCCGCGGTCTGGCCCATCATCAGCCCGACCATGGGATCGGTCAGACCCTTCATGATGCCGATCACCGGTTTCAACACTTCGGCCGGCGGCAGCTTGAGGAACGCCGCCGCCCTTTCGCCCATCGTCCGCGCTGCGCTGAATTTCGCGAACCAGAGCACCATCCGGTCCGAATAGAGCAGCGGCGCGCGCGACAAGGCATCGACGCCGCCGGCCAGCACGAGGCTGGAGCGCCCGCTGCGGATATTGGTCAGCGCCGAATCGATTGCCTGCATGCCCGATGCGCAATTGCGCATCACCGTCCATCCGGGGACCTTGAGCCCGCAGCCCATGCGCAGCGCGACGACTCGGCCGATGTTGACTTCATCGGGCGATGGGCTCGCGCAACCGAGGATCACTTCGTCGAGCTGTTCCGGCGCGAAGGGCATGCGGCCGAGCAATGCGCGGCCGGCTTGCGTCGCGAGGTCGGACGCGGCGAACGGACCGGGACGATTGCGCGCCTTCAGGAACGGCGTGCGCGCACCGTCGACGACGTAGACAGGCTGGGTCATGGCCGGCGACCCGCGCTCACGCCGCGGCTTTGTGCGCGATGGTCGCGGGACGCGGCGACGCGATTTCCGGTTGCGCTTCCGCCGCGCCCAGATCCTGCGCAAAGTCGTCGACACGGATCACGATTGCGGCAAGGTACGCGGCACGACGCAGCAACGCCAACTCGTCGGAGGTAATGATCGAGGCGGCAAGCGCGGCAGCGGGACGATCCTCGCCTGCCTTGGCGACGAGCGTTCCAGCCTTGGTTGCTGCGCGGATCTTGGCCTCCACCGCTTCGGCGGCGATGGTGGCGTCGAGTGCGAGCTCGATTGCACCGATGGCGTCGGATTCACCCTGCGGCAGGTAAATACCCGAGGTGAGGCGATCGCGGGTCGCGGACGGCTCGATCAGCAGACGCGCGACTTCGTGTCCTGCCTGGTCCGACGGAATCATGTAGGGGCGGCCGAGCGGAAACACCATCCGCCGCAGGACGAACGCAACGATCCGGTTCGGAAAGTTGGAGATCACGCCTTCGAAGGCGTTCTGCGCCTTGAACATGGCGTCCCACACCGCCCAATGCATCAGCGGCGCGTCCGCGGCGTGCCGGCCTTCCGCCTCGTAGCGTTTGAGCGTCGCCGAGCAGACGTAGAGCATCGACAGGATGTCGCCGAGCCGAGCCGAGAGTTTTTCCTTGCGCTTGAGCGCGCCGCCGAGCACGCCCATCGACACGTCCGACAGGAACGCCAGCGCGGACGAAAATCGCGTGAGCTGCTGATAGTAGCGGCGCGTCTCCGGCGCGACGCCAGCGGGAGCGCCCGCGCAATGCGAACCGCACAATCCCATCACAAATGCGCGCGCCATGTTCGACAACACGAAGCGGACGTGCGCGAACAATGCGGCGTCGAAGGCGATCGAGGCGCGGGTCGCGTCGCTGTCGTTGGCCGCCGCGATTTCCTTGAGCACGTACGGATGGCAGCGGATCGCGCCCTGACCGAAGATGATCAGGCTGCGGGTGAGGATGTTGGCGCCCTCGACCGTGATCGAGATCGGCACCTGCGTGTATGCCGCGGCGAGGAAGTTCGACGGGCCCATGCAGATGCCCTTGCCGCCGGCGATGTCCATCGCGTCGTTGGCGATCTGCCGGCCACGCTCGGTCAGGTGATACTTCGAGATCGCCGAGAGCACGGCAGGCTTTTCGCCGAGGTCGACAGCGCCCGCGGTCAGTACGCGTGTCGCGTCCATCGAATACAGGTAGCCGCCCATCCGCGCCAGCGGTTCCTCGATGCCTTCGAACTTGCCGATCGGCGTCTTGAACTGCGAGCGCACCCGTGCATAGCCGCCGACCGCGCGGGTGAGCAGCTTCGCCATGCCGGTGTTGGTGGAGGGCAGAGAAATCGACCGGCCCGCGGCGAGGCACTCCATGAGCATGCGCCAACCCTTGCCGATCATCGCCTGGCCGCCAATGATCCAGTCCATGGGAATGAACACGTCGTCGCCGGAATTGGGGCCGTTCTGGAACACTGCCGTCAGCGGCATGTGCCGGCGACCTATGACGACGCCCGGATGACTCGTCGGAATCATCGCGCAGGTGATGCCAAGGTCGACCTTGTCGCCCAGCAGGTGGTCGGGGTCCAGGGCGCGAAAAGCCAGGCCCAGGAGCGTCGCGACCGGGCCCAGCGTGATGTAGCGCTTGTCCCAGGTGACGCGCAGGCCGAGCGTCTGCCGGCCTTCGAATTCACCCATGCACACGATGCCGCGGTCGGGCATCGCTGCCGCATCGGATCCGGCCTGCGGGCTCGTCAGCGCAAAGCACGGAATTTCCAGCCCCTTGGCCAGGCGAGGCAGGTAATAGCGCTTCTGCTCATCGGTGCCGTAGTGCACCAGCAGTTCGCCGGGCCCAAGCGAGTTCGGCACCATCACCGTGACCACCAGCGCGCCGCAGCGCGACGAGAGCTTGGCCACGACTTCCGAGTGCGCGAACGCGGAGAACCCGAGACCGCCGTATTCCTTCGGAATGATCATGCCGAGGAAGCCGCGGTCCTTGATGAACTGCCAGACCTGCGGCGGCAGATCGCGATGGACGTGCATGGTCTCCCATTCGGTGACCATGGCGCAGACTTCCTCGCAATCGTGATCGAGGAAATGCTGCTCGGCCGCGGTCAGCTTCGGCTGCGGCACCGCCAGCAGCTTCGACCAGTCGGGACGTCCGGAGAACAGGTCGCCATCCCACCACACGGTGCCCGCCTCGATCGCCTCGCGCTCGGTCTGCGACATCGGCGGCATCACCTTGCGGAACACGCTCAATAGCGCGTCGCTGATGAGTTTGCGACGCAGTGTCGGCCAGTTCAGGGGAATCGCCAGCAGCAACAGCGCGGCGCCGAAAACAAGCAGCGCCAACGGCGGCAGCAGATGCAGGAGCGCCGCGACCGCGAGCGCGGCAGCGATGGCCAGCGTCCATGCCCAGCCGGCGGCGTTGATGTAGGCCAGGGCAATGAAACCAACGAAGAGGACGGCCAGCCAGATGATTGTCAGCATGATTGCTCCTCGAACTTAAGCGGCGTCCATGCCGTCGAGTTCATCGAGATCGGGCAGTGGCGCCTTGAGCCCGGCGATCAGGAACGGCGCCAGGCGGCGCAACAGCATTTCGTCATTGTTCGCCTCGCGCGGATTGAGCGCGGCGATGAGCTTGAGCGCATCGGTGCCTGCCAGCGTGTATGACAGCGCGCCCATCACGAAGTGCAGCCGCCAGCTCAATTCCTTCTTGGGCAGATGCGGCAGAGCGCGGCCGAATGCGGCCTTGAAGCGGCCGATCATCACCGCATACTGACCGGCGAGGAACTGCCGGATGAACGGCGCGGGATCGGCGTAGGCGCGGCCAAGCAGGCGCAGGAAATCCTTGCCACCACGCTCTGGATCGCGGGCAAGGCGCAGCGCCGGAATGAACATCGCCGCGAGTATCTTTTCCGGCGACAGCGCCTTGGGATGCGCGTCCTGCTCGTAGCGCGTCAGCAGCGCCAAGCGCTCCTGGTTCATCGGATCGAGGCGTCGCGTGAGCACCGCCTCGAAAAGGTCGTCCTTGCTGCCGAAGTGATAATTGACCGCCGCCAGATTGACGCCGGCAACCGAGGTGATCTGACGCAGCGACGTCGCCTCGAATCCGTGCTCCATGAAAAGTGCTTCGGCTGCATCGAGGATCCTCGATTGCGTGGCCGTACTTTTCGGAACGTCCTGTTGCGACACGACGGCGATACCCATGGTTTTCCTCACACCTGCGGTTTCTCCTGAACTCGCAGGAACCAATCAAACGTTTGTTTGAATCCTACGGCGTTTTGTGGGCGACTGTCAATGTCGATCCGGATGGCGGTGAACACGGAGCGGCGACACGGCGCACCTTCGCGCGGCGACGGAGGCAAACGCGTTGCCACATTCAAATCGACGCGGCACACTGCCCCGGTCACCGTTCGAACCTCCGGCCCCACCCGTTAAGCAATGCCGATTGTCATCAGCCTGCTGTGCTGCGAATAGCCTTGGCGCGCGCGATGTTCGTCATCGCGATGGTTTCCGTGGTCGCCGCGGTCATGGTCGCGACCGGAATGCTGGGGCGCGTCGCGCTTGGTCCCGACGAGCCCAAAGATGCCGCGCTGGTCATCTCGCTGGTGCGGCACGCGGCGATCGGAATGGCGCTTGCGCTCGTTCAATGTGCGATCGGTATCACGCTCGGTCGGCTGCTGTTCAGACGCCCGGACTTGCCTCTCGCCCAAGCGCTGCTGCTGGGCTTGCCGGCGAGCCTGGCCTTCCTTGCGCTTGCTGCGGTCGCCGCGCTTGCCGTTCCGTTCGGTGGATGGTTGGCGACGGGCTGCGCCGTCTTGCTGCTTATACCTCTGCGTGCGGAGTTAGCCTCGCGCGGCAGATTATTGGCTAGGGCGAAGCAGGTCGTCGCGATCAGTCTTCCCGCCGCGCCGTTCGGGATCTGGCTCGGACTGTTGTGGCACGGCCCGACCGCCACGCTGTCGGGTTGGCCGTCCGGCGACCAGGTTTACTACACATCGCTGGTCACGACGCTGGCGACGGATCCCTGGCCGCTTCGTAACTGGGGTAACGAGGGCGAAACCGCCGCGGCGTTCAATCTGCTCTGGCCCGCGCTCGGAGCGGCGCTCTCCAAAGCGATCGCCATCGAGCCGTTCGCGTTTATCGTGACTGCGGGCGGGACTGCCTTCATGGCTGGCACGACCATCGCGCTGCGTGCGTACGTCGTCGCGACTGGGGCAAAGGCGCCGCCGCTGTCGGCGATCGCGCTGGTTTTGGGCATGCTGGTGGCCGGTCGCTATCCGTTCTGGATCGTCGAGAGTCCGCCGATGATCCACGCTATCGCACTGAGCGTTGCGATCGGGTTCTGGGTGTCGCAGTCCCGATCCGCGCCATCAATGGCGGTCGGCGCAACGACCGCGGCGCTGATTGGAGCCCTGGTGACCAAGGTCACGACCGCCGTCACGCTGGTGCCTTTTGCCATGTCTGCCGTCGTGCCCGAGTTGCGCAACCTTGCGCGTATCAACCGGATGATCACGTTCATCGTGGGAGCCGTCGCGGTGGCCGCAGCAGGCTGGATGCTGTGGCGATATGCGCCGCGCCTCTACGCGGTCGGCGGCATCGGCCCGGAATCGTACGTCTTTGCGGTCGCCTGGGGAAACGGGTGGGCAAGCGCGACCTCCTACGTCCTGCGGGACTTGGGCACCGCACTGCTCGCGGCCGCAGTGTTCCTGCTGCTACCCTGGTGGAGCGCGGCGCCGATCGCACTTGGCCTGCTTGGCGGTTTGCTCATTCCGTTCACGCTGCGCGCGGCATCTGTCGCATCGATCGTGCTGATCGCGCTGGTGGCGTTCGATTCACCGCGGCGCATGTCGCGAGCAGTCGCGATCATCGTTGCCGGTCTCATGCTCTGCCTGCCGGCGATGCTCGAGACCGATCCCGCCGGCTGGCAGACCGGCGTCGTGTGGATGGGGTGCGTGCTCGCGGCAGCCTGGTTCGTCCTCGGATTCGGCAGCGCATCGTCCTGCACTGCTGCCGAAGCCGCCAGCGTGGCGCGCGGCATTCGCCTCAACAGCTACGCCACCGCCGCATTCGCAGTCGCGTTTTTCGTATTCCTGCTCGCGGTCGCGCGCGGTAAAGTCGGCATGGCGTCCAACTGGCGCGAAGACAAGGACCCGCTGACGCCCGAGATCCGGGCACTGTGGCGCGCGGTGCCGGAAGTGGTGCCGCGCGACGCTCTCGTGTTCACCGACCAGACGGGTCCGGGCTCGGGGTTGCACGAAGGCTGGAACACCTACGCCTTCCACGGTCGGCGTCAGCTGTTCATCTCGACCTGGATACAAAGCGGTGAGTTGCAGGCCGACGCGTCGGCACGCGCGGCGAAGTTGCGCTGGAACGAAAGGGTCCTCGATGGCAGCCTCGAACCCGCAAGGGTGCCGCTAAGCGGGACCTACGCATCGTACTTCGCCGTTGTCGATCGTAGCCGCGTTCCCGCGCTGGCGCACTGGACTGTCGTTCGCGATGTCGGCCGGTTCGCGATCCTGCGCTGGGACGAAAGGGCAACGCCTGAGGCACGCTCTCGGCCATGAAACGGGTCGCCATCGTTCAGTCCAACTACATCCCGTGGAAGGGATACTTCGATCTCATCGGTCGGTGCGACGAATTCATCCTCTACGACGACGTCCAGTACACGCGGCGCGATTGGCGCAACCGCAATCGCATCAAGAGCCCCACCGGACTGCAATGGCTCACCATACCGGTCGAGGTTGCGGGCAAATATCACCAGCGCGTCTGCGACACGCGCGTCAGCGATCCCGGCTGGGGACGCAGGCACTGGACCACGCTTACGCAGAGCTATGCCCAGGCGCCGTACTTCCGCCATTACCGCTCTTTGTTCGAGCCGCTCTACCTTTCGGATGACGAGCCGCTGCTGAGCAGGATAAACCACCGCTTCATCGCCGCCATCGTCGCGACCCTGGGTTTCGGCACGAAACTAAGCTGGTCGAGCGATTACCCGCTGTCCGAAGGCCGCAGCGAACGGCTGGTACAGCTTTGCCTGGCGTGCGGCGCGACCAATTACCTCTCGGGTCCGGCGGCCAAGGAATACCTCGACGAGGCCCTGTTCGCCGCAGCAGGCATCGATGTCGAGTGGATGGACTATTCCGGCTACCCTGAATATCCTCAGCTGAACGGAAAATTCGAGCACGGCGTCACGATTCTCGACCTTCTTTTCAATACCGGCCCCGATGCAGTCCGTTACATGAAGGCGCCAGCCCAATGAACGATAACGACGATCAGGTCCTGGCGCCCGTTGCCCGCTATTATTCGAATCGGCTTCGCGAGTTCGGCGCCGTGGCCAAAGGCGTCGACTGGAACAGTGCGGAGAGCCAGGAATTGCGTTTCGTGCAGCTATGCAAGATCCTGCCGAGCGAGCAACCTTTCTCCATTGGCGACATCGGCTGCGGGTATGGCGCGCTGCTCGACTTCCTCAAGTCGCGCTATCGCGGATTTCGCTACGCCGGGACCGATGTCTCGGATTCCATGGTGGCCGCGGCTCGCCAACGTCATGGCGACGATACCGACGCCACGTTCAGCCTCGGTAGTTCGCCGCCCGCTCCCCTCGATTACTGCGTCGCCAGCGGCATCCTGAACGTGCGGCTCGATACCAGTGCAACGCGCTGGAAGGCTTTTGTCGAGCGCACGCTCGAGCAGATGGATCGCAGCAGCACCGCGGGCTTTGCCTTCAACTGTCTCACCCGCTACTCCGACCCGGATCGAATGCGCGATGATCTGTATTATGCCGATCCAGGGGACCTCTTCGATCTGTGCAAGCGCTCCTTCTCCCGCAACGTCGCACTGCTGCACGACTACGGGTTGTACGAGTTCACGATTCTAGTCCGCAAGGACGTCAAAGGAACCTGATCGATGAAGCCCCTGGTCATCTTTGGAGCGGGCGAGCTCGCCGAAGTCGCGCATTTCTACTTCACTCACGACACCAAGCGCGAGATCGCTGCGTTTACTGTGGACGCCGCGTACCTCTCGGGCGACTCATTCCTGGGCATTGCGCTGGTGCCTTTCGAGCAAATCGCGGACCGTTACCCCGCCGCGCGTTTCGATGTGTTCGTCGCACTGAGCTACGCAAAACTGAATGCGCTCAGGTCACAGAAGGTCGCCGAAGCGCGCCGGATGGGTTACGCCCTGGCAAGCTACGTAAGCAGTCGCGCGACCGTGTGGCCGGGACTCGATGTCGGCGAGAACTGCTTCATCCTCGAGGACAACACCATCCAGCCATTCGCACGCATCGGTGCCAACGTCACGCTATGGAGCGGCAATCACATCGGTCACCACTCGACGATTCACGACAACTGCTTCATATCCTCGCACGTGGTCGTGTCCGGAGGCGTTGTGATCGGGGACGGCACATTCATCGGAGTGAATGCCACGCTGCGCGACCACGTCGTCATCGGCAGGCAATGCGTGATCGGCGCCGGCAGCCTGGTCGTGCGGGACTTGGCAGACTATTCGGTGTGCAGCGCGCCGGCAGCAGCGCTGTCGAAGGTTCCCTCCACCCGGCTGCGGAAAATCTGACATGCGCTGGCGGAAGCTCGGGCAGGTATTCTGTCCGGACAACAATCATCTTTGGATGCGCACGCACGCCGCGAATCCGGTCGCCGAACATCGCGATGCGGATCTGTTCCGAATCTACTTCAGTGCGCGCGACGCGGACAACCGTTCCAGCATCGGCTGGGTAGACGTGGATCTGCGTCGGCCGACGAAGGTCATCCGAGTATCGGACACGCCAGTGATAGGTCCCGGCCGACTCGGAACCTTCGATGACAGCGGTACGTCGATGGGATGGCTGGTTCAGCATGGATCGCGCCGCTATCTTTACTATTTAGGGTGGAACCTCAGCGTCACGGTGCCGTGGCGGAACAGTATCGGGCTCGCGATAAGCGAAGATCCGGAAAGCGAGTTCGTCAGGTACACGGAGGCACCGGTGATGGACCGGTCTGCGGAGGATCCTTTCTCGATCTCCTATCCGTGCGTGCTGGTCGAAGGCGCGCGGTGGCGAATGTGGTACGGCTCGAATCTGGGCTGGGGATCGCAGCAGACCGACATGGCCCATGTCCTCAAGTACGCCGAGTCCGTCGACGGGGTGCACTGGACCCGCGACGGAGTGGAAGCATTGGGTTTCAAGGCAGATGACGAGTACGCGATGTCCAAACCGTGCGTGCTGCGGGAGGACGGCCGCTACCGGATGTGGTACTCGTACCGCGGTGCCGCGTATCGCATCGGCTACGCCGAGTCCGCAGATGGGCGGCAATGGACGCGCTGCGACGATTTGGCTGGAATAACCGTCTCGGACTCCGGATGGGACAGCGCAACCGTCGAGTATCCGTACGTGTTCGAGCACGCAACGCGCAAGTACATGCTCTACAACGGAAACGGGTACGGCTTGACGGGTTTCGGGATCGCCGAGCTGGAATCGGAATGATCGCCTCAACGGTGACGACGGTGCGGCCGAGCCGCGACAATGATTGGTGCGCCGTCGCACTGGGTGCCCTCAAGTCAGAGGGTTATTGCGTCGTGGAGGAGGTGCTCGGGCCAGCCCTGATCGACGCGATCAGGCCGGCCATGTACCGTTGCCGCGAGCGAATCACCGCGGAGCTTGGGACCGAGCGGCTCGACCGAGCGGGCGAACTCGGCGTGCTGCGACTGATGCTCAAGTTCGAGCCGGTGTTTTGTCGGTTGCTGGAACTACCCGAACTTCTGGCGATCGTCGATGCGACCGTTACGCCGACGGCGATACTGCACCTGCAGAACGGCTTCATCCTTCCTTCGCATCCGCCGGGCGAAGTTCCCAACGTGTTCCAGAATCGGTATCACCGTGATTTTCCGCGCTTTCTCAACGGCTATGTCGCTTCGATCAATGTTCTGTTCGCCGTCGACCGGTTCACGCGGGACAACGGCGCCACGTTTGTCGTGCCCGGCAGCCATCAACGCGCCGCGCCCCCGGATGAAGCGACGATCGCCGCTTCGGCCGTTCCGGTGGAATGCACTTCGGGGTCGATGGTCGTCTTCGATTCGACCCTGTGGCACGCTGCGGGCGTGAACTCGTCCGGACGCGACCGACTCGCGATCAATCACCAGTTCACCCGCTCGTGGATCAAGCAGCAGATAGACTATGTTCGAGCGCTTGGTGAGGTCGAAGTACTGCGCCAGCCATCGCGAATCCAGCAGCTACTCGGCTATTGGACGCGAGTGGTCACCTCGCTCGACGAGTACTACCGTCCCGAGGCGGAGCGCCTCTACAGAGGGGGCCAAGGTTGAGTGCTGAAATCCCCGTGCGGCACGACATAGAGGTCTCGGTAGTGGTGCCGGTATACGGCTGCGGCACGTGTCTGGAGTCCTTGCATCAGCGCCTCGAGACTGCGCTCAATTCGTCGACCATCAGCCACGAACTGGTGTTCGTCGATGACCGCTCACCGGATGACGCGTGGAGCAAGCTCAGCGAACTGGCAGCGCGCAATCCCGCCGTTCGCGCCTATAGGCTGAGCCGCAATTTCGGTCAACACGCAGCCATTACGGCGGGCTTGGCGCAGAGTCGCGGGCGCTGGGTGGTGGTGATGGACTGCGATCTGCAGGATCCTCCCGAGGTAATCCCGCGCTTGCTCGGCCGCGCAAGGGAAGGCTTCGACGTCGTTCTGGCATTGCGCAAGCAGAAGAAGCAGTCGCTGTTTCGCCGACTTACCGGCAAAGTGTTCTTCGCTCTGGTCAACGCGTTCAATCGCACCCGGCTGGAAGGCGAATACGGGACCTTCAGCCTCCTGTCGCGGCGGGTGGTCGATGCGTTCCTGACGCTCGGAGATCGCGAGCGTCACTACTTGCTGATCCTGCACTGGCTGGGCTTTGCGACCTCCGAGATCGACTATGAGCACGGCCGCCGACACAGTGGCGAGAGCGCCTACACCCTGCGACGACTGCTGCGCCATGCCCTTAGCGGAATGTTCTTTCAGACTACCGTGCTGCTGCGCTGGATCGTATACCTCGGCTTCTGGGTGTCGCTGGCCGGCGCGGTGCTCGCGGCATGGTTCGTGTTCCAGTACTTCGCGCACGATGTGCCTCCGGGATACACCAGCCTCGCGGTACTGTTCCTGATTATCGGCGGCTTCATCATCAGCAGTACCGGCATCACCGGCCTGTACATCGGGCGCATCTTTGAACAGGTCAAGAACCGCCCGCTCTACATCGTCGATCGTGTCATCGAAGATGGTGTCGAGCGATGATTGTGCTTGCGTCGGCCAGCGACCGACTGTCCGGAGGCCGATCGGTCAATCAGCGATCGACGACGCTTCCTCCAGGCACCATTCTGCAGCTCCTGTACCTGGAGAACCGGCTGATGCACCAGCCTCGCGGCACCTTTATCGAGGTCGGGGTAGGCTGGGGTCACTACTCGGAGTGCCTGTTGGCGATGGGTTGGACCGGCAAGGGTTACGACCTCGACGAAGTTTCAGTTGCCAACGCGAGGGCGCGAAACTCAGCAGCCGTGGCGAGCGGGCGATACCAGGTCGTTGCGGGCGACTGGCTGCAAGCAAACGAGACGTCTACCGTCGATCTGATACTTGCTGCCATGGTCATCGAGCACCTCAACGATCAGGACCGTTTGCTGTTCCTGCAAGCCTGCGCGCGGCACCTTGGCCCGGATGGAATATGCATCTTCCTGGTTCCGGGATCGCCTCGCGACTGGGGCATCGAAGACGAGATCGCCGGTCACTACCGTAGGTATACGCAGGGCGAGCTCAAGAAGATGTTGGAGTCGACTGGCTGGGTCGTGCGCCACGTCTCCGGGCTGAACTATCCGGTCTCCAATATCCTGCTTCCGCTTTCGAACTATCTCACGCGCCGCAGCGAGAATGAGAACCGGCGCCTCACGATGATGGAACGTACGAAACTGTCCGGACGCCGCAGTGTACCTGGCAAGACGCATACACCCTCGTTCATGTCTCTGTTCGTCAATCGACGGACCCTGTATCCGTTTCACCTGCTGCAGAAGATATGCCGCGATGCGGAGCGCGCCCTCGTGATCTATGTCGAATGCGCGCCGCGCCGCGGCGACGACTCAAAATCCAGCCCGAGAGCATAGTCCCCGTATGGAAAGAATCGCGGCACATTTTTTCATTCTGCTCACCATTCTGTTTGGACTGTACGGGCAAGTTGTCCTGAAGTGGCAGGTGAACCTCGCGGGTCCGCCGCCGACGGACTGGCCGACGCGTGTCGACTATGTCTGGCGGCTGCTGCTCAATCCCTGGGTATTGAGCAGCCTGCTCGCCGCATTTCTCGGAATGCTTACGTGGATCCTCGCGCTGGGCAAGGCCGAATTGAGTTACGTTTATCCCTTTACCAGTCTGTCTTTCGTGCTGATCCTCTTCGCAAGCGCGGTCCTGTTCGATGAACCGATAACGGCGACCAAAGTCGCGGGTATGGCGTTGATCGTTGCAGGTCTCGTCGTCAGCAGCCGCTGAATGAAGCTGTGCCCGTCCTGCGCACACGCCTTCTCCGGCGAGCAATGGCTGTGTCCGCATTGCGCATGGACACCAAGGTCGGAAGCGGGCTTGCTGGCGCTGTCCCCACAAGCCGGCAATGCGGGTGACGGATTCGATCCCGGCTATTTCGCGCGGCTGTTTGCGCTGGAGAGTTCCAGTTTCTGGTTCCGCGCCCGCAACCGGCTCATCGTCTGGGCGATGCAACGGTATCTTCCCGACGCGCGGAATTTCCTCGAGGTCGGATGCGGCACGGGGTACGTGCTGACCGCGCTCGCGGACGCTTGTCCGCAGCTGCGTCTCACAGGAAGCGAATTCTTTTCCCAGGGACTCCATTGGACCGCGCAACGGGTGCCCGGAGCGACGCTGATGCAGATGGATGCGCGTGACCTGCCATTCGACGACGAGTTCGACGCTTTCGGCGCCTTCGATGTGCTCGAGCATATCGACGACGACCAGCGAGTTCTCGAGCAGGCCTATCGGGCGTTGCATGCCGGCGGCGGGCTGCTGCTCACGGTACCGCAGCATCGCTTTCTATGGAGTGCGCTCGACGAATACGCGTTCCATCAACGCCGCTATGTCCGCAGTGAACTGCTGGCTAAGGTGCGCGCCGCGGGATTCGACGTACTGCGCTGTTCGTCCTTCGTAAGCCTGCTGATGCCCGTCTTGCTCGTATCGCGGGCAACGCGCGGGTCCCGAAAGCAAGTGGACTCCGACGCCGAGTTCAACATTCCCAGGTTCCTCGACTACGCGTTCGAGAAGGTGATGGATGCGGAGCGCGCGCTAATCCGCGCGGGCGTGTCATTCCCTTTTGGTGGCTCGCTGCTGCTCGTTGCGCGCAAGCCCGCGAAGAAGATTTGATTGGGTATCAGCCAACTCCTTCAGGTCCCGCGGCTCTATTCCACCTTCGCGCGGCTGGCCGGTGGCGACGCGAGGGCGAAGTTCGTTCGACAGTACGTGCGGCCCCGACCCGAAGATCGATTGCTGGACATCGGCTGCGGGCCGGCCGACATTCTCGATGACTTGCCGGCGGGCATCGACTACACCGGATTCGACTCTAGCCCGAGCTACATCGAGAACGCGCAACACCAATTTGGACAGCGCGGAAAGTTCCTGTGCCGGCGGCTATCACCTGCACTCAAACAAGAACTGTCGACGTTCGACCTCGTCTTAGCATGTGGCGTGCTTCATCACCTCGGCGATGCACAGGCAGTGGAGCTGCTATCGCTGGCGAAGGCGGTGCTCAAGCGCAGCGGGCGCTTGATCACGATCGACGGATGCTTAGTTCCCGGCCAGTCGCGGATTGCCCGTTTCCTGCTCGATCAGGACCGGGGACAATACGTGCGCACCGAGGCTGCCTACCTCGCGCTTGCCCGCGAGGTGTTCGGTTCGGTCACGGGTCACGTTCGCCACGATCTCATGCGCATTCCGTACACTCACCTCATCATCGAACTGCGGCCCTGATTTACGGGAGACAGGCTTGCGCATCCCCTTCAACCGGCCATACATGACCGGCAAAGAACTCGAGTACATCGCTCAGGCGCACGCGAATCAGCACCTCGCTGGCGACGGGGCGTTCACGAAAAAGTGTCACGCATGGCTCCAAGCTGCGACAGTTACCCGCAAAGCGTTGCTGACGACGTCCTGCACGACCGCGCTGGAGATGACGGCGCTCCTCGCCAACATCGGCACGGGCGACGAGATCATCATGCCGTCTTACACCTTCTCGTCGACGGCAAACGCGTTCGTGCTTCGCGGAGCAATCCCGGTGTTCGTGGACATTCGCGAAGACACACTGAACCTCGACGAAACGCTTCTGCGTCAGGCGATAACCTCACGAACCAGGGTGATCGCGGTGGTGCACTACGCAGGCGTCGCGTGCGAAATGGACGCGATCATGGCGATTGCCGAAGAACATGGACTGATCGTCATCGAGGACGCCGCGCAAGGCGTCATGGCGTCCTACCACGGGAGGGCGCTAGGCGGTATCGGACATCTCGGCGCACTCAGTTTCCACGAGACCAAGAACCTCAGTTCAGGCGAAGGCGGTGCGCTGCTGGTGAACGACGAGCGGTTCATCGATCGTGCAGAGATCCTCTGGGAGAAAGGCACGAATCGAAGTCAGTTCTTCCGTGGTGAGGTAGACAAATACACCTGGGTGGACGTGGGGTCGTCGTTCTTGCCGACCGAACTCGTCGCCGCGTTCCTGTGGGCGCAGATGGAAGTGGCCCAGTCCATCACCGCGAGGCGCCTCGCACTTTGGAACGTTTATCACGACGCGTTCGAGCACCTTGAACGCGAAGGCCTCGTGCGCAGGCCGCGGGTGCCCGCACACTGCACGCACAACGCACACATGTACTACCTGCTACTGCCTTCTCTGCGCCGGCGAACGGCATTGATCGACGCGCTCGCCAGACAGGATGTGAACGCGGTGTTCCACTATGTGCCCCTCCACAGTTCCCCTGCGGGAAAGCAATTCGGACGAACGGCGGGGCCGATGAGGGTGACCGACGCGGTCAGCGACCGGCTGGTCCGGCTGCCGATGTGGCTCGGCCTCGAGGAGCACCAGGGCCGTGTTTGCGAGGCGGTCGTCGCCGCGATACGTCAGCCGGATTTGGCTGCGTAAACTGTGTCCAGCGCGCTCCTGTAGCGCTCCATGACCAGTGGGCGCTTGAGCTTTAGCGTGGGTGTGAGCAAGCCGTTGTCGATGCTCCACGCGTCCGCGGTCGGAATGATCCTGCGGATGCGCACCCATCGCGGGAAGGATTTCAACAGCTCGTTGGCACGCTTGAGGAGCGCCTGCTCGTTGGTCTCCCGGGTAACGGCGAGCAAGGTAAGGAAGGGCCGCCCCTCGCCGACCAGCATGACCTGTTCGAAGATCGGATCGTGCAACAGTGCAAATTCAACCTCTTGGGGCGGCAGCTTTTCACCGTTCGACATCACCAGGATGTCCTTGAGCCGGCCGCGAATGTAAATGCGTCCTTCGCGAATCTCGGCGACGTCACCGGTGCGCAGCCAGCCCTCGCCGTCGAACGCGGCGCGCGTGGCTTCCTCATTGCGCCAGTAACCCTGCATGATGTTGCCCCCGCGCGCGAGCAGTTCGCCGCCAGTGCCGAGCTTCACGTCGACACCCGGCAGCGGCGGCCCGACCGATTCCGGATCATTGTTGTCGTCGCGATTGACCGAAATCACCGGCGAAGCCTCGGTCATGCCGTAACCCTGCAGCATCGCCAGGCCCAGTCCGATGAAGGTGCGCGCGATCACCGGATCGAGCGCGGCGCCGCCGACGACCACTAGCCGCAGCCGGCCGCCCAGGCGCGCGAAGATCGGCTTGGCGACAAGGCTGCGCAGCAGCGGCATCGCGACCGCGTCGAGCATGTTGCCGCGCCCTTGCGCCACGCGCCACCCGCGAGCCACGCATTGGTCGAAGAGTTTTCGCTTGAGCGGCGAGGCTTCGAGCGACTGGTCGATGCGCGCGAGGAACTTCTCGAAAATGCGCGGCACCGCGAACATCGCGGTGGGCGCCTGCGCGGCGAGATCGTCGGCCAGTTGCGCGACGCTGCGCGCATAGGTGACCTTCGCCCCAATTGCCAGCGGCAGATAGTAACCGCCGGTGCGCTCGAACATGTGCGACAGCGGCAGGATCGACAGGAAGACGTCGCTTGGTCGCCCCATATTGGTCTTCCGGCACGATTCGACGTTGGCGATGATATTGCCGTGCGACAGCATCACGCCCTTCGGGCGCCCCGAGGTCCCGGACGTGTAGCAGATGGTTGCCAGCAATGCATCGGCAACGGCACGAAACTGCGGCGCCTTGGCATTCTGCGGCAGTAGCGCCGCGACCGATCGCGCAGCATCGCCTTCATCGGGTCGCAGCACTCGCAGCGCTGGCAGTGTTGCGCCGGTCTGAGTAAGCGCGGCTGCCATACGCGAATTCTCCACGACCAGCAGGCGCGCCTCGGCATTGGCCGCGCACCACGCGACATTTTCCGGATTGTCGTCGACATACAGCGGCACGATCACCAGGCCCAGTCCGAGCGCGGCGAGGTCGAGCGCAACCCAGTCGACGCCGTTCTTCACGCATACGGCGATGCGATCACCTTCGACAAATCCAAGACCGTTCAGCGCGGCTTGCCAGCGTCCCACCAGCGTTGCGACTTCGCTTACCGGGATATCGCACCATTGCTCGTCGCGGCACTGGCGATAGAGAATCGCGTCGGGTTTTGCCAGGTGCTGCCGGAAGTAATCGGCGATGTTCGCCACGGCGTTGTCCTTTTCATCTGCCGTCAGCGCAAGAATCCGTGCGGCGCGCTGCGATTCTCCCGCCTTTGCCGCGGGCGGTCCATCGCAGCACTGTCGTTGCTGCAACGCAACACCACGCCATGATCGCGGCGCGCAGCTTTGGCTATACTTGTGGCATCGTCAACGGAGCGTTCAAGTCCATGCCGACCATTTCGATCAAGCGTCGCCACAAGTTGGAGCCCAAGAAGGCGCACGCGGCTGCACAGAAGATCGCCAAGGACCTGCACAAGCGCTTCGGCATCATCTGCCAGTGGGACGGCGACGACGTGGCCTTCGACGGGGTCGGAGTGACCGGAAGCATGCACGTCGGCAAGACGCAGGTGAACCTGGACGTGCAGCTGTCGTTCCTGCTCGCCCCGCTCAAGGGCCCCATCGAACGCGAAATCAACAGCCAGCTCGACGCACTCTTCAAGAAGGCCTGACGTCGTCCAGCGGGTCGGGAAACGGTGCGTCGTCGCCGCCAAGGATGGCCGTCATCAGCGCCGTCTCGCGCGCGTAGATCGTCTCCAGGAACTCGTTTGCGCCATGCATGCGCGCGAAGCCCGCGACACCACGCTCGAGGAAACGCTGTAATGCGCCAAGTCCCGCCGCGCGCGCCGGCAAGCGCATCAGCTTGAGCGCGTTGGTCAACAACGGCGTGCGCACGTAGCGATCGAGCCCACGACCGACTTCGCCGATCCACGCAATCTGGCGCTCGCGCTCGGTCCGGTTGGCGCACGCACGGTACGCGCGCGCATACTCGGCGACCGTGGGGCGGGCGCCGACATCCAGGCGATCGAGCAGCGCCCGGTCAAGTTCTTGCGACAGCGCGGACAACTCCATGGCCCGCGCGACGATATCGACCACACCGGCCGGAAGCAAGTGCCGCATGGTCGGAACGATGCGCGCCAGATCGGCGTCGCGCCGGCTGAAATCGCCGGGGCCATAGAGGTCGGTCTGAAAGAATTCGATCGCCTGCGTGTAGCGCGGCTGTCGCGCAAGGTCGGCGTAGGTCTTGCCAAGACGCCGCGACTGAAAAGTCGCGATTGCGTCGAGCGCGACCCGCATCGCTGGCACGGCACGGCGTTGTTCGTGCAGTTCGCGAACGTGCTCGAGCGCGGCGATGAGGCGTGCTTCAGGTGGATTCGGCACGTGCGACGCGAGACAAAAGATTAGATTGTCTAGTCTACTTGCAAGGGCTAGAGTCCGCGGCACTTGCGGCCTCTCGCGCGCCGCCGCCACGCCCGTACCCCTTCATCCCGTGACCGAACCCACCACCCCCGCCATGCGCATGTCGCGTCGCACGCTGCTCAAAACCGGCGTCGCCGGGGGCGCGGCACTGCTCGCCGCGCATTGGCTGTACACCCGCAGCACCGCGCCTGGCGTGGCGGACACGCGCTTGGTCACCCTCGACCCGAATGCACGCGCCATTATCGCGGCCATTGTACCGGTGCTGCTCGATGGCGCTCTGCCGGCGGGCCATGCGGCCGTGCGCGATGAAGTCGTCATCGGCGTCGATACCGCGATCGCCGGCCTGCCGCCGGAAGCGCGCAAGGAGCTCGACCAGCTGTTTGCGCTGCTTGCCTTTGCCCCTACGCGCAGTCTCGTTGCCGGCGTGTGGTCGCCGTGGCCGGAAGCGTCGCCCGCAGCGATCGCCACCTTCCTCGCGCAGTGGCGCGACAGTCGCTTCCTGATGCTGCGCTCGGCTTACGGCGCGCTCCACCAACTGGTCATGGCCGCGTGGTACGGGAACGAGCGGGCATGGCCTGCCATCGGTTATCCCGGGCCGCCGTCGCTGGCGATCGGCTGATGGCTACCGAAATTCTGCGCCAGTCGACGCTAGCGGATCCGTTTCGCGACGGCCTCGGCCGGGGTTGGAAAGTGATCGACGCGTCAACGCTCGCGGTGGACCTGACGCTCGAGGCTGACGTGGCGATCGTCGGCACCGGAGCAGGCGGCGGCACTGCGGCGGAGATCCTGGCCGACGCGGGCTTGAACGTGGTGATGATCGAGGAAGGTCCATTGCTGACTTCGTCGGATTTTCACATGCGCGAAGCGCAGGCGTATCCGCAGCTGTATCAGGAATCGGCGGCGCGCAAGACACGCGACAAGGCGATCAACATCCTGCAGGGCCGCTGCGTGGGTGGCAGCACGACGGTGAACTGGACGTCGAGTTTTCGCACCCCGCCGCGCACCCTCGACTACTGGGTCAGCGCCTATGGACTGACCGGGTTTTCCGCTTTTGACCTCGTGCCCTGGTTCGACCGGATGGAAACGCGCCTGAACATCGCGCCGTGGGCCGTCGCGCCGAACGAAAACAACGACGTCCTGCGCCGCGGCGCGCAAGCGCTGGGCATTCCTGCCAACGCCATCCGCCGCAACGTCAAGGGTTGCTGGAACATCGGCTACTGCGGCACGGGCTGTCCGACCAACGCCAAGCAATCGATGCTGGTCACGACCATTCCCGGGGCGCTACAACGCGGGGCTACGCTGCTCACGCGCACGCGTGCCTGGACGCTCGAGCACCGCGATGGCAAGGTCAGCGCCCTGACGTGCATCGGGCTCGACGCCCGCGGCACCGATCCGACGGCGCGACGCGTCACCGTCCGGGCGAAAACATTCATCGGCGCCGCGGGCGCTATCGGCACGCCGGCGCTGCTGCTGCGAAGCAAGGCGCCCGATCCGCACGGGATCATGGGAAAACGCACCTTCCTGCATCCCTCTCTTGTTTCGGCCGCACTGATGCCCGAACGCGTCGATGGCTTCGCCGGCGCGCCGCAAACGATCTACTCGGATCACTTCCTCGACACCTTGCCGCTCGACGGTCCGCTGGGCTACAAGCTCGAAGCGCCGCCGCTGCACCCGTTGCTGGTGGCGACGACGCTGCCGAGCTTCGGCCCCGAGCATGCCCAATGGATGCGCGAATTGCCGAACATGCAGGTGGTGATCGCCCTCCTTCGCGACGGTTTCAATCCGGCCAGTGTCGGCGGATCGATCGGACTGCAGGGCGACGGCACGCCGGTACTCGACTACCCGCTCAACGATTTTTTCTGGGACGGCGCGCGACGAGCGTTGCTGAGCATGGCCGAGATCCAGTTCGCCGCCGGTGCGAAGACCGTCATGCCGATGCACAGCAGCGGCGTGAGCTACCCGACCTGGCGCGCGGCGCAGGCGGGCATTGCCGCGCTGCCGCTCGCACCGTTGGCAGCGACAGTGGTCAGTGCTCACGTCATGGGTGGTTGCCCACTGGGGCCGGACGCGAAGCGCGCCAGCGTGGACCAGACAGGGCGCCACCATCAGCTCGAGAATCTCTACGTCTTCGACGGTTCGCTCTTTCCCACCAGCATCGGTGCCAACCCGCAGCTTTCGATCTACGGGATCACCGCCAAGCTGGCCAGCGCGCTCGCCGCCCGTCTGCGACCGGTGTAGGCGCCCCCGCGATTAGGGCGATTGCTCTAATCGGCCAGCGTACAGTGAAGCTGAATCGTCGCGCAACAAGCACGATCGTCCCATTCCAACAAGGAGCAACACCATGCAAAAGCAAATGACGTTCGGCAACACCGGCAACCCGATCAGCGATGCGGCGTTCGCAGCTTCGCGCCAAGTGTGGCTGGCTGGCTTGGGCGCCGCCGCGGTCGCCCGCGAGTGGACGCGCACCGAAGCCGGCAAGACTTTCCGCACCCTGGTCAAGCATGGTTCGACGGTGGAAAACCGCGCGATTCGTGTCCTCGGCGATCGCATCGAGACCTCTGTTGCCAATGCAACCTCGATCTGGAAGCAGACGCGCGCGACGGTCATGACGACCGCGAGCACGCTGGCCGAAACCGCCACTGCTGCCCTGTCGCAGTTCAAGACCCCGGTCGTGACGCGCAAGGCGCCGACGAAGGCACGCAAGGTCGTCAAGACCGCCAAGAAGCGCGCCGTCCGCGCGACTCGCGGCAACAAGCGCGCTGCCCGCAAGGCGTAGTACCATCGCGGCTGTTCAAGCCGCTGCAGGCGAAGGAGACCCATGCCGGTACGGGCAGTGACCCACGGTCGCGGCGAGCGCGCCAACAAGCGCGCTCCTCGTTCCCGAGTCGGACTCGCACTGGCCGGCGGTGGGCCGCTCGGCGGGATCTACGAGGTGGGCGCATTGATCGCGCTCGCCGACTCGCTCGACGGCATCGACTTCAACGAGCTCGACGTCTACGTCGGGGTGTCCTCGGGCGGCTTTGTCGCCGCCGCGCTGGCGAACGGCCTGTCGCCGGCGCAGATGTATCGCCTGTTCATCGACGACGGCGCCGAAGCGGCGCTGTCGCCTTCACTGTTCCTGCGCCCTGCCTTTGGCGAATTCTCGCGCCGCGCGATGTCGGTTCCTCGACTGCTCGCGAGACTGACGCTCGACTACATCCGCCATCCTTTCCAGCGCACCCTGATGGAGGCGCTCGCACCGCTGGGCCGCGCGGTTCCCACAGGCCTGTTCGATCAGCGCGCAATCGATGCGTTCCTCACGCGACTCTTCGCCGGCCACGGCCGCACCAACGACTTTCGCGAGCTTTCGCACAAACTGTTCCTGGTTGCGACCAACCTCGACACCGGCGCGCCTGTAACTTTCGGCGAGCCCGGCCACGATCACGTGCCGATCACCAAGGCGATCGAAGCCTCCGCCGCGCTGCCCGGGCTGTTTCCGCCGGTCGAGATCGACGGCGAGCACTACGTCGACGGCGCATTGAACAAGACGCTGCATGCTTCGGTTGCGCTCGACACCGGGGTCTCGCTGCTGTTCTGCGTCAACCCGCTGGTGCCTTTCGATGCCAGCATCACGCCGCGCAAGGGCGGCCTGACCGTCGAGAAACTCAACCAGGGTGGCCTGCCGCTGGTGCTCGCACAGACCTTTCGCGCGATCGTGCATTCGCGAATGAAAGTCGGCATGGAAAAGTACCGGCGGCAGTACCCGCACGCCGACATTCTCCTGTTCGAGCCCGGCCGAGAAGACGCCGACATGTTTTTCGCCAACATCTTCAGCTACGCGCACCGCCAGCGCCTATGCTCCACGGCGTATCACACGACGCGGCAGAGCCTGCTCGCGCGACGCACGACGCTTGCGCCCCAACTGGCCAAGCAGGGCATTCGGCTCAATATGGAACGGCTCGCCAATACGCAGCGCGCCATTCACGCCGCGATCGAGGACCCGCGGCCTCTGCGCACCCGATCGAGCGGCGTGCGCCAGACGGCTCGCGACCTGACGCACACGCTCGACCACCTGCAGCGCTGGCTCGCCACCGCGCGCTGACCCGGACACCACTGCAACGCGTCGCTGTTGCCACCGGGCGGCGCGGGTTACACTGCCGCCCACTTCCCGGGATTCACCATGGCGGAACGAAAACGTCCGCGACGTACGCGCGAGCGCATCGTCGACACCAGTCTTCTGCTCTTCAACGACTCCGGCGCGCCGCATGTGACCACCGCGGACATCGCCGCGGAAATGGGCATCAGCCCGGGCAATCTCTACTATCATTTTCGCAACAAGGACGAGATCGTCGGCGAACTGTTCGCGGCCTTCGAGCAGCGCCTCGATGCGCTGCTGTCTGCACCCGCGGGACGAATGGCGGACATCGAAGATCTGTGGCTGTTCCTGCACCTGCTGTTCGAGGCGATGTGGGATTTCCGCTTCCTGTTTCGCGATCTCGACGACGTCGTTGCGCGCGATCGCCGGCTCGCAGCGCGATTCACGCGTTTCATGCGCCGTGGCGCGGACACCGTGATAGAGTTGTGCCGCAGCCTGGTGGCGACCGGCGCGATGCGCGCGAACGAGCGCGAGATCGCGGCGCTGGCGGACAACGTCGTCATCGTTGCGACTTACTGGATGTCGTATCAGCGCATTGCAACCGGCGACGGCAAGGGGTCCACGGGCACCATCAATCTCGACCGCGCCGCGTATCAGGTCTTGTCACTGATCGCGCCGTTCCTGCTCGGCAGCACGCGCACCCTGCTCGACCGGCTCAGCCAGGACTATCTCTGACCACGCAAGGAGGAAGGCATGGCCACCAAGTGGACGAAATTCCCGCACGCAGAAAAAGCTTACGTCTACGACGCCGCGGGGCTCAAGAAGCACTGGGATCGCTTGCATCGCGGCGACCGGGAGCCCTTTCCCAAGGATGCGGCCGTGCAAACCGCCTGGAGGCACTTTCACGCCGGAGAATTCCAGCAGGCCATGGAAGCCGGGACCGAGGCGGGCGGCGCGGGCATCAATGCGGCGGTCAAGGCGCAGGCGATCTATGCCAACTACCTGGAAAAAAACGAGAAGAACAAACTCGCGCTGTTCGAAGAAGCCGCGGGCTGGGCTGAAGAGCGCCAGTCGGAGGCCGCCAAGGACGCCAATGGCCACTACCTCTACGCATTTGCGCTCGGCCGTTACAGCCAGGGCATTTCGGTGGCCAAGGCTCTCGCGCAGGGTTACGGCGGCAAGATCAAGACCGCGCTGACCACGGCGCTGAAACTCGCGCCCTCGCACGCCGAAGCGTGCACCGCGTACGGTTCATACCAGGCCGAAGTGATCGCCAAGGTTGGCGCGCTGGTCGGCGGCATGACCTACGGCGCGAAGAAGGATTCGGCGATCGAGTACTACCAGAAGGCGCTGAAGCTGCATCCCGAATCGGCGATTGCGCACATCGAGTACGGGAATGGGCTCATTTTGCTGCAGGGCAAAGGCGCGATCGGCGACGCGACCAAACTCTACGAGCAGGCGGCAAAATGCAAGCCGGTCGACGCGATGGAGCGGCTCGACGTGGAGTTGGCTCGCTCGGAACTGGAATAGCGCGAGCGCGGCCTCACACCACACCAAACAGGTTGCGCTCGACATCGTCAGCGCTCGGCGGCGTTTCCCAGGGCCACGGCGAGAGCAACGTCGCCAGCAGCAACTTCTCGAACTCCGGGATAAAGCGCTCGATCACCTGGTCCGGATCGGGACAGAGCTTGCGATCGGTGACGACCCCGAATTGCACCTCGTTGTTGTACGACAGAATCGATACGCCCATGCCGATGTCACCCGACTGAGGCACCCAGAACATCAGGCTGTCGATTGCCGAACCACACAGGTAGAGCGGCTGCTGCGGGCCGGGAACGTTGGTCATGACCGCAGTTGCATTCCTGGCCAGCACCGCCAACAACTGATCCTGCAGCAGCTTCGGTCCCGCGCCCATCGCGGCGAGAATACCCAGCGCCAGGATCGGCTGGTACGAGCCCTTGAGAGCCTGCATGTTGGCGCGCACCGCGTAGACGCGTTCCACCGGATTTTCGATGCCGATCGGCAGGTCGAGGAATACCAACCCGAAGCGGTTGCCTAGCTTCCAAGCTTTTTCCGGAGGGCGCAGGTTGACCGGCACCAGCGCGCGAATGCTGACGCCGGTGACATCGTCGCCATGGCGCGTAAGATACGAACGCAGGGCTCCCGCCACCGACGACAACAGCACGTCGTTCACCGAGCAGTCGAGCGCGCGACCGATCGCCTTGACCTCCGGCAACGGCAACGGCGTCGCCCACGCGACGCGCTTGACCACGCCCGGTTTGCCCTTGAAGCGCGTGCGCGAATCCTCACCCATCAATGCGAGCCGGGCGATTTCCGTAGTCAGCGCGCTGCCCTGACTCGCAAGCGCGACCGCTTTCGCCGGGTCGTGCCAGATGCCGACGCCTTTTTCGATCAGCGTCGCGCCGGTTTTCATCGCCAGTTTCAGCGCTCCGGTGACCGGCTCCATCAGGATCGCCAGCGGATCGTCGGCGGCGGCGCCGCGTGAACGCGGTGGAGGTGGAACCGGACCCGGCTTCCGCCCGGCGCGGTCCGCATCGGTCATCGACAACATCACCTGGATGAGCGCGATGCCGTCGGCGTAACAATGGTGGATTCGCACCACCACCGCGCTGCCGCCTTCATAGCGTTCGATGAGATGGAACTGCCACAGCGGCAAGTTGGCATCCAGCGGCGTGCTCATGAGCTTGCTTGCCAGCGCCTCGAGTTCTTCCTTGCCACCGCGCCCGGGCAGCACGATCCGCTTTACGTGCGCGCTCAGGTCGAATTGCGGGTCGGTCTCCCACGACGCACCGGCGGACGACTGCACGACACGCTGCCGGAAGCGACGGAAACACAGGAAGCGCTTCGCGAGCGTCGTCTTGAGGCGACCAAGCGTGACGCGATCGCCCAGGATGAGCACGCCGCAGATCATCATCAGGTTGCTGGGACGATCCATGCGCAGCCAGGCGGTGTCCACGCTGGACATGCGCTCGCGCTTCCTCTCGGCCATCATTCGTCCCCGGTTGAAATGGGCCAGCGCTACGCGCCGTTTGCCCGACGTCTGCAACTCGCGCTAAAGTAGCATAGATGCCACGCCCTTCGAAAAAGCGGATCCCGGGCGAAAAATACAACGAGGAGAAACCATGGCCGCCGCGCCGAAAGATCTGAAAGCAAAATTCGAGGCCGCGACCGTTGCTGCCAAGAAGACGAAGAAGAAACCGGACAACGCCACGCTGCTGAAACTGTATTCGTACTACAAGCAGGCAACCGAGGGCGATGCCAAGGGCGAGCGCCCAGGGGGTTTCGACTTCGTTGGCGCCGCCAAGTACGACGCCTGGTCCAAGCTCAAGGGCTCGAGCAAGGACGAAGCGATGCAAAACTACATCAAGCAGGTGGAAAAACTCAATCGCGAGTAGCCAAGCGCCGCGCCGGTTCCTTGGCGGCGCTAGATGGTGAGTTTCTGCAACGTCTGCGGATTCCGGATCACGGTCTTCTGGCGACCGATGGGCGCTCCATACAATCCCGCCGGTGGATTGGTGTCGAAGCGCGAGAGCACCGATGCTTCGGTGCACGCCTTGTCGAACAACACCGCGATCTGTTCGCCCGCGGTCGTGCCGAGGCTGAAGCATGCCTGCCCGAGCTTGGCGTTGAGCGGCTTGAGCACTCCGGCGGCGACCAGATCGGTCGCGGCGCTACTTCCCGCCAGTTGCAGCTCATAACTGTTGGGGCCAGGCGGCACGGCCGGCGCCACCGCCAGCACATCCGGCAATCCGACCAGTTCGCGCGCGAAAGCTTCAGCCACTGACGCCGGAAGACCCTCGACCCTGAGCGTGACTTTCTTGCCGGAGCCTGCCACGTGCTGCAGGAAGAAATCGCGCGAGAATTCGTCGGCGATCTTGCCGCCGATGGCCTTCAAAGCCTCCTCCTCGGTCGCCCAGCTGCCGATGCCCTTGGGCAGTGCGGTGTTGAAGTAAATCTCCTCGCCGGTTTCGCGATCGACGCACTTCACCGTCCACGAGGTGAGCGTGTACTTGGTCACCACCAGGCCCGACGCTTCGAGCCGCATCGACAGCCGCTTGATCTTGGCCTCGCCGATGACTTCGAAATCAGGACCCTTGTCAGCGCCGGCCGCGCCCTCCGACCAGGTGCGAAAACCGAACGACTTGATGCGTTCCTTGAGGATATTCTCGGCGACTGGCGACGCCTGCGGCGGTGCATCAGGTTGGTCCGCGTCGCGCACCGCGATACGCACCGATACACGAGGGTCGCCGCTGGCGCGGATGAATTCGACGCGCTCGTCGCGCGACATCTGGTTGAGCGACTTCTGCACGGCCTTGACGTTCACGACACCCTGCGTCGTGATCGACATCAGCCCGTCGCTGCCCACGCGTGGCTCGCTCTCCTTGACGACGGTGGTGACGAAACTGCCGCTCTTGGACAGCAACTTGGCCTGGAGCAGATCGTAGTTCTTGGCCAGCGACTTGCTGTCGATCAGCAAGCCGAGTGCCTTTTCGACGAGCTGGCTTCGGGAATCCGCACGCAGGTCGGCCTGCATCAGCGCCTTGTCGCTCTGGTAGCGCGGATCGTTGGGGTCGACCAGTCCGACTGCGGATATCAGCATCGTTCCAGGATCGGCTTTGGGCACAGCAGGTGCGGGCAGTGCCGCCGCGGTCGCCGCTACCTGTGCGCCCGGGCTAGCCGTTGAGGGGGCCGCGGACTTCGCAGGCGCGGACGCGATCTGGCTGGCATCGCCGCGCTGCTGCTTGACCACGAACCACGCGCCGATGGCGCCGACAGCGACCACCACCACGCCGACGACCAATGCGATGGCCAGGCCTTGCGGCTTCTTCTCCGGAAGTGGCGCCGCCGTGACTGGCGGTGTGGTTACTGGCGGCGGTCCACCACCCGCGCCGGCCGCGCTGCGTGCAACGGTACGCTCGGGCGCGAAGACCACCGTCGGGTCGGTGTTGCTGATCAGCGTCGCGTCAGCAGTCGATGCCGCCGCAGGCATCGCGGAAAATGTCCCGGTGCCCAATTGCGCCGCGGAACGAATCGCCGAGGAGAATTCGCGGGCAGTCTGATAGCGCTCGTCTGGCCGCTTGGCGAGTGCCTTGCGCATCACCGCGTCCATCTCCGGCAGGATCTGCACGTTGAGCGTCGATGGTGGGAGCGGGTCCTCCTTGAGCACCTTTTGCATCGTCGTCGTCGCCGAGCCCGCGAACGGCCTCTCGCCAGTGAGGAACTGGTAGAGGATGACGCCGGCGGAGAACAGGTCCGAGCGGCCGTCGACGGGCAGCCCCATGATCTGTTCCGGCGACATGTAACTCGGCGTGCCAAGCACGGTGCCGACCTGCGTCAGGCTCGACGATTCGATGTGCGCGATGCCGAAGTCGGCGACCTTCACCGCGCCGTCGGCTACCAGGAAAATGTTGGCCGGCTTGATGTCGCGATGGATCACGCCCTGCCGGTGCGAATAGTCCAGCGCGTCGAGCACCTGCGACATGGTGCGCACGATGTCGGCGACGCTGAAGCGCTCGTTGGCCTCGAAATATTCCTTGAGCTCGCGGCCCTTGATGAATTCCATGGCGATGAACCAGACACCGTTGTCCTCGCCGAAGTCGTAGATCGGGACGATGTTTGGATGACTGAGCCGCCCGGCGGCCTGCGCCTCGCGCCGGAAGCGCGCGATCACTGTGGCGGATTCGTCGCCGGCGAGCTGGTCCGCGCGAATGGTCTTGAGCGCGACGACGCGCTTGATCATCGGGTCGTAGCCTTCGTAGACCACGCCCATGGCGCCGCGACCGATCTCGCGCCGGACCTCGTATTTGCCGAGGTTGCTGATGTCTGCCATGCGTCGCTCCCCTGCATGCCCCCGAAGCAACGACGCCGGCTGAATGCCGGCGTCGCGGACCGGGTCGCTCTAGCGCATTACTTGTACTTGCTGTCTATTTCCCAGACCGATTTCTGCACCAGCCGCTGCACCATCGTGTCGAGCGACACGCCGCCCTGCTGCGACTGCGAGACACCGAGCACCGAAGTCGATTTGGTACCAACTTCCATCTTTTCCTCGGTGTAGCCGGTAGCAACCTGCTCGGTGGTTTCGGCGTTGATGATCTTGTAGCGCATGCCGATGATCCAGACGCCGCTGGTCTCGCTGGTCTGCACCGAGCCGATTCCCGCACCCGCCACGGTGCCGGCCTGCGCCGCACCGCGCGATCCGCCGAACACACCCAGCAGTCCTGCCATCTGTCCGAGCGCGGCTCCGTTGAAACCTTCCTGCGCCGCCGCGACCTGCTCGGTCTTCAGGATGTCGAACTTGACGATGTACTTGGTGCTCTTCAGTTTCCCCATGCGCAGGAATTTGCGCGCGGCCTCGGGGTCGCCGAGGTTGTAGGCCAGCTGGAACTCATTGAGGATCGGTCCCAGGTTCGAACGCTCCAGCACCGGGAAATTGGCGCTGCTCATCTCGACCTCGCCGAAGTCCGCGATGTTGTTGGCGGTGAACTTCTGCAGGAAGGTCGCGTTGCTGCTCTTGATCTCGCCCGGAATGACGATGACGGCGGGGCCTTTCTTGGCCGCGTTTGTGTAGACGACCGGCTGGTAGAGCGCCTGGTCGGCGGACGCATTCGCTTTCTGCGACGTCGAGCTGCCGGCGGTCGGTGACGGATTGCCGAACGTGGGCTGCGCTGTGCCCAGCGACGCCCAGCCAAGCACGGCCACGCCGAGCGCAAGTGAAACAATATGTATGGGGTTGTGCTGACTCATCGCGTTGCTCCCGTATCAGATTCGATTGCGAAACCTGCACCCTTACTTCGACGCCGGCCGGCCTCCCCCGGGCATACCGGCATTCCTGCAATAGTCGGAATAAAGCTGGGCCACGACTTCATCGGCCTGCTCGTTGACCAGCACCAACGCCATGCGCTGCACGTCGGCGCCGGAATATGAACTGGAATGGGCGTGCGCATCGGCGACGACGCGACCGTTGCTGCCGTAGAGCGTGAAATCCATGTTCACCGAGACCTGGTTCACCGCCATCATCGGATTCATGCCGGATTGAGCGCTGATCAACCCGCGCAGCACGAAACTCGCGCCGAGCTTCTTCGACGCGGCCATCGCGGCGTCAGGATCGTTCTTGAAATAGGCATCGATTTCCGCCTGCGCGATCTGCCGGCGGATTTCCTCGGGCGTATAGGTGCGCAGTCCAAGGGAGCGCAGCCGTACGTTGATCGCCTGGAAATGCGGCCCGTAGTTCTGCTGCTGTGCGGCGATGTAGCCGTTGGATTGCTGCTCGCCGATCACGACCATGATTTTTTTGTCTTTGATGCTGGCGCGGCACGGCGTCGACAGATATTCGGCGATGCGGTTCTGCCGCGCTTCGTTGGCCGCACGGTCCTCTTCGTCAGGCTGCGAGAACTTGAAACCCTGCTGTGCAGTCGCGGGCGCGGTCGCCAGCGCGGCAAGCAGGGCAAGGACGGTGCAGGCTCGTAGGGCGAGCATGGCGATGCGACGGATCCGCAGTGGATGGCAACCTTGGAGGTTAGTCCAACGGGGTCTGGAAATCCACATGGAATATTCGACAGGCCGCCGACGCGACGGCAGCGCACAAACTGTGGGCGACAGCCAGAGGTGGCGCTGCGTCGGGCGCGATCCTCCGCGCCATGCGTCTATTGCGCCGGACAGCGTTGCCTGCCTGAGCGCTATTTCAGTGCAGCTTTGGCAAGCTTGCTCGCCGTCTTGACCGTTCGCTTGGCGGTCTTGGTCGCCCTGGACACGGTCTTGGCGGCAGTTCCGCTCGCCGAAGAAACCGTGCGCGCCGCGGTGCGCGTCGCCGACTTGACCGCGCCGGTGACCATCTTCTCCATTGACCTGCGCGGCGGCGGGCGCTTGATGCCCTGCGCCTTGAGCAGCGCGTTAACCGCTTCCGACAATTCGTTTACCCGTTCGGTGAGCCGCTCGACGTCCGATGACGTGTAGACGCCCAACTGCCCCAACGCGCGAGCGACGCGCTCCTGGAATACCTGCTCGAGCTTGTCCCACGTGCCGCCAGCCATCGCCTGCATCTCCTTTGCCTTGGACGCTGCCGCGCCGCGCGCCGCATCGGCGGTGGCCGCGGCGGCCTGCCGGGTCTTCGCTTCCAGTGTGGCGCCCTGTTTCACCAGCGAATCGAACACCTGTGCGCCCCCAGCCTGCGCCTTGGAGAAGGCACCGAGCCCCGCGAGCCAAATCTGGTGCGAGGATTTCAACACCGATTGCGCCAGATTCGATGCATCTGGCGCATCGCCGCCGGCAAGGCCGGCTTTCGCTTTCTTGAGCATCGCGTTTCTCCTCACCAAGCATGCGCCACAACGGCTGGATGCATTGTAAGCGATGATTTTAGAGGCGGCATACCAAACTGCCACGTGCTTGCGTCGCCTGACGGACCGCCTCGTGCCAACAGTATAATGAGCCGGTTCGGTTGCGCCCGGCGACCGTCCTGCGAGCGCGGCCGCCATGGCGATACCGCGCCGAAATCGAACATTCGGGGGAGGAATCGCGATGGCTTATTTCGTCACCGGCGGCACCGGCTTCATCGGTCGCTTTCTCGTCCAGGATCTGCTCAAGCGCGGACAGCCGATCTACGCGCTGGTGCGCAAGAATTCGCAGAAGAAATTGGCCGAATTGCGCGAAACCTGGGGCGTCGACGACAAGCGCGTCGTTGGCATCGTCGGCGATCTCTCCAAGCCGAAGCTGGGCATCTCCGACGCCGACCTGAAACTGCTCAAGGGCAAGGTCGACCACTTCTTCCATCTCGCTGCCGTCTACGATCTCAACGCCAGCGCCGAGGCACAGGAAGCCGGCAACATCGATGGGACGCGACACGCGGTGCAACTCGCCGACGCGGTCAAGGCCGGCTGCTTTCATCACGTGAGCTCGATCGCGGCCGCGGGGCTCTACGACGGCGTGTTCCGCGAGGACATGTTCGAAGAGGCCGAGGACCTCGATCACCCATACTTTCGCACCAAGCACCTGTCCGAGGGCGTGGTGCGCAACGAGTGCAAACGGCCGTGGCGGATCTATCGTCCCGGCTTCGTGGTCGGCGATTCCAAAACCGGCTACATGGACAAGATCGACGGGCCGTATTACTTCTTCAAGCTGATCCAGCGCCTGCGCGACATCCTTCCGCCGTGGATGCCGACCATCGGTATCGAGGGCGGCCGCATCAACATCGTGCCGGTCGATTTCGTTGCCGCCGCCCTTGACTACCTCGCACACAAGAAAGGGCTCGACGGCAAGTGCTTCCACCTGACCGATCCGTCGCCGCATCGCATTGGCGAGGTCCTGAACATCTTCGCCCGCGCCGGCCATGCGCCGCAGATGACCATGCGCATCAATGCGCGAATGTTCGGTTTCATTCCGGCGCCGATTCTCTATGGCCTTGGCTCGCTCGCGCCGGTGAAGCGGATGATTCGCGCGGTGCTCAAGGACCTGGGCATTCCCAAGGATGTGTTCTCGTTCGTCAACTGGCCGACGCGCTACGACAATCGAGAAGCCGCGAAGGCGCTGAAGGGCTCCGGCATCGCCGTGCCTCATCTCGAGACGTATGCGCCGAAGCTGTGGGATTACTGGGAGCGCAATCTCGACCCGGCGCTGTTCATCGATCGCACTCTGTCGGGCCGGGTCAAGGAAAAGGTTGTGGTCGTCACCGGCGCGTCATCGGGCATCGGCAAGGCGACCTCGCTCAAGCTCGCCGTGGCCGGCGCCAAGGTGATGCTGGTCGCGCGCGGCGAGGAAAAGCTGGTCGACACCAAGAAGGAAATCGAGGCCGCCGGCGGCAGGGCCTGGATGTACACCTGCGACGTGGCGGACCTGGCCTCGTGCGACGCACTGGTCGCAAAGGTGCTCAAGGACCACGGCTCCTGCGATTACCTGATCAACAACGCCGGGCGCTCGATTCGCCGCGGGATCATCAATTCGATGGACCGCTTCCACGACTTCGAGCGCACGATGCAGCTCAACTACTTCGGTGCGTTGCGACTGATCATGGGGTTCCTGCCGAAGATGATCGAACACAAGCGCGGCCACATCATCAACATCTCGTCGATCGGCGTGCTTGTCGAGCTCGCCGCGCTTCTCGGCCTACGTCGCGTCGAAATCCGCGCTCGATGCGTTCTCGGCATGCGCCGGATCGGAATTCCTCGACAAGGGCGTCAACTTCACCACCATCAACATGCCGCTCGTGCGCACGCCGATGATCGCGCCGACCAAGATGTACGAAAACGTGCCCACGCTTTCCTCCGAGGAAGCCGCCGACCTGGTCGTCGAGGCGATCGTCTACAAGCCGGTGCGCATCGCGACGCGCTTGGGCATCTTCGGCGCGGTGGCACACGCGATCGCGCCGCGGCTCACGCAGATCCTGCTCAACACCGCGTTCAACATGTTCCCGGATTCCAGCGCCGCGGCGGGCAAGAAGGACGGCGAGCAGAAGCCGCTGTCGCCGGAACAGATGGCGTTCGCGCAGCTGACGCAGGGGATCCACTGGTAAGCGCTTCGTTGCCGGCCCGGGCAGGCGCGTACGGGTAGCGCCTCGCCGGGTGACCCGCTCTTGCTCGCCATTCCGGGGCGCTCGGCGGCGCACGGCTGGTCGACGCCCCTGCGTTGCCGTACATTATCCACCCTGCGATTGTGCCTTTTGGGAGGCGTTGGGGTGCACGGCCAATCCGCGGTCACGACATATCTATTTACGGATATAGAGGGTAGCACTCGCCTCTGGGAGCAGGATCCCGAGGGAATGCGTAGCGCGCTGGCGCGCCACGACGAATTGACGCGCTCGGCGGTCGAGCAACATCACGGCCGCGTCGTCAAGACGACCGGAGACGGGTTTCATGCGGCGTTTGAGGATCCGCTGGACGCGCTGAACGCCGTGTTGCAATTGCAGCTCGCATTGTCAGATCCCGGCGCAACGGCAGGCGTGGCGCTGCACGTGCGCGCCGGCCTCCACGCGGGGGTCGATGAGCGCCGCGACAACGATTACTTCGGCCCAGTGGTCAATCGCGCCGCGCGCATCATGGCTTCCGCTCATGGTGGACAGATTCTGGCGTCTCGAGCAGTTGTTTCGTTGCTCGCCGATCGCCTGCCGAAGGACACAGCACTGCGCGACCTGGGCAGTGTCCGATTGCGTGACTTGGCGAATGCCGAACCGGTGTTTCAGGTCACGCATCCTCGCCTGCGCATGGAATTCCCGGCGCTGCGTTCGCTTGAAGCAACGCCGAACAACCTTCCACAGCAGGTGACCTCGTTCGTGGGCCGCGATCGCGAGCTGGAAGAAATCAAGCGGCTGCTCAAGACTACGCGGCTGCTTACTCTGGTTGGCACGGGCGGTCTCGGCAAAACCCGGCTATCGCTGCAGGCGGCAGCCGACATCATCGATCATTACCCTGATGGCGTTTGGTTCGTGGAGCTCGCGGCAATTACCGACGAAGCACGCGTTGTGCAGGCTGTGGCGACGGTGCTAGGAGTCCGGGAGGAACCGGGCTTGTCTCTGGCACACTCCCTCGTCCGATTTTTGGCAACTCGGCACCTGCTGATCATCCTCGACAACTGCGAGCATCTGGTGCGCGCCTGCGCCAAATTGTGCAAGGACGTTCTTCAATCCGCCCCGGGGGTAAGTGTGCTTGCGTCCAGCCGCGAACCCCTCCGAGTCGGCGGTGAGATGACCTATGCCGTGCCGCCGCTATCGGTGCCCGATCCCTCACGCCAATGGACGCAGGCGTCCCTGGCCCATTTCGAAGCCGCGCAGCTTTTCGTCAGCCGTGTCGCCGCCGTCCAGCCCAACTTCGTCTTCGACGACGACAGCGCGCACGCGATCGCCGAGGTCTGCTATCGCCTAGACGGCATCCCACTTGCGCTGGAGCTCGCAGCGGCGCGCGCCGGATCATTGCCGCTCCGGGCCATCGCCGGGCGCCTTACCGACCGCTTTCGCCTGCTGTCGCGCGGCGATCGCACCGCGCTGCCCCGCCAGCAAACACTGCGCGCGTTGATCGACTGGAGCCACGAGCTGCTCACCGAGCATGAGCAAGTTCTGTTTCGCCGCCTCGGCACCTTCGCTGGCGGCTGGACGCTGGAGGCAGCCGAAGCAGTGTGCAGCGCTGCTCCGCTGGATTTGGAGCAGGTATTGGATCTGCTTTCGCAGCTCGTGGAGAAGTCGCTGGTTGTGATCGAACCGCTCAGTGGACGCTACCGCTTCCTCGACACCATCGCTCAATATGCGCGCGACCGGCTGCAGGAGAGCACCGAAGACGCCGCGGTGCGCAAGCACCATATTGAGCATTTCCGCGCGTTCGCGGAGCAGGCCCGACCTGCGCTCGCCGGCCCGGAGCAAGCTCGCTGGCTGGCGCGCCTTGACGACGAGTTCGACAATCTCATTGCCGCGATAACCGCTTGCGCGACATCGACAGAGGCAGCCGAATCGGGTCTCAAGCTCGCGTCGGCCTTGCGGCCCTACTGGATCATGCGCGGGCTTCTCGGCGTGGGTCACGCGCGAACCTTGGCCGCGCTCGACCATCCCGGCGCTGCAGCGCGAACCCTTACTCGGTGCCGCGCGCTATCGGACGCCGGCACTCTGGCCTACTTCATGGGAAATTATCCGGAGTCGAGGCGCCTGCTGGACGAAGGATTGGCGATCGCCCGCGAGATCGGGGATTCAGAACGTATCCGGCCACTGCTACACACCTCAGGCATGGCTCTAATGGGCGAAGGCGACCTGTCGCGTGCAAGGGAACTGCTCGATGAAGCATTGGTTCTTGCCGAAGCCTCGGGTAACAAGCACCACGTGGGCGCCGCGCTGAACGCGCTCGGTCAGCTGCATCGTCTTCATGGCGACCTCGATATCGCCGAAGACCACTACACGCGCATGATCGGACTCGAGCGCGACGTGGGCGATCGCGATGCCATGGCAATGGGTCTGCTCAATCTAGCGATCGTCGCGATCGGCCGCAACCAGCGCGAGCGCGCCAAACAGCTGCTGCGAGATGCGCTCTTGATAACCAACGAACTCGGGCTGCGAGCGGCGGGACAGAGCGTGCTCGAGATCTGCGCCGGCCTCGCTGTGCTCGAGGGGGACTGGCAGCGCGCGGCGTTCTTCTACGGAGCCGCAGAAGCACAGGCGGCGCTCACTAGCCTAGTGCGCGATCCCAGCGATGAAGCCTTCCTGTCTCCGCTAATCGACTCCGTCCGGCAGACCATAGGCGCGGAGGCATTTGCAGTGGCCACCGACGAAGGGCGCGCCTGTGAATACGCCGCCGCGCTCGGAGCGGCCTCCACCTGGCTGACCGACTGACCGTGCCGCCGTGATGCGCGCCCCGGGCTAGTCCATCGCAACAGATGGATCGAGGATGATCGGCCCGCCACCATCGTCTCGATTCACCGTGACCTTGTATTTCCAGACCTTGGGATTCGTGTCCGCCTGATTGAACCAACAGGTAACGACCTTCGGACGAATCTTCGTGCAATTTAGCGTCGGTGCGCCGGGAGTTACGCTCACGATTGCCATGCTGTCGGCAAACGTTGACGTATGAGTGCTGATCATCGAGTTCGATACGAGGTAAAACGTCAATACATACGTTCCGTCGGGCTGCTGCATGGACGGACGCATCGGCTCCTGATCGACTACGAGGCGATCGCGAATCTGAAACACGATCGGGTTGTGCGGGTCGAAGCCCGGGCTGCCACCAACAAAGGCCGGGTCTTTAAGCGTTACCATTACCTTACGGCCGCTGATATCGAGCGTCTGAGTTGTCGTGCAACCCGACATGCTGGCGCACAATGCCAGCGCTATTGAAATCGTCCGCTTGTCCATGTTCCCCCCTTTGACGGCCGCGGCTCGATGCGCGCGTGCGCTGTAGCCTACCGCAATTGTGGCTCTGCGTCGCCTCTTCCAGCCGGCGCCGCACCGGCGAAGGCGACAGCCTCGCGTGCCAGAGCCAAGCTGGACGTATCGTTCAGGAGCGCATTGTGTCCAACGCCTTTGACGGGGACATTGGTGGCGCCGCGCAGCTCGCTGCTCCCCTGCGGCGCCACCATGCTGTCGTGCCGCGACCAGATCGACGTCAGCGGCACGGAAAATGGTTCGGTCTCCTGCCTGTTGAGTTCCGCCAGCCAGGCGTTGCCCGGCCGCATCTGCGCCAGCGCTTGGCCAATCCACATCCACGCCAACACGCTGCCATGGTGAGGTGTGCCGATAGTGACCACACACTCAAGGCGCTTGGGGCCCGCCTCCCGGATATAGGCTCGGGCGACCAGCCCCCCCATGCTGTGGCAAACCAACGCAACCTTCGACGCTCCGGTCGCCGCACACACTGCCTCGATCCTTGCCGAAAGCTGGCGCGCAAAGTGATCGATGCCGGCGTAGGGCGGCGAGAGATTGATGGTGTACACCGGCCCGATACCCAAGCGCATCAGACGCCGCCGGAACCCGAACCAGACGCCGTCGTTGACCAGTACACCATGCACCAGGATGACCGGCCGGCGCGCGGGAGCCGCCTCCGGGTCGTGCATGAACAGCCGGTGCAATGCCATTGCCGGCCACGACACGGCGACCGCGCGCACTTCGTTGGCAAACAGGCGCAGCGAACCGGCAAAGCCGAGCCGCGCTTCAGGCGGTCGCGGCGTGCGCCAGATCCACGCCAGGGCAAACCAGAGCGCAACCAACCCGACCACCGGCGCCAGGTACGCAATCGGTGCGCCGAGCACGAACCACCACGCGGGTGCGCCACTGGCGACGCCCTGGCTGGCCCACGACCAGTAGCCGGCCCCGCCGGCAATCAGCAGTGCGAGAAGTATCAGCGCGGTCATTGCGTGTAGCCGCTGCCAGCTGCGCGCGATACAGGCGGTACGACGGAGCTTCGCGCACCCGACGCGACGCTGTGCGGACTCAGACCGGGACCAGCCCCTTGCGGAAGCGGTTGAGCTGCTGCACGGTCTCGAACGACTGGTCGAACAGCGACGACAGGTTCTTGAGGATCATGCGCGACACCCGCTTTTCCCAGTCGCGATTGAAGTCGATCTGGTGGTCGAGCCAGCGCTCCAGCCACACCGGGTCCGGCAGCCGGCTTTGCACCGTGTCATTGGGGAACAACCCCTTGTTGACGTGCAGGTTGGTCGGATGCAGCGGCTTGCCAGCGCGGTGCGGGCTGGCCATCAGCACGCCAATCTTGGTGAACGCGCGCTTGGCTTCCTCGCCAAAACGCTCGAGCGCACGACGCATGAAGCGCAGGTATGCGCCGCCATGGCGGGCCTCGTCCTGCGAGATCAGCTGGTAGATGTGCTTGAGGACGGGTTCGGTATGCCACTCCGCGGCGCGCCGATACCAGTGGTTGAGCCGAATCTCGCCGCAGAAGTGCAGCATCAGCGTTTCCAATGGCGGCGCGGGGTCGAATTCGAAGCGCACCGCGTGCAATTCGTCCTCCGTCGGCATCTTGTCCGGACGGAAACGGCGCAGGTATTCCTGCAGCACCAGCGAGTGCTTCTGCTCTTCGTAGAACCAGATCGACATGAACGCGGAAAAATCGCTGTCGGCGTGGTTGTCGCGCAGGAACATTTCGGTGGCGGGCAGCGCGGACCATTCGGTGATGGCGTTCATCTTCACCGTCTCGGCCTGCTCGTCGGACAGCAGCGCCGGATCGAAATTTGCCCAAGGTACATCGTCGACGAGATCCCAGCGAACCTGTTCGAATTGCTGGAACAGTTCGGGGTAGAGCATTACGTTTGGCTTCAATGGGCGCATTCGAGGCGGCCGTTTGGTCGGCGTCGCCGTAGTTGCAACTACGGCGACGGCCTTCCCATGGACGCACGATAGGTAGAGGCGGGCGCGATGCTACCACGCCACAGCTACCATTATCCGACTTCGACGGGGGGAGTGCATAACCTTCTGTCCGCTACCGTACCCAAGGCTAGCCCCCCGCGTCGGGCCGGCGGATCTTCAGTGCGGCCGGAGCGTCTGCCAGGTCCGGGAACAGAAGGACGTCCGGCAGCGACTTGCGCAGGCGGCGGGTCATTTCGCCCCCCGCCCACAGCGCAATGGCCGGCGGGAGACTGCGTCGTAGCGTCAACAGGCCGTCACCGGCCTGGCGCAGCGGAAACGCGGACGAGAACGACAGCGCCACGATGTGCGCCTTGTGCGCCAGCGCGGCATTGCGAATGTCGTCGATCGGCATCTGCGTGCCCAGCGAAATGCACTGCGCGCCTTCCGGCACCAGCAGCGATTCGACCATCAGCAGTCCAAGGGCATGCTGCTCCCCCGGGAAGGTGGTCAGGAGCACGCGCGGGACGCTGGCATGGCGCGGGAAGGCGTTGATGGCCAGGCGCAGCGTGACCTGCATCTGCTCGCTGAACAGGTGTTCTTCGAAGATCTGCAGATCGCCGCGCATCCACGCTTCGCCCACGGCCCGGCTGAGCGGCGTTACCGTTTCGAGCACAAAGCGCTGCAGTCCCTGGCGCGCGAGTTGGGTGGCCAGCGCGTGCTGCAGGGCGGCGGCATTGTGTGAGCGCAACAGGTTGAGCAGATCGCGTTCCAGAGCGGGCGCGACGACCTCCCGGCGCGGGCCGGGGCGGGTTTCGGCCAGGGAGTGCAGCTCCGCTTGGGTGCGCCGCATCAGCTTGCCGGGGCGCATCCCGGTATCCATCAGCCGTTTGATGGTGCGCAGCTTTGCGACCTGCTCCGGGGGATAGAGTCGTTCGGCGTTTTCGTCGCGCTGCGGCTCCGGGAAGCCGTATCGACGCTCCCAGACGCGCAATACGTCCTTGGACAGGCCGGTCTCTCGCTCGACCGCGCTAATATTCAGCAGCAACTTCGCTTCATCCATCGGTCGCTCCGGATGCAACGGTTGACGTGAGGCGATGCATTGATTACGCTACCACCTTGTGCAGTCGTTGTCCATGACACAAGGTGGTTTTTGGAAGTTTTGTCCAACCCCACATCCGCACCTTCCACCGCCCATGCGATCCCTGATTCCGCTTCTCTTCGTCCTGTCCATCGGGGCGCCCCACGCCTACGCGGCCGACGCCGAGTCGTGCCCAGCGGTACTGAACTACAGTTTCAGCAGGCTGCAGACGGGCAAGACAGAATCCCTATGCCAGTATCGCGGCAAGGTCCTGCTGATCGTCAACACCGCCAGTTACTGCGGTTACACGCATCAATTCGAAGGTCTCGAGGCGCTGTATCGCAAGTACAAGGATCGCGGGCTGGTCGTGCTTGGTTTTCCTACCAACGACTTTGGCGGACAGGAGCCGGGCACCAACGCCGAGATCGCCGAGTTCTGCCGTCTGACCTACGGTGTCGAGTTCCCGATGTTCGAAAAGTCGAGCATCAAGAACCTCCAGGGCAATCCACTTTTCGCCGAACTCGTCTCGCGCACGGGGAAGTCGCCGAGCTGGAATTTCCACAAGTTCGTGCTCGACCGCGACGGTAATCGCGTGGTCAGCTTCGGCTCGCGGGTCGAGCCGGACAATCGCGAGCTCGTCACGACGCTGGAGCGACTGCTGGCCGAAAAGCCTGTCCCGTCGAAGGGCTGATGCGAGCGTAGCCACTTTGCATCTGCGCCATGGATTGCGCCATCGTTCGCGGCGCACCCACCACCGAATTTCCACACCGAACCGCAGGACCACAGGAGTTTTGTGTGAACGCTCCCGAGAAGCTGCCGTTACCTGACACTCAATCGATGGTCGATAGCAGGAAGCTCGCCATCGACCGTGTCGGCATCAAGGGCCTGCGCTATCCGCTTGCGCTCGCTGGGCGCGAGGGCGCTATCCAGCACACCGTTGCCGAGTTTGCGATGGATGTGGGCCTTCCCCACGACGTCAAGGGCACGCACATGTCGCGCTTCGTGGAAATCCTCGAAGCCATGCGCGCGCCGATCGATCTGTCCGGATTTCGGCAGTTGCATCGCCGGATGCTGGACCACCTGGGCTCCCGCACCGGAAGCATCGAGATGCGCTTTCCTTATTTCATGCGCAAGACCGCGCCGGTATCGGGCGTGGAGAGCTTGCTCGACTACGGTGCCGCATGGATCGCGACGACTGCCGCTGACGGCCGTCATCGACTGATAATCGAGCTGCGCGCCCCGGTCACCAGCCTGTGCCCCTGCTCAAAGAAGATCTCGGACTACGGCGCACACAATCAACGTTCGCTGATTACGATGCGCGTCGAGGTGGATGACGGCGACCTCGGCCTGGATGAACTCGCCAGGGTGGCTGAAGACGAGGCGTCTTCAGAACTCTACGGGCTGCTCAAGCGTCCCGATGAAAAGTTCGTCACCGAACGCGCGTACGACAATCCGAAGTTCGTCGAGGACCTGGTGCGCGATATCGCACTGCGGCTGCGCGGCGACCCGAGGGTGGGACGATTCACCGTCGCCTCCGAGAACTTTGAATCCATCCACAACCATTCTGCGTATGCACAGATAAGCGGCATCGGAGCGGCACTGACGGACTAGCGGTGCGTCCGGGCAGTAACGCAAAGGGCCTGTAGTCAAACCCAGCGGGGCTCACGGCGCGACCGTTCCCTGCGCACCCCTGAAGGGGACATCGGTGCGCGTAGCAATCGTCGGTTCCGGCATCGCCGGCTTGGGCTGTGCCCGGCTCCTGCAGCGACAGGGCTGCCGCGTCACGCTGTTCGAGGCCAATGCTTACGCGGGAGGCCACACCCACACTGTCGACGTCACGCTCGAAGGCGTCACGGCACCGGTCGACACCGGTTTCCTGGTCTACAACGAGCGCACCTATCCCAAGCTGATCGCCCTGTTTGCCGAACTCGGCGTCGAGACGGCGCCCAGCATCATGAGTTTTGCCGTGCGCGACGACCGCGACGGTGTCGAATGGGCTGGCACCGATCTGGCCGCGTTGTTCGCGCAACCCGGGAACCTGGCGCGGCCGGCGTTCCTGCGCATGCTCGCCGACATTCTGCGCTTCAATCGCGCGACGACGGCGTTGCAGGGCGCCGGCTGCATTCCGACGACGACGCTGGGTGCATTCCTGGAAGCCGGGCACTACAGCGCTGCCTTTCGCGATTGGTACTTGCTGCCGATGGCCGCCGCGATCTGGTCGGTGCCGACGCGCTCAGTGCTCGACTTCCCTCTACCCAGCTTCGTTCAGTTCTGCCACCGGCATGGCCTGCTGCAGATCTTCGACCGCCCGCAGTGGCGCACGGTTGTCGGCGGAGCACGGACCTACGTGCGGCGCATCGTCGGGCAACTGCGTGATGTGCGCCTGTCGACGCCGGTACTGCGTGTGCGCCGCCATGCGCACCATGTCGAGGTCGACACCGCCGGCGCAACCGGCGAGCGCTTCGAGCAGGTGGTCTTCGCCTGCCACAGCGACCAGACGCGCGCGCTGCTCGCCGATGCCACGCCCATCGAAGCGCACTTGCTCGACAGCGTGCGCTACCAGTCCAATCGCGTGCTGCTGCACACCGATGCAGGCCTCATGCCACGGCGGCGCCGGGCGTGGTCGGCATGGAATTACCTCGCCGGCGACGTGCGCGGCGATTCGCCGGTGTGCGTAACGTACTGGATCAACAAGCTGCAACCACTGCCCTTTTCGACGCCGGTACTCGTGACGCTCAATCCGCACCTCGAGCCACAGCCCGGCAAGCTGATCGCCGAATTCGAATATTCGCATCCGATCGTCAAGACCGCCGCGGTCACGGCGCAGCAGCAGTTCGCGCAGCTCCAGGGCGAGCGGCGGACCTGGTACGCGGGCGCGTGGCTGGGACACGGATTTCACGAAGACGGGCTCGCGTCGGCACACGTGGTTGCGCAGGGCATTGGCGTGCGCGCGACGACCGCAGCGGCCGAACTGGCCGCCGCCTAGCCCGCATGGCGATCATGGCTCCCGCGTCACCCGGCGTCGTTCACGGCACCGTCATGCATCGGCGGCTGCGGCCGACGCGCAATCAATTCGCGTATGGCGCGTTTACGCTGGCGTTGCCGCTGTCGCGACTTGCCGAACTTCCGGCGCTGGGCATTGCGCTCAATCGCCGCGCGCTGGTGAGCTTTCACGAGCGCGACCACGGCGAGCGCGACGGCAGCGCGCTCCTGCCGTGGATCCGCAAGTTGCTGGCGACCGAAGGTATTGCCGGCGACGGCGAAATCGTCCTCTATGCGTTCCCGCGCATGCTGGGCTACGTGTTCAACCCGGTCAGCTTCTGGGTCTGTCACGATCGCGAGAACAACGTACGCGCAGTGCTCTGCGAGGTCTGCAACACCTTCGGCGAGCAGCACAATTACCTCCTCGCGCATCCCGATGGACGCGCTCTGCGGTCCGGCGAGACACTGCGCGCGCGCAAGGTCTTCCACGTTTCACCGTTCTGCGAAGTCAAGGGCGACTACCGGTTTCGCTTCCACTTCTCGCCCGAGCGCTGGCTCGCGCGCATCGACTACGACGACGAGACCGGCAATGCGCTGCTGGAGACGTCGGTCTCGGGCGCCGCCGTGCCGCTGTCGCGCGCGGCGGTACGCGGACTGCTGTGGCGCTATCGCTGGTTCACGCTCGGCGTGCTGCTGCGCATCCACTGGCAGGCAGCAAGACTGTGGCTCAAGCGCGTGCCGTATATCGCCAAACCTCAACCACCGTTGCAACGGACCACCCGATGACCGCTTTTCATCCTTCTTTCACCGCCGGCGCCCGCCATGCTCCTCTGCCCGCCACGGGCAGGCTATTCTTCGCGCTGCTCGAGCGCATGGACTACGGTGGGCTGATGCTGACGACGCCCGACGGCGTCACCCGCCGCTTCGGGCCCGGCGCCGCGCCCGGCGCGAACGCCGCCGTGCCGGCCGAAGCCGACCTGACCATTCGCGACTGGAAACTTTGCCGCGATGTCGTCACCGGCGGCGATGTCGCGTTCGCCGAGGCGTACATGGACGGTCGTTGGGACACCAACGATCTCGACGCGCTGCTGACCGTGATCGCGTTCAACGAGCGCGCGCTGCAGCTCGCTTTCTACGGCCAGTGGTGGCGACAACTCGCGTTCCGGCTCAAGCACCTGCTGCGCAGCAATTCGCGACGACGCGCGCGCAAGAACATCGTGGCGCACTACGACCTCGGCAACGACTTCTACCAGCTCTGGCTCGACCCGACGATGAGCTATTCGTCGGCGCTGTTCGACGGCGATCACGCAGCGCTCGCTGTCCGACGCGCAGCAGGCGAAGTACGCTGCGGATCCTCGAGCAACTGCGCCTGCCGCCCGGCGCCCACGTGCTGGAGATCGGTTGCGGCTGGGGCGGCTTCGCCGAAGTCGCCGCACGGGCAGGGCACCGCGTGACCGCGGTGAGCCTGTCCGACGCGCAGACCGAATATGCGCGCGAGCGCATTGCCAAGGCCGGCCTGGCCGAGCGCGTCGAATTTCGGATTCAGGATTACCGCGACGTCTCCGGGCAGTTTGACGGCATCGCGTCGATCGAGATGTTCGAAGCGGTGGGCAAGCGCTATTGGCCGAGTTATTTCCAGTCGGTTCGCAGCGCGCTCAAGCCGGGAGCGCGCGCGGCGATCCAGACGATCACCATCGCCGACGCGCGATTCGAGCAATATCGTCAGACCAGCGACTTCATCCAGCAATACATCTTCCCGGGCGGCATGCTCGCGTCGCCCTCACGCTTTGTCGACGAGGCGCGGGCGGTCGGACTCGGCGTTGACGCTGTCCGCCGATTTGGCCACGACTATGCGGAGACGCTGCGCCGCTGGCTGAGCGCGTTCGACCGCAATGTGGATACGGTGCGCGCGCAGGGCTTCAGCCCGAAATTCATCCGCTGCTGGCGCTTCTACCTTGCTTACTGCGCCGCCGGATTTGCCAGCGAGACGACCGATGTCGCGCAGTTCACGCTCGTCGCTGATTAGCCTCGTGTTCGCAATCATGGCGGCGGCAAGCAACGCCGGACCGCCGGCGTCCGAGCTCGCGCCGGCTATCGCTGCGCAATTGCCGCAGCTCAAGGTGCAGGGCGGCGGCGAACTCACCTTCCTCGGCCTCTCGATCTACGACGCGCATCTCTATCGTCCCGGCAACGCGCGCGGCAGCTGGTCGCCCGACGAACCCTTCGCCCTGCAGCTTGTCTATCACCGCTCGCTCAAGGGTCCGCTGGTCGCCGCACGCAGCGTGGAGGAAATGGACAAGCAGGGCTCGTGCAATGCCGAGCAGCGAATGCGATGGGGAGAAATGCTGACCAAGATCCTGCCCGATGTCGACGCCGGAGATCGCCTGACCGGCGTCAACCTGCCCAGGCGCGGCGTGCAGTTCTATCGCAACGGCAAGCTCATCGGCAGCATCGACGACATTGCGTTTGCGCGGGCGTTCTTCGGCATTTGGCTGGATCCCTGCGACTTCGGAACCGGCGCTGCGCCAGCAGCTCCTGGGCATCACCCCTTGAGCCCCGCGGCGGCGGCAGCGGCGCCCGCCCCGCCGCTGCCCGCGACAACGCTGGTCGCCTACGGCGTGTTCGGCATGCCGCTGGCGATGGCGGCACTGCCGTTGTACGTGCACCTGCCGAAATTCTATGGCGACCATCTCGGCGTCGACCTGACGCTGCTTGGCGTTATCCTGCTGGTGCTTCGGTTGGCCGACGGAATCGTCGATCCCGTGCTCGGTGCCGTCTCGGACCGTACGGGTGCGCGCAAGCGCTGGATCGCATTGGCGGCACCCGTGCTCGCACTCGGTATGATCGCACTGTTCATGCCGCTGCCACACGCGCAGACACCGTTGCTGATCTGGCTTGCGCTGGCGCTGACGGTGATCTACTTCGCATTCAGCCTGGCGACAATCAATCACCAGGCGTGGGGCGCGGAACTTTCGCTCGACCCTGTCGAGCGCACGCGCATCACCGCTGTGCGCGAAGGCCTGGCGCTGTGCGGCGTGGTGATTGCCGCGGTGCTGCCGGCGTATCTCGGCGGCGGCGATGGTGGGCTCGGCCGCTTTGCGCTGTTCTTTGCGGCGTTCACGCTTTTGTGCGCGCTGATCACGCTGCTGGGTACGCCGCGTATTGTTCCTGCGGCGGAGCCGCGCGCACAGGTGATGCCGCTGCGAGAATTGATCGCGCGGCCGCTCGCCGATGCGCTGTTCCGCAAGCTGCTCGTCGTCTTCATGCTCAACGGCATCGCGGCGGCCATCCCGGCGACGCTGGTGCTGTTCTTCATCGCCGATGTGCTGGATGCCGAAGCGCGACAAGGCGTCTTCCTGGCACTGTATTTCATCGCCGGTGCCGCCGGGATGCCGCTCTGGGTCAAGCTCTCCGCGCGCATCGGCAAGCCTGGGGCGTGGCTCGCGGCCATGGGTGTCGCGATTGCCGCGTTCGTGTGGGCGTCGCGGCTGGGTGCCGGCGACACGACCGCGTTCGCGATCATTTGCGTGCTCTCCGGCGTCGCGCTGGGCGCCGATCTCGCCTTGCCGCCGTCGCTGCTTGCCGACGTCATCGGCCGGCCTGGCACCATGGCGGGCGCGGGCAGCTATTTCGGACTGTGGACGCTGGCGACCAAACTGAATCTGGCGCTTGCCGCCGGCATCGCGCTGCCATTGCTCGCGGCCCTCGGGTACCGGCCTGGCGGACGCGACGCGACGGCGCTGACGGCGCTGGCCATCGTCTACGCATTCGTGCCCTGCGTGCTGAAGCTGGGCGCGGGCGCGGCGTTGATGTGGTTCCGCAAATCGCAACAAAGGACCTTCCAATGACGCATTTCCTGAAACTGGCGCTGCTCGCGCTGGCCGTCGAAGCAATGGGTTGCACCACGATCAGCGTGACCGATTCGCGCACCGAAAAACCGGTGCTCGACGTCGCCCGGTATTTCAATGGCACGATCGACGGCTGGGGTATGTTCCAGAAGTCCTCCGGCGAGGTCGTCAAGCGCTTCTACGTTCGCATCGACGCGACCTGGGCCGGAAACGAGGGCACGCTCGACGAGCACTTCGAGTACGCTGATGGCAACCGGCAGCAACGGATCTGGAAGATCACGAAGGCCGGCGACCGCTACACTGCGACTGCGGGTGACGTGGTCGGCGTGGCGCAGGGCCAGGCGGCCGGGAACGCGCTCAATTGGCACTACGTGCTGGCACTGCCGCTCGACGACAAGGTGCTCAACGTGGACATGGACGACTGGATGTACCTGATCGACGACCAGACACTACTCAACCGGACGACCATGTCGAAACTGGGCTTCAAGGTCGGCGAAGTCACGCTCGCGTTCAGGAAGCGCTGAAGGTGGCGCTGAATCCGCCGCTGCCGCCGTGGCCGGATTGCCGCATCTGGGTGATCGGCGCGTCGACCGGCATTGGCGCGGCGACTGCGAAGGCGATGCTCGCCGCCGGCGCGCGCGTGGCACTTTCGGCGCGCAAGGCCGACCTGCTGGCCGAAGTCGCCGCGGGCAATGCGCGCGCCTTGATCGAACCACTCGACTACACCGAGAGCGCGCAGGTGGCCGCGGCATGGGAGCGCGTGCGCGCCGCCTGGGGCGGCATCGACCTGGTGCTCATCGTTGCCGGCTCGCACGCCGAAATCCGCGCCTGGGAATTGACTGAAGCCAACGCCATGGCGCTGTTGAAGACCAATCTGCATGGAGTGATCGGGACGACAGCGACCGTGCTGCCGGCGCTGCTCGCGCAGGGTCATGGCGCGCTGGGCATCGTGGCGTCAGTGGCCGGCTATCGCGGCCTGCCCAAGGCGCTGATTTATGGCGCGTCGAAGGCCGCGCTGATCAACTTCACCGAAACGCTCTATCTCGACCTGCACCCCAGGGGCTTTGGCGTCTACCTGATCAATCCCGGCTTCGTGCGCACGCCGCTCACCGACAAGAACGACTTTCAGATGCCGCACCTGATCAGCGCCGAAGAAGCCGCCGCTTCGCTGATCAAGGGCCTCGACGCGGGCGACTTCGAGATCGATTTTCCCAAGGCATTCACGCGGCAGCTCAAATTGCTGCGGCTGTTGCCTTACCGCTGGTACTTTGCGCTCATCCGCCGGTCGACCGGGCTGTGAATACCACCGACGCCACGGCGCGCATCGTCGCGTTCTTCGAGCAACTCGCGCCCGCGGACGCGGAGCGCATCGGCGAGTTCTATGCGCCGGATGCGCATTTCCGGGATCCGTTCAACGACGTGCGCGGTACGGCCGAAATCGCGCGTGTATTCCGGCACATGTTCGACCAGCTCGCGGATTGCCGCTTCGTCATCTCCGAGACCGTGGTCGGCGACAACGGGGCGATGCTGGTATGGGATTTCACGTTTCGGATCCGCAGCTGGCAGCCGCAGGAGACGCAGAAAATACATGGCGCGACGCATGTACGCTTCGCCGCCGACGGCAAGGTTGCCTACCATCGCGACTACTGGGACGCCGCGGGCGAGCTGTACGCGAAGCTGCCCGTCATCGGCCCGGTCATGCGGTTCCTGCAGCGCAAGCTGGCATGACACGCCTGTGCGCTGCGTGATGCTTTTGACACCGCCGCAGCGAATCGCCGATAATGACGGCCCTTCGGCGAGCTAGCTCAGCTGGTTAGAGCAGAGGAATCATAATCCTTTGGTCGGGGGTTCGAGTCCCTCGCTCGCTACCAAACAATTCCATGACGACGTCGCGATCGTCAAGGTAAGCAACGTCCGGCAGTCCTCGACTGTTGCTAGAACTCGTGGTGCTTCTCGAGGTCCGCGTAGTATTCGACGCGCTCGCAGAATACAAACATGCGTTCGTCGGCACTGTTGTCTGCCGGGTTCGAGCGGCCGACCTTGCCGGCACGGTGAGCATACTTGACGCGCCAGCCGCAGCGTTTCAGCAGACGCTCGAGACCGGCAGGCGAGAAGATCCAGTAGTTGGTCGGGTCGTTATTGGCTTCGCGCGTGTCCAGCAGGTATGCCAGTGCCGCGGTCTCGACATTCCGTCCCTCAGGCAGATGACTCATGACACGAGTGCTGATCAGCGCACGATGACAGCGCAGAGCAAGTCGCACTAGCGCGAGCGCAGGATTGCGCAGGTGATAGAGCGTGCCGAGAAAGATGGCAAGATCATAGTCCCGGTCGAGATCGAAGCCCCGATCAATGTCGCGCTCGATCAGCTTCGCAGGTCTCCCGAGAAGCGAGCCGGTGCGGCGAATTCCTTCGCAGTCGTTGAAGTTGGTGACAGCGTTGTCGAGGAAATCAACATCGCAACCCAGCGATTGAAAGAGGAAGCCCATGTCGCCGTCGGCCGCGCCGATGTCGAGAACTGTTCCTCCATCGGCAACGATTTCGAGCGTCGATGGAAGAAACTGCGCGAGAATCGAGACGTTATTGAGGCTGGAATAAGGATACCAGCTCAGGTCGGTGGCAGGCTTTCGGACACAGAGTAACCTGGAACGAAAACTGGCTTCGGCGGCCGCGAGTTCCGACATCCGCATTGCTTCTCCCCTCGGCGGTTCGTCCAACAACCGCAAGGCCACTATCTTACGCGAGACACAGTCGCTTCAACCACACGATGCCGGGCTTGACAGTCACCGAGGTTGCTTCTGCCGCATCGCATGCCTGCGATGCGCATGGCGTGATTCGAATACCCCTAGTGAGACCATGACGAAGTAGCTATCATTCGCGGGTGCGGCCCCGTTGGCCTCCATCCGCGACTCTGCCCAGAAAATTGTTTTTGACATGATTCATCCCGACGTACTCGAACGCGCAGCGGCAGATTCGGCTCGAATTTGAGAAAGCCAAGCCATTTCGTCATGTCGTGATCGACAATTTCCTCCAGGCGGACGATTGCGAGTCGCTGCTGCGTGACTTCCCGCCGTTCGATCAAAAGGGCGCCAAGAACGAACTTGGCCTGGTTGGAAGGAAAGCCGTCGTCGAGCGGGTCTCACAGGTAAGTCCGTTCTACAGCGCTTTCTACAAATACATCAATTCCGAAGCGTTTCTGGATGCCATGAGCAAGCTCACGGGCATCCCCGATCTGCTCGCGGACAAAACGCTCTTTGGCGGCGGCACTCACAACAACCTCAGCGGTCAGGGCCTCGACGTGCACATCGACTTCAACGTCGACGAGCGCACCATGTTGCATCGACGCATCAACCTGCTCGTATATCTCAACAAGGAATGGGAAGCAGCGTGGGGCGGAGCGATAGAACTGCATTCGGATCCTCGCAACGCTGCCGTTGACGAAACCACCAGCTTCCTTCCTCTTTTCAACCGGGCTCTCGTCTTCGAGACCAATGAATATTCGTGGCACGGCTTTCGACGCATCGTGCTGCCGCCGGACAAGCAACACCTTTCACGCAAGTCATTCTCCATTTATCTCTACACAGAGGACCGACCCGCAGAAGAAGTTGTGGCGCCGCACACAACCTTCTATGTTCCGCAGCCGATTCCAGCCAATCTGAAGGCGGGTCACACGCTTACGGAAGAAGACATGTTCGAACTTCACGTTTGCACCCAGGGACGCGATGGCTTGCTGAAGATGTATCAGAACCTGCTCATAGAAAAGGAACAGCGCCTGCGCGACTTCATGAAGCTCAACCAGCGCCAGGGCGCCGATTATCAGACGATTGTCGGTTCGCGCAGTTGGAAGGTAGTGATGGCGTTACACCGGCTGAAGTACCGGCTGCGCCACATGTTCTAGGACCTGAAGTCATGTGGCCATTTCGATCCAGGCGAAGCGAATCCACGACGGTCAGGCCATGTCCGGCGTGCGGCAGAAGCCGCGCCGGGATTATCGGTCAGTTGAAGAAGACCTTTGTTCTCAGCCTGAGCCGGGACGAGTGGCAGTTCGTTCAATGCAGGCATTGCGATCTGCTCTACATATCGCCGGAGCCGTCGGCCGCGGACCTGCATAGAATCTACGTTGAGTCGGGACAATTCGACGACCCGGTCTATACCGATCCTGCGCGAGTTGCACAAATCGTCGACTATATGAACGGCTGTTTTCGGGCGCTCGTCCAACGATCCGGTCTCAATGTCGACAAACCGGTAGCCGTGTTGGAGGTCGGGGCTGGGTTGGCGTGGATGTGCCGCGCCGCCAAGGCAATCAATCCGCAGAGCGTCACGGTCGCACAGGACGTCTCGCCGGAAGCGGTCGAAAAATGCCCGTGGGTGGACTTCTACGTACTCGGCGAAATCCTCGACAAAAGAATAGATCAGCACGCACCCTACGACGTCATCTCGCTCACCCACGTGATAGAACATCTTGTCGACCCCGTCGCAGTCATTCGGCGCTGCAAGTCCGTACTCGGACCGCGCGGGAGAATCTTTGTCACGGCCCCTCATCGGCCCGTGGGGTGGAGAGATAGAACGAGCGACATCTCTGTCTGGGAAAAGTATTCCTACAATCACGTTCCCGCACACATTCAGTACTTCTCGACGAAAAGCATGCGGGCACTAGCAGAGAACGCCGGATGCATTTTGGATCATTGGATTCACAGTCACGAGGAAGGTCAGGCCTTTGAGGCATGGCTCCGGTAGCTGAGGCACCCGCGGACGTGGTCCAACTCAAGCGTCCAACACAGATGACCGACGCTGATTTCTCTACCCGGATCCACGCCCACCGCGGCTATCTGCTCCGGGTCGCGGTGCTGCAATTGCGCAACGACGAACTCGCCGAGGACGTCGTGCAGGACACCCTGCTGGCGGCACTTCAGGGCAAGGCGGGTTTCTCCGGACGCTCCAGCCTCAAGACCTGGCTGACCGGCATCCTGAAGCACAAGATCGTCGACGCAATCCGCAGGAAGGGCCGCGAGCCGGTAACGGCGTCGCTCGAGGAAGAGAGCCAGCTCGACGACTTCGATGCCCTTTTCGACGACGTTGGCCATTGGGCCAATCCGCCCGCCAACTGGGGTGACCCGGAGACCGAGTTGTCGCGTCGCGAGTTCTTCGACGTGGTCGAGTTCTGCCTCGACAAGTTGCCGCCGAACACGGCCAGGGTATTCATGATGCGCGAGGTCATGGAGCTCGATGGACCGGAGATCTGTAAGGAACTGTCGATCACGTCGACCAACCTGTGGGTGATCCTGTATCGGGCCAGGGTTGCGCTACGCCTCTGCCTCGAGCAGCACTGGTTCGCGCTAGCAGCCCGAAGCGCTTGATCTGTCAGGACAGACCGCGGTGGGACGCCTCATTTCATGCAAGGACGCGAGCCGGCTGATCTCGCAGATGCAGGACAGCGATCTGCCGTTCGGGCAGCGCCTGCGCGTGCGGCTGCACCTGCTGTTCTGCGACGCCTGCACCCAGTTCGAGCGGCAAGTGCGCTACCTGCGCGACGTCATGCGCCGCTATTCGCAGTAGTACGCGGCCGCGGCTTCGCCCGGCAGGGCGCAGCGGGTCGTCATGGTAAAATGCGCGTCCGCCGTCACTGGTGCAACGCCGTGCTCTCGCTCGTGGTCAACGGCTCCGTCCATACCTGTCGTGGCGCCACCGCGACGGTGGCCGACCTCATCCGCGAACTTGCGCTCGAAGGCAAGCGCGTCGCGGTCGAGCGCAACGGCGAAATCGTCCCGAGGAGCCGGCATACCGCGACCGCCCTGTCGGCCGGAGACCGTATCGAAGTCGTCGCCGCGGTCGGCGGCGGCTGACACCGAGCCCATGAACGCGCCCGCCGAAAACCCCAACGTCACGATCGACGACCCGCTGGTCATCGCCGGGCGTGCGTATCGCTCGCGGTTGCTGGTCGGCACCGGCAAGTATCGCGATTTCGCGCAGACTCGCGCAGCCATCGACGCGTCCGGTGCACAAATCATCACCGTCGCGATCCGCAGGACCAATATCGGCCAGAACGCCAACGAGCCGTCGCTGCTCGAGCATCTGCCGCCAACCCAGTTCATGCTGCTCCCGAACACCGCCGGTTGCTACAGCGCCGACGACGCGGTGCGCACGCTCAATCTCGCGCGCGAACTGCTCGACGGCCACACGCTGGTCAAGCTCGAAGTGCTGGGCGATCCGCAATCACTGTTCCCCAACGTGCGCGAAACCATCAAGGCCGCGCAGACACTCGTCGACGACGGTTTCCAGGTCATGGTCTATACCTCCGACGATCCGATCATCGCGCGCGAGCTCGAAGCGATCGGCTGCGTCGCGATCATGCCGCTGGCGTCGCTCATCGGCTCGGGCATGGGCATCCTGAGTCCGTGGAATCTGAAGCTCATCATCGAACAGTCGAAGGTCCCGGTGCTCGTCGACGCCGGCGTGGGCACCGCGTCGGACGCGGCAATTGCCATGGAACTGGGCTGCGCGGGCGTGCTGATGAACACCGCGATCGCCGGCGCACGCGATCCCGTGCTGATGGCGAGCGCGATGAAAAAGGCCGTGGAAGCCGGACGCGAAGCGTTTCGTGCAGGCCGCATCGCGCGCAAGTTCTACGCGGCAAGCCCGAGTTCGCCGACGACCGGCCTGATCGGCTAGTCGCTGAAACGATGTTCCCGTGATGTTGAGCGCTGATTCGTTGTCGCGGGCGTTGCTGGGTCTGACGCTGTGCTGCCTCGCCGCTGTCGCCAGCGCGGGGCGTCTGACGCCAGCCGAGATCGGTCAGGCCTGCGCCGAAGCCGACGGCGCGGAGCACTGTGGCCGGCTCATCGAAGCGCTGCAGCTGCAGCGCCTGCCCGGCCTCGCACGTCGCGATGGCGACACGCTGCTGGTGTCGCTGTATCCGTCCGGCACAGCCACCTTCACCGACGTCGACGACCCTGTCAAAGGTCGCTCGTACAGCCTGTGGGACTCGCTCGACTCCATCAACGCAGTATTGCTCTACACCACCATTGGCGACACGACCACCTTCACCCTGCTGCAGCGCGCTAGCAACCGGCGCACCGACTTGCCGGCGGAGCCGCAGCTTTCTCCGGACCGGCAGCGACTCATCACCGCGGACATCTGCCCCAAGGCTTGCACCAACGAGATCGCAGTGTGGCGGGTGTCGCGCGACGGCGTACGCAAGGAACTCGCGTGGTCGCCGGGCCCGGCCTGGATCGACGCCGGCGCGCGGTGGCGCGATGCTGAAACGCTGACCATCGACTACGCCGTCGCCGGGCAGAAGAGCGACACGACAGTCACCCGCTCGCTCACCGATCCGGTGTGGAAGCGCGTCGCGCCGAATTGACGCGGCGGCAGCCATGACCGAGCCTGGCCCACCGCTCACGCATCGTCCGATCCGCAGCTTCGTCTTGCGCCAGGGTCGGTTTTCGCCAGCGCAGCGTGACGCCTACGACACGCTGCTGCCGCGCTTCGGCATCGAATTCTCGCCGGCGCCGCTGGATCTCGACCAAGCGTTCGGCCGAGCCGGCCCAAAGATCCTCGAAATCGGCTTCGGCATGGGCGAAACCACCGCCGCGATCGCCGCGGCGCAGCCCGAGCGCGATTTTCTCGCGCTCGACGTGCACGCGCCCGGAGTCGGCGGCCTGTTGAAGCTCCTCGACGCGCGAGGGCTGACCAACGTCCGCGTCCTGCGCCACGATGCCGTCGAAGTCGTCGAGCGCATGATCGCGCCCGCGGCGCTCGCGGGTGTGCATGTGTTCTTTCCGGACCCATGGCCCAAGAAGCGACACCACAAGCGCCGCCTGCTGCAGCCGGCTTTCGTGCACGAACTCGCGCTGCGGCTGACCGTCGGCGGTTATCTGCACGCGGCCACCGACTGGGAAGACTACGCGGTGGAAATGCTCGCGACCCTGCGCGCCGAGCCACTGCTCGAGAATACGGCGGAGGAGTTTGCACCGCGACCCGAGTATCGCCCGCTGACCAAGTTCGAACGTCGCGGCATGGCGCTCGGCCACGGCGTCTGGGACGTGATCTTCCGGCGGCGCTAGGGCTTGTCCCGGACTTCAGCGAGCGCGAGCATCTGCACGATCGCCGAGCGCGCGACTTCGCTCGAAAAGTGGTCGCGGATGTTGTCACGACCCGCTGCGGACAAGCGGGTCCACAACACCTTGTCACCGTACGCGCGCGCCACCGCATCGGCAAAGCCTTCGGGATCGTCGGCCACCAGCACGTCGACCTCCGGTGTCAGGTGCATGCCCTCGATCGAGGGTGACGTCGCCACCACCGGCAGCCCGTGGCTCATGGCCAGGTTCACCTTGCCCTTGACGCCCGCGCCATAGCGAAGCGGCGACACCGACACCCGGCAACCGTTGAAGTACGGCGTCACGTCGGGCACGTAACCGGTGATCACCAGGTCGTCGGCGGCCATCGCGGTGATGGTGGGCGGTGGATCGCTTCCGATGATGTAGGTCTTGACGCCGGGCAGCCGCTCACGAATGCGCGGTAATACCTCGGCGGCGTACCAGAGCACCGCATCGGTGTTCGGAGGGTGGCGGAAACTGCCGATGAACACCAAACCCTCGCGCTCGGCGAACGGCTTGCCGCCCGGCATGAGTTGGTGAATCGTCGACAGCACCATGACCCGCGCCTCCGGTGCGAGGCCATTGAGCAATTCCTGCTCGACGCCGCTCACGACCAGCGTTAGGTCGGCCTTGCGGATCAGCGCCAGCTCCTCGTCGCGCTTGCCCGCCGCTGCCGATCGCACCGTGCGGCTCTCATAGAGGTCGGCCGCGCGCTCTTCGCGCAGGAAGTGCAGGTCGACGGTGTCGAACACGATCAGCGCGCGTGGCGCGAAACTGCGCAGGCTGTCGATGTGCTTGATCGCGATATAGTGCCGCGACAGCATGACGATGTCGAAATCCCTGCCGCGCGCGCCGAGCAGTTGCGCAATCGAGCGTGCATACGGCGCAAACTGGACCTCGACGCCGAGTTGCTGAAGTGCGGTGACATAAGGCTGGCGATACTCGAGATTATCGGCGACAAACGTGACCTTGCAGCCGAGGGCGACCATGATTTCCAGCATCTGCTGCATGCGCAGCGAACCGGCGTCCTGATCGGGCGTGAGCATGCAGGCGTCGACGATGAGCACTCGCTGCCCGGACGCGCGATCGCATTCCTGCTCCGGCGCGACTCCATTGGCGCGATGTTCGACCAGCGCGTCTGCCCACTTGGCCGCGAAGGCCGCCTGGTTGACCACCTGGTACTGCTTGACGCCGACACTTGCATCGGTGCCCGCGGTCGCGCCTTCGAAGTGCACCACGCGCGAGAGCGGCTGGTAGTAAACCTTGCGACCGGCAGCGCGCACCGCGAAGGCCAGGTCGACATCCTCGTAATACGCGGGCGCGAAGCGCGCATCGAAACCGCCGATTTGCGCGAACAGCGCGCGCGGAATCGCGATACATGCGCCTGAGCAATAGTCGACCGCGCGCAGGTAATTGTATTCGGGCCGGTCGGGATCACCGTCGCGGCCATAGTTCCACGCCGAGCCGTCGCGCCAGACGATGCCGCCCGCTTCCTGCAGGCGCCCGTCGGGATAGATCAGCTGCGCCCCAACCAGCCCCGCGTCCGGGCGCAGCGCAAACACCGAGAGCAATGCGTCAAGCCAGCCGGGAGTCGTGATGGTATCGTTGTTGAGGAAGACGAGCATTTCGCCGCGCGCGTGTTCGAGCGCGGCGTTGCAACTGCCGACGAAACCCAGGTTCGCCGCGTTGCGCACGAAGCGCACTCCGGCGACCGCGGCGAGTTCCTCGGATAGCGCAGCGGGTGACGCGTCGTCGATGACCAGGACTTCGCACGGCACCGCGCCAATCGTGGCGTGCAGGCTCTTCAGGCAGGTGTAGGTCAGCAGCGCCTTGCCATACGCCGGGATGACGATGCTTATCCGCGGCGCGGCGCAGGCAGCGAACTCGAGCGGCAGGATCTGCGCTTCCTGCGCGTACGCAGCAGCAATCGCAGGACGAAACTGCCTGGCCCGGGTAATGCGGCGAACAACGCGCCGTGCCAGCGCGCCCGCGCCTTCGTCGCGCAGGATCGTCATGGCCACGCCGGCATAGCGCGGCGCCTGGCGCACGCCCGCCCACGAGGCGCGCGCCGCGGCGAGACTGACCTTGGCGCGGTGCGCCGCGCGCCGCGCCGGCGCGGTCATGCGCCACGTCGTGCTGGTCTCGAATTCGGCGACGCGTCCGCGCGCCAGCTTCAGATCGGTTGCAAGCACTCCCATCTGCTGCGCTCGCGCGAGTTGCTCGCGCTGTACGGCGGCCAATTGCTGGGCGAGCGCGCTACGATTGTCTTCCGCGCGGTCGCGCAGCGCGCGCACCCACTCTAGGTCGCTTTCGAAGGCCCCGACGCGGCGCTTCAATTCAGTGCGGGCTTCGGTGTGCCCGCATTCCACGCCGGCGGTGAACAATTGCGGCAGCGAAAACTGCTTCGCGTGGGTGTGTGCGGCGAAGTAACAATGGCCTGTGTCGACCTCGGGCACCTGCGCTGAAGTTCGCGTCGCGCGCGGGCCAGGCGGCAACGGCGCGAGGTAGATCGCCAGGTAGCGCTTGGGATCGGTCACGATACCGCGAGCCGTTCGGGCACGGTGCGTGGCGCGGTCGCGACGCCGCCCGCCTCGACGAGCGCCGCGTTCCACTCCGCGGTGGTGGCGTTCCAGGCGACGCAGTGCGCGCGTGCAACACCCGCCAGCCGCTCGGGCAGAGCCCCCAACGCGGAAGCGACGATGGCGGCGCCGGAGGCCAATGCGACCGACAGCGTGTATGAATACGATTCGGGCACCTGCGCCGGAAACCAGATGACGTCGGGACGCTCGGCCGCGATGAGTGCCGGCAGGTCCACCTCGGCGTATTGCCCGTGGATCGACAGCGCGGCCTGGGGCCATTGCGGCACGGGTTCGGTCGTACCGCCCAACACGCGAAACGATAGCGGCAGACCGCGAGAGCGCGCATCGAGCGCGCACGCCGTTACCACGCGCAGGCCCTTTTCCGGCGACAGGCTGCCCAGCGTCAGGACGCGCACGACCTGTGGCGAGGGCGCGGGCGCGGACTCCGCGTGCGGAAGGACTACGGTGGCCACGTCCGGAAAGTAGCGTGCGATGCGCAGCGCGACGTCGCGCGAGGGCGCAAACACGCGCTCCGCATTGCGCAGCAGCGTGCCGAATGCGGCGCGCCAATCGCCGATGTCGAGCCCCCACTGGCTGGGACGGCGACTGATGCAGGCGGCACAACCGGCGGTGTCGGGCTCGCCGCAGTAAGCGCCGTCCTCGGTCACCATGTGATACTGCGGGCAGGCCGCGTAGTAGTCGTGAAGGGTGCAGTCGTAGGGCACCTTCGCCGCCGCGGGCAGGTCCAGCACCGCGCGCGGCAATCCGTGCACGTGATGAAAGTGGATGCGCGCCAGGCCCAGCGTGCCGAGCAACGACACCAGCGCCGGCAGCTCCTGCGGCAGCGTGAAATAGAGCGCGAAACCCTCGCCCGATGCGGGCCACGACAGCTTGACGGTGTCGCCACCCGCGGGTTCGAGCAGCAGCACGTCGCAACGATCGCCCGCGAGCGCTGCGAGTTCATTCATGTGCCGGCGAATGCCGCCGCCCCAAGCATGCGCGATGAACAGCAGCAGGTGCCGTGGCGACTCGGCGAGCCGGAGCAGGTCCACGCGGCGTTGATAAGGACGCGCAGGGTCGCGCAGGACGAGCCCCGCGCGTTCGGCGCGATAGTGGGGAAAGCGCAGGTCGAGCGCCGCGTCAGCCTGCGCTGCACGATCGCGATCCATGTCGGCACCGTGCGCCGCGGGTGGCCTCGCGCCAACGAAAACGTCGGCAGCCAGCACATGCCGGAATCCGGCACTCCTTGCACGCAGGCCGAATTCCTCGGCGATGCCGTGATCATCGTCCAATGGGCCGACGGCAAACTCGCCGACGGCAGCGAGGCATTCGCGTCGATAGTAGACGCACGGCCCGAAAGACAGCGGCAGATCGACTGCGCTGCCGGCATTTGCCCGGCGGAACAGCAGATCCAGCGTTGCGGTCGAATGTCCAGGCGGAAGGATATTGGCGACTCCCGTGCGCGGGTAACCCGCAACGCCGCCGCGGGCCGTGAACGGCACGATGGTGCCGACGTCGCCCCCTGCGGCGGCGTACCCGGCGAGCCGGTCGAGCCAGTCGTTGCTGACCTCGCAGGTGCTTTCCAGGACGACGAGATCGCGTCCGACTTCCCGATGCAACGCGGCCGCGCGATTGAGTGCGCCGGCCATGCCGTGCGACTCAGGGGAATCGAGCAGCACGATGCGGCCTTCGCGCACGAGCTCGCGCAGCCATGCCGCGAGGCCCGCTTCCACTGTCGCGTCGCTGACGACGACGAGCTCAAATGGCGCCTGCTGCCGTGCGGCCAGAATGCTTTCGATGCACCGACGCGCACCGTCGGCGCCTTGCCGGACCACGACCGCGATGTCGATGCAATTCACGACCGGTCCGGTCCGATACTCTGCCTGGCACGGCTGACAGGCCAGCGCAGCCAACCTCGCCACGTCTCGCGAAACTGCAGGCGCGACCGGGTCTCGCTCAAGGCTCCAGAGAGCTGCGCGGCCACGCGCGCACCTTCATCGCGGGTGCGAAGGACCTCGGCTTCGAGCTCCGCCACCCGCGCGCGCGACTGCGCCAGGTCGTTGACTGCCGCGACCAGCTCGGCAAGTCGCGATTCGCCGATCTTGCGCGCGTCGAGCTCGTCGTAATAGAGGTGCTTTTCCGCGAGCAGCGCGCGCTCGTAGTCGCGGTAGAGCGATTGCGCACCGTCGTCGAAAAGCGAGAACGGCGGCAACGATGGCAAGGTTGCATTCGCCGCGCCACAGACAACGACAAAGTACATCGGCGGCGCCGGCACCGACGGGTGCGTTACCTGGTCGTCGGCGAGAGTGACCAGTTCGGTACCCGGCGCTGGGCCCGCGACTTCGCTCCAGAGTAGCGATTGCGCGAGTACACGTTGCCCGTACCAGTCCTGCTGCGGAAACCGAGGCATGAGCATCGCGGCAAGTTCATCGCGGGTGAGCTCGCGCACGTGAAACTTGTTGGAGTAGCCGGTTTCTTCCGAGTAGATCGCCTTGTTGGGCGACGATATGATCAACGTCCCACCCGGCGCCAGAACGCGTCGAAACTCGGCGAGCATCGCTTCCTGTCCTTCGAGATGTTCGATCGTTTCGAAGGACACGATCAGGTCGACGCTCTGTGGTGCCAGCGGCAGGGACACGCACGACGCCTGCACATAACGCAGATTCGGCCGCGCCCTGTAGCGCTGTACCGCGTGGTCGATGGCGGCGCGATCGACGTCGACACCGATCACCTCGGCTGCGGCGCCGGCCAGTAGCCAGCTGCCGTAGCCTTCGCCGCAGGCGGCGTCGAGGACACGCCGGCCTCGCGCGGCGGTAAGCGCGATGCAATAGCGATGCCAATGCTCGTACCAGATCGCGCCACGGACCTCGGGCGTGAAGCGTTCACCGGTAAATGGAAGGGGCGCGGTCAATGGGGGCAGGGCGTGGGATGCTTGCGACCGGACGCATGAGACGCGCGCCGCTGCGCAAAGGGCCGTCCATTTTACGCCGGCGGAGGTAGCCGGTCCAAACCGCCTCAGGTGAGGTCCAACAACACCGGCTGGTGGTCCGATGCCTGCGTCTTCTGGTCGACGCGGACCGCGCGCACGCGTGGCGCCAGGTCGGACGACACGAAAATGAAATCGCAGTGCAGTTCGGGCTCGTCCGGCACCTGCTTTTCATAGATCTTGAACGTGGACGCGTGCGCCACGCCGGGGTGCGCAACCTCCCAGGCATCGCGCAGCGGCGGCGTTCTGTCGGCAAAGGGAGCGCTCATCCGCGCGTGCAGCGGATCGTCGGGTTCGAGATTGAAATCGCCGGTGATGATCGTGGCAGCGGGCCGCGGCCGGGTATGGAACGGACCGCCCGAAGTGTCGACGATGCCGCCCTGCCGCGCGTGGCCGCTGCCTTCGGCGTAGATCGTCCGCAGCGCCTCGACCTGCGCGCTGCGCTTCACCTTGCCGTAATACTCGAGATGCGTCGTGATCACACGCACCGGCCCGGACGCGGTGTCGATCACGGCTTCCACCGCGATGCGCGGCATGCCGTTGATGCCCGGGTCGACTGGATACGGCAGCAGATGGCGGAATACCTGTCCCACCGGCAGGCGCGACAGGATCATGTTGCCGAAGTGGCGGCGCGCGCCGGCGGGTGCGGGCACGTCGACGGCAACGCCGGGCACCGGCGCGTAACCGGGCAGCAATCGCGCGAGTTCGGCGAACTGGTTTTCGCCGCGACTGCCGGCCAGCAGCGGATCCGGATAGTTGTTGGCGATTTCCTGCAGGCACAGCACGTCGAAGTCGGCGATCGCCCTCGCGTGCTTCACGATCCGCGCCGGATCGACCTTGCCGTCGACACCGCGGCACCATTGCACATTCCACGTGATCAGTTTCATCGCGTATTCACCTTATTCCGGCTCGCATGAAGGATTGGACGAATTGCCGCTGGAAGAGCAGGAACGCGATCAGCAATGGCGCGGTGGTCAGCAGTGTCGCCGCCGTGATGATCGACCAGTCGATGCCCTGGTCGGTCGACGAGAACACCTGCAGGCCGACCGTCAACGGTCGCGACTCGACCGAATTGGTGATGATCAGCGGCCAGAGGAAATTGTTCCAGTGGTAGCTCACGCTCACCAGCGCGTAGGCCAGGTATACCGGCCTCGCCAGCGGCACGTAGACCTTCCATAGCACCTGCAGCGGCGTGCATCCTTCCATGCGCGCAGCCTCGTCGAGTTCCCGCGGCACCGTCTTGAAGGTCTGGCGCAACAGGAAGATGCCGAAGGCGCTGGCCATGTACGGCAGGCCGATGGCGACGATGGTGTCGCGCAGACCCAGCGCACTCATGGTGCGATAGTTTTCGACCAGCAGCACGTCCGGCATCACCATCAACTGCACCAGCACCAGCGCGAAGAGCACGTTGCGCCCGGGAAATTCGAAACGTGCGAAAGCGTACGCAGCCAGCGTGCACAGCACCAGCTGCGCCGCCAGGATCATCGCGCACAGGACGATCGTGTTCAGGAAATAGCGCGCGAACGGTGCCGCATGCCATGCCTTGACGAAATTCTCGAGCGTCAGTGGCGCGCTCGGGACGAAGTGCGTCGCGAACTCGCCCGGATGAAACGCGGTCCAGATCGCATAGGCCAGCGGCAGTATCCACAGCAGGCCGAGCAGCCATGCAGCGATGGTCTCGACGCCGCGCGCGACGCCACGAGCTTCGTAGGCGTGGACGTTCACTGGTAATGCACCTTGCGCTCGAGGAACCAGAATTGCGCCAGCGCGGCACTGCCGAGCAGGACCAGCAGCACCATGGTCAAGGTCGCGGCGTACGCCGAGTCCCAGAAGCGAAAGCCGATTTCGTAGATGTAGTAGAGCAGCAGTTCGGTCGCGTTGTCGGGCCCGCCGCGGGTCATCACGACGACGTGATCGACCAGCCGAAAGCCGTTGATCACCGCGTTGACCAGCACGAACAACGTGGTCGGCATCAGCAGCGGGAAAGTCACGCGTCGAAAGAAGTACCAGCGCGAGGCGCCTTCGATCGCCGCGGCTTCGGCCAGGTGCGGCGACATCTGCTGCAGCGCGGCCAGGTAGAAGATCATGAAGAAGCCGGCTTCTTTCCACACCGCGACCACCATCAGGCAGACTAGCGCCGTACTCTTGCTGCCCAGCCAGTTGTGTGCGGGCAGGCCAAACGCGCCGGTGAATTGCTCGAGCAACCCGTACTGCGGCGTGAAGAAGAAAAGCCAGATGTTCGCAACCGCGATCATCGGCAGGACGGTCGGCGTGAAATACGCGAGGCGCAGGAAGCCGCGCCCCGCCAGCTTGCCGTTGACCCAGACCGCCATGACCAGCGCGAGCCCGATCGCCAGCGGGATCGTGCCGGCCGCATACCAGAGATTGTTGGTTAGCGACTGCCAGAAGATCGGGTCATCGACGAGCTGCCGGTAGTTGTCGAGGCCGACGAACACCGACGGCCTTGTGCCTTTGGGCGTCGAACCGAAGCTATGCCAGAAGGTGGCGACTGCCGGGTAGTGCGTGAACAGCGCGAGCAGCGCCGCCGAGGGCAGGAGCAGCAGCCAGCCGTGCAACCAGGCTGAAGTGCGCGTCATTTCCGGACGTGGCGGTGGCGCTGCACGGTGTTCTCGCTCACCCCGGCCCCTCTCCCGAGGGGAGCGGGGTTCGTCGCGAGTTCATGACGCGCAGGTGGTCCGGGGTGCGTCGCACATCGCCGCTACTTGCGAAACGGCCGCAGCAGCCGATCCGCCTCGCGCTGCGCATCGCTCATCGCCTGCGCCGCCGGTTTGGTTCCCGTCAACGCCGCCTGCAGCCCGTCGTTGAACGCCTTGGTGACGCGCTGGTTGTCGTGCGTCGAGAATTCGGCGACGGCGTACTGGAGCTGGTCGCGCGCCACCGCCGCGGGCGGAAAGTCGGCAACGTACTTCTTCATCGCCGGCGTATCCCAGGCATCGGGCCGCACCGCCACGTAACCGGTGTCGATGCCCCATTGCGCCGCGCGCGAGGGCGCCGTGATCCATTTGACGAAGCGGAACGCCGCGGCCTGCTGTTCGGGTTTGGCCTGCTTGAACATGTAGAAATTACCGCCGCCGGTCGGGCTGCCGCGGCGCTTGCTCGCCGGCAGCATCGCCACGCCGAAATCGAATTTGGCGTTGCTGCGCACGTTGGTCAGGTTGCCGGTCGTCGTCCACATCATCGCGACCTTGCGCTCGAAGAAGTCCTTCGGCGTGGTACCCCATTCGATGATGCCTTCGGGCTGCACCTTGTATTTGCTGGTCAGGTCGATCCAGTACTGCAGCGCTTCGACGACCGCCGGCTTGTCGAAGTAGGTCTCGGTTCCCGCCGCGTTCATCAGGATCGCGTCGTTGGGCGTGGAGAGCCCCTGGAACAGCCAGTACGGAAAGCCGGACGACGGAATCTGCACGCCCCACTGCGTCACTTTGCCGGAGGCGTCGCGCTTGGTCAGTTTCTGGCCGTACTCGGCCATTTCCTTCCAGGTCGCGGGCGGTTTGTTCGGATCGAGGCCGGCCTCCTTGAACAACTCCTTGTTGTAGTAGAGCACGATGGTCGAGCGCTGGAACGGAATGCCCCAGGTTTTGCCACCGGTCTGGCTGTTCTCCATGAAGGCCGGGTAGAAACCCTTGAGCCACGCCTGATCTTCCGGCGTCTTGATGAACGAGTCGAAGGGCACGACTGCGTCTTCGTCGATGAGCGTGTACATGTCGGTCGACAGCAGCACCGACATGGTCGGCGCGTCGTTGCTCTTGACCGCAGTCAGCGCCTTGACGATCGAATCCTGATAGCTGCCCGAGTAGATCGGCTTGATCTTGATGCCGGGATTCTCTTTCTCGAAATCGGCCGCGAAACCGTCGATGAGCTTGGTGATCGGTCCGCCCACCGCCACCGGGTAGTAGAACGAGACCTCGACCGGCGCCTGTGCCGAGGCAACCAACGCGAACGCCGCGATTGCGGCGCTGGCGAACCAGCGCGCTGCTGTGGTGAATTTCATTATGCCTTTCTCCTCTAAAGTGAAACGTTGTTCCTAAGCGATCATCGTCGCTGAGTGTTGATTGGCATCGACATCCTGACGCACGCCATCGCTGCCGTTGAAAAAATGCAACGCACCGCGCGCCCAGCCCAGGCGCGTGCCATCGCCACGGCGCAGGCCCACGCGGCCATCGACGCGCGCGGTCAGCAGTTCGCTGCCCACGCGGCAGGTCAATAGCGAATCGGCGCCCAGATACTCGACGTTCTCGACGCGCACCTCGACGCCGTCGACACCGCCCATGACGACGTGCTCGGGACGCACGCCCAGCGTGGCATTCGCAAGCGCGCCGGGTGCGACCGCGGGGCCGGCAGTGCCTGCGATCACGGCGCCCGACGCGCCGGCTTCAAGCTTCAGCAGGTTCATCGGCGGCGTGCCGATGAAACGCGCCACGAACACATTCGCCGGAGTCTCGTACAGGTCGGCGGGCGCGCCATTCTGCACGATGCGCCCTCCGGAAAGTAGAATCACGCGATCCGCCATCGACATGGCCTCGACCTGGTCGTGCGTCACGTACACCATGGTCACGCCCAGTTCGCGCTGCAGATTGCGGATCTCCTGGCGCATCTCCTGACGCAGTTGCGCATCGAGATTCGAAAGCGGCTCGTCCATCAGGCACACCGGTGCCTCGGCAATGATCGCGCGGCCGAGTGCGACGCGCTGCTGCTGTCCGCCAGAGAGCTGCCCGGGCCGGCGTTCGAGCAGCGTCGACAGGCCAAGCAGCGCGGCGACCCGCTTCAGGCGCGCTTCGCGTTCCGCGTCCCCGACTTTGCGCACGCGCAGGCCGAAGACAATGTTCTCGGCGACCGAGAGGTGCGGGAACAAGGCGTACGACTGGAACACCATCGCGATGTTGCGCTGCGCCGGCGACAGGTTCGTGACGTCCTTGCCGCCGATCAGGATGCGCCCGGTATCGGCTCGGTCGAGGCCGGCGATCAGGCGCAACGTGGTCGACTTGCCGCAGCCGGACGGGCCCAGCAGCACGTTGAGCGTTCCCGGGTCGAGTGCAAAGGACACGTTGTCCACCGCGCGCACTTGTGTCGCGGCGGTCGTCCAGTGCTTGCTCACGTTCTCGACGGCAATCGCCGACACGGCTCCCCCTGTTACGCCATCCTGGCCATGCCCCGCGGCGTACGGGTCGCAATCATAGCAAAACAAGGCCCCGTGCCGGGAACGTCACGCGAAGAGCGTGGCGAGCGCGGCGCCCGGATCGGCGGCGCGCATGAACGCTTCGCCCACCAAGAACGCGTGCACGCCGTGGCTGCGCATGAGCTGGACATCGCCCGGCGCGAGAATGCCGCTTTCGGTAACGACGAGCCGGTCGGCGGGAATGCGCGGCAGCAGCCCCAGCGTCGTGTCCAGCGACACCTCGAAGGTGCGCAGGTTGCGATTGTTGATGCCGATCAGCGGTGTCTGGAGATTGAGCGCGCGCTCGAGTTCAGCGCCGTCGTGCGCCTCGACCAGAACCGCCATGTCCAGCGCGCGCGCGCACGCCTCGAGAGTTGCCAGCCGCGCGTCGTCGAGTGCCGCGACGATCAAAAGGATGCAGTCGGCGCCCAGCGCGCGCGCCTCGGCGATCTGGTATTCATCAATGATGAAATCCTTGCGCAGCGCCGGCAGCGCGCAGGCCGCGCGGGCGGCGGCCAGGAATTCCGGTGCGCCCTGGAAGTAGTCGCGATCGGTCAGCACCGACAGGCAGGTCGCGCCGCCGGCTTCGTAGCGCGCCGCAATCGCGGGCGGATCGAAGATCGGTCGCAGCACACCCTTGCTGGGACTCGCCTTCTTGATCTCGGCGATGACCGCTGGCCGGCCTGCGGCAATCCTGGAGCGCAACGCGCCGACGAAGTCGCGTGGCGGCGGCATTGCGTCGGCATCGGCGCGTACGCGGATGTAGGGCCGGGCCACCTTCGCGGCGGCAATTTCGCGAGCCTTGGTGGCGAGAATCCGGCCGAGGATGTCGCGATCGCCCATGGCGGTGACCGGTCGATCAGGCGCGCGCGCCAAGCGCCTGCGTCGCGGCGACAAATTGCGCCAGTTTCTTCTTTGCCGCACCCGACGCGATGGCCGCGCGGGCTCGATCGATGCCGTCTGCGATCGAGCCCGCGACGTTTGCGGCATACAACGCCACGCCGGCGTTGAGCACCACGATTTCGCGCGGCGTGCCCTCGATGTCGTCGAGCGCTTCCAGCACCATTGTCTTCGATTCGAGCGCGTCGGCGACCTTGAGTCCGCGATTGGAAACCATGCGCAAGCCGAAGTCCTCGGGATGAATTTCGTACTCGCGCACTTCGCCGTCCTTCAATTCGCCCACCATCGTCGCCGCGCCCAGCGAGACCTCGTCCATCCCGTCCTTGCCGTAGACGACCAGGACGTGCTTGCTGCCCAGCCGTTGCAGCACGCGAACCTGGATGCCGACCAAGTCCGGGTGAAACACGCCCAGCAATTGGTTCGGGGCGCCCGCCGGATTGACCAGCGGACCGAGGATGTTGAAGATGGTGCGCACTCCGAGTTCCTTGCGCACCGGCGCGGCATGTTTCATGGCGCTGTGGTGATTCGGCGCGAACATGAAGCCGATGCCGGTCTGGCTGATGCACGCGCCGACCTGCTCGGGCTTCAACATGATGTTGGCGCCCAGCGCTTCGAGCACATCGGCACTGCCCGATTTGGACGACACCGAGCGCCCGCCATGCTTGGCGACGCGCGCCCCGGCCGCGGCCGCGACAAACATCGACGCAGTGGAGATGTTGAAGGTCTGCGCCGAGTCGCCGCCCGTACCGACAATGTCGACCAGGCCCTCGCGGTCGGCAACCTCGACCCGGGTGGCGAATTCGCGCATCACCTGCGCCGCCGCGGCGACTTCGCCGATCGTTTCCTTCTTTACGCGCAGGCCCACCGTCAGCGCCGCGATCATCACCGGCGAGGCCTCGCCGCTCATGATCTGGCGCATCAGCGAGAGCATCTCGTCATGGAAGATCTCGCGGTGCTCGATGGTGCGCTGCAGGCCTTCCTGCAAGGTGATGGTCATCTTCGCCTCTTCAGTGCGGCTTGAGGAAATTCGCCAAGAGGGCGTGGCCCTCTTCGGTCAGGATCGCCTCGGGGTGAAACTGCACACCTTCGATCGCGTACTCGCGGTGACGCACGCCCATGATCTCGCCGTCGTCGCTTTCGGCGGTGATTTCGAGGCAATCGGGAAGCGTTGCGCGCTCGATCACCAGCGAATGGTAGCGCGTCGTCGTGAGCGGATTCTTGATGCCGGCAAAGACACCGTCGCCATGATGGCTCACCTCGGACAACTTGCCGTGCATTACGCGCTTCGCGCGCACGACGTTGCCGCCAAAAGCCTGCCCGATCGCCTGGTGACCCAGGCACACGCCCAGTATCGGAATTTCGCCCGCGAAGCGCTGGATCAGTGGCACGGAAATGCCCGCTTCCTTCGGCGTGCACGGGCCCGGCGAGATCACGATCCGTTCCGGACGCCACGCCGCGACCTGCTCGAGCGTGATCGCATCGTTGCGGTAGACGTTGACCTCGGCACCGAGCTCGCCGAAGTACTGGACGAGGTTGTAGGTAAAGCTGTCGTAGTTATCGATCATGAGCAGCATGACGTCGCCTAAGTCGTTGATTCTATGAGAAATCCGTCCCTTGTTGCCGGACGGTACCCTTAGGATGTTGCCGATCTGGTTGACCGCCCACCGGGAGCGTGGGCGCACATCGGGCGATGTAGGGCGTGGCGGCGCTACCGCCACCAGCGGAATGGCGGAGTCGAAAGCAGTTTCGGTGGCAACGGGTGCATCACATCGCCATTGTAGCAATGCTGCGGCCGCGCGCGAATTCTGCGACACGGCCGCAAAACCGGGCCCACAACGAGTTCCGGGCAGTCGTGGCTAGAGACTGATCGAAAGCGTCAATAAGACATGTACCGGCCAATGTCGTCGTTTTGATTGGTTCGTTCCATTGCGTTCAGGTCGGCAAGGCGCTTTTGCTGCGCACTCTTGCGCAGCGCCGCTTTCTCTTCGGCGCTCATCGCTGCGTACTTGGCCTTCGCGGCGTCCCGCTCGGCTTTGAGCGCGGCGGTCTCCGACTTGGTCATCGCTGTCAGGTCGTCGTTCTGGGCAACCAGCTCCAGCGCCGACAGATCCTTGAGCTTCTTGGCGCGCATCGATTGCGTCACCGCCGCCTTCTCGGCCGGGGTCATCGCTGCCCACTTGGCCTTGGCGGCATCGCGCTCGGCCTTCAACTGCGCCGTTTGCGCCGGCGTAAGCGCTGTCAAGTCGCTGCCGTCGGCCAGCGCCGACCCTGAAGCAATTGCGAAGCAGCTGACCGCGATTGCCTTGAACAAAGTCTTCATGATCAGATTCTCCTCATCGATGTGAAGCGGGTCCTGTCGCTTCGAAATGAAGCAGATACCTTGCACCGGCGCGGTACACTTCGCGCTGGTACCGCGCAGCCTACTTCGCCGAGTCGCAAGCATGCCCAAGCAACGCCGCAAGTCGACCCGCTCGAACAACCCCGTTACGACGAATCCTCCGGCGACGATCCCCGAACGCAAGCGGACCATTCGTCGCAGTGCGATCGTAACTCTCGCCGCATTGCTGATGGTAGCAGTAGTTGTCGGCGCATGGATTTGGCGCCCGTGGGAACGCAGCACTACCCCGATCGTTGCGGCCAAAGAGCCGCCTGCGCCGGCCTTTGTCGGCAGCAAAGCTTGCGCGAACTGCCACGAAGGCGCCATCAAAGCCTGGTCGGGATCGCAGCACGCCCGGGCGATGCAGGAAGCGACCGAAGCCACCGTACTGGGCGACTTCGCCGATCGCAAGTTCGATCAACCGGGAAGCTCGGCGGTATTTTCAAGGCGCGATGGGAAGTTCTTCGTGCGCACCGACGGTCCGGATGGCAAGCCGGCCGACTTCGAGGTCAAGTACACCTTCGGCCTCGAGCCGCTGCAGCAATATCTCATCGAATTGCCTGGTGGGCGACTGCAGGCCCTGACGGTGGCATGGGACACGACCGCAAAGCGCTGGTTCTCACTCTATCCGAAGGAGCGGATGCAACCGGGAGACGAGCTGCACTGGACCGGCAGGCAGCAGAACTGGAACTTCATGTGTGCCGACTGTCACTCGACCGATCTGCGCAAGAACTACGACGCTGCAACGGGCAAGTTCGCGACGACATGGGCTGAGATCCACGTCGGTTGCGAAGCCTGCCACGGTCCCGGATCCAATCACGTCGCCTGGGCCGCCCAGCGCACCGCCGATCCGCGCAAGGGGTTGACCGTGCCGCTCGACGAGCGCACCGGCGTGCGCTGGACCATCGATCCGGCGACCGGCAACGCCGTGCGCAACAAGCCGCGCGACTCCGACCGGGAGATCGAAGTCTGCGCGCAATGCCACGCCCGACGCGCTCAGATCGCAGAGAATTACCAGGCCGGCAAGCCATTCCTCGATCACTACGTGCCGGCGCTGCTCACGCCGCCGCTGTATCACGCCGACGGACAGCAGCGAGACGAGGTTTACATCTGGGGTTCGTTTCTGCAGAGCAAGATGTATCGCCAAGGCGTCACCTGCAGCGACTGCCACGACCCGCACTCGCAAAAATTGAAAGCGCCCGCCAATGCGCTTTGCGCCCAGTGCCACTCCGCGGAGAAGTACGACTCGCAAAAGCACCATTTCCATCCGGCGGCGTCCGCCGGTGCGCAGTGTGTCAATTGCCACATGCCGGCGACGACGTACATGGTTGTCGATCCACGGCGCGACCACAGCCTGCGCGTGCCGCGCCCCGACTTGAGCGTCACGCTGGGCGTGCCGAATGCCTGCAGCGGTTGTCACGACAAAAAGGACGCCGCGTGGGCTGCCGCTGCCGTGCGCCGTTGGTACGGACGTGATGCGCAGGGACTGCAGAATTTCGCGCCGACCTTCCGCGATGCCGAACTGGGCAAACCTGGCGCCGGGCCCTCGCTTGCCGCGATCGCCGCTGACGCCAGCCAGCCGCCGATCGCTCGTGCGTCGGCGCTGGAGCGCATGCAGACCAGCGCCGCGACCGAGGCCGGCGCCGCGGCGCGCGCCGGCGCGCGCAGCACCAATGCCCTGCAGCGCCTTGCCGCGGTTCGCTTGGCGGGATCACTGGCGCCCGCCGAGCGCATCGCCACCGCCGGCCCGTTGCTCAGCGATCCGCTGCGTGCCATCAGGATCGAGGCCGCCAACGCGCTGGCTGGCGCACCCGACGATCAGCTCTCCGCCGAGCAGCGCGCGGCATTGCGTCGAGCAAGCGACGAATATGTCGCTACGCAACGGTATAACTCCGATCGGCCGGAAGCCCGCACCAACCTCGGCACCTTCTACTCCCAGCTGCGCCGCTTCGACGACGCGCAGGCCGAGTTCCAGGCGGCGCGCAAGATCGATCCGGCATATGTCCCGGCGTACGTGAACTCGGCTGACGGATTTCGCCAGCGCGGCCGCGACGAGGACGCCGTGCGCGTGTTGCGCGAAGGCCTGGCACAAATACCGGCGAGCGCGCCACTGCACCACTCGCTGGGGCTTGCCTACGCGCGGATGCAGCAGCGCGACGCGGCGCTGCCAGAACTGGCCAAGGCGGCGCAACTCGCGCCCGACAGCGCGCGCTATGCCTACGTCTACGCGGTCGCATTGAATTCGGTCGGGCGCGCGCCCGACGCCATTCGCGCCTTGCAGCGCGCCGCCGAACGCTGGCCCGCGGATCGCGACATCCTCATCGCACTGGCGGCGATAGAGCGCGACGCGGGACACCGCGACGCTGCGCGCAAGGCGGTGCAGATGCTGCTTGCCGCCTATCCAGGCGATCGCGAAGCGAGCGCCTTGCTCGACCAGCTGAAGTAACGACTGCGACACGTGCAATGCCTTTGGCTCGGGCCGCCCGAGCCGCAGCGCGTCAACTCTCCGCGTCGAGTCCCTGCTGCACCATGTCCGCCGCCCGCTGCAGCGCGCGCAGCTTGTTGAGCGTCTCCTGCCATTCTCCTTCCGGCGACGAATCGTGGACGATGCCGCCGCCTGCCTGCGCGTAGAGCATTCCGTCCTTGACCACGGCGGTGCGCAGCGCGATCGCCGTGTCCATGTCGTCCTGGAAGCTGATGTAGCCCACCGCGCCCGAGTAGATGCCGCGCCGCGTCGGCTCCAGTTCGTCGATGATCTCCATCGCCCGGACCTTCGGCGCGCCGCTGACCGTGCCGGCCGGGAACGCCGCGCGCAGTACGTCGATGCTCGTCAGCCCTGGCTTGAGCCGGCCTTCGACGTTGGACACGATGTGCATCACGTGCGAATAGCGCTCGATGACCATGCGATCGCTCACCTTCACGCTGCCGGTCTGCGCGACACGCCCCACGTCGTTGCGGCCGAGGTCGAGCAGCATGACGTGCTCGGCGATTTCCTTCGGATCGGCGAGCAGCTCGGTGGCGAGCGCCTCATCCGCCTCGCGCGTCGCGCCGCGCGGCCTGGTGCCGGCGATCGGGCGCAGCGTGATGTTGTCGGCTTCCTTGCGCACCAGGATTTCCGGCGACGCGCCGACCACGTGAAAGTCGCCGAAATCGTAGTAGAACATGTACGGCGAAGGGTTGACCGAGCGCAGCGCGCGATAGAGCTGCAACGGCGGCGCGGCAAACGGCCGGCGCATGCGCTGCGCGATCACGACCTGCATGATGTCGCCTGCGGCGATGTACTCGCGTGATCGGGCGACTGCGGCCTTGTAGCCTTCGGCTCCAAACTCGCTGGTCGCCTCGGTGATCGCGGTCGCTGTCTGATACGGAATCGAGACCGGCATGCGCAGCTGCCGACGCAGCGCCTGCAGGCGGTCGTGGCCGTCGCGTAATGCGTTGGCCTGCGCAGGATCTGCGTAGACGATGAGCGAAATCTTGCCCGACAGGTTGTCGACGACCGCGAGTTCCTCGGTCAACAGCAACTGGATGTCGGGAATGTCGGCGAGCGCAGGCGCAGCGGGCGGTGCCGTGTTCGCGAGCCGCGTCTCGATGTGCCGGACGGTGTCGTAGCCAAAGTAGCCGGCCAGTCCGCCACAGAAGCGTGGCAAACCCGGTTGCGGCGCCGCGCGATAGCGGCGCAGGAACTCGCCGATGAACGCCAGCGGGTCGCCCTGGTGGCGTTCGATCACGCCGCCGTCGTCCTCGACCGTGATGTCGCGGCCGCGCGCGCAAATCCGCTGGCGCGCAGGCAGGCCGATGAAGGAGTAGCGACCGAAGCGCTCGCCACCGACTACCGATTCGAGCAGGAACGTATAGCGCCGGTTGGCGAGCTTCAGGTACAGCGACAGGGGGGTGTCGAGATCCGCAAAGGTCTCGAGTACGAGGGGTATGCGGTTATACCCATGCGCGGCGAGCGCGCGGAATTCGGCTTCGGTCATGATGGCTCAACAGTCATTCAACAGGCACAACGGGTTTAGGGCGCCGCTGTTGCGCGCGGCGCGGACGCGGCTTACGAGTGGCGCCGCCAGCGCCAGACGTTGCCGTGCCCCAGGGCCCAGCCGTTGCAGTTGAAAGCGTTGCAGCTCATCGATCGGTTCGTTCGGTCCGTGACACAGGCGCGCAACTTCGTGCCTGCCGGACAACTATACCACCGCGAGGGCGCCCTCTGGCAAGCGGGTGATCACGCTGCCGCGACCGCCGCGCGCATCGCGGAGATGGTCGCGGCGTAGTCCTTGGCGCCGAAGATGGCCGATCCCGCGACAAAGGTATCGGCGCCGGCCCGGGCGATCGCGCCGATATTTTCGATCTTCACGCCGCCGTCGACCTCGAGCCGGATCGACCTGCCGGTTCGCGCGATAGCCGCGTCGATGCGCTCGCGCGCCATGGCGAGCTTGGTCAGCGCTTCCGGGATGAACGACTGGCCGCCGAAGCCCGGATTGACCGACATGATAAGCACGAGGTCCAGCGCGTCGAGCACGTGGTCGAGGCAGGCAAGCGGAGTCGCGGGATTGAGCACGAGCCCCGCCTTGCAGCCGTTCTCCCGAATGAGCCCGATGGTGCGATCGACGTGCAGCGAGGCTTCGGGATGAAAGCTGATGATCGCCGCGCCGGCCTTGGCGAAGTCCGGGATGATGCGATCGACCGGCTTGACCATCAGGTGCACGTCGATCGGCACGCCGACATGCGGCTTGAGCGCCTGACACACCAGCGGGCCGACGGTGAGGTTGGGCACGAAATGGTTGTCCATCACGTCGAAGTGGATCAGGTCGGCGCCGGCAGCGATCACCGCGCGCACCTCTTCGCCAAGGCGCGCGAAGTCCGCGGACAGAATAGAGGGTGCAATCTCGCAACGTCGCATGGCGCTATAATCCTCGGATTACGAATGAAGGGTACGGCCGTGGCGGAAAGTCAGAAACACGAGATCACCGTGGTGCCCAAGGCGATCTACGTCGAAGACCAGTCGGACCCGTCGAAGAACCAGTACGTGTTCGCCTACACCATCACCATCGCCAACACCGGCACCGTGCCCGTTCAGCTGGTGAGTCGCCATTGGCTGATCACCGACGCCAACGGCAAGGTCGCCGAGGTCAAGGGTCAGGGCGTCCTTGGCCAACAGCCCTGGCTCAAGCCCGGCGAGAGCTTCGAGTACACCAGCGGAACCAACATCGAGACCGCGGTCGGCACCATGCGCGGCACCTATCACATGCTCGCCGAAGACGGCCAGACCTTCGAGGCGGCGATCCCCCTGTTCACGCTGTCGGTGCCGCGCGTACTCCATTAGCCCCGACGATTCGCGGTGTCGTTGGCATCCGCCGACGGCTCTGCCTTCGCCGGCGGCCGCTTTCGCTTGCCGCCGGTCGTGAACCAGACGATGAACACCGCGAGAAACAGCGCCACGCCCGCTTCGAGAAAAATCCATTCCATCGCGTCGCGCCTTCGCCTGTTGACCGTCGCCGTGCCGCTGGCCGTGTTGGCGGCCTGTGCCACGCCCACCCGTTGCGCCACCCACTCCACCGCGCATCCCTGCGCCACCCGCGGCCATTCCTGCCTCGCCAGCGCTGCAATTGCGCGCGGTCGCCTTCGCCGACCTTCCCGGCTGGCGCGACGACGCAACTGCCGACGCGTGGCCGGCGTACGTGGCAAGCTGCAGCGCGCTGCTCGCCCGCAGCACGAGCGCGCCGACGTGGCGCCAAGTCTGCGCCGCTGCCGCGAATCCCGATCGGCGCGACGCGGCAGCCGTCCGCGCTTACTTCGAAACCTATTTTAGCGCATACCAGGTCCTCGACTCCGACCGCTCCGGCGAGAGTGCCGGCGTTGGCCTGGTCACCGGTTACTACGAGCCGCTGCTGCATGGTGCGCGCGCGCGCGACGAGCGCTATCGCTATCCGCTCTACGCTCCCCCGGACGATCTGCTCACCATCGAATTGTCCGATCTCTACCCGGAACTCAAGGACAAGCGCGTGCGTGGCCGCGTCGAAGGCAAGCGCGTGGTTCCGTACTGGCCGCGCGCCGACATCGACGCAGGTCTGGCACCCGTTGGCGGCAAGGAGCTCGTATACGTCGACGACGCGATCGAAGCGTTCTTCCTGCAGATCCAGGGTTCGGGGAGGGTGCTGCTGCCCGATGGCAGCATTCTGCGCGTCGGTTATGCCGACCAGAATGGCCAGCCTTATCGTTCCATCGGCAGGGTATTGGTCGACCGCGGGCAGCTGACACTGGACAGGGCTTCGATGCAGGGCATCAAGCAGTGGGGTCGCGAGCACCCGGAGCTGCTCCCGGCGTTGCTGGCGGAGAATCCCAGCTACGTGTTCTTCCGCATCGTCGCGCCCGATCCCGCGGCGACCATCGATGGTCCGATCGGCGCGCTCGGCGTGCCGCTGGCGCCGGGTCGCGCGATCGCGGTCGATCCACGTTTCATTCCGCTGGGCGCACCGGTGTTCGTCGCGACCACTTGGCCGCTGTCGACGCGGCCGCTGCAACGCCTGATGCTGGCGCAGGACACGGGCGGCGCAATCCGCGGCCCGGTGCGCGCGGACTGGTTCTGGGGCTTCGGCGAGGACGCCGCGCGCGAGGCCGGGCGGATGAAGCAGGACGGCAGGATGTGGCTGTTGTGGCCGAAGGGCGAGCGCCTGCCCGCCAATGCTCAGCTGCCGGCGACCCCATAGATCGGCGCGAAGAACAGGTCCTTCCACGACGCCGGTTTGGCCTTGATCGTGCCGACGCGCGACATGAAGTCGGCATACTTCATCGTGCCGTCGGGCACGGTCGAGAACTTGGAGTTCGGATCGTTGAGAATCTTGACGATCTCATCGACCGTCGACTTCTGCTTGCCCACGGCGATGTAGATCTCGGCGGCCTTCTTCTTGTCCTTCGCAATGAGTGCATTGGCATCATTCATCGCCGCGATGAAGGCCGCGCTCAGCTTCGGGTTGGCCTCGAAGAACTTGCGCGTCGTGTAGGTCATGTCGAGGGTGATGTTGCCGAGCACGTCGACCGAATTGAAGACGCGGTGCAATCCCGGCGTCGCGTCCTCGATGTATGAGAACGGCGGCGAGGCCATGTGGCTGTTGATCTCTCCCTTCCCGGAAAGCAGCACGGTCAGCGCCTCCGGATGCGGCAAGCCGACGGTGATCGGGTCGAGCTTGGAATAGTTGGCGTCGCCGAATTCCTTGGCCACCGCCATGTGCAGGATGACCGCGGGCAGCGAGGTCTTGATGCCCGGCACCGCGATGCGATCCTTGTCGCTGAAGTCCTTGAGCGTCTTCACCGCCGGATTGCGCGTCATCAGGTAGAGCGACGACGAGCTCATTCCCGACAGGCCGCGAATCTCGATCGCCGGATTGTCTTTCGCCTTCGCCCACAGTGTGAGGAAACCCGCCACGCCGATCGAGGCGATGTCGAGCGCGCCCGAGAGCATGGCGTCGTTGATCACATTGCCACCGTCGAGCACGAGGTAGTTGACCTTGACCTCGCCTAGGCCCGCGGCCTTGGCCTGCTTCTCGAGCAGCCTTTCGCTTTCCATCACCATCAACGGCAGATAGAGGACGCCGAATCCGCGCGAGATGCGCACCTCGGCGACTTCGGCGCGGACGCTGGCGATCGAAAATACGCTCAGCGCGAGCAGCGCAATGGTACGCATGAAACGTATGTGCATCGATTCCCCTTGGAGTGCGTGGCTACGCGGTCGCTTCGAGCACGCCGTGTGCCTGCCGGTCCGCGTGGTACGACGAGCGCACCATCGCGCCGACCGCGGCGTGGCGAAAGCCCAGTGCGTAGGCTTCGCGCTCGTACATGCCGAAGGTGTCCGGATGCACGTAGCGCAGGACCGGCAGGTGTCCCGGCGTCGGCTGCAGGTACTGGCCGATGGTCAGCATGTCGATGCTCTCGGCACCCATGCCGCGCATGTCGCGCATGACCGCGAGAATTTCGTCGTCGGTCTCTCCCAGTCCGACCATGAGCCCCGACTTGGTCGGGATCGCCGGAAAGCGCGCCTTGAATCCGCGCAGCAGCGCGAGCGAGTGCGCGTAGTCGGAACCCGGACGTGCCTGTTTGTACAATCGGGGAACGGTCTCGAGATTGTGGTTCATCACGTCCGGCGGCGCGGCCGTGAGAATGTCGAGCGCGCGGTCGAGCCTGCCCCGGAAGTCCGGTACCAGCACCTCGATCTGCGTGCCCGGCGAGTGCTCGCGCACGGCGCGGATGCAGTCGACGAAATGCTTCGCGCCGCCGTCACGCAGGTCGTCGCGGTCGACGCTGGTGATGACAACGTACGATAGCCGCAGCGCTGCGATCGTCTTGGCCAGGTTGACGGGCTCGGCCGCGTCCAGTGGCAGCGGTCGGCCGTGACCGACGTCGCAGAACGGGCAGCGGCGCGTGCAGATGTCGCCCATGATCATGAATGTCGCGGTGCCCTTGCCGAAGCACTCGCCGATATTCGGGCACGACGCTTCCTCGCACACGGTGTGCAGATTGTGCTCGCGCAGGATTTTCTTGATCTCGTAGAAGCGTGGCGATGACGGCGCACGCGCGCGAATCCATTCGGGTTTCTTCAGCCGTTCGGCGGCGACGACCTTGATGGGGATGCGCGAAGTCTTGTCGCCGCCCTTGTGCTTGATGCCGGCGAGGGGAGACGGCGGGACCGGCGCAGGAGGCAACGCGTCGCTCATGACGCGACCGGTTCGCGCAGGCACGCGTCGAGCATCGGCGCCAACGCCTCACCCGCGGCGTCGACAGTGCAGCTCACGCCCAGGTCGCGGACCTGCGTAACCGCAAGGCCGCGGTAGCCGCAGGGATCGATGTCGGAAAACGGCGAGAGGTCCATGGCGATATTGACGGCAAGGCCGTGATAGGTGCAACCGCGACTGACTTTGAGCCCGAGCGCGGCGATCTTTGCGTCGGCGCCGCTGACCAGGGTGTACACGCCCGGCGCACCCGCCTTGGCGTACGCGCCGATCGCAAGAGTGTCCAGGAATCGTATCACGGCGCGCTCCAGCCTGCGCACGGTGTCGCGGATGCCCAGCCGCGCGCGCGCCAGATCGAGCAGGGTATACGCGACCAGCTGGCCGGGGCCGTGATAGGTCACCTGTCCGCCGCGATCGACCTTCAGCACGGCAATGCCGTTGTCGCGCAGCAGATGCTCGCGGCGACCGGCGAGGCCGAGCGTGTAGATGCCCGGATGCTCGGTGAGCCAGATTTCATCGGGAGTATCGGCGGTGCGCGCGGCCGTGAACGCCTGCATGGCACGCCACGTCGGCTCGTAACCGGTGACACCGAGGCGGCGCACGATCGTGCCCGCGACGCCCCCCGGCAGCGCCGGCATCAAAGCACCATGACGACCCGGGGATTGCCGGACAACTCGCGATAGAGCGCATCGAGCTGTTCGCGCGACGTCGCGTTGATCGTGCAGGTCAGCGAGATGTAATTGCCCAGGCGCGATGCGCGCATCTCCATCGACGCGCTGTCGAAATCGGGGACGTGGCGCAGCACCACGTCGAGCACGGTCTGGGCGAAGCCATCCTGCGTCTTGCCCATGATCTTGAGCGGGAACGCGCAGGGGAATTCGAGCAGGGTTTCGGCCACGGCGGTAGTTTCCATCGGGGACATATGGGGTTCGACCGCGCGAATTGCAAGCAGCGCGTCAGCGCGGGTACATGTAGTCGCGTGTCAGCGGATGCGGCAGGCTGCCATCGGACAACGGCTTGCCGGCGAGCAACTGGAAGATCGACAGCCAGCCGCGCTCGAACGCATGCCCCGAGCCCGCGAGATAGATGCGCCAGGTGCGGAAAGTCGCCTCGCCGGCCTCGCGCCGCGCCGCGTCGGCATTTCGCTCCAGCCGGTCCACCCAGTGCCACAGCGTGCGCGCGTAGTGTTCGCGCAGCGGCTCCGCGTCGATGAGTTCGAGCCCGCCGGCGGCCATCGCCTCGATCACTTTCGACGCGTGCGCGAGCTGGCCGCCGGGAAAGACATATTCCTCGACGAAACCGCTGATGCCGCTGCCGAGGCTCTGCACGTGCACCTGATTGAGCGTGATTCCATGGTTCATCACCAGGCCGCCGGGCTTGAGCAGCTGCTGGATCTTGCCGAAATAGCGCGGAAAATTACGCAGGCCGACATGCTCGAACATGCCGATGCTCGCGATCTTGTCGTAGGTGCCCTCGGGAGGCAGATCGAGGTAGTCGCGCAGTTCCACCTTGACGCGGTCGGCAAGGCCCAGCTCGCGGATCCTGACGCTCACGTGGTCGAACTGGTTCTTCGAGAGCGTGATGCCGGTGGCGCGTACGCCGTAATTCTGCGCCGCCCAGAAGATCAGGCCGCCCCAGCCGCAGCCGATGTCCAGGAACTGGTCATCGGGTTTGAGCATCAGTTTGCGGCAGATGTGATCGAGTTTCTGCGCCTGCGCCTGTTCGAGCGTGTCGTCCGCAGTCTTGAAATAGGCGCACGAGTACACCATGCGCTCGTCGAGCCACATCCGGTAGAAGGCATTGGAGACGTCGTAGTGATACTGGATGTTCGGCATGTTGCCGCGCCGCTGGTGCCACCACTGCGCGACCCGGGCGCGGGCACGGTCGCGCCCATGGGTGACGCTGCCGACCAGGCCCTCGGCGATGTCGAGCGCGCGCCGGGCTCCCCCGGAGAAGTCGATGTCGTTATGAACGTAGGCGCGCGCCAGTTTGCCCAGTTCGGGGGAGGCCAACGTGCGCAGTCCGTTCCAGGTGCGCGCGTAGATGTCGACCTCGGGCCGGTCGGACAGCGCGACGCGGCCGCCGTCGGGCATGACCAGTGCAACAGGCAGGTTGCGGCCTTCGTAGCGGTGCGCGACAAACTTGGTAAGCGAGGACTTCATGACCGATGACGGCAGTCGACGATCGTCCAATGGAGCGACTAGTCTAGCGCCACGCGGGGAATTTTGACACCCCGGGGACTCGCCCCTAAGATGGGCCGGCCATCGTGGACCGTTGCACCGTGCGCGATCTCACGATTTCCGATGCCCACCGAGCGCGCAATGCAGCCCCCCGTTCCCGAGCGCCATTTCCGCGACGTGCTGGCGCAGTTCGCCACCGGCGTCACCATCATCACCGCGCGCACCGGCGCGGGCGCCTACGTCGGTTTCACCGCCAACTCGTTCAATTCGGTGTCGCTGGACCCGCCGCTGGTCGTCTGGAGCCTTTCCCGCAGGTCGCGCAGCCTGGCGGTGTTCGAAGGCGCCGAACGCTACGCCGTCAATGTACTGGCGCACGACCAGATCGAACTGGCGCGGCGTTTCTCGCGCCCCCACGCCGATCGCTTCGACACGGTGCCGTTTCGCCTGGGCGCGGCCGCCGCGCCGCTCATCGAGGGTGCGGTCGCGTGGCTGGAATGCCGGCATCACGCCCTGCACCCGGCGGGCGATCACATGCTGTTCATCGGGCAGGTCGATGCGTGCGCGCACCAGAACATCGCGCCGCTGGTGTGGCATGGCGGGCGCTATCGCCTCAGCCAGGCACACCCCGAAGGCTAGCGCGCGGGCGTTTACGCTGCCTGGCGCTTGCTGGCCTGGAACAGCGCGTGCATTTTGCGGAACACCGGGCCCGGCTTGCCGCCCGCAAAGGGTTTGCCGTCGACCGTCGTCACCGCCAGCACCTCCTTGGTCGACGACGAGAGCCACATTTCGTCGGCCGCCAGCGCCTCGGTGCGGGTCACCGGCCGCACCGCCAGCGGGAGGCCGCCCGCCTGCGCCAGCTCCAGCGTCGCGTCGTAGGTGATGCCGGGCAGGATCAGGTTGTCCTTGGGTGGCGCGATGATCACTCCATCCTTGACGACAAGCACGTTCGACGCGGATGCCTCTGTCAGGTAATCGTCGCGGAAGAGCACCGACTCGACCGCGCCCGCATCCACCGCGCTCTGCCGCGCGAGGACGTTGCCGAGCAACGAAGTCGTCTTCAGGTCGCAATGCAGCCAGCGCTCGTCGATCCCGGTGACGACCGCAACGCCGCGCTCGATCTGTTCGGCGGAAGGCAATACCAGCGGATTGCTCATCATGTACACGGTGGGCTTCACGCCTGCGGGAAAGGCGTGGTCGCGCTTGGCGACGCCGCGCGTCACCTGAAAGTAGACCGCCTGATCGGCGAAGGCCATGCGCGCGACGAGGTCGCGGACGATCGCTTCCCATTGCGCAGCGGTGTGCGGATTGGTCAACCGGATCCCGTCGAGGCTACGTTGCAGGCGTGCGAGGTGCTGCGGCATGCGATAGGGGCGGCGCGCATACACCGGCACGACTTCGTAGACTCCATCGCCGTAGATGAAGCCGCGATCGAGCACCGAGATCTTCGCATCCTCGATCGGAAGGAACTGGCCGTTGAGGTAGACGGTCATCGCATGCACTCCAAAGTGGTCATTGCCGGATCGGCGTTCGCTCAATGCGTGAACGACTTTGCCCACAGCCGCACGGTATCCCAGAGGCGTCCGAAGAAGCTGGCTGGCGGCACGTCGGCGAGCGCCTGCAGAGGGTATTCGCCGACTGCCTTGCCGTCGAGCGAAACGCGCACGACGCCGACGCGTTGTCCCTGCGCTACCGGTGCCACCAGCGGCTCGATCGCTTCCATCGCCAGCTTGAGTTTCGGCGCCTGGCCCTTGGGAAGCGTCAGGTACCGGTCGGCGACGAACCCTGCCTGCACGGTGTCGGTGGCGCCCTTCCACACCCGCAGCGAACTCACTGCCTGGCCGTTCTGGTAGAGCTGCACCGTGTCGAAGAACTGGAAGCCATAGTTGAGCAGCTTCTGCGCCTCGCTGGCGCGCGCGGAATCCGAACCGGCACCCAGCACGACCGCGAGCAGGCGCCGCGGTCCGCGCTTCGCCGAGGCGATCAGGCAATAGCCCGCGGCGTCGGTGTTCCCGGTCTTCATGCCGTCGACGTAGGGGTCGCTCCACAGCAGTCGATTGCGATTGGGCTGGGTGATGTTGTTGTAGCGGAATTCCTTGACCGAATACAGCGGATAGAATTCCGGGAAGTCGCGGATGATGGCCGCCGCCAGCAGCGCCAGGTCGTTGGCGGTCGACACCTGTTGCGGCGCCGGCAGTCCCGTGGCGTTGGCGAAGCGCGTGTTCTTCATGCCCATCCGCGCGGCTTCCTTGTTCATGCGCTCGACGAAGGCTGCCTCGGAACCCGCGCTGGTCTCGGCGAGCGCGATCGCGGAGTCGTTGCCCGACTGCACGATCAAACCACGCAGCAGTTCGTCGATGCTGACCACCTTCTTCGGCTCGAGGAACATTCGCGAGCCTTCGGCGCGCCACGCCTTTTCCGAAACCGTGACCGGCTGCGAGGGCACCAGTTCCTTGTCCCTGAGCGCGCGGAACACCAGGTACGCCGTCATCAGCTTGGTAAGCGATGCGGGCTCGCGAGGCTCGTCGGCGTTCTGCGCAACGATGGTCTGCCCGCTGAGTATGTCGACGAGCAGGTAGGCCTTGGCCGCGATGGCAGGCGGCGGCGCCGGCGCGGGAGCGACGATTTCCGCAGCAGCAGCGGCGAAGACGAAAAGCGCCGTAAACCAGCGCGTGCGCGAAATGAAATGCATCGAAGTCATTGCGGAAGGAAGCGTCGATTATAGCGCGCGCCTCCGCTGCGGCGACTTGTCAGCGCTTCTCGGCAACCAGCCGTCGGCGGTCGATCTCGGTGCGCGTGCCTGCGGCATTGACGACATAGGTACGCAGGTCGGCAGTACCCGAGTCGAGCAGGCGCGCGGGCAGTCGCGCGACGAAGCCGGCGCGCGCACTCTGCGGATAGCCCGGGTAGTAGAGCTCCAGCGATTCGCCGTGTGCACCCGCATACGGCAGATCGCGCGTCGCGGTGATCACTTCGCCGCTCCCGGTAACCACTTCCACTGCCGCGACCCCTTGCGGATCGAGTGCCCAGCCCGAGAGCTCGACCACATCCACGGGTACGACATTGCGCGCGGGGAGATCGACCACGCCGATGGCCAGCGGCGTGCCGGCCATCACCGCCCGTAACAGGAAGTGCAGCGGCACAGCGATGACTAGCGCCAGGACGGTATAGCCAAGCGCGGCCAGCGATGCACGAGCGAGCGGGCGAACGGATCCTCCGACCAGCACCCATAGCGGCGCGGCGAGCGGTGCGAGCAGTGTCAATCCCAGCAGAACCGCAGTTGCGAACAGGCTGGTCGCGGCGAGTTGCGCGTGGCGCGCCACTTCGACAAGGCCATCGCCGCCGATCGCCGTCGCGATGGCGTACCACGCGGTTGCCGTAAGCGCATAGAGCGCAAGCGCGAGCGGCGCGCGACGTTCGAGCACGAGCGCGCAGAGCGTGACAATGGCGCTGACCAGCAGCAGCACCAGCGACGCGGACAGCGCGAACAGGAACGTCGCGGGCGCCATCGTCGTCACGACCGGCGCAATGCTGAACGCCACCGCGCCACCGATCGCGTGGACCGCTTCATGGCCGGCAAAGGCGCGCCCCTCGACCGCGCCCATGTAACCGAGCCGCCAATCCTGCAGCTGCGGTAGTGCGCGCAGGCCCGCCCGCAGCAACGTGAGGGGTTCGCTAAACAGCAGCCGCACCTGGCTCGCGCGCGAAACAGCATACGCTTCCGGACAGGTCTTCGTCAGCGACTCGCCCATGTTCATGTACCAAGTCGCGCCCAGCGACTGCAGGCAGCGCTCGGGGAGACCCAAGCGTCGCGCGGTAAGCGCGGGCTCCAGTGACGCGGGCAGGATCGCACCGAGCACGACGTTTGCGCTGTTCGCCGCGGCGATCTTGGGATTGCGCTCGATGATCCCGCTTTGCGCAACAGCGATCAGCATGGTCACCGCCAGCAGCGCCACGGCGCTCCGTCGTGCCGGCCCCCAAAGTGAAATGAGTATTGGCAATGCCAGGATCAGCGGCAGCAGCAGGTGCTGCTGCCGCGAGAGCCCGAGTCCCGCCAGCGACAGCGCGAAGACCGTGACCAGCCAGCGCTCCGGCGGGTCGGCGGGGATCTCCCGCGCGCCGATCAGTACCAGCAATACGACCGACGAGTAGAGGAAGAACAGCGCCGCGAATTCGGTGTAGAGCGTGTTGAGCCACAGCGCGTTCAGCGGATCGCAGATCACGAGCGCGAACAACGCTGCGTGCAGCAACGCCCATCCCGGGCGATCCCGCAACAGCGCCGTGAAAATAAATGCGAGCACGACCAGCATCGTCGCTTTCAATGCTCCGACGCGGCGCAAGTCAACCGGCTTGCCGACTGGCGTCGACATGACCGCCGGCGCGACGAATGCGAGCTCGCTGCTCGGATAGCATTCGTCGGAAGGGTCGTCGCGACGAACATAGCGCGAAAGCGGCGCCTGCGGGTGCGCCTCGAATCGCGCCGGCGCGGGCAGGTCGGGCCAGAGTCCCACGCAGGCCGAGGTGCGCGCCATGTCGAACTGGTTGGCATAGCCCAGCATGGGCGTGGCGCCAAAGATCGCGTAGAGTCGCCACGTCCCCGCGAGGATCAGCACGACGCAGAGCAGTGCCACGAAACGCGATCGCTCAGGCATCATGCCGCGTGGGGACCTGAAGTCGCATCGGCGCTGCGGTGGGCTCGCGACATGAGCGCGAAGGGCCGCCCCGAGCGCGAATACCGGAGCGCGAAGAGCGAAGGTGCTCCGTTGAGCGCGTAGCGCGAAGGTGCTCCATTGATCGCGACGAGCCAAAGAGGGCGATTATGCATTACTGGCGGGCGCTGCGACCGCAGCAATGGGTCAAGAGTGCCTTCGTGTGGGCAGGCTTTCTGTTCGCCCGAGATTGGCACGACACCGTGCTTGTCGCGCACGTCGCCACCGCCTTTGTCGCGTTCTGCCTGCTGTCGAGCGCGGTGTACATCGGCAATGACTGGATCGATCGTGATGCCGATCGCGCGCATCCGGTCAAGCGCCATCGACCGATTGCCGCGGGCGCGGTGTCGGGTCTCCGCGCGGCTGTCTTCGGCGCTTTGCTCGCCGCCGCCGCGTTCACGCTTGCCGCCAGCGTCGGCGGCATGCTCGTGCTGGTGCTGGGCGCGTACCTCGCGCTCAATGTCGCCTATACGCTTGGCCTCAAGCATGTCGTCATCGTCGACGTGATCGTGCTCGCGCTGGGGTTCCTCTTGCGCATTCTTGCCGGAACCACCGGTGTAGGCATCGACCCTTCGCCCTGGCTGCTGATGTGCGGCTTGATGCTGACGCTGTTGCTGGGCTTCGGCAAGCGCCGCTCCGAACTTGCGGTGGTTGCCGCGCCAACGCGGCGGACGGTACTCGACGACTATTCGCCGGCGCTGCTCGATCGCCTGATCACGGTGTCCGTGAGCGGCACGCTCATTTCGTACAGCCTGTACACAATCAGCCCGCAAACGATCGCGCTGCACGGCAGCGTCGATCTCGTCTACACGGTACCGATCGTGACTTATGCGCTGTTTCGCTATCTCTACCTCGTCGATCGCGAACCCGCGGCGGAAGATCCGGCGCGATTGCTGTACACCGATCGTCACCTGCAGGCTGCGGCGCTGATCTGGCTCGGCGCCGTCATCTGGATTCTGCGCTAGCGGCCCGTCAGCCGGCTGCGCGCAAGTAGACATCCGGATCGTGCCGCTCCATGAAGCGACCCGCCACCTTGGGCGGCGCGAAGCCGAATTGCGCGTACAGGCCATGGGCGTCCCGGGTCGCCAGCAACCAGCGGCGCAAACCCTGCAGCTGCGGATGGCGCAGGATTGCGTCGACCAGCCACTTGCTCAAGCCCTGCCCGCGCACCTCGGGCAGCACGAAAACGTCGGCGAGATACGCAAAGGTCGCCTGGTCGGTCACCACCCGCCCGAAGCCAACCTGCGCGCCTGCGTGATGGATGCCAAAGCAAAGCGAGTGATCGATGGCGCGATCGACCACTGCGCGCGGCACGCCCAGCGACCAATACGCGTGCTCGCATAGAAAGCGATGAATCAGCGCGCGATCCAGGCGAGCCGGATCGGTCGAGATTTCGTACTCACCGCGACGCTCAGTGAAGATCGCAGTCACGTTCGGCTACCGATGAAGTCGAAGGCGACGTCCGGCTTGGCACCCGACACAATGTCGGCGATCGCCTTGCCCGACCCCGGACCCATGGTCCAGCCCAGCGTGCCGTGGCCGGTGTTCAGGTACAGGTTGGGATAACGCGTCCTCCCGATGAGCGGCACACCGGACGGCGTTGCCGGCCGCAACCCGGTCCAGTAGTCCACGCGCTTGGCATCGATCGCGTTGCCGAACCACTCGCAGGCGCGTCGCGTCAGCGCTTCGCAACGCACGCGGTTGAGATTGAGCTTGTAACCGGACAACTCCGCCGTGCCCGCGACGCGCAATCGGTTACCCAGGCGGGTGAACACGATCTTCTTGGCGTCGTCGGTGATGCTGCCCTGTGGCGCGGCGTCCGAATTGAGGATCGGCATCGTGGCCGAATAGCCTTTCGCCGGATACACCAGCGCTGGGACGCCGATCGGCGAGAGCAGCAACGGCGAGTAGCTCGCGAGGCACACGACATAGGCGTCGGCGGTGAGCATGGCGCTGTGTCCCAGCGCATCCACGGTCCTGACACCGGCGAGCGCCCCGCCCGCGACGGCCAGCGATTCGACCCTGACGCCGTAGCGAATGTCCACGCCCCGCTCCACCGCCAGCGCCGCCAGCGCCTGGGTAAATTTGCGCGCATCGCCGGTCTCGTCGGTCGCGGTGAAGGTGCCGCCCGAGATCCATTCGCGCCGATTGCCCAGTGCCGGCTCGATCGCAACGCATTCGTCGGCGCTTTTCACTTCGCGCGCAACGCCGTACTCGCGCACCAGTTCGGCCGCCCTGGCCGCGGACGCGAATCCCGCGTCGTCGGTGTAGACCTGCAGGATGCCGCGCTGCAGGTCGTCGTAACGCAGGCCAGTCGCGGCGCGCAGTTCGCGCAATACTTCTCCGGAGTACTTGCTGATCGCGAGGATCTGCAGCATGTTGCGCCGGGTTCGCGCCGGAAGGCATTCGAGCAGGAACTGGGTACCCCAGCGCCATTGGCGCGTATCGAGCGTGGGCAGGAACAGCAGCGGCGCGTCGGGACGCGAAAGCCACTTCAGTATCTGCAGCGGCGCCTTGGGCGCGGCCCATGGCTCGACGTGCGAGACCGAGATCTGACCGCCGTTGGCGTACGAAGTCTCCATTCCCGCGGCCGCCTGCCGCTCGACCACGGTCACTTCGTGTCCGCGCTCGCGCAGGTACCACGCGCTGGCGATGCCGATGACCCCCGCGCCGAGTACGATGACTTTCAATGCGTGACCTTCACTGAGCGTATTCCGCGATCGGGATGCAGGAACACGATAGATTTCGATCGCCGTACACGTTGTCCGCACGGGCCACCGGTGGCCAGTATTTTCCGGCACGCAAAGCCGGCACCGGATACGCCGCCTGTTCGCGCGTATAGGCGTGTCGCCACTCCGCGGCCAGCAGCGCGGCAGCGGTATGCGGTGAATTGCGCAACGGATTGTCGTCGCGATCCATGCGTCCTTCTTCGATGGCTTGTATCTCCCCGCGGATGGCGACCATCGCGTCGACGAAGCGGTCGAGTTCGGCCTTCGACTCGCTTTCGGTGGGCTCGATCATCAGGGTACCCGCCACCGGAAAACTCATCGTCGGCGCGTGAAAACCGTAGTCGATAAGCCGCTTGGCGACGTCCTCGACGCCGACATCGCTGGTGTCCTTGAGCGGGCGCAGATCGAGAATGCATTCGTGCGCGACGAGTCCGCGGGGACCCGAGTAGAGCACGGGGTAGTGCGCCCTCAAGCGTCGCGCGACGTAGTTCGCCGCCAGGATCGCCGACTCGGTGGCGGCCTTGAGTCCGTCGCCGCCCATCATCGTGATGTACATCCACGATATCGGCAGGATGCCGGCACTGCCGTAAGGCGCCGCCGAAACCGGGCCGATGCGCTCCGAAGCGGTGTCGCCGAAAGTGCCCAACGCGCGATGCCCCGGCAGGAATTTCGCGAGATGCGCGCCGACCGCGACCGGACCAACTCCGGGACCGCCGCCGCCATGCGGGATGCAGAACGTCTTGTGCAGGTTCAAGTGTGAAACATCGGCGCCGAATTCGCCGGGCGCCGCGAGTCCCACCAGCGCGTTGAGATTGGCGCCATCCACGTAGACTTGTCCACCGTGCGCGTGGACGATGGCGCAGATGTCCTTGATCGCGGCTTCGAATACACCGTGGGTCGACGGATAGGTCACCATGATCGCGGCGAGCTCCGCGCTGTGCGCCTCCGCCTTCGCCTTCAGGTCGTCGAGGTCGACGTTCCCCTCGCGATCGCAGGCGACCACGATGACGCGCATGCCTGCCATCTGGGCCGACGCGGGGTTGGTACCGTGCGCCGACGCCGGGATCAGGCAGACGTTGCGATGCGCTTCGCCACGCGATGCGTGGTACGCGCTGATGATCAGCAGGCCGGCGTACTCGCCCTGCGAGCCCGCGTTGGGTTGCAGCGATACCGCTGCGTAGCCGGTTGCCGCGCACAGCATCTGCTCGAGTTCGCCGATCATCTCGCGATAGCCGACCGTCTGGTTGGCCGGTGCAAAGGGATGGACGTTGGCGAACTCGCGCCAGGTCACCGGCAGCATTTCGCTGACCGCATTGAGCTTCATGGTGCACGAACCCAGCGGGATCATCGCGCGATCGAGCGCGATGTCCTTGTCGGCGAGCCGACGCAGGTAGCGCATCATCTCGGTTTCGCAGTGGTAGCGGTTGAAGGTTGGATGTGAAAGGAACGGGGTAGTTCGCGCGAGCGCGGGTGCGAAGCCGTCCTCGACGCTGGCTTCGATGCCTTCGAAATCCGGCAGTGTCGTTCCCGCCGGCGCGAACACCGACCAGAGCACCAGGATGTCCTCGCGCGTGGTCGTCTCGTCGACGGAAATGCCGACGCGCGTCGCATCGATGCGGCGCAGGTTGGCGTCGCGCGCGAGCGCGGCCTCGTGAATTGCGGCCGTGGACTCGCCGGTGGCAAGCGTCAATGTGTCGAACCAGGAGTCGTTGACGACGGACACGCCCAGCTTGCCCAGTCCCGCGGCCAGCACGCCGGCAAGTCGGTGCACGCGCGCGGCGATGGTCGCCAAGCCACGCGGGCCGTGGTAGACCGCATACATGCTGGCGATCACCGCGAGGAGCACCTGCGCGGTGCAGATGTTCGACGTCGCCTTCTCGCGCCGGATGTGCTGCTCGCGTGTCTGCAGTGCCAACCTGTAGGCAGGCTGTCCGGCGGCGTCGATGGTCACGCCGACCAGGCGCCCGGGCAGGCTGCGCTTGAATTCGTCGCGGGTAGCGAGAAACCCTGCGTGCGGACCGCCGAAGGCCATCGGGACGCCAAAGCGCTGGCTCGATCCCACCGCCACGTCCGCTCCCCAATCGCCGGGCGGCGCGATCAGGGTCAACGCCAGCAGATCCGCGGCACAGATTACCAGCGCGCCCTTGGCGTGCAGCGCTTCGGCGAACGCGCGGTAGTCGCGCACGTCGCCGTTGACACCGGGATATTGCAGCAGCGCGGCAAAGCAGTCGCGCTCCAGCGCGCCTTCGGGCGGCCCGACCACGACGGCGATACCGAGCGGCGCAGCGCGCGTACGCACCACGTCGAGGGTCTGCGGGAGGACGTCGGCGGCGACGTAGAACACGCGGCTCTTGCTCTTGCCCACGCGCTGGCAAAGCGTCATCGCCTCGGCCGCAGCAGTCGCTTCGTCGAGCATCGACGCGTTGGCAACGGCGAGTCCGGTCAGGTCGCACACCATCGTCTGGAAATTGACCAGTGCTTCGAGGCGTCCCTGCGAAATCTCCGGCTGGTACGGCGTGTACGCGGTGTACCACGCCGGGTTCTCGAGTATGTTGCGCAGGATCACTCCCGGCGTGTGCGTGCCGTAGTAGCCCTGCCCGATGAACGACCTGGGGACGCGATTCTTGCGCGCCATCGTCTTCAATCGATCGAGCGCCGCCTGTTCACCCATCGCAGCCGGTAGTCTCAGTGGGCGCTTCGCGCGGATCGCCTCGGGCACGATGGCGTCGATCAGCGCCGCGCGCGACTCGAAGCCCAGCGCGGCGAGCATCTCCGCCTGGTCGGAGCCGGTGGTGCCGATGTGGCGTTCGACGAAGCCGCCGTGCTGCTCGAGTTCGCGCAGCGAGCGCCGCCCGGGTCGCGGCAGATCGTTCAACTTCATCCTTCGTCTCCCACGCTCGCCGTGTATCCGGCCGCATCGAGCAGTTTCGCGACGTCCCCGGCATTGCCAGGTTTGAGCTTGAACAACCAGTTGGCGTAGGCGTCTGCGTTGACGTCTTCCGGCGCGGCGACGACCGCGTCGTTGTGCGCTACCACGCTTCCGGCCACCGGTGCATAGATGTCGGACGCAGCCTTGACCGATTCGACCACGGCGCAGGCTTCACCCGCGGCCAGCATCCTGCCGACGGCGGGCAGTTCGATGAACACGAGATCGCCCAGCGCCTCCTGCGCGTGATCGGTGATGCCAATGGTCAGCGTGCCATCGGCCTCGGTCCGGATCCACTCGTGGCTGGCGGTGTACTTCAGGTCGGAGGGAACTTTCATCGATGACTCTCCAGTGACTTCATTGAACGAGGCTCTTGCCGTTGCGCGCGAAGGGCGGTTTGACCACGCGGGCAACGAGTTCCTTGTCGCGGACGAGCACGCGCACCTGGTCGCCCGGCGTCACACCGACCGGCAAGCGCGCCAGCGCGATGGATGCAGACAGCGTCGGTGAAAACGTGCCGCTGGTGATCTCACCATCACCCAGCGATGTATGGACTTTCTGGTGCGCGCGCAGGATGCCGCCCTTGTCGACAAGCAGGAGTCCGGTGAGCTGCCGTTGCGGTGGCCGCTCCTGCAGCGCCGCCTTGCCGACGAAATCGCGCGGGCTCGCAAGATCGACCGTCCATGCCAGTCCCGACTCGAGCGGATTTTCGCGCTCATCCATGTCCTGGCCATAGAGATTCATGCCGGCTTCGAGCCGCAGGGTGTCTCGCGCGCCGAGTCCGCACGGCTGTACGCCTGCCGCAGCGAGCGAGTTCCAGAAGTTCACGGCGAGTGTCGCGGGCAACATCACTTCGAAGCCGTCTTCGCCCGTATAGCCGGTGCGCGCAATGAAATACTCGCCGCACTCGATGGCCATGAACGGCTTGAGCGACGCGGTGGCGTCGCGGCAAGCCGGAAGCACCTGCCAGACGAGTTCGCGCGCGAGCGGCCCCTGCACCGCGATCATCGCCAGGTCACGGCGCTCGCGCAACGCGAGCTGCGGCGCGCGTGCCGCGATCAGCGCGCGCAGCCACGCCACGTCCTTATCGGCGGTGCCGGCGTTGACGACGATGCGAAACCAATCTTCGGCCAGGAAGTAGACGATCAGGTCGTCGAGTACGCCGCCGTCGGCGGCGAGCAGGCACGAATAGAGCGCCTTGCCAGGCACGGCGAGCTTGTCGACATTGTTGGCGAGTGCGTAGCGCAGGAAGTCGCGCGCACCCTGCCCGCGGAGGTCCACAGCGAGCATGTGCGAGACATCGAACATGCCCGCAGCACGGCGCACCGCATGATGCTCGTCGATTTGCGAGCCGTAGCTGACCGGCATGTCCCAGCCGCCAAAATCGACCATCTTCGCGCCTGAGGCGCGGTGTACCGGGTTGAGCGGAGTCTGCTTGAGCACTGCGTTTCCCAGGTTGCCGGACAACAAAAAGGGGCGGCGCCGTGACTGCAGCTTCGCCCCATCTGTCCTTTTACCTGAGAGATTACGGTCCGCGCTCGCTCGCGCGTCCGGTGCCCCTTCGGTGGACCCCGCAACATCAGTCGCGCGGTCGCTCTCCAGATCGATGCTCGTCCGCGCAGTCCTTCTGCCTGAGCGATTGCGGGAGTTGCGCCTTCGGCGGTGACCGCACTGCGCTCGGCCACTCTCTCCTGCACGGACCGCGCAAGGTTACCGGCCACGCCGGTGGTTGTCAAAGCAACCCGAAAAAAAACCGGCGGACATGGCATCCGCCGGTTTTTGTGCATGTGCGTGCGCGAGTGCTACTTCTTGAGCGTCAGAATCCAGGTGACCAGTTCCTTGATGTCGGCGTCGGACACGGTCACGTTCGGCGGCATGGGAATCGAGCCCCAGACTCCGGTACCGCCTTTCTTGACCTTCTCGGTCAGCTTCGCCAGCGCATCCTTGTCACCCTTGTATTTGGCCGCGACATCGACGTACGGTGGCCCGATCAGTTTCTTGTCGATGGCGTGACACGCCGCGCAGCCATCCTTCTGCATCATCGCTTGGGCGGTGGTGTTATCTAGCGCGGCGTGGGCACCGCCGGCGAAGCAGGCGCTCGCAGCGAGCGCTATCCATTGACGTTTCATGCAGTCTCCAGAAATCGATTGGGAAAAACGGGCTCCATGCTACCGCAAGGCCGCGGCACGCGCCATCGCGCGCACCGGGAAGGTGAAGCTCAGGTGGAGTGTTCCTCGAAGGCGACTCGCTCGAAGTCTGCACCACGCTGGACGAGTCGCGTCAAGCGCAGGCGTCGCTCCGGGTTCGACGCGATCGAGCGCAACACGCGCCCCGCGCTGAAGGTGCGCGGCGGAACGATCAGGCTGGCCTTCTCATCGGGAGTGACCCCCATCAGAATCGCGGGGAATGGCACTTCTTCGACCAGCATCGTGGTCAGCGCGCGCACCGCAATTGCCGTCGGCGAGCCGTCCCAGAGCTTGAGCGTCACGGCGAGATCGCCGCGGCTGTCCAGCGCCACGCGGGTCACGTGGCCGCAGCGCACTCGCTCGTCGTCGCGAACGACGACCAGTTGATCGAGATGCCAACGATGCGCTCCCGTGCCTACGCGACGAACCGAGGCGCTGCCCCAGTCGTAACTGCCCTGCCAGCGCTCCCAGGTCCACGTCTTCTCGGCTTCTTCCTTGTTGCGATCGTAATCGGTCAGCGCGCCGAGCGTCGCCAGGTGTTGCGTGCCCTGATAGGACATGCGTCCCAACAGATCCTGGCTGTTGAAGGTGCGCCCCGAGACACGGAAATACGCCGCGCCCAAGCCGCCCACGCACAACTCGAGCCCGGAATTCGATTCGTTGCCACCGCGCTTCGCGGGCAGCGCATACCAGCGCGTGTCCAGATGCGCGAGCAACGCCGTGCAGGCCTCGACCGAGACGTCGTGGCCGAGTTGCAGCTCGGCAGGATTGGCGCCGCTGGCCAGGCGCTTGAGGCGACCGCGCACGCTCGTCGCCAGCTTCGCAGGATAGCCGAAGCGCGCTCCTTCGCCGGGCAGGCGCGGGCCGACCGGACCGAGTGTCGCGCCGCTGGGTGCATCGAGATCGATCGCGATGACCGGGCCCTCGGTTTCGCGTTGCTGGACGTAAGGAAAGACCTTGCGTGCCCACATCGAAAGCCAGCGATCGGTCAACTCGATCTGGCGTACCGACATTGCGCACGGGTCGGCGAGATCGAGCATGAGCGCGTGGCAATAGGTGGAATAGCAGGAAACACCGATGGCGTTGGGCATGAGCTCGTCCGAGACCGCGCTGACCGCGCACTCGAGGATCTCGGCAAGCCGGTAGTAGGCGTGCAGCTCCTGCCACACCGTGGGCGCGGGAATGTGCCGGGCGAGGCCATGTACCAGGATCATCTGCTTGCCGACCCACAGGCCGCGCTGCAGCACCTTGGCCTTGACGCCCTGCAGCTCGGGGTCGTTCTCGAGCAGCGGCTTGAGGCACGCGGAGTACTGCGCCCACAACGCCTGCCACAATGCGATTGCCTGCAGGAAGGCCTCGCGCTCGCGATCCCCCGCCGGCTGCGGCTTGCCGGCGTACCGGCGCGCCAGCTCGGTGTGCAGGAACACGACCGGCTCGCGGAAGACCTCGGCAATACGGGCGCGTTCGCGCGGCGCAAAGTCGGCCTCGGACAGCCTCTTGAGCTGGCCGAGCACTTCTTCGTAGTGCTGGGGAATGTTGGTCAGCGGCAGTGCGCGGAGCCACGCCGCACAGCCTTCCGCATCCGCAAAGGAGAGCGCGCGCGACCCTGGCTGGGTCTGTGTTTGCGTCAATGTGAATTCGTTGGTGTGGGTCGCCATGGCGCTGCCGGATGGGGTGTGCAGGCAGCGCCGCCGCGCGACCCGGACCGTGCATCATTTATAGCACAAGTCCTCGTCCACGCCCCTTGCGGTCCGACATCCGGGCCGGCTCGTGCGCCAATCGGCGGGCCCGACGGATGTGAATATTCGGCATTGGCAGTGTCGAATGCGCCGCCGCGCGGCCATCCAGCATGGTGGAGACTACAACTCATGGACGCGACAGACGCGCCCGGATGCGACAGGCGAGGCAAGTATGGAAAATGTCTTCAAGATCAATGGCACGCGAATACATTCGTCGACGACGATGCGCTCGCTGCACGACCCGATCGCGGTTAACGGCGAAGACTGGCAGACAGTTGTCCATGCGCCTGCAACAGAACTACCCAGTGGGACCCGGTTGCCTCCAACCCGCGCTGCGCGCACGCCGCGCAGTCGCGGGGTCTTTTTGGCAGCCGTCGAACCCCGCCGCGGTGGACGCGCGCGCCGGTGGGGCGACCTGGCGATCGCTGTACTGGCGGTTGCTGTCGTGGCGGTGTCCTCGGCGCTGATCATGGGCGCACCGGCGACCATCATGGGGGTTACCCTGAGCTTCAATCCGGGGCCGGCAATCGTCGGCGCGGCGTCGGTCCCGCCGGCATTCATGGAACCGTCAAAAGGCCACTAGCAGGCGCAGGCACGAAAGCTGGCGCTCACTACACCCCTACACCAGGACCCGCTCGATCCCGCCGCGCGTTGCCTGTTCGACGTAGTTCGGCAGCCAGTCGGGACCGAGCAGTTTGCGGGCGATTTCGACCACGATGTAGTCCGCCGTGGTGCCCGCGTCGTCATCGAATCGCGACAAACCCTGCAGGCACGACGGGCACGAGGTGAGTACCTTTACCTGCACATCGGGCCCATCGGCGCGAAGCTCGGCCGCGCCCTTGCGCATGGCTTCCTCCTTGCGAAACCGCACCTGCGTCGAGATGTCGGGTCGGGTGGTCGCCAGCGTCCCCGATTCGCCGCAGCAACGCTCGTTCAGGGTCACCGCCGTACCCATGAGCTCGTTGACGACCTTCAGCGGCGGGTGGGTCTTCATCGGCGTGTGACATGGGTCGTGGTACATGTAGCGCACACCTTCGACGCCTTCGAGCCGCACGCCGCGCTCCATCAGGTATTCGTGGATGTCGAGCAGCCTGCAGCCCGGGAAGATCTTCCCGAATTCGTATTTCTGCAGCTGGTCCATGCACGTGCCGCAGGAGACGATCACTGTCTTGATGTCGAGGTAGTTGAGCGTATTGGCGACGCGATGGAACAGCACCCGGTTGTCGGTGATGATCTCCTGGCCCTTGTCGTGATTGCCGGCTGACGTCTGCGGGTAGCCGCAGCACAGGTATCCGGGCGGGAGCACGCATTGCGCGCCAACGTGATAGAGCATTGCCTGCGTCGCCAGTCCCACCTGGGAAAACAGCCGTTCCGATCCGCAGCCCGGAAAATAGAACACCGCCTCGGCGTCTTCGGCCGAGCGCGCGGGATCGCGGATGATCGGAACGATCGTCGGATCCTCGATATCGAGCAGCGCGCGCGCGGTTCGCTTGGGCAAGCCGCCCGGCATCGGCTTGTTGATGAAATGAATGACCTGCGCGCGCAGCGACGGCATGCCGATGGTCGCCGGCGGCCGGCTGGTCTGGCGCTGGGTCAATCCCAGCCGGCTCGCCAATCGGTACGCGAGCCGCTGCGCCTTGTAGCCCCAGTCGATCATCAGCGTCTTGGCGAGCTTGATCGTCGCCGGATTGCTGGCGTTGAGGAAGAACATCGCCACGCTGGTTCCCGCGTTGAACTTGCGGTGACCCTGCACGCGCAGCAGGTTGCGCATGGCAATCGAGACGTCGCCGAAATCGATGTCGACCGGACAGGGATTGGCGCACTTGTGGCAAACCGTGCAGTGATCGGCGACATCGGAGAACTCGTCGAAATGACGCAGGCTCACGCCGCGGCGCGTTTGCTCCTCGTACAGGAAAGCCTCGATCAGCAGCGAGGTCGCGAGGATCTTGTTGCGCGGGCTGTAGAGGAGATTGGCACGCGGCACGTGCGTCGCGCACACCGGCTTGCATTTTCCGCAGCGCAGGCAATCCTTGACCGAGTCGGCAATGTTGCCGATCTGCGATTGCTCGAGGATGAGGCTTTCCGCGCCGAGAAGGTTGAAGCTGGGCGTGTACGCCCCCGACAGGTCCGCTCCCGCCAGCAGCTTGCCGCGATTGAACCGGCCCTCGGGATCGACCCGCCGCTTGTAGGCGGCGAACGGCGCGAGTTCCTCGGCGGTGAGATATTCGAGCTTGGTGATACCGATCCCGTGCTCGCCTGAAATGACGCCGTCGAGCGAGCGCGCGAGCTGCATGATTCGCGCCACCGCCGAGTGCGCCTCGCGCAGCATCGCGTAGTTGTCGGAATTCACCGGGATGTTGGTATGCACGTTGCCGTCGCCGGCGTGCATGTGCAGTGCGACGAACACGCGTGCACGCAACACTTCGCGATGCACGTCGATGCAGCGCCTGTGCACCGGTGCGAACGCCATTCCCGCGAAGATGTCCTGCAGCGGCGCCTTGAGTTCGGACTTCCACGACACCACGATCGAGTGGGCCTGGAGCGCGGGGAAAGTCTCGTCGATGCGATCGAGCAAATCCTGCCAGCGCGCGCGCACCGCGGCGACCACCGCGCGAGCTTCGTCGAGCTTGGCGGCCATCGCCTCCTGCGGCGGCCGCTCCTCGGCGTGCGCGCCCCACAGGGCGGGCGCGAGGTCCTGCGCCAGCGCCGCATCCAGCGCGTCGCACAACGCAAGCTTGTTGGCGATGGACAGTTCGATGTTGATGCGCTCGATGCCGTCGGTGTAGTCGCCGAGGCGGTCGAGCGGAATGACGACGTCCTCGTTGATCTTGAACGCGTTGGTGTGCGTCGCGATCGCCGCGGTGCGCGCGCGATCGAGCCAGAATTTCTTGCGCGCCTCCGGTGAGACGGCGACGAAACCCTCCGCGCCGCGCGCGTTGCAGATGCGCACGACCTCCGACGCCGCCCGCGCCACCGCATCGTCGTCCTCGCCGACGATGTCGCCGATGAGGACCATCTTCGGCCGCCCGTGGCGCTTGGCCTTGGTCGCGTAGCCGACGGCCTTCACATAGCGCTCGTCCAGGTGCTCCAGGCCGGCAAGGATCGCGCCGCCTGGACGCCCATCGAGGTATCGCTTGATCTCGACGATCGCCGGCGTCGAATCGCGCACCTGGCCGAAGAACTCCAGGCAGACCGTGCGGATCGCCGGCGGCATCCGGTGCAGGATGAAGCGGGCCGAAGTGATGATGCCGTCGCAACCTTCCTTCTGCACGCCGGGCAGTCCGGCAAGGAACTTGTCGGTAACGTCCTTGCCCAGGCCGGCCTTGCGAAAGCTCGGGCCCGGAATGCGCAGCGTCTCGCGCCGTTTCAGTTCACCGAACGCGCCCTTGCTGTCGGCCGAGTGGTATTCAAGCTCGAAGGTGGCGAAGGGCGCATCGTGAATCTTGCCAAGGTTATGGTCGGTGCGCGCGACTTCCAGCCAGTCGCCGTCTGGCGTGACCATGCGCCACGACGCGAGATTGTCGAGTGCGGTGCCCCAAAGCACGGCTTTCTTGCCGCCGGCGTTCATCGCCACGTTGCCGCCGATGCACGACGCGTCGGCAGAGGTAGGATCGACGGCGAAGACCAGGCCGTCGCGCTCGGCGGCGTCCATCACCCGCTTGGTGACAACGCCGGCGCCGGCGTCGATGGTGGGCGTCGGCGAATCGTGCCCTTGCAGCATGACGCGTTCGACGCTCGACAGACGCTCCAGCTTTTCGGTGTTGATGACGGCGGAGCGCCGGTCGAGCGGAACCGCGCCGCCGGTGTAGCCGGTTCCGCCGCCACGCGGAATGATGGTGAGCGCGAGTTCGATGCAGCCGCGCACAAGACCCGGCACCTCGGCTTCCGAGTCCGGATGCAGCACGACGAACGGATATTCGACGCGCCAGTCGGTGGCATCGGTGACGTGAGAGACTCGCGCCAGGCCGTCGAAGGCGATGTTGTCGCGATGCGTGTGGCGGGAGAGAACGCGCAGCGTGCGCTTGCGCAGTGCTTCGGTCTCGCGGAACGCGGTCGCAAACGACTCGACCGCCGCGCTCGCGCCTTGCAGCAGCATGCCGACCTTGGCGTTGCGTTCCGGTTCGGCGTCGGCCATGCGACGCTTCTCGATCTCGCCCAGCCGATGCCGCAGCGCCGAGATAAGCAATTCGCGCCGCTTCGGATTGTCGAGCAGATCATCCTGCAGGTACGGATTGCGGTCGACCACCCAGATGTCGCCGAGAACTTCGAAAAGCATGCGCGCAGAGCGCCCGGTGCGTCGCTGTCCACGCAATTGCTCGAGCAGGCGCCACATGTCGGCGCCGAGCAACCGGATGACGATCTCGCGGTCGGAAAACGACGTGTAGTTGTACGGGATTTCGCGCAGCCGCGGCGCGTCCACCGAGAGCTCGGCGTCGTTGAAGATCGCGTCGGCGTTTGAGTTCATGATCCGGCAGATTTTACCGCATTGCAGCATGCGCCCGCCCTCGCGCAACAGACGCAAGCGTCGCGCGTACGTGCAACGCGCCGCTTGTCACTGTCGCGGGGTTCGCTCGCTGCGCGTCGGCGCCGGCTCGAAATTGCTGCGGAACGGATTGATGTCGATGCCACCACGGCGCAGAAACCGCGCATACACCGTGAGCTGCTCGGTGCGACAGCAAAGCGCCAGGTCGATGAACATGCGTTCGACGCAGCTTTCGTGGAATCCCGCATACTGGCGATACGACAGCAGGTAGGCGAGCAATCCGCCGCGGTCGATGCGAGGACCGCGATAGCGCACCTGCACGTCGGCGTAGTCGGGTTGCCCCGTCACCGGACAGTTCGAGCGGAACAACGCGGTGCGCAGCGTTTCCTCGGCAAAACCGGTGCCGCGCAGGAGCAGCGCGGCGTCGGGTTCGCGTGCTTCCGGCGTGACCTCGCAGGCGTCGATGGACTCTCCCGGCAACTCGGCCACGCGCATCGCCGTCGGCGATGTCAGCAAGACGACCGAGACCGGCGCCGCGCACACCGTGGCCAGATCGGCTTCGATGGTACGCGCGATTTCCGCGCGGCTACCGGCGCGCTCCTGCGCAAACGAACCCAGATAGAGTTTGAGCGACTTGGACTCGACGATCGAAGGAGAGTCCGCGCCCACCCGGAATTCACCGATCGCGATCTGCGGCTTGCCGCGCGCGTCGAGCCAGCTGATTTCGTACGCCGTCCAGATGTCGACGCCCGAAAACGGCAGCGTCGCACCGAGCCGCAATGCGGCGCGCTGCTCTCTGCGGTCGATCGCGAACAACAGCGACGCGTCGTAGCGATCCGGATAGGCGGTGGCCTTGCCGAGCGGAGATGTTGAAGCCGTGTTCACGTCCGGTCCATTCTACGATAGCCGATCGCCTCGGCGATATGGCTCGCGGCAATGATATCGGCGTGCCCAAGGTCGGCGATGGTGCGCCCGACTTTCAGGATGCGGTGATACGCCCTCGCCGACAACGACAGGCGCGCGAACGCTGTCTTGAGAAGCGCCATGGCGCGCTCGTCGAGGGTGCAGACGCGCTCGACCTCGCGCGGTTGCAGCCACGCGTTGGGTTTGCCTTGCCTCGCGCGCTGCCGGCGGCTTGCGGCGCCGACGCGCTCGCTCACACAGGCGGAGGTCTCGGACCCGACACGCTCCTTCGCGCTGACAAACGTCTCGACGGCCAGCGCCGGGACTTCGATCTGAAGGTCGATGCGGTCGAGCAATGGTCCGGAAATGCGTCCCCGATAGCGCGCAATCTGATCGGGCGTGCAGTGGCACTTGCCGCTGCTGTGGCCGAGGTAACCGCACGGACAAGGGTTCATGGCCGCGACGAGCTGGAAGCGCGCCGGGAAGCTCGCCTGCCGCGCTGCGCGCGAGATCTGAATCTGGCCGGATTCCATCGGCTCGCGCAACACTTCCAGCGCCCGGCGATCCCATTCCGGCAATTCGTCGAGAAACAGCACGCCGTGATGCGCGAGCGAGATTTCGCCGGGACGCGGGTCGCTGCCGCCGCCGACCAGCGCCACCGCCGATGCGGTGTGATGCGGCGCGCGAAACGGCCGCCTGCCCCAGTCGGAATGCCGAAAGCCGCGCGTGAGCGAATGGATCGCGGCGCTTTCGAGCGCCTCGTCCTCGCTCATCGCCGGCAAGAGGCCCGGAAGACGTTGCGCCAGCATCGATTTGCCGGTTCCCGGCGGCCCCAGCATCAGCAGGCTGTGGCAGCCAGCGGCAGCGACTTCGAGCGCGCGCTTGGCCAGCGCCTGTCCGCGCACATCGGCCAGATCCGCAGCGTGCGCACTATTCGCGGCAACCGTCTGGATCATGCAACGCGGCAAGCGCGCGCGCCCGTCGAGATGGGCGCATACCGCGAGCAGGCTGTCCGCCGGGTATACGATCGCATCGCGGACCAACGCAGCCTCTCGCGCGCTCGCCTCGGGCAGCACGAACGCTCGCGCGTCGCGATGCGCCTTCAGGGTCATCGCCAGCGCGCCGCGAATCGGCCGCAATTGGCCAGTCAGCGCCAGTTCACCGGCAAATTCAAGTTCGGGAAATGCGTTGCCGGGGATCTGTCCGCTCGCCGCGAGAATGCCCAGCGCAATCGGCAGATCGAAGCGCCCGGAATCCTTCGGCAGGTCGGCAGGCGCGAGATTGACCGTGATCCTGCGCGCCGGAAAGTCGAAATGCGCGTTCTGCAACGCCGCGCGCACGCGATCGCGACTTTCCTTGACCTCGGTTTCGGGAAGTCCGACCAGATTGACCGCCGGAAGGCCGCCCGAGAGATGCACCTCGACCGTGACCGGCGGCGCGTCGAAGCCCGACAGGGCGCGCGAATGAAGGACCGCAACCGGCATGGCGCATGCATTTCGTGACGCCGGCCCGCGAACACCGGCGCACCGACCGTAGCACGCACCGCGACCCTGGTATATCGGCCATTTGGCCAAGTCGCGCGGTCGGCGACTCCGTCCTGCCGAACGGGAGCGTTGACGTACACGCTGCCGAGAAATCGCAGCATGTATCCGGGCAGGTCGATCGCGTGGCTGCGGTCGATCTGCACCGCATCGCCGGTTTGCACCAGTCGCGCGCTCGAATCGAGGCTAGCGTTGCCGCGCTTCGATCTCGGCCAATCGAGTCGCAAGCGCTTCGAGTTTTTCACGCGTGCGGCGAAGCACTTGCGCCTGCACGTCGAATTCCTCGCGCGTGACCAAATCGAGTCGCGAAAGCGCGCCGGTAAGCAGCGCCCGCACATTCTTGTCGACATCGCGCGCCGGACTCGCGGCAATGGCTTCGCTGATGCGGGCGCTGACGTCGTCGATCACCTTGCTTGCAAGCACGGCACACTCCGGTGAATTGGCCGGGCAAGTCTAGCAAATTCGCTTCAAACCTCGCGGAGCGCAGGCATCCATTGGCGTCTGCGCAGGCGCGCCCCAGAAATGTGCACAGCTTGAGAGCGCGCACCGCACGAGTGCACAAGAGCGAGCTACGGCCGTGTTTTCATTCCGTATACAATCTCGTAAGATATTGATTAATATCATAATTATACCTTGGCATGGCTTGTGCTGAACGATGCTGCAACCAATCGTACGCACGTTAGCCAAGGAGACACAAAATGTCCGTAAGACTTCGCGCACTTCCTGCGGTGGCAGCGCTCGCCGTCGGCGCTCTCGCAACCCACGTTCACGCGCAAACTCCGGCTCCCGCTCCGGCGCCCGCTCCCGCTGCCGCTGAACCGGCGCCTCCGTACACCCTGACCGGCAACTTCGGTATCTACAGCCAGTACATTTTCCGTGGCTTGACGCAAACCGACACGAAGCCGGCGTTCCAGGGTGGGTTCGACTTCACACACGAAAGCGGTTTCTATCTCGGCACGTGGGGGTCGAACATCAGCTGGATCAGCGATTCCGGCGCCTGTGGCCACGGCTGCAGCCTCGAGTGGGACGTCTACGGCGGCTGGAAGAAGGTCTGGAATGAGGAGTGGGGCCTGGACCTCGGCGTGCTGCAATACTTCTACCCCGGCAGTTACAACCCCGGTTTCTCGAGCGCCAATACGACCGAGCTCTACATCGCCGGTTCGTGGAAGTGGCTGTCGCTCAAGTTCTCCGACAGCGTTTCCGGCAAGACCTTCGGCGTGCCCAATTCCAGAGGCACCTGGTACCTGGATCTCACGGCGGCATATCCGCTCACCGACCAGTGGACGCTCATCGGTCACGTAGGTCGCCAGGAGTATCACGGCAACAACAACGGCGTTGACAACAGCGCCCTGAACTACACCGACTGGAAGCTGGGCGCGACCTACACCTTTGCCGGCAGCTGGACGGTCGGCGGCTACTGGACCGACACCAACACCAACGGTTCGGTCTACACGATTGCCGGGAAGAACATCGGCAAATCGACCGGCACCGCTTTCATCCAGAAGACTTTCTAGCCCGCAGGGGGGCGCGTCGTTCACCTTCACCACTACACCCGCAACAAGCGAGGGAAACATGAAACTGGTAACCGCAGTCATCAAGCCGTTCAAGCTTGACGAGGTCCGCGAGGCACTGTCGGCCATTGGCGTTCAGGGGATTACCGTGACCGAGGTCAAGGGCTTCGGACGGCAAAAGGGGCACACCGAACTCTATCGGGGTGCCGAATATGTCGTCGATTTCCTGCCGAAGGTGAAGATCGAGGCGGCGATCAAGAGCGACATGCTCGACCGCGTCATCGAGGCAATCGAGAAGGCGGCAAACACAGGCAAGATCGGCGACGGCAAGGTTTTCGTCTTCGACCTCGAACAAGTCGTGCGCATTCGGACCGGTGAGACCGGCGCCGACGCACTCTAAGGGGAACACCATGAAGCGCTTGTCCATGTTGATCGCGGTCTGCGGCGCCTTTGCCGTCTGCAATGTTTCGTTCGCAGACGACAAGACTCCCGACATGAAGGTCGACACCACGAAATCGGCTCCGGCAACTACCGCGCCGGCGCCCGCCACGACTCCGGCTGCAGCACCCGCACCTGCCGCGCCGACCGCTCCCGCGGCTTCGGGCGCGGCGGCCCCGGCAGCAGGTGCCGCACCGGCAGGCGACGCGAAGCCCGCCGAAGCAGCGCCGCCGGCGCCGACCACGCCGCAACTTGTCGCAGCCGACAAGATAAGCGGCGGCGACACTGCCTGGATGCTCACCTCGACCGCGCTGGTCCTGATGATGACGATTCCGGGCCTGGCGCTGTTCTATGCCGGCATGGTGCGCAAGAAGAACGTGCTTGGCGACGTTGATGCAGAGCTTCGCCATCACCTGCCTGGTAACCGTGCTGTGGGTCGTCATCGGCTACAGTCTGGCGTTCATGCCGGGCGGGTCGTTCATCGGCAGTCTCGATCGCCTGTTCCTCAACGGCATGCTGTTCCAGAAGGAGGCCGGCAAGCTGACGGTCTCGCATCTGGCGCTGACGATTCCGGAGTCGGTGTACATGATGTTCCAGATGACCTTCGCGATCATCACTCCGGCGCTCATCTGCGGCGGCTTTGCCGATCGCATGAAGTTCTCGGCCATGATGTGGTTCATGGGCATCTGGTCGGTCGTCATCTATGCGCCGATCGCGCACATGATGTGGGAGCCTTCGGGTTACTGGGCCACCGCCGGGGTACTCGATTTCGCCGGCGGCACGGTGGTGCACATCAATGCCGGTATCGCCGCCCTGGTGTGTGCACTGATGCTGGGCAAGCGACTTGGCTACGGCAAGGAAGCGATGATGCCGGCCAACCTGACCCTGACCGTGATCGGCGCCTCGCTGCTGTGGGTGGGCTGGTTCGGCTTCAATGCGGGCTCGGCAGTCGCCGCGGACGGCCGCGCCGGCATGGCCATGATGGTCACGCAACTCGCGACCGCGGTTGCCGCACTGGCGTGGATGTTCACCGAGTGGATGGCCAAGGGCAAGCCTTCGGTGCTGGGCATTGCCTCGGGCGCGGTCGCGGGCCTGGTCGCGATCACGCCGGCATCGGGCTTCGTCGGCGTGAGCGGCGCGATCATCATCGGCATCGCCGCCGGTGTGCTCTGCTTCTTCGCCGCGACCACGGTGAAGAAGGCCTTCGGCTACGATGACTCGCTCGACGCGTTTGGAGTGCACTGCATCGGCGGTATCGTCGGTGCGCTGCTCACCGGCGTGTTGAACGTCAAGGAAATCAGTGGTGCCGACGCCAGCATGACCGCGCAGTTCGGCGCGGTGGCGACGACGCTGATCTATAGCGGGGTCGGCAGCTTCATCATCCTCAAGATTATCGACATGGTCATCGGTCTGCGCGTCTCCGAGGAAGAGGAACGCGAAGGCCTCGATGTAAGTCTCCACGGCGAACGAGTGGAGTAGGCCCGTACGAAGTTTGGTCTAGTTTCTCCTCAGTGGCTTTCGGGGCGCCCCAAGCGCCCCGTTTTTTTCAGGTCTTCGACTTCTTCCTGGCGCGTGGATGCGCCTTGTCGTAAGTCTTGGCCAGCGCCTGAAAATCGAGGTGGGTGTAGATCTGCGTGCTGGCGATGCTCGCGTGCCCGAGCAACTCCTGCACCGCACGCAGGTCGCCCGACGATTGCAGCAGATGCGATGCAAACGAATGGCGCAGCATATGCGGATGCACGTGCCGCGAGAGCCCGCGCTTGATCGCCCACGCGGCCAGGCGCTGCTGGATCGCGCGTGGCATGAGCCTGCGGCCACCGCGTCCGACGAAGACCGCAGGCATTTCCGCAGGCGCATGCTGCGACCGCTGCGCGAGCCACACGCCCAACGCTTCGCGCGCATGCGCGCCCACCGGCACCACGCGCTCTTTCGCACCCTTGCCCCAGACGCGCACTTCGCCCGTGGCCAGGTCGAGCGAGCCGACATCGAGGCCGGACAGTTCGGAGACACGCAAACCCGACGAATAGGCAAGCTCGAAGAGCGCGCGATCGCGCACGCTGAGCAGGTCCTCGCCGTCGATCGCGACCAGTTGCACGGCTTCGTCGGGGGACAGCGCCGACGGTAGCCGCCGCGCCGACTTCGGCGCGCGCAGCCCGGCGCAAGGATTGTCCGTGACGGTGGCGTCGCGTTCGACCGCGAAACGGTAGAGCGCGCGCCATGCCGACAATGTCCGCGCAAGACTGCTACCGGCGAGACCGCGCGCATGCAGCGTCGCGAGGAATCGCCGCAGGTCGGAGGTCTTCAGTGCGGTGAGTGCAGTGCCACCGGCAAGCGCCTGCAGCGCGCGCGCGTCACGAAGGTACGCAGCGCGGGTGTGCGCGGGCCGCGTGGCGAGGTGCCGCTCCCACGCGTCGAGCAGAGGATCGTCAGCGCGCGTTGCGAGGCGCGCGGTTTTCATCGCGCATCAGGACTGCGGCAGAAAGCGCGCTGTCGCGACGCTGGCGAGTTCCGCCAGTCGCGTCAGGTACATCGTGCCCATGCCGGCATAGAAGCGCTCCGGGTCATCGCTACCCAGCGCGAGCAACCCGAAGGCATGGTGCGTTCGCAAGGGCAGGAAGGCGAAAGAGGCGAGCGACGGCGCACCTTCGAACCAGTCGCGCGACTCGAAAGGCGCGTGCTCGCCGCAGTAGGGATTGCCGAGTGTCGCCGCGTATTCACGCAATTCCTGGCTGGTGGCTGCGAGCTCCGGCAGGTACGACTGCTCGGGCACCTTGCCCCACAGGCGAAGCGCCACCTGCGGGACCTGGAAGTCCTCGGTCAGGCTGTGGTAGAGCACGCCCAGCGTCGTTTCGAGGTCCATCGCCGAGAACAGCGCCAGCGTCGAGCGGTGCAGCTTTTCGCTGATCGCGTCGTTCTCGGCGCCGAACTTGATCATCTCGCGCAGCTTGGTCTCGAGCTGGCCGTTCTTTTCGCGCAGCGTGACGATCTGGCGCTCCGCGATCGGGATCGCGTGGCCGCCATGGGGATGCGGCACGTAGATCTCGGACAGCACGTCGGCGTATTCACCGAAGAATTCCGGGTGCTGCTGCAGATAGTCTGCGACCGCCTTGGCATCCATCGATGGTTCCTTTTCCTGAATCGCGTTCATTGCTCGCGTTTGATGCTCGCTCTATCGTTCCGGCAGCGTCCACTCACCCTCGAAGACCGTTTCCGCCGGGCCTGTCATCAGTACCGACGCGCCGTTCCCCGCCCAGCTGATCGTCAGCACGCCGCCACGCGTCTCGACGCTGACGCGTGCATCGAGCAGCCCGCGGCGAATGCCCGTCACGACCGCGGCGCAGGCACCCGTACCGCACGCGAGCGTCTCGCCGGCTCCGCGTTCCCACACCCGCAGGCGAATGTTAGCGCGACCCACGACCTGCATGTAGCCGGCATTCGCGCCCTGCGGAAAGCGTGCATGACGCTCGATCAGCGGGCCTTGCAGTGTCACCGGCGCAGCATCGACGTCGTCGACCAACTGCACCGCGTGCGGGTTGCCCATCGATACCACGCTGACCTGAACCGTGTCGTCGCCGACCGCGAGAGGCTGCACCAGCGCCGCGCTGTCGCTGACGAAGGGAATTTCGGCGGGCAGAAAACGCGGTGCGCCCATGTCGACGGTGACCTGGCCATCGGCCTCGAGCGTGGGCGCAATGACGCCGCCGCGCGTCTCGACGCGAATCGAGCGTTTGTTCGTCATGCCCCGGGCGCGAACGAACTGCACGAAGCAGCGCGCACCATTGCCGCATTGCTCGACCTCACCGCCGTCGGCGTTGAATATGCGATAGCCGAAGTCGACATCGGGACGAGTCGCCTTCTCGACGACGAGGACCTGGTCGCAGCCCACGCCGAAGTGCCGGTCGGCCAAGCGCCGATAGTCGGCTGGACCGAGGTCAAGCTTCTCGCTCATGCCGTCGAGGACCACGAAGTCGTTGCCCAGGCCTTGCATCTTGGTGAAGCGCAGGCGGCGGCTCATTGCGGGCGGGTGCCGGCCGAATCGAAGCGCACCACCGGGATCTTGCCAGTGCGCGCGAACGGCAGGACCGTGCCATCCTCGAGCGTAATGGTGCCCTTGATCGCGTATGGAACGGGCAGCTGCGACCCGATGGACATCAGTCCGGTCGCCACCGCGGCGACGTCGACCCGCCCCGAAATATCGACCTTGGCATCGGCGCGCGGCGCGAGGCGCTCGACGCGCACGCTCCTGCCGGACGCCGCCGTCCGGCCATCGAGCAGGACGTCGAACTCGACATGATCGACGGGCAGCGCGTACGGGTTGGGGTTGGTGATGCGCAAACCGAGCATGACGTCGGCCTTCGACTCCGCGAAGCGCAGGACGCGCACGGTTTCGAGCGTGACTTGCGGTTGTTCGAAGGGAAGCTGGGCTGGCACGCAACCGGCGGCGCCGATCATCGTCGCCAGCAACGCGATGCGCAGCGCGTGGTGCGAATGGCACGCTGGGACCGCTCGCATCCAACCTGATTTCCGCTCGGACATGCGTTCAGACATTAAAGCGAAAATGCATCACGTCGCCGTCCTTGACTACGTAGTCGCGGCCCTCGAGGCGCATCTTACCGGCTTCCTTGGCGCCCTGCTCTCCCTTGCAGGCGATGAAATCGGCGAAGCCGATCACTTCGGCGCGGATGAATCCCTTCTCGAAGTCGGTGTGAATGACTCCCGCCGCCTGCGGCGCGGTACTGCCGTGTCGGATGGTCCAGGCGCGAACCTCCTTCGGCCCGGCGGTGAAGTAGGTATCGAGTCCGAGCAGCTTGTAGCCCGCATGGATGAGCCGGTCCAGCCCGGCCTCGGTGAGACCCATGTCGTCGAGGAAAATCTGCTTGTCCTCCACCGAGAGGTCGGCGATCTGCGCTTCGAGCGCCGCGGAAATCGCGACCACAGGCGCGCCTTCGCCTCGCGCGTACTCCTCGACCCGCGCCAACAGGGGGTTGTCCTTGAAGCCGTGCTCGGCGACATTGGCGACGTACATGATCGGCTTCATCGTGAGCAGGAACAGCGGCTTGAGTACAGCACGCTCTTCCGGATAGAGATCGACCGAGTGCGCCGGCCGCGCCTGGTTGAGCACCGGCACGATCTTCTCGAGCGCGGCAACGAGCCGTTGCGCTTCCTTGTCGCCACCGGTTCGCGCGGCCTTGGCGAATTTGGACATCTGCTTGTCGACCGTTGCCAGGTCGGCGAGCGCCAGTTCGGTGTTGATGGTCTCGATGTCCGATATCGGATCGATCTTGCCGGCGACGTGCACGACGTTGCCGTCTTCGAAGCAGCGCACGACGTGGGCGATGGCATCGGTCTCGCGAATGTTCGCCAGGAACTGGTTGCCCAGGCCTTCGCCCTTGGACGCGCCCGCGACCAGACCCGCGATATCGACGAACTCGACGGCGGCGGGAAGCACGCGCTCCGGGCGCGCGATAGCCGCCAGCGCCGCGAGTCGAGGATCGGGCACCTCGACGATGCCGACGTTGGGCTCGATGGTGCAGAACGGATAATTCTCCGCCGCGATGCCGGCCTTGGTCAGGGCATTGAACAGCGTGGACTTGCCGACGTTGGGCAGGCCGACAATGCCGCATTTGACGCTCATTTGACTTCCTTCTTCAGCGGCGGCTCATCGCTCGCCTGCGTGTGCAGTTCGTGCATCGCTCGTTCGGTGTCGCCGGCGACGAGTCGCTGCCAGACGACCGTGACGCGCGCCATCGCAGCATCGATCGCGTCGCGATCCGTCGCCGACGGCGGATGCAGGACGTAGTCGGCAACCTCCTGTTCCGACAGCACGCCGTCGCGCGGATGGCCGATGCCGATCCGCAGGCGCCAGAAGTCTCCGGTGCCGAGCTGGGCGGCAATGTCCTTCAGTCCGTTGTGGCCGGCGAATCCGCCACCGAACTTGAGTTTCACGCCGCCCGCTTTCAGGTCGAGCTCGTCGTGCGCAACCAGGATTTCGGCTGGCGCAATCTGGTAGAAGCGAGCGAGCGCGGCCACCGCGAGGCCGCTGCGATTCATGAACGTCTGCGGGATCGCAAGTCGCGGCTCGCTGCCCGCGACGACTGCATGAAACTTCGTCTCGGCCCGAAAGCCCGCGGGAATGCGTTCCGCGAGGCGCTCGACGAACCACGCACCCGCGTTATGTCGCGTCGCCGCGTATTCGCGCCCTGGATTGCCCAGCCCGACGATCAAGCGCAATGGATTCGGCATGGTTGCGATGGATGGAGGCCAACAAAAAGGCCCGCCGGAAACCGCCGGGCGGGCCTCTTCGCCGTCACCAGCACCTTATTTCTTGTCGTCCTTCTTGGCGGGGGCCTTGTCGCCGCCCTTGTCACCCTTGTCCGCCTTGTCGCCACCCTTGTCCGCAGCCTTGTCGCCGGCCTTGGCCTCCTCGCCCGCGGCAGCCGTTTCGGTTGCTGCGGCATCGGTCGTCGCGGCCGCGACTTCGACTTCGGCGATAACGCGCGGAATGATCGCCGTCGCGACTGCCGGATCCGTCTTCCCGCGTGAGACCGCAGTGACGCCCGCGGGCAACTTGAGATCCGAAACGTGGATCGACTGCCCAACGGCCAGCGCCGACAGATCGACTTCGATGAACGACGGCAGGTCCTTCGGCAGGCACGCGACATCGAGTTCGGTCATCACGTGACTGATGATCGCATCGGTAGTCTTGTGCGCCGGCGAATCCTCGGCGTGCGTGAAGTGCAACGGCACCTTGATGTGGATCTTGCGCTTTTCGTCGACGCGCTGGAAATCGACGTGCAGCACCTCGTTGCGAAACGGGTGCATCTGCACGTCGCGCAGCAACACACGCTGCGCGGCGCCTTCGAATTTCATCGTCAGGATCGACGAGTGGAAGGCTTCCTTGCGCAGCGCGTGAATCAGCGCATTGTGGTCGAGCTCGACCGGCTGGGGCTTGGCGTCACCGCCATAGACGATGCCGGGGGCGCGCCCGCTGCGGCGCAATCTGCGGCTGGCGCCGCGGCCTTCGGTACCGCGCGCAAACGCAGTGAATTCGAGTTGCATGGCAGAGTACTCCTCATGTCTGCGGCCTTCCGGAGCGGGATGCATGCGCTATGCATCACCCGGCGGTCGTCCGCGGTGGCGACACCCGCTGCCCCCAAGTAACGGGAACGCGGGAAAGCCTTGAATTATATCCCGAATCTGTCGTCTCGCGCAACCGGATTGCCGATCGTGCCAAGGTTCGGAGGGTTCGGCATATGGGCGCCGACCGGCGCCGGCCCACGATGCCTGCCAATGCGGTCCGCTACTCGGTGAACAGCGAGCTGACCGATTCCTCGTTGGAGATGCGCGTCATTGTCTCGGCGAGCAGTTGCGCGCACGACAGCACCCTGATCCGCTTGCAGGCGCGCGCCTCCTCGGACAGCGGTATGGTATCGGTCACGACAATCTGGTCGAGCTCGGACTCGGCGATGCGCTGCACGGCGCCACCCGACAGGACGGGGTGCGTGCAATACGCGATCACCTTCCGCGCGCCATTCTCCTTGAGCGCGGACGCGGCCTTGCAGAGCGTATTCGCGGTGTCGACGATGTCGTCCATGATCACGCAGGTACGGCCCTCGACGTCGCCGATGATGTTCATGACTTCGGCGACGTTGGCCTTCGGGCGCCGCTTGTCGATGATCGCAAGGTCGGAGTCGAGCCGCTTGGCGATGGCGCGCGCGCGTACCACGCCGCCGACGTCCGGCGACACGACGAGCAGGTCGTCGTAATTCTGCTTCCACAGGTCGCCCAGCAGCACCGGCGTCGCATAGATGTTGTCGACGGGGATGTTGAAGAAACCCTGGATCTGATCGGCGTGCAGGTCCATGGTCATGACGCGATTGACGCCAATGGTCATGAGCATGTCGGCGACGACCTTGGCGGTGATCGCCACGCGCGCCGAACGCGGCCGCCGGTCCTGGCGCGCATAGCCGAAATAGGGAATCGCGGCGGTGATCCGGCCCGCCGACGCGCGCTTGAGCGCGTCGACCATGACCAGGATTTCCATCAGGTTGTCGTTGGTCGGCGCGCACGTCGATTGGAGCACGAACACGTCTCGGCCCCGAACGTTCTCGAGCAGCTCGACCATCACCTCGCCGTCGGAAAACCGCCCCACGATGCAGCGCCCGAGGCTGATGTTCATGTGCCGAACGACGGCCTCGGCCAGCTTGGGATTGGCATTGCCGGTGAATACGCGCATGCGCTCAAACGACATGGGCACCGCCCGCGGAAAATGCCGACGCGCTGCCGATGCAACAAGCGAGGCGCGGGAAGATGGCTGGGGAGGTAGGGATCGAACCTACGAATGCCGGAATCAAAATCCGGTGCCTTACCACTTGGCGACTCCCCAAAGGAAAACTTCGGTCCGCTGCGTCAGGCATATAACCACAACGGGTGGCGTGAGAGCGAACGTGCAACAAAACCGGTGATGCCGCGCGGCAGTCTGGACAACGCCTGTTGCGCGACGCTCTCGGCGGCAAAAGCGGCAAACACGCACGCTCCAGACCCCGTCATTCTTGCTCCCGCGCCGGACGCTTCGCGAGCCAGCGCATCGACGCAACGGGCAACTTCCGGGAACCGCGCTGCCGCAACGGCAAAAAGATCGTTGCGGCCATAGCCTTCGGAAAAGACAGGCATTTTCGCGGACTCGCTGTTACGTGTCAATTCTGGCGCCGCGAAAATGGTTGCAGTCGGCACCTGGATATCCGGCGCAAGCACGACGAACCATGTCGGCGGAAATGTCATCGCGGTCAGCTTTTCGCCGATTCCCTGAGCAAACGCGGGCTCGCCGAAGATGAAGAACGGCACGTCCGCACCCAATTCCAGCGCCAGCACCATCAGTTCTTGGCGCGACATGTTCAGTTGCCACAACCGATTGAGTCCGAGCAACACCGTCGCGGCATCGGAACTGCCGCCGCCAAGCCCGCCGCCAACGGGTAACCGCTTGTCGACGTAGATCGATGCGCCGAGCGCGGTCCCGCTGTGACGCTGCAGCAGCCGTGCGGCGCGTATCGCGAGGTCATCCTCGGGCGCGATGTCGGCGGGACCGCGCTCGCGCACGACGGCTCCGTCGTCGCGGACCTCCAGCGCGATGCGATCGCCGCGCGCGATCGGCACGAACAGCGATTCCAGTGTGTGGTAGCCGTCTGCACGGCGCCCGGTCACGTGCAGGAAGACGTTGAGCTTGCCGGGCGCGGGAAGCCGCAAGGCGATGGGGGTCGTCACCGCCACGAGTCGACCACGACGCGCAATTCGATCTCGGGATACGACAGCGCCATGCGCGCCGGACGCGATACTCCCACCGCATCTGGTGCGAAGGATTGGTAAACGATCGTCCAGCCGTCCTGCCGCAGCACGCCCGGCCCGCCATCCGCCGCGGGCTCGGCGGCGAAGGGTGCGCCCGCGCGCGGTGCGCCCTGGATCCAGTACGACAGGCCGTCGACCGGCAGCGCCCACTCGAGCGCGCGGGTGCCGAGTTCGCGCCAGTCGACGGCGGAAATCGTGCGTCCGTCCGCCGTCATCAACGACACGCCGCCGACGTCGCCTGAAAGGCGCGCGATCGTCTGGCCTAGCGGCGATGCCAGGTCGACCACGTCGGTCATTCCTTCGTGATGCCAGCGGAAGTTCGCCGTCAACGCGTCGCTGCCGTGGCGCACCGACAGGCGCCCATTGGCTTCAAAGGTCGATCGGACCGGAGCGAAGGCAACCGGGGCGTCCGCGCGCGGCGGCGTCAGGCCGGCACACGCAGAAAGCACAAGCACGCAGCCGACCCCCGCGGCGCGGAGCGCCCAGCCGCGGAAATCTCGCATCGTCCGACGGCGTGCCCTAAGGCACGAAGCGGCGTACGGTTTCGAGCAGTACCGGATTGTCCGGCGTCTGCTTGAGTTGCGACTGCCAGATGTCCTTGGCACGCGCGCGTTCGCCCTTGGCCCAGAGCACTTCGCCCAGGTGCGCGGCGATCTCGGGGTCGGAACGATCGGCCAGCGCGCGCCGCAGGGTCTTCTCCGAATCGTCCAGATTGCCCATCCGGAATTGCGCCCAGCCCATGCTGTCGAGAATGTACGGATCACCGGGAGAGAGCGCGAGAGCCTGCTCGATGAGCTTGAGGCCTTCCGCGGTGCGCGGGGTGCGATCAACCAGCGTGTACCCCAGCGCGTTGAGCGCCTGCGCGTTGTCGGGCTTGAGTTCGATCAGCTTGGACAGGCGCGACTCGACCTCGTCCAGGCGATCGAGCTTTTCGGCGACCATCGCGACGTCGTAGAGCAGGTCCGCGGAGTCCGGATTGATCACCAGCGCGGCAGTAAGCACCGAATACGCGCCGGCATTGTCGCCCGCGTCGCGCATCAGCTGCGCCTCGGTTTGCGTACGCTCGATGCGCTGATCGCGGTCGTCGGGCGCAAGCGTCGCGAGATAGCGCCGCGCACCCGCGACATCGCCCTTCTTGCCCATCATGACCGCGACGCGCAGTTTCGAGATCCACGCGCGCTCGCCGGTATTCACCTCACGATACAGCGCGATGGCGTCGTCGTAGCGCTTCGACTCGTCGGCAACCTGCGCCAGATAGAAGGTCACGATGCCCGGCTCGCCGAAACCCGCCGCCTTCAATTCGGTGAACAGGCGCTCGGCCGTCGCGTAATCGTGCAATTGCAGCGAAAGTGCGGCGACGGCGAACTCGAACTCCCGGTCGGAATTGTCCGCGGCCCAAAGCCGCTGGAAGATTTCGCGCGCCTCGGCAAAGCGCTTCTGGTCAACGTAGAGTTGCGCCACGGCGACGCTCGCGGCGCGAGATTCCGGCGTGTTCGCGAGAAAGCCGTTGAGGAAATTGATTGCTCCCTGCGGCGAAGTCTTCGACAGGATGTCGCTCTTGAGCAGCGCGGCGCGCTCCCATCCAGGCTTGAGTTCGAGCGCGCGGTCGACAGAGCGCATCGACAGCGCAGCCGTGTCCAGATCGCGCATCCCCGTGTTGTACCCGGCGAGAGCCACCGCGAACTGCGCTTCGGCGACATTCGGGTATGGCTTGGCCAACTCGGTGATCAACCTGAAGACGGCGCCCTTGTCGCTCTGCGACGCCAGCGCCTGGTTGAGTTGCATGAACGCGTCCGACAGCGCGGACCCATTCGCCGCGGCTTCGGCGAGCACGTGCTCGAGTTCAGCCTTGAGTTCGTTGCCGGCGCCGGACTGCGTCAGTGTCGCGACCATCTGCCGGGCACGATCGGCACTCGGGTCGAGCGCGAGCCAGAGCCGGGCCGATTCGAGCGCGAGCCCGCGCTGGCGCGCAAACAGCGCGACTTCGGTCGCCCGTCGCGCAAGGCGCGCATCCTGCGCGTCGCGCGCGGCCTCGAAATACGCCCGCGCAGCAAGCGCGGAGTCGCCGCGCTGCATCGCAATATCGCCAACCAGGATGCGATACAGGATCTCCGGACTCAGCGTGGACTGCGCAGACGCCTCGGGTGGCGATTGCGGCGCGGTTACGGCCGGTGGCGATGTCTGGGCAAATGCGCTCGTCAGCGAGGCGGCGAGCGTGGCGAGCAAGGCCAGCGACGACAGGGAAGGCAGCCGATTCGGCTTGATCATTGGCACGTTGGATATCACTTTCTTCAGGGCCGGGCAGCCGGCCGGGAGCAGGCAAATCTTAGGGTATATTGGGATGGGCAACAAACACCGCCCGTCCCGTCCGGATGCCCGAACTCCCCGAAGTCGAAACCACTCGCCGCGGCCTGGCGCCTCACGTGGAACGTCAGAAAGTGACGGCTGTCAGCATCTACGACCACCGATTGCGGTGGCCGGTTCCGCACGACCTGCCACGTCGGCTCGTTGGTCGGGTCGTCGACCGGGTAGACCGCCGCAGCAAGTACTTACTATTTCGCTTTGGCAAGGACACCTTCATCGTGCACCTGGGCATGACGGGCAGCCTACGCGTCTATTACGATCCGCCTCCCAAGCGCGCGCACGACCACGTCGATCTCGCCTTCGGCAACGGCGCCATACTGCGCTATCACGACCCCCGACGCTTCGGGGCGATGCTCTGGTCGCCGCATTCGGCCCAGCCGCACGCCTTGCTGGCCAGCCTGGGACCCGAGCCATTTGCGCCCGAATTCAACGTCGATTACCTGCATGCCGCGACTCGCCGGCGAAGCGTCGCGATCAAGCTTGCCCTGATGGACAGTCATCTGGTGGTGGGGGTGGGCAACATCTACGCGAACGAGGCCTTGTTCCGGGCGGGCATTCGACCGACGCGGCCCGCCAACAAGATCTCGCGTGACCGCCTTGCGCGGCTGGTCGACGCCGTACGCGCTACGCTCTCGGAGGCCATCTCCAAGGGAGGCAGCACGCTGCGCGACTACGTCGACAGCGCGGGCAACCCGGGCTATTTCCAGCACGAATACAATGTCTACGGCAGGGACGGCGATCCGTGCAAGGTCTGCGGCGCGGCGATCCGGAGCCTCCGTCAGGGAGGCAGGGCGACGACCTTCTGCGGCCACTGCCAGCGTTGATCCGGGGCACGAACTCGTCTGGGCGCACTTTATGCTTCAGACCTGGGCCGGTTTGGCAGGGTGGGCTTGCTCCGACGGCACCGCCTGCCTTCCCGCCCCACGCGGACGACGCGGGGTAACCGACGATCGCCCCGGGAGGGGGCACACCGATGCAATCCAGGGATCTCGCAGCGCGTTTCGAGGCGTACAGCGACTGGCGCCGCCGCCTGTCGGCGCGCATTTCGGGCTTGCACGAGTGGCTGTCGCAGCAGGAACTCGCCGACGCCAACGCCGACCTCTCCATTCAGCATCTGCTCGAGCGGCTGCACCAGGACAAGCTGGTGGTCGCATTCGTGGCCGAGTTTTCGCGGGGCAAGTCCGAGCTGATCAACGCCATATTCTTCGCCGACTTCGGCCAGCGCTTGCTGCCGTCGGCCGCCGGGCGCACGACCATGTGCCCGACCGAACTGCTCTACGATTCGACGCGCCCACCCTCGATCCGTCTGCTGCCCATTGAAACCCGTGCGCGGGACGGCACGGTCACCGAGTTCAAGAATTACGCCGACGAATGGGTGACCATGTCGCTCGACATGTCCTCCGCCGACAAGATGAGCGAGGTGCTCTCCCAGGTTTCGCAAACCAAGCGCGTGCCGATCGCGCTGGCCCGCAAGTACGGGCTCTACGACGACGGCGACGTGCTCGCGCATTCCGCCGACGTCGACGACAAGGCGGTCGACATTCCGTCGTGGCGCCACGCGGTCATCAACTTCCCGCATCCGCTGCTGCAGCAGGGCCTCGTCATCCTGGACACCCCCGGCCTCAACGCCATCGGCACCGAGCCGGAACTGACGCTGAACCTCCTGCCCAACGCGCACGCAGTGCTGTTCCTGCTGGCCGCCGACACGGGGGTGACCAAAACCGACATCGAAGTCTGGCGCGATCATCTGGTCGGCGAGAATTCGGCCAACAAGGAAGGGCGGCTGGTCATCCTGAACAAGATCGACGGGCTGTGGGACGAACTCAAGACCGGACAGGAGATCGACGCCGAAATCGCGCGCCAGGTGCGCAGCAGTGCCGAGTTACTCGCGATTCCTCCGGCGCAGGTGTTCCCGATCTCGGCGCAGAAGGCGCTCGTCGCCAAGGTCAACGGCGACGATGCCTTGCTGGCCAAGAGCCGCCTCCCGCAACTCGAGCAGGCGCTGTCGAAAGAACTGATTCCCGCCAAGCGTCACATCGTCGGCACAGCCACCAAGTCCGAAATCCGTTCGCTCGCGGCAAGCGTGCGCACTATCCTGGAAAGCCGCATCGCCGGCATCCATGAACAGCTCGGCGAACTGCGCGGCCTGCGAGGCAAGAACCAGGACGTCGTCGAGCACATGCTGGAGCGCATCCAGCAGGAGAAGGACGTATTCGAACGCGGCATGCAACGCTACACCGCGTTGCGGACCGTATTCACGCAACATTCGAATTCACTCTACGCGAACATCGGCCTGGAAACGCTGCGCGCGACCGCGGGCGACACGCGAAAGCGCATCGAGGCGAGCCCATTCACCAAGGGCGTGCGCTCGGCGATGAACGACTTCTTCGCCAGCATCAACGGCAACCTCGAGAAGAGCGGACAACAAACCGGCGAAATCCACGAAATGATGCAGGCGATGTACGCGCGCTTCGCCAAGGAGCACGGACTCGAGCCGTTCACGCCGCCGCCGTTCTCGATGCTCAAGTACCAAAAGGAGGTCGAACGCCTGGAACGCGCCTACAACGTGCACTTCAACACGCTGTGGAACATGGTGAGCAAGGCGAAGTTCACGCTGATGAAGCGCTTCTTCGAGACCATCGCCATCCGCGTCAAGCACGTCTATGACATCGCCAACCGGGACCTAGACAGCTGGCTCAAGACAGTGATGGCCCCGCTGGAGACGCAAGTCCGTGAGCACCACCTGCAGCTTCGCCGCCGACTGGAGAGCGTCAAGCGCATCCACCGCGCCAGCGACGAACTCGAGGAACGCGTCGCCGAACTCGAGCAGGCCGAGGCCGCGGTGAAGCACCAGATTGCCGCGTTGGCCCGCGAGGTTGGCGCCATCGACGAGGTTGTCGAAGCGCCAGAGATGATGCCGCTCGCGGCAAACTTCTAGCGGCGCGAGCTAGGAGGCCGCTGGGCGACCTACCCTACGTGGTTTTTGCCCCCATCAACCCTTCGTATTTCCGCAGCAGCTGGTCGCGGGTTTCAACGCGATCGGGATCGACCGGGATGCAGTCGACCGGGCACACCTCGACGCACTGCGGCGTGTCGAAGTGGCCGACGCATTCGGTGCATTTCGCCGGGTCGATGACGTAGATCTCGGTCCCCTGCGCGATTGCGCCGTTTGGACACTCCGGCTCGCAGACATCGCAGTTGATGCACTCGTCGGTAATGATCAGCGCCATGCCTCTGCCTGCGCCCGCTAGCGCGCGGTGCTGCCCTCGGCCACCTTCGCCCTGAGCCGCTCCGCGACAATCGGATGCACGAACGTGCCTACATCACCGCCGAAACGCGCGATCTCCCGCACGATCGTCGCCGAGACGAACATATATTGCTCTCCCGGGGTCAGGAACAACGTTTCGACCTCGGGATAGAGGTTGCGGTTCATTCCGGCCATCTGGAATTCGTAGTCGAAGTCCGACACCGCGCGCAACCCACGCACGATGACGCCCGCGCCGACCGAATGCACAAAGTCCATCAGCAGCCCGGAAAAGCCGGCGACCTCGATGTTGGGTGAACCCGCCAGGACGTCGCGCGTCATGGCGATGCGCTCGGCGGTCGTGAACATCGGCCTCTTGCTGGCGCTGTCCGCGATGCCGACCACGACCCTGTCGAATAGCTTCGCCGCCCGGCGCACGAGGTCCTCGTGGCCGCGGGTAAACGGATCGAAGGTTCCCGGGTAGACAACTTTGAGCATCGTCGGTCAGTCTGATGGCGTGCGGCGCAGCAGATGATAATGCACCTGTCCCGCCTTGTCGTGGCGCGCGAGCTCGAGCCCTGCGCCAGCGACCAGCATCGCGCGCGCTTCGGCATAGAGCACGCCGCCGGGCGCGAGCCGCAGCGCCGCCGCAGGCAACAGCGCATCCCATCCGGCGTTGTCGAAGGGCGGGTCGAGAAAGATGACGTCGAACTGCCGCGTTTCGCGCGCGAGCCACGCGTGTGCTTCCGCGCGGTGCGTCTCGAGCGCGGTTGCGCCGAGCGCGACACCGGTTGCCGCGAGCGCGCGGACGACCTCCGGATTGCGATCGATGGCAACGGCAAGCGTTGCGCCGCGCGAAAGCGCTTCGAGCGACAGTGCACCGCTGCCGGTGAACGGATCGAGCGTGCTCGCTCCGGTGAGATCCTGCCCGAGCCAGTTGAACAGCGTTTCGCGCACGCGATCGGGCGTCGGACGCACGCCATCGCGCGCCGGAAAACGTACGCGGCGGCCGCGCCAGCGTCCGCCAATGATCCTGATCTCGTTGGAAAGCGGCACAGGAGTGGCGCCGGGGCGAAACGCGAAAGGTAGAATTATATCTTTCGCAGGCTTCCGGATCCCCATGCTCGACCTGTTCAAGCGCAAGCAAGACGGCGCCGCTGTCTCGTGGACCGATCGGCTCAAGCGCGGGCTCGCGCTCACGCGCGAGCAGCTCACTCGACCCATCACGCTGCCGCTTGGGCGCAAGCCGGTGCCCGAGGAAGTGCTCGAGCAACTCGAGACTGCGCTCATCGCTGCCGACGTTGGCGTGCCCGCGACCGCGCATCTGGTTGCCGACCTTGCGCGCCGCTGGAAACGGCTCGGCTCCGACGCCGATCCGCGCGTTGCGCTCAAGGAATCGCTTGCCGATCTGCTCGCTCCGCTGGAGCACCCGCTCGCGATCGGTGCAGAGCGCCCGTTCGTCATCATGCTCGCGGGCGTCAACGGCGCCGGCAAGACGACGTCCATCGGCAAGCTGGCGAAGCACTTGCAGGGCCAGGGCCTGAGCGTCCTGCTCGCCGCGGGAGACACCTTTCGCGCCGCGGCGCGCGAACAACTCGAGGTCTGGGGCGCACGCAACGACGTGCAGGTCATCTCGCAGCAAGGTGGCGATCCCGCCGCGGTGATGTTCGATGCCATCGCCGCGGCGCGAGCGCGTGGCATCGATGTCGTTCTCGCCGACACTGCCGGCCGGCTACCCACCCAGCTGCATTTGATGGAAGAGCTCAAGAAGATCCGTCGCGTGATCGACAAGGCCCAGCCCGGCGCGCCGCACGAGACGCTGCTGGTCCTCGACGCCAATACCGGTCAGAACGCGGTGGCGCAGGTCGTGGCGTTCGACGCGGCGCTCGGTGTCACCGGACTGGTGCTCACCAAGCTCGACGGCACCGCCAAGGGCGGGGTCATCGCGGCAATCGCCCAGACGCGGCCGATCCCGGTCAAGTTCATCGGCGTCGGCGAAGGCGTCGACGACTTGCGGCCGTTCCGGGTGGCCGAGTTTGTCGACGCGCTGGTCGGCTGACGCCCTACAGTTCAATCATTTCATGGACTTGGCGCAAGAACCCTGACTCTCGCGGCCCTTACCAGAGCGCCTCAGGTACCCGGAACTTTGGGCCCGCTTAGCACTCTTAGTATGCGAGTGCTAAAATGGCACCACGAAGGAGACATAAGCGATGACTGCAATGACGCTCAATTTCCCGACCCCGACTTCTCTGGGCAACCTGGACCACTATATCCAGGCGGTCAACCGGTTCCCCCTGCTCAAGCAGGAAGAAGAGATCGAGTTCGGCCGCCGGCTGCAGCGCGACAACGACGTTGACGCTGCGCGTGCGCTCGTCCTGTCGCACCTGCGCCTGGTGGTGTCGCTGAGCCGCAATTACCTCGGCTACGGACTGCCGCAGGCCGATCTCATCCAGGAGGGCAACATCGGCTTGATGAAGGCCGTGCGCCGTTTCGACCCCGAGCGGGGCGTGCGGCTCGTGTCCTTTGCGATGCACTGGATCAAGGCCGAGATTCACGAATACATCCTGCGCAACTGGCGCATGGTGAAGATCGCCACGACGAAGGCGCAGCGCAAGCTGTTCTTCAACCTGCGCAGCATGAAGCCGGGCACCGGAACGCTGTCGCCTGAAGAAGCGCGGGGCATCGCGCTGGCACTCTCGGTAAAGCCCGAGGAAGTGCGTGAAATGGAAACCCGTCTCTCCGGCCAGGACGTGGCACTCGATCCGCAGACCGGTGAGGAGGGCGAAGTGATGACGCCGATCGCCTACCTGACCGACAGCGAGGCCGAGCCCGCGCAGATTCTCGAGCGCGAGGAATTCGCGCGCAATCGCAGCGACGGACTGCGTCATGCGCTGGCCAAGCTCGACGATCGCAGTCGCGGCATCATCGAAGCGCGCTGGCTGCGCGAGGAAGACCAGGCAACGTTGCAGGACCTGGCCGACCAGTACGGCGTGTCGGCCGAACGAATCCGGCAGATCGAGAGCAAGGCGCTCAAGACGATGCGTGGCAACATCGGCGCAGCCTGACGCCGCTACCTGCCGTTGGTGCACAAGACGCCGGCCTCTGCGCCGGCGTCTTCTTTTCTAGAGTTCGACCTGGGTCCCGAGCTCGACGACGCGGTTGGTCGGCACGTTGAAGAACTCGCTTGCCTTGGTCGCGTTCTTGGACATCGACACGAACAGGCGCTCGCGCCACATCGCCATCGCCGGGGAAATGCTGGGAATCAGCGTTTCGCGCGAGACAAAGAACGAAGTGTCCATCATGTCGAAGGGATACCCGCGCCGGCCACACTCCTCGAGCAACTCGGGCACGTCCTGGTCCTCGGTGAAGCCGAAGAAACCTTCGATCTGTTCGAAGCCGCAGCCCAGGTCGCTGATGCGCACGCGATCGCGCCGCGCGACGACCGGTATGTCGCGGTTCGTGATCGTCAGCAGCACAACGCGCTCGTGCAGCACCTTGTTGTGCTTGAGGTTGTGCAGCAGCGCATGCGGCACGCGCCCCATGGTGCTCGCCAGGAACACCGCGGTTCCGGCGACGCGGGCCGGTGGTGCGGCGGAGATCGATTCGATGAACGCTTCAAGCGGCATGGTTTCCTCCGCCAGCCGCCCCATCAGGATCGCCCTGCCGCGCTTCCACGTCGTCAGCAGCGTGAACACGATCGCGCCGATGACGATCGGGAACCAGCCGCCATCGGGGATCTTGAGCGCGTTGGATGCCAGGAACGCTGCATCGATCGTGATCAGCGGAAGGACGATCGCGATCGCGGCCAGCTTGTTCCAGCGCCACAACCGCGTCAACACGACGTAGATGAGCAGCGAGTCGATGAGCATCGCCAGCGTCACCGCGATGCCGTAGGCGGCCGCGAGATTGCCGGATGTCCGGAAGCCCGCGACCAGCAGCATCACCGCGGCGAAAAGCGTCCAGTTGATGAACGGCACGTAGATCTGGCCGATCTGCCGGTTGGACGTGTGCATGATGGTCAGGCGCGGGCAGTACCCCATCTGGATCGCCTGGCGCGTCAGCGAGAACGCCCCGGAAATCACCGCCTGCGACGCGATGACGGTGGCGAACGTCGCAAGCACCACCAGCGGCAGGCGTGCCCATTCCGGCGCGAGCAGGAAGAACGGGTTGGAGACCGCGGAGGGATCGACGATGAGCAGCGCGCCCTGGCCAAAATAATTGAGCACGAGCGCGGGCAGCACAAACAGGAACCACGCACGGCGGATGGGTTTGGCGCCGAAGTGTCCCATGTCGGCGTAGAGCGCTTCGGTGCCGGTCACTGCCAGCACGACCGCACCCAGCGCCAGAAACGACGCCAGCGGGCTGTCGCTGAAGAAGCGCACCGCGAACCGGGGGTCGAGCGCGGCCAGCACCCACGGATACCGTGCAATCTGGATGGAACCCAGTACCGCCAGCGCCGCAAACCACAGGCACATCACGGGCCCGAAGAGCACGCCGACCCGCGCCGTGCCGTGGCGCTGGATCGAGAACAGGCCGATCAGGATGATCATCGTCAAGGGGACGACGTACGTCGAGAGCGCCGGCGCGATGACTTCGAGGCCTTCGACCGCGGACAACACCGAGATCGCCGGAGTGATCATGCCGTCGCCGTAGAACATCGCCGCGCCGAAGATGCCGAACCCCACCAGCCACCAGCGCGGACGCGCGCTCGACAGACCGCTGGATACCAGTGCGGTGAGTGCCATGATGCCGCCTTCGCCGCGATTGTCGGCGCGCATGATCAGCGTCACGTACTTGAGCGTCACGACAAAGGTGATCGCCCAAAAGATCACCGACAGTACGCCCAGGATGTTCGCCTGGGTGAGCGGCAATCCGTGCGCTCCGCTGAAGCACTGGTGCAGGGTGTAGAGCGGACTGGTGCCGATGTCACCGAACACCACGCCCAGCGCACCGACCACCAGCGGCGAAATCCGCTTCTTGCCGGATCCGCCTTCCGCCGACCCGACGCCTGCGCCGGGGGCGTCGGTCATGCGGCCTCGTCGGTGCGGCGCGAGAAGCGGATGTTGAGTTGCTTGAGCTTGCGGTACAGGTGCGTGCGCTCGAGCCCGGCCCGATCGGCAACGCGGCTCATGTTGCTCTGCTCCTTGCCGAGCAGCTGCTCGAAGTAGATCCGCTCGAAAGCTTCGCGCGCTTCACGCAACGGCATGTCGAAGAAGCGTGCGGTCATTTCAGGCGCGATGGCCGAGGGGGGCGGTAACGCCGACTCGCCAAGCAGTCGGCGGACGTGGTCCCCGGTGATCTCGCTGTCGACGGTCAGCGCAAGATTGGCGATGACGTTATGCAGGTGCTCCATGTTGCCCGGCCAGTACGCGGCGGAAAGCGCCGCCACGGCAGAGCCGTGCAGTGTCGCGACGGTACGCTGACTGGCGGTGATCTCGCGCCAGAAGCGGTCGATCATCGCCGGAATGTCGTCACGCCGCTGGCGCAGCGGCGGCAGCATGACCGTTCCCGACGCCAGGTTGGCCAGCAGCGCCGCGTCGAAGCGTCCCTCGGCGGCGAGGTTGCCGAGTTGTTCGCTGCTGGAACAGACCAGCACGGTGGTGTGCCGCTCGAGCTTGGTCAGCAGGAACGCGAGGCCTCTCTGCTCGGCTTTCGAATACGCGCCGATTTCCGCGCAGAAGAGCGTTCCGTCGCGGGCCTCCTCGAGCACTTGCAAGCGGGTGGGTCGCCAATCGCGCGCCGGTCGCGTGCACCGCGAACGGCGTGTCCGGAAGATGCAGCGCGCGCGCCGCGATCTCGTGGCCCGCACCAGGTTCGCCGATCAGCAGCAGCGGCCGATTGGCTCGCAGCAGCTGCTCGATGGCGCGCTCGACCTCGATGACCGGGGCGCTGGTGCCAAGCGCCGCGAGCGAGATGCGCCTGGGACCCTGGCCGGCGGCGGTCTTGAGCGCGCGCGAGACGGTGCTCAGCAGTTTCTGCAGTCCCACCGGTTTTTCGAGAAAGTCGAAGGCGCCGATCTTGGTCGCCTCGACCGCGGTTTCGATGGTCCCGTGCCCGGACATCATCACCACCGGCATGGTCAGCTGGCCATTGGCGGCCCATTCGCGCAGCAGCGTCACGCCGTCGCTGTCGGGCATCCAGATGTCGAGCAGCACCAGCGACGGCTGCGAGCGAGCGCGATAGCTGCGCGCCTCGCCGGCATTCTCGGCGACACTGACGCGATAGCCTTCGTCCTGCAGGATTTCCGACAGAAGTTCGCGAATGCCGACTTCGTCGTCGACGATCAGTATTTCCTTTTGCTGCGCCGTCACGTGCTCGTTCCTTCTCGCGGTAGATACAGCGTCACCACGGCGCCCCGCGGCGCTCGATTCCCGATCGTAACCCGGCCACGATGTTCGTCGACAATTTTCTTGACGATCGCGAGCCCGAGCCCGGTGCCCTTGGCCTTGGTGGTGACGTAGGGCTCGAACGCGTGGCTCAGGATGTTCTCGGGAAAGCCGGGGCCGCCGTCGCCGACCGACAGCGCCAGCTCGTCGCCCTTGATTTCGACGCGAATATCGTACAGGGGTTCGGCAACATCGGCCTGCGCATCGATCGCGTTCTGCAGCAGATTATGAAACACCTGGCGCAGGCGTGTGGGCTCGCCCTGGATGATCGGATTGCCTTCGGCAAGCTTGAGCGACACCCGCGGACGCAGATTTTCGTATAACTCGAGCACATCGAGCAAGAGGGCGTTGATGTCGACGGAAAGCATGCGGCCCGGCCGGGGTTGGCGCGCGTAGATCGCGAAGTCGTCGACCATGTGCTTCATCGCGCTGACCTGAGCAACGATCGTCTGTGTTCCCCGCTGCAGGATCTCGGCGTCGGCAAGGGACAATTTGTCGACAAGCTTGACCGCAAGGCGTTCCGCCGAAAGCTGGATCGGCGTCAGCGGATTCTTGATCTCATGCGCCAGGCGCCGCGCGACTTCCGCCCACGCGGCGTCACGCTGCGCTTCGGCGAGCACTGTCACGTCGTCGAACACGACGACGCTGCCGGGCTCGGGCTCACCGGTCAACTTCGAGCCGCGCAATAGAAGCATGCGCGTGTGACTGGAAACATCGAGTTCGGCCTGATGTTGCCATTGGCCCTCGCGGCCGGTGCGGAAGCCATCCGCGACCAGTTGCGCGAATCGCGCGAGTTCGGGCATCCTTGCACCCCACTCTGCGAGCGGCACGCCGACGAGCTCGGCCAACGGACACTGCAGTATCACCGCCGCGCTCGGATTGGCGGTGCGCAGCCGAAACTCGCCGTCGAAGGCAAGCACGCCTGCGGACAGGTTCGCCAGGATGCTCTCGAGATACGCATACGTGTTCTCGATCGCCCGGCGAGATTCCTCGGCCTTGTGGTGCGCGTCGGACAGTTGCGCAGTCATGTTGTTGAACGACTCGGTCAGCACTCCCAGCTCATCCCGGCTGTGGACCGGGTGACGGCGGCTGAAATCGCCCTGGGCGACTTCGCGCGTGCCTTCCGCGAGCAGCCCCAGCGGGCGGCTGAACTGCTCGGAGAGCACGACCGCCAGGCCCAGCGCGGAGAACAGCGCGAGCAACAGCGTCAAGGTCAGCGTCAGCGCGTAGAGGCGTTTCAATGCGCCGCGCGAGAAGGAAATTTCCTGATAGTCGTTGTAACCCTGCTGCACTTTCTCGGCATCCTGCTGCAGCTGCTTGGGCACCGGCTCGATGACCTGCAGCAGGCGCAGGGGATCCTGCGGATCGGTGCCGTTGACGGGAACGACGACTCGCAGCATCAGGCCCTGATCGGGCATCTGTTCAATGACAGAAAAGGTTTGCTGCAACCGAGCCCGACGCAGCGCTTGCGCAGGTGGCGGCTGCGGTGTCGAGGTCGATCCCGACACGCCGGCGACGGCGAGCACGCTGCCGGATACTGAAAACAGCGTCGACTCGTAGATCGCCGCCTGCTCGCTGGCGCGATTGAGCCGCGCTGCCATTGTCCCGGGTTCGCCGTCCTGCAACGTCTGCGCGAGCTGCGTGGCCTTGTTGACCGTCTCCTTGAGCAAGTAGTCGAGCGCGCTGCGCCCGAGGTTGAGACCACCTTCCAACGCGCGGTCGACGCGCACGTCGAACCACGACTCGATGCTCTTGCCCAGAAACTGGACCGAAACGCCATACAGCAGCGCGCCGGGGACGACCGCGACCAACGCAAACAACAGCACCAGGCGGACCGCCAGCCGCGAGCCGAACACCCCCGCCTTGAGATTGCGGCGCAACCGCCACAACTGGTAGCTGACCAGCCCCATCAGCAGCGCCACCATCGCGCCATTGAGCACCAGCAGGACGTTGTAGTTGCGTGCGAACAGCCCGGTGTTCGCGCTCGCGGTTGCCAGCAGGAAGAGCAGCACCGCGCCCAGTCCCACGCAGGCGACCAGGAAGTAGCGAATGCTTCGCGGCGAGAGCAAGCGGCTCATGGCGTGAAGTTCCAGCGGTACCAGTCCGACTGCAGGGCCCAGTCGCGCGAGGCCAGCGCGTTGATCTGGAACGGCTTGGGCAACTGCGTCTGGTCGAGTCGCAGGCGCAATGCAGCGTCGTAGCGAGTGCCCTTCACCAGTGCGTCGCGTGCTACCACTGGACGGGATACGACTCGCGACAGGATTCGCTCGACCTCGTCGAGCGAATCGAACTGCTGCGACAAGAGCCCGCTGGTCAGTCGGTACTGGCGCGTCAACGGCGCATACGACAGGCGGTGCTGCACGCTTACTTGCGCGAGCTTTTCATCCAGCCAATACCATCGCGGGCGCCCGAGTTCGAATTCGAGCACGAAATAGAGCGAAATGCCCTTGTGCAGCGCCTCTTCGAGCGTCGCATTGAACGAGAAATCGAATTGCGCGTTGAGGACGTAGTTGTCGTCCTCGGCGAGCAGCTCCGCCGACTTGACGGTGATGGTGTCCGCGCGCGCGGCTGTCGCGCCGAGCAGCAACAGCAGCACAGCGAGGCACAGCAGACGTAATGGGGAAGATTGCTTTGACGACATGCCACACGAAGCGGGCTGCTTGGGCTGCAAGGCCTCGCTCATTTCTTCTGTAGGAGGGCGTAGAAAAACCCGTCGTGATTGTGCTCTGCACCCGAGGGCGCTGGCAAGAGTTGTCCGCAGTCTGCCTCGAACCCCGCCGGGAACTGCAACGGGACGGACGACGCGTCCGAATGACGAGCGACAAAGGCGGCGACCTGGCCAGCGTTCTCTGCTTCGAAAATCGAGCACGTCGTGTAGAGCATCCTGCCGCCGCGTGCGAGGCAGGGCCACAACGCGTCGAGCAGGCGTCGCTGCTGCGCGGCGAATGCCTCTACGTCGCTCTCCCGGCGCAGCCACTTGCCGTCGGGATGTCGGCGCACGACCCCCGAGGCGGTGCAAGGCACGTCGAGCAGAATGCGCTCGAATGCACGGCCATCCCACCACGCGCCCACGTCGGCCGCGTCTGCGACATCGACTCGCGCCTTCAATCCGAGCCGCGTCAGATTCTGCACGACGCGTTCAATGCGTTGCGGGTCGCTGTCGAGTGCGAGCAGGTCCAGCGTCGCCAGCTCGGCCAGATGCGTGGTTTTGCCGCCGGGCGCGGCACAGGCGTCGAGCACGCGCATGCCGTCGACGACATCAAGCAACGGCGCGGCCAGCTGCGCTCCGGCGTCCTGCACCGAGAACCACCCTTGGGCATAACCGGGCAATGCGCTGACTGCACTCGGAGTTGCCAGCGTCACTCCCGACACGCCGATCGCCGCACTGGCGACGCCCTGCGCCGCGAGCGCGGCGACAAAGTCGTCGCGTGCGATCGCGCGGCGGTTGACGCGCAACGTGAGCGGCGGGCGTGAGTTGCCGGCATCGAGGATGGCGGAACTGCGCGCGCCGTACTGGGCGCGCACGCGTTCGATCCACCACGACTGATACGAGTACCGACCAGCGTCGTCGCGCCCGGCCAGGGTGAGCAAATCGTCGCGCCGGCGCAGGTAGTTGCGCAGGATCGCGTTGGTCAGTCCGCGGGCCGAGCTCTTCTTGAGCCGTCCGGTCGCGTCCACTGCTCCGTTGACCACCGCGTGCGCCGCCGCGCCGGTATGCGTGAGCTGATAGAGCGCGACCCAGAGCAGCGCTTCGAGGCTTTCGTCGGCCAGCGGTCGAGCCGCGAGCAGGCGCACGAGAGCGCGCAACTGGCCCAGGAAGCGCAGCGTCCCGTACGCGAGCTCCTGGACCAGCGCGCGCTCATCGGAGGCCACGCCACTGGTGTCGGCGAGCGCGACGGGGAGTGTCGTCCCCCCGAGTACGCGGCGTACGGCCCGGGCGGCGGCCCGTTGTGCCTGTTCCATGCGCTTCGCGAGCGATCAGCCGAGCCGTGTGCCCGGCGCCAGTGGATGCCCTGCGACGAAGGCGGCGACTGGCAGGCGACGCCCGCCAGCACGCTGCAGCTCGCGCACCGCCAGAGCGCCGTCGCCGCTGGCAACGATGATGCCGTTGGCTCCCGCATGGGCAATCGTGCCCGGCACGCCGAAGCGGCCCGCGACCGGCTCGGCGTCCCAGAGCTTGAGCACCTCGCCGTCGAGTAAGGTCTGCGCGCCGGGTGCCGGGTTGAACGCACGGATCTGGCAATCGATCGCAATCGCGCTGTCGTTCCAGTCGATCTGCGCTTCCTTGCGGTCGATCTTGGCCGCGTAGGTCGCGCCGGTTGCTGGCTGAGGGTGCGCGTCGAGCCGACCGTCGGCACGCAATTGGCGAAGCGCCGCGACGATCGCCTCGCCCCCCGCGAGCGCGAGCTTGTCGTGCAGTGTCGCCGCCGTCTCGCGCGCGGCGATGGCGACCACGCGCTCCAAGATCACCGGCCCGGTGTCGAGCCCGGCGTCCATCTGCATGATGCTCACACCGGTCTCTTCGTCGCCGGCGAGCAGCGCGCGCTGGATCGGCGACGCGCCGCGCCAGCGGGGCAAGAGCGACGCATGGATGTTGATGCAGCCGTGGCGCGGCCAGGCCAGCACGCGCGGAGGAAGGATCAGGCCGTAGGCCGCGACCACGAGCACGTCGACGTCTTGCGCCATTACCGCCGCGCAGTCGCTCTCGTCCTTCAGGCGCGACGGCTGCAGTACCGGGATGCCGCGCTGCTCCGCCAGCATCCCCACCGAGCTTTGGGTGACCTTCAGGCCGCGCCCCTTGGGCGCGTCGGGTCGGGTCAGGACCTGCGTGACGTCGAAACCGGCGGCAACGAGCGCCTGCAAGGCCTGCGCGGCGAACGGCGGCGTTCCTGCGAATCCGACACGGAACGTCCCGCCCATTGCGCCGTCAGCCCGCGAGCCGCTGTTTCTTCCTGAACTTTGTCGACAGCCGCGCCTGCTTCAGCGGCGAAAGATAATCGACGAAAACCTTTCCGACCAGGTGATCCATTTCGTGCTGTATGCATACCGCCAACATGCCTTCGGTGGTCAGTTCGAAGGGTTCACCGCGCTCATCCTGGGCGCGCACGGTGATCCTGGCCGCGCGGGTGACCCGGTCGTACACCCCCGGGACCGACAAACAGCCTTCTTCGTGCTCGGCCTGCGCTTCGCTGGCGACCAGTTCGGGGTTGATGAAGACGTGCAGATCGTCCCTTGCCTCGCTGATGTCGATCACGATGACCCGCTTGTGCACGTCGACCTGGGTGGCGGCCAGGCCTACGCCCGGGGCGGCGTACATGGTTTCGGCCATGTCCCGTACCAGCTTCTGGATTTCCGGGGTGACCGCCAAAACCGGCGCGGCGTGCTTTCTCAGCCGCGGGTCCGGATACTCTAGGATTGGGAGCTTCGCCATAAATGCTTGCAAAATACACACTCGGGATGCAGAATGGCCCTTAAGCCCTTATTTTGCGGCGGTTTAGGACGTTTGCAAGTCCCGCCCGAATCACTGTTTTGGAGAGGCCAAATGCGGCTTAAGTCTATCACAGCGACCTTGCTGCTTTCGGCGTGCTTGCTTCCGTTCGCGCTGGCGCCGGCGCCCCTGGCTGCGCAGGCGATTCAACTGCAGGACAACCCGCCCGAGCGCTACACCGTGCAAAAAGGCGACACCCTCTGGGGTATCGCCGGCAAATTCCTCAAGCAGCCCTGGCGCTGGCCCGACGTCTGGCGCATGAATCGCGAGCAGATCAAGAATCCGCACTGGATCTACCCCGGCGATGTCGTGGTCCTCGACAAGATCGACGGCGAATGGCGGCTATCGGTCAACCGGCCCGGCGCGGGCGGGATTTCCGGCGTCACCCGGGTGTCGCCGACCATACGCATCGACACCCTGGGCGCCGAAGCCATCCCCAGTATTCCGGCCGGCGATCTCTCGCCGTATCTGACGCAACCGATCGTGACCGGCCCCGGAGGACTTGCCGGCGCGGCGAGCATTATTGCCGCACGCGACGGCCGCGTGGTGCGCGGTGAAGGCGATTCGGTGTTCGCGATTGGCATCGACGAGAAGTCCGGCACCGAGTGGTACATCTACCGCCCCGGCAACGTGCTGCGCTCGTTCGACAGCAACGAGACGCTCGGCTGGGAAATGCGCTACCTGGGAACCGCGCGCGTGGAACGCTACGGCGAAGTCAGCCGCATGCTGATCACCAGCGCGCGCGAGGAAATACTGATCAACGATCTGCTGGTTCCCGCACCCAAGGAAACGCTGGTCAATTTCGCGCCGCACGCGCCCGACCAGGCTGTCGAAGGCCGGGTGATCCAGCTCTACAGCGGCGGCACCGAGAGCGGTCGTGGTTCGCTGATCGTGCTCGACCGCGGTTCACGCGACGGCCTGGAAGTCGGCAGCGTGCTGGCGATCTACCATCCGCTTCCGCTCATCCCGGACCCGCGCCCCTACGAGGGTCCCGATGTGCTCTCGAAGCTGTCCGACCAGACCCGGGCAATCATCCCGCCGACCAAGTATCTGAACATACCGCCCGAGCGCTCCGGGCTGCTGTTCGTTTTCAAGGTCTTCGACCGCGTCTCCTACGCGATCGTGCTCAACACCGGCGAACCGATCGTCGTGGGCGACTTCGTCCGCCAGCCCTGACCCACGACTGAAGAAGGTCGGATGGACATCGACGCTCGCGTCGAGGCTTGGGCATCGCTGCAACTTCTGCCCGGTCTGTCCGCGCGTGCGCTGGTCTCGCTGCTCAAGGCCTTTGGCGGTCCCGCCGAAGTCCTCGCTGCCTCCAACGCCAGCGTCGCCAAGCTTGTCTCGCCGGCCATCGTTGCCGCGCTCGCGCGTGGACCCGACCGGGCCGCACTCGAAAGCACACTAGCCTGGCTGCGCGAACCCGGGCACGCATTGCTTGCCTGGGATGACCCCGCGTATCCGCAGGCGCTCTTGACCACCGCCGACCCGCCCCCGGCATTGTTCTATATCGGACGCCGCGAGCTGCTCAACCGGCCCGCGCTGGCGATCGTCGGCAGCCGCAATGCCACCGTGCAGGGCGTCGAGACGGCCGAAGCCTTTGCCGCCACATTGTCCGCCGCGGGGCTGACCATCGTCAGCGGGCTTGCGCAAGGTATCGACGCCGCCGCGCATCGCGGCGGACTGAGCCATGCGGCGGCAAGCGTCGCCGTGGTCGGCACGGGCATCGATCGTGTCTATCCTGCGGGCAACCGCGACCTGGCGCATCGCCTGGCAGCCGAGGGCGGCGTGCTGTCCGAATTTCCCCTGGGTACGCCGCCGTTGCCCGGCAATTTTCCACGTCGCAACCGCCTAATCAGCGGCCTCGCACGAGGCGTACTCGTAGTCGAGGCGACACTTGCCAGCGGTTCGCTGATCACCGCGCGCTTCGCGGCTGAACAAGGTCGCGACGTGTATGCGATCCCCGGGTCGATCCATTCGCCGTTCTCCAAAGGCAGCCACCGCCTGATCAAGGACGGCGCGAAACTGGTCGAAACCGCGCAGGACGTCCTCGATGAAATGGGCATGGCCGCGTCCGGCGACGCACCCTCGCCGAGCAAACTGGCGCAGCCTGTACGCGGCGACGCCGCCCGCGTGCTCGAGGCGCTGGGGTACGATCCTGCCGGAATCGATGCGCTGACCGAACGCTGCGCGCTGGCCGCGGATGCCATCAGCGTCGCGCTGGTCGAACTTGAACTCGCGGGCGAGGTCCAGTGTCTTCCTGGCGGACGCTACCAGAGGCTTCGTTAGACCAATTCGGTAGTTTCCTTGCTCCCCCGGCAGCGCTTGCTTATCATCTGCCCTCCCTGCTTCTGAATGACCACAACAGCCTCATGGCCAAAAGTCTGATCATTGCCGAGAAACCGTCCGTCGCCGCCGACATCGCGCGCGCGCTTGGCGGCTTCACGCGTCACGACGACTTTTTCGAGAGCGACCGCTATGTGCTGTCGTCGGCGGTCGGTCACCTGCTCGAGCTCGGCATGCCCGAGGAAGAGGAGGTCAAACGCGGTAAATGGACCTTTGCACACCTGCCGGCGATTCCGTCCAAGTTCGCCCTCAAGCCGATCGAAAAGGCCGAGGCACGGCTCAAGATGCTGCTCAAGCTGCTCAAGCGCAAAGACGTGAGCGCGTTGGTCAACGCCTGCGACGCGGGGCGCGAGGGCGAGCTGATCTTTCGCAACATCGCTCAGTATTCGGGGACCACCAAACCGATCGAACGGCTGTGGTTGCAGTCGATGACGCCGGCATCGATCCGGGACGGCTTCGCGAAGCTCCGCGCCGACGACGCGATGAAGCCGCTTGCCGACGCTGCGGTGTGCCGCTCGGAATCGGACTGGCTGGTCGGCATCAACGGTACGCGGGCGATGACCGCGTTCAATTCCAAGTCGGGCGGCTTCCAGCTCACCACCGTCGGTCGCGTGCAAACGCCGACGCTGGCAATACTGGTCGAGCGCGAAGCAAAAATTCGCGCGTTCAAATCGCGCGCGTACTGGGAAGTCCTGGGTACGTTCCGCGCCGCGGGCGGTGAATACGGTGGACGCTGGTTCGACGAGAAGTTCAAAAAGACCGACGACGACCCCGACGCGCGCGCCGAACGCCTGTGGGACGAAGCCACAGCACTGGCTCTGGTCGCGAAGTGCGAGGGCAAGCCCGGGATCGTCACCGAGGAAACCAAACCGTCGACGCAGGCCGCGCCGCTGCTCTACGACCTGACCAGCCTGCAACGCGAGGCCAACGGTCGCTTCGGCCTTTCCGCGCGCACGACGCTTTCGCTCGCACAGGCGCTCTACGAAAAGCACAAGGTCCTCACCTACCCGCGCACCGATTCGCGCGCCCTTCCGGAAGATTATGTCGACACGGTCAAGTCGACGCTCGAGTCGCTGCGCGAGTCCAATGCCTACGCGGTGTTCGCCGGCCAGATCCTCAAAGGCAAGTGGGTCAAGCCGAACAAGCGCATCTTCGACAACAGCAAGATCTCGGACCACTTCGCGATCATCCCGACGCTGCAGCAGCCGAAGTCGCTCAACGAGCTCGAGACCAAGCTCTACGACCTGGTCGTCAAGCGCTTTCTCGCGGTGTTCTATCCCAGCGCCGAGTACCTGCTCACGACGCGAATCACGCGCGTGGCGACCGAGCCGTTCAAGACCGAAGGCAAGGTGCTGGTGACGCCGGGTTGGCTCGCCGTGTACGGCAAGGAAGCACAGCAGGATGGCGACGCGACGCTGGCACCGGTCCAACCGGGCGAAAAGGTCGTCAGCGAAAAGATCGACGCCGTGGCCAACCAGACCAAGCCGCCCGCGCGTTTCAACGAGGCGACCTTGCTGTCGGCCATGGAAGGCGCCGGCAAGACCATCGAAGACGACGAGCTGCGCGAGGCGATGCGCGAAAAGGGCCTTGGCACGCCGGCGACGCGCGCGCAGATCATCGAAGGTCTGATCATGGAAAAATACGTCCATCGCGACGGGCGCGAACTCACGCCCACTGCGAAGGCGTTCTCGCTGATGACACTGCTCCATGGCCTGGGCGTACCCGAACTGTTTTCTCCGGAACTGACCGCCGAGTGGGAATTCAAGCTGGCGCAGATGGAGCACGGCAAGCTCAAGCGTGCGACGTTCATGCGTGAAATCGTCGCGATGACGCAGCACATCGTCGGGCAGGCCAAGAATTTCAACAGCGACACGATTCCCGGCGATTTTGCGACGCTTGCCGCGCGCTGTCCGAAATGCGGCGGCGAAGTGCACGAGAACTACAAGAAGTTCCAATGCCAGGCGTGCGACTTCGGTATGTGGAAAATAATCGCCGGACGGCAACTGGAGACCCCCGAAGCCGACGCGCTGCTCAACACGCGCGAAGTCGGCCCACTCGAGGGCTTCCGCAGCAAGTTGGGCCGGCCGTTTTCGGCCAAGCTTCGCCTCAATGACGCCTACGAAGTGCAGTTCGATTTCGGCGACGGTTCGGGTGACGGCGCGGATGGCGAAGCGCCCGATTTCAGCGCGCAGGAATCGCTCGGGCCCTGCCCGAAGTGCAGTTCGCGCGTCTTCGAGCTGCCCGCGGCGTACGTCTGCGAGAAAGCCGTTGGTCCGGAGAAGACATGCGATTTCCGTTCTGGCCGCGTCATCCTGCAACGCCCGATCGAGCGCTCGCAGATGCAAAAACTGCTCGCCACCGGCAAGACCGACCTGCTGCAATTCGTGTCGTCGCGTACGCGCCGGCCCTTCGCGGCCTTTCTGGTGCGGCAACCCGACGGCAAGGTCGGATTCGAGTTTCAGGCGAAGGATCCGAGCAAGGCCGGCGGCGCGCGCGGCGGGCGCGGTACGGCTGCGCTGCGCGTCCTGGGCGCGCACCCGAAGGACAAGCGGCCGGTGGAGTTGCATAGCGGTCGATACGGACCCTACGTGAAGCACGGAAGCGTGAACGCCACGTTGCCCGACTCGGACCAGGTCGATTCGGTGACTCTTGCCGAAGCGCTCGTGTTGTTGGCGGCGAAGTCGGGCAAGAGTGGCGGCAAGGTTGCGCGAGTCTCCGCGAAAGCCCCAGCGAAGACGCCCGCCACCGCGGCCGCCAAGGCCGTCCCGAAAGTTGCCGCGAAAGCATCGCCCAAGGCCGCCGCGAAAGCACCCGCGCAGCCAACCAAGTTGGTACGACGCAAGCGCGCCGCCTGAGACCTACCCCTTTTTGCCGCAGGTGCAGTCGGCGTCGATGCGCTGACGGTGCGACACTCGCGTCGCGGGCGACACTCCCCGCATCGCGAGGGCGGGCTCGACTGCTCGCTTCGCCGCAATGACGGCGTCTGGCGCCACGCCGTTCCACTACCCGGCATTCACCCGCTTCTGGTTCGCCCGCGTCGCGACCACGATGGGATTCCAGATGTTGAGCGTCGCGGTCGGCTGGCAGGTCTACGCTCTTACCAACAGCGCGCTCGACCTGGGGCTGGTCGGCCTTGCGCAATTCCTGCCGGCATTGTGCCTGGTGCTGGTGTCGGGGCACGTGGCCGACCGCTACGATCGTCGCATCGTCGTGCGCATCTGCCAAACGCTGGAAGCGCTCGCGGTGGCCGCACTGGCGGTAGCCAGCGCGCGCGGCCTGGTCACCGAAAGAATGATTTTCGCGTTCATCGCGCTGGTGGGTGCCGCGCGCGCCTTCGAGGCGCCGACGCTGCAGGCATTGCTGCCGGGTCTCATTCCCGCGCCGGTGCTGCCCCGCGCCGTCGCGGCATCGGCGTCGGCGAACCAGACCGCGGTCATCGTCGGGCCCGCCGCCGGAGGATTGCTGTATGCGCTCGGGCCGACCGTGGTCTACGCGACCAGCGCGTTGCTGTTCCTGTTGGCGAGCCTGCTCATCTGGCGCATCCGCATCGCGCGTGTTGCGCCCAAGCGCGAACCCGCGACGCTCAAGTCGATTTTCGCCGGCATTGCCTTCATCCGCAGCAAACCCGTGGTGCTGGGCGCGATATCTCTCGACCTGTTCGCGGTGTTGCTGGGCGGAGCGACCGCGCTGCTGCCGATCTACGCGCGCGACATCCTGGCGATCGGGCCGTGGGGCCTTGGACTGCTGCGCTCCGCGCCCGCGGTCGGCGCGCTGTCGATGGCATTGTTCCTCGCACGCCACCCCCCGAGGCAGCGTGTCGGCCGCACCATGTTCGCCGCCGTCGTCGCCTTCGGCTTGGCGACCATGGTCTTCGCGGTGTCGACGTCGTTCTTCCTCTCGATGGCGACGCTGGTCGTGCTTGGCGCGAGCGACATGATCAGCGTCGTCATCCGCTCATCGCTGGTGCAGCTGGACACGCCGGATGCGATGCGCGGGCGCGTCAGCGCGGTCAATTCGGTGTTCATCGGCACATCGAACCAACTCGGCGAGTTCGAGTCGGGCGTGACCGCAGCGTGGCTGGGCACGGTGCCCGCGGTGCTGCTGGGCGGAGTCGGAACCGTGGTTGTGGTGCTGCTATGGATGCGGCTGTTTCCCGCGCTTCTGCATCGCGACCGACTGCTCGACGAACGCTGAGCGTACGGCGGCCTCCTCAGATCGTTACCGCAAGCGCGTTGCGTTTGCGTGTCCGCCGCAGCGTCGACTCGCTCTGCCGTCGATCCCCATGCTGCGCATGGGGCCCCTCGCCGGGTAGCTCGCGCCGCTAGTGGCAAACGGTGCCGGGTGAGACGAAGACCTGGCGGGTGATCGCCTTGGTCTGCGTGCCGACGTTGGCCCCATCGTTCACCACGTAGGAGAAGTTGCCGGTATTGCCGTTGCTGAAGCTCAGCGTTGCCGACCCTACGTCGACGCGCTGCACCGCGGCAGGGTTGAAGGGAACCGCATTGAACGCCGGACCGGTCGTCCTGAGCAGCCTACCGGCGTAGGTTCCCACCGCCGTTTGCGGCGCGGTGACCGAATACCAGAGCGGATTGTGGTTGACGTCGTAGGTGAACCACGTGGCGAAGATCGTCGTGCCCTGGTGCGTCAGGTTGATTCCCCAACCGGACTCCGCCCCGCCCGCCACCCACCACAGGTCCTGGTAATTGGTCGCCGTGGTCAGGTCCGTCTGCTCGCCCCATACGCAGGTCGGTACTGCCCCGAAAACCTGCAGCTCGATGGTCTTGATTTGGGGCGCCACGCCGGTGATGTTGTAGGCGAAGGTCCCTGTCCGCGGGCCGGAAAACGTGAGTGTGCCAGTGCCGACCGGCGCATAGCTCGGTGTGGGGCTAAAGGGCACCGCATTGAACGCCGGGCCGTTGGTCTGGAACAGCGTACCGCTGTAGACGCCGTCGCCGGTCTTGTTCGCCGTCATCGACAACCACCAGGCTTTGCCGGTCGTGTCGTAGGTGAACCAGGTGGCGAAGATGGTGTCGCGCTGGTGCGCGAAATTGATGCCCCATCCGGACTCCAGGCCGCCCGTCGCCCACCAGAGCCCCTGGTAGTTGGTGCCGCCGCCACCACCGCCGGCGAGCGCTTGCGCGCCGAGGACGGCGGCTTGCGCATTGACGATGCCCGCGCCGCAGGTCGCGGTGGCGCAAGTCGAGCCGGGTGGAAACGCATGCGCCGTGGAGGTAAGCACCGCGCGAATCTGCGCCGGGGTGAGGTTCGGAGCAACCGATAACATCAGCGAAACGACGCCCGCCACCATGGGTGCCGAGAAACTGGTTCCCGCGACCTTCGCACTGGTGTCTGCAGACGGAACCGTGATGCCAGTGTTGTCGAGCACGGTGATCCAGTCGTTGGCCACGGCATCGGGATCGCCACCCGGCGCGCTGATCGCAACCTTCGATCCAAAGTTGCTATAGGACGCGCGATTGCCCAGGCTGTTGGTGGCCGCGACCGTGATCACGCCATCGCAACTTGCCGGCTCGGACATTGCGACATCGGTCGATTCGTTGCCGGCCACGGTAACGATGGCTCGCGTCGTGCCGCCCGCGAGCGCCGTATTGATCGCGGCCTGCGAGGTCGCCGAGCAGGACCCGTCACCGCCAAGGCTCAGATTGATCACCTGCGCGGGATAGGGATTGGCCGGAACGCCGGGAACGTTGCCGCCAGAGGCCCATATGATCGCATCGGCAATATCTGAAATGAACCCACCGCATTTGCCGAGCACGCGCACCGGGAGCAAGCGCGCTGCCCAGTCGATTCCGGCGACGTAGCTGTTGTTGTTGGAATTGGCGAAGATAACGCTGGCTACATTGGTCCCGTGCCAGCTGCTGTTCTCGATGGTGCAGCCCTGGCCTCGAAACGGCCCGTCAATGTCGGCTTGCGTTACCCAGTCGCCGGGATCGCTGGCGTCGGCATCGCGTCCGTCGCCGTCGTTGGCGGTGGGAATATCACCGATGAAATCGTAGCCGGGCAGGATACGACCGGCCAGGTCGCCATGAGGTCGATACCCCGTGTCGAGGATGGCGACGATCGTGCTGCCGGCACCTGTCGTCGTGTCCCATGCGCCGACGGCCGCGATGGCGTTGGCACCATTGCCAAGGTAGACCTGCTGCTGGCCAAACAAAGGATCGTTGGGGGTTCGCCTGGCGTGCAATCGGCGGTCGGGCTCGACATATTCCACATCGGCACTGGCAGCGAGGCGTCGCGCGATGTCACGCGCCTCGCGTAACGGCACCGCGCTTCCGAGTTCGACGACGTGCGCGCCCAGCGCCATCGTCCGAAGCGTCCTGAGCGTCACACCGCCTTCCGCCGCCAGCGCAGCAACGCGGCCGGCTGCGGACAGGCTTTGGCGCGTCGCCGTCGGACTTTCGCGAAACTTGACAATGAGTCTCTGCGTCGGAACTTCGCTGCCGTCGACGGCGAGTGCCGCGCCGGCGCGCATGGGCAACGCGAAGACGAGTACCGCCGCAGCGGCGGCGAGAATTCCTGCCCGCCAGCGCGACCCGCGCAACTCTCCCCGATCAGACATCGAGGTTGCGCACTCCGAGTGCATTGGCTTCGATGAATTCGCGCCGGGGCTCCACCTGCTCGCCCATCAGCGTCGTAAAGATCTCATCCGAGGCAATACCGTCCTCGATCTGCACTTTGAGCAACCGTCGCACCTTGGGATCCATGGTTGTCTCCCACAGTTGCTGCGGATTCATCTCGCCCAGGCCCTTGTAGCGCTGGATCGACACCGCGTCTCGCGCTTCGGCGAGCAGCCAGTCGAGCGCGTCCTTGAAAGTCAGCACCGCAGCACTGCGTTCGCCGCGACGCACGGTCGCGCCCACGCGCATCATTCCCTGCAGGACTTCGGCGGAGGATTTCAATTGCGCGTAGTCGCCGCTGGCAATGAAGTCGGCATCGATGGCCGTTGTGTGCGGCGTGCCGTGCCGTGTACGCACGATCACCAGGCGCTCCTGCTCGGCCTGGATGTCGTAGCGCGCTTCCACGCTCACCTCCGGGTTGGCGATCGCACGCGCAAGTTCAGCGGCACTGGTCTGGGCCGAGGCGGCGCTGGTCAGGTCCAGCTTCACGCCAGTAAGCAACGCATGCAGTGCGGCCGCGTCGATCAGCCGCGACAGGCGATCGATCACGGCTTCGGCAAGCAGGTATTGCCGCGCGACATTCTCCAGCGCAGAGATCGACAGCGCGGGCAGGCCGGTACCGGGCACGAGCTCGGCGCCCTTCAGCGCCACCTTGAGCAGGTGCTGCTTCAGGTCCAGGTCGTCCTTGAGGTAGTTCTCTTCCTTGCCCTGCTTGACCTTGTAAAGCGGCGGCTGCGCGATGTAGATGTGGCCACGTTCGACCAGGTCGAGCATCTGCCGGTAGAAGAAAGTCAGCAGCAAGGTACGAATGTGCGAACCGTCGACGTCGGCGTCGGTCATGATGATGATACGGTGGTAGCGCAGCTTGTCGGCGTTGTATTCGTCCTTGCCGAAACCCGTGCCCAGCGCCGTGATCAGCGTCAGGATTTCCTGCGAGCTGATGAGTTTGTCGAAGCGCGCGCGCTCGACGTTGAGAATCTTGCCGCGCAGCGGCAGGATTGCCTGGAATTTGCGATCACGTCCCTGCTTCGCGGACCCACCCGCCGAGTCACCCTCGACCAGATAGATTTCGCACAGTGCCGGGTCGCGCTCCTGGCAGTCGGCAAGTTTTCCGGGCAAGCCCATCCCGTCCAAGACCCCCTTGCGACGCGTTAGTTCCCGCGCCTTGCGCGCCGCCTCCCGCGCCCGGGCCGCGTCGATGATCTTGCTGCAGATGATGCGTGCGTCGGTCGGGTTCTCGAGCAGGAACTCGTTGAGTTTGCTGCCCACGACTTCCTGCACGATCGGTTGCACTTCGGACGACACCAGCTTGTCCTTGGTCTGCGACGAGAATTTGGGCTCCGGAACCTTGATCGAGAGCACGCAGGTCAGGCCTTCGCGCATGTCATCGCCGGTAGTCTCGACCTTCGCCTTCTTGGCCAGCTCTTCCTTTTCGATGTAGCTGTTCAGCGTGCGCGTCATCGCCTGGCGCAGACCGGTCAGGTGCGTGCCGCCATCGCGCTGCGGGATGTTGTTGGTGAAGCACTGCACCGACTCCGCGTAGGAATCGTTCCATTGCATCGCGACTTCGACGATGGTGCCGTCCTTTTCGCCGACCGCGTGGAAGATCTTCGAGTGCAGCACGCTCTTGCTTCGATTCATGTATTCGACGAATGCCTTGATGCCTCCCGAGAACGCAAAATTCTCGCTCTTGCCGTCGCGCTGGTCGACCAGCTCGATCTTCACGCCGTTGTTGAGGAACGAAAGCTCGCGAATGCGACGCGCCAGGATGTCGTAGTGATATTCGACCTGTCCGAAAGTCGTTTTTGCCGCCATGAAATGCACTTCGGTACCACGTCGCTCGGTCGGCCCGATGAGCGCGAGGGGCGCCACGGGTACGCCATCGCGGAATTCGATCTGATGCGCCTTGCCGTCGCGCCAGATCTTGAGCTTGAGCCACTCCGACAAGCCGTTGACCACTGATACGCCGACGCCGTGCAATCCGCCGGAGACCTTGTACGAGTTCTGGTCGAACTTTCCGCCCGCGTGCAGCTCGGTCATCACGATTTCGGCCGCCGAGCGCTTGAGCTCGTCGTCGTCCTTGATGTCGGTAGGAATGCCGCGTCCGTTGTCGAGCACCGAGACAGAGTTGTCGGCGTGAATGATGACCTTGATATCGTCGCAAAAACCACCCAACGCCTCGTCGATGGCGTTGTCGAGGACTTCGAACACCATGTGATGCAAACCGGTCCCGTCGGAAGTGTCGCCGATGTACATGCCCGGGCGCTTGCGCACTGCCTCGAGTCCCTTGAGGATCTTGATGCTGTCCGCACCGTAGTCGCTGCCATCGTTCAAGGGCTTCGGATTCGGTAGATTCATTCGCTTTTTTCTCGCTGTAGTGCGCCGTTAAAAACGCCGACGCCGACTCTGGGTCGGCGCCGTTCGCTGGCCGCAGAGTGTCGTCGCGCGCTTCAAATTCGCATTGGCATGACGACGTATTTGTAGTCTTCACGCTCGGGCATGGTGACCAGGGCGCTCGAATTGGCATCGCCGAATGCCAGCACGACGCGCTCGGTGCCGAGGTTGTGAAGCACGTCGAGTAGATAGGTGATGTTAAAGCCGATATCGAGCGCTTCGCCCTTGTAGGGGACCTCGAGCTCTTCCTCGGCTTCTTCCTGCTCGCTGTTCGTGCAGATGATCTTGAGCTGGTCCGCCGCGAGCACGACGCGCACGCCGCGAAACTTTTCGTTGGACAGGATCGCCGCCCGCTGCAGCGCCTGCAGCAGCTCGATGCGCGACAGCTCGATCTGCTTGGAATGCCCGGTCGGGATCACCCGGTTGTAGTCCGGGAACTTGCCATCGACGACCTTGCTCACCAGTTCGATGTTGGCGAAACGGAATCGCACCTGGTTTGCGAGCAGGTCGATCTTGAGTTCCGAGTCGCTGTCCTCGAGCAGCTTGCCCAGCTCGAGCACCGTCTTGCGCGGCAGAATGACCTCCTGGCGCGTGTAGTCGCCCGGCACCGCCAGGCTCGCGTAGGAGAGCCGGTGGCCGTCGGTCGCAACCGTCTGCAACAGACCCTTGTCGACAACCAGTAGCATGCCGTTGAGGTAGTAGCGGATGTCCTGCTGCGCCATCGCGAATTCGGCGAGCTTGAGCAGGCCGCGAAAGTCCTTCTGCGCCAGCGTGATCGCCTGCTGCTTTTCCTGCGCGAGACTGATGCGTGGATAGTCGCCGGCGGGCAGCGTCTGCAGGTTGAAGCGCGAGCGCCCCGCGCGCACGGTCATGCGACTCGCCGTGGTCTCCGTAGTCACACTCGCGTCCTCGGGCAGTGCGCGCAACAGGTCCTGCAACTTGCGCGCGGCGACGGTGATCGCCTGGTCCTGCTTGCCTGCGAGTTCGGTGTGCGCCGTGATCTGCATTTCGAGATCGGTGGCGGTGACGTAGAGACGACCCTCCTTCTGCTCGAGCAGGACGTTGGCGAGAATCGGCAGCGTGTGTCGCCGCTCGACGATGCCCGATACCGCCTGCAACGGCTTGAGTAGCGCGTCTCTGGGTATCTGTTTTAATTGCATTGTTTAAACCTAGTAACAACTAATAGGAGTCGAGGTGTTTTCGGTACAACGGGAGAAATGTCCATCGCGCCCGTGAGTTGCGCCAACGCTATCCGGCGGGAGAAAACGTGTGCAGCCTGTGGACCGATTGGGGATCAAACCGGGGGCAGCGCTTTGCGGCTGTTAATCAACAAATTATAGACCGTTTCGGACGTGATTCATACCGTCTCGATACGTCAGTTTCGCAGCACCTGCAGCAGAAAATTGACGTCGTGACTGATCTCCGGAACCGACTCGCGAAGCTTGGCGATCTGCCGGCAGGCATGCAGCACGGTCGTGTGATCGCGACCGCCGAAATTGCTACCGATTTCGGGTAGCGAAAGCTGGGTCAGTTCCTTGGCGAGCGCCATCGCCACCTGGCGCGGTCGCGCCACCGCACGCGAACGCTTCTTCGAATGCATGTCGGAGATACGAATCTTGTAGTAGTCCGCGACGGTCTTCTGGATGTTCTCGATGGAGATCTGGCGGTTCTGCACGGCGAGCAGGTCGCGCAGCGCGTCCTTGGCAACCGAGAGCGAGATTTCCTGGCCGTGAAAACTCGAGTAGGCGAGCACCCGCTTGAGTGCGCCTTCGAGTTCGCGCACGTTGGAGCGGATGTGCTTGGCGATGAAGAACGCGACCTGTTCGTCGAATTTCATCCCGGTCTGCGCCGCCTTCGAGAGCAGGATCGCGACACGCATTTCCAACTCCGGAGGCTCCAGCGCGACGGTGAGTCCCCAGCCGAAGCGCGAGATCAGGCGTTCTTCCATACCCGAGATTTCCTTCGGGTACGTGTCGCAGGTGATGACGACCTGCTTGCGCGCTTCGATGAGCGTGTTGAACAGGTAGAAGAATTCCTCCTGCGTGCGGTTCTTGCCGTTGAAGAACTGGATGTCGTCGATCAGCAGCAGATCCAGTGAACGGTAATAGCGCTTGAATTCGTCGAATGCCTTGTGCTGGTAGGCGCGTACTACGTCCGAAACATAGGTCTCGGCGTGGATGTAGCGGATCTTCGCCTCGGGATTGTTTTCCAGGATCTGGTTGCCGATAGCCTGGATCAGGTGCGTCTTGCCCAGGCCAACACCGCCATACACGAACAGCGGGTTGTACGAGGTGGGATGGTCGGCGACCTGCATGCCGGCGGCGCGGGCGAGTTGGTTGGCCTTGCCGGCGACGAAGGCGGCGAAACTGAAGCCGGGATTGAGGCTCGCCTGTTCGCCGCGTCGGGCGGCAGCCGGGACGGCGTCGGGGGCCTTGGCGGCCTGCGGCGCGGCGGCCGGTGCGCGGTCGGTCGCTTCGGCGACCACGAAGGCCAGCCGTTGCGGGCGCCCGCTGGCGACGCCGGCGAGTTCCTCGATCCTGCCGGCGAAGCGCTCCTTGACCCATTGCAGGACAAAGCGGTTGGGCGCGATCAGGCGCAGGCCGTCGCCGGCAAATTCGAGGCGCAGCGGGCGGATCCAGGTGTTGAACTGCTGCGCAGTGAGCTCGCGCTGAAAGGAATCCAGGCAACTTTGCCAGAATACGGGGGTCGACATGGTGGGGTGCTACGGCGCGCCAGAAGATGAAAAAAGCGGGCTCCGCGAGGATCCCGCTGCTGGCCCATTGTACTCCGTCCCGGCGAGAGTTATCCACAGCGCCACGCGGGGTCGTCTTGCGTGATTCACCTTGACAGCATGGTGCGCAAAACGCTCTAATATAAGGCTTTTTCCGAACAAGGCGCCATCATGAAACGCACTTACCAGCCGTCGGTCGTCCGCCGCAAGCGCACCCACGGATTTCGCAGCAGAATGAAGACCGCCGGCGGGCGCAGGGTGTTGCGCGCACGTCGCGCCAAGGGTCGGGCCCGGCTCGCTGTCTAGCCGACTCGGCCGAAACGCCCAATCGCATCCGCCAAGCGCCATCGGCTCGCCGGAGCAGCCGCGTTTGCCACGCTGTTCCGCGAGGGGCGCCGGTCCGCCGCGCGCCATCTCCAGTTGTTGGCGGTTGCCGCGTCTGGCGAGGTGGGTCGCGTCGGCTACGTGATCGGCAAACAGCAACTGCCGCGCTCGGTGGATCGCAACTACGTGCGGCGAATGATGCGTGAAGCGGTGCGCCTTAGGCGACCGGCAGTGAGCCGCTTCGACATCGTGCTGCGCCTGCGTGCCAGCTGCCCGCGCGCGGCGCTGCCGGGGTTGGCGCGCGAAGCGGCGGAACTCCTTGACGCACTCGTCGCTCCGAGCCAATCATGAAATCGCTGCTGCTCCTCCTCCTGCGCGGTTACCAGTATGCGATCAGTCCGCTGCTGGGCCCGCATTGCCGGTTCTATCCCAGCTGCTCCCATTACGCGTGCGAAGCCGTCCATCGCCACGGCGCGTTGAAGGGAAGCTGGCTGACGTTGCGTCGCCTCGGGCGCTGTCACCCATATCATCCGGGCGGCTTCGACCCGGTCCCCTGATCGTTAGCCGCAACCACACCTGACTGCGTTCATGGACACCCAACGACTGATCCTGTTCGTCATTTTTTCGTTCTCCGCACTGTTTCTGTGGGAGGCGTGGCAGCGCGACCACAAACCGCCGGTGCCGGTCATCAGCAGCGCACCGGGCACCGCCCCGGCGGGCGCAGTCGATGCGCCGCGACCCAGCGGCGGCACCGCGTCCGGCGTGCCGGGTGCATCCGGCGTGCCCGCAGTGCCGGGCACCGCGCCCGCCGCGGTTCAATCGGGCGAGAAAGTCAGCATCAAGACCGACTTGTTCACGGCTGAGGTCGACACCCTGGGCGGCGTGCTGACGCAGTTGTCGCTCGCCGCGCATCGCGACACCAACGACGAGACCAAGCCCTATGTGCTGCTCCAGCGCAATGCCGAGCGCACGTTCATCGCGCAGTCGGGCCTGCTCGGCGAGGGCATGCCCAATCACCGCACCCTGTGGCAGGCGCTGCCCGGGCCGCGCGAACTCGCGCCCGGCATGGACAAGCTCGAGCTCAAACTGCAGGCCACCACGGCAAGCGGCGACAAGGTCGTGCAGACGCTGACCTTCCATCGCGGCAGCTACGTCATCGACGTCGATTACCAGATCACCAACGCCGGCGCCGCGCCGATCGCACCGTATGCCTATTTCCAGCTGACCCGCGACACCAAGACGCCGAATGTGCAGAGCTCGATGGCGCCCGCCGCCTACACGGGGCCGGTCGTCTACAACGAGACCGACAAATTCAAGAAGGTCGAATTCGGCGACCTGGACAAGGTGGCGGCCGACCCCACGCGCAAGCCCGTTGTTCACCAAGAACACCGACAACGGCTGGGCAGGGATGATCGAGCACTACTTCCTCGCTGCATGGCTGCCGTCGGAAACGCCGAAGTCGCCGCGCGAGTTCTACGCCAAGAAGCTCGATAACGGCCTCTACGCCGACGGCGTGATCGTGCAGTCGGCGGCGATCGCGCCGGGGGGCACCGGCGCGATCAAGGTGCCGCTCTATGTCGGACCGCAGGAGCAGGACGTGCTCGCCAAGCTCGCGCCCGGGCTCGACCTGGTCGTCGACTACGGCATCTTCACCATCCTCGCCGCGCCTTTGTTCTGGCTGCTGAAGTGGCTCTACGGCATCGTTCACAACTGGGGATGGGCGATCGTCCTGCTCACGATCATCATCAAGGCCGCGTTCTACCCGTTGAACCATGCCAGCGCCCGCTCGATGGCAAAGATGAAGGTCATCGCGCCGAAGATGAAGGCGCTGCAGGCGCAGTACGGCAGCGACAAGCAGCAGCTGCAGATCAAGATGATGGAGATGTACAAGACCGAGAAGATCAACCCGCTCGGCGGTTGCCTGCCGATCGTGGTGCAGATCCCGGTCTTCATCGCGCTCTACTGGGTGCTGCTGTCCGCGGTGGAATTGCGCCATGCGCCATGGATACTCTGGATTCACGATCTCTCCGCACCCGATCCCTATTTCGTCTTGCCGGTGATCTACGCGATCACCGCGTACCTGCAGGTGCGACTCTCGCCCACGCCGATCCAGGATCCGGTGCAGGCGAAGGTGATGCAGATCATGCCGATCGCGTTCTCGGTGATGTTCATCTTCTTTCCGTCCGGTCTGGTGCTCTACTGGCTGGTCAACAACACACTGCAGATCCTCCAGCAGTGGCACATGAACCGGGTGCTCGAGCGCGAAGCGGCGGTCGCGGCAGCGAAGCGCCGCTAGACGTGACCACGGCCCGCGCCGATGCGCGAGGCATGCGGCGGTGTTGACCAGCCCGCCGCGCGCCGACGTCATCGCCGCGATCGCGACGCCGCCGGGTCGCGGCGGCATCGGCGTGGTGCGCGTGTCGGGCCGGACCTGGCGCGCGTCGTCGACGGCATCGTCGGCCGCGCGCTGACGCCGCGCGAAGCGACGCTGACCAATTTTCATGGCGAGCACGGCGAAGTTCTCGACCAGGGTCTCGCGCTGCTCTTTCCCGCGCCGGCGTCGTACACCGGCGAGACCGTACTTGAACTGCATGGACACGGCGGCCCCGCGGTTCTGGCGTTGATCCTCGGACGTTGTCTCGCGCTCGGCGCACGCTTGGCGCTGCCGGGCGAATTCACGCAGCGCGCGTTTCTCAACGGCAAGCTGGACCTGGCGCAGGCCGAGAGCGTCGCCGACCTGATCGATGCCGCCAGCGCGACTGCGGCGCGTGCCGCGGCGCGCAGTCTCTCGGGCGCGTTCTCGCGCGAAGTGCAAGGCATCGTCGACGCGCTGATCGATCTGCGCATGTTCACCGAAGCGACGCTCGATTTTCCCGACGAGGAGATCGAGTTACTCGGCGCCACCAAAGCGCGCGAGAAGCTTTCGGCATTGCGAGCGCGAGTCGACCGCCTGCTCGACCGCTCGCGCCAGGGTAGCCTGCTGCGGGAAGGACTCGATGTGGTGCTCATTGGCGCCCCCAACGTCGGCAAGTCGAGCCTGCTCAACCGGCTGGTCGGCGATGAGGTCGCGATCGTCACCCCAATTGCAGGGACTACACGCGACGCCATACGCAGCAGCGTCGAGATCCGTGGCATTCCGTTGCACCTGATCGATACGGCCGGCTTGCGCGAAGCCACCGATGCCGTCGAATCGATTGGCATCGAGCGCACGTGGGCGGCGATCGAGCGCGCCGATCTGGCGTTGATCGTCACCGATGCGCGCGATGCGCAGGGCCGTGCGGGATCGCTCGAGGCGCGCCTGCCTCCGGCGTTGCAACGCATCGAAGCGCGCAACAAGATCGATTTGTCCGGCGACACGCCGCGCGTGACGCGCGACGGCGCTCGCCGGACGGTCTGGTTGTCCGCGAAAACAGGTGCCGGCGTCGAGCTGCTCGAGGACGCAATTCTCGAGGTGGCTGGCGTGCACGAAGACATGGAGGGAACGTTTCTGGCTCGTGCACGACACCTCCATGCACTGGCCACCGCGGCAAGCCACCTCGATGCGGGGGCGACGCAACTGGCGGTCACCCCGCCAGCGCTCGAACTGGTCGCAGAAGAATTGCGCGGGGCGCAGGCCGCACTTTCGGCAATCACCGGCAAGTTCAGTGCCGACGATTTGCTCGGCGAAATATTCAGCCGGTTCTGCATCGGCAAATGAATCCACGAATCCACGCGCTGGTGTTGCCGGCTGGCGCGCTGGCCATCGGCTTGGTCGCCGCGCTGGCATGCGAAGCGGTGCACGTGCCGCTGCCGTGGATGATCGGGCCGATGCTCGCGGTCGCGATGGTGCGCATTTGCGGCCTGCACGTGACCGCGCCCCGCGGCGGTCGCCAGGCGGGGCAGTGGATCATCGGCACTGCGCTCGGACTCTATTTCACGCCGACGGTGGTTGCGCACGTGGGGTCGGTCGCGTGGATGCTCGTGCTGGGCGCGTTGTTTGCCATCGCGCTGGGCTACGCCTGCGGCTTTGTACTGTCGGCCATTGCCGGCACCGATCGCACGACGGCGCTTTTTGCCAGCGTTCCCGGAGGTGCCGCCGAAATGACCGTCCTCGGCGAGCGCTTCGGCGCGCGTGTCGACGAGGTCGCCGCGGCTCAATCGCTGCGCATCCTGATCGTCGTGGTCAGCGTGCCGTCGATCTATGCCGCGCTCAGGCTGCACGGCGCCGATCCGTTCCTGGCCAGCGCGAGCGACGTCCATTGGCCGGTTCTCGCGACGCTGCTGGTCGCGACGCTCGCCGGCGGGTTCGTTGCGCAGCGCCTGAACGCACCCAACGCATTCGTGCTTGGCGCGCTGGCAGTCGCGATCCCACTGACGGCGCTTGCATTGACCGCTTCCGCGGTGCCGCGCTGGCTGGTCAATCTCGCGCAACTGTTGCTCGGATGCGCGCTGGGCTCGCGCTTCAACCGCAGTTTTCTGCGTCGCGCGCCGCGCTTTGTCGGCGCGGTGGCGGCGACGGTCGTCATCGCGATGGTCCTGTCGGCGCTGTTTGCGCTCGCGCTCGCGCGCCTGACGGGCATCCATCCGGCAACGCTGATCCTGGCGACCGCGCCGGGCGGTGTCGCCGAAATGGCGATCACCGCCAAAGTGCTCGAGCTCGGCGTACCGCTGGTGACGTCGTTTCATGTCGCGCGGATCGTTCTGCTGCTTCTGTGTACGGGCCCGCTGTTTGCCTGGCTGCAGAGCAGGCGCCGCACGCCAGACCGCGGTGCTGTGCACGACAGCGGTGCATCCGGGCACGATGGCGGCCCAGTGGCCTGACCGTTACGGCGAGTATCGCGCGCATGCTAAAGTTGCGTATTACCCTTCAGAGCCCCAGCGCCGCCATGCAAGCGTGCGCGTTTTCCCGGGCCGCCCTCCTCCGCCTATGAACCATCCCGATCTCATGCCCGCATTCGCCGCAGCCGTCGATGCGCCGAGCTACGTTCGTCACGACCGTCTGCGCGCCTGGGTGCACGACATCGCCGCGATAACCCAACCCGAACGCATCGTCTGGTGCGACGGCTCGCAGGCCGAGTACGACCGGCTTTGCGCCGAGATGGTCGCCAGCGGAATGCTGCAGAAGCTCGATCCGGCGAAGCGTCCGAACAGCTATCTGGCGTGCTCCGATCCTTCCGACGTCGCGCGCGTCGAGGACCGCACGTTCATATGCAGCGAGCGCGAGGACGACGCGGGGCCGACCAACAACTGGCGCGCCCCCGCGGCGATGCGCAAGACGCTCGACGAACTCTTCGAAGGTTGCATGCGCGGGCGTACGCTCTACGTGGTGCCCTTCTCCATGGGCCCGCTCGGCAGCCCGATCGCGCACGTCGGCATCGAACTCACCGACAGCCCGTACGTCGCGGTGAGCATGCGCGTGATGACGCGCATGGGACGCGCGGTATACGACGTGCTCGGCACCGATGGCGCGTTCGTGCCTTGCGTGCATTCGGTGGGCGCGCCGCTGGCGCCGGGTCAGCGACGACATGAAATGGCCGTGCAACGCGCAGCACAAGTACATCGTGCATTTTCCGGAAACGCGCGAAATCTGGAGTTACGGTTCGGGCTACGGTGGCAATGCCCTGCTCGGCAAGAAATGCTTTGCGCTGCGCATCGCCTCGGTGATGGGACGCGACGAAGGCTGGTTGGCCGAGCATATGCTCATCCTCGGCGTGACCTCGCCCGCCGGCGAGAAAGCCTACGTCGCTGCGGCGTTCCCCAGCGCCTGCGGCAAGACCAACTTTGCGATGCTGATTCCTCCCGAAGGTCTCGACGGATGGACGGTGACGACCATCGGAGACGACATCGCGTGGATCAAACCGCATGCCGACGGTTACCTGCATGCGATCAATCCCGAGGCCGGCTACTTCGGCGTCGCGCCGGGCACGTCGTACGCATCGAACCCGAACGCGATGAAAACACTCGAGCGCGACACGATCTTCACCAACGTCGCGCTGACCGATGACGGCGACGTATGGTGGGAAGGCATGACCAAGGAGGCGCCGGCGCATCTGACCGACTGGCAGGGGCAATCGTGGACGCCTGGATGCGGGCGCAAGGCCGCGCATCCCAACGCACGCTTCACCGTTGCCGCTACCCGCTGTCCGTCGCTCGATCCGCAGTGGGACGATCCGGCGGGTGTGCCGATCTCGGCGTTCATCTTCGGCGCGCGGCGCAGCGACACCGTGCCGCTGGTGGTCGAGGCGACGACATGGGAAGACGGCGTGTACAAGGCCGCGACGATGGGTTCCGAGACCACCGCCGCGGCAACGGGTGCGGTCGGCGAAGTGCGCCGCGATCCGTTCGCGATGCTGCCCTTCTGCGGCTACCACATCGGCGACTATTTCGCGCACTGGCTGGCCATGGGGACCAAGGTCGCGCATCCGCCGCGCATCTTCAACGTCAACTGGTTTCGCACCGATACCAACGGCAAGTTCGTCTGGCCGGGGTTCGGGCAGAACATGCGCGTGCTGAAATGGATCGTCGAGCGATGCCTGGGCCGTTCGCACGCGAGCCCGGCGCCCCTGGGACTGCAGCCGGATTACGCCGATCTCGACTGGCGCGGCCTCGATTTCGGACCGGAACGATTCGCGCAGGTCATGGCGTTGGACCACGCACGATGGGAGACGGAGTTGCGTGCGCACGATCAACTGTTCGCGAAACTCGGCGCGAAGCAGCCGGCTGCGCTTGCGGCATTGCGCCGTGCGTTGCAGACCCGGCTCGCGCACTGAGCTGCAGCGGCGTTTTCTCACATGGATCAAGGGCGCGGCAACGCGCCCTTTTTCATTGCACTCGCATTGCAAGCAGGGCGTCGACCTCCGCGCGCGTCGGCGCACCCAGGCGCCCGCCGGAGCGCGTGCACTTGATCGCGGCGGCGGCATTGGCAAATCGAGCTGCTTCGGCGACGGTGGCACCTTCGCCAATCGCGATTGCGAACGCGGCATGAAACACGTCACCGGCTGCCAGCGTGTCGATGGCAGTGACTGACGGCGCACGTTCGCGCCGTTCGCTTCCGTCTTCGATCCAGAGCATGCCCTCCTCACCCTGCGTAACGCCGACGATCGCGGAAGTGAGTTTCTGCGCGCGGCGCAATCCTTCCGCCACGTCGTGCGTGTCCGTCGCGAGCGCGAGGCCCGGCGTCGAAAAGATCGCGTAGTCGCAACGGCTGCACAAATCGCGCAACGCATCGGGCTCGCCGACGTCGCCATCGAACACACTCGGAACGGAAGCCGCGCGCGCGGCATCGAGCACGCGGCGCGCACCCGCAGGCCAGCGCACGTCGGTGAGCACGGCGTGGAATGTCGGAATCGACTGTAGCGGCAACCAGTCGGGACTCGGATCGAGCGCGGGATCGTTGTAGATGCAGATGAGACGCTCGCCGTCGGCGCCGACCAGTATCGCGGCGATCGGCGATTGGCAATGATCGACGCGGCGAACCAGATCGACGTCGACACCTTCGGCGACCAGTTGCGCGATGATGCGCTCGCCGGTGGGGTCGGTTCCCAGGCGGCCGCAATAGTGAGCCTCGGCCCCTAGGCGCCTTGCCGCCACGCTGGCGTTGGCGGCCATGCCGCCGCCGGATTCAGTAAAGGCCGTCGCCAGGACCTTGGTCGGAATCGTCGGGATCGCCGGCACGGCGTAGATGGCGTCGAGCGCAGAATGGCCGACACAAAGTAGCTTGATCATGGTTGGCGCGCGGCTTGCGCAGAGATCGCACCGGCGCTATGCTGTCTTCGCCGTTGCAATCGATTGCAGGAAACAATTGCGGCAACCGATTGCAGTAAACGGTTACCAAGTCTGGTACTGATATGCATGAGCTATTTTCAATGCGTATGTCAATAAGCGCAAGTTCGGCAGCGCGCCGGCGCCTCGCGTGAGTGCCGACTCGCCCGGCCAGGTGACCAGACGCCGACGTCGGCGCGTGCTGCCGACCGCTGCGCTCACGCTGCGTGACGTCGCCAAGGCCGCAGGCGTGTCGGTGGCGTCGGCCTCGCGCGCGCTGACTCGTCCGGACCTTGTCAGCGAACAAGTCAGGGAGCAGGTCGAGCGCGCGGCGCAAGCGATGGGCTATGTCCCGAACGCAGCCGCTCAAGCCTTGTCGGGGCATCCACGCAGGCTGGTTGGCGTGATCCTTGGCAGCATGGACGATGCGATCGTTGCCAGGATGCTCGACGCGATGGCGCCCCTGTTTTCCGCCCGGGACGTTGCGTTGCTGACGGTCATCGGAGCGCAGACCGAAGCGGAAACTGCGAGATGCCTGCGTGAATTCGACGCGCGCCGGGCGGACGTCGTACTTTTCGGTGGCGGCGCCGTTCCCGTCCACGCCGTCGGGGAGGGCGTCCGTAGGCGCGCGCCATGGGCTTCGTTGGATGGCGCGGACCCGGGGCTGCAGCTCAGCAGCGCCAGCGGCTTCGATCGCGCCCGGGCGCAGGCTCTTGCGGTGCGTTACCTGCGCGAGCTGGGACACCGCAACGTCGCACTACTTGCGGGCGCGGGCGACCTGCGTGTCGCGGCGGTGCGCACCGCGTTGGGCGACTGCGATGTCGACCTGTCTGGCGTCACCACGGCCGGGGACATGCGACGAGGCGTCGCCGAGGTGCTGCCGAAGCTGCTCGCGCGGCCAGCACCACCGTCCGCCGTGATCTGCGACAGCGATGCAGCGGCGGCTTGCGTTCTGGACGAGTGTCAGCGGCGGGCCATCGCCGTGCCCCGGGAGCTGACCGTCGTCGGCCTGGGCGATTCGGATCTGGCCCGGCACACCGTGCCCTCCCTGACGACGCTGCGGGTTCCCGCGCGCGACGCAGGCATTGCCGCCGCAGAGTACGTTTTCGCGCTGCTCGAAGGTCGGGTCGCGCGGCCACCGACCCTGGCGGTGAAGGTCATCGTGCGGGAGTCCTCCGAACCTCCGCAATAGCACTAGACACCTCGAGCGATGCGGCACGCCGGCGGGCGTTTCACGTGAAACAGGGCGCCTTCGCGTTCCACGTGGAACAGCCACTGTGACGCCGTCGCAGGGGTGATCATGGTTAACGCCGCTTTCGGCGAGTACCGCTTTCGCGTATGATCGCGAATTCGGCTTTGCCCACGTTTTTCGTGTAAAAACATGCTCTTCCCAACTCGATTCGAAGTCATAGTGGTCGGCGGCGGGCACGCCGGGACCGAAGCTGCGCTGGCCGCCGCGCGCATGGGAAGGCGCACTTTGTTGCTGACGCACAGCATTGAAACGCTTGGACAAATGTCCTGCAATCCATCGATCGGAGGCATTGGCAAAGGTCATCTGGTCAAGGAAGTCGACGCGCTGGGCGGCGCCATGGCGCTGGCGACCGACGAGTCCGGCATCCAGTTTCGCACCCTGAACTCGAGCAAGGGACCGGCGGTGCGCGCGACACGCGCGCAGGCTGATCGCCTGCTCTACAAACAAGCCATCCGGTCACGGCTCGAGAGCCAGGCCAACCTGACACTTTTCCAGCAGGCGGTCGACGACCTGACGCTCGAAGGCGAGCACGTCACCGGCGTCGTCACCCAGCTTGGTATCCGCTTTGCCGCGGATACGGTAGTCCTCACCACCGGCACCTTTCTCTCCGGATTGATTCACGTCGGTCTCGCGCAGCACGAGGCGGGCAGGGCGGGCGAACCTCCAGCGCGCACGTTGGGCGCGCGCTTGCGCGAACTGAAGTTGCCGGTGGGCAGGCTCAAGACGGGAACGCCACCCCGCCTGGACGGGCGAAGTATCGATTTCACTGAACTCGAAGTGCAACCCGGGGACACGCCGGAGCCGGTGTTTTCCTACGTCGGCGACCGGCGCATGCACCCGCGCCAGCTCCCATGCTGGATCACGCATACCAACGAGCAAACGCACGCCATCATTCGCGGCGGTCTCGATCGCTCGCCGATGTTCACCGGCGTGATCGAAGGCGTGGGCCCGCGCTATTGTCCGTCGATCGAGGACAAGGTGACTCGTTTTGCGCAGCGGACCAGCCATCAGATCTTCCTCGAGCCCGAGGGGCTGAATACCCACGAGATCTATCCGAACGGTATCTCGACCTCGCTGCCGTTCGACGTGCAGATGGCGCTCGTCCACAGCATCAAGGGCTGCGAGAACGCGCACCTGCTGCGGCCCGGCTACGCGATCGAATACGACTATTTCGATCCGCGCGGACTGAAGGCAACGCTGGAGACCAAGGCAATACACGGTTTGTTCTTCGCCGGGCAGATCAACGGGACCACCGGCTACGAAGAGGCCGCCGCCCAAGGGCTGCTGGCGGGGATCAACGCAGCGCGTTTCGCGCGCGGCGAGGACGGCTGGACGCCACGCCGCGACGAGGCCTACCTGGGCGTGCTGGTCGACGACCTGGTCACGCGTGGAGTAACCGAGCCCTACCGCATGTTTACCAGCCGCGCCGAGTATCGCCTGCAGCTGCGTGAAGACAATGCCGACTTGCGCCTGACCGAAACGGGTCGTCGCCTGGGGCTGATCGACGACCGCCGGTGGGATGCGTTTTGCCGCAAGCGCGACGCGATCGCGCAAGAACTCGAGCGGCTCAAATCGACGTGGGTCAATCCGGGAATGCTGTCAGCGGACGATGCGCAGCGGGTGCTGGGTCAGCCGATCGAACGGGAGTATTCGCTCGCCGACCTGCTGCGCCGACCCGGTGTGGACTACGCGAGCCTTCTCACGTTGACGGGCGCCGGCCTGCCCGTCGCCGATGCGACGGTCGCGGAGCAAGTCGAGATCGCGACCAAGTATTCGGGCTATATCGATCGGCAAAACGAAGAGATCGCCCGCCACGTGGCGCAGGAAACGCTGCGGCTGCCGGCGGATCTCGATTACCGCAACGTGCGGGGGCTGTCGAATGAAGTCTGGCAGAAACTCAACCTGTATCGCCCGGAAACGATCGGACAGGCGACGCGCATCTCCGGCATGACCCCCGCGGCCGTGGCGCTGTTGCTGGTGCACCTGAAGCGAGGTTTCGCGACCGTGGACGCGAACACGAACACGCAGCAGCGTACTGCATGAGCGCGACGGGCGGCCCCGAGCGCGAAGGTGATCAAAATTCAGATGTACTCGCGGCGGGCATCGTTGCGCTGGGTCTGGACATTGATGCCACCGGACGCGCAAGACTGGGCGACTACGTGGCGTTGCTCGACAAATGGAACCGCACTCACAACCTCACCGCGATCCGCGACCCGGCGCAAATGATCACCCACCATCTGCTCGACTCGCTGTCGATGCTGCCGTATCTCCCGGCGGGAGGCGGTCTGCGCGCGATCGACGTGGGCAGCGGCGGGGGATTGCCCGGCGTCCCGCTGGCAATCGCGCGGCCGGACGCGCACGTGACGCTGCTCGATAGCAATCGCAAGAAAACCGCGTTCCTCGAGCAAGCAGCGATCGAGCTGTCGCTTCCCAATGTCGAGGTGATTGCAAGTCGCGTCGAGGATTTCGCTCCTCGTATTCTTTTTGACGCGGTCATCTCGCGCGCCTATTCCGCGCTTGCGACGTTCGTTGCCCAGACGCGCCATCTGCTTGCTCCCGGGGGCCAGTGGTTCGCGATGAAAGGCATGCTCCCGAACGATGAAATTGCGGCATTGCCGCCGACCGTCCACATTGTCGCAATGCCACTCTTGCGCGTGCCCGGCGTCGATGCCGAGCGCCACCTCGTCATCATGAAAGCGCTCGCATGACCAAGATCATCGCCATCGCCAATCAGAAGGGCGGCGTCGGCAAGACCACTACCAGCGTCAATCTTGCCGCCAGCCTGGTCGCGATGAAGCGCCGGGTACTGCTGGTCGATCTCGATCCGCAGGGCAATGCAACCATGGGCGCCGGCGTTGATAAGCGTGCGCTCACACACACGGTATACCAGGTTCTGCTTGGCGAAAAGAAAATCGCTGACGTTCGCCTGACGTCACCCTCGGGAGCGTTCGACCTGGTTCCGTCGAATCGGGATCTGGCCGGAGCTGAAGTGGAGCTGGTCGACCTGCCCGAGCGCGAATCCCGGCTCAAGGACGCGCTCGCCGAGGCGCTGTCGCAAATGCGCGCCGCCATCTCCGAGGTCGCCGCCGACTACGATTTCATCCTTCTCGATTGTCCGCCGTCGCTGTCGCTACTCACGCTCAACGGGTTGTGCGCGGCGGACAGCGTACTCATTCCGATGCAATGCGAGTACTACGCGCTCGAAGGACTCTCCGACCTTGTGCAGACGATCCGCAAAGTACGAGCGCATCTGAATCCGCGCCTCGAGGTCGAGGGCCTGCTGCGCACGATGTACGACCCGCGCAACACGCTTGCACTCAACGTGTCCGCCGACCTGCAGAAACATTTCGGCGACAAGGTGTACCGGACGGTCATCCCGCGCAACGTGCGGCTCGCTGAGGCACCGAGTTACGGCATCCCCGCACTGCATTTGGACAAGAGCTCGAAGGGCGCGCAGGCGTATCTCGCGCTCGCCGGCGAAATGCTGCGCCGGGACGAGCAGGCGACGGCTCAACTTCCGCAAGGAGCGCTGCATGGCTAAGCTCAAGGGCCTGGGACGCGGGCTCGATGCGTTGTTGTCAGGTTCGGACGATGCGAAGGGCGAGTCGCTGCAGTCGCTGCCGGTCGAGCGCGTCGGCCCGGGTAGATACCAGCCGCGTACGCGCATGGATGAAGCCTCGCTTGCCGAGCTTGCCGAATCGATCAAGACGCAAGGCGTGATGCAGCCGATTCTCGTGCGGCCGGTCGACGGTGGACGCTATGAAATCATCGCTGGCGAACGACGCTGGCGCGCTGCGCAGCGCGCGGGTCTGAAGCAGGTCCCCGCGCTGGTGCGCACGGTGCCCGACCAGGCCGCGCTGGCGCTGGCGCTCATCGAGAACATCCAGCGCGAAGACCTCAATCCGCTGGAAGAAGCGCAGGGTATCGGCCGGTTGATCGAGGAGTTCGGGCTCACGCACGAAGCGGCCGCCGCGGCCGTGGGACGCTCGCGCAGTGCCGTGAGCAACCTGCTGCGTCTGGCACAACTGGCGAAGCCGGTGCAGGAGCTGCTGCACGACGGCAAGCTCGACATGGGCCATGCACGCGCGCTGCTCGCGCTACCGGTGGCGCAGCAACTCGCCGCGGCAGGACGCATCGTCGCGCAATCGCTCTCGGTTCGCGACACCGAGCGCCTTGTTCAATCGCTGCTGGCGTCTCCGGCGCGACGAGCGCGGCGCGCAACGCGCAAGCGCGTCGATGGCGATCTCGCGCGCCTCGAGAACGAAATCGCCGATGCGCTGGGCGCCAGCGTGCGCATCGAGTCGTCGCGCAAGGGTGCCGGCCGCGTCGTCATCGCGTACTCGAGCCTCGAGCAGCTCGACGGCATCCTCGCCAAGCTCAAGTAGACGCGAACTCGCTCGCGCGCGACGACTCGCGTCACGGTCCGAATGAACTCGGACCTGCAGCGCCCACCGAGGAGTAGGTTCGCGCGACGACGACGCTAGTCGAGGAAGACGGTGTCGTCGGCCGGCTGCGGCGGGATCTTGATCGCGATGGCCTTGACCGGTCCGTTGGCGACAATGGTTCCCGCGTGCGCCGTGCCCTTCGGAATGATCAGCAGCGTGCCCGGCTTGAAATCCTTGCGTTCGCTGCCTATCCACATGCTGCCGCTGCCCTCGATGATGTACTGGATTTCGTCGGTCTTCGGATGCATGTGTTTCTTGACGTTGCCGGATTGAATCGCCACGGTCGCATTGTCGGTGACGACCAGCGGCTTGCCGTTCATTTCTGGATTGGGGGTGGTCGGAAGGTCAGCGTGCTTCAGCGCTGCGAGATCGATCACCGCGGGCGTCAGCGGTGCGGCCGCGGCACGCGCCTCGGTGATGGAATAGCGAACGGCGGGCTGGATCGCCAGTCCCGCCGCGAACGCGGCGGCAATGGCGATGCCGAGCGTCGTAGTGTTGTAACGCATAGAAATCCTCCTTGATTGATTTGATTGGGAACTGCGCTAGGAATTCTGCGCGCGCTCTCCAGGATTGTCACGATCGCACGCTGCAATGCGGGAATTGCCAGGGCCCGGCAGGACGGGCGAAGCTTGGCCAAACTCAAGAAACAGTCGCCAACGAAGCACCGTCGGTATCACAATGCTGTCGATGATCAATCTGGGTCTCCGATTGCCCCTACAGGTACGCCATGTCTGAATCCACTCGTCCAAGGTTCTTGTTACCGCGCGGTTGTGTCGCGGGCGTTGCAATCGCTGGTTTTTGCGCCATTGCTACGGCGGTCGAACCACCGACTGCGCCCATACGGGAAGTGACCGAAACCATCCACGGCGTTACCGTCAAGGACCCTTATCGATATCTGGAGAATGTCAAGTCACCGGAGGTCCAGGCGTGGCTCAAAGCGCAGGGCGATTTTGCACGTGAGACGCTGGACAAGATCGAATTGCGTGCCCGCCTCGAGGCACGAATTACCGAGCTGACCAATGCAAGGGGCGACGCGATTTCTAACATCGTGCGCATGCCCGGTGATCACGTTTATTACTTGAAGCGCCTGAAGGGCGAGCGGCAATACAAGCTGTTCGTGCGTGTGGGCCTCGCCGGACGCGAGCGAGTGCTGGTTGATCCGGAGGTCGATGCCAAGCGCACAGGCGTCCCACATGCCATCAACTACTTCGTTCCATCGTGGGACAACAAGTATGTGGCGTATGGCATATCGGCAGGTGGGTCGGAAGATGCCTCGCTGTATATTTTGAATGTGGAGAGCGGCAAGCAAGTCGGGCAGCCAATTGCGCGCGTGCACGTGGGCTTGGTGAGTTGGTTGCCCGATAGCCGATCGCTGACGTTCAATCAACTCAAGGTTCCGTCGCCCGATGAGCCGGATACGGAAACCTACATGGACACGAGGGTCATGTGGCTCAAGGTCGGCGAGCCTGAAGCCGGCGCGAAGGCCGTATTCGGTCCGACGGTCAGCAAATCATTGGGCCTCGCACGGCTCGATGTCGGCACGATTCTGTTCGCGCCCGGCAGTCCGTGGATGATCGCCCGCACTACCGATACCACTCAGAAGGAAGGTTACCTGTTTGTCGCACCAGTCGCCGACATCGGCAATCCGGAAATTGGCTGGAAGAAGATCTCCACGTTCACAGACAAAATCACCGACGTTGCATTGGAGGCGAGCAATCTCTATTTCCTGACCTACGCCGATGCGCCGCGCCGACGCGTCATGAAGCTCGATCTGCGAAATCCCGACCTGCGCAACGCGGTGGAGGTTGCGGTGCCGCCAAAAGACACCGTGCTGGAGGAGTTTGAACTGACAAGAGACTCGCTCGTCGCGGCCATTCGGGATGGCACTGAAATCGGGCTCCGGCAGTATCGGCCCGGCAATGTTTCGGGCGAAGCGATTGCCTTGCCAGTCAAAGGGGCAGCGAACGTGCACGGTGACCCGGCACACGCCTACACCGATGTTCTCTATTCAATCAACGGCTGGACGTCGCTGCCGCAAACAATGCGTCTGACTGGAAAACGGTCCATCGATGCCGGCTTGCGGAAAAATCCGCGGTTGCCAAAGTTGCCCGCGGTGGAAATTGTCAACGTCACCGTGCCCAGCCATGACGGCGTGATGGTGCCGATGACCTTGCTCTACAGAAAGGGACTCAAGCGCGACGGCAGCAATCCAACCTTGCTCATCGGGTACGCCACTTACGGTCTATCGGAAACGGCCGGTTTCTCGTCGGCGCGGATGGCATTTATCGAACAGGGCGGCGTGCTCGCGATCGCCAACGCGCGCGGTAGCGGGGTCTACGGGGAAGAGTGGCGGCGTGCCGGATTCAAGGCAACCAAATCGAACACCTGGAAGGACGGTATCGCCTGCGCGAAATACCTCATTGCCGAAGGATTTGCGTCGCCGAAGACTCTGGGCATTCTCGGCGGTAGCGCCGGGGGCATCTTTGTCGGTCGTGCGGTGACCAGTGCTCCCGAGCTATTCGCCGCCGCCATCATCGTTGTCGGCGTAATGGATACGGTGCGCGCCGAGGAAAGCGCCAACGGAATTACCAACGTTTCCGAATTTGGCAGCACCAAGGACCCGAAGGAATTCCCGGCATTGCTTGATATGAGCACGTACGACAACATCAAGAACAACACCGCCTACCCCGCGGTGATGCTGGTGCATGGGATCAATGACCCGCGCGTGGACGTCTGGCAAAGCGCCAAGGCCGCAGCGCGTTTTCAGGCGGCCTCGAACAGCGGCAAGCCGATCCTCCTTCGTCTGGACATGCAGGCCGGGCACGGCGTTGGCAGCACCATTAACCAGGCGAACGCCGAGTCGGCGGATATTTACAGCTTCCTGCTGTGGCAAGCAGGCAAAACCACGCTCAAGAAGTAAGCTGCTGATACATTAAGTGAAACGAAAAACGGCGCCGCGTGGCGCCGTTTATTCGAGTCGAACGAGGCTTTAACCCAGTTGCTTGAGCATGGTTTCGGCGTCGGAAACTTCGAACTTGCCCGGGCCTTCGATGTTGAGAGTCTTGACCACGCCGTTGTCAATGAGCGCGGAGAAGCGCTGGCAGCGCACGCCCATGCCTCGCGCCATCAGGTCGAGCTCCAGGCCCAGCGCCTTGGTGTACGCGGCACTGCCGTCGCCCATCATGCGCACCTTGCCACCGGCCTTTTGATCCTTCGCCCATGCGCCCATCACGAACGCGTCGTTGACCGACATGCAGACGATGTCGTCCACGCCCTTCGCCTTGAGCTTGTCGTAGTTCGCGACATAGCCGGGAACGTGCTTGGCGGAACACGTCGGCGTGAACGCGCCGGGCAATCCGAAGATCACCACTTTCTTGCCGCGCGTCAGGTCCTCGACCTTGAATTCATTGGGGCCGATCTTGCATTCGGCGGATTCAACTTCGATGTACTCGTTCAGGCTGCCGGCGGGAAGCCGGTCGCCAACCTTGATCGTCATGTTCGCTCCTCGATACGCGCGCACGCCCGTGTGGCATGCCGCGATGAACCGAAGATTGTAGCGGAAAACCCGGCGCGCTTCGCGGCACGAATTCTCGCGACTATCTTGTCGTCGCCGGTGCGAAGGCGTAACGTCTGCAGTCCGCTCTTGCGGTACTTCAGAGGTGCAACCATGGCGCAGGCGAAGGTCGCCGGCGAACGCCGGACGACGCTGCTCATCGCGACCCGCAAGGGTCTGTGGCAACTCTCCACCGACGCCGCTCGGCGCAGCTGGCGGCTGACCGGCCCGCAGTTCCTGGGCCACATCGTGCACCATTGCCTCGCCGACCCGCGCGATGGCAAGACGATGCTCGCGGCAGCACGCACCGGACATCTCGGCCCGACGGTGTTTCGTTCCAGCGATCGCGGTCGGACATGGCACGAGGCGAAGCAGCCACCGGCGTTTCGGGAAGGCTCCGAGCGCGTGCTCGACCATACCTTCTGGCTCACACCCGGACACGCGTCGCAACCCGGCGTCTGGTATGCGGGCAGTTCGCCGCAAGGACTGTTTCGCTCCGAGGACGGTGGCGCGACCTGGCGTGGCGTCGACGGCTTCAACGAGCATCCGCAGCGCAAGGCATGGTGCGGCGGCGACAAGGACGGCACGCCCGACGGACCGAAGCTGCATTCGATCCTGATCGATCCGCGCAATCCCGACCACATGTATATCGGCATGTCCAGTGGCGGCGTGTTCGAGTCGAACGATCGCGGCGCGAACTGGGCGCCGCTGAACCGCGGCGTCAAGGCAGACTTCCTGCCAACCCCTGACGCCGAGTACGGACACGACCCTCATTGCGTGCGCATGCATCCTCTGCTGCCCGATCGCCTGTATCAGCAGAACCATTGCGGCATCTTTCGCATCGATCGACCCGCTGACCGCTGGCAGGATCTGGGCACGACCATGCCCAAGAGTGTCGGTGCCATCGGCTTTCCCGTGGTCCTGCATCCGCGCGATCCCGATACGCTCTGGGTGTTCCCGATGGATGGCAGCAGCGTCTGGCCGCGCGTCTCGCCGGGCGGCAAGCCCGCAGTCTATCGTTCGGTCAACGGAGGCAAGACATGGCAGCGGCAGGCGACCGGCCTGCCCAAGACGCAAGCCTGGTTCACGGTAAAACGGCAGGCGATGACCGTCGACGCGCGCACGCCGACCGGGGTGTATTTCGCGACCACCAGCGGCGAGGTGTGGGGTAGTCGCGATGAAGGGCGCACCTGGAAATGCCTGGCGGCGCACTTACCGCATATCTACGCGGTCGAGGCGATGTAACAGAACAGCAGGGAAGTGGTGCGAGTACTCATCCCCGGGCCCCTGCGCAGCTATACCGCCGGCGCGAGCGCCGTCACCGCAGAGGGTGCAACGCTGGCCGATGTTCTCCACGATCTGGACCGCCGCTACCCGGGATTGCGCTTTCGCATCATCGACGAGCAGGGCGACATTCGTCGGCACATCAAGTTTTTCGTCAACGCCGAATCCGTGGCGGACCTGAAGCCTGATTTGCAGGCGAGCGACGAAGTGATGATCGTGTGTGCGTTATCGGGTGGCTGAAGTGATGACTGCGACACGATCATGAGGTGCCGCGTTCGTTGACGCACTGCGGCAAAAACCCCTATAATCCGACGGTTTTGTGCGGCATCGGTGTTGACCTCACCCCCGAATCGATCCCCGGGTTTTCCGCTGCGTCGCGTTGCCGTTTGGCAAGGGATGGCGACGCTGTCGGTTGCGGCGATAGCGGCGGTGTGGGCAGGGTGGCAAGGGGCGCTTTCCGCGACGCTGGGCGGGGTTGTAAACATTTCCGCAGGCGCAGTGTTCGCGATACTGGTTGCGCTTGGACGGTCCGACAGTGCGCTGGGGACGGTGCGAACGATGCTGCGGGCCGAGGCTGGCAAGATCACGATGATCGTGCTGCAGTTATGGCTGATCCTCACGACGTACAGGGACGTCGTGCACGCGGCCTTCTTTTCGGCGTTTGTCGTCACGGTCCTGGTGTCGCAGGCGGCGATATTGGTGCAAGACTGATCGATTGGGGCGGGAATCGGTAATGGCTGCTGAACACCAACTCGACGCAACTTCGTACATCCAGCATCACCTGACATTCTTCGCCGAACCCGTGCGCGAGTCGGGCGGGTTCTGGACCATCCATTACGACACGGTCATCACCTCGCTGATCCTGGGCGTGCTGGCGATCGGCTTCCTTTGGCTGGTGACGCGCAAGGCCACAAGCGGCGTGCCGTCGAAAACCCAGGCCTTCGTCGAGCTGACGGTCGACTTCGTCAACAACCAGGTCAAGAGCCTCTTCAACCAGGACATGTCGTTCGTCGCGCCGGTCGCGCTGACGGTGTTCGTCTGGGTGGTGTTCATGAATGCGATGGACTTCCTGCCCGTCGACATCATGGCGTGGATCTACCAGCACGTCTTTCACCTCGAAGAATGGCGCAGCGTGCCGACCGCCGACGTCAACACGACCTTCGCGCTGGCGCTGTCGGTGTTCGCGCTCATGATCTACTACAGCATCAAGATCAAGGGGCTTGGCGGCTGGATCCACGAGCTGCTGTGCTCGCCCTTCGGCATCAAGCCGCTGTGGGCATCGCCGCTGCTGATCATGTTCAACCTGCTGTTCAATATCATCGAATACGTGTCCAAGCCGTTGTCGCACTCGCTGCGACTCTACGGCAACATGTATGCGGGCGAGATCATCTTTCTGCTGCTGGGTCTGTGGGCCGCGACCGGTGTCGTCGGCGTGGTCATCGGCGGACTGCTGCACGTGGGCTGGTCGATCTTCCACATCCTGATCGTCCTGCTTCAGGCTTACATCTTCATGATGCTCACGGTCGTGTACATCGCGATGGCGCACGAGCACCACTAGAGCATCACGGGTTTTGCGGTTCACCATGACATTCGTCGTACCCCTCGTTTAAGAAAGGAAAGTAAATGGACAAGCTTCAACTGATCGCGCAGATCCAGGCCTCCACCGGCATCGGCATCGGACTCATCATCGGCCTGGGCGCGTTGGGCGCCTGCATCGGCGTGGGCATCATGTGTTCGCGCTTTCTCGAAGGCGCCGCCCGCCAGCCGGAAATGATCCCGGCGCTGCAGGCGAAGGTGTTCCTGCTGCTCGGTCTGATCGACGCGTCGTTCATCATCGGCGTGGGCCTGGCGATGCTGTTCGCCTTCGGCAATCCGCTCATCCCCGCCGGCCTGAAATAAGCGGCCGCGTAACTACGCTGCTTAACGAGGGGCAGTCATGAACATCAACTTTACGCTGGTGATGCAGGCGATCGCGTTCTTCGTCTTCATCCTGTTCACCGCGAAGTTCGTCTGGCCGCCGCTGATGCGGGCGATCGAGACGCGGCAAAAGCAGATCGCGGACGGCCTCGCGGCGGGCGAGGAGGGGCGACAGAGTCTGTCCAAGGCCGAAGCGCAGATCGTGAAGCTGACCGCCGATGCGAAAACGCGAGCGTCCGAGATCATTGCCCAGGGCGAAAAGCTTCGTACGGAAACGGTGGAGCACGCCAAGACCGAAGCCAAGACGGAAGGCGAGCGCATACTCGCCGCGGCAAAGGCCGAGATCCAGCAGGAAGTAATGCGCGCCAAGGAGTCGCTACGCAACCAGGTCGCCGACCTGGCGGTTGCGGGCGCGGCGCAGATCCTCAAGCGCGAAGTCGACCCGAAAGCGCACGCCGAACTGCTCGCCAGAATCCAGAAGCAGCTCTAGCCCAAGAGACAATGGCCGAAAATATCACCGTCGCCAGACCCTACGCGGAAGCCGCGTTCGAGCTCGCGCGCGAGCAGAACGCGTTGCCGGTGTGGGCCGAGATGCTCAAGCTGGCGAGCGGGGTCGTTGCCGATCCGCGGGTGCGCTCGGCACTGGACAACCCCAAGCTCGCGGCCGCCGACAAAGAGGCGCTGCTGCTCTCCGTCTGCGGTGACAAGCTCAATGCGGCCGGCCGCAGCTACATCCGGGTGCTGGTCGAAGCCGACCGGGTCGCACTGTTGCCGGAGATTCGCGCGCTGTTCGATGCGCGCAAGGATGACGCCGATGGCGTCGCCAGGGCGAACATCACCAGCGCGTTCCCGATGAGCGAGAGTGAGCTTGCAACTTTGAAGGCCGGACTCGAGAAGCGCTTCGGCAAGAAAATCGAAACGACCGTCGTCGTGGACCCGGAGCTGATCGGCGGCGCGACCATCGCGGTCGGCGACACCGTGATCGATGCGTCGGTGCGCGGTGAACTGCAGGCGATGGCCAACCATTTGCGAACCTGATGTCGAAACAGTGGCAACTCCGGCGCTGAACGCCGGAACACGCGAGGAAAAATCATGCAGTTGAATCCGTCCGAAATCAGCGAACTGATCAAGAGCAAGATCCAGAACCTGGACACGGGTGTCGAAGTGCGCACCCAGGGCACCGTCGTGTCGGTGTCCGACGGCATCAGCCGCGTCCACGGTTTGTCGGACGCGATGCAGGGCGAAATGCTGGAGTTTCCCGGCAACACCTTCGGCCTCGCGCTCAACCTCGAGCGCGATTCGGTCGGCGTCGTGATCCTGGGCGACTACGAGCACATTTCCGAAGGCGATACCGTCAAGTGCACGGGGCGCATCCTGGAAGTGCCGGTCGGTCCTGAACTGATCGGGCGCGTCGTCAACGCGCTGGGCCAGCCGATCGACGGCAAGGGCCCGGTCAACGCCAAGATGACCGACGTCATCGAGAAAGTTGCGCCCGGGGTGATCGCGCGCAAGAGCGTCTCGCAGCCGGTGCAGACCGGTCTCAAGGCCATCGACGCGATGGTGCCCGTCGGACGCGGCCAGCGCGAGCTGATCATCGGCGACCGGCAGACCGGCAAGACCGCGGTGGCGATCGACACGATCATCAACCAGAAGGGCAAGGACCTGTTCTGCGTCTACGTTGCGATCGGCCAGAAGGCATCGTCGATCATGAACGTGGTCAAGAAGCTCGAAGAAACCGGCGCGATGGCGTACACCATCGTGGTCGCGGCTTCGGCGTCGGACTCGGCGGCGATGCAGTACATCGCCCCGTATTCGGGTTGCACCATGGGCGAATACTTCCGCGATCGCGGCCAGGACGCACTGATCATCTACGACGATCTGACCAAGCAGGCGTGGGCCTACCGCCAGATTTCGCTGCTGCTGCGCCGGCCTCCCGGGCGCGAAGCGTATCCGGGCGACGTGTTCTACCTGCACTCGCGTCTGCTCGAGCGGGCCGCGCGCGTCAACGAGCACTACGTCGAGAAATTCACCAAGGGCGCGGTCAAGGGCAAGACCGGCTCGCTCACCGCATTGCCGGTGATCGAAACGCAGGCCGGCGACGTGACGGCGTTCGTGCCGACCAACGTGATCTCGATTACCGACGGCCAGATCTTCCTGGAAAGCGACCTGTTCAACGCCGGCATCCGGCCCGCGATCAACGCCGGCATTTCGGTGTCGCGCGTGGGCGGCGCGGCGCAGACCAAAGTGATCAAGAAACTCGGCGGCGGCGTGCGCCTCGCGCTGGCACAATATCGCGAGCTGGCAGCGTTCGCGCAGTTCGCGTCCGACCTCGATGAGGCAACGCGCAAGCAGCTCGATCGCGGCCGCGTGGTGACCGAATTGATGAAGCAGCCGCAATACGCGCCGTTGTCGGTTGCGGAGCAGGCGCTGACGCTGTTCGCGGTGACCAAGGGCTACTACGACGACGTGCCGGTGGACAAGGCGCTCGCCTTCGAAACTGCGCTGCGCGCGTTCGTCAAGAGCAAGTACGGCAAGCTCATCGACAAGATCGAGACCACCGCGGAACTCGATGCCGACGGCGAAAAGCAGCTTAGCGCTGCGATCGAAGATTTCAAGAAGAACGGCGCGTACTAGGACACCTGGCGATGGCTGGCTCGAAAGAAATCCGCACCAAGATCAAGAGCGTGCAAAGCACGCGCAAGATCACCAAAGCCATGGAAATGGTTGCGGCTTCGAAAATGAAGAAGGCGCAGGACCGCATGCGAGCGGCGCGGCCGTACGTCGGGCGCATGGTCGCGATCGTGCGCCACCTTGCGCATGCGAATACCGAATACCGGCATCCGTTCCTGTTGAAGCGCCCGCAAGTGAAGAGCGTCGGCCTGATAGTGATCACCTCGGACAAGGGTCTGTGCGGTGGCCTCAACACCAATGCAATGCGCCTCGCATTGATGAGGATGAAGGCATGGCAGGCGAGCGGGGTCGCGGTGCAGGTTACGGCGATCGGCAACAAGGGCCTCGGCTTCATGCAGCGCCTGAATGCCAACATCGTCTCGCAGGTGATCAACGTGGGGGACAGGCCACACCTCGACAAGATCATCGGGCCGGTCAAGGTGCAGCTCGACCACTACCTCGACGGCAAGATTGACGAGCTGCACATCGTGGCGACGCGATTCGAGAACACGATGAAGCAGACGCCCGTCGACGTGCAGGTGCTGCCCATTGCGAGTCTCGGCGACGAAGCCGACAAGCGTGCGTATCCCTGGGACTATATCTACGAGCCAGACTCGAAAACCGTGCTCGAAGGCCTGCTGACGCGCTACATCGAGGCGGTCATCTATCAGGCGGTCAACGAGAACATGGCCTCCGAGCAGAGCGCGCGGATGGTGGCGATGAAGTCAGCGTCCGAAAACGCGGCGACGATCATCGACGAACTGCAACTGATCTACAACAAGAGCCGGCAGGCGGCGATCACCAAGGAACTCTCCGAGATCGTCGCCGGCGCGGCGGCGGTATGACGTGCCAGCGCGACCAAATTACGCAAGCCGGCGCGGCAGCAGTGTAACGCGTACCCGTCGCGAAATACTTTCGAATGCGGAATTGAGGACACGGTCATGAACCAAGGAACAATCATCCAGTGCATCGGCGCAGTCGTCGACGTCGAGTTCCAGCGCGACAAGCTGCCGCATATCTACGATGCGCTGGTGCTGCCCGGCAGCGAGCTCACCCTGGAAGTGCAACAACAATTGGGCGACGGCGTCGTGCGCACCATCTGCCTGGGGTCGGCGGACGGCCTGCGCCGCGGCATGAAGGTCGAGAACACCGGTGCCGGCATTTCAGTGCCGGTCGGACCCAAGACGCTGGGGCGCATCATGGATGTGCTGGGCCGGCCGATCGACGAGCAGGGCCCGGTCAACTCCGCGAAGCGTATGCCGATCCATCGCGACGCGCCGACCTTCGAAGAGCTGTCGCCCTCGGCCGAGCTGCTCGAAACCGGCATCAAGGTGATCGACCTTGTGTGCCCGTTCGCCAAGGGCGGCAAGGTCGGCCTGTTCGGCGGCGCAGGCGTGGGTAAGACCGTTAATATGCTCGAGCTCATCAACAACATCGCGACTCAGCACGCGGGACTGTCGGTGTTCACCGGCGTGGGCGAGCGCACGCGCGAAGGCAACGACTTCTATCACGAGATGCGCGACGCCGGCGTGGTCAAGATGGACAACCTGGAAGAGTCCAAAGTGGCGATGGTGTACGGCCAGATGAACGAGCCGCCGGGCAACCGTCTGCGCGTCGCGCTCACGGGCCTCACCATGGCCGAATACTTCCGCGACGAAGGCCGCGACGTGCTGCTGTTCATCGACAACATCTACCGTTACACCCTGGCCGGCACGGAAGTGTCCGCGCTGCTCGGGCGCATGCCGTCCGCGGTGGGTTACCAGCCGACGCTGGCTGCGGAGATGGGCGAGTTGCAGGAACGAATCACGTCAACCAAGACCGGCTCGATCACCTCGATCCAGGCGGTGTACGTGCCGGCAGACGATTTGACCGATCCGTCACCGGCCACGACCTTCGGCCACCTCGATTCCACGATCGTGCTCTCGCGAGACATCGCATCGCTCGGCATCTATCCTGCGGTGGATCCACTGGATTCGACTTCGCGCCAGCTCGACCCCAACGTGGTCGGCGAAGAACATTACACGGTGGCGCGGCGGGTGCAGCAGACGCTGCAGCGCTACAAGGAACTGCGCGACATCATCGCCATCCTGGGCATGGACGAACTCTCGCCCGAGGACAAGCTCGCGGTTGCGCGCGCGCGCAAGATCCAGCGCTTCCTGTCGCAGCCGTTCCACGTTGCCGAAACGTTTACCGGCTCGCCCGGCAAGTATGTGTCGCTCAAGGACACTATCCGCGGCTTCAAGGCAATTGTCGACGGCGAATACGATCACCTGCCAGAGCAGGCTTTCTACATGATCGGCAGCATTGAAGAAGCGGTCGAAAAAGCCAAGACCCTGCAGTAACTTTAGGATCCGATCATGGCCGCCACCATTCACGTCGACGTCGTCAGCGCCGAAGAATCGATCTACTCTGGCGAGGCAGAATTCGTCGTACTTCCCGGGGTGATGGGCGAGTTGGGCATCTATCCCAAGCACACGCCGCTGGTTACACAAATCAAGCCCGGTCAGGTGCGCATCAAGATCCCCGGTCAGGCCGAAGAAACCATTGTTTTCGTCCAGGGAGGTTTCCTGGAAGTGCAGCCCGACGTGGTCACGGTATTGTCGGACACGGCCATCCGTGCGCATGACCTCGATGAAGCCAAGGCGCTTCAGGCGAAGCAGGCCGCTGAAGAGGCGATGCAGAACAAGACATCGAAGGAAGAAATTGCCCGCGCGGAAGGCGAACTCGCGGGTGCGATGGCGCAGCTCGCGGCGATTCGACGCCTGCGCAAGGGCCGTGCCTGACCCGGCGTCGCCGGCACAGAAGAAATAGGGAAGGGGGTGGCGTGCGCCGCCCCTTTTTTGTCGACGGAGGAGACGCGCGCGTGACGCACTGCCCGGGCCGCACGCGCGCTCAGATGGCATGAGTACCAACGCGGCGCCTGTTTTCGATCTCGCCATCATCGGCGGCGGCATCAATGGTGCCGGCATCGCCCGCGACGCGGCTGGCCGCGGCTTGCGCGTGGTGCTGCTCGAAAAGGACGATCTGGCGTCGCACACGTCCTCGTGGAGCACCAAGCTCATCCACGGGGGTTTGCGATATCTCGAGTACTACGAATTCCGCCTGGTCGCGGAATCGCTCGCCGAGCGTGAAGTGCTGCTCGCAGCGGCGCCGCACATCATCGAGCCCCTGCAATTCGTTCTTCCGCACGAGCCGCATCTGCGACCGGCATGGATGATCCGCGCCGGATTGTTTCTCTACGATCACATCGGCGGCAAGCGCTCGCTGCCCTCGTCGTTTGCCACGGAACTGCGCGCCGATGGCTGGGGCGCGGGACTCAAGCCGCAATTTCGCAAGGGCTTCGTGTACTCGGACGCGCGGGTCGACGACGCGCGGCTGGTGGTTATCAATGCGATGGGTGCGCGCGAGCGCGGCGCAACTATCCTGCCGCGAACGCAGATGACGCGCGCGCGGCGCGACGGCGGACTTTGGCGAGTGCAGACGCGCGACGTGCACGGCGAGCAATCCGAAGTGCGCGCCCGTGCACTGGTCAACGCTACGGGCCCCTGGGTCAAGCGCGTGCACGACGAAGCGACCACCGCCGCAGGCAAGGAAGGTGTCCGGCATGTCAAGGGCAGCCACATCGTGGTGCCGCGCGTGCATTCCGGAAAGCACGCGTACATCCTGCAGAACGCCGACAAGCGGATCGTGTTCGTCATTCCCTACCAGCAGGAATTCTCGCTCATCGGCACGACCGACATCCCGGTCGAGCAGTACGAAGCACCGCGCATCTCCAACGACGAGATCAGCTACCTGTGCGCGATTGCCAGCGCATACCTCGAACATCCGATTACGCCGGCCGACGTGGTGTGGACCTACAGCGGCGTGCGCCCGCTCTACGACGATGGTTCCTCGGATCCTTCGGCGGTCACCCGCGACTACGTGCTCAAGCTCGACGGCGGCGACGACAGCGGGGCGCCACTGCTGTCGATATTCGGGGGCAAGATCACGACCTACCGACGACTCGCCGAAGAGGCGCTGTCGAAGTTGACGCCGTTCTTTCCGGACATGGGACGCCCGTGGACGCGCGATCAGCCGCTTCCCGGCGGCGACGTGCCGCGCGGCGACCTCGCCGCCTACGCGCGCGCGCTGGCGGCGCGCTATCCGGAGCTACCTGCCGAATATCGCGACGCGCTGCTGCATCGCCACGGCACGCGCACTACCCGAGTGCTGGGTGAGGCGAAGACGACAGCGGATCTGGGGCGGCATTTCGGCCACACGCTCTACGCAGCCGAAGTCGACTACTTCGTTGCGCAGGAGTGGGCGCGCAGCGCCGAGGATGTGCTCTGGCGGCGCACCAAGTGCGGGCTGCACCTCGATACGGCGCAGTGCAAAGAAGTCGCGGTGTATCTGCTCGAACAGTACGGCTACCGCTAAAGGCGGCGCGCGATGCAACCGATCTCCGAGCTCGCGCAGCACGTCCGCGGCAATTTGCTGGGAGTGCTCGCCGACATCGACGACACGCTGTCGAGCGCCGGCCGCATCACCGCGGCCGCGTATTCGGCACTGGAACGATTGCGCGATGCGGGGCTCAAGGTAGTCACGATCACCGGCAGGCCGGCGGGATGGTGCGACCACATCGCACGCATGTGGCCGGTCGACGCCGTAGTCGGCGAAAACGGTGCCTTTTACATGTGCTACGACGCCAAGGTCCACAAGTTGCGGACGCAATTCGCGGTCGGCGCCGATGAGCGACAGGCCCAGCGCGCGCGATTGGAGACGATTGCCACGAAAATCCTGCGCGCAGTGCCGGGCTGCGCGCTAGCGTCCGACCAGCCGTATCGCGCGAGCGACCTGGCGATTGACTACTGCGAGGATGTGCCGCCGCTGTCGCCGGCGCTGGCCGAGCGCATCGCGGACGCTCATGCGCGCCGAGGGCCTGACCGCAAAGGTGTCGTCGATCCACGTCAACGGCTGGTTCGGCAACTACGACAAGCTGTCGATGACGCGACGGCTGTTCGCCGACGAGTTTGCAGTGGATCTCGACGCAGTGCGCGAGCGCTACGTATTCGTCGGCGACTCGCCCAACGACGCGCCGATGTTCGCGTACTTCCCGCATTCGGTGGGAGTCGCGAACGTGCGCAATTTCGTGGGCCGCCTGGACGCGGAGCCCAGGTACGTGACCCTTCGCGAATCGGGCGCCGGATTTGTCGAGTTGACTGAGTTGTTGCTGCGAGCGCGCTGAGCGCGTAGCGGTGCGTGGCAGGCGAGCGCGTCAGCGCTTGGCCGTACTCATCGCGGCGATGCTCGACAGGTCGATCGCCTTGAGCGCGTCGTTGAGCGCGGCCGCCTCGACGCCCGACCCTTCCACGGTCACGCTGAAGCGATTGGCGACGAGCACGCCGACGGCGCCGCTCTTCGCGCGTCGATCGTAACGCTCGTGCGTGAGTTGGCCATCGACTTTGCGGGTGCGTTCGTATCCGGTGCTGGTTTCCTTTTCCATGTTGGCGTCGGCCTTGCCGGCCAGCGCCGCGAGTCCGGCCATCGAACCCAGGTCGGTGATTTCGATCCGGATGCTGCCACCGGCGCCGTTGGTGTAGCGGCCGGTCGCATTCGAACTCTTCACTCCCATCGCCTCGCCTCCCTGCCCCGACGCTTCGGTGCGCTGCATTCCCGGGAGCGACGCGGGCAGCATCGCCTTGAGTTCGTGGAAGTCGATGATCTGCACGTCTTTGCCGCCGGACATGATCTGCCCGACCGCGCTCATCGCCGCGGCGGGGTCGGCAGAGTTGGAACCACCGGCACTCGCCGATCCGCCGGCATTGCCCGCGCTGTCCGCCGCTTCGCCCGCCTTCTTGAGCGTCTTCAGCGCTTCGCTGACACGCTCGCGGTCGGCGTCGGATTTGCCGCCGAAAATGTTCGACAGCACGCCCGCTGCATCGGTGGTCGACGCGGACGAATCGACGTGCGGAGCGCGCTGACTCAGCGCGCCCAAACCCACGAAGCCGAGCGCCGCGACCGCGCACGTGCTGAGCGCAGAGACGACGAGCGACATCACGATTGCGCAAAGCACCAGTACGACCGTGTACCCGATGGATTTCTCCTTGGGACAGCGCATCAGTACCGGCAGGCCGAGATAGAGCAGATACAGACCGTAGAACGCGGCGACCACGCCGATGATTCCCAGCATGGGGATGATGTTGAAAATCGCCGCGATCCAGCCGGGTGTAAAGCTGTACGCAGTGACTTTCAGTGCGGCGAGCGGATCGTGCTGTCCGCCGAAATGCGGCGCGAGCACGTCGACCAGCAGTGCAATCAGATAGACCATCAGGAACGACAGTCCGAAGGTCAGGATCAGGTGGAACAGTCCGGCGATGACGCCGGTACGCACTCGCCCGAACGGTCCGGCCGAGATGCCGATGATCGTCAGCCCGAGAAACGTTGCGATCACGCCGATGGCAACCAGCGGCGCCACGTAACGCAGGTAGATGGTATTCGCCGACGTGGTTTCCGCCGCGATCACCGGCCATTCGGTGGCCGGCGAGAGCAGGATCGCCTTGACGCGTGCGAAGATGCCGCGCGCCAACGCACCGGCTTCGGCGCTGGCTTGCGCAGTGTCGAAGCCCGGATTGAAGCCAGTGCGCGCACCGCCAGCGGCGGCCGTCGCTGCACCCGAGGCACGTCCCGCTTCGGGCGAAGGGCGGGCGGGCTGCGCGATTGCCGCGCCCGTCGCGGTCGCCGTGGATGGCGTTGCGGCCGGTTCCTCTTGTGCTGGGTCGGCGGCGGAGGGCGGCGCTGCAAAGCTGGCCGTTCCGCAATTCGAGCAGAACTTGGCGCCGTCGGCGACGCGTTGACCGCATTGGGCACAGAACATCGGTACGGCCTCCGGACGGGATGCGTTGTTGGTAGGGTGCCGCGATTGTGCCCCGGCGTACGATCCACTTCAACGTGGGTGGGCGCCGGCACGCAGCGGATGGCGCATTGCAGCGAAAGCCAGTGAAGCGCGTATTTCGGGCGCGACTCCGTGCGTTCTGCCATCACTTGTGCCGCCGTGCGGCAGCTTGTGCGGTTGGATGGGGAGCGCTCGTGTCGAGGCTTGCTCCATCCTGCTGTGAGCGTTAGTGAATACTCACTTCTTGCGCATGGGGCATTGCGCTCGGGGCACGCCCGGCGATACGCAGCCAAAGTTGTAGTCGACGGGGAAGAAGTCTTTGCAATCGCTCGCAGAACCAGTCACAGGTATGCTATTTGCATACGAAAGCTGAGCTATCATTGCAGCCCCGATCGCTAAGGTACTGAAGCAACAGCGCAGTAGCGGCTGGCGGACGGGATGGCTGGACGACAGTCAGGGGAGAGAACCGCGATGGTCCGATACGGATTCAACATCAAGACACGCAGCGGTCAGCGCGTCGACAACATCTGCATCATGGCGCCGACGCGCGAAGACGCCGAACGTCGCCTGCGGCAGATGTACCACCACTGCGAAATCATCGGCTGCCACACCGAATCGGTGCGGCGCAGCGATCCCCTCGACCTGGAAAACGTCATCGGCATGATCAGCAACGACCCCATGACCATTCCGGCGGTCGCGCGCTCGATCCTACGTAATAAATCCACCGCCCACTAGTTCTTCCATCAGCAACTGATAGTCGGCTGCGCCTCGGCTTTGCGGCGCGTGCCGAAACACGTCGAGCTGGCGTGCGGGGCTCTCGGCCAGGCTCACATTCTCAGCGATTCGCGTGACGCAAATTTCCTCGGGTCGGAACGCCATGGCCATCAGGTCGGCGACTTCAGAACTCATTTTTCGTCGCGCATCGTAGCGCGTGAGCAGGTAGCGTCTCGGCTTGCGGCGCTTGAACACCGGTTCGAGCGCGTTGAGACTGCGCTCGACCTGCTGCGCACCCTGCAGCGCCAGGTAATCGGCGGATACCGGCACGACAACCAAGTCGCACGCGAAGATGGCATTGAGCGACAGCACGCCGAGCAGCGGGCAGCAATCGATGACCACCGGGTCGGCGTACGCTTCCGGACCCTTGAGAGCGGCGCGCAGTTTGCTGACCACATTGACGCCCTTGCCGAGGATCGTATCGAGCTTGGTGAGTTCGAGATGCCCGGGACAGATAATCACGCCGCTGCTGGTGATCTGCGCGATATCCGCCAACGGTCGCTGCCTGACGAAGAACGAATAGACCGAATCATCGGCCAGGCGCGGATGCGCGCCGAAGATGCTCGACAGGTGAGATTGCGGGTCGAGATCGATCCCCAAAGGCCGCTGTTTGCGCCTGGCAATCCCGGCCAGCAGGTTGAGTGCGGTCGTGGTCTTGCCGACGCCGCCTTTCTGATTGAACACTGCGATAACGGTCATGGACGTAGTCTACAAGACCCGCTTGCGGACGATGGTCACAATGACTTCCGCCAGGATGACGACCGCGAAGATGGCGAGCAGGATGGTCGCCACGCGATTCCACTGGAACAGGTTCATCGCCGAGTCGAGCGTCATGCCGATGCCTCCAGCACCGACCAGGCCCAGTACCGCGGATTCCCGTACGTTGATGTCCCAGCGAAACAGCGCGATCGACCAGAACGCCGGCTTGACCTGCGGCCAGTAGCCCCAGGCGAGTCGCGACATCCAGGGCGCGCCCGCGGCTTCCAGTGCTTCCACTGGGCCGCGGCTGGTTTCCTCGAGCGCGTCGCCGAACAACTTGCCGACGAAGCCGATCGACCTGAAGGCGATCGCCAGCGTCCCGGCCAGCGCGCCGGGACCGAAGATGCCGACGAAGAGCAACGCCCAGACCAGCGAATTCACCGAGCGCGACGACACCAGGATCAGCTTGGCCAGCAGGTTCAGTGGCGTGAAGGGGCACAGGCTGTGCGCCGCCAGCACGCCCACCGGCAGCGCGAGCAGAAGCGCCAGCAAGGTGCCAAGCGAAGCGATGTGAATGGTCTCCATCAGCGCCGCGTGTACGCTCGTGGGGTAGTAAGCGGCGTCGATCGGCCACATGCGCGAGAGCAGATCGCCCATCTGCTCGGGCGCGTCGGCGAGAAATTCCGGAATTATTTCGACGCTGCGCACCGACACGACGATCGCCACGACGATCGCCAGGTAGACGGCGAACCGCGTTAATCGCTGCGCCGGCGAAAAGCGGCGCCACGCCGGAAGCGTGCCGGCGTCAGTCATCTTCGAGGTGCCGCTCGCGCGACGATGTCAGCGCGCCGACGCGCCGGCGGAAGAGGTCGGCGAACGACAGGCCTTCGATGAAAATCGCGCGCACGTAGGTCGCGAGGAATTCGCCGAGCATGATGAGCGCGATGATCGAGATGAGGATGGCGCAGACATAGTCGTAGTCGAAGCGCTGGAACGCCGCGAACAGCGTGCCGCCGATGCCGCCCGCGCCGACGATGCCGACCATGGTCGAATTGCGCAGGTTCGAGTCGAGCTGGTAGGTGCAGAATCCGATGAAGCGCGCGAACACCTGCGGCAGCACGCCGAAGCCGATGACGCTCATGAACGGCGCGCCGGTGGCGCGCACGGCTTCGACCTGCTTCTGCGAAATCTCCTCGATCGCTTCGGCGAAAAGCTTGCCAATGAAGCCGATCGAGGCGACGGTCAGCGCGAGAATGCCCGCCAGCGCGCCGAATCCCACCGCCTTGACGAAAACGATCGCCACGATAACCGGGTGAAAGGAGCGCGCGCCGACGATCACCAGGCGCATCGGCCAACTGACCCACGCTGGCATGAGATTGCGCGCGGCGCACAACCCGATCGGGAGCGCCAGCACAATGCCCAGGGCCGAAGCCAGCACTGCTATCTCGAGGCTTTCCTGCAGGCCCTTCACCAGCAATTCCCAGCGGCTGAAATTCGGCGGGAACATGCGCCCGAGGAAGTGCGCGGTGTTGTGCAGGCCGGTGACGACACGCTCCCACGACACGTCCATCTGCGCGGAGGCGTAGACGACGTACGCGGCGAGTGCGAGCCAGCCGGCGCGATGCCACCAGTTGACCCGAAAGGCGATGGGCGGGGCGCTCGCCGTGCTCATGGTTCGCGGATGGGCACTACGCGCAGGCGTTCACTGCAGCCAGTCCTCGCCGCCGTAGATGGTCTTGAGCATGGCGTCGGTGAGCTGATCCGGTGGGCCGTCGAAGACGACTCGCCCGCCGGCCATGCCGACGATGCGGTCGGCGAATCGTTTCGCCAGCTCGACGTCGTGCATGTTGATAACCACCGGGATCGAACGCTGGCGTGCGATATCGACGAGCAGCTGCATTATCTCGACCGAAGTTTTGGGGTCCAGCGACGAAGTCGGTTCATCGGCGAGCAGCAACGAAGGTTGTTGCATGACCGCGCGCGCGATCCCGACGCGCTGGCGCTGGCCACCCGACAGCGAGTCCGCGCGCTGGTGGGCAAAGCCCGCAAGCCCGACCACGCCGAGCAGTTCGAACGCGCGTGCGATGTCTTCCGGTGGAAACTTGCGCCGCCAGGCCCGCCACCAGGAGACGTAGCCAAGCCGACCAGAGAGCAGGTTCTCCATCACGCTCAGCCGCTCCACCAGGTTGTATTCCTGGAACACCATGCCGATGTGTCGCCGCGCCTGGCGCAACGCCGCGCGCGGCAGCGTGACCAGGTCGCGGCCTTCGAACTCGATCGCGCCCGAAGTGGGCTCGACCAGGCGGTTGATGCACCGGATGAGCGTGCTCTTGCCGGTGCCTGAGGGGCCGATGATCGCGGTCATGCCGCGAGCAGCGACCTCCAGATCGATGTCGGTCAGGACCGGTTTGCCGCGGACGTAGCTTTTCGAGAGGTGCCTGATCGAAAGCACGCGATGTCCGCCGGCGCTATTTCTTCTTTGCCGCCTCGGCCGCCTCGCGCGCGGACTCCTTCTCGTACGTCGCCTTGTCGAAGCCACCGCCCGAGCCCTTGGCGACCTCGCGCACAACAGCCCACGAAGTCTTGTAATTCACAGGGAAAAACCGGTCGGCGCCGTCGAAGGCTTTTTGCATTTCCGGCGGGAAGCGATAGTCGTAAAAGCAGCCGAGCATCTTGTCGACCAGCGGCGGCGCGAGATCGTGCGCGTAGGCAAACGACGACGTCGGGAATTTCTGGCTGCGGTAGATGATGCGGAAATCCGATTCCTTGACCTGTCCGCGCTCGGCCATGCGATGGAACACGTCGGACGCGACCGCGCCGGCGTCGTAGTCGCCCGAATTGACGCCCATGACCGACTGGTCGTGCTTGCCCGAGAAGATGATCTTGTAGTCTTTGTCAGGCGTGAGGCCTTCGGAGGGAAACAGCGCCATCGGCGCCATGTGTCCGGAATTCGACGACGGCGACGTGTGCGCGACTTTCTTGCCTTTCAGGTCGCTGAGCTTCTGGTACGGCGAGCTTGCCTTGACGATCACGATCAGGTTGTAGCCCTGGAATTCCTTGGCGGTGCCTTTGACCGCGAACGGGACTGCCCCGGCCAGGTTGACCGCAAACGCCGTGGGACCGGTGGAAAAGCCCGCGACGTGCAGACGCCCCGAGCGCATGGCTTCGATTTCGGCCGCGTTCGATTGCACCTGGTAGAAGACGACCTTCTTGTCCAGGCACTTCGCAAGATATGTAGTGAACGGCTTGAAAATATTTTCGTACACGGCGGGATCTTCGACCGGCGTGTAGGTGAAGACAATCGTCGACGGGTTCTTCCACTTCTTCGAGTCGACCGGCGTGTCGGCCACCATGTCGTTGTTGTCGTCGCAGTACATCTGGTCGAGTTCGCCGCGGTTCTTGCAGGCATCGGCGGCGAATGCGGCCGACGAGAACATCGCGACGAAGAGTCCGGCGAGCACCGGAACGCAGGCTTTGAACATGGGGCTTTCCTCCTGAAGGCCGGGGGATTCGGCTCTGCGCACATTTTCGCATACAACGCTGACCGAACGAGCCCCCGAGTCGCCGGGCAAGCGCCCGAGAAAAAAATGCGATAATGGTCGACCCATGGCAACACCCATGCACATCGCGATTCTCGCCGCCGGCGAAGGCAAGCGCATGCGCTCGGCGCTGCCCAAAGTCCTGCACCTGCTCGCGGGCAAGCCTTTGCTCGGCCACATCCTGGCTACTGCGCGGACGCTCTCGCCCGCCGCGATCTGTATCGTCCACGGCAACAACGGTGCTGTACTGCGCAGCCACTTCCCCGATGCCGATCTCAAGTGGGAGCTGCAGGACCCTCCGGCCGGGACCGCAGATGCGCTCAAGCGCGCCCTCGCGGCGTTGCCTGGCGACGGAGTCACGTTGGTGCTCTTTGGCGCCGATCCCCTGGCCCGTACCGAGACCTTGCGCACGGTGGTCGCGCGCGCGGAGTCCGGCGCGCTGTCGCTGCTGACCATCGAGCTGGACAACCCCGCCGGTTACGGCAGGATCGTTCGTGATGCGCAGGGCAAGGTGATCGCCATCGTCGAGCAGAAGGATGCGACGCCGGAGCAGCTTGCGTTGCGCGAGATCAACACCGGCGTCATGGCCGCACCCACCGCGTCGTTTCTGCGCTGGCTCTCGGCAATCGGCAACCGCAACGCCGGTGGCGAGTACTACCTGACCGACGTCGTTGCGCTGGCGGTCGCCGATGGCACGCCGGTCGAAGCGACTCGCGCGGCCAGCGTGATGGAGACGCTGGGCGTCAACAGCCAGCGCGACCTCGCGCAGATCGAGCGGCTCTACCAGCGTGCGCAGGCCGATGCTCTGCTCGATGCGGGCGTCGCGCTTGCCGACCCCGCACGCGTCGACGTGCGTGGCACCCTGGCGTGCGGCAACGACGTTCGTATCGATGTCGGCTGCATATTCGAAGGGTCGGTCACGCTGGCCGACAACGTCAGCGTCGGCGCGCATTGCGTGCTCAAGAATGTGCAGGTCGGCGCGGGCACCGCGATCGCTCCGTTCTCGCACATCGAGGACGCGGTGCTCGGAAACGGCTGCCGCGTCGGGCCATACGCGCGGATCCGTCCCGCCACGGTGCTCGGCGACGAAACGCACATCGGCAATTTCGTCGAAGTCAAAGCTAGCACCTTTGGCGCGCGCAGCAAGGCCAATCACCTGGCCTACGTTGGCGACACGACGGTCGGCCGCGACGTCAACATCGGCGCGGGGACGATCGTGTGCAACTACGACGGCGCGAAGAAGCATCGCACCATCATCGAGGACGATGTGCACATCGGGTCCGATACCCAGCTGGTCGCACCCGTCACCATCGGCCGCGGCGCGACCATCGCCGCGGGCACGACGGTGTGGGGCGATGTCGAGGCTGCCATGTTGGTGATGAACGAAAAGACGCAGGTCGCGCGCAGCGGCTGGAAACGACCGAAGAAGGGCTAGCCGAACATCATGTGTGGAATCGTCGCCGCAGTCGCCCATGCCAACGTCGTCCCGATCCTGATCGAGGGCGTGCGCCGGCTGGAATATCGAGGCTATGACTCGACCGGGCTGGCCGTCATCAACGGCGGATTGCATCGCCTGGTCAGTACCGCGCGCGTTGCCGACCTCGCCGCGCAAGCCGAAGCGACCAACGTCACCGGCCTGACAGGCATATCGCACACGCGCTGGGCGACGCACGGCGCGCCGACACCCGTCAATGCGCACCCGCACGTCAGCAGCGAGGAAATCGCGGTCGTGCACAACGGCATCATCGAGAATTTCGAGCCTTTGCGCGAACGGCTGCAGAAGCAGGGCTACAAGTTTGTCACACAGACCGACACCGAAGTCATCGCCCACCTGATTCACGCCCACTACGACGGCAACCTGCTCGATGCGGTACGCAAGGCGGTCGCCGAATTCAAGGGCGCCTATGCGATCGCGGCGATTTCCACCCGCGAGCCGGGTCGCGCCGTGGGCGCGCGCTTCGGCAGCCCGCTGCTGGTGGGCATCGGCGAGCACGACCATTTCCTTGCCTCCGACGCGAGCGCCATCGCGCCCGTGACACACCGGGTCGCCTATCTCGAGGAAGGCGATGTCGCCGACATCACGCGCGAGGCGTTCGTGATCTACGATGCCAACGGCGATCGCGTGACGCGCGAAGTGGTGACGGTGGCGAACTCCGGCGACGCGGTCGAGCTCGGGCCGTATCGGCATTTCATGCAGAAGGAAATCTTCGAACAGCCGCGAGCCATCGCCGATACCTTGGAAAGCGTCGGCGGCCTTGGCCCCGACCTGTTCGGCCCGGAAGCCGCGGCGATGTTCGCCAAGGTGCGCGCAGTCCATCTGATCGCCTGCGGCACGAGTTACTACTCTGCATTGCTGGGACGACTCTGGCTGGAGGGCGTGGCGGGCATTCCGGCGCAAGCCGAAATCGCCAGCGAATACCGCTATCGCGACAGCGTCCCCGACCCGAATGCGTTAGTGGTGGTGATCTCGCAATCAGGCGAGACCGCCGATACGCTGGCTGCATTGAAGCACGCCAAGGCATTGGGACACCGGCATACGCTGGCCATCTGCAATGTGGCGACCAGCTCCATGGTTCGGCATACGGCGCTGAAGTACCTCACTCGGGCGGGGACCGAAGTCGGCGTCGCATCAACCAAGGCATTCACGACGCAGCTGACAGCGCAGTTCCTGCTGACGTTGACACTGGCGAAGTTGCGCGGCCGCCTGGATGCCAAGGAAGAGGCGCGCTGGCTGGCGGCGCTCCGCCATCTGCCGGCAGCGATCCAGGCCGTGCTGGCGCTCGAGCCCGCCATCATCGCGTGGGCGCAGCAGTTCGCGAAGAAGCAGAACGCGTTGTTCCTCGGCCGCGGGCTGCATTACCCCATCGCCCTGGAAGGTGCGCTCAAGCTCAAGGAAATCTCGTACATCCATGCCGAGGCATATCCCGCGGGCGAGCTCAAGCACGGGCCGCTGGCGCTGGTCGATTCGAGCATGCCGGTGGTTGCGATCGCGCCCAACGACGCGCTGCTCGAAAAGCTCAAGTCCAACCTGCAGGAAGTGCGCGCGCGTGGCGGCGAGCTCTACGTGATCGCCGACGCCGACAGCCACATCCAGTCGAGCGAAGGCGTCCATGTCCTGCGCTTGCCCGAGCACGCCGGATTGCTCTCGCCGATCGTGCACACCATCCCGATGCAACTGCTGGCGTATCACACGGCGGTGCTGCGCGGGACGGATGTGGACAAACCGCGGAACCTGGCGAAGTCGGTGACGGTGGAGTGAGCGGGGCGAAGCCGCTGTTCGACGAGAGTCGAGGTTGATCGGCTGCAGGGTCGGTCGGCCTTAATCAAAGTTCCTCACCTGGCAAAGGAGCGAACACCATGAGCACCGTGACCACCACAGACGGTACGCAGATCTACTACAAGGATTGGGGAAGGGGACAGCCGATCGTGTTTTCGCATGGCTGGCCGCTGAGCGCAGACGATTGGGATGCGCAGATGCTGTTCTTCCTGAACCATGGCTATCGCGTGATCGCACATGACCGGCGCGGCCACGGACGCTCGGCGCAGGTTGGCGACGGTCACGACATGGACCACTACGCCGACGACCTGGCGGCGCTGACGGCGCACCTCGACCTGAAGAATGCCGTGCATGTCGGCCATTCGACGGGCGGCGGCGAGGTCGTGCATTACATCGCGCGGCATGGCGCAAGCCGCGTGTCCAAAGCGGCGATCATCGCCGCGGTGCCTCCGCTGATGGTGAAGACGGACGCCAATCCGAACGGCCTGCCCAAGAAGGTATTCGACGATTTCCAGTCGGCGCTGGCGGCCAACCGCTCGCAGTTCTATCTCGACGTGGCGTCCGGACCCTTCTATGGTTACAACCGTCCCGGCGCGAAACCGTCGCAGGGCAACATCCAGAACTGGTGGCGCCAGGGCATGATGGGCGGGGCCAAGGCGCATTACGACGGCATCGTCGCGTTTTCGCAGACCGATTTCACCGAAGACCTCAAGAAGGTGACGGTGCCAGTACTGGTCATGCACAGCGAAGACGACCAGATCGTGCCTTACGTCGCCTCCGGACCGCTCTCGGCCAAGCTGCTCAAGAACGGAATCCTGAAAACCTACAAGGGTTTCCCGCACGGCATGCCGACGACCGAGGCCGCAACGATCAACGCCGACCTTCTCGCATTCATCAGGAGCTAGACGCCGTGGGCGCGCGCTGGACTGCGGGTGCTTCGCGTTCCAAGGTGCGCGCGATGACTTGGACCGTGGAGACCTGACCGACATGAATCAGCATCATGCATTCGAATTGAGCGTGCCGGTCAACCCGGGCGACCACACGATCGGGCCGCCACACGCCCGCATTACGGTGGTCGAGTATGGCGACCTCGAATGCCCCAACTGCAAGCAGGCCGCCCCCGCCGTGAAGTTGCTGCTGCAGCGATTCAAGGATCGCATTCGTTTCGTTTTTCGGCATTTTCCACTGGAGGAAGTCCATCCGCACGCGCTGCTCGCGGCGGAGGCCGCGGAGAGCGCGGGAGCGCAGGGCAAGTTCTGGCAGATGCACGATCTGCTGTTCGCGAATCAGGACCACCTCAAGGCGAATGCATTGCGCGGCTACGCCGAGCGACTGCAGCTCGACATGTCGCGCTACACGGCGGACATGAAAGAGCATGCCTATCTGCAACGGATTCGCGAGCACGAGCAGAGCGGCCGCGACAGCGGCGTCCGTCATACGCCGACTTTCTTCGTCAATCGCAGGATCCACGAAACATCGTTTGGCCTGGAGGCGTTGTTCAAGGCTGTCGAGGCAGCGCTCGGACCGAAATCGCCGCCGGGACGACGATGACCGCAGAGCGCTCCGCCTGGAGTCCGCTCAAGAACTCGCTCTTTCGCAGTCTATGGATCGCGACCATCGTCTCGAACGTCGGGACGTGGATGCAGGACGTCGGCGCGGGCTGGTTGATGACCTCGCTATCGTCGTCGCCGTCCATGGTTGCGCTGGTGGAAGCCGCCGACAGCTTTCCGCTGATGCTGCTGGCGCTGCCAGCAGGGGCGCTCGCCGACATCGTCGATCGCCGGCGACTGCTGATCGCCATTCAGACGTATCTGCTGATCGTCGCCGGCGCGCTCGGCATCCTGACCTTGATCGGCATGACGACGGCGTGGGTGCTGATCGGCTTTGTCTTCGCTCTCGGAGTCGGTTCGGCGATGATGATGCCGGCATGGGCGGCGATCGTGCCGGACCTGGTTCCGACCGACGACATGCCTACGGCCATCGCCCTGAACAGCATCGCCATCAACGTATCGCGCGCCATCGGTCCCGCGATCGCGGGCGTCCTGGTGGCCGCGGTGGGCCCCTGGCTGGTGTTCGTACTCAACGCGCTGTCGTACATCGGCATCCTGGCGGTGCTGCTGCGATGGCGGCGTGAACACCACAAGAGCACGCTGCCGGCCGAGCGGTTCGTGAGCGCCATTCGCGTGGGTATGCGCTTCGTCTTGCATACCCGCTCGTTGCAAGTCGTGCTGATTCGTGGCGCCGCGTTCTTCGTGTTCGCCAGCGCGACGTGGTCGCTGTTCCCGCTCATCGTGCGACAAGAGCTCGGACGCGGCCCGGAAATCTATGGTCTTCTCCTCACGTGCATTGGCATCGGCGCAGTCGGCGGTGCCCTGTTGCTCCCTCGCGTGCGCGCAAAGTTTTCTCCGAGCGTGCTCGTTGCGGCTGCGAGCGCACTCTACGCCGTGGCGATGCTCGCCCTGGCCCACGTGCAGAGCATCGCGCTGCTAGCCGTCGCCATGCTCGCGACCGGCGTAGCGTGGATCGCGATCCTGTCGGCGTTGCAGGTCGCCGCCCAGATGACCCTGCCCGCATGGGTGCGGGCCCGGGGCTTGGCTGCATTTGTCGTCGTGTTCATGGGCGGCATGGCGATCGGCAGCGTGATCTGGGGCCAGGTCGCGACGCGGATCGGGATTCCGGACACGCTGACCATCGCGGCCTGTGGTGCCCTGATTGCCATCGTGCTGACCTGGCCCTTCAAGCTAGGGCACGAGGGCCACACGGTCGATCATCGTCCCACCATGGACTGGCCGGCACCGGTACTCGCGGAGACACCCGAACCCGATAGCGGCCCGGTGCTGGTGACCATCGAATACCGCGTGCAACCCGACAAGCGAACCGAATTCGTCACCGCCATGCAAGCGCTGCGCGAAGTGCGCCGCCGCAACGGCGCGTATTTCTGGGACCTATTCCACGACTCGGCCGATCCGACGCGGTTCATCGAATGCTTCATGGACGAATCCTGGCTCGAGCACCTGCGCCAGCACGAGCGCGTGAGCGTCGCGGACCGGGAGATCCAGCGGCAGGCGAAGCAGTACATGGTCGCCGGTGCGTCGACCAGATCGCAGCATTGGCTCGCGGCTCGGGAAACCTGACTCGCTCCCGGGCTTGTTTCGCGGCAAGGTAAACACCCTTCATGGAACTCACCGTTGTGCTGGATTCCCTTATCGCCTAGCATTGGTCGCTGGAAGACTGCGAGCGCACGTTATGCGTGTGCCCTAGCAGCACCGGCCCTTCGGCGTAACCCGGTACGCCTCGCATGAAAGGCGGCGAATATGGGCGGTCTCCTGAGTCATTCTTCGTGGTTGTGGACCATCATTGTCGGTGTGTGGGCGTTTCCAATCGCGGCGAGCTCGGTCGCGCACGCCGCCGATGGCACGTTGATATTCGCGCAACAAGACAAGGCAGCAGAGCCGACAGAGCCAAAGAAGGCGGCGCCGGGAGTCTATGTTGTCAGGCCGGTAGCCGAGAAGAAGGTCAAGCAGCTGCCGGAAGGCCCCCTGTACTGGCGGGTCGTCAGTTTCCCCACTCTTGCCCAGGCACAGGCCGCCATTGGCCCCGACCGTTGGAATCCGAATACGGTAAGTTACGACCCAGAGCCGTCGCTGGTCGCGGAAGTTGCCGGCAAGGTCTGGTTCTTCACTCTCGGTGCCAAGGGCGGCTCGACGCGTGGTGGCACCACAGTCGCGGAGATCGGGCCTGTGCCAGCGATTGCGGCTCCCGAGTATCTACTGCGCATTAACTATGGCTCGGGTCCGCCCGGAGCCACGACACCTCAGCATGCCCATCCAGGCTCCGAAGCCTTCTACGTGGTGGAAGGTCGGCTGGGGCAAAGGACTGGCCAGGGAGTGAACTACGTCGAAGCCGGTCAAACAATGAATGGCAGGTCTGCCGACGTTCCGATGGAAGTCTTTAACGGCGGCACGTCTGAACTGACCGCTTTGATAATGTTTGTCGTCGACGCAACCAAACCGTTTTCGTCCCCAGCCAGGATCCCCTGAGCGACGCCTCAGGGGCGCGCTGAAAATCGACAGTCAACCAGCCGGGTGCACGGTGAATAGGGTCAGGTTAGCTTGAGCCCGAAAAAGCCAGCACGAGCGCGTGAGCGTCGCGGACCGGGAAATCCAGCGGCAGGCGAAGCAGTACATGGTCGCCGGCACGTCGACCAGATCGCAGCATTGGCTCGCGGATCGGGAAACCTGACTTGCGGGCAGTGAGTGCTTACCAGAGCCAGCTGCTGAGCTACTGAATTATCTCATCGGCGCGTAGCAAGAGCTGTTGCGGCAACGTGATTCCGAGTGCGTTTGCCGTCTTCAGGTTCACAACCAATTCGAACTTGGTTGGGCGCTCGATCGGCAGATCGCCCGGCTGCGCGCCCTTCAAGATCCGATCGACGTAGCTCGCGGCCCGGTAATACATCTGTGGAAAGTTCGGACCATACGACAACAACCCGCCATCCTTTACGTACTCGCTGGATTCGCTGAATGTCGGGACCTTGTGCCCGGTGGCCACCTCAGCGATGCGGGCCCTGTAACGGTTGAAGAAGGGGGACGGAAGCACGAGTACAGCATCCGCTCGCTCGCGCTTTGCAGTGCTGATGACTAGATCGAGATCATTCGCATCGCCGACTTGGAACACTCGCGGGATGAGGCCAAGCTGGCGCGCCGCAGCTTCGGTCGCCGATTGGATGCCACGATCCCCCATCGCAGGATCTGAAAGCAGGGCGATGCGCGTCGCTTTGGGAAACACTTCCCTCAGTACCTGCAGTTGCTTGGGAGTCAGCTCCTCGAACAGGTTCGCCAGCCCGGTAACATTCCCGCCTGGCCGCGCCAGGCTTGCGGCAAATCCCAAGGCGACCGGGTCAGGCATGATGGCTACGACGATCGGAATGGCATGGGTCGCTTGCTGGGCGGCTCGCACCGCGGGCGTGCCCGCGGTGACGATAACAGCGACCGGCAAGGCCACGAGTTCTGCGACGAGCGCGATATGTCGCGCCATATCTCCATCCGCCCAGCGGTACTCGATCGCAATGTTCTTGGCGTCGATCCAGCCGAGATCCTGCAGGCCGCGCAGAAACGCTTCGGTGCTGGCGGATGCGATTCTCGGATTCAGATTGTTGAGGAATCCAATTCGGGGAAGCTTTCCCGATGGTTGTGCGCGCGTCGCCGCCGGTAGGGCGATCACGCCTGCAACACTCACGCCAATAAATGAACGTCGGTCCATCGCGTTTACCTGCACTATGCGCCGGAATAAGTCCCGTAAGATCTCGCGCCGCTGCGCCCCGTAGTTTCCCCGGTTAAGCGCGCGATGGTACACCGCGCCGGGCGAAATCGCCGATTGCTAAAATATGACATAGATCATAAAATGGGTGTACAATGGAAAGCATGCACTCCCAACCGGGCAAGAAGGAACTCACCCACGCGCGCATCCTCGAGGCGGCGGCACGCGCCATCCGCCGCAGTGGGTTCGAAGGTGTTGGCGTCGCTGACGTGATGAAGGAAGCGGGGCTCACGCATGGTGGCTTCTACGCGCACTTCGAGTCGCGCGAAGCAATGCTTGCCGAGGCGCTGGCGAAGGCAGGGTCGGGCGGCGCGGCGACGTTGGCGAAAAGGATCGAAGGCCGGAAGCGCGGCGCGACAACCTTTCGAGCCTTGGTCGAAGGCTACCTCTCGGAAGCGCACCTGGCCGGCACCGAGTCGGGCTGTCCGGTCGCGGCGCTCGCTTCGGAAATGCCCAGACAATCGGCCGAGTTGCGCGAAGCCTCGGTGCGGCGCGTGCAATCGCTTGTCGAGAAGGTGCGCGAGGCGCTGCCTCCTCGCGGTGCCAAGGATCATGCAATGGTGATCGCGAGCACAATGGTAGGTGCTCTGCAACTCGCGCGGGTGCTCGGCGCCAACGCCAAGGGCAAGACGATGCTCGCCACTGCGCGCGAATCGCTGCTCGCTACCTACGACACCGACTGATCGCTTCCCGGTCTGATCATCCACTGCGAACGCATTTCGTTTGGCCGTTTATATGATCAACATCATATTTCTACTACCAAGCGCCTCCAAAACTGACTTATCGATGAAAACCATGAATGCAAATTCTGCTACTGCCGTCGAACTGGCGCGGCACCCTCCGCAGGTCACGCCTTCACCGTGGCCAATCTTCTGGATTGCTAGCGTGGCAGTCTTCCTGGTCTCGCTGGATACCACCATGCTGTTCGCGGCGTTCCGCGCCGTGCGCGCAGGATTCCCCGGGACGTCGGCCGCGGACATGTCGTGGGTGCTCAACGGCTACACCGTCGTCTACGCCGCCATGCTCATCCCGGCCGGCGGGCTCGCCGACACGCACGGGCGCAAGAAGGTGTTCCTGATCGGCGTGACGTTGTTCCTCGCTGCGTCGGCCGCGTGCGGTCTCGCCGGCAACGTCGCGGTGCTGATCGCCGCTCGTGTCGCGCAGGCGTTTGGAGCGGCGTTGCTGACGCCTGCCTCGTTGTCGATCGTGTTGTCGGCGTTTCCGCAGAGCAAGCGGGCGGTGGCAGTCAGCCTTTGGGGAGCCGTCGGAGGCTTCGCCGCGGCCGTGGGTCCGAGCCTTGGCTCGTTCGTGGTCGACTCGGTGGGTTGGCCCTGGGCGTTCTATATCAATTTGCCGGTCGGTGCCTTGTCGCTGTGGTACGGCGCCGCCCTGCTCAAGGAAGCGAAGCTGCCCGAAAGCCGGCGGCCCGTCGACGTTGTCGGCATGGCGCTCTTGATCGTCGGCGTGGGCGCCATTGCACTTTGCATCGTGCAGTCCGGCTCGACGCACTGGACGCGGACCGAACTGCTAATCGCCGCGTCAACCGGCCTGACTGCATTGATCGGTTTCGTCGCCTGGGCGCGCATCGCGAAAGCGCCGCTGGTCGATCTGCATCTGTTCCGTAATCGGACCTACACCTTCGTCAACCTCGCCACGCTCGCCTTCGGCATCGCGTTCTCGATGATGTTCTTCGGCTTCTTTTTCTACATGACCGAGATATGGCACTACAGCCTGCCCAAGGCCGGCCTCGCGATAACGCCGGGGCCGCTGCTGGTGGTGCCCTTCGCCATCGTGACCGGCCGTCTCGCGGCACGCTTTGGTCACCGCCCTTTTCTCGTCGTCGGCGCGCTGATCTACGCGGCGAGCGGCTTGTGGCTGCTCCTAGTGCCCGGCTCCGATGCCGCCTATCTCACCCGCTGGCTTCCGGGACTGGTGTTGAGTGGCATCTCCGTCGGCATGGTGTTGCCGTCGCTTTCGGCCGCCGCCGTCAACCGTTTGCCTGCCGAGCAGTACGCCGTCGGTAGCGCGGTCAATCAGGCGACGCGGCAGATCGGTTCGGTGCTCGGCGTGGCGATCACGGTGCTGCTACTGGGACATGCCGGCGTGACCCGCGGCGACTTCACGTGGCTCTATGGACTGCACGTGATGCTGGCGCTGTTGACCGCTGCGCTCTGCCTGCCCGTGAACACGCGTCCACATGCGACGAAAGTGTAGCCTGATCGGCCTGTATCATTGCGGCGCGAGGCGCCAGAGCGACGTGACTTCGGCCGCACGCGCCGCGTGCAAGGGGTCGGTCAGATCCTGCGCTCGCGGGTGAATCGGCCTTGCATCGCTTCGGTCGACGACCCCCAGGCCTGCAGCTTCGAATGCAGCTAGCAGATCGGCTCGTGCCCGCAGGCCAAGGTGCTCCGCAAGGTCCGAAAGGATCAGCCAGCCCTCGCCTCCGGGCTCCAAGTGTGCCGGCAGCGCATTGAGGAAGCCGCGCAGCATATTGCTCTCCGGGTCGTAGATGCCGCGCTCAATAGGAGAGCTCGGCCGCGCGGGAATCCACGGCGGATTGCATACGACGAGCGCTGCACGGCCCTCCGGAAAAAGATCCGCCGCCACGACGTCCACCTGCTTTTGCAAGCCGAGACGCTGGATGTTTTCACGCGCGCACGCGAGTGCACGCGCATCGAGGTCGGTCGCGATCACACGTTGCACTCCGCGCCGCGCCAGCACTGCAGCGAGCACGCCGGTGCCGGCGCCGATGTCGAACGCCGTGCCTGACGTCGACAACGGCGCGGGAAATGGCGCCTTCGCGACCAGGTCGACGTATTCGCTGCGAATCGGCGCAAACACACCGTAGTGCGGATGAATCCGGCCGCCAATCGCCGGGATCTCGATGCCCGTGGTTCTCCACTCGTGCGCGCCGATGACTCCCAGCAGCTCGCGCAGCGCGGCGACCGAGGATTCCTCTGCCGCGCCGTAAGCTTCCATGCACGCCTGCCGGATGTCGGGTGCACGGCGCAGCGCAATCCCAAAGTCGGCGTCGAGCTGGATCAGCAGCATGCCCAGGCTACGTGCGCGCTGCGACTGTGCCTGGCGATGGAGGTGAAAGCGCTCTGCGGGTGACTGCAGCGATTTGGCGTCCTTCGATGGCTTGCGCGCCTGGCGATCGCTTCGACTCGCCAGCGCAATCAGCAATTGCCGGGCGTTCTGGAAATCACCCCGCCACAGCAGCGCGCTGCCCTGGCACGCAAGGCCGTACGCTTCGTCGGCGCTGATGCGATCGTCGGCGATAACGACACGGCGTGGCGGCGGCGCGCCGCGTTCCGAACGCCAGCGCGCGCTGTGCTCGCGGCCGCCTTCGGTCCAATGAAGGGTCGGATGCGCAGGGACGCTAGAGCTCGGTGTATTTGCGGCTGCTTCCACGTGCTTTGTCGATCGGATATTTCTCGGCGTTGGCGACGAGCTTGCGTTTCGCGGCAGCCATGAGATCGATGCCCAGCGTGTCGCTGAGCCGAATCAGGTAGAGCAGCACGTCGGCGACTTCTTCGCTTGCCGCAGCGGCGGCGGTGGCGTCCAGGCTTCGGCTCTGCGTCTCGGTCAGCCATTGAAAGACCTCGAGCAGCTCACCGGCTTCCGCCGCCAGCGCCATCGCGAGGTTCTTCGGAGAATGAAACTGTCCCCAATCGCGCGCCGCGGCAAACTCGCGCAACTGGTCACGCAGGTCTTCGAGCTCGTTCACGCAATTGCTCCCAAGAAGTATGTCCGATCAGAACTTCTCGTCCGACCCCAGATAGCGCCACTGGCCGACGGGAAGCGCACCGAGCGGCACGGCGCCGCTGCGCACGCGTTTGAGGCCTGTCACGATCAGGCCGACTTGCTCGCACATGCGCCGAATCTGGCGCTTGCGGCCTTCGCGCAAAACGAAGCGCAGCTGGTCCTTGTTTTGCCATGACACGCGTGCGGGCTTGAGCTTGACGCCATCGAGTTCGAGGCCGTGCTGCAGCAGCTTGAATCCTTCGCTCGTCAACGTGCCCTCGACGCGCACCAGGTATTCCTTCTCGACGGCGGAATCCTGGCCGATCAGCTGTTTGGCGATGCGGCCGTCCTGCGTGAATACGATGAGGCCTGTCGAATCGATGTCGAGCCGACCGGCGGGGGCGAGTCCACGCAGATGTCCGGACTTGAATTGGGTCGGCGACGGATCGCCGGCCCAGTGACTTTCCGGCTTGATGAGCACGATCGCGGGCTGATGGCCGTCTTCGGCTTGTCCCGACACGTAGCCGATCGGCTTGTTGAGCAGGATCGTCACCTGTTCGCGCTGCGCTCGCGTGGCCGCAGGCACAACTTCGATGCTCGCCTGCGGCGACACGCGCACGCCAAGCGTGGCGACGACCTTTCCGTCGACCTTCACCCAGCCCTTTTCGATCCATTCGTCGGCTTCGCGGCGCGAGCACAGGCCGAGCTCGCTCATCCGCTTCGACAGCCGGGGATCGTCCGGATTGTCGTGGCGAGGCGACTGTGGTGTCGCGCGCTCCGGCACCACGCGCCGCGACGAGGTTGGCAAAGGCGCGTCCGGCGTGGTCGTCGGCGCACGCGGTGGCGGAGCGTGACGAGTGCCGGAATTCGCCGCCGCCTTCGCGAGCGCCTTGCCGTGCAGGCCGCGCATCGCGCGCGCGGTCGGGGCTTTCGGCGGCGACCTTGTCGACCGGTTTGGTGAGCTTGAGGGTGATGCGGGCCATATGAGGTAGCGCGAGGATACGGCGACCGTCACATCATAGCGGGTGCGTGGCGATCGGCGCGCGCGCATTCGCTCGGCCGTTGCCACGCCGCGCCGCCCGTCATAGAATGCGGCCCGTTTCGAACTTCTTCGCGCCCACCGTGCCTTACGCCTAGCAGCTCCCGCTTCTCCTGACACCGCCGACGCCCATGGCGTCGGCACGTCAACTTTTCAGGAGAAGCAGCGATGGCCTACCGCGTCGAGCAAGCCCGCAGTCAAGCCCGGATCATCTGGGCCAACAAACCCTTTTCCGGCCGTCTCGGCCGCTACGTCGCGATCCGATTGCGCGACGGCGTGCTGACGGTGGCGATCCGCCATCGCGACATGCTGGAGTGGGTGCCTGTCCGGAAGGCGCTCACCGACGGCGAAGCAAGCCGGTGGGCACGTACCGGATTCTGAAAGCAGAAGGCGCGGCCGATCGGCCGCGCCGATTGCCCAGACTACAGGAAGCGGTTCAGCGCCGCGATGGTCTCGGCCTGCTGTTCTTCGAGGATCCAGTGACCGCTGTTCTTCAGCACGATTACGGTCACATCGGTGCCGACCAGCTTCGCCTGTTCGCCAAGCTGAACACCCAGCGATTTTTCACCGCCGATTGACAGCAAGGGCATCGTCAGTTTCGTTTTCGCAAACGCCGCGAATTCCGTCGCCGTACTGGGAAACGATTCGAAATAGGCAAAGCCGGCGGCCATGCGGCCCGGCCGCGAATACGCGATCGTATAGGCATTGCGATCAGCGGCGGATATCGAACGATTTCGATCGGCGGCGAAGTCGTTCCAGAAATGCTCGAAAAACGTACGTTCACGTCCCTTGACGAGGGCTTCGGGCGTAGGACCGAAAAAACGGAAGTGCCAGATTCCCGGGTTGTTGTAGATCGGCTCCCAGCCGTCGACGCCGGGCAGAAATGCGTCCATCAGCACCAGCTTCTCCACTTCCTGCGGATAGAGCGCGGCATACGCATAGGCGACCATCAAGCCGATGTCGTGGCCCACTACGCGCACCTTGTTGTAACCCATCGCATGCACGGCTTCGTGAATGCGTTTCGCTGACGTTGTCATATCGATTCCGGATTTGGGGATCGACGAATCGCCTATGCCGGGCAAATCCGGAGCGATGACTGTAAGCCGCGGCGCAAGAACGGCGGCGAGAGGCTGCCACATTCTCGACGTCTCGGCGTATCCATGCAGCAGAAGCACGGGCGGACCGCTGCCTCCGACCGTGACGTGAATCGTGCCGCCATCGACGGGAATCGTGCGGACCTTGAACTGCGGTCCGAAGTCCGCTGCGATCACGGCGGTTGCGCCGAGGGAAAGTGTCAGGACCCACGGCAAGAGCGATTGCGGCTTGGGCAGTACTTGCGCGAATTCTATTCATCGTCTTTTTCCTTTAGAAATCAATCGAGCGTCGAGAGCGCAACGCGCGCGACCTGTTCGAGGCCGGCACGATCGGACGTGGCGCGCGCGGTCGAGCGCATGCCCTGGATGGTCGCAACGAAGAATCGCGCCAGCGCCGCCGCATCCTTGCCGGGCGCAAGCTCCCCCGTGCGCTGCGACCTGCGCAACGCATCCTCGAAAATGGCTTCGCATTCGGTCTGGTTCTTCCTAACCAAAGCCGCGATCGCCTTGTCGTCGAGATCGCGTTCGAGATTGGCGCTCAGCAGCAGACACCCGCGCTCGTGTTCTGCCCGCGATTCCCGGCAAATGCCGTGCAGCAGCGCAGCGATGCACGCGGCGATGGGCCGTCCCGACGCAAGCAAGCGACGGAGCGCCGCCTGCGTACTATGCCGATAAGCTTCGAGTGCGCTCAGGTACAACTCGCGCTTGTCGCCATAAGTGTCGTACAGGCTCTGGCGGCCGACGTGCATGTCGGCCATGAGCGCGTCCAGCGAGGTTTTCTCGTAACCGTTGTGCCAGAAAACCTGCACCGCAACGCCGAGCGCGGTGGGCGGATCGAATTGCTTGGGGCGTGCCATGTTTTGGACTATGCAGTCCAGAATTATTTCTGTCAAGTGCGCTCTTCTGGCACAGTGGCGCCTGGATGAAATCCCGAAAACCCCGCGCCCAGTTCCGACTGCGCATCAGCGTTGGGGACGACATCGCCGTCGGTCCCGGCAAGATCGACCTGCTTGAAGCGATCGGTGAGACCGGTTCGATCACCGCTGCGGCTCGCTCGCTCGGCATGTCGTATCGCCGTGCCTGGTTGCTCGTCGACACAATGAACCACTGCTTCAGGAATGCGGTGGTCGAAGCCGAAACGGGGGGCGTGCGCGGCGGCGGCACGCGACTCACCGCGACTGGCGAGCGTGTCGTGCAACTGTATCGCCGCGTCGAGGCGCGGGCGCGCGCCGCGGGCGCCACCGAACTCAAGGCGCTTCAGAAGCTGCTTCGGAGCTGACCGCGGTCAGGCGTAGCCGACGCTGCGCCGATCGAAGGAAACGCCCTTGATCAGCGCGAACACTGGCCTACCCTCGGCCAGGCCAAGTTCGATCAGCGAGCGTCGCGTGATCCGCGCCAGAAGTGCCACCGAGCCTACGCGCAGTTGAACGTCGATGATCGGACTGCCATCGTCGGCGATCGCCGCCACCGTCGCGGCAAGCGCATTGACAATGCTGAGGTCGGAAGGACGCGTCAACGCGAGCGACACGTCGCGCGCCCTGACACGTACCCGCACCCGTTCGCCGACCAGGGACTCGACGCTGGGCACCAGCAATTCGCCACCGTCGAACGCCAGCGTCGTCAGTCCGTAGCCAGTGTCGTGCGCCACGACAACGCTGTCGATCACCGCGCCTGCTTCGTAGCGGCCGGTCAGCGGGCGCAGATCGAGCCGGCCCATGACCTGCTCGACATCTCCGACGGCGACCATCCTGCCTTCCGCGAGCAGCACGATGGTATCGGCGAGCCGCGTTATTTCAGCCACCGAGTGGCTCACATACACAATTGGAATATGCAGGCTGTCGCGCAGCAACTCGATGTATCGCAGCACTTCGTCGCGTCGCTGCATGTCCAGCGAGGCGAGCGGTTCATCCATCAGCAGCAACCGCGGTTGCGCGAGCAGTGCGCGACCAATGGCGACCCTTTGCTTTTCGCCGCCTGACAGGCGGTCGGGAAAGCGACCGAGCAACGATCGCAGGCCCAGAAGGTCGATGACGGCGTCGGGCTCGATCACCCGTGCGGCGGCATCGGCGCGGCGATAACCGTAATGCAGGTTCCCGTCGACCTTCAGATGCGGGAACAGCAGCGCATCCTGAAACACGTATCCGAGGCGGCGTTGCTCCGGCGCAAGATCGATTCCGCGCTCGCTGTCGTAGAGCACCTCGCCGTTGACGACGATGCGCCCACGACGCGGTCGCGTCGTGCCGGCAAGCGCGTTGACCACGCTGGTCTTGCCGGCGCCCGAACGGCCGAACAGCCCGACCACTGGCGCCTCGACCTGAAACGCGACCGCGAGTTCGAAATCACCGAGCCGCTGCTCGATGTCAACGTCGAGCATGGTCTGTGCCGGCGAAGCGGGGAAGACGCGCCAGCCACTCGGCGGCGACGAGTGCCACGATCGACAACGCCACGGCAATCGCCGACAGCCGCAGCGCCTGCGCGTCGCCGTTGGGCGATTGCGTCAGCGTGTAGATCGCCAGCGGCAGCGTTTGGGTCTCCCCGGGAATATTGGATACGAAGGTGATGGTGGCGCCGAACTCGCCGAGGCTGCGCGCGAACGCAAGTACCACGCCACTGATGATGCCCGGCAACCCCAGCGGCAGCGTGATGCTCAGGAATACCCAGCTGCGCGAACCGCCAAGGGTTCGGCCCACCGTTTCCAGGCGGCGATCGATGGCGGCAAATGACAGCCTGATCGCGCGCACCATCAACGGAAAGCCCATGATCGCCGCGGCCAGCGCCGCACCGGTCCAGCGAAATGCGAACACGATTCCGAACCAGTCGGCGAGTCTCTCGCCAAGCCAGCCGTGCCGCCCGAACAGCAACAGCAGCGCGAAGCCGACGACCACTGGGGGCAGCACCAATGGCAGGTGAACCACCGCGTCGACCAGCATCTTGCCGGGAAATTCGTGACGCGCCAGCAGGTAGGCAACGGCGATGGCGAGCGGCAGGCTGAACGCGACGCTGACCAGCGCCACCTTGAGGCTCAGCATGACGATACCAAGCACCTCGGCGCTCAGCATGCCGGAGTCGTTTCAGACTGGGAAGAAGCCATACTTCCGCCAGGTCGCGCGCGCGGCCTCGGCGCGCAGGAAATCCGACAGCGCCGCCGCGTCGGGCGACTTGCTGGCGGCCACGATCGCCGCGGGATACACGATCGGTGCGTGCGAGCGTTGCGGAAAGACATCGACGATGCGCACCCCTTTTTCCGCCAGCGCGTCGGTCTTGTAGACGATGCCGAAAGGAGCTTCACCGCGTGCGACGAACGTCAACGCCGCGCGAACATTGTCCGCGCGGACGATCTGTCGCTCCACCGCGCCCCACACGCCGAGCGCTTCGAGGGCTTGCTTGCCGTACTTTCCGGCCGGGACGCTATCTGGATTGGCCATGGCCAGTTTGCCGCCGCCAAGGGCCGCTGCCAACGGAAAGTTTGGCGCGATGCGCAAGGCACTCGTACTTGCCGCAGGCGCGACCAGCACCAGCTCATTGCCGACGAGATTCACGCGCGAACCCGCGCGCAGCAACTTACGCGACTCCAGGTAGTCGGCCCAGTCGAGATCCGCGGAAATGAACACATCCGCAGGTGCGCCGGATTCTATTTGCTTGGCGAGCGTGTTGCTCCCGGCATAGACGGCGACCACCTTGTTGCCGCTGGCGGCCTCGAATTGCCTGGCGAGGTCGTCCAGTGCGTCCTTGAGGCTGGCGGCCGCGTAGACCGTCACGTCGGCGGCCAGCGCGGAGTGGCTCGCGCCTGTCGCGAGCGCGATGCCGAGCGCAATGATCACCAGCAGTCTTGCCACGATGCATTCCCTTCATTCGGTGGCGGCCGAAGCAGGGCAATATACCGCGGTATATAACGATTCGCAAAACCCGCAGGCACCGAGGCTATCCGGCACGGCTGCCGACAACGAAGGCCCGCTCGCGCTGGTGCCGCTCAAGGACACACGCCCCGGCCCGCGCCGCGTGAAGCGGCTAAGCTCGATCGAATTTCGCCTGCTTGCGGACCGACGCTGCAAGTCGGTCGCGCCCCATGCATGTGTTGGTCCACAGCTCGGGCCTACCGCCAGTAAGTCAGGAATCGCGAGCCCCGCCAGGTACGGCGAATTATGCGTTGGCGTCGCCCGCATTGGGATAGAACAACTGCTCGCCGCCGATCTTGTATTCGGCGATTGCCTTCTGCCCCGCAGGTGAAACCAGCCAGTCGATGAATTGCTGACCGAGTTCCTTCTTTACCGTCGGATGTTTCTCCGGATTCACCAGCATCACGCCGTATTGGTTGAACAGGCGCTTGTCGCCTTCGACCAGGATCGAGAGGTCGGCGCGATTCTTGAACGCGAGCCAGGTGCCGCGATCGGCAAGGATGTAGGCGTTCATCGCCGCGGCGGTGTTGAGCGCCGGGCCCATGCCTTGGCCAGTATCGCGATACCAGGCCCCCTTGCTCTTGTCGATGTCGACGCCGGATGCCTTCCAGAGATCGAGTTCCGCCATGTGCGTGCCGCTGCGATCGCCACGGGATACGAACGGCGCCTGCGCCGCCTCGACCTTCTTGAGCGCCGCGAGAATGTCCTTGCTGCCCGCGACCTTGGCCGGGTCGCTCTTCGGCCCGATGAGCACGAAGTCGTTGTACATCACCGGATAGCGTCTGACGCCGTGGCCTTCGGCGAGGAACTTGTCCTCCGCGGCACGGGCGTGCACGAACACGACGTCGGCGTCGCCACGGCGCCCGACATCAAGCGCCTGGCCTGTTCCCAGCGCGACCACGCGTACCTTGACTCCCGTCTGCTGTTCGTAGATGGGCAGCAGGTAGCCGAAGAGCCCGGACTGTTCGGTCGACGTGGTCGAGGCGACGATGATGAAGCGCTCCTGCGCCGATGCACCAAAGGCACACGCGGCAAGCGCTGCGGCGAGAAACAGGCGACGCGAAGCTACCATGGCAATTCTCCTTCCAGGAATCGAGCGGCTTCAGGGGATGCGGGTTGTGTGAAGAAATGGGTGGCCGCGGCGCGTTCTGCGATCCGCCCTTGATGCATGAACAGGATTTCATCGCCTAGGCGGCGCGCCTGTCCGAGGTTGTGCGTGACCAGGACGATCTTGGTGCCGGCGGTGTGCATTGCGGCGACGACCTTTTCGATCTCGTGTGCCGCCCCCGGATCGAGGCTGGCGGTCGGCTCGTCGAGGAACAGCACCTCGGGTCGCAGCGCCCACGCGCGCGCCAGTGCCAGGCGCTGTTGCTCGCCGCCGGAGAGTACTCGGGCGGGACGCTCGGCGAGCGCCGCCAGACCGACCCTGTCGAGTGCCTCGCGCGCCAGCGCCACGCGCACGTCGGGCGCAGTGCCGGCGACGCGCAGTCCATAGATGACGTTGGCCAGTGCCGAGCGGCGCAGCAGCACCGGCCGCTGAAAGACCATCGCCTGGCGCCGCGGCGCACCGGGCAACTCCGGGGCGTTCCATCGGATCGCGCCCGCGGTCGGACGCAGCAGCCCGTGGCACAAGCGCAGCAGCACGCTCTTGCCGGCGCCATTCGCGCCGATGATCACGGTGCGCGTCGCAGCGTCGAGCCGGAACGAAACGCCGTCGATGATGCGTCGCCCACCGACGGCGAAGACGAGCCCTTCCACATGGAGCGGCAACAGTGTCGTCGGTGCGCGCATGGTCGACGCTTCGGTCATCCATACCGCCGTTGCGCCGTCTCTTTGACGACATACGCGGCCGCGTTGAGCACCAGCACGATGGTCAGCAGAACCAGGCCCAGGCCGAGCGCGAGCGGCAAGTCACCCTTGCTGGTCTCCAGCGCAATGGCGGTGGTCATCACCCGGGTGACGCCGTCGATGTTGCCGCCGACGATCATCACCGCGCCGACCTCCGCGGCGGCGCGACCGAAGCCGGCCAGCACGATGGTGAGCAGGGAAAAGCGCACATCCCAGAGCAGGGTCGCGGCGGCGCCCAGGCGATGCTCACCCAGCGAGCGCAACTGCTCGCGGTACTCGCCCCAGGCATCCTCGATCACCTGCCGCGACAGCGCCGCTACGATCGGCGTGATCAGCAACGCCTGCGCGATGACCATGGCGGTAGGCGTGAACAGGAGTCCCATCGGGCCCAGCGGCCCGGCGCGCGACAGCAACAGATAGACCGCGAGTCCGACCACGACGGGGGGCAGCCCCATCAGTGCATTGAGCACGACGATCAGCGAATGCCGCCCCGGGAAGCGACCGACTGCGATGGTCGCACCGAGCGGTAAACCGACCAGGCAGGCGATGACGACCGCGGTCAGGCTCACCTTGAGGCTGAGCAGCACGATGCCGATCAGGTTCGCATCGCCGCTGCCGATCAGGTGCATCGCCTGCGCGCCCGCCGCGCCGAGTCCGTTCATTTCGATCCGCGCACCACGGGCGGCGCATAATATGTATGATGTTGCATATAAGTTTCGGGCCCAACTGAGTGACGTCAGCCACAATAGCCCATCGCCGCGCACGCACCAATATGCAGACTTCGACATAATGAAACTGATTCCCACGGTTACGTGGAAATTCGCCGGGCCGGCGGGCCTCGACGTCGATGCGCGCCTGATTCCGTTGCTCGAAGCGATTGCCGCGACCGGATCGCTCGCGGCGGCGGTGGTCGAGCAGGGCCAGTCGTATCGCGCGGGCTGGGGATTGCTACGCGACTGCCAGCGCGAACTGGGCGTGCAACTGGTGGAACTCGAGCGCGGCCGCGGCGCGCGCCTTGCCGCGGCGGGTGCGCAATTGCTCGATGCGCATCGTGCGGCGCAGCAGCGGCTCTCGCCGACGCTGGCTGCGCTGGCGGTGACGCTTGGCGAGAAGCGGACATCACCTCGGCGCGCGGCGCGCGAGGCGCTCGTCATCGCCGCCAGTCACGACCTGGCGCTGGCGGCGCTGCGCGAGTTGCTGCCCGCCGAGACGGGAACGAATGTCGAGCTGTCGGTCATGGGCAGCCTGCATGCGCTGGAGCAATTCGCGGAAGGCCGGGTCGCCCTTGCCGGTTTCCACGTCGCGCTTGACGCGCAGGACGCGACGGCGATCGCGCCATTCCGGCGCTGGCTCAACGTGCGGCGGGACCGGCTGATCCGCTTCGTCGACCGCGAGCAGGGACTGATCCTGCCGCGGGGAAATCCGGCCCGCGTGCGCGGCTTCAAGGACCTGGCGCGGCTGCGTCTGCGATTCGTCAATCGCCAGGCGGGATCGGGCACCCGGATCCTGATCGAGCGCTGCATCGCCGACGCCGGACTCGCAGCGCAGTCGCTCCCCGGTTTTGCGCGAGAAGAATTCACCCATCCCGCGGTCGCGGCCACGGTGGCCTCCGGCGCCGCCGACGCAGGCTTCGGGTTGCGTGCCGTGGCGGCGCAGGCGGGGTTGGCGTTTGTGCCGCTGGTGCGCGAACGCTATTACCTCGCGGTGCGCGCGGCGGCACTCGACGGCACGCCCGTCGTGGCGTTGCTGGGTTGCCTGCGCGGGCGATCGTTCGCGGCGCTGGCGCGCGGGCTCTCCGGCTACGATGCGGCGCTGGCGGGCAACGTCGTCGGCGTCGACCGGCTCGGTACGCGCTAGAGACGACGCGCCGGGCTCCATGCCGCTGCCGATTGCGGTAGCATGGGCGTCCATTTTTGTGCTGCGCCTGCCATGGAAATCGCGTTCGTCGTCGACCCGCTGGAATCGCTCAAGGCCTACAAGGATTCGAGCATTGCCATGATGCGCGCCGCGCAGGCACGCGGTCATGCGATCTTCGCGCTCGAGCAGTCCGACATCTACTGGAAAGACGGCGCGACCCGGGCGCGCGTGCGTCCGCTGGTCGTCAACGCCGACAATCACGCCTGGTTTCGCGCGGGCGAATCCACGGTGCGGCCACTCGCGTCGTTTGCCGCCGTGCTGATGCGCAAGGATCCGCCCTTCGACATGGAATACATCTACACGACGTACATGCTCGAAGCCGCCGAGCGCGAAGGCGCGCGGGTCTACAACAAGCCGCAGGCGATTCGCGACAACAACGAGAAACTTGCCATCACGCGCTTCGGTGAATTCACAGCGCCGACACTGGTGTCGCGCGATGGCGACCTGATCGGCGAATTCATCGACTTGCATGGCGACGTGATCCTCAAGCCGCTCGACGGCATGGGCGGCATATCGATCTTCCGTGTGCGCCGCGACGACCCGAACCGCAACGTGATCATCGAAACGGTCGGCCGTGAGGGCGAGCGCAGCGTCATGGCGCAACGCTACATTCCGGAGATCGCGGCGGGCGACAAGCGCATCCTGCTCATCGCCGGCGAGCCGGTCCCGTTCTCCTTGGCGCGTATCCCGAAAGCGGGCGAGACGCGCGGCAACCTTGCTGCGGGCGGTCGCGGCGTGGCGCAACCCTTGAGCACGCGCGACCGCGCGATCGCGACGGCACTGGGCCCGAAGCTCTGGTCGGAAGGACTGCTGGTCGTCGGCCTCGATGTCATCGGCGACTACCTGACCGAAGTCAACGTTACCAGCCCGACCTGCTTTGTCGAAATCAGCGAGCAATCCGGTTTCGATGTGGGCGCACGCTTCGCCGCGGCGCTGGAAGCCGCGGTCGCTGGCGACTGAGTCTCCTCCCGGCGAAACGGCACGGCTGCGTGCTACCATAGTTGTGTGACGACTTCGGGTCAAACCGGGATGCGTTGCGTGGCACGGCACGCGCGGTACATGCGACCGGCCAAGGGAACATCATGATCGGCATTCTCATCGTCGCTCACGACAAGCTCGGCGAGAGTCTCGTCGGCGCGGTGACGCATGTGCTCGGCGAGAAGCCCCCTCAATTCGATACGCTCGGGATCAGCGCCTCCGACGATCCCTTGTCGTTGCTACCCACGGCGCGTGCGCTGGTCAAGTCGCTCGATACGGGCGACGGCGTGCTGATTTTTACCGACATTTACGGCGCGACGCCATGCAATCTCGCCGGCAAATTGCTCGTCCCCGGACGAGTCGAAGGCATTGCGGGCGTGAATCTGCCGATGCTCGTGCGGGCGTTCACTTACCGCGCCCGCGGCATGGACACGATGATCAAGAAGGCGATCAGCGGCGGTTGCGACGGCGTGCTGCATGTCGAGGTGGACCCCGTCTATGCAGCAACGCGAGGTTGAGATCATCAACAAGCTGGGGCTGCACGCGCGGGCTTCGGCGAAGCTCACGCAGCTTGCCGGAAAGTATCAGAGTGAGGTCTCGCTCTCGCGCAACGGTCGAAAAATCAACGCCAAGAGCATCATGGGCGTCATGATGCTGGCGGCCGGCAAGGGCGCCAAGGTCACGCTGGAAATCGAAGGGCCCGATGAATCCGACGCGATGGATGCGATCGTCGCGCTGATCAATGGATACTTCGGCGAAGGGCAGTAACAAACAATTGCTGTTGCGCGTGGCCGCGCATGTTGCACTGCATTGGTTCTACAATCGATGGAACCAATTCGCGCCTGTCGCGTTCAATCAGAAGCTGCCCGCATTTTTCGCGGGCGGGTTATCCTTCAACTTCGGCAATCAATACCACTATGCAGACACGCGAAATCAGAATCAGGAACCGCCTCGGGCTGCACGCACGCGCGTCGGTGAAGATCGTCAAGCTTGCGTCGCGCTTTCGTTGTCGAGTGTCGCTGGACTTCGAAGGACGGCGCGCCAACGCGCGCAACATTCTCGCCGTCATGATGCTTGCGGCAAGCATGGGCAGCACCATCCGACTCGAAACCGCCGGCCCGGACGAGGCCGCCGCCATGACCGCCATGGCACAACTGATCAGCGACCGCTTCGGCGAGTCGAGCTGACCGGCCCGGCGCGCCCGGCACGGTCGCCTGACCGGGAGAGCGCAGCACCATGAGCTTCGTACTGCACGGCATCGGTGTCTCCAACGGCATCGCCATCGGCCGGGCGCAGCTCGTCTCGCACGCGACGCTGGAAGCCGCGCACTACACCGTCAGCGCCGACCAGGTCGCGGGTGAAATCGAGCGCTTGTCGAACGCGATTCGCACCGTCCAGCGCGAGCTCGAGCACCTGCGCGACGAGATGACGTCGGATGACGCGCCGGCCGAGTTCGGCGCGTTTCTCGACGTTCACTGGATGATCCTTACCGATCCGACACTCGCCGAGACGCCCAAGCGGATCATCGCCGAGCAGCATTGCAATGCCGAATGGGCGCTGACCCAGCAGACCAGCGTCCTCATCGAGCAGTTCGACGCGATCGAGGATCCATATCTGCGCGAACGCAAGGCCGACGTGGTGCAAGTCGTCGAGCGGGTGCTCAAGGTGTTGCTCGGCAAGCCTGGCGCGGTGCGGCCGACCAATGCCGAGGAGCAGACGATCCTGGTCGCGCACGACCTCTCGCCGGCCGACGTCATCCAGTTCAAGAGCCATCACTACGCCGCCTTCCTGACCGACCTGGGCGGCGTGACCGCGCACACGGCAATCGTGGCGCGCAGCCTCAACGTGCCGGCGGTGGTCGCGGCGCACAACGCGCGCGCGCTCATTCGCGAGAACGAGCTGCTGATCGTCGATGGCGCGCGCAACGTCGTCATCGTCAATCCGGACCGGGCGGTGCTCACCGAATACCGGCTGAAACAGGGCGAGTTCGCGCTCGAGCAGAAAAAGCTGCAACGGCTGACGACGACCCGCGCCACGACGCTCGATGGACATGCGGTCGAGCTGTTCGCCAACATCGAGCTGCCCGAGGACCTGGCGCGCACGCTCGAAGTCGGTGCGACCGGCATCGGACTGTTCCGCAGCGAATTCCTGTTCCTCAACCGCATCGGGCTGCCATCCGAGGACGAGCAGTTCGAGGCCTACCGCAGCGTCGCGGCCGGCATGGAAGGCAAGCCGGTCACGATTCGCACCTTCGATCTCGGCGCGGACAAGCACAAGGAAGGCCTCGAGGGTCTCTCGCGCGTCGCTCCCAATCCTGCGCTTGGGCTGCGCGCGGTGCGCTTCTGCCTGGCCGAGCCCCGGCTGTTCGTCACGCAGCTGCGCGCGATCCTGCGTGCTTCGCACTACGGCAACATCCGGATCCTCATCCCGATGCTGGTATCGGCGAGCGAAATCGATCAGACGCTGGCGCTGATCGCGCGTGCGAAGGAGTCGCTACGCGAGGAAGGCGTGCCCTTCGACGCCGGCATCGAAGTCGGCGGAATGATCGAGATTCCCGCGGCGGTGCTGGCCATCGGCGTATTCACCAGCCGGCTCGATTTCCTCTCGATCGGCACCAACGACCTGATCCAGTACACCCTCGCGGTCGATCGCGCCGATGAAGCGGTCTCGCACCTCTACGACCCGCTGCACCCGGCGGTGCTCAAGCTGATCGCGATGGCGATCTCGACCTCGATCAAGGCGTCGGTCCCGATCGCCGTCTGCGGCGAAATGGCGGGCGACGTGCGCATGACGCGGCTGTTGCTGGGCATGGGGCTGCGCAACTTCTCGATGCACCCCGCGCATCTGCTGACGGTCAAGCAGCGGGTGCTCAACAGCGACGTGGCGACGATCATGCCGATGGTCAATCGCATGCGACGCACCGACGATGCGGCCAAACTCGCCGCGATGCTGGACCGGCTCAACGATTGACATTCGGGGCGAGCGCGGTACACTGATAGTTGGTAACGCGCCGATTTGACAATCAGCTTGCGGGCGCGGGGGACGGCGGTTGTTGGCGTGATCCCCGATAAATACGGCTAAAGCGGCGAGGAATCCCCGACCCGATTGGCGCAAGCTGATCGGGTTTTTTGCTTTTCGGGCCGCGACACGGTCCCCGTTGAACGTACGCTCTGGAAAATTTCGTGAACCAGCCGGCCACTTCCGCAGGTGTGGTGACTCCGCAACGCGCCGCGTTTGCCGAGCCGCTCGCGCTCGCGTCCGGCGCGAGCCTGCCGTCGTTCGAACTCGCGTACGAAACCTACGGCACGTTGAATACAGCAGCGCTCCAACGCGATCCTGGTCTGCCACGCGCTCAATGCCTCGCACCATGTCGCCGGCGTGCATGCCGGCGTGGCGGACAGCGAAGGCTGGTGGGACAACATGGTGGGTCCCGGCAAGCCGGTCGACACCAACCGGTTCTTTGTCATCGGCGTCAACAATCTCGGCAGCTGCTTCGGCTCGACCGGACCGGCGTCGATCAACGCCGCCACCGGCAAGCCGTGGGGCGCGGACTTTCCCATCGTCACGGTCGAGGACTGGGTCGACGCGCAGGCGCGTCTCGCCGATCGGTTGGGCATTGCACGTTTCGCGGCGGTCATGGGCGGGAGTCTCGGCGGCATGCAGGCGCTGTCGTGGGCGATCCGCTATCCCGAGCGCATCGCCAATGCGCTGGTGATTGCCGCCGCGCCCAACCTGTCGGCGCAGAACATCGCCTTCAACGAAGTCGCCCGTACCGCGATCATGACCGACCCGGACTTTCACGACGGTCACTACTACGAACACGGCGTCAAGCCGGTCCGCGGCCTGCGCGTGGCGCGCATGATCGGCCACATCACCTACATCTCCGACGAGCAGATGGCGGAACGATTCGGCCGGCAATTGCGCGAAGGGCTCAATTTCAGCTTCGCGCCCGAATTCCAGATCGAGTCCTACCTGCGCTACCAGGGCGAGAAATTCGCCGAGTACTTCGACGCGAATACCTATTTGCGCATCACCAAGGCGCTCGACTACTTCGACCCGGCATCCGCCACCGGCGGCAGCCTCATGCGGGCGCTGGCGCCGGCAACGTGTCGCTTCCTGGTGATCTCGTTCACCACCGACTGGCGCTTCACGCCGGCGCGCTCTCGCGAAATCGTCAAGGCGCTCGTCGACAATCGCCGCGACGTGTCCTACGCGGAAATCGTCGCGCCGCACGGGCACGACGCGTTCCTCCTCGACACGCCGCAGTACCACGCGATCGTGCGCGCGTATCTCGAACGGGCGCCGCGATGACGCTGTCGATGCGCGCCGATTTCTCGACCATCGCCGGCTGGATCGCTCCCGGCGCGCGGGTACTCGACCTGGGCTGCGGCGACGGGAGCCTGCTCACCCACCTGCGCGAATCGCGCGGCGCCATGGGCTACGGCATCGAAATCGACAACGCGGGCGTGCTGGCCTCGATCGGCAACGGCGTGAGCGTACTGCAGAGCGACCTGGAGTCCGGTCTGGCAGGATTCGACGACCAGTCCTTCGACAGCGTCATCCTGTCGCAGACGCTGCAGGCGATGCGGCGCATCGAGGCGATCGTCGATGAAATGCTGCGCGTCGGGCGCGAAGCGATCATCTCGTTTCCCAACTTCGGCCACTGGTCGCACCGCCTGCAGGTGCTGGCCGGACGCATGCCGGTGTCGAGCCGGCTGCCGTATCAATGGTTCGACACACCGAACATCCACCTGTGCACGATTGCGGACTTCGATGCCTTCTGCGCCGAGCGCCGATTTCGCGTGCTCGAACGGGTGGTCCTGCACGAAGCGAGGCGCGTGGACGTGTTGCCCAACCTCATGGGATCGCTGGCGATCTACCGGTTCCGCAGCGCGTAGCGCGACACCGACCGTTCATCGGGCGAGAGGCCGGGTGATTGACGGATACAATGCGGCCGATGACGTCGTTCGGCAACTCATTCGGCAATTTGCGCGCCGCGCTGCTCAACCGGCGCATGCTGATCTGCATCTTCACCGGTTTCAGTTCCGGGCTTCCGCTCTACATCCTGATCAACCTGATTCCCGCATGGTTGCGCTCGGAGCATGTCGACCTGAAGGCCATCGGCCTGTTTGCGCTCATCCAGTTGCCGTTCACCTGGAAGTTCGTCTGGTCCCCGCTGCTCGACCGCTATGCGCTGCCGATGCTCGGTCGCAGGCGGGGGTGGATGCTGATCACGCAACTGCTGCTGCTGGTCTCGATCCCGCTGTTCGGCGCGCTCGACCCGCGACTGAACCTCTGGACGATCGCCTATCTCGCCACCGCGGTCGCGTTTTTCTCGGCGACGCAGGACATCGTCCTCGATGCCTACCGGCGCGAGCTGCTGCCCGATCGCGAACTGGGACTGGGCAATTCGATCTTCGTGCAGGCGTATCGCGTCTCGAGTCTCGTTCCCGGGGCGCTGTCGCTGATCCTCGCCGATCATCTGCCGTGGCAGAGCGTGTTCGCGATCACGGCGCTGTTCATGCTTCCCGGGCTGGCCGCAACGCTGCTCGTGCGCGAGCCTGCGCTGGCACATCCCGCGCCGCGCACGCTCGCCGACGCGATCGTGCTGCCGTTTCGCGAATTCATCACGCGGCACGGCGTGGGCGAGGCGCTGCTGATCCTCGCCTTCATCTTCCTCTACAAGCTCGGTGATTCGATGGCGACCGCTCTGGCGACGCCGTTCTATCTCGACATCGGCTTCACCAAGTCGGAAATCGGGCTGATCGCCAAGAACGCAGCGTTGTGGCCCAGCGTCATCGGCGGCCTGCTTGGCGGCCTGTGGATGGTGAAGATCGGCATCAATCGCGCGCTCTGGCTGTTCGGCCTCGTGCAACTGGCGTCGATCCTGGGCTTCGCCTGGCTCGCATACGTGCATCAACCCGACCGCATCCTGCTCGCGCTGGTGATCAGCGTCGAGGCGCTGGGTGTGGGCTTGGGCACGGCGGCGTTCGTCGCCTTCATCGCACGCACGACCGATCCGCGCTACACCGCGACGCAGTTTGCCCTGTTCACGAGCCTTGCCGTGGTGCCGCGCTCGGTGGTCAACGCGTCGACCGGCTGGATCGTCGAAGCCATCGGCTGGTTCGACTTCTACCTGGTGTGCACGGTACTGGCACTGCCGGGCATGGCGCTGCTGTGGTGGGTGGCGCCGTGGAACGAGCCGCTGGTGCGTAAATAGCAGAACGTCATCCCCGCGAAAGCGGGGATCCAGTGTCGTGGTGATGTTGCACCTGAACGCCGCTGGGTTCCCGCGTGCGCGGGAACGACGGCGCGAGATCAGGCGCCGACGCGTTCGAGTGCTTCGTGCAACTCCAGCCATTGCGTTTCCAGGCGCGCCAGTTGCCAGCCGATGTCGCCGTGCCGCGCCAGCGCGGTCTTGAGGCGTTCCTTGTTCTCGTCAAGATAGGCCTCGGGCGCCGCCAGCCAGACGTCGAGTTCGCGCTTTTCGGCGGTCAGCGCCTGGAGTTCCGCTTCGACGCGATCGAGTTTCTGCTGCAACGGTTTGCGCTGGTCCGATAGCCGCTGTCGCGCTTGGGCTTCGCTGCGCTTCTGCGCGCGGCGATCGCCGGTCGGCGCGCTGCCGGTGGCGGTGTCGGTCGGCGACTTCCGTCCGAGCACCCAGTCGCGATAATCGTCGAGATCGCCGTCGAAGCGCCGCACCGCGCCGGCGTCGACTAGCCACAGTTCGTCGGCGGTGGCGCGCAGCAGGTGGCGATCGTGGGCAACGACGACGAGCGCGCCTTCGTAGTCCTGCAGCGCTTCGGTCAGCGCCTCGCGCATTTCGATGTCGAGGTGATTGGTCGGTTCGTCGAGCAGCAGCAGGTTCGGTTTCTGGCGCGCCAGCAGTGCGAGCGTCAGGCGAGCTTTTTCGCCGCCGGAGAATTCGCTGACCGGAGCCAGTACGCGATCGCCGCGAAAATCGAACCCGCCCAGGTAATCGCGCAATTCCTGATCGCGCGTGCCCGGTTCGAGTTTCTGGAAGTGCCATAGCGCGCTCTCGGTCAGGCGCAGCTGCTCGACCTGGTGCTGCGCGAAGTAACCGATGCGCAGGCCCTGCGCCGCCAACCTCTCTCCGGAGAGCGGCGCGAGCTCGCCGGCAATCGCGCGCAGCAGCGTCGATTTGCCCGCGCCGTTGGGGCCGAGCAGGCCGATGCGCTCGCCGGCCAATAGCGGCCAGTCGACATCGGTGAGAATCGGCCGCTCGCCGTAGCCAAGGTTCGCGTGCTCCAGCCGAAGCAGCTGCCGCGCCTCGATCTTCGTGGCCTTGAGGGCAAAGGTGAACGGACTGTCGACGTGCGCCGCGGCGATCAGCTCCATGCGCTCCAGTGCCTTGATGCGACTTTGCGCCTGCTTGGCCTTGCTCGCCTTGGCGCGAAAGCGGTCGATGTAGGCGTGCATGTGCGCGATCTGCTTCTGCTGCTTGACGTATGAAGCCTGCTGCAAGGCCAGCGCCTGCGCATGCTCGCGCTCGAACGCCGAATAGTTGCCGCCGTAGAGATTGAGCTTGCCGTTCTCGAAGTGCACGATGCGCGTCGCGACCGCGTCGAGGAAATCGCGATCGTGGGTGATCAGCAGCAGGGTGCCGGCGTAGCGCTTGAGCCAGTCCTCGAGCCAGAGCACGGCGTCCAGGTCGAGGTGATTGGTCGGTTCGTCGAGCAGCAGCAGGTCCGAGCGCGTCATCAGCGCCTGCGCGAGATTGAGGCGCATGCGCCACCCACCGGAGAAGCTGGCGACCGGGTCGCCGTGGCGCGCGGTCGGGAAGCCCAGTCCCGACAGCAACGCGGCGGCACGCGAGCGCGCGCTGTAGCCGTCGACCTGCTCGAAGCGATGGTGCAATTCGGCGAGCCGCTCGCCGCTGGCGTGCGGATCGGCAGCGTGCGCCGCGGTTTCGGCCGCCATGTCGCGCTCGATGGCGCGCAGCTCGCGGTCGCCGTCGAGGACGTAGTCGATGGTCGGCATCGATACGCCCGCTGCTTCCTGCGCGACGTGAGCAATCACCCACGATGCAGGCAGCGATACATCGCCGCCGTCGGCCAGCAGCTCGCCGCGCAGCAGCGCGAACAGGCTGGTCTTGCCGCTGCCGTTGGGACCGATGACGCCGACCTTCTGGCCCGGATGCACGGTCAGCGACGCAGCCGTCGAGAAGTCGACGCGTGCCGCGGGCGAGGATCAGGTTGGTGATGCGCAGCATGGCAGGCAGTGCGGAAGCGAGGAGGTGAATTTCGCCGGCGGAACGCTGGTCGTGCGCCGCCGCGAACGCTGCCTTACTTCTTCACCTTTCGGGCAGGCGCATCGAACGTGAAGTCGTAATCGATGGTCAGCGGCGCGTGATCGGAAAACCGCCGATTGGTGTAGATCGAGGCAGCACGCGCGGTGGCGGCGATGCCGGGTGTGGCAACCTGGTAGTCGATGCGCCAGCCGACGTTGTTGGCCCACGCCTGCCCACGGTTCGACCACCACGTGTACTGGTCCGGCAGCTTGTTGACACGCCGGAATACGTCGACGAACCCGATTTTCTCGAACACGTGCGTGAGCCACTCGCGCTCCTCGGGCAGGAACCCGGAGTTCTTCTGGTTGCTGCGCCAGTTCTTCAGGTCGATGGCCTGGTGCGCGATGTTCCAGTCGCCGCAGAGCACGATTTCGCGGCCTGCGTCGCGCAACGCCTGAAGGTGTGGGAGGAATTGCGCGAGAAAGCGATACTTCGCCTCCTGCCGTTCGGGCGAACTCGACCCCGACGGAAAGTAGACGCTGACCACGGTGACTCGACCGAAGTCGGCTTCGAGATAACGGCCTTCGGCATCGAACTCGAGGCTGCCGAACCCGGTACGCAGCGTCATCGGACGATGCGCGTAGATCGCGACGCCGCTGTAGCCCTTGCGCTGCGCGGGGTGGAACACGCCGCGCGACTTGCGCGGCGCGAGCAGCGCCTTCGGGACGTCCTCGGCGGCGGCGCGAACTTCCTGCAGGCAGACCACGTCCCACGGCTCGATCCGGCCGAGCCAGCGGGCGAGTCCCTTGCGTTCGGCCGAGCGGATGCCGTTGACGTTGAGCGTGATGATGCGCATGGCGGTCGGGTGCGTGCGACGAAGCGAGGCCGGAGTTTACGGTAAAATCGGCGCCGGCTCGACTCCGCCGCCATAGCGCATCGCGCCTGCCGCCCGCGCCGACAAGGCGTCATCCCAACAGGCCTCCCATGACCGATTTTCGCCAGGAATTCCTCGAGTTCGCCTTGGCACGCGAAGTGCTTCGCTTTGGCAAGTTCATGACCAAGGCAGGGCGGGAGACTCCCTACTTTTTCAATGCGGGACTGTTCAACGATGGCGAAAGCCTGAGGCGGTTGGGGCGCTACTACGCCCAAGCGTATCTGGCGTCCGGCGTCGCCTGCGATCAGCTCTACGGACCGGCGTACAAGGGCATCACGCTGGTGGCGGCGGCTGCGATCGCACTTGCCGAAATGGGGCACATTTTGCCGTACAGCTACAACCGCAAGGAGGCAAAGGATCACGGCGAAGGCGGTGTCATCGTCGGCGCGCCGCTCAAGGGGCGCGCCATGATTGTCGATGACGTGATCACCGACGGCGGCGCCAAGCGCGAGGCGATCGAACTGATCCGCGCGCACGGCGCGACGCCCGTAGGAGTGCTGATCGCGTTCGATCGCAAGGAACGCGGTCGCGGCGAGCGCTCCGCGGTGCAGGAATTGCAGCAGGAATTCGGTGTCCCGGTGATCGCGATCGCGACCGTGGATGACTTGCAGGGATTTTTGGACCGGCGGCCGGAATTCGCGTCGCAGCGCGCCGCGGTGGCGGCCTACCGCGAACGCTACGGCGCGCGGGATTGACCAAGACAATGCGCGGACAAGGATTCCGCGAAGAGGAAACCGGGTAAACGGGGGCTATAGTGAAAACCATGCACATGCATCGCCAGGTACGGCAGCTCGGCCTCGCCATTCTCGGCGCCGGACTCGCCTGGGCTGCGTTGCCCGCGGACGCCGCCGGCATGTACAAATGGACCGACGACAAGGGCATCGTCCATTACAGCGACCAGATGCCGCAGGACGCCGTCAACAAGGGCGCCACCGTGTTCGACAAGCAGGGCCGTCCCTTGAAGAAGATCGAAGCCGCGCCGACGCAGGAAGAAATGCGCGCCAAGGAGGCCGAGGAAGATCGCCTGAAGAGCTCGAACCGGCTCACGCAGGAGCGCGCGCGCAAGGACCAGGCGCTGCTGCAGTCCTACACCAGCGAACAGGAAATCGACTTCGCGCGTACCCGCGCGATCTCGACGGTCGAAAGCCAGCTCAAGTCGGCCGAAAGCTACAGTGGCGACTTGCGGCGCCGGCAGGCGGAAATCGAAAAGCAGAAAGCGGCGCTGGCGGGTAAGCCAGTGCCGGCGGCGCTGGAAAATGAGCTCGTGTCGCTGAACAACGAACTGGGTCGCCAGGACGGGCTGATCGCGCAGAAGCGCGACGAAGTCGCCACGATCAACGCGCGCTACGACAACGACAAGCGCCGCTGGCAGGAAATAAGCGCCGACCAAATGCGTGCGGCGGCCGCAGGCGTCCAGTCGCAGAACGCGCCAGCGCCGGGCAAGGCAGCGCCGAAAGGGCCGGCGCCGGCGACCGCGTCGAAGTAACCCCTCGCTAGCGGTTCTGCACTGCGTCGCCGGCCGCGGCCAGCGCGCGCCTGATCCACGCGAGCGGCGGCGCCTGCGTGCGATAATTCACCCTTTCCGTAGTCCTCCGCGACCCCAGGCGATGGCTCAATACGTCTACACCATGAACAAGGTGGGCAAGATCGTGCCCCCCAAGCGAATGATCCTGAAGGACATTTCGCTCTCCTTCTTCCCCGGCGCCAAGATCGGCGTGCTTGGCCTCAACGGCTCGGGCAAGACCAGCCTGCTGCGCATCATGGCCGGCGACGACAAGGATTTCGAGGGCGAAGCGGTGCCGATGCCCAATCTGCGCATCGGTTACCTGCGCCAGGAACCGCAGCTGGACCCGGAGAAGACCGTCCGCGAGTCGGTCGAGGAAGGGATGGGCGCGGTGCTCGAAGCCAAGGCCAAGCTCGACGAAATCTATGCTGCCTACGCCGAGCCCGACGCCGACTTCGACGCGCTCGCCGCCGACCAGGCCAAGTACGAAGCGATCATCGCCGCCGATGGCGCCGACTCCGACGTGCAGATGGAGATCGCCGCCGACGCGCTGCGCCTGCCCGCGTGGGACGCGAAGATCGGTGCGCTGTCCGGCGGCGAAAAGCGCCGCGTGGCGCTGTGCCGGCTGCTGCTGTCCAAGCCAGACATGCTGCTGCTCGACGAACCGACCAACCACCTCGACGCCGAGAGCGTCGAGTGGCTCGAGCAATTCCTGCTGCGCTTCCCGGGCACGGTGATCGCGGTGACGCACGACCGCTACTTCCTCGACAACGCCGCCGAATGGATCCTCGAGCTCGACCGCGGCTACGGCATCCCGTGGAAAGGCAATTACAGCTCGTGGCTCGAACAGAAGGAACAGCGCCTGGCGACAGAACAGAAGCAGGAAGACGCCCGCGCCAAGGCCATGCACAAGGAACTCGAGTGGGTGCGCACCAACGCCCGGGGACGCCAGGCCAAGAACAAGGCCCGCATCTCGCGCTTCGAAGAGCTGTCGTCATACGAGCACCAGAAGCGCAACGAGACGCAGGAAATCTTCATCCCGGTCGCGGAGCGGCTGGGCGACTCGGTGATCGAGTTCAAGGAGGTGAGCAAGGCGCTGGGCGACCGCGTGCTCATCGACAAGCTCAGCTTCAATATTCCCGCGGGCGCGATCGTCGGCGTGATCGGTCCCAACGGCGCCGGCAAGACCACGCTGTTTCGCATGATCACCGGCAAGGACAAGCCCGACAGCGGCGAGATCGTCATCGGCCATACCGTCAATCTCGCCGTCGTCGACCAGACCCGTGAATCGTTGCCCAACGACAAGACCGCGTGGGAGGCCATTTCCGGCGGACAGGACATCCTCACCGTCGGCAAATTCGAAATGCCGTCGCGGGCTTATCTCGGGCGATTCAACTTCAAGGGGCAGGACCAGCAGAAGAATGTCGGACAACTGTCAGGCGGCGAGCGCGGACGCTTGCACTTGGCCGCGACGCTGCTCAAGGGCGGCAATGTCCTGCTGCTCGACGAGCCGTCCAACGACCTCGACGTCGAGACGCTGCGCGCACTCGAAGACGCACTGACCGAATTCCCTGGCAGCGCGCTGGTGGTATCGCACGACCGCTGGTTCCTCGATCGCATCGCCACGCACATCCTCGCCGCCGAGGACGAAGGCAAATGGATATTCGTCGAAGGCAACTACCAGGATTACGAAGCCGACAAGCGCAAGCGCCTGGGCGAAGATGGCGCGCGACCGCACCGGTTGCGGTACAAGCCGCTTATGCATTAACCGACTGAGTCATCCGGCGAGGGGCCCCGCGCAATAGCGCGGGAGATCGGGCGGTTACAGCGCTGCGACGGCGGCCTGGTACGCATCGGCGACCTCGTCCGGGCCCTCGACGGTAATCCCGAGGTCGTGGACGATGCCGTCCTTGAGCCCATAGACCCAGCCATGCACTGCGAGCGACTGCGCGCGTTTCCACGCATCGCGCACCACCGTGGTCTGGCAGACGTTGGCGACCTGTTCGATCACATTGAGTTCGCACAGCCTGTCGACGCGTTGCGACACTTCGTTGATCGTGGCGATCCGGGCGTCGTGCTTGGCGTGCACGTCGTGGACGTGATGCAGCCAGTTGTCGGCCAGCCCCACGCGCTGATTGTTCAGCGCAGCCGCGACGCCGCTGCAGCCATAGTGGCCGCACACGATGATGTGCTCGACCTTCAGGACATCGACTGCGAATTGCGTGACCGACAGGCAGTTGAGGTCGCTGTGCACCACGACGTTGGCGATATTGCGATGCACGAACAGCTCGCCGGGGCGCAGCCCGACGATCTCGTTGGCGGGTACGCGGCTGTCTGAGCAACCGATCCACAGATAGCGGGGCGTTTGCTGCTGCGAGAGCTTGGTGAAGAATTCGGGATCGGAACGGCGTACGCGTTCGGACCACACGCGATTGTTCTCGAACAGGCGGGAGAGCGATCGCAAGATCAGGCTCCGAGCTTCTGTTTCAGGATCGCATTGACCTGAGCCGGATTGGCCTTGCCGCGGGTGGCGGCCATGATCTTGCCGACCAGCGCGTTGAACGCCTTTTCCTTGCCGGCTTTGACTTCGGCGACGATCGCGGGTTGGGCGGCGAGCACCTCGTCGACGATTTTTTCGATCGCGCCGGTGTCCGAAATCTGCCGCAGTCCACGGCGCTCGATGATCGCGTCGGCGTCGCCCTCTCCGGCCCACATCGCATCGAACACTTCCTTGGCGATCTTGCCCGAGATGGTGCCGTCCTGCAGCCGGCCGAGCAGCCGCGCGAGCTGCGCCGGCGCCACCGGCGCCTGCGCGATGTCAATGTCGGCGCGGTGGAGCGAATTGGTGAGTTCGCCCTGGATCCAGTTGGCGACGGTCTTGCAGGTGGCCGTGTCGGTTTTCTGCAGCGCCTTGAGCGTGGCGTCGTAATAGTCGGCGATTTCGCGGCTTGCGGTCATCGCCAGGGCGTCCGCGCGCGACAGGCCATGCACCGTCATGAGACGCGCGCACAAGGCGGCTGGCAGCTCCGGCTGCGACGCGCGCAACCGCGAGATCCACGCCTCATCGATCACCAGCGGCGGCAAATCCGGATCGGGAAAGTAGCGGTAATCCTGCGCGTCTTCCTTGCTTCGCATCGACCGGGTCTCGTGCTTGTCGGGGTCGTAGAGTCGCGTTTCCTGAACCACCTTGCCGCCCTCCTCGATCAGCTCGATCTGGCGCCTGACCTCGAATTCGATCGCTTCCTGCATGAAGCGGAAGCTGTTGAGGTTCTTGATTTCGCTGCGCGTACCGAGCGTGGTCTCGCCCGCGGGCCGCACCGACACATTGGCGTCGCAGCGGAAGCTGCCTTCCTGCATGTTGCCGTCGCAGATGCCGATCCAGCGCACCAGCGAGTGCAGTGTCTTGGCGTAGGCAACTGCTTCCTCCGCGCTGCGCAGGTCCGGCTCGGTGACGATCTCGAGCAGAGGTGTGCCGGCGCGATTCAGGTCGATGCCGGTCATGCCATGGAAATCCTCGTGCAGGCTTTTTCCCGCGTCTTCCTCGAGGTGGGCGCGGGTGAGGCGCACGGTGATTTCGCCGCGCGTCGGCGACACGATCGCGATGCCGCCGCCCTGTACCACCGGGATCTCGTACTGGCTGATCTGGTAGCCCTTGGGCAGGTCGGGGTAGAAGTAATTCTTGCGCGCGAACACGCTGCGCCGGTTGATAGTCGCGCCGACCGCGAGTCCGAGCCGGATCGCACGCTCGACCGCGCCCTTGTTGAGCACCGGCAGCACGCCGGGCAGCGCGATGTCGACCGCGGAGGCTTGAGTGTTCGGCGCCGCGCCGAACGCGGTCGATGCGCCGGAAAAGATCTTCGACGCGGTCGACAGCTGGGCGTGCGTTTCCAGCCCGATGACGACTTCCCACCGACTTTGCGTGTTCATGGCTTGAACGCCTCCGGCACGCGCGCGTGCCAGTCGGTGACCTGCTGGAACTGATGCGCGACGTTGAGGATGCGCGCTTCCTGGAAATAGTTGCCCTGCAGCTGCATGCCTACGGGCAGACCGCGGTCGTCGAAGCCGCAGGGAATGGAAATGCCAGGCGCGCCGGTCAGGTTGCCGGCGATGGTGAAGATGTCGTTGAGGTACATCTTGACCGGATCGTCGGTCTTGTCGCCGAGCTTGAATGCGGTGGTCGGCGAGGTCGGGCCGATGATCACGTCGCATTGCTGGTACACGCGCTGGAAGTCGTCGGCGATCAGGCGTCGCACCTGCTGCGCCTTGAGGTAGTAGGCGTCGTAGTAGCCGTGCGAGAGTACGTAAGTGCCGATGAGAATCCGGCGTTTGACCTCGGCGCCGAAGCCCTCGGCGCGGGACTTCTTGTACATGTCCAGCAGGTCCGTGTACTCCTCGGCGCGGTGGCCGTAGCGCACTCCGTCGAAGCGCGACAGGTTCGACGAGGCCTCGGCCGGCGCGATCACGTAATACACGGGTACCGAAAGGTCGACATTGGGCAGGTCCACCTCGATGGTGGTCGCGCCCAGTTTGCGCAACTCGAACAGCGCCGTCTCGACGGCTTTGACGACTCCGGCTTCGGTACCTTCGCCGAAGTATTGCTTGGGCAGCCCGATGCGCAGTCCCTTGAGCGGGCGCGCCAGGTCGCGCGTGTAGTCTTCCACGGGTCGATCGAGGCTGGTCGAGTCGCGCGGGTCATGCCCCGCCATGGCGCCGAGCAGGTGTGCGCAATCCTGCGCGGTCTGCGCAAAGACGCCCGGCGTATCCAGGCTCGATGCGAATGCGATCAGGCCATAGCGCGAGCACACACCGTAGGTCGGTTTGAAGCCGCAGATGCCCGAGAGCGAGGCAGGCTGGCGGATCGATCCTCCCGTATCGGTGCCGGTCGCCGCGGGAACCAGGCGTGCCGCAACCGCAGCCGCCGACCCGCCCGAGCTGCCGCCCGGGACATATTCGGTGTTCCAGGGGTTCTTCACCGGACCGAAATACGAGGTCTCGTTCGAAGAACCCATCGCGAACTCGTCCATATTGGTCTTGCCGACCAGGACCATCCCGGCGTTGGCCAGCTTCTCGACAACGAAGGCATCGTAGGGTGCGACGAAGTCCTCGAGCATGCGCGAGCCACAGGTCGTATTGAGGCCCGCGGTCATCAGTACATCCTTGTGCGCGATGGGGATGCCGGTCAACGGGCCCGCGCGGCCGGCCGCACGGGTGGCATCGGCGGCCTTGGCTTGCGCCAACGCGCCGTCGTGGTCGACGGTGAGGAAAGCATTGAGACCCGGTCCGAGCGCGTCGATCCGGTCGAGCACCGCGCGGGTGAGCTCGACGCTGGACAGCTGCTTGGACGCCATTGCCTGCGCAATGTCGGCAATCGACGCGGTATTCACTCGATGACCTTGGGCACCAGATAGAGCCCATCCTGGACCGCCGGAGCGACGCTTTGGTAGAGATCGTGGCGATCGACCTCGCTTGCACGATCCTCACGGAGCGGCAAGCTGAGCTCCTGCGCGTGCGACATCGGCACGATGCCGGACGTGTCGACGGCGCTCATGCGGCCGATCATGTCGAAGATCCCGTCGAGCTTTTTGCCCACATCGGCCGCCTCGGCGGGCGTGATCTCGATTCGCGCCAGGTGCGCGATGCGCTGGATATCGTCGAGGGAAAGTGCCATTTTCCGGGGAAAACGATTCAGAAACAAAGCTGATTAGGGTATCATAATCACTTGTCATAAGCACGAGCGCAGCCACTCTAGAGTTGCGCGCAGTTGCGCGCAGTTTCTTTTTGCGCGCTGCAACGCCAAAGAAAGTCCCCATGTTCGAAATCTTCAAAGGCTATTTCTCCAGCGATCTGGCGATCGACCTCGGCACTGCCAACACGCTCATCTATGTGCGCGGCAAAGGCATTGTGTTGAACGAACCTTCGGTCGTGTCGATTCGTCAGGAAGGCGGGCCCAACGGCAAGCGCGTGATCCAGGAAGTCGGCCTGGCCGCGAAGCAGATGCTCGGGCGCACGCCGGGCAACATCACGGCGATTCGGCCGATGAAGGACGGCGTCATCGCCGACTTCACCGTCACCGAGCAGATGTTGAAGCAGTTCATCAAGAAGGTGCTCGACTCGAAACTGTTTTCGCCGAGCCCGCGCATCATCATCTGCGTGCCCTGCGGATCGACGCAGGTCGAACGTCGCGCCATCCGCGAGTCGGCGCTCGGCGCCGGCGCTTCCAAGGTCTACCTCATCGAGGAGCCGATGGCCGCGGCGATCGGCGCCGATCTGCCGATCTCGGAAGCGACCGGGTCGATGGTCGTCGACATCGGCGGCGGCACCACCGAAGTCGGCGTCATTTCGCTGGGCGGCATGGTGTACTCGGGCAGCGTGCGCGTCGGCGGCGACAAGTTCGACGAAGCCATCGTCAATTACATCCGCCGCAACTACGGCATGCTCATCGGCGAGACGACCGCGGAAATGATCAAGAAGACGATCGGGTCCGCGTTTCCCGGCTCCGAGGTCAAGGAGATGGAAGTCAAGGGCCGCAACCTGGCCGAAGGCATCCCGCGCAGCTTCACCGTGTCGAGCAACGAAATCCTCGAAGCGCTGACCGATCCGCTGAACAGCATCGTGTCGGCGGTGAAGAGTGCGCTCGAGCGCACGCCGCCCGAACTCGGCGCCGACATCGCCGAGCGCGGCATGGTGCTCACCGGCGGTGGCGCGTTGCTGCGTGACGTCGATCGCCTGTTGATGGAGGAGACCGGGCTGCCGGTGATCGTCGCCGACGATCCGCTGACCTGCGTGGTCCGCGGCTGCGGCAGGGCGCTCGAGAACATGGAAAAATTGTCCACCATCTTCACGTCCGATTGACGTGCCTGCCGGCGCCATCGTCTGCTGACTTCGCCACGGCCCTAGCGCGCGATGCGCCACATCTCGGTCGATCCGCCGCCGTTCTTCAATCGGGGCCCGTCGCCGCTGACGCGTTTGGCGTTCTTCGGGCTCGTCTCGCTGGCGTTGTTGTTCACCGACACCCGCTATCGCTATCTCGAGAACATCCGGCAGGTGGTCGCGATCGCGCTCTATCCGTTGCAACGTGCGGTGCAAATGCCCGGTGAAGCCGCGGCGTATGTCGGTTCCTACTTTGCGTCGCAGCGCACGCTGGCCGCCGACAATGCGCAGCTCAAGGCGAAATTGCTCAACGACGCGTCGGCGATCCAGAGTCATCCGGTGCTCGAGCAGGAGAACGCTCGCTTGCGCTCCCTGCTGGCGATGGCGGCACGTTTCCCCGACTCCGCGATCGCGGCCGAGGTGCTCTACTCGGGACGCGACCCGTTCACCCAGAAGCTGTTCGTCGACAAGGGCGACGTCGCCGGCGTGCAGCTCGGGCAGGCGGTGATCGATGAGATCGGCGTCGTCGGCCAGGTCACGCGCGTGTTTCCTTACATGTCCGAAGTGACGCTGGTCACCGACAAGGACCACGCGGTGCCGGTCCGGGTCGAGCGCAGCGGCGTGCGCAGCGTGATGTACGGAGCCGGCACGGGACGGCTGCCGGAATTGCGCTTCCTGTCGCCGAACGCGGAGATCCAGGCAGGCGACCGGCTGGTGACTTCGGGCATCGACGGCACCTATCCGCCGGGGCTCGCGGTGGCGCAGGTCGCGTCGGTCGAGCGCGAGACGGGCCAGATGTTCGCGCGGGTGAGCTGCAAGCCGCTGGCCGGCGTCGACGCCAGCGCGCAGGTGCTCATCCTCGGCGGCGGGGCCGCCGCGATGCCGCGTCCGGAAGAGCCCGCCGAAGCCGACGCACCGCGCAAGGGCCGCGTTCGGCGCAAGGGCTAGCGTCCGAGGCCTATCCATGCCGCAATTGCCGCTCAGCGCCGCGCGTCCCGAGGAGATCCTGCTCCCGGCCAAGCCGTGGTTCGTTCTGTTCACGCTGCTCGCCGGATTGGCGGCCAACATGCTGCCGCTCTCCGGCGTGGCGTTGCTGCTGCGGCCGGATTGCCTGGCGCTGATCCTGCTCTTCTGGTGCATCCGCGAGCCACGCCTGATCGGCGTCGGCATCGCCTGGTCGCTCGGGCTGCTCATGGATGTGGCCGATGGGACCGTGTTCGGCCAGCACGCGCTTGCCTACGCGGTGCTGGCGTACGCGGCCGAATACTTCCGCCGCCGCGTGCTGCGCTTTCCGCTCTGGCAGCAGGCCGCGCAGGTCGCAGTGTTGTTGCTGTTGTGCGCGGCGCTCGTCGCACTGGTGCGCATCGTCGGCGGCGCGCCATTGCCGCGCTGGAGTTATGCGGTAGGCTCGCTGACCGGAGCCTTGTTGTGGCCGCCGATCACGGTGCTGTTGCAGTGGCCACAACGACCAACCCGGTCAACCGCGGAGATCTAGCGAGCCGCCATGCGTCGAATGTTTTCCAATCGCGGTCGTCGCTCGAGTGCGCTCGACTCTCCGGAGCTCAAGAACCCGGAACGCGAGATGCACAATTTCCGGCGGCGCGTGATGATCGCTTGCGGCGTCATGATCATCGCCTTCGCGGGCCTGTTCGGGCGCTTCATCTACCTGCAGCTGATCCAGCACGGCCATTATCAGACGCTGGCCGAGAGCAACCGCATCGCGATCGTGCCCATCGCGCCGAATCGCGGCGCCATCACCGACCGCAACGGCGTCGTGCTCGCACAGAGCTTTTCCGCGTACACGCTCGAGGTCACCCCCGCGCGCGTGAAGAACCTCGAGGCGATGATCGACGACCTCTCCAAGATCGTCGACGTCCAGCCGCGCGACCGCAAGCGCTTCAAGCGCCTGCTCGAGGAGTCGAAGAATTTCGAAAGCCTGCCGCTGCGCACCCGCTTGTCCGACGAGGAGGTCGCGCGCTTTGCGGTCAACCGCTACCGCTTTCCGGGCGTCGAAATCAAGGCGCGCCTGTTCCGTCAGTATCCATTCGGCGAGACCGCCTCGCATCTGCTCGGCTACATCGGCCGGATCAACGAACGCGACGTCCGGCGCATCGATGAATGGACCGAGACCGCCAACTACAAGGGTTCCGACTACATCGGCAAGGTCGGCGTCGAGCTCTCGTACGAGCGCGAGTTGCATGGCACGACGGGGGTCGAGGAGGTCGAAGTCGACGCCGGCGGACGCGCGGTGCGCACGCTCTCGCGCAAGCCGCCGACCTCGGGCAACAACCTGCGTCTGGCACTGGACATCAAGCTGCAGCAAGTCGCCGAGCGCGCCTTCGGCGATCGCCGCGGCGCGCTGGTCGCGATCGATCCCTCGAATGGTGAAATACTCGCCTTCGTGTCCAAGCCGGGATTCGATCCCAACCTGTTCGTCGACGGCATCGATCCGACCAGCTGGGACCAGCTCAACGATTCGCCGGACAAGCCGCTGCTCAACCGCCCGCTGCGCGGCGCGTATCCCCCGGGATCGACGATCAAGCCGTTCCTCGCGCTGGGCGCGCTGACGTCGGGCAAGCGCAGCCCGACGCAGTCGATCTTCGACCCCGGCTACTACCAGATCGCCGGCAGCACGCACCGCTTCCGCGACGACAAGCCGGGCGGCCACGGCTACGTCGACATGTACAAGTCGATCGTCGCGTCGTGCGACACGTACTATTACATGCTCGCCGGCGAGACCGACATCGACGACACGCACGCGTTCATGACGCAGTTCGGTTTCGGCCGCGAAACCGGCATCGACATCGAAGGCGAGCTGGCGGGGATCCTGCCGTCGCGCGACTGGAAGCGCGAACGATTTGCCGGCAAGAACTACCGCGAGGAGCATCGCAAGTGGTACCTCGGCGACTCGATCTCGGCGGGCATCGGCCAGGGCTACAATGCCTTTACCCCGCTGCAGCAGGCGCAGGCGATCGCGGTGATCGCCAACGACGGCACCGCGTTTCGCCCGCACGTGGCGAAGAGCCTCGAGCGCATCGGCAGCGGCGAAGTCCGGCCGATCGTGCCCGAGGTGACGCACCGGCTGACCGCGTCGCCCGACCATCTCGCGGTCATCAAGGCGGCGCTCGCGGGCGTGCCCAAGGAAGGCACCAGCGCGCAGGCGTTCGTCGGCACGAAGTATGTCTCCGCAGGCAAGACCGGTACCGCGCAGGTGTATTCGCTCAAGGGCGACAAGTACGTGGCGGGACGCGTCGACGAGCGCTTGCGAGATCACGCGTGGTACGTGGCCTACGCGCCGGTCGACAAACCGAAGATCGCGGTCGCGGTGCTCGTCGAGAACGGCGGCTTCGGCGCACAGGCCGCGGCGCCGATCGCGCGCGCGGTGTTCGACTATTACCTGCTCGGCGAACAGACGTCGCTGCCGGCACTGCCCGGCGCGACGCCCCGTGATACCGACGACGAAAGCGACTAGGGCGTAACGCGCGTGATCAACCTGGTCGCCCTGTTCGCCCGGTTCTGGGAGTTCCTGGCGCGGCGCATCGACAGCTACCTCATGTCGGCGGCGCTGGCGATCGTCGGCATCGGCCTGGTGACGCTGTTCTCGGCGTCGGACCAGAGCGTCGCGCGAGTGACCAGCCAGGCCGCATCGCTGGGCTTCGCGCTGGTGCTGATGTGGATCGTGGCCAACATACCGCCGCAGCAACTCGCGCGTGCTGCCGTGCCGCTGTACGTGCTCGGCGTGCTGCTGCTGTGCGCGGTGGCAGTGGGCGGCACGGTAGTCAACGGGTCACGGCGCTGGCTCAACCTCGGCGTGGGCCGCATCCAGCCGTCGGAGCTGATGAAGATCGCGCTGCCGCTGATGCTGGCGTGGTATTTCCAGCGCCACGAAGCGCGCATCGGACTGCGCGACTTTGTGGTGGCCGGCGTGCTCATCGCGGTGCCAGTGTGGCTGATCAAGCGCCAGCCGGACCTGGGCACCGCGCTGATGATCGGCGCCTCGGGCTTCTATGTGCTCTTCCTCGCGGGCCTGTCGTGGAAAATCATCCTCGGCCTGGTGGCCGTGGTCGGCGCGGCGGCGCCGCTGGTGTGGCCGCACCTGCACGGCTACCAGCAGGAGCGCATCCTCACCTTCATCGATCCCAGCCGCGACCCGTTGGGCGCGGGGTATCACAGCACGCAGGCGTCGATCGCGCTCGGTTCCGGCGGTGTCGTCGGCAAGGGCTGGCTCAACGGCACGCAGACGCACCTCGATTTCCTGCCGGAGCGGCACACCGACTTCATCTTCGCGGTGTTCGGCGAAGAATTCGGGCTCATCGGCAACGCAGTGCTGCTCGTGCTCTACCTGCTTCTGATCAGCCGCGCCGTGGTGATCACGATGAACGCCTCGACGCTGTTCACACGCCTGATCGCCGGCGCGATCACGCTCATGTTCTTCACTTACGCGTTCGTGAACATGGGGATGGTGAGCGGGCTGCTGCCCATCGTCGGCGTGCCGCTGCCGCTGATGTCCTTCGGCGGCACCGCACTGGTGAGCCTGTTCATCGGCCTGGGAATCCTGATGAACGTGCAGGCCAATCGCAAGCTGATCAAAACGTAGCGCGGCAGCACCTCGACGTATAATCGCCGACTATATGTCGTCGGGTCATGCCGGTCACAGCGCGCAGTAGCATCAACGCGGCGCGATCGTCCGCGTTGCGAATGCGCGGCGTGGCCACGGTGACGTTGCTGCTCGCCGCGTGTGCGAGCGCGCCGACTCCCGGTCCCTTCTATCAGGTCGCGCCGGGGGCGGGCGCGCAGCCGGGCGCGCTGCTGCGCGCCGAGCCCATGGCGGCTGCGCCCGCCGGCGCGACGGCGCAGCGCATTGCCTATGCCTCGACCGGACTCGATGGCGCGCCGATTGCGGTGTCCGCGGTGGTCATCGTCCCGGCCGGCGCGGCGCCCGCACGCGGCCGCGACATCATCGCCTGGGCGCACCCCACCACCGGCGTGGCGCGCGATTGCGCGCCCTCGCTGCTGCCGGACATGTACGACAAGGTCCAAGGTCTGCAGGCGATGCTGGCGCAGGGCTACGTCGTTGTCGCGACCGACTATCCCGGACTCGGCGGCCCCGGCGTGCACCCCTATCTGGTCGGCGTCAGCGAAGGCCGCGCAGTGCTCGACTCGGTGCGTGCCGCACGGCGCCTGCCCGACGTCCGCACGACACCGCGCTTCGCCGTATGGGGGCATTCGCAGGGCGGCCATGCAGCCCTGTTCGCGGGTGAACTCGCGCGCGCATATGCGCCGGAACTCGAGCTGGTCGGCGTCGCCGCCGCCGCGCCGGCCACCGATCTGGCGGTACTGTTGCGCGACGATCTCGCCACCAGCACCGGGAAGATATTGACGGCGCTGAGCCTCTGGTCATGGTCGCGCGTCTACGACGATGCGCTCACCCGTGTAGTGGCGGCGGATGCGCTGCCCTCGGTCGGGCGCATCGCCGGCACCTGCCTGGAAACCTGGGGCGAGGCGTATCGCGCCGCCTTCGATGTCGAGCTGATGCCTACGCCGTTTCTGCAGGGCACGCCGTTCGCGAACGAACCCTGGAGTGGCCTGCTGGCGACGAATGCACCGGGACAGGCAAGCGCCGGCGCACCGGTGTTCATCGCCCAGGGCAGCGCCGACGTGGTCGTGCGGCCCGACGTTACGGCGGCGTTCATTGCACGACTGTGCCGACAGAACGAGAAGGTGCGCGTGCTCGATATGCCCGGCGTAGGTCACATGACCGCGGCGCAAGTCAGCGCGAATGTCGCGGTCGAGTGGATAGGGGCGCGCTTCGCCGGCACGGCGCCGCCCGACGATTGCGCGCAGCGCGCGCCGGCGCGACCGGCACCCATCGGGTAATGGACACGCATCCGGAAGCGACACCGCGTTGGCCGGCCGCACTGCTGGTAGCAATGATGCTGGCGCTGACGGCGTGCACGTCGGCGCCCAAACGCGATGCTTCCACCGCAGCGCCCCAGGCCGCGGCACCGCCGTCGGGCAAGTCCGGCGGCTACTACAAGGACGATGGCCCTGGCGAGAATCCTCCGGCGAACCTCGACGCGCTGCCCGACGCGGTGCCGAAGCTCGAACCGCTGAGTCGCTTTTCCAACCGCCCGTACACCGTGTTCGGCGTCGAGTACGCGCCGGCGACGACGCTGCGCCCATACAAGGAGCGCGGCATCGCCTCGTGGTACGGGCGCAAGTTCCACAACCAGAAGACCTCCAACGGCGAGACCTACGACATGTACGCCATGACCGCAGCGCACCCGACCTTGCCGCTGCCCTCCTACGCGCGGGTCACCAATGTCGCGACGGGAAAGAGCGTGGTGGTGCGCGTCAATGATCGCGGGCCCTTCCATCCGGGGAGAGTGATCGACCTGTCGTATGCGGCGGCTTACCGCATCGGCATCGCACAGAAGGGCAGCGGCCAGGTCGAGGTCGAGAGCATCATCCCCTCCGACGCGCCGCCCCAGATTGCGGTCGCGCCGCTGCCTCCGCTGGCGGTCGCCGAAGCCGCGTCCGGCACGCCGATGGCGGTCGGCCAGGAGGCGGGCGCGTTCGTCGTGCAACTGGGCGCGTTCGCCAACAATGCCAACGCACAGGCTTTTGTCGAAAATGTGGCGAACCAAGTCGCGCCGTTGGGCGTCCAAACCCGCGTGCGTCAGGATGGCGGCCTGTTCCGGGTCAGCGTCGGGCCCTATGCGACGCGCGACGAAGCGACGCGGATGGCGACGCGATTGCGCGATGCGCTGGGACTCGACAGTACGATTCGGGCGCAGTGATCGCGAATATGGGCATCGTCACCGCGTTTAACCCGATGTTATGGGAGCGTTCGTTATAATCACCGAGCTGCACTCAAGCGATCCTGTCGCCAGACGACGACTCCGCCCACTTATCTGACGACCCCCGATGACCAAGACCTTCTGCCGTCTGCTGTTCGTGCTCGGTGTTCTCGCCTGCGGCATCGCCCGCGCCCAGCTCACGATCGAAATCGTTGGCGGCGGCGCGGCGACCATTCCCATCTCCGTCGTAGCCTTTCGCCAACGAAGGGTCGTACCCACTCTCCATCACGCAGATCGTCGGCAACGATCTCGCGCGTAGTGGCCTGTTCAAGATCGTCGATGCCGGGGGGGTCAACCCACGCCCTGCTCGACCCGAAGACGTGCGCTACGGCGACTGGACCTCGCGCGGCGCCGATGCCGTCGTCGTCGGCAGCATGACGCCGCTTTCCGATGGCCGGATCGAAGTGCGCTTCTACCTCCTGGATGTGGTCAAGCAGTCGCTGCTCGCGGGTTTCACGTACGTGATCACGCCGGCGCAGGTGCGAGCGACGGCGCATCGCATCGCCGACGTGATCTACGAAAAACTGACCGGCAGCCCGGGCGTGTTCAGCACGCGCATCGCGTATATCGCCAAGCAGGGCACCAAGTACGAACTGTTCGTGGCCGAGGCCGACGGCTTCAATCCGCTGTCGATCGTGAGCTCCAACGAACCGCTGCTCTCACCGGTCTGGTCGCCCGACGGCACGCGCATCGCGTACGTGTCGCTGGAAAACAAGAAGCCGGTCATCTACGTGCAGACGCTTGCCACCGGCGCGCGAGCGCTCGTCGCCAACTTCCGCGGCAGCAACAGCGCACCCGCCTGGTCGCCCGACAGTTCGAAGCTGGCGGTCACGCTGTCGAAGGATGGCGGCTCGCAGCTCTACTTGATCAACGCCGACGGGAGCGGCGTGCAGCGGCTCGCGACTTCCGCCGGCATCGATACCGAAGCGAACTTTGCGCCGGATGGACGGTCGATCATGTTTACCTCGGATCGCGGCGGCAGTCCGCAGATATACCGGCTGACGCTCGCCAATGGCAGCGTGGAACGCATGACCTACGAAGGCAGCTACAACGTCTCGCCGCGGCATCTGCCCGATGGCAAGGGTTTCATTTTCGTGCGCCGCGATGGCAATCGCTTCAACATCGCGTTGCAGGATTTCGCGACTCGGCAGGTGCAGGTGTTGACGCAGGGCGCGCTCGACGAATCGCCCAGCGTTGCGCCGAATGGCAAGCTGGTCATCTACGCGTCGGAGGTGGGGGGCCGTGGTATATTGGCCGCAGTCTCCAGCGATGGACGCGTCAAGCAGCGGTTGACCGCGGCGGCGAGCGATGTACGTGAGCCGGCGTGGGGCCCGCTCGTCAAATAGGTACCCATCAGGAGGTCCCATGCAACGATTACTTTTCAGCGCACTGTGCGCAGTGCTGCTTGCCGCGTGCCAGACGACGTCGACCACCAAGGACGCCGGCGCGCCGGTCGAAGAACGCACTCCTTCCACCGGAGCGACCGGCGCCGCGACGACGGGTACATCGGCCACGGGCATTACCGGCAGTCCGACCGGCAGCACGGGCGCGAACCCGTTGAAGGACCCGTCGAGCCCGTTGTCGAAGCGCATCGTGTACTTCGAATTCGACAGCTACGTGGTCAAGGACGAATACAAGCCGATGATCGAGGCGCACGGCCGATATCTGCAGGCCAATCGCGGCGCGCGCATGACCATCCAGGGCAGTACCGACGAGCGCGGCAGCCGCGAGTACAACATCGCGCTCGGCCAGCGCCGCGCCGATGCGCTCAAGAAGATGCTGCTGCTCTATGGCGCGACCGAAGTCCAGATCGAGACGGTGAGCTTCGGCAAGGAAAAGCCGCGGCGCGACGGTCACGACGAAGTGTCGTGGGCCGAAAACCGCCGCGACGAAATCGTCTTCGTCGGAGAGTAGACGCGATCGTGCCAAGTTTTCCTTCCGGCGCGCGCGCGCGGCGCGTGGCATCCGCGCTGGGTTTGGCGCTGGCGTTGACGGTGGCACTGGCGAGCGCGCCAGCGCGCTCCGCGCTGTTCGACGACGACGAGGCGCGCAAGCGCATCGACGCGCTCAAGGCGCGCGTCGACCAGCTCGAGCAGACGCTGTCGCAACGGCTCGAGCGCATCGAGTCCAAGGACGCCGCGCTGGTCGACATGTTTCGCGACGTCGAGCAGATCAAGGCCGAAATCGCGCGGCTGCGCGGACAGTACGAAGTCATCTCCTACGAACTCGAACAGGCGCAGAAGCGCCAGCGCGACCTGTATCTGGATCTCGACAGCCGGTTGCGCAAGATCGAAGGAGGCCCGGGCGCGGCCGCCGCCGCGGTGGACACCGCGCCGCCGGGAGCGACTGGACCCGGCGCAGCTGCGCCACCGGGCACCGCCGCTGCGGCGGGCCGGCCGGGCGATCCAGCGCAGGAGCAAAGAGCTACGACGCCGCGCTCGACCAGTTCAAGAGCGGCAGCTACCCGGCCGCGATCGCGAGCTTCCAGACGTTCGTGAAGAGTTATCCGAAGAGTCCGCTCGCGCCCTCGGCGCTCTACTGGGTCGGCAATGCGCAATTCGCGCAGCGCGATTTCCGTGGTGCGATCGTGACGCAGCGCCAGCTCCTCGCGACGTACCCGGACAGCCAGAAGGTGCCCGACGCACTGCTCAACGTCGCCAGCAGCCAGGTCGAGCTCGCCGACAATGCCGCCGCCAAGCGCACGCTCGAGGAGATCGTCGCCAAGTATCCGACGTCCGAAGCGGCGGGCAAGGCGCGGCAGCGTCTGGCCGGACGCTAAGCGCGACCGTACCGCGTTCCTTCGCTCTTCCCCGGTCGTTGCCGATGACTGCGTTTGCGGCGCGCCTCATCCGCTGGCACAAGCAATCCGGCCGGCGCGACCTGCCGTGGCAGAACACGCGCGATGCGTACCGCATCTGGCTGTCCGAGATCATGCTGCAGCAGACGCAGGTGGCGACGGTGATCCCGTACTACCAGCGCTTCCTGTTCGCGTTTCCCGATGTGGGTGCGCTGGCCGCCGCGCCGCTGGGCACGGTTCTCGAACACTGGAGCGGACTGGGCTACTACCGCCGCGCGCACCTGCTGCATCGCGCGGCGCAGGATGTCGTCGCGCTGCATGGCGGCACGTTCCCATGCGATGCACGAGGACTGATGACGCTGCCCGGCATCGGACGCTCGACCGCCGCGGCGATCGCCGCGTTTGCTTATGGTGAGCGCGGCGCGATTCTCGACGGCAACGTCAAGCGCGTGCTCTCGCGCCACGAAGGTGTCGAAGGCTTTCCTGGCGATGCGCCGATCGAGCGCGCTCTCTGGCTGCGCGCCGATGCGCTGTTGCCGCACGACGACATCGATATCTACACGCAGGCGCTGATGGACCTGGGCGCGACGGTTTGCCTGCGCGCGAAACCACGCTGCGAGACGTGTCCCGTGGCCGATGATTGCATCGCGCGACGCGAGGCGCGCATCGCCGAATTGCCCGCGCCGCGGCCGAAGAAAGCGTTGCCGCATCGCGCGATCAGCGTACTGCTGCTCGAACGTCGCGGCGAGGTGCTGCTGGAACGTCGTCCGGCGACCGGCATCTGGGCCGGGTTGTGGAGCCTGCCCGAGGCCGACACGGGGATCGATGTCGTGCAGCATTGCCAGCATCGCTTCGGCGCCGACGTGGTCGCGGGCGCGCCGATGGGCGACATCGAACACGCGTTCACCCACTATCGCCTGACGCTTACGCCGCGCCCGTGCGCAGTGAGGCATTGGCCGAAAGCGTGCCGAGGAACCCGGCTGGTTGTGGCTGCCGCTGGACGATGTCGCCGGCGCGGCGTTGCCTGCGCCGATCAAGAAACTGCTGCGCGCGCGCGCCTGAAGCGCGGTGCGCGGCTAGGGCTTGATCGCGCGCAGATCCGCCGGCAACAGCGCGTCGGCGCGCTCCTTGTACGCGGCGCGAAACGCCACCAGCTCCTTCGCTACTTCGTCGTTTCGACCTTCGCTTTGCAGCTTGCGGATGAGCTTGATCCATTCGTCGGCCGGGCGCGGCGTGCTGTCCTTGGCGAGCTTCTGCGGCGACATCGCGGGAGCAGCGTCACTGCGCGCGGCAAGTGCGCCCGTCGCTTCGGCGGGTGCCGCGCGATTCATCGCTGACATGGTCGGCGGTGCAGCGGCAACTGAAGGCGGCGCCGGTGCGGGAGCCGCGGACGGTGCGGGCACCAAAATCGCCGGTGGCGGCGCCGCGGGCAGGGCCGCAGCGCCGGCGACCTTGTCCTGCGATGGGGTCGCGGGGAAGGGCTCGGCACGCTGAGGTTTTGCGGCACTTCGCGCTTCGGGTTGCTCGCCGCCACCTTCCTTCTTGGTCTTGGCGTCCAGTTCGCGCATGGATTCGGTAGCGGCATTCGCGGTGATGCTGGCGGACTGGTCGCGCGTGCGCTGCGCGCCTTGCAGTTCTTGGGTACTGGGCGGCGTCGCAGCGGGCGCCTGCTCGAGTTGTTTGCGGGTCAGGCCAGCGCGACGCTCCTCGACGGGCGCCGGGGCGAACGCGGTCGCAGGCGCCGCCGCGGGGACCGGCGCACTGGGCGATGTCGTTGCCGCGACCGCAGCGTCGGGTTTGGAAGAAGCTGACGCGGCACGATCGCTGTTCGCGGCAACGGTGACGGGAGGATTGGGTTTCGCGGGTTCGCCGGCGACACCTGCCCCCGCGACTGCAGGCGGCGCGGCATTCTTGGCCAACTGCCGCGCGGGCTGACCGTCGCTGTCCATGCCCGGCGTAACCTGTTCCGGCGGTGTCAGTTGCAGCAGGCCGATCGCAAATACAGCCATCACCGCCGCCGCCGCGAGCGGCCAGGTGCGCATGTGCCGCGCGCGCGACGGTCCCGCGCCGACCGCGCGCCGCGCGGCAGCGCGTACGGCGTCGTCGAGCGCGGCGGGCGGTTCGTCGCGGCTGGCTGCGCGCCACTTCGCGGCGATTTCGCGGTCGCTGTCGTCAGGGTTCATCGCTGCGGCTCATGGATGTCGGACAACTCGGTGCGCAATTTGTCGAGCGCATAGCGCAGCCGGCTCTTGACGGTCTCGATCCCGGCACCGGTGAGCTCGGCGATCTCGGAGAGCGAGAGTCCGCCCTCGTGCTGCAACAGGAACGCTTCGCGTTGCGCCGCGGGCAACGCGCCCACGGCAAGCCTTCAGGCGCGCGCCGAGTTCATTGTTGCTGGCGCGCACTTCGGGCTCGTCGGCGCGGCCGCCGGGAATCGATTCGACCTCATCGGCGTGCGCGTCGTCGTCGGCCGACACCAGTCGCACCTGCCCGCTCGCCCGGTAGTAGTCGACCAGGCGATTGTGCGCGAGGCGATACAGCCAGGTGGTGAACTTGGCGGTGGGAGCATAGGTCGTGCGGACCCGAATCAGGTTCATCCATACGTCCTGGAACATTTCGTCGGCGACGCCGCCCTGGCTGCACTGGCGAAGAAAGTAGCGATAGACGCCGCCGCGGTGACGCGCGTACAGCGTGTCGAACGCCCCGGCGTCGCCCGCCGCATACGCGAGCATGAGATCTTCGTCGCTGGGCGCGTCCTGGGCCGGCATGACCCAAGTATGCCCGGCGCGTATCGGGCGAACAACCGGAATGACCGAAGCCGCTAGGGTACTGACCCTGAAATTCGCGACATATCCGCATGTCGTCGTTCCCGCGAACGCGGGAACCCAGCGTCTTTGAAAGTCATTGGGTTCCGGCTCGCGCCCGCTTCGCGGACGCGTCCGGAACGACGTGGAGTTGTGCAACGAACCTGCGAGACACCGCGCTAGCGAGGCGCAGGAACGAAGCGACCGCGATCGGGAAACGGATCGGGCGTCAGGCGCGCCAGTGGCGGGTAGGAAACGGGAACACCCATCGCCAGCAGATTCTGATACGAGTCGTAATAGATCGCGATGGTCTCGACCGGGGTTTCGCTCGCGCGCTGGAAGGTCGTGTACTGGGCGTTGGAGTTTTCGCTGCGGCCATATCCGGTGCCGAGTTTCTGCTGTGGCTGTGCCTCCTGCTTGCGCATTTCTGCGGGCGGTGCGGCCGGCGCGGCTGCATCGGCGCCAGCTCCGGCGGCGGCAGAGCGTTGGGGTGCGTCGGCGCGATCGCGTTCGATGAGACCGAGCGTCGGCCGCACACGCTGCTTTTCCTGGAATATCGCGACGCCGATGACCCCGACGTTGTCAGGACGTCCTGTGCGCGCCGCGTAGGAATCGGGCAGCGACGTGAAGTAGAACGCCTGCGTGCGCGACATGTCGGTGCGCCAGCCGGCGATGTCCGCCGATTCCGAAGGGCCGAGCACGTAGCCGGATTGCGCCGGCGAGGCAGTGTCGCCGGTGATGATGTTGACGCCGTCGACGCTCATCACCGCCAGCGCGCGTTCGCCGCCGTTGTTGCGCACGCGAATCGCGTATTCGTTGCCGGGCTTGCCGACGACGTAACGGCGTCCGCCGAAGTCATACATCGGCAGCACGCGGCCTTCGGTGCGGTCGTAGATTTCGACATTGACCCGCGCCAACGGCCAACGCGCCTGGGCGCCGCCGGACAAGGGCAACATGGCAGCGAAGAGCAGGGGGCATACGTATTTCCACGAATTCGACATGGCAGTCCTCCTTGGGCCGCGGCGCGGCATGACATCGATGACTGCTGTAAACGGCCGTGACGCCGCGTCGGGGTTAGCGCTGGGACCGCATGCGATAATCGGCCTCGGCCATGGACCCCGCCAATCCCTCTCCCGCGCTGATCGCCTGGCTCGCATTCGCGCTGGCATTCGTCTTCGGGGCAGTCGCCAACCGCATGAATTTCTGCACCATGGGCGCGATCACCGATGTGGTCCACGTCGGCGACTGGCGGCGGCTGCGCATGTGGCTGCTGGCCATCGCGGTCGCGATCGCCGGCGTGGCTGCGTTGGACGTTGCGGGCCAGGTCGACTTCGGCAAGACGATCTACACCACGCCGCAGGTGGCGTGGGTATCGTGCCTGTTCGGCGGTTTCCTGTTCGGCTTCGGCATGACGCTTGCGTCCGGTTGCGGCAGCAAGACGCTGATCCGCATCGGCGCCGGCAATCTCAAGTCCCTGGTGGTGCTGATCGTGTTGGCGGTCGCGGCGTACATGACGCTCAAGGGCCTGTTCGCGGTGTGGCGCGTGAACCTGCTCGACCCGTTTCGCTTCGACACGGCGCGTTTCGGCGCCGGGCATTCCGACCTGTCGAGCGTGGTCGCCGCACTGTCCGGCGCAGGCGCGACCTTGCGCATCGTGTTGCCTTTGGCGGTAGCGGCAGCGATCGCGCTGTTCGTGCTGGCCAGCCGGGATTTCCGCGAATCGGGCGGCATGATCTTCGCCGGCGTGGTCATTGGCGCGGTGATCGTGGGCGGGTGGTACGTGTCCGGGCACCTGGGTCACGTCGCCGAGGACCCGCGCACGCTCGAGGAAGCGTTCGTCGCGACCAATTCCGGCAAGGCCGAGTCGTTTTCGTTCGTCGCGCCGACGGCGTACCTGCTCGAGCTGCTGATGCTATGGAGCGATCAGTCCCGGATTGTCACATTCGGCGTCGCCGGGGTGCTGGGCATGCTTCTGGGATCGTTCGCGGTGGCCCTGGTGACGCGCACCTTCCGCTGGGAGGGATTTGCCTCGGTCGAAGATCTGGTCAACCATTTGGCCGGTGGCGTGTTAATGGGATTTGGTGGAGTCACGGCGCTGGGCTGCACCATCGGCCAGGGCCTGACCGGCATCGCCACACTGGCGTTGGGGTCGATGCTGGCATTGGCAGGCATCGTGGCGGGTTGCGTGGCGGCGCTGAAGTACCAATATTGGCGTATAGACGCCGGCTAGACGAAGAGCCGGGTTGTCCGTGGAGCTGCATCGATGATCGTGTACGACCTGGCATGTGCGCATGAGCACCGGTTCGAGGGCTGGTTTGCCTCGGCCGATGACTATGCGCGCCAGAATGCCCAGACGTTGATTCGATGTCCGGTATGCGACGACGCCGCGATCGAGCGTCGGCCGTCGGCCAACGTCCAGGTCGGGCGCGCGGTGGTGCCCGCGGCGGAGCGTCCGTCCACCGCCGTCGCCGGTGGCGAGGCCGAGGTACTTCAAAAGTTGCGCCGGATGATCGCGCAGACGGACGACGTCGGTGCGGCATTCCCCGAAGAAGCGCGCAAGATCCATTACGAAGAAGCGCCGGCGCGGGCGATCCGCGGCCAGGCCACGCGCGACGAGGCGGAAGCGTTGCGCGATGAAGGCATCGACTTCCTGTCGCTGCCGAACGCGTTGACCCGGGACTTGCAGTAGCGTTCGAGCACGGGTCGCCATGGCGTCGGACGCGCCGATTGGCTATAATTCGCGACCTTCGTGGGGTCGTTAGCTCAGCTGGTAGAGCAGCGGACTTTTAATCCGTTGGTCGTGGGTTCAAGTCCCGCACGGCCTACCAAAAATCGAAGAGTCGCGTGTGTCCCTGCACTCTTTGCTTCTCAGAACGCAAAAAAGGTGTCGGCAATCGCCCGCACCGTCCTGCGTGACCGCCCAACGACGCGGACGCGCTGCTGCGCCGTGCGGGCACGCCGGGCGCGATCGGCCGCTTCCCAACCCGAAGCGGCCGCGAAGTCGGTGCACGCCCACCGCCGCAACACCGGTCGCGTGACCGGCCGGCGATCGTGCAGATCTACGACGCGCTGCTCGGGCTCCCGGCGCGCCAATGCCATCACGCCGGCTCGGCGTGGGCCGCGAAGTCATACGCCTCGTATGCGCTCGCACACGGCGGGCCGTCGGTGAACCAGAATTCGCCTGCGGTGAGGTCCGCCACGAACGAGGCGACGGTGCAACGGGCGTACAGCGGCGGGGCCGCCGGATCGGGATGCCCGCAGATGCCAGTCGGTGCATGCTCGTGACCGCGCAACACATTCTGCAGTTGTCGCACGGAGAGCGTCTCGCTTGCCCGCAGGCCCTGCCACATGTCGGACAGGCGGCTGAGGCTGTGCGGACTCCTGGCCAGGTAGGCATCGATGGGCGCGAACGCCGGCGAAACGAAATGGTTGGTGTGCGCGAGTAAGCCGTCCTGCGGGCGCGTCGCGTAAATTCCCTCCGTGCCGCCGGCGGTAGTCTCGAAGTTGACCGCGCCGCCCGATCGGTCGGCGACGAGGTAGTTCGCCGACATCGCCCGCTCCGCCGAGCCGAGGATGCGCTCCGCGTCGGCGACCGTCTCGGCGTCGAGCAGCCTGCGCAGCATCAAGTGATACGGTACGCCGGGACGGTTGGTGTCGCGCTCGCTGACCAGCGTGTTGGTGCACAGGCCAAAGTGCGCGGCGTTCATGCCGACCTTGGCCAGCAGGCCAGCCTCGACGATGGTCGCGAACGACGGCTTGTCGTCACGCTGCACCTCGAGCAGCACGCACAGGTCGCGCGCGAATGGCACCCAGTCCCAGTTCTGCCCGACCAGCATGTGACCGTTTGCGCTCGCTTCCGGCGCGACCGCGAACGACGTGCACTCGCTGGGCGGCGTTTCGCCGCGCTCACGCGCCGCAGCGAACATGAGCTCGCTGCGGCAGTTGAGCGCTAGGATGGTTTCGAACGGCACGCCCGCACCTTCGGCGATGCCGCGCATTTCGTGCAGCGCCTCGGGCAGGAAGTCCTCGATCGGGGCGATGAACATCCGCGCGTGCGCGACGGCGTCGTTCCAGGGCAGCCCAGCGCGCTGCTCGAACACCTCGCGATAGGCGGCGATGCTGCGATGGATGCGCACCGACGCGAGCTGCCCGTACTGGCGTCCGCGCGCGAGAGGCGTGCCTTGGACCGGGATGCGGTCCATTCAGAGAACGCGCGGACCGCTCTTGACGACGGTGGTGTAGTCCGCCGAGGCGACGCCGCGCGGGCCTTGCGACAGCTCGGCGACGTGAGTGTACGCGGCGGACACGCGCGGCTTGCTGACGTCGAGCGGCTTGGTCGCCGTTCTCGGCGCCTCGCGCAGGTACTCGATGATCGCCTTGCAGAACAGGTGCAGGTCGCTCGGCAGGCGCGAGGTGATGAGGTTGCGGTCGCGCACGACGGCCTGGTCGATGTACTTGCCCCCCGCGTGAATCACGTCGTCCTTGACCAGCGAAACGCAGGTCAGGTCGCGTCCGGCCGCAATCTTGGCCGACGCAAGCACCAGCCCCGCGTGGCACACGGCGGCGACCAGCGATCCCTGGTCGTGCACGTTGCGCACGAATTCGATCAGCGCTTTGTGGCGGCGCATGTTCTCGGGGGCGAAGCCGCCGGGGATGACGACCGCGTCGAACGCCGCGGCATCGGCATCGGCGATGGCCAAGTCGGGCGTGACCGGGTAGCCCAGCTTGCTCGCGTAGGTCGTCTCGGCCGCGCCGACCACCACGACGTTGCAGCCTTCCTCGCGCAGACGCATGAGCGGATACCAGAGCTCGAGCTCTTGGTACATGTTCTCGGCGAGGACAGCAATCTGGGCGTCGGCAAGATTCATCGCGAAAGCTCCGTAATGAGGGTGCGCGTCCATTGCGGGACGTCGTCAGTGGTGCGGGCCACGAGTGCGTTGGGCGCCAGCGCCGCCGCCTGCGACGCGGCGGCGATGCGCACGCCTTTGTCCGCGGCGGTGCGGAGGAAAGTTCGCAACGCGGCGTTGTCGGCCAGCCGGGTGACGTTGCCGCCGGGAATCATCAGCGCAGCGTATTTGTCGGGCGCGGTGTCCGCCATCGCCACATTGGGCACGACCGGATATCCGAGCACGCTCGTTGCGGCTTCCTTGCCGTCCACCCCGACGACTTCGACGTCGGCGCCGATCTCGCGCAGCCGCAACACCGGATACCAGAACTCCATCTCCTGGAAACCTTCGTAAAGCAATACGCCGATCTTGCCCATGAGTCCTCGATGCAGTACGCTTGTAAGACAGGCTGTGTCGTCTCGTTCAGGCGCTATCGTACAGGGAGATGGCGTTCAAGAGAACAGCAATGCAGCGCCGTGCGAGGTGTCATGACCCCAGGCTGTCTTACATGAAGCTCCACGTCGTAGGCCGGCGCGGCGCCGTCGCCGACGTGCAGGAACGCCTCCAGGCGAAGATCGCTGCTGGCGATTACAAGACCAGCGAGCGGCTGCCCTCCGAGAGCGAGCTGTGCCGCACCTTTGGCGTCAGCCGGCCGGTGGTGCGCGAAGCGCTGATGAGCCTGCAGGCGCTGGGCCTAACCACTTCGCAGCCGGGCATCGGCACATTCGTCATGTCGGATCGCGTGCGGGTGCCGCTGTTGCTCGGGCGCTATTCTCCCGGACACGTGCGCGAAGTGCGGCGTTGCATCGAGATTCCCGCCGCGCGCCTGGCCGCCGAGCGTCGCAGCGATCGCGACGTCGGCGAGATCGCGGTCATCCTCGCGCGGCTGGACGATTCCGATAACCCCGCCCGGCGCAACCAGCTCGACGCGAGCTTCCACATCACCATCGCGCGAGCGTCGTCCAACCCGCTGATCGTCAAGCTGGTGGAAGACCTGCGCAGCGTGCTCGAAGAACATTCGCTCGCCGCCGCGCGGGCACCTTATCGCCGACGCGCCGCCGCCGAGGAGCATCGCGCGATTTATGACGCGATCGTCGATCGCGACCCCGACGCCGCTGCTGCGGCGATGGAAGCGCATCTCGCCGCGGCCGAGCGCAGTCTCACCGCGGTCGAATCGAAGGAAGCCAAAGCGAAATGAGTCAAATGAAGATTCGCACCGTGACCGGAGACGTCGATGCCGGCAAGATTGGTCGCACGCTGACCCACGAGCACCTGCTGTACACCTACCCCGGCGGCGAGTACGACCACCTGTCGAGCTTTCGTCTCGACGACGCGGTCGAGCGCATCTCGCGCGAGCTCAAGGAAGGCATGGACGCCTTCGGCTACGCCACCATCGTCGACATGACGCCATGCGAGGTCGGCCGCCATCCCGAGCTGATGAAAGGCGTGGCGCAGAAGACCGGCTGCAACGTCATCGCCGTCACAGGCTTCTTCCCGGAAAGCATGGGGTTGCCCTACTGGTATAAGCGCCAGACGGTTGACGAGCTCGCCGATTTCTACGCGCGCGACATCACACAGGGCATGGTATTCGGCGGCTTCCAGACCGACATCAAGGCTGGCGCGATCAAGATCGCCACCGGGCAGGAAGGCGTCAAGCCGAAGCCCAGCCCGCTCAGCGCGAATGGCCTGCACATCAGTCTCGCCGAGGAGCGATTGATCCGTGCCGCCGGACGCGCGCAGAAGAAACTCAACGTGTGCATCAACACGCACACCGACCCGATGGACTACACGGTCACCAACCCGGGCATCGAACAGCTCGATCTGATCGAGGCCGAAGGCGGCGACCCCGCGAAGGTCATCATCGGCCATGCCTTCGTCGAGCCGAACAGCGTCGAGCAGATAATCGACATCTGCAAGCGCGGCGCCAACGTGCAGGTCGATCACCTGGGCATCCCTTGGCGCCACGAGGAGGGCGACGACCTCGACGGCACCATGGTGCGAATGATGTGCGATGTCGCCGACCGAGGGTTCCTCTCGCAGATGACCATCACCTACGATCGCTGGTTCTTCAATCCGCGCGGGCCGGCGACGGCGGACAATCCGCAACTGCTCAACGAGAAGGTAGGGCTCGGGCATCTGTTCACGAGCTTCGCGCCCAGGCTGGAGAAGATGGGCTTCGGCGCGAAGGAGCTCGAGACGATCCTGGTCGACAATCCGCGGCGCATCCTCGCGTTCTGATGCGAAGTTCGCTCATGCGTCGCCGGCTTGCCGGAATGATTGGCGGATTCGCGATTGTTGCGCTCGGTGCCTTCGCGCTTCCTGCTCTAGCACAGCAGTTCCCGACCCAGACCATCAAGCTGCTCGTCGCCTTTCCGCCCGGCGGTGGCGCCGATGCGGCCGCGCGCATCCTGGCGACGGGCCTGGCCGAGCAGACCGGGCAGTCGGTGGTGGTCGAGAACGTTTCTGGCGCCGGCGGCACCATCGGAACCGCGCGCGCCGCGCATGCCGCGGCCGACGGCTACACGCTGCTGGTCGGCACGCCGAGCACGCATGGCTCCAACGTCGCGGTGTACTCGAGTCTCGACTACGATCCGGTGAAGGACTTCGCGCCGGTGATGCTGATCGGCACCTCGCCCTTCATGCTGCTGACCTCGGCGGCGTTCGAGGCGAAGTCGGTGCAGGAGCTGATCGCGATCGCCAAGGCCAACCGGGCAAGGTCAACTACGCTTCGTACGGCAACGGCAGCATCAACCATCTCGCCGGGGAGCTCTTCGCATCGCTGGCCGATATCAACGTCACGCACGTGCCGTATCGCGGCAGCGCGCCGGCAATGACCGACCTGATGGCGGGTCGCGTGCAGTACACCTTCGATGGGCCGACGGCGCTCGGGCAGGTGAAGGGGGGCAAGGCGAAGCTGCTCGCGGTGACGAGCAGCAAGCGCAGGTCGGCGTTCCCGGACGTGCCGACGGTCGCCGAATCCGGTGTGGCCGGGTTCGACGTCGTCACCTGGTTCGGCCTGTGGGCGCCGGCGGCAACGCCAAGCCCGTCGTCGACGACCTGAACGCGAAGGCCAACGCCGCGCTGCGAACGCAGACGGTGAAAGACGGCTTCGCGCTACTCTCGCTCGATCCGGCAGGAGGTGCGCCCGATGCGCTTGCGAAGCAGGTGCGCGGCGAGATCGACAAGTGGATCGACATCGCCCGCAAGCGCAACATCAAGATCACGGAGTGAGCGCGCGGCAGCGCGGCAGCAGCCGCCGCGCATTCTCAACCTCGATCTGGCGCAGGACGTCCGCGCTCAGGTTCTGCGCATGAAATTCGGCGAGCTGGTCGGTGCTTTTGCGCAGCGGCGCGTCGGTGCCAAGCAGGAGCTGCGATGCGTCGACAAGCTGCAGCGCCGACATCATTCCCACCGCGTGCATACGCAAGGCAGTGTCGTAGTGCAGGCTGCGCAACAGCGTGCGCACACCCTGCGGCACCTTGGCCGCGAGCGTCGGGTCGACCTGCGCCGCGCGCGCGAGATGCTGCGCAACCAATGGCAAGATGCCACCCACGTGCGCGAACACGAAACGGATGTTCGGGCAGCGCGCGAAGGTGCCGCTGAACAGCAGACTGGCGATGGCGCGCGTCGTGTCGACCGGGAACTCGAGCACCCAATCGGCAACGCCGGGAAGAAGGTTGCGGCAACAGTCCGGCACCGTCGGGTGAACGTACGCGACCGCGCTGCGGCGCTCGAGCTCGTCGAAGACCGCTGCGAATGTCGGGTCGCCAAGCCAGCAATCGCCGTAGCTCGTGAGCAGCCCGATGCCGTCGGCGTGCAGCGTTTCCAGCGCGTAGGCGATTTCGCGCAGACTTGCGTCGACGTCCGGCAATGGCAGGCTAGCGAACAGGCCGAAGCGACGGCCATGGTCTGCCACCATGCGCGCCCCGTAGTCGTTGCATTCGCGATTGATGGCGACCAGACGTTGGCGCGGAATCAAGGCGAGGCCCGGTGCGGTGATGGAAGTGAATGCGGTGGCGATGCCGGCCGCGTCCATGTCCTCGATCGAGACCTGCGGCGTCCAGTGGCGCGCGACGCCGCGCGCGAGATAGTGCTCGTGTTCGCACAGCTGCGCCACGAACGGCGGCGGGAACAGGTGATGATGGACGTCGATGCGCGCGCCATGCATACGAGTGCTTATACAACGAATCGCACGACGGCGGCAGCGGATCTTCGCAAGGAAATTGCAGCGTGAAGATCACTTACCATCGCCAGGGCAATGGTCCGCCGGTGCTGCTGATTCATGGCGTGGGCGGCGCCGCCAGTCATTGGGGACCGATCTCCGAAGCGCTGGGCGCAAGTCACGACGTCATCGCCATGGACCTGCGCGGTCATGGCGGGTCGGATCTCATCGCGGGCCCGCTCGACGCTTACGAGATGGCGCGCGATGCGCTGCAGGTGCTCGACGAGTGCGACGTCGCCAGGTGCGCCGTCGTCGGGCTCGCGCTCGGCGGTGCGGTCGCGATGGCGCTCGCGCTCGACTATCCCGAGCGCGTGGCCAGGCTCGCTGTCATCGGAACGGTCTGCGGCCGCACGGCGGAGGAGAAGCGCCGCGCGCTCGATCGTGTCGCATTCCTGAAGACGCATGGCCTCGCCGCGCTCGCCGATTCCAATCGCGAGCGCTGGTTCACCGACGCCTTTCGCCAGGAGCATCCCGACGTCGTTGAGCGCCGGGTGGCGCAGGTGAAGACTTGCGATCCGGCGTCGTACCTGCACGCGTTCACGGTGTTCTGCACGGCGGACTTCGCCGATCGGCTGGCGGAGATCGGCGTTCCGACCCTCGTCGTCACCGGCGAACACGACCTCGCCGCGACGCCGCGGATGGCGAAGCTGATGGCCGAGGGGATCGGCGATTGCCGGATGCACGTACTGCCGGGGCTGCGCCACAGTGTGCTTATCGAGGCGCCTGCGCAAGTCGGCGCGCTGCTGGAGGCGTTCCTGTGATTGCCGGTGCGGTGCCCGCCCGGCGACGGTGTGCTGTCTTACAGGTCGGCGCGCTGAGGATTGCGCCGGCCGAAGTCCTGCTCTACAGTCCTGCTGTAATACAGGTTGAACCCCGCAACACTTCCACCCGGAGAACGTCATGACCGCAAGGCATAGCAGTGCATCCCGTTCCGCCGCGCGCGGAGTCGCTTCGTCACCTCGATGCTGGCGGCCCTCGCGCTATGCGTCAGCGCCGCGGCGAACGCAGCAGTCGACGAAGCCGCGCGCGCGATGCTGCCCGACGACATCAAGCAGCGAGGCACGCTGATCGTGGCGATGCCGCTCGACTTCGAACCGTTCAACTACCTCGACGAGAAGAACGAGCAGACCGGCCTCGATGTCGACATGCTTCGCGCCATCGGGGACAAGCTCGGGCTCAAGGTCGACATCCAGCGCATCGGCTTCGCGTCGATGATCCCGGCGGTGTCGGGCGGACGAGTCGACGCTGCGATGTCGGCGATGGGCATCCTGCCCGCACGGCTGCCGCTGGTCTCGTTCGTGCGCTACGGACACTTCAGCAACGGCCTGGTCGTGCGAAAGGGCAACCCGACCAAGATCCGCAACGACGACGCGTGCGGACACACCATCGCCGTCGAAAAGGGCACGCAGCCGCTGCTGGTATGGCAGAAGAAGTCGGACGAGTGCGTCGCCGCCGGCAAGGGCAAAATCGAGCTGCTCGTGTTCGAAGGCAAGGGACCGCAGGTGCTGGCAGTCGAGTCGGAGCGCGCCGAAGCGGCGGGCGTCGGCTTCGCGACTGCATCGTCGCGGCCAAGCATTCGAACGGGAAGCTCGAAGCCGCGCCCGGCGGTCGCGTGCCCGGCGCGACGGTGGAATGCGGCATCGCCTTCAACAAACAGAGCGTGAAGCTGGGCCAGGCGATGGAGGCGGCGCTGAATTCGATGGTGAAGGACGGCACGTACGACAAGATCTGGGAAAAATGGTCGTTGAGTCCCGAGCGCGCGCCGCCGGCGTTGTTCCAGTAGCGCGTGCCGGCGAACACTCCCTCCACGGCACCTGATCCGCGCGCGCTGCCGCGCGCGGATCTTCCGCCCGTCCCCCTGGCGCGTCCGGGGCGGCGCGTCGCCGCCGTCCTGGTGCTGTTGCTGGTCGCGTGGATGGTCGCCGTCGTCTTCACCAACCCCAACTTCCAGTGGAAGGTGGTCGGGAAGTATCTCTTCGGCAAGGAGATCCTCGACGGGGTGAAGCTCACCATCGAGCTCACCGTGTCGGCGATGGCGATCGGCGTGACGCTGGCGTCGCCGCGGCGCTGATGCGCCGTCAGACAACCAGCTGCTGTCGCGCGCAGCGAAGGTCTAGATCGGCGCGTTCCGCGGCACGCCCGCGCTCGTGCAGCTGATCTTCTGGTACAACCTCGCCGCGCTGTTCCCCAGCATCACGCTCGGGATTCCGTTCTTCGGCCCCGACTGCGTCTCGATCAACGCCAACGCGATCATCACGCCGATGGTCGCCGCGAACCTGGGACTCGGCTTGTGCGAAGGCGCGTACATGGCGGAGATAGTGCGTGCTGGCATAATCAGCGTGATCCAGGCGCTCGAGCCGGGATGACGATGCTCGCGGGTGTCGAAGGCGATCCGCCGGTCAAGACAGGCTTCCCCGTGGTCGATGCCGCGACCGGCAAATCCTGGGCGCGCTGGCAAGCTCGCGGCGTTTCGCGAGCGAGATCACGGGCACGGACTGCTTCCTCGATGTGAGCATGTAACCGGGCGAGCGTCCCTGCTCATGTACCTCGTTCGCGTGCGAGACGCTGCGCGTCGGCTGACGCTCGGGCAGGAGATCAGCGCCTGGCGCATCGGCGAACACGGCTAATTCGGCCTGGCGCAGCCCCGCCGCAGACACGTTCGCGTCGCTGCGACGGATGGCTCGACGATCGAAGCGCGACTGACAGCGCCGGCGCGTCGAAGTGCTGCACGGCATCGATCTCGACGTGGCGCCTGGCAAGGTCGTGTGCGGACGGGCCGTCCGGCTCGGCATCCACGCTGCTTCGCTGCATCAAGCGCCTCGAGCGTCCCGGAGCGGGCTACGTTCGTGTCCACGGGCAGATCGTCGGGTACGCCTGGTGGGCGATCGCCTGCCGAAGTCGGCGAGCCGGCTGTTCGCGCGCGCGCCGCGATCGCGATGGCGTTCCAGCGCTTCAACCTGTTCCAGCACGTGACGGTGCTCGAGAACGTGATGCTCGCGCCGAAGCTGGCGCGTCGCGGCGACGCCGCCGAGGCCGATCGCAGGCGCTAGCGCTGCTCGAACGCGTCGGCGTCGCCAGCAGCAGGACCGCTATCCGAAGCCTTTCGGGCGGGAGCAGCAGCGTGCCGCCATCGCGCGTGCGCTCGCGATGGAACCGACGTTCATGCTGTTCGACGAAGCCACGTCGGCGCTCGATCCGGCGGTGGTCGGCGAAGTCCCGACGTCATGCGCACGCATGCGCGCCGGCTGTCATGGTGGTCGTCGCGCGCGAGATCGGCGTCGCGCGCGAGTTGCCGACGAGTTCGTCGAACATGGACCCCGATCTGGTCGAGGACGCGGGCCGCCGTGCCGGCGCTGCACGCGCCGTTCGAAGCGCGCACGCGAGAGTTCTTGGCCGATTGCTGTGACAGGCTTCGCCTCGTCGAGTGGATTTCATCCGAAGCCGGCGCACTGCTAGAATAAAGCGCATACCGATCGGCAGGTTCAACTCTCTACGCAGGGGACCATGAAAGCAAAGTCAAGTCGGTGCGGGCTCTGCGCACTGCTGATGTCGTTCGCCCTTGGCGCGAATGCCGCCAATCTGGTCGCCAACGGTGGCTTCGAGACGGGCAACTTCAGCCCGGAGTGGACACTGTCGCCGGGCGGCCCTTTCGACCTTGTGTGCCCGGCGGGCGTATTCGTTGGCGCGGCCGCCTGCATCGTAAACACCGGTCAGTATGCAATGACCTTCGGGCTGTACGGCGCCCAGGACTCGCTTTCGCAAAACATCCCCACCGTACCCGGGCAGACTTACAGGCTGAGCTTCTTCCTCGCGAACGACAATTCGGCCAACCAGAATACGACCACGTTCGCGGTCATCTGGGATGGAACCACCGTCTTCTCCCTGCCCAGCCCGCAACCGTCATTCCCGTATACCCAGCAAATCATCGATGTCGTCGCGACGACGAGCTCGACACCGCTGACCTTTGTTGCACAACAGGATCCGTCACAATGGTTCCTGGATGACGTATCGGTGGTTCCCGCGCCGACGGTGACCAAGGCCATCTCGCCGTCGCCAGTCTACGTCAACGCATCGGCGCAAATCACCATCACGCTCAACAATCCCAACGCCGCACCGGTCACCGGCGTCGCTTTCACCGACACCTACCCGTCGAACCTGACGAACACGTCCTCGCCGGGCGCGGCGACCACGTGCGGCGGCACGGTAAGCGCAGCCGCGAGCGGAAATTCGGTGGCGCTCTCGGGCGGAACGATTCCGGCGAACGCGAGCTGCACTGTCACGGTCAACGTGCAAAGCGCGCTCGCGGGTACGTACGTGAATTCGACGGGGACCATCACGGCAAGCGACGCGCCGTCGTTCGGACCCGCGATGGGCACGCTGGTGGTTCTTGCCGCACCGACGGCGACCAAGGCATTTGCACCCAACCCGATCCTGCCCAACGCCGCGTCGGTGCTGACGATCACTCTCAACAACGCCAACGCGCAGGCAGTAACGGGCGTTTCTTTCACCGACACCTACCCCGCCAATCTGGTCAACACGGCGACGCCCAGCGGGGCGACTTCCTGCGGCGGGTCGGTGAGCGCGACGGCGGCCGGCAATTCGGTCGCGCTCTCCGGCGCAACGATTCCGGCGAGTGGCAGCTGTACCGTGACGGTGAATGTCACCAGCGCGGTCTCCGGCGTTTACGTCAACAATACCGGCAGCATCACCACCGACGCCGGCGTCGTTCCTGGTGTACAAGGCACGCTGACCGTAACCGGCGCGCCGACGGTGGCCAAGAGTTTCAACCAGTCAACGATCCCGGTCGGCGGCACGTCCTTGCTGACGATCACTCTCACCAACCCGAACGCGACGGTGGCGGTCACCGGGGCGGCCTTCCTCGATACCTACCCGGCCGGGCTCACCAACACCGCGTCTCCCGGCGCGACCAACAGCTGTGGCGGAACGCTGACCACCGCCGCCAGCGGCTCGTCGCTGCAGCTTGCCGGCGGCACTATTCCTGCAGGCGGCAATTGCTCGATCACCGTCAATGTCACCAGCGCGGCGCAAGGCACGTACCTCAACAGCACTGGGACAGTAACGACGACTAATGCGGGCAACGCGGGTCCGGCGACGGCTACGCTGAGCGTCAACGGTTCGATCAGCGTCGCCAAATCGTTCGCGCCAACTCAGATCAAGAGCGGTGAAACCGCTTTGCTAACGATTACGTTGACCAATCCGAACGGCGCTGCAGTCTCCGGTGTCGCCTTGACCGACAACTACCCTGCGAACGTGAGCAATACGGTGCCGCCGGGGTTGATCAACACGTGCGGAGGCACTGCCACGGCAACTGGCAACGGCACGTCGCTCTCGCTCACCGGCGGAACGATTCCCGCCAACAGCAGCTGCCAGCTCACGGTGTTCGTCACCAGCAGCGTCGTCGGCAGCTACCTCAACTCCACCGGCACGGTGACGACGACCAATTCCGGCAACGCAGGGCCGGCGACGGCAACGTTGGGGGTGACCGCGGCGACCGTGCCCGGCATCGTCTATGTGCCGATCGAGCCGTGCCGAATCATGGACACGCGTCACGCGACGCCGGCCAGTGGTGTGCAGGGGCCGCTTGTAGGCAACGTCCTTTACAGCATTCCCGGATTCATCACCGCCGGCCAGAACTGGGGGAATTACGGCGGCACTTCCGCGTCGGACTGTGGCCTGACCAACCCGCCGGGCGGCGCGATTCGTGCGGTGGCCCTGGTCGCCACCATCCTCGCGCCGAACTTCGATTCCTTCCTGGGGATCAGCGACGCCAACGATCTGGGCACGGTGTTGTCGCAGGTGGCGCTGAACTACACGCGTGGCCAGGGGCTGTCGACGATGTACATGGTGCCGCAGGTGGCGAGCAACACCATCTACTTCGCGATGCCGCCGCAACTGGTGGCGCACCTGATCTTCGATATCGTCGGATACCATGTGGTGTCGGACGCCACCGCGTTGCAATGCACGACCGTGAGTTCTTCGCCGGTCTCGATCGGCGCCGGCGCGTCCGGCAGCGCGACCTCCCCGGCTTGCACCGCGGGCTACGCGTTGACCAGCGGCAGTTGCGACAGCACGCCCGCCGGCCTGAGGCTGACCAGCCACGAGGCGGCGAGCGGGAACACGACGTGGCTTTGCGCCGCAACCAACACCGGCGGTGCGTCCGCCAGCCTGAGCGCTACGGCAAATTGCTGCCGCGTCCCAGGTCGCTGAAAAGGCTGCGTTGACCTCCGCGGCGAGCTCGCCGTCGGGGCCGTCATGCGCTGTTGGCTGCCGCCGCAGTCCCTGCGCCGAGCCTGATACCCATCGTTTCCGGCATCTCGCTGGTATTCCTTGCAATCCTGGGCGGGCTCGCCGCGCGCGTGGGCGGCGCGAATGTGTCGACGGGCGCCATGCGCGTGACGTTCTGGGGCGCACTTGCGATGGCGCTCACAGCAGGCGTCGGGGCGCTGTTCGGAACGGTGGCGTGACATTCGAGGCGCACGCCAAGCGACGGTTGGTTTGGGGCGGGGGCTGCCCGCTGATTGCGATGTGGTGATTCATTACTGGACAGGAGAATCAACGATGGGTGAAGAAAAGAGTGTGCTGACCAAGATCGGAGACGCCATGGGAGCGGCCATCGGCAAGGCGCAGGAAATGGGCGCCTCGCTGGTGAAGCAGACGGAAGTCGCGGCGTCGGAGGCCAAGCGTGGAGCGGGAAAGGCGGGGGCTTCGATGGCGAAGAAGGCGCGGACCGCCAGCGCATCCGTGAAGCGCAAGAAGAAAGCCGTCGAAACGACCGCCAAGCAAAGCTACAGCAAGGCGAAGGGCACCGTGACGCGCAAAGCCAAGGCCGTCGAGGCGGATGCGCAGAGGGTCATTGGCAAGGCGAAGCGCGCGGTGAAGCGCAGGGTAAAGGCTGCGGCAACAGGGGCCAAAAAGGCCGCCGGCAAGGTCGAACGCGCAATGAGTCCGAAGAAGCCGGCCGCGAAGCGTAAGGTCGGCGCGGCAAAGAAGCCTAAGGGACGCAAGACTACGGCCGCCAAGTCCGCGGTGAAGAAAAAGGTCGCAAAGGCCAAGACAACGGCCCGAAAGATCGGCACTGCCGTGACCAAGGCCGCTAAGGGTGCCACGAAGCGCGAAGAAGACGCCGAAGAAGACAGCGAAACGGGCGGCGTAAGCAGAAGGGGCTGACCTGCCCTGCGCCCGGGAAGAATCCTGCGAATGCGGCGTGATGGGGAAAGTTATCTGGGTTTTCAGGATTCGCGCTGGCTGGCGGCCGCCGCCTAGTTCAATCGGCGGCTGCATTCTTTAGCTGGCAACTGCAGGATTCCTGATCGCGCAGTTTCTGGTTGAAGAGACAGCGAGCCGATCATTCAGTCGTCTTGCGGTCAAAATGTTGGTAACGCGCACGTTGTTTCGATACCAAGAGGCCTTCGATGTCCTGCACAAAGCCTTTCATATTGATGCCCCTTCTGTTTTCCTCTCGGACGATCGTGCGGCTTCTTGCGCGAATCCTGCGTATGCCCGTCCCGATCAGACAGCAGCCCTCATCCGTCGCCGGATCATAAATCGAGGTTGTAGATGACCTCGCTCGGGCTGTCGTGATTGGGCGCTCGCTTGAATCCCAGGCTGGCCGCGAGATCGCTCATATGCTGATTGCCTGCAGAGTCGACGGAGAACATGTGCTTGATCCCGCGTCGACGCGCCACGTCTATCAGGAGGCGCATCAAGAGATGACCCAGTCCCTTGCCCTGCCACTCATCGCTGACCACGACTGCACATTCGCAGCTGGATCCGTCCGTGCTGATGCAGAAGCGGCTCACCCCAATCTCTTTCTTCTCGCCGCCATCGTGTCGCAGTGCGACGAACGCGACCTCGCTCTCGTAGTCTATGTCGGTCAGTTGCTTGAGCATATCGTCGCTCACCTTCATCTGGCCGAGGAAGCGATACCACCGCGACTGCGGCGACAAGCGCTCGATGAAGGCGCGTTCCAGCTCTGCATCCTCCTTGCGAATTGGACGAATGAGCACCCGGCTGCCGTCGCCGAGCGTCTCGTGCCAGTGCGACATCGGATCGGAGGCGGCAACCGGTTCGTTTGCCACTCCCGCAACACCCGTTGGCGCGCGTGCTGCATTTGACTCTGTCAAACCAGGGATGTCAGGCATCGTGCTCTCCGCATCGATCGGACCTGACAAGCCTCGGCAAACGTCAGGCACGCTTCTTCGAATTCTTCATGTCTTGCTTAACGTCACCAAATTTTGCTTGCGCCTTGCCAAGAATTTTCTGAATCTTGCCCTTTACCTCCAGCTTCTCGTTGCCGACGAGCTTGCCGGCGAATTCCTTGACCTTCCCTTCCACTTCTTTGACGCGTCCTTTAGTTTGATCTTTGTTCGTGCTCATGACCTGCTCCTCTAACGTATGCCGGTAGACGGCGGCATGCCGTACGCGAATCGGGGCGTCGATCTCCGCAATCAAGCTACCGAGGCGAGGAATCGCCCACCAAACGAATCAGCCACGCCCCGACATTGCACTGCTGCGCTGAACGCTTCCTACATTCGGGCTCGCGCCGGTCGCTCTATTTCTTGGCGTCCTTCGCCTCATCCTGGATTTTCTGGCCGGCCTTCTCGACTTCTTTTCCGGCGCTTTCCACCGCCTTGTCGATCTGCTTGCCGGCACGTTCCGCCGGACCTTCCTTCTTTTCGCAGGCGGGCAATCCCACAATCAGGATACTCATTGCCAAGCTGGCGCAAACAATGCCGCGGGTCTTCGTCATGTGTTTCTCCTCGGTCTAGCCATCATTCGATGCGAATTGCGGAGTGCGTCTACTTCGAGCGCGGGTCCGCCGGCACTTCGCGCGCTTACAAGCGCCCAAGCAAGAACAGGACGATTACGATCACCAGAATCACGCCGACGATGCCACTGGGGCCGTAGCCCCAGCTCGTTGCATGTGGCCATACCGGTAACACCCCGATCAACATCAGAATAAGGACAATCAGCAGGATCGTGCCAATACTCATGACGTATTCTCCCGTGTTACTCATCGCTGTTGCCTGATGGGCACCAACACCAATGCGCCACAGGGGATATCCAACGAGCTGCCAGCGCGCAACTCCAATTGAATATTACGGAAAATGCCAGGTGTGGCCTTTGCGATGGATCAAGGATGTTGGTGCGTTAGCGAACATACAAGCTGCTAATGCCTTCCCGAGCGCTGGGTGCGACCGGGGCCCTGTATCCTCCCCCCGCGACTTGGCAGTTTCAGTACACCAACACCACCGGGTCCGCGGCGTTCATTCGCTCGGACGCAACCTGTTGCCGGGTGTCCGGACGCTAGGCAGTAGGATTTGACTCGTACCAGTTCCAGCTCGCGACTGCGAGCACCGACACTATCCTCCTGGCTAGCGCGACTTTCCCGCTTCAACCGCAAAGACCTCCACCGCGGCGACCTTTCCCTTGAGCGGAACCGGACCGAGCGGCTCGACCGCGACGCGATCGCTCAGCGCCGATCGCGTGGCATGGTCGATCAGGATGGTGCGTTGCGCGACCTTGGTGTGCGTCTCGAGCCGCGAGGCGAGATTGACGATGTCGCCGATGCAGGTATAGGTCGCGCGCTCGTTGGTGCCGGCGTATCCGGCAACCATCTCGCCCGACGCGATGCCGATGCCGATTCTCAGTCGCGGTTTCGCCGCAGCCTCGCGTTCGACGTTGAAAAGTTCGATCAACTCGACCATTTCCTGGGCCGCGCGAACCGCGCTTTCGCAATGGTCGGGCAGCGGCACGGGTGCACCGAAGACGGACATCAGGCCGTCACCCATCATCAACGTGACGATGCCGCCGTGGCTGCTGATCGCGTCGAACATGAGCGCGTAGTAGGTGTTGAGCAGTTCGATGGTCTCTTCGGGCGTCTGCGATTCGGCAAGTGAAGTGAAGTCGCGGATATCGGAGAACATCACCGACGCATCGACCAGCTTGCCGCCCAGCGCGAAGCCGGAATCCTGCAGATCCTGAGCGACCTCGGGCGTGGCGAAGCGGCGCATCAGTTCCTTCTGCTGGTCACGCAGGGTCTTCTTCTCCAGGCACGCCCCGATGCGGGCCTTCAACAGCACCGGATTCACCGGCTTGCTGAGATAGTCCTCGGCGCCGAGCTCGATGCAGCGCACCACGTTGGCGATGCCTTCCAGCGACGATGTCACGATGACCGGAAGGTCGCGCAGGCGCCGATCGTTGACCAGCTGCTCGAGCACCTGGAAGCCGTCCATTTCCGGCATCTCCATGTCGAGCAGCACCAGGTCGAAGGGTTCGCGCCGCAGCATCTCCAGCGCGACGCGGCCATTCTCGGCCGACGCGATGCTGTGTCCCTGCAGTTCCAGGCTGCGTGCGAGCAGCAGCCGGTTGACCTTGTTGTCGTCGACGACCAGCAGGCGCGCGGCGCCGCTGCGCGAATCACGCATGGCGCAAAGCAGTCAGTGCCGCGGCGACGCGCGAATATTCGTCGGCCAGCGCGGCCAGCGGCTGCGCGCCGCTATCGCGCACCTTCGACACGTCCGAGAGCTCGAGCTCGCGCGCCATCGCGCCCAGCGTGAGCGCGCCGAAGGTATTGCTGTTGGACTTGAGCGAATGCGCAGCGCGACGAAACTTATCGGCGTCGTCCATCGCCATCGCTTCACGCAAATCGTTCAGCATCACGGGCGCTTCCTCGAGGAACGTGTCCACCAGTTCCATCGCGAAGTCGGCGCCGGTCGTTTCCTTGAGCGCGTCGAAGGTCGGACGATCGATCGTCGGGGCGGTCATCATGCGTCCTTGCGCGCGGGCACTTGGTTCAGCGCCTCGACGAGCTGCTCGACTCGAATCGGCTTGGTCACGTAGTCGTCCATCCCGGCCGCGAGGCACATGTCGCGGTCGCCCTGCATGGCGTTGGCCGTCATCGCCACGATGCGTGGACGCTCGTCCGCGTCCAGCTTGCGCGACGATACGACGCGACGCTTCGAGCCCGTCCATCTCCGGCATCTGCACGTCCATCAGCACCACATCGTAGGTCTGCCGCTTCACCGATTCGACCGCCTCGATGCCATTCGACGCCAGGTCTGCACGATAGCCCATCTGCTGCAAGAGCCGCAGCGCGAGCTTCTGGTTCACCACGTTGTCCTCGGCGAGCAGGATGCGCAGCGGATGACGCGTCGCCTGACCCGGATCGAGCTGCGGCTTGGCCGACGGGGTTTCCGGCTTGCGCGCCGCGTCGTGCGCAAGCAGTCCCACCAGTGTATCGAACAGCTGCGACTGGTGAAGGGGCTTGGTGAGATAGGCGCTGAACAGGCGATCTTCGTCGCCGGCTTCGCGACGCCCCAGCGAGCTGAACAGCACCAGCGGCAATGTCGCATGATGCTCGTGGATCGTCCGCGCCAGCACGACGCCATCCATCTCCGGCATGTGCATGTCGAGGATCGCAAGGTCGAAGGTATCGCCGGACTCGAGCCAGCGCAGTGCCTCCAGCGGCGATCCGGTCGCGCGCGAGGACATGCCCCATTTGGCGGTCTGCAGCTCCAGGATGCGCCGGTTGGTGGCATTGTCGTCGACGACGAGGACGCGTCTTGCCTGCAGCGCCGGCTGCACGCCGACGAAGTCGCGCTGGCGGGCGGGCGGCACCCGCGCGGCGGGTGCTTCGATGGTGAAGAGGAAGGTCGAGCCTTTGCCTGGTCCCGCGCTCTGGGCCCACATCCGTCCGCCCATCAACTCGGCGAGCCGCCTGCTGATCGCCAGTCCCAGCCCCGTGCCGCCGTACTTGCGCGTCGTCGACGAGTCCGCCTGCGAGAACGACTGGAACAGGCGGCTCATGCCCTCGCTGGTCAGGCCGATGCCGGTGTCGCGCACCGCGAAGTGTCAGCTCGAAGCGCTCATCGCCGAGCGGTTTGGCGCTCACCGTCAGCACGACTTCGCCGGATTCGGTGAATTTCACCGCGTTGGCGAGCAGGTTCAGAATGATCTGCCGCAGCCGCGTCACGTCGCCCACGATGGCGGCAGGGACGTCGCCTTCGAACACGTACGCGGTATCCAGATGCTTTTCGACGGCGCGAGAGGTGACCAGGTCGAGCGCCGATTCGACGCATTCGCGCAGATCGAAGGGCTGCGCCTCGATGTCCATGCGCCCGGCTTCGATCTTGGAGAAGTCGAGGATGTCGTTGATGATCGTCAGCAGCGTATCGCCCGATTCGCGGATGGTGCTGACGTAGTCGTGCTGCTCGGTGTCGAGCTTGGTGTCGAGGAGCAGCCCGCTCATGCCGAGCACGGCGTTCATCGGCGTGCGGATCTCGTGGCTCATCGTCGCCAGGAACGAGCTCTTGGCCTCGTTGGCTGTCTCGGCGGCGGCACGCGCGGCCTGCGCCTCGTTAAAAAGGCGCGCATTCTGGATCGCGACCACGGCTTGGTCAGCGAAGGTACGCAACAGCGCGTTCTCCTGATCGCGCAGGCCATCGACGTCTTCACGCATCATCATGAGCGAGCCGATGCCGCGGCCCCCCCACATGAGCGGCGCGACTACAACCGAAGTGCCCAGGTTCATCCGCAGTGCCGCCTGCACCGCAGGCTGAGAAGCATCGGCCTCGTCGCGCAAGTCGCGGATCTCCACCAGCGCGCCGCTGCGGATCGCCTTTTCGGTCAGGGTGCCGGCCAGCGGGCGGGGGAATGCAGCACGTGTTCGCGCCTCGATGACGGCAGCTTCGTCGACGCCCAGCCTTGCCTTGGCCGCCGCAGTCAGGCGGAACACTGGCACCGACAGCTGGTCCGTGTCGTCGACGATGCCCAGCGCAAAGGCCTGCGCCGGGAACAAGCCCTCGCAGCATTCGACGATTTTCTCGAACACCGGCTGCGCGTCGGCCATCGAGCCGCTGATGACCTGCAGCACCTCCGCGGTGGCGGTCTGGCGCTCCAATGCTTCCTTCGTCTGGTTGAACATCCGCGCGTTCTGGATCGCGATCACCGCCTGGTCGGCGAAGTTGCGCAACAGCGCGATCTCCTTGTCGGAATAGGCACCGGGATTCGCCCGGCCGACGAACACGGCGCCGATGCCCTTGCCCTCCCACAACATCGGCGCGACGATCAGCGCGCGCAATCCTTGCGCGGTCCACCCGGATCGTGCGCGCGAGGGCACATCGGCATCCTTGTCGATGTCCGGATAGTGCAGCACTGCGCGCCTGGCGATCGCGAGCCCGGTTGCGCTCGTCGTGTCGAGCGGCATGGGAAAATGTTTCGCGACTTCCGACTGATTGGCGCCGTGGTAGGCGCCCAGGTGCACCAGGCCGTCCTCGCCGATCACGTTGATCTGTCCGACCTTGCCGGCGAACAGCCGCTCGCAACTCGCGAGGATCCGCTCGAACACCGGCGCAGCGTCGGCGATCGAGCCGCTGATCGCCGCCAGCACCTCGCCCGAGGCTCGCTGCTGGTCGAGCGCTTCCTGAGTCTCCTTGAACAGACGCACGTTTTCGATGGCGATCACGGCCTGATCGGCGAAGGTCTCCAGGAGCTTGATCTCGGCCGGCGCGAACGGGCGCACCTCATTGCGCAGCAACGATATCACCCCGAGGGCTTCTGCCTCGCGGAGCAGCGGCACGATGAGCACGCTGCGGAATCCGTAGCGTGCCTGCAGCTCACGCACATCCGGATACTCGGTATCGAGGAGCTGGCACGACGTCTTCGACGTGAATGACTCGGCGTTCCAGAATCGCGCGCCCGACGACCGAAGTTCTGAGCAGCGGCAGACACCTCGTTGGCCTGGACGTGCCTCGTAGGCTGCCCCGTAGCTCGTCATGGCGCGTAACTGTCCATTGACCATCATCCATACGCGGCTGCCGTCCGCTCGGCAGAGCAGGCCAGCGCGCTCTGCCACCGCATCGAGCACCGGCTGCACGTCGGTCGGCGATTCGCTGATCACGCGCAGCACCTCGGCGGTCGCCGTTTGCCGCTCCAGCGCTTCCTGCGTCTCGTTGAACATCCGCGCGTTCTGGATCGCGATCACGGCCTGGTCACCGAAGGTCTTGAGCAGCGCCAGTTCCTTGTCGGTGAACGGTTTGGGCGGCTGGCGCATGACGGCGATCGAGCCGACGCCGCGGTCCTCCCACAGCATCGGGGCCCATGCCACCGAGTAGTTGCCGATCAGATCGACCACGTTGCGGACTGCAAGCGGCGCGTCGGGCATGGCTGCCGCGTCCGGAAGGTGCAACGTGCGCCGCTCGCGGATGATGCGTCCCGTCATCGTTTCGTCGAGCGGCTTGGGGAACGTGCGCGCGATCGCGCCTAGCGCCGATCCACGCCACGCACCCATGCGCACCTGACCGTCGTCGCCGGCGAGGAAGATTCCGAGCTGCTCGGTGGCGAACAGGTGCTGGCAGCTGTCGAGGATCTTGTCGAATACGGGCGCAGCGTCGGAGACCGACCTGCCGATCACCTGCAGCACGTCGGCGGTGGCGGTCTGCTGCTCCAGCGCTTCCTTGGTCTCGTTGAACAGGCGTACATTTTCGATCGCAATCACCGCCTGATCGGCGAAGGTCTTGAGCAGATCCATCAACGCCGGCGGCGTCCGTCCCGGCTCTCGCCATGCAACGACAATGACTCCTAGCACGGCGCCGTCGCGAAGCATCGGCACACCGAGCAGTCGTCGCCAGCCACCCGTCGCCGCATGCTCCTGGTCGTACAAGGGATCGCGCAGGACGTCGTCGATCCGCTCGACCTTACCGCTGAGAATGACTCTGCCCGACAGGACGGAGGCATCTCCCGGCTTCACGGGATACTTCTTGCGCAGCTGTTGCTCGCTCTCTGGCGAGAAGCCATGGCAGGCGGCGATATGCAGCAGGCTCCCGTCGTAGCGCAGGACGTTGCACAGCACTGCGCCACTGAGTCGGTGCGCGTTGCGCGCTATCGTTTCGAACACGGCCGACGCGTCGGTCTGCGCACCGGAAATAGCTTCGAGGACTTGGGATGTCGCGGTCTGCCGCTCGAGCGCCTCCTTGGTCTCATTGAACAGGCGCACGTTCTCGATGGCGATCACCGCCTGGTCGGCGAAGGTCTTTAGAAGCGCGATCTGGTCCTTCTGGAATGGTCCCGATTCCGGCCGCCCGACGATGATCGCGCCGATCGGTTCGTCCTTTGACATTAATGGAACGGCCAAGATGCTGCGGAAGCCGCCAGAGAGCGAGTGCGAACCAATCGAATAGTCCTTGTCATCGAGCACGTCGGGAATTACGACGACATCCCGCGCAAGAATGACCCGGCCGGCTGCCGTTTCACGGCCAGGTCGTCTTGGAAATACTCGGCGAATCGCCTCGACATAATCAGGATTCACATTCACGAGCGACACCAGATGGATCAACTCGCCATCGAACGTAAAGACGTTTACCGTTCTGGCACCACACAGCTTTAATGTGGCCGCGGCGATCGCGTCGAACACCGGCTGGACGTCGGATTGCGAGCTCGCTATGACCTTAAGAATGTCCGCGGTCGCGGTCTGCCGCTCGAGCGCCTCCTTGGTCTCGTTGAACAGCCGCGCATTCTGGATCGCGATTGACGCCTGGTCAGCGAATGTCTTCAGAAGAGAGATATCCTTGTCTGCGAACGGACCGGCATAGTCGCGACCGACAAAAATCGTGCCGGTCCCTTTCCCCTCCCAGACCATTGGCGCAAAAATCACTGACTTGTATCCCGCCGCCTGGCACCCCCGACGCGTGTGCTCGGGCACGCCATCGCCGTTCTCGACGTCTGGGTAGTGGATGACCTGGCGAGTCAGTATTGCGGAGCCCGAGCCGCTGTCAGCGCTGACCGGGAGAGGAAAGACGCGCTCGAGGTCTTCCCGGCCCGGCCCGTGGTACGCCTTAAGGTGGATGAGGCCGTCTTCTCCGACGAGGTTGATCCCGGCGAACTTGCCCGCGAACAAGCGTTCGCAACTTTCGAGAATCTTGTAGAAGACCGGTGCAGTATCCTCGATCGAGCCGCTTATCGCGGCGAGAACTTCGGACGAGGCGCGCTGCTGATTCAGCGCCTCGTTGGTCTCGTTGAACAGACGCACGTTCTCGATCGCGATCACGGCCTGATCGACGAAGGATTTCGCCAGCGCTATTTCCTTGTCGGTGAATGCGCCGGGTTTGGAGCGCACCAGCGCAAGGACTCCGATGCATTCGCCTTGACGCATGAGCGGCAGCATGAGCGAAGCGTGGATGTCCGCCAGTGCCTGGATCATTCGCTCGTGCTCGGGCAGGTCGACGGCATTCCAGTCCGGAATGTGCAGGATCTCCTTGCTGAGGATCACGCGCGAGGGAAAGTTGGCGCGCGGATCGATGGCGCGGACCTCGCCTTCCAGTCGCGACTTGGTTCCGTCCGGCCTCGCCGACGCGACTTCGGAAAACGTGTGCGCGTCGTCGCGACGCAGCATCACCGCGAGATCGCAGGACAGCAGGCGCAGAGACGTGCCCACGATCGCGTCGAACACGGGCTGCACGTCCGTCGGCGAACTGCTGATCACACGCAGAATATCGGAGGTGGCCGTCTGGTGGCTGAGGGCTTCCTGCGTCTCGTTGAACAGCTGTGCGTTCTGGATCGCGATCACCGCCTGGTCGGCAAAGGTGCTGAGCAACTTCATTTCCTTGGCCGAAAGCGATCCAGGGTTCGGGGAGGACACCGAAATGACTCCGATCACCTTGCCCTCGCGAACGAGAGGCGCCGTCGCATTTGACCGGAAATCGAGTTCGTGCGCATGAGCTTGCGCGTACGGTGGAGCACCCGGGGCGCGGTTATCGTGTAGCTGGTTCGCCTTGCCGTCCAGTGCGACCGCACCCACCAGACTGTCGCGGTCGAGCGGTATCACGGCTGCACCGCCGAATCCCGTCGAATCAGCTTCGCTGCGCGCCATTCTGCGAAGAAAATTTCCCTCGACGAGGCGCAGACCGGCCTTGCGACCAAAAAGGCGGGCGGCGCTCTGCACAATCGCGTCAAACACCGGTTGCACGTCGGAAGGTGAACTGGCGATGACTTTCAGAATCTCTGCAGTTGCCGTCTGCTGTTGTAACGCCTCCTTAGTCTCGTTGAACAGACGCACGTTCTCGATAGCGATGACGGCCTGGTCGGCGAAGGTCTGCAGCAGCTGCACCTGCTTCTCGGGAAACGGTCCGAGTTCGGCGCGCCCGACGGTGATCGCGCCAACGACTTGGTCTTCGCGCAGCATGGGCACTCCCAGGTTGCCGCGAAACCCGGCGATCCGGGCGGCGTCCTTCGCTTCATATTCCGGGTCCGACAGCGCGTCGATGACCTGCGCTGGGGCGCGCGCTCGAATCGCACGCGCACTGACCGTCATGCTGGTAACTTTTACCGGAAAGACGCTGCGCATCGCGTCGTTGGCCTCGGGCGACACGCCGTGGTACGCCACCAGATGTACCCATTCGCCGTCTAAGCGCGCCACGGCGCTTACTTGCGCGCCGCAAAGCGTCCTGGCACGCTCGGCGATGGCATCGAACACAGGCTGCACATCCGTCGGCGATTCGCTGATCACCTTCAGCACGTCGGCGGTCGCCGTCTGCTGCTCGAGCGCTTCTTTGGTCTCATTGAACAGGCGCACGTTCTCGAGTGCAACGCCCATGCTGGCTGCTATGGTCGAGAGCAGGCGCACATCGGAGTCGCCGAAGGCGTCGTCCGCCTCGTGGTTCTCGACATCGAGCAGGCCCAACAAGCGGTCGCCCGCAAAGATCGGGGTGAACACGCCCGAGCGGCTCATGTCGGTGCCTTCGAGCAGGAAGAGTTCCCACTTCCGATAGTCGTCGTGGTTGTGCCAGACCACCGACTGGCGCTTATTCACCGCGCTGAACCAGCGCCTGCCGGTGGCGAGGCTGGCAAGCGGCAGGGGCGGCGACTGCAGGCGCTGGCCGTGCTCGTAGATGTACGGGAAGTGGATCAGGCCGGCAGCCTGGTCGAGCCAGAGGATGCCAATGCAGGCAACGCTGAACTGGTGGCGCAGCTTGTCGCCGACCAGGTCGACAATGGCCTGAAAATTCAGCTCGGCGGCCATGCCGTCCTGAATGCTGTTGATGACCGACAGCTCGGTGTTGCGCGATTCGGTCTCCTTGAGCAGGCGCTGCGTCTCGTCGAACAGGCGCGCGTTCTCCAGTGCGACGCTCATGCTGCTCGCCAGCGTCTGCAGCAGGTGCACGTGCGCGTCTGTGAAGACGTGCTCGCGTTCAATGTCGATCAAGTCGATGAGTCCACGCGCTTGACCACCGACGAGCAGGGGAACGTACAGCGCAGACTTCTCCAGCTGTGTTCCGGGGTGGACGAAGCTGCCGTAGGCTTTCACCTGCTCCGCCATGTTTTCGTTGATGACCAGCGGCTCACGTGTGCGCATGACATGCGCCGTAAAGCCTCTCCCGGAAAATGGGGTCGACTCGAGGGTGATCCGTCGCCCGTTCTCGTATGTGTACGGGTAGTGGACCAGATTCGAACGGGGGTCGTAGATGCGAATCCCCATGTCGACTTGCTGAAAGATCTCGCGGATCTTGTCGCCGACCGCATCGTAGATGCCCTGCATGTCGAGCCTCTTGGCAAGCGCCTGCTGGACGCTGCTGATCACTGCGAGTTCGTTCGTGCGTTGATCGAGCAGGGCGCTTAGCGCCTGAAGCTCTTCGACGCGCACCGTGGCTTTCTGCCCCGATCCCTTGGCCGACGCCGGGACGCGGACGCGCGCCACCGAGGGCGCGACCTTTTTTGCGGATGGCCGTCCCGTTTGCGTGACCAGCGAAGCCTTCTTTTTCTTCGGAGTCGCCACTAGGTACCCAATGCTCCGTTCAGCCGCCGGCATCCCCGGCCGGACAGGCGCGCCACGAAAACGCCGAAGCGTCCTTGGGCGGCGCGATTTGATTCGATGGCAGCCGCTAGCGTGACTTCAGTCCGGAGTCATGTCAACGAACTGGGCCACCGGCACACGTGATCGCAGCGTCGGATGCGCGCCGGAGATCCCACGTCGCACCCAGCTTCGACAGCGTGAAGATGCACCATTTCGACGGATCCCAGTGGAACCAACGGACGCCGTTGCGATAGTCGGATGGAAAGCGGTGATGGAAGCTGTGAAATCCTTCGCCGTTGGTGAGCAGCGCGCCGATCCAGTTGTCGCGGGCGGACTTCATGGAGTTGAAATTCTTGACTCCAAAAGTGTGAGCGAATGAATTGACGAAGAAAGTCGAGTGCAGCACCAGCACGATGCGCAGGCACACCGCCAGGACAAAGCCGCCTAAAGGATGACCGATCCACCAGGCGATCAGCATGGGAAGCACCACGCCTCCCCCGACAGACCACCAAGCGTAGTGAGCGTGTTGGTGGGCAACCAGCCTGGATCTTCCAAGATCTCTTACGTTGCCATAATTCGTGACGTGACGCCAAAGCAGAATCCATCCTATGTGAGCGTGCCAGAAGCCCAGGTGCGCGCCATAGGGGTCGTGCGCCGTATCCGTAAAGCGATGATGCTGGCGGTGCTGTGAGGACCATTTCAACGCGGATTCCTCGAAGGATGCCGCACCGAACAGCAGGAGCAGAAAACGCAGAGCCGCAGATGCCTTAAAAGTGGAGTGCGCAAGCAGACGGTGGTAGCCGACAGTGATCGACATTCCGGTGGCGCCAGCGAAGAACAGGAACAGACCCAATTCCGCGAGGGTGATACCTCGGTAGTAGATGTAGAGGGGCGTTCCTACAATTGCGACAACATGAAGTAGCGCGAAGAAAACGATGCCCAGCCACCTCAGCTTGCGTCGCGGCAAGGGGTAGTCGGCCGCGACGTTGCAGACACCTGCGACGGCAGACTGCAACGCGAGTGGTGCGGCACTTATCGGGGCGTCAATCAGTCTGAATCCATGCATCAAGATCCCCTCGAACAGAAGGTCGGCGAATAGTTCGCCTGGACGAACGTTGCGAGGGTGATTGCTTCTTGCATCGGGGGAGGTCCGAACGCCAAGTTCGGAAGAGTACACCTCTACTGCTGGCCTCAAGGAAGAACTGCAGCGGACTGCCGGCCGCAGGCGCCGCAGTTCGTAGTCGATTCACAATGGACGCGGTTGGGGACGCTCGGGGCGCGTCGAAGGCATGGTTGCCCAGAGGCGCGCCGCCCAAGTATAATTCCCCTCCCGCAAGCGGCTCGCGTCCGGGCCTGCAGTACGCGGCAATTCCTCAGCGTTGGGTCGTTAGCTCAGCTGGTAGAGCAGCGGACTCTTAATCCGTTGGTCGCAGGTTCGATCCCTGCACGGCCTACCAACAAAACAGAGGGTTAGCTTTGCAGCTAACCCTCTGCCTTTTCTGACGTAGCCAAATCGCAGCCACCGAGCATTGAATCGAGCCGGTTAGCTATCACTGCATCTACCGCTCCTCTTGGAGGCCTGCGATATCGGAAGACGTGGAGTGACGGGTTGCGAAGATCTATTCCCTTGTGACATGGGCCGGCGAACACGATGGTTCCCAGCGCCACCGGGATATCAATCGGCAGTAAACCCCGAAGCCTTGATGATCGGCGCCCAGCGCGCGGTGTCGGCGGCCATGATCGCCGCCAGCTCTGCCGGCGTCGTGCCGGTAGGCTCGAGACCGAGGCTGATAAATCGCTCTTTCACGGCGGGCATGCGCATCACTCTAGCGATCACTGCTGACCACCTATCGACCACCGACGCTGGGGTGCTTGCCGGGGCATAAATCGCAATCCATCCGGTCGCTTCGACCGCCGCGAATCCTGCATCCTTGAAGGTCGGTACTTCCGGTAGCAACGGTGAGCGCTCGGCGCCCGAGGTGGCGAGGATGCGGATCCTCCCAGCACGATGAAGCTCGATCAGGTCAGATACCGCGCTGATGCCGGCGGCCACATGACCGCCGATCATGTCGGCGGTGAGCGGTCCTGGCCCATTGTACGGAATGTGAACCATCTCGATACCCGCTGCCCGGCAAGCCATGACCCCGAAGAAATGCGCGAAGCTCCCGGCCGCGATCGAACCGTAGTTTGCCTGGTCGGGGTGAGCCTTCACCCAGGCGACGAACTCCGCCATGGTCCGGGCCGGGTGTGCGGCACCGACGGCGAATGCAAACTGGAATCTCGCGATGTGCGACACAGGAGTGAAATCCTTTGCCGGGTCGTAGTCGAGATGCTTGAAGACCAGCGGCGCGAGAATATGGACCACGGCTGGCGATAGAAGGAGCGTCCTGCCGTCGGGTGAAGCACTCTTGAATATCTCCGCCGCTACGCGTCCGCTGGCCCCCGGCCGCTCATCGATGATGACCACCTCTCCGGTGGACTCCCGGATCCCTTCCGCGATCGTGCGCGCGACGGTGTCGAGCGAGCCAAAGCCAATGACGATCTTCGCCGGGCCTTTGATCGTGTTCTGCGCCATCGCATCCGATGGTGCTGCAGCGGCCAGCACAGCAGCGATTAGCAGGGAGCAGAAATGGACGAGGCTCATGGTCTCTCGAAGCAACTCGACTTCGACCGGCAGCGCGTAAGATATACTTTTCCTCGGTCCGTTGCAGGGATTATCCAGAGCCTCGCAAGGCATCTGTTTCGCGTCCGCTGCACCTCTTCACCGATGCGCTCGTCTACGATGATCGATCATCAAGCCTCAGCGACGACGCGGCGCGCCGTCCTGTCCCCCAAAGAGCAGCTGCAATTCGAACGGCTCCTGGCGGAATTGTCCGCGGGATTCATCAATCTGCCCGCAGAGCGCATCGACGACGCCATCGAAGACGCATTGCGCCGCATCGTCGAGACCCTCGGCATCGATCGGAGCACGTTGACCTCGGTGTCAGCAGCGACCGGCGTAGTCTTGGTTTCTCATTCCTACGCCGCCGCAGGGCTGGAGCCGGCGCCCAGAATGTTGGCGCAAGAAAACTTCCCGTGGGTACTTGCGACGATGAGGGCCGGCCGCACTGTCGCGTTCTCCCGCGTCGATGACCTGCCCGCCGAGGCAAGGGTCGACAAGGCGAGCTATCGACGCATCGGGCTGAAATCCCACGTTTCGATGCCCATGATCGTTGCCGGCGAGTTTCAAGGCGTGCTCAGCTTCGGCTGTCTTCGGCGCGAAAAAAATTGGCCGGAAAACCTGCTCGGCCGGCTTCGCCTGGTTGCGGAGATATTCGCCAACGCTCTCGCCCGCAAACACGCGCAGGAAGAACTCCACCACGCGTTCGGCTTCGAACGGCTATTGGCGGATCTCTCTGCATCGATGCTCGATATCCGAGCCGTCGACGTGGACCACTTGATACCGAAGGCACTGCAAACGATTGGCGAATTTCTGCGCGTCGATCGGGTCGCGCTGCGGCAGCTAGCGCCAATGGGCGGGCACTATTCCCTGACGCACTACTGGTGCGCCGCGGGGGTTCCGGCACCGCCCGCAATTTTCCGGATGGCGGATGCGCCCTGGACCAGCGATCGGCTTCTCCGCGGCGAGGTCGCCCGCTTCGCCGATCTATCGGATTTACCGGTCGAGTCCAGCGCAGACACGCGCGCATTGGAAGCGTTTGGGAGCGGCTCCTTGCTGCTGGTGCCACTGCGGGTCGACGGATCGGTCGCGGGCTTGATGTCGCTCGCCACACCGGGCGCCAAGCACTCCTGGACCGACGCACTGATCCCGCGTGTCAAGTTGATCGGCGAGGTTCTCGTGAACGTGCTCGAACGCGATCGCAAGAGCACGCTGCTTGCGGAAGCGCATGCAGAAGCGGTTCAGTACCGAGAGCGGCTCGCGCACATAGTGAGAGTCCACACGGTTGGCGAGATGTCGGCCGCCCTGGCGCACGAGATCACCCAGCCGCTGGGAGCGATCGAGAACTACGCAATCGCCGCACGCCGCCGCGCATTGGAACAGGTTCCTGACCTCGCGAAGATAGTAGACCTCCTCGACAAGACCATCGGTCAGGCGACACGCGCCGGTGACGTGGTGATGCGTCTGCGCAGTTTGGCAAAACGACACGACCTCGACCCGAAGGAGATCGACCTCGAACACACGATCAACACCTGCATCGCGATGGTGAAAACCGACTGCGAGCTCCGCGACATTCGCCTGGAAGTGAAAACGGCGGGCCGGTTGCCTGCGGTCGTTGCCGACGAGATTCATATCCAGCAGGTGGTCCTCAATCTCCTCCGCAACGCGATGGACGCGCTCGAGCCGGGCCGACCCGGCAATCATCGCGATATTGCAATCCAGCTGGAGTCGCATGGGCCCGACTCGGTTCGCGTACAAGTGGCGGATCGCGGCGCGGGCATCGCTGAAGGTGACCTGGAGCGTGTTTTCGAGTCGTTTTACACGACCAAACCCGGCGGGACTTGGCATCGGCCTCGCGATCTGCCGCAAGTTGATCGAAGCCCACGGCGGTACACTCTGGGCAACGCACAATCCGGGCGGCGGGGCAGTCTTCCAATTCACGCTTCCCGTCGCTGCAGCGGGAGATTGAAGAAATGGCTGTGCCGACGGTCTTCATCGTCGATGACGACGAAGCATTCCGGGACTCGGTCAACGAGCTCGTGAGCTCGGTCGGGCTTGCCGCCGAGACATTCGCATCGGCGCTGGAGTTCCTCGCGGCGTTCGACGCCGCGCGTGCGGGCTGTCTCGTCGTCGATGTACGCATGGCGCACATGAGCGGCCTCACGCTCAAGGCGAAGCTCGACGAGCTAGGTTCGCGCATGCCGATCGTGTTCATCAGCGGCCACGGCGACATCGCGATGGCCGTCAAGGCGATAAAGGGCGGCGCGGTGGATTTCGTGCAGAAGCCGTATCACGAGCAGCAACTGCTCGACGCCATCAACGAAGCGCTGCGTCAGGACGCCGCGCTGCGCGCGCCGACCGACCCTGCCGGAGCCCTGGCGGCACGCATCGCGACGTTGACTGCCCGCGAGCAGGAGGTCATGTCGCTTGCACTGAAGGGATTGCCCAGCAAGTCGATCGCGAAGGAGCTCGCGATCAGCCACCGTACGGTCGAACAGCACCGCAGCCGGTTGCTCGAAAAGCTTGGCGTCACCTCGATCACCGAACTTTTGCGCCTCACCGCCGAGAGGTCTGTCAAATAACCTTGGCGTCCGGCGCTCTCGCGCCGGCTTCGGTATCCGGGTTCGCCTGAGCGAACGTCAGCCCACCCCACACATCTCGCAATACGTACGTGGCATCCGTGGCGACCCGGATAGGTTTGCCACGCTCAGCAAGGCACCATTCAGCTTCGTCGGCTACTGCGCCATCGCGTACGTCACTCGCCTCGCAGATGGAGCGGCCGATGTTTTCGTGCGGCGCCCAACGGAGAGGAGCGATGGGAGCATTCGTCTTTGTCATCGATCCCGATCTGGAAGAGCGCGAGCGAATCGAGTCTGCCCTTGGGCCGAGCGGCGCGAGCGTCGTCTTCTTCAACGACGGTGCGAGCCTTCTCGCGCACTCTCCAGCCTGTGCATCTGCCTGCCTGATCGCTGCCGCCGAGCCCGACGAAGGCGCGACGCTCGATCTGGTCCGTGAGCTCCGCCGACGCGGGATCGCGCTCCCGGTGATCGTCCTTGGGTCGCACAGCGCGTTCAGGACAGCGGTCGACATCGCGCGCCTGGAGGCCACCGACTTTCTCGAGCGCCCTGTGAGTGCGCGGGACTTGCAGCGCGCCGTGCGCAGGGCTTGTGAAAGGTGAGCGATGTGATCGTTGCGTTACGTAGTACGGTCCCGTACGTGGTCTACGTGCGCGCACGGATTTTCAGAGCGAGCATAACGCGGCAAATTGCTCCCGGCCTGGATCACCACGCATTGCTCGGCGACGCGCAGCAAAAGGTAGTGAGTGGCGACAGGACAGAATCGATTTGACGTCCGTTCAATACTGAGGAGTCGTGGCATGAACTTTAAGCGATTGTCCGGTCTGCTCGTCGGAGTGCTCGGGGCTGCGATATTCGCGGCAGCGCCCGCGTTGGCGCAGAAGCGGCCCAACGTCGTCATGCTGATGAGCGACGACGTGGGCTGGGGCGACTACGGCGTGTACTACGGTGGCGCGGCGCTCGGGCACCCGACGCCGAACATCGATCGCCTGGCCAAGGAGGGCGCGGTGTTCACGAGCTGGTACGGCCAGGCCAGTTGCACGGCGGGCCGCGCCTCGTTCATGACCGGGCGCATCCCGGTTCGCACGGCGCTGTCGGTCGTGGTCGTTCCCGGCGATCCGAACGGCTTGACCGCGGATACGCCGACCATCGCCGAGTTCTACAAGAAGAACGGGTACCAGACCTACTTCTCGGGCAAGTGGCATCTCGGCGACGTGCCGAAGTTCTACCCGATCGAGCACGGCTTCGACGAGATGAAGCAGTTCGCGGCCTACTACCCGGGCGTCTATGGCTACAGCGACACGTCACCCAATGCGCATCCTTGGTTCCCGAATTTCAACAAGCCATACTGGGATGAGTATCAGAAGATCGTGAACCTGTATGAATGGGAAGGCACGGCGGGCAAGCCGGCGGTCAAGGGCGACAACGGCGCCGTGATCACGCTGCAGAACCTTGCCGATTTCGACGTCCGTCAGACGGATTCGGCGGTCGCCTACATCAAGCAGCACGCCAAGGACGGCAAGCCGTTCTTCATGAGCGTGAACTTCATGGGCATGCACCAGCCGACCAGCCCGAACAAGGCGTTCGTGGGCAAGTCGCACCTCGGCAACTACTCGGACAAGATGATCGAAATGGACTACAACATCGGCCGGATCATGGACGCCATCCGCGCGGAGGCGCCCGACACCATCGTCATCCACACGGCGGACAACGGCGCCTGGCAGGATGCCTGGCCCGACGCCGGCACCAACCCGTTCCGCGGCGAGAAGGGCACGGGCTTCGAAGGCGCCTTCCGGGTGCCGGGCATCATGTGGGCGCCGGGCAGGATTCCGGCCGGGCAGGTCCTCATTGAAATGATGTCGCACATGGACGTGTGGCCCACGACCGCAACGATGGTCGGCCTGACGCCGCCGCCGCACGGTGAATGGAAGGACAACAACGGCAAAGCGATCTACTTCGACGGCATCGACAACACCGCTTACGTCACGGGCAAGTCGCGGCATTCGGCGCGCAACGGGTGGATCTATACCGACGGCGAGAGGTTCCTGGGCATGCGTTGCGACGTTGGCGGCGACCCGGAGAATCCCGACCTCAAGATCGCGTGGAAGTTGCTCTACACGTCAAAGGACACCTGGCTTGGGCCAGACGCTCAACCTCGGCGCGATCGGATCGACCTACAACCTCACCATGGATCCGTACGAGAAATACGACATGACGTTCAACGGTGCGGTGGCAGTGCGCAACCCGACCACGTCGCCGGGCCGCTACTCGGGCATGGACAACGGCTGGGCCATCTCGCTCTGTGACATTCCGCTCTCGGAGTTCAATCAGTCAATCGTCAAGTATCCGAGCAAGAAGCGGTTCCCGGGCGGAGCTTCGAACGACATGATTCCGAATCTGCAGAACCCGGAGAATCCGTTGCCCTACGATCCGATCAAGATACCGAAGACCATCGGAGCGCACTAGCGCGGCAGCGGGAGTGATGCAATCGGCGTGACGACGGGCGCCTGAGGATCGGGCGCCCGTCTTTCCTGCCACGCTTCAAGTGCGGACGCTGCTCGCTCGGCATGGCGACGCCGGCGGAACCATGACGCAAGGAGAATCGCAATGAAACGCGTAGTCACGATCTCTATCTTGTTTGCAGTGGTTGCTCTTCAGCCGCTGGCCGCGACCGCCCAGCAAACGAAAGCGACCGGCGGCTCCGCCTTCTCGTTTGCCGTCCAGGGCGACTCGCGACCGATGATGTACGTGCCGCCCACGGCCGGCCGGCCCGACGCCGTCAAGCTGTTCACCGAGCTTTTCGGCCTGGTCATGCCCGAGAAGGCCGCGGAAGAGCTGGTGAAGAAGGATGTGAAGCTCGTCTTCGATCCGAACACCAAGGAGCTCATCAGCGTCGTCATGCCCTTCATGACCAAGTCCGAGGTCACGACGTTGACCGTGGACAAGGGCTGGGTCACCGAGGCCTCCGTCGAGGACGTGAAGCTGCTGCCCGGCGTGCGCCGGACGATGTTCCGGCTCGAGGGCGGCGATTGGGTAGCGCGCGAAATTGTCAGGGACGTCCAGTCCGGGCGCGCCAAATTCGTGCTCAACACCGGCGACGTCGTCTTCTGGGGGAATCAGGGCCACACGGTGAACGACAGCCCGTACTGGAAGCGGGTGAACGACACCATGTTGAAGCAACTGCCGCCAGCCGACAGCGAGATGCGCGCGGCCGGGCTGGATGGTCGCTGGTTCATGAGCATGGGCAATCACGAAGTGTGGGGCGATCCGAAGATCGAGGGCGCGCTCAACGCCGTGCCGTATCTGAAGAAGCTCGGCGTCACCCCGGACAATCTCATCTACAAGTTCGACTTCAACGGCGCTCGCTTCATCTTCCTGTGGAGCGGCAAGTACGACTACCGCTCACCCTCGCTGTGGGATGCCGATCGGCCGAAGTATGCGGAGCAGATGAAGCAGCTGCATCAGTGGCTGGACGAGGCCAAGGCCAAGGGCATCAAGAAAACCTTCATCGCCTTCCACTACCCGGTATTCGCGCGCTCGGGCCTGGGTCCCATCCCCGAAGAAGTCAATCCGCACAAGCTGATCGCGGCGTATGCCAAGGATATGGAGGTGGTCGTGTTCAACGGGCACATCCATACCACCGAGATATTCGAAGTGGACGGCGTGAAGTACCTGATGCTGGGGGGTGGGGGCGCGGAACAGGACCCGATTCTCCCAGGCCGGACGAGCATCAAGCTGCCTGCGGACTATCCGCCTGACCTCTACTGGAAGGGCGAGCCGCCGAGGGAGGAGTACAACTACGTGCTGGTGGACGTCAAGCCCGGCGAGAAGACCAAGTTCACGCTCAATCGCTTCCGGCCGGGGTCGAGCGAACCGTTCGCGACGGTCGAGCTGTTCAAGTAAGCGTGCGGATGGCGGAACGGGCGGTGATGACAGCGACCGTCCTGCTGATCGTTCATGGTCTGGTGGCAGTCGCGCTGCTCGGTGCGATCACCCACCAGACGCTCTCCGCATGGGCGCCCGCGAACGCGCGGCCTGGCTCCTTCTTCGGCCGTTTTCGCACCGTGCCGCCTGCGGCATTCGCCAATGCCGTCGTCCTCCTGTATTTCGTGGCCGCGATCTTGGGCGCGATCATTTACCTCGACTTCCGCGTCGACGTGCGGCCAACGCTGGAGCAGGCCGGCCATTGGCAGGTGCTCGGATTCTTCGATCTCAAGGAGCATTTCGCCGCGATCGGCGCCGCGCTCCTGCCGGCTTACTGGGTGTGCTGGCGACGGCCGCAGAAGAACGAGCCCATCCGGGCACGCGCAATCCTGACCTCGATCATCGCCTTCGTCGTCTGGTGGGGTTTCCTCGCCGGCCATGTCACGAACAACATCCTGGGGTTCGGGGGATGACCCAGATCCCACGCGTTCCGCCGCTTCGCCTTCGCTTTCGGGGCGGCCTTTGCGGGTTTCTACGCAGTCACGCTCAAGCTGGATCTCGCGCTGTTCACGGTCTATCCGTCGCTCGGGATCGTGGTCCTCGGCACGCAGCATTCGCGAGATGCCGTCGATCCCGCGCTCGCGTTCCTCGCTCCGGCGATGTACTGGTACGGCTGGGCCGCAACGGCCGTGCTCGGCGCGCTCGTCGTCGGCATCATTGCAGCGCTGTTGCCCGGACAGTGGACACGACGGCTTTGGTTGGGGTGGATAAGTGTGTTTTCCGTACTCGCAATGCTCGCTTGCGTCTATCTCACGCTGCCATGGTTTCGCCTCTAGATCGACGCCTCACTCCGCATGGCCCGATTCGAGTCGCTAAGAAGCATGCACATGCAGAAACGCTCGCGGTCGATGGTGTTCCTGGCCGCCGGTCTGTTGGCGGTTCCCGGGCAGCGTTTGCCGATGACACGGAAGCGCTGGCCAAGGCGGCGCAGAACCCTCGCGATTCGAGATGGCCGCGGCGGCAGATACGAATGGGCAGTTGAGCAGCAGCAGTGGAAGGGAGAACATCCGCTGGTGACGCTTGTTACCCGGCAGTGCAATCAACTTCAGGAGAAATGAAATGAACAGGAATTGGACATCGAAGTGGCTGGTCGCGTTGGGTTGTCTCGCCGTGTTCTCGATGGTGATGGCGGCGGAGCCGCCGCCGTCCGGAACGGTGAAGCTCACGAGCAAGGCCGTGGCCATCGGCGTCGGCGTGAGCTGGGGCGACGGCACGTTGACCGTCGGCGGCAAGCCGTACGCGTTTCTCGATCGAAGGTCTGAGCGTCGCCGACCTCGGCGTTTCGGACGTCACGACGTCGGGTGAAGTCTTCAATCTGAAGAACGTCGCCGATTTCAGCGGGACATACGCCGCAGGCGAAGCAGGAATTGCCATCGTCGCGCGGACCGACCGACACGATCATGAAGAACGACAAGGGCGTCGTGCTGCGCCTGCACGGCACGCAGAAAGGTGCACGGCTGACGCTGGCCGCAGGCGGCGTAACGCTCAAGCTGAAGTAGTAAGTTTGCCGGCGGGTCGCCCCCGGCCATTCGATCGTTGCCGGCCCGTGCACGAGCCGGACGACCGACGGCCGGGGCATCGATAGGGCATTGGCCGGCTAAGTTGCGCAAGAGCCGCTGCGCATCTCATGGACACCCAGACACCTCGACTACGTGTATCTTTCGTTGACGACGGCCTTGGCGTTCAGCCCGAATGCAGACCCTGATAGCCCGCATTGCGCAAGTCGTGCTCTGTGTCGCCGTTGCGGCTGGCGCACAAGCACAGGCAGCGTCCACGGTAAAGGCCGCCGAGTCGCCGGCGAAGGCAGTCGAAAGCAGCCGAAGGGACGCGCCAACTCATTGTCGCGAACAAGCCCTTCACCGGCGACTTCGACCAGATGCTCGAGCGCCGGATGATCCGCGTCTACGCACCTTACGGCCGATCGCTGTATTACATCGACAAGGGCCGCGAGCGCGGCATTGCCGCGGAACTGGTTCGCGACTTCGAGCGCTGGGTGAACCAGAAGTACGCAAAGCAGCTCGGTAAGCGACCATTGACCGTCTACATCGTCGCCGCCACGCGTGACACGCTGGCTGCCGATCTCAACGGTGGTCTCGCCGACATCGCGGTCGGCTACCTGTCGGCCACCGAAGAGCATCTGAAGGTCGCCGACTTTGTGGCCCCTGACGAAAAGCTGTCTGACAGCGAGATTCTCGTCACCGGTCCGGCGTCGCCGGCAATCGCCTCGATCGACGACCTTGGCGGCAAGACCGTCCATGTCCGCAAGTCGTCGACCTACTACGAAAGCCTGACAGCGCTGAACGCCCGACTCACGAAGGCCGGCAAGCAGCCCGTCAATCTGGTCCTCGTGCCGGATGCGCTCGAGGACGAGGACATGCTGGAGATGACGAACGCCGGCCTGCTCCAGGCAATGGTGGTCGACGGGTGGAAGGCGCGGGTGTGGGCGCAGGTACTGCCGAAGGTCGCAGTCCACGAGACCATTGTTCTACGCGAGCGCACCAGGAAGGGGTGGGCGATCCGCAAGAACAGTCCGCAGCTCGCTGCGGTGCTGAACGACTTCTATGCAAGCTGGGTGAAGAAGGAGGGGGTATACCTTTACCGGCAACAGCAATTCATGAAAAACATCAAGACCCTGAACAATTCCGCGGGTGACGCGGACTACAAGCGATTCCAGCAGCTAATCGCGCTTTTCGAGAAGTACGGCCAGCAGTACAAATTCGATCCTCTCATGCTTGCCGCACAAGGCTACCAGGAATCGACGCTCGATCAGAACAAGAGGAGTGCGGTGGGAGCCATCGGCGTGATGCAGCTCATGCCGGCAACCGGTCAGGCGCTCAACGTTGGCGACATTAGCGTGACCGAGGCGAACATCCACGGCGGCGCCAAGTACATGGACCAGTTGATGACGCAGTACTTCAAAGATGCGAATTTTGACGAGCAGAACCGCACGTTGTTCGCGTTCGCGAGCTACAACGCTGGACCGGGCAACATTTCGAGAATGCGCACCGAAGCCCAGAAACGCGGACTCGACCCGGACAAGTGGTTCAACAACGTCGAGAACGTCACCGCCGAGAAGATCGGGATCGAAACCACGACGTACGTGAGGAACATCTTCAAATACTACGTTTCCTACAAGCTCACGCAGGAGGCGAAAGAGACGGAGGCGAAACTCAGGCAGCAGGTTGCTCCGGCGAAGAACTGATGCGAGGGCGCCGCAACGTGTGCGCACGACGCTTTGTGCCGGCGGTATACTCGAAAGACGGTTCATCGAACGGAGGGAGATACCGTGAAGAATTCGCCATGGCGGAGCATAGTCGGTGTCGTTGCGCTGTCCGCGCTTGCCGCATTCACCATGCCGGCGCTGTCCGCGACGCCGAAGGACACGCTGGTCATCGCCTGGGCGATCGACGACATCATCACGATGGATCCGGCCGAGTCGTTCGAGATTTCGGCGGGTGAGATCATGGGCAACGCGTACGACCGGCTGCTGCGCTTCGACGTCGCCGACCCGTCGAAGCTGATCGGCGACACTGCGGCCAAGTGGACGGTCTCGCCGGACGGCAAGACGTACACATTCGAACTGAAGGACGGATTGAGGTTCGCGTCCGGCAATGCGCTGACGGCCGAGGACGTCGTGTACTCACTGCAGCGCGCGGTACTTCTCGACAAGACGCCGGCGTTCATCCTCACGCAGTTCGGCTTCACCAAGGACAACGTCAAGGACAAGATCAAGCAAACGGGCCGGCTTTCGCTGACGATGGAAACCGACAAGGCGTACGCGCCGACGTTCGTGCTGAACTGCCTGACCGCCAACGTCGCCGCCATCGTCGACAAGAAGCTCGTGCAGTCGAAGGAAGCGAACAACGACATGGGCTACGGTTGGCTCAAGACCAACTACGCCGGCTCGGGACCGCTCAAGATCCGGGAGTGGCGCGCGAACGAGATTCTCTCGCTCGAACGCAACGACAACTACTACGGCGAGAAGTCGAAGTTGCCACGCGTCATCTATCGGCACGTAAAGGAAGCTGCGACCCAACGCCTGCTGCTCGAGAAGGGCGACGTCGACATCGCGCGCAACCTGACGCCGCAGGACTTGGCGGCGCTCGCCAGCAACAAGGACATCAGGACCACGTCCACACCGAAGGGCACCGTCTACTACTTCTCGCTCAACCAGAAGAACCCGACGCTCGCCAAGGCGGAAGTTCGCGAAGCGATGAAGTGGCTGGTCGACTACGCGGCGATCGGCGATACGCTGATCAAGAACATCGGCGTCGTCCACCAGAACTTCCTGCCTGTCGGATTGCTGGGCGCCAGCACCGAGAATCCGTACAAGCTCGACGTCGACAAGGCGAAGGCGTTGCTTGCCAAAGCGGGCGTCGGCAACGGCTTCAAGGTGACGATGGACGTGCGCACCGTGCAGCCCGTGCAAGGCATCGCCGAAGCGTTCCAGCAGACGGCGAAGCGCGCGGGCATCGACGTCGAGATCATTCCCGGCGACGGCAAGCAGACGCTGACCAAGTACCGTGCGCGCAACCACGACATCTACATCGGACAGTGGGGCGCCGACTACTGGGACCCGCACAGCAACGCCGACACGTTCGCGCGCAACCCGGACAACGGCGACGACGCGAAGTCGAAGCCGCTCGCGTGGCGCAACGCATGGGCGATCCCCGAGATGACCAGGAAGGCCGACGCCGCCGTACTCGAACGCGATGCCGGCAAGCGCAAGGCGATGTACGAGGAGATCCAGGCGACGTTCCGCAAGGACAGCCCGTTCGTGATGCTGTATCAGCAGACCGAGGTCGCCGCGTTTCGCAGCGACGTGCAGGGGTTGAGGATCGGCCCGACGTCCGACACCACGTACATGTTCAGGGTTTCGAAGAGCGCTGCAATGACGCCGACCAAGAGCGCTCCGAACACGGCCGTTGCGGCCCAGCCGTACCAGTACATCGCTGGAGCGAGGAACCCGAGCGCGGGATCGACGGCATCTCGCGAATGGTGCGTGCCGAGAACAAGAACGCCGAGCGACGGATAGACCGTGAACAGCGCGAGATCCAGCATGAGCGCGACCACGTAGAGCACCGCGAATGCGGTTCCGAACGCAAATGCGAATCGGCGGAACGCGTGGGACCTGGTCATGCCCCGAATCCCATGATGTTGTTCGTGACATGTCCGGCGAGGAAGCCCCACCAGACGACGAAGGCGATGATCGAGGTCAGAATGGCGCGCGCTCGGAGGGGCTCGTTCTTCGCGCGGCCGCCGCCAGCACACCCAGTAGGCCGGCAGGAGCGCGGCGCCGATGGCGACGAAATGCTCCTTGAGATCGAAGAATCCGAGGAGCTGCCAGTGGCCGGCCTGCTCCAGCGTTGGCCGCACGTCGACGCGGAAGTCGAGGTAAATGATCGCGCCCAAGATCGCGGCCACGGAATACAGGAGGACGACGGCATTGGCGAATGCCGCAGGCGGCACGGTGCGAAAACGGCCGAAGAAGGAGCCGGGCCGCGCGTTCGCGGGCGCCCATGCGGAGAGCGTCTGGTGGGTGATCGCACCGAGCAGTGCGACTGCCACCAGACCATGAATGATCAGCAGGACGGTCGCTGTCATCGCCCGCCCCGTTCCGCCATCCGCACGCTTACTTGAACAGCTCGACCGTCGCGAACGGTTCGCTCGACCCCGGCCGGAAGCGATTGAGGGTGAACTTGGTCTTCTCGCCGGGTTTGACGTCCACCAGCACGTAGTTGTACTCCTCCTTCGGCGGCTCGCCCTTCCAGTAGAGGTCGGGCGGATAGTTCGCAGGCAGCTTGATGCTCGTCCGGCCTGGGAGAATCGGGTCCTGTTCCGCGCCCCCGCCCCCCAGCATCAGGTACTTCACGCCGTCCACTTCGAATATCTCGGTGGTATGGATGTGCCCGTTGAACACGACCACCTCCATGTCTTTGGCGTAGGCCGCGATCAGCTTGTGCGGATTGACTTCGGCGGGGATGGGGCCCAGGCCCGAGCGCGCGAATACCGGATAGTGGAAGGCGATGAAGGTTTTCTTGATGCCCTTGGCCTTGGCCTCGTCCAGCCACTGCTGCAGCTGCTTCATCTGCTCCGCATACTTCGGCCGATCGGCATCCCACAGCGAGGGCGAGCGGTAGTCGTACTTGCCGCTCCACAGAAAGATGAAGCGAGCGCCGTTGAAGTCGAACTTGTAGATGAGATTGTCCGGGGTGACGCCGAGCTTCTTCAGATACGGCACGGCGTTGAGCGCGCCCTCGATCTTCGGATCGCCCCACACTTCGTGATTGCCCACGCTCATGAACCAACGGCCGTCCAGCCCGGCCGCGCGCATCTCGCTGTCGGCCGGTGGCAGTTGCTTCAACATGGTGTCGTTCACCCGCTTCCAGTACGGGCTGTCGTTCACCGTGCGGCCCTGATTCCCCCAAAAGACCACGTCGCCGGTGTTGATCACGAATCTGGCGCGCCCGGACTGGACGTCCCTCACGATTTCGCGCGCTACCCATTCGCCGCCCTCGAGCCGGAACATCGTCCGGCGCACGCCGGGCAGCAGCTTCACGTCCTCGACGGAGGCCTCGGTGACCCAGCCCTTGTCCACGGTCAACGTCGTGACTTCGGACTTGGTCATGAAGGGCATGACGACGCTGATGAGCTCCTTGGTGTTCGGATCGAAGATCGAGCTTCACATCCTTCTTCACCAGCTCTTCCGCGGCCTTCTCGGGCATGACCAGGCCGAAAAGCTCGGTGAACAGCTTGACAGCGTCGGGCCGGCCGGCCGTGGGCGGCACGTACATCATCGGTCGCGAGTCGCCCTGGACGGCAAACGAGAAGGCGGAGCCGGCGGCCGCTTTCGTTTGCTGGGCGGTCGCGGCCTGCGGCTGAAGAGCAACGAATGCAAACAAGATAGAGATCGTGACTATGCGTTTCATTGCGATTCTCCTTACATCTTGGTACAGCCAGCGGCTCCGTTCCGAGCGAGCAGCGTCCGCACTTACGGTGCGGCAGGAAGAGCGGGCGCCCGACCGCAGGGCGCCCGCCGTCAAGACGAATCCGCCCAGTCCTGCGCTATGTCTAGCCGCCCCCAGCTCCGAACGTCTTCGGCACCTTGATCGGATCGAAGGGCAACGGGTTCTTCGGGTTCTGCAGATTCGGAATCATGTCGTTCGAGGCTCCGCCCGGGAAGCGTTCGATGTTCGGATACTTGATGATCGACTTGTTGAACTCCGTGAGCGGTATGTCGATCAGCGACAGGGCCCAGCCATTGTCCATGCCGGCGTAGCGACCCGGCGACGAAGTCGGGTTGCGCATCGCGACCGCGCCGTTGAACATCATGTCGTATTTCTCGTACGGGTCCATGGTCAGGTTGTAGATCGAAGGGACGGCGCCCATGTTCAGCGTCGGGCCCATCCAGGTATCCTTCGAAGAATAGAGTGCCTTCCACGCAATCCTTATGTCGGGCGCCTCCGGGTCGAGAGTGACGTCCGCGCGAACGCCCGAGAAGTTCTCGCCGTCGATATAGATCCAGCCGTCGCGCGCGGAATGTTTGGCTTTGCCCGTGACGTAGGCGCTGTTGTCAATGCCGTCGAAGTAGATCGGCTTGCCGTTGTTGTCCTTCCATTCGCCGTGGGGCGGCGGCGTAAGCCCGACCATCGTGGCGGTCGTCGGCCACACGTCCATGTGCGACATCATTTCGTGGTACACCACCCCCGCAGGAATCCTGCCCGGCGCCCACATGATGCCGGGAACGCGCCAGCCGGCCTCGAACGGCGAGCCCTTTTCGCCGCGGAACGGATTGGTGCCGGCGTCGGGCCAGGCATCCTGCCAGGCGCCGTTGTCGGCCGTGATGATGACGATGGTGTCGGGCGCTTCGGCGCGGATGACGTCCATGATCCGGCCGATGTTGTCGTCGAGCTCCAGCATCGAATCCGAGTAGTTGCCGAGGTGCGACTTGCCCGCGAACGTCTTGTTCGGGCTGGTGGGCTGGTGCATCTTCATGAAGTTGACGTCCATGAAGAACGGCTTGTCGTCCTTCGCGTGCTTCTTGATGTATTCGATCGCCGAATCCGTCTGCCGGACATCGAAGTCGGCAAGGTTCTCCAGCGTGATCACCGCGCCGTTGTTGCCCTTGACCGCCGGCTTGCCCGCCACGCCTTCCCATTCGTACAGGTTCACGACGCTCCTGATACATCTTCCAGAATTCGGCGTTGCCTTTCGGGAACCACGGGTGCGCATTGGGCGCCGTGTCGCTGTAGCCGTAGACGCCCGGATAGTAGGCGGCGAACTCCTTCATCTCGTCGAAGCCGTGCTCGATCGGGTAGAACTTCTCCACGTCGCCGAGATGCCACTTGCCGGAGAAGTAGGTGGAGTAGCCGTTCTTCTGGTAGAACTCGGCGATGGTCGGCGTCTCCTTCCTGAGGCCGTTCGGGTCGCCGGGAACGACGACGACCGACAGCGCCGAGCGGATCGGGATGCGCCCGGTCATGAACGAGGCGCGGCCCGCGGTGCAGCTTGCCTGGCCGTACCAGCTCGTGAACATCGCGCCTTCCTTGGCCAGGCGATCGAGGTTCGGCGTCGGGTGGCCGAGGGCCGCGCCGCCGAGGTAGGCACCGAAGTCGGTCCAGCCGGTGTCGTCGCTCATCAGGATGACGACGTTGGGCCTCTTCTGCGCCAGCGCGGACGACGACGCAAACATCGCCGACCGCGAGTGCGCTGACGAGCACACATGACAATCGTTTCAAGTTCATATCACGACTCCTTGGCATTGAATGGATACCGAACTGAATCACTTCTCGATCCACTTCTCTGTACCGCTCGCTACATTCACAGTTCTCGCGACACGTCGCTGGTTAGAGCGCTCCCCTGCTGCCTCATGACGGCCTCACGGGTTCGATCGCCGCCTTGACGGCTTCCAACAACGCGGTGCCGCGGAAAGGTTTTGCCAGGTAGGCCGCCGCCCCGCATCGCTTGGCCTTCTCGCGCAGACCCGGCGCGTCATGCGCCGTGATCAATATGAACGGCGGCGAAAGATGCCCTTCTCGCAATGCCGCGAGCAGTTCCAGGCCGGACATCCCAGGCAGCTTCAGGTCGCTGACGACGCACGCAACATCTTCATCGGCGACTCCCGCCAGCAGCGCTTCCGCCGACGTGAATGTCGAGCATCCAAGACCGGCAGCTTTGAGCAATCGTTCCATCGCCTCGCGCATACTGTCGTCGTCTTCGACCACCAAGACCAACCCGACCAGGTCAATGACCATTGCGGATTTCCGCTCGGCCTGTGCGGCCGCTCGACTCACCCACGGATTGAGCGGCCATGCGAGCGATCCTCCACGCTTCGTGACGCAGAGACAATCCGACCAAGGGGACAAACGGTAGGCACTAACGGGCCATGCAATTGGCCCGAAGGGGCCATGCGCGGAGCGGGCCCCTAACTTTCGGAAGAGCTTTGCAGCAGCTCCGCCAGCCGGCCGAGGCCGGCCGCCGAGTCGACGCTGAGCTTGGCCATGACTTGCGCGCGATGCCTCTTGATCGTGCGTTCCGCGATGCCTAGCTCGTGAGCGATCTGTTTATTGAGCTTGCCGGCGACAATGCCATCGAAAACCTCGCGCTCGCGTTGTGTGAGCGAATCGAAGCGCGCGCGCAACCGGCCCGCTTCTTCGCGCGATCTGCGCTGTTCCGCATCGCGCGCGAGCGCGCGCCGGAGCGCATCGAGCAGGATGTCGCGCTGTACAGGCTTTGTCAGGAAGTCGACTGCGCCGGCCTTCATTCCCCGTACGGTGGAGGGCACGTCGGCGTGCCCTGTCAGGAAGACCACCGGCAAGTTGACGCCTCCGCGCTGAAGGGCGTCCTGAAGCGCGAGACCGGAAGGTCCCGGCAATCGCAGATCGAGCAGCAGGCACCCCGGACGATCGGGCACGGGATGCAGGAGGAACTCGCCCGCCGAGCCGTAGCCGAGCGCATCGAATCCGGCGGCACCCAGCAGCCGCAGCAGGGCGGTGCGCATCGACTCGTCGTCGTCGACGACGTGGATCAGCGGAGTGGTGTTCATGCCGGGTTCGGCGACGGTGCGTCGCTCGCGACAGCCAAGGGCAATTCGACCTGAAACACCGCGCCATCGCCCGGTACGTTCTCAGCCCAGACGCGTCCACCGTGGGCTTCGACAATGGTCCGCGTAATCGACAGGCCAAGCCCCATGCCTTTGCGTTTGGTGCTGAAGAACGAGTCGAAAACCTTCGTCAGGTGCTCGGGCGCGATACCGTCGACCGCGATCGCGCACTGAGATGACGATCGCCACGCGTACCCTTCGCAGCGAACACGACGACGAGCGCAGGTCCTCGGGATACGTCGGCCACCGCGTCCATGGCGTTGAGCACAAGATTGATGAGCACTTGCTGGATCTGTAGTGGGTCCCCGACCATCGTAGCGGCGGTCGCTGCTGGCCGGATGTCGAGC
>CAVUHK010000002.1:0-333899 GCA_963741315.1 uncultured beta proteobacterium
AAGCAGACGGGGCGTTCCGTCGGTGCCGATCGTGCGCGCCCTAAGGCTGAAAAGCATCGCCAAGCGCGTAAAATAAAGCCTGAGATTTCGCACTCCACCACGGGGACCGCCATGAATCCACAGCAGTACGACAAGGTCAGATCCGCCAAGGGTTTCATCGCTGCGCTCGACCAGAGCGGCGGCAGCACGCCGAAGGCGCTGAGCCTGTACGGAATCAAGCCAGATGCCTATTCGGGCGATCAGCAGATGTTCGACCTGATCCACGCCATGCGCACGCGGATCATTACCAGCCCGGCGTTCAACGGCGATCGAATCCTGGGCGCGATCCTGTTCGAACAGACCATGGACCGCGAGATCGAGGGACGCGGCAGCGCGGACTATCTCTGGTCAGTGAAGCAGGTGGTTCCCTTCCTGAAGGTCGACAAAGGCCTGGCCGACGAGACGAACGGCGCACAGATGATGAAGGCGATGCCCAACCTGGACGCTTTGCTTGCGCGTGCCAAGGGCAAGGGCATATTCGGGACCAAGATGCGCTCGGTCGTGAAGCACGCCGACGCCAAAGGCATCAACGATGTCGTCGCCCAGCAGTTCACGATCGGCAAACAGATCCTGGCGACGGGCCTCATGCCCATCATCGAGCCCGAGGTCGACATCCACGCCACGGATAAGCCAGCCGCCGAACGGCTCCTGAAGGCGGCCATCCTTGAGCATCTGAATACGCTGGGACCGCAGCAGCAGGTGATGCTGAAGCTCACCATTCCATCCGTCGACGATTTCTACGCGGATCTCGTCAAGCATCCGAAGTTGCTGCGCGTGGTTGCGCTCTCGGGAGGCTACTCGCGTGACGAGGCGAACAAGTTGCTTGCGCGCAACCATGGCGTGATCGCGAGCTTTTCGCGGGCGTTGACCGAAGGCCTCACCGCGCAGCAGAGCGCCCAGGAATTCAACAGGGCGCTGGACGCGTCGATCGCCAGCATCTACCAGGCGGCGGTGACCTGACCTCCGTGCTAGCCCACGTCAGGCAGCCAATGGGTCAGCCAGCCAGGGGTAACGTCAATATGCATTCCAAACCACCGCCCGATGCGTTGCGCAGTATCAGCGTACCGCCATGTTTGTGCGCAATATTGCGCGCGATGGTCAGTCCGAGCCCGGTGCCACCGGTCTCGCGAGACCGGGACGTCTCGACGCGGTAGAGCGGATCGAAGACCTTTTCCATTTGGTCTTCCGGTATCCCCGGGCCCCCATCGCGCACACGAATCACAGCCTTGTTTCCTTCCAGCGCGGCGGTTACGCGGGCATATCCGCCGTATTTCACGGCATTGTCGATGAGATTGGCGAGGCAGCGCTGTAGGGCGATTGCAATGGCTGATATGGAGACGCGCGTCCGGCCATCGAGTGTGACATCCTGACCAGCATCGACCGCGTCGGCACAAACGCTGGAGAGCAACGAGTCCAGGTCGACGCGTTGCATTGTGCCGCCACTGCCCACGCCCGTTGCAAGGTCCAGGCCTTCCTGAATCATCGCCTGCATCGCGCCCAGGTCGGCAACCAGTTTATCGCGCAGGTTCTCGTCCGTTACCTTTTCCAGCCGCAGGCGCAAACGCGTCACCGGCGTCTGCAGGTCATGTGCAATTGCAGCGAGCATCTGCGTTCGTTCCGCGACGTAACTCTGAATGCGCGCCTGCATCAGGTTGAATGCCGCCGCAGCGTCCCGGACTTCGGATGGGCCTTTCTCGGGCAATGACGGCCGATTGATATCGTCGCCGAGTGCAGTAGCCGCCCGCGCAAGCCGTCCAAGCGGTCGCGTCGCCATGCGTGCGACGACGTAGGCGAGCAGAACCAGGCAAAGCGGCAGGACGATCACGTACAGCAGCCAGCGATAAGAATGCGGTCGCGCCCAGTTGAAGTCTGGTTGGGGGCGCAGGACCAGACGCAGAGGTGTGCCGTCGCGCAGCGTCAGCGAGATGATTTGACACGACGTGGGCACTCGAGAAGCGGATGCACTGTCGTTGCCGGCGGCTGCTGCGCACTCGGCGCGCGTACCTGTGGTAGCGGCAACATTGCGCTCCTTGCCGAGTTCGTCGATCAGGGCGTCGGTCAGCTCCGTGTCGATTTCCTTCTGGGGTGCATCGGCTGCCGCGAATTGCGCGGTCATTCCCCTGCCCAGGGTCGCGGCCAGCGTCGGCCGAACGTCGGACGGCACCGTTTCGAGTGCACTGACCAGCTGTTCCACGCGATCGGCGGTATGCGCCGCGCGCACCTGCGCGAACGTTCGACGACCCTCGCGATCGGCCAGAATGGCGGTAAGCAATGCCGACGCCACGATGCCGCCGATGATGACGAGAAACACGCGGCCCTGCATCGATGTGAAAAATCCCTTCATGGCGCCGTCTCGATCTTGACCTCGGCGCTCAGCACGTAGCCTTCGTTGCGAACGGTCTTGATGAGCTGCGGGTCGCGGGCATCTTCATCGAGTTTTTGTCGAACGCGGCTCACCTGAAGGTCGATCGAACGCTCGAACGGATCCGCATCGCGTCCTTGCGTGAGGTTGAGCAACTGGTCGCGACTGAGCACGCGCTTGGGATGCTCGAGAAATATCTTGAGCAGGCGAAACTCCGCACCCGACAGCACGACGATGACACCGCTGGGATTCACGAGATGCCTTGCGGTGAGGTCCAGCGTCCACCCGGCAAAGCGCATGTGCGTGGCTTCCGTCGACTCGCGGTTCGCTGGCAGCGCTTCGGCGCGACGCAGGACGCTACGAATACGCGCGAGCAACTCTCGCGGTTCGAACGGCTTGGCGAGATAGTCGTCGGCGCCCATTTCCAGGCCGACGATACGATCGATCGCCTGACCCCGTGCGGTCAACATGATCACCGGCAGGTTCGAGCGGGCGCGCAGGGTTCGGCATAGTTGCAGGCCATCTTCGCCGGGCATCATGAGATCGAGAACGATCAAATCGACGTGCGCCGCGTCGAGAGCTTTCCACATCGCCGCGCCGTCGGCTGCCTCCGCGGTGCGGAAGCCGTTGCCGGCGAGATATTCCGACAGGAGCGTGCGAATCTCGCGATCGTCATCGACGACGAGAATCAATGGTTGCGCATTCATGGCGCGATTATGGCAGGGCCGTCGCCGGCTCGCAGAGGGATGTGTACCGCAATGTATCGCGCGTCGCCATGGATACAAAAGGATACAAACACGTCCGCGAAGGGTACACGCCGGTACACATTGGCCCCTCGAGGACAAGTTGCCGATACATTGGGCGACGACCATGGGAACCGTGCGAGAAGCACAGCTTTCCCAACCAGAAGGAGTGATCAATGAACACAGTTCGCAAGAGTATCGTCATCGCCATCGCGTCGCTCGGGCTCGGTGGTGTAGCCATTGCGGCGTCGAACCCCGGTGCGGCGCCTGGCGCCGAAGGCTGTCACTGGGGCGCATTCGGCTCGCACGGCGCACCCTCAGCTGAACGCACGGCCAAGCGGCAGGCAGCACTGCACGACAAGCTCGGTCTGTCGACGATGCAGGAAGCGGCGTGGAAGACGTTCACGGACAGGTTGCAGGCCGTCGCGCCGGCGGTGCCGACGGCAGCGCCGATTGCGGCCACGACTGCACCGGAACGCGCAGACCGCATGGTGGCGTTTCTGCAAACCGCGCAACAACGGGCCGCGACACGTGCGCAAGCGGTCAAGGAGTTCTATGCCGTTCTGTCACCGGAGCAGCAGAAGATCTTTGACAGCCAGGCACAAGGTCACCGCCACCATTCCGGTCGAAGCTGAAGTCGGAGGTCCCGGCACCGCAACGAAAGACATTGAGGTGAGTCAAGACCGCTAGCGTGACCTTGACGGATCGCAACGACAATCCTTGCGGTGCCGCATCTGCGGTACGAAGTTCTGAATGACAGGAGACACAAATGCTTAAGAGAAAACCGTTGATCATCGCCGCCGCCCTCGCCGCAAGCGTGGGCGTCACGGCGCTTTCGAGCCCAGCGTATGCCAATGACCCATTGCTCGGTGCGGTCCTCGGCGCGGGCATCGGGGCGGCGATCGGCCATGGTGTTGAAGGCCGTAACGGTGCCGTCGTTGGTGGCGCGATAGGTGCGATCGCCGGGGCAAGCATCGCCGCGAGTTCGTCGCCCTATTACGACCCGAGCTACTACGGCGCGCCTGCCGCGTACGCCCCCGCACCGGTCTACTATGAATCGGCGCCCGTGTATTACCAACCCACGCCGGTTTACTACCCGCGTGCGTGGATCAGCTATGTGCCGCGCGTCGGCTATGCGCGCTCCTATGGTCCGCACTATGTCGAGCACGGCAGGCCCTATGATCGCGGACACCCGGGCGGCCATGGCAACGATGGCCATTTCGGACACTGAATTGCACGGGCCGAGCCTTCATCGGCCGGCCCGGACGACGAATAGTTCACGGCGCACGAATCCAGCGTCGATGGCCGCGGTCGCGGCGCGTTGGCGCTGGACGCGCTCCTCGAACTCGTCCGAACCGAACACTCGGGTCAGCGCGTCGGCGCGGGCCTGCATGCCGTCAAGCTGGGCACGCATGAGTTGCAAGAACTCCGCCGTCAAGTCAGTTCGTTCCTGCAAGCACCAACCTGACTGACCGAGCAAGACCGCATAGTCGCTCTCCATGTCGACGAACTTTGGGCCGGACTCCATCGCAATCCGCCGCTCGGTGTCCGCCAATGCGGGTGCGAGGGCGATGGTGGTGAACGCCATCCTGGAACCGTCGCGCGCGACACGTCGGCACTCCCGCAGCACGCCAAGCTTGTCGGGCGTACAACATAGGACATCGGAATGGCTCAATGCGTCGATCGAGGTATTCCTGAAAGGCAAGGTTACACCGTCCGCCGCAACCGCCGCGCATTGCTGGATCAGGCCGTCGGCCACGGCGCGTTCGCGCGCAATGCGAAGGGACGCGAGAGGAAGGTCCACCATGACAACGTCGCAGCCGGTGAGTTGCGCAAGATACAGCGCCGGCCATCCAGTGCCGGCACCCAGGTCAAGCAGCTTCGTGCCCGGGCGCAGTTCGAGCAGCTGGGCGACTCGCTCCGCCTCCTGGCGCGTCGTGCTGCTGGTACTCCCGTAGTCACAGCCGCAGACGCTGCGCTCCAGGTCCCGCATCGCATCCGAACGTGCGAACTCGGCGCCCTTCCCGAGGCGGCACACCAGCTCGTTCAGTTCTCGCGTTAGCGCCATGATCCAGGTTCAGAGGTGGCGGACCACGATCAGCGGATAAGGCGCCAGCCTGCCGTACCTGCGTGGCGCGATCATCAGCCGCCCAGGTAAGCGCCGCCATTGACGTGCAAGGTTTGGCCGGTCGTATAGCGCGCGCCGGGACTCGCGAACCAGACGACGGCGCTGGCGATTTCCTCGGGCCGGCCGCGTCGCCCGAGCAGAGTCTGCGCATGCGCGTGATGCGCAGGCGCCGCTGATGCGCTCGTGTCGGTGCGGGTCGTGTCGACCAGGCCAGGCGATACGCAGTTGACGGTGATGCCGAATTCGGCGAACTCGTGTGCGAGCGCGCGGGTGAGCCCGCCGAGCGCAGCCTTGGCGCTTTGGTAATTGCGCTTAGCGCCGGTTTGCTCAGTGCGGCGATTGTTCATGACCTCCTCAGTGTACGCGGCCACTATGACCGCTATCGCCACGGACGGCAGACTTTAGCTCTACCTACGCCGGCAAACCTGCCTTGCGCAACCCCTCGTAAAAACGTTCCCGCTGCGCCGCGTATTCCGGTCGGTCAGAGATCTCCTCGTTGCGATAGGTATCGATGGTTATGCCGGGCTGGAGGCTTCGCAGCCGCGCCACGGCCGCTTGTGCTTTCGCCATGTCCCCCACATGTGCGGCCGCAGCTGCCACGAGCGCGTAGCCAAACGCCCACTCCGGATTGTTGCCGACCGCCTGCTCCGCTGCCGTCAACGCTTCGTCATACTGGCCGAGATGAAGGTGAGCCGTCGCGATCGCACCGAGAAAGCCGGGCATGCGGGTGTCGCGGGGACTGATGCGGATGGCTTCTCGCTCGTATCGGAACGACGCTTCGGGATGACCACGGTAGATTTCCGTGACGCCGGCCAGATGCCGCGCCACGGGATCGTTTCGATAGCGCTCGATCACCCGCTCGCGACACGCCAGCGATTGCTCGAACTGGCGGCGCAACATCATGAGGGTGCAAAGCGGCTGCGAGTAGTCGGCATCGAGCGCATAGGCCCGCGTCGCTGCTTCCTCCAGGCGCTGCATCCACTCCTCGCGCCTTTGGCTGCGCGGGGGAATCCGGTTCCACAGGTCCCACGCGTAGGTGTAGGCCAGCGTCTGCCATGCGAATGCAGAACGAGGATCGAGCACCAGCGACTGCAGCAGCAGTTCACGGCCCGCCGCCACCGTCTCAGACCGTTGGCGGTTCCACAATGTCCAGCCGCGCATTGCAAGGTCATAGGCATCCGGGTTCAGCGGTCGCTCGCGCTGCCCCCGGGCAGCTTCCGCGCCGTAGAGCTCCATCTCAAGCGCCTGCGCCACGCGATCGGTGACATTCACCCCAACTGCCTGGATATCGCGTCGGTCGGCGTCGAAACGCTCGGCCCAGAGCTGCCGGCCGGTATCCGTTTCCACGAGGACAAGGTTGATCCGAACGTGTTCATCCATGCGCTGCACCGCGCCCTGTAGCACGTAATGGACAGAGAGCTCGCGCGCAATGCGGCCAAGGTCGGCTTCGGCGGCGTCGTATCGCGATGACGAGTTCTGCGCAATGACAACGCTGCCCTTGATGCGCGACAGGTCGGTTGTGATTTCATAAGTCAGCGCTTCGGCGAGATACGCCTGGTCGGGATCCGCGCCGAGATTGCGCAGCGGCAGTACCGCGATCGAGATCGATGGACTGGTTGCCGCGCCGCGATTCGCAAGTCGCGTCGCGAGGAGAAGCGCGGCAGCGACGAGTAGAACGCTTGCGATCGCCATCCAGTACGTCCGCCGCGCGAGACGACGGTTGGACGGGGCGCGAGCCGTTGCGGGCAGTGACGCGACATCGTTGCTGTGCTGGCTCGCGCGGTTTGCAGCTCCGAAGCCGGGTGATGCCGGTACGACTGCTTCCAGCGGATAAACGTCGGCGTGCAGTCGATATCCGCGCCGAGCGATGGTCTGCACCAGGCGCCGCTCGGTGTCGTTCAGCGCGGCACGAATCCCGCCGATACACTGCACCAGCGAATCATCGCCGACGACCACCGAACCCCAGACCGCCGTCAGCAACTCTTCCTTGGTAGCCGTACGCGGCGCGCTCGTCGCGAGGTACCAAAGCAGGTCGAACGACTTGGGACGTAGCGGCACAGCGGCACCGTCGCATGCAAGTGTCCGCGTGTCCGGCTCCAGCGTGAACCGGTCGAAGCGAAGACTGCGCACTTCTGCATGGGGCATCGGCAGCCTCCCGCTGGCCGACTGTGGTGGCCTATCCTAGCGATTTCGGCGACATTTCGCCGAAGTTTCGGCGTTCCTTCGTGACAACGCGTACCAGGACGCGTGAGAGTGAGGCTGGGCGGCGACATACGCCGCGTCTCCACCGGAGCACATCATGAAGCGAACCACCGTTCTTGGCATCTTTGTCTTAGGCGCCACAGCGTCGGCGTGGGCCGATCCGCCCACCGGCGTCACCCCAAATCTGATCGGTAGGGGCACTTACAGCGCCTTCAGCGTGCAAGGCGACCCCCGTAGTCTGGAGTTCGCCGCGGAAGCGAAGCGCCCGGTGGACATCGTGGTCCGCACGCACGATTACGCGCCGGGAAGCTCCACGGGCTGGCACACGCATCCGGGCCCGGTGTTCATTACCGTGCTCGAAGGCAAGGTGACATTCTACGAACTGAACGATCCCACCTGTACGCCAAAGGTCGTGGGGAAGGGTGAGGGTTACGTCGACACCGGCCACGGCCATATCGGCCGCAACGAGTCCGGTGCACCAGCGAAGGATGTGACGGTGTTCATCGCGCCGGTCACCCAAGCTTTCCGCGGCGAGCTTCCGGCCGCGGTGCCGCAATGCAAGTTTTGAGGGACCGCAAGCTTCGTCGCGCCGTTGATCAGCCGCCCAGGTAAGCGCCGCCGTTGACGTGCAAGGTCTGGCCGGTCGTGTAGCGCGCGCCGGGACTCGCGAACCAGACGACGGCGCTGGCGATTTCCTCGGGCCGGCCGCGTCGCCCGAGCAAAGTCTGCGCATGCGCGTGATGCGCAGGCGCCGCTGATGCACTCGTGCCGGTGCGGGTCGTGTCGACCAGGCCAGGCGATACGCAGTTGACGGTGATGCCGAATTCGGCGAACTCGTGCGCGAGCGCGCGGGTGAGCCCGCCGAGCGCGGCCTTGGCGGTCACGACGTGCGCGCGATGCGACGCGCCGGTGTACGCCGTCATGCCGCCGATGTTGATCACCGCACCGGCGCCGCTTTCGCGCAGCAGCGGCAGGGCCGCCTGGGTGCAATGGAACGCGCCGTCAACGCATACCGCCTGCGCGGCGCGCCAGTCGGCGAACGAAAGCTCGGCGAAGGACGATTCGCGGCGGATGGCGGCGTTGTTGACGACGATGTCCAGCCGTCCGAAACGCGCGGCGACCGCGGCAATCATCGCGTCGACCTCGGCGCGCTGCGTGACGTCGGCGGCAGCCAGCATGGCCTCGCCGCCGCGCGCCGCGATGGCATCGACCACCGCCTGCGCCTCGTCGCGGCTGGCGCGCACGTTCACCGCGATTTTCGCGCCGGCGTCGGCGAGCGCGAGCGCGATGGCGCGCCCGATGTTTCGTCCCGCGCCGGTCACCAGGGCGACCTTGCCTTGAAGCGGTGACGTATCCATGGTGCCTAGCCTCGCAGCGTGGTGAGGTCGATCGCCGGCGAGGCGCGCAAGCCGCGCAGCGTCGCCAGCGCGCTGCGCGCGCGATCGGCGTCCCAGCCGCCGTAGATGCAATTGGCGATGAACTTCGCTTCGAGCGCTTCAGCCGACATGGGTTCGTCGCGACCGCCGCGAAAATGATCCTGGCTGGCCTCGCGCACTTCGCCCGACGCGAGCGCGACGCGAACATGGCCGGTGAATTGGCGCGGGTAGGGATTGTCCGGGTCGACGATGTAGCGCACCTTGGCGGCAAGCGCGCGCACCGCAGGATCGCGCACGACAGCCTCTTCATAGTCGACGAGTCCCGCGTCGCCGCGCAGCATGCCGACGGCGATGGCGTAGGGAATGCTGAATTTGGCCGCGTAGCCGTTGGGCGGATGCTGCTTCGCCGCCAGCGGCTCCCACAGGCGGTGCACGATGCCTTCGGCGGTCTTGCACTCGATCGAGACGACATCCGCGGGATTCAAGCCGTCGGCGACGAGCTTGCGCGCGCAGTCGATGTACGGATGCGCCATGGTGCCGCAGGCGTACGCCTTGAACGCGATGTCGGACGCCAGCCACGTCGTCCCTGCGCCCTCGAGCATCGCGGCGAAGTCGCAGCCGTCGCTGTTGGCGAAGCCGTGAAAAAATCCGTGCTCGCCCTCGAACAGCGTTCGCGGGCCGGTGAATCCTTCCTGCGCCATGCGCGCGGCTCGGTAGCCCGCCTGCGCCGCCCAACCCGGATGCATGCGCTTGGTCCACGCGCCTTCGGCGAGGTATTCGATGATGCCCGACGCCATGCTGCCGGCGATGCCGAGCGCGTTGTACCCATTGCGTGTTGTCGAGACGAAGCGCGGTCGCCACGCCAGCGGCGGCGCCGAGCGCGCCGAACACCGCGGTGGGGTGAAATCCAGCCTTGTGCACGCGCTTGGGCGCGACCAGACACAGGCGGCACATCACTTCGCAGCCCACCGCGAGCCCGCGCGTCATGTCGCGGCCCGCGATGTCGTGCTGCTCGGCGGTGGCAAGCAGGGCAGGAACGATGACCGCGCCGGCGTGCACCGGACCGCCTTCGAAGGTGTCGTCGTAGTCCTCGCCGTGCGCGGCGGTGCCGTTGCACAGCGCCGCGGTGGCGACGTTGTAGCTGCCGGCGTGGCCGATCACGGTGCACGCGCCGGGCTCGGCGATGGCGCGCAGCGTCGCCTGCACGTAGTCGCTATGGCGCGCCGCCACGCACAGCCCGGCGACGTCGGTGAGCACCGAGTCGCACATGGTGCTCAGTTCGACGGGAAGTTGTGCAGGCGCCGCGGCGAACGCCGCAGCGAGGCGCTGCGAGACGGAAATTTCCGGAAGCGACATCGTGCCGATGCTACTCTGCTTCGATCTTGCTTGCGCGCGCGACGGCCGTCCAGTGCGCGATCTCGTCGGCCATGTACTTGCCGAATTGCGTCGGCGTCATCGGCATCACGTTGAGCGCCTCTGCGCCGAACTTCTCGCGCAGGTCCGGCGACGCCAGCACCTTGTTGATTTCGTCGTTGAGCTTGAGCACGATCGGCTCGGGCAACTTCGCGGGGCCGACGATGCCGTACCAGGTCAACCCGTTGAAGCCCTCGTAGCCCGATTCCTTGAAGGTGGGCACGTCGGGCAACAGCGCCTGGCGACGCTCGCCGGTCACCGCCAGCGGCTTGAACGCACCGGAGCGAATGTGCGGCAGCGCGGCGGCGAGCCCCGGAAACACCGCCTGGATCTGCCCGCCCATGGCGTCGGTGAACGCCTGGCCAATGCTGCGATAGGGGATGGCCAGGCTCGGCACTCCCGACGCATGCTTGAACTGCTCCATGAGCAAATGGTTGAGCGTGCCCACGCCCGAGGTGCCGTAGTTGACCTTGCCGGGATTGGCCTTGGCGTAGGCGACGAATTCCTTGAGCGTACTGACCGGCACCGCGCGCGCCACTACCAGCACGTTGGGCGTGCCGCCCAGCATCGCGATCGGCGTGAAATCCTTGACCGCGTCGTAGCCGAGATTGTGCTTCACCGCCGGATTGGTCGCGTGCGTGGCGACGTAGCCGATCTCGAGCGTGTAGCCGTCGGGTTGCGCGCGCGCGGTCATCTGCGTGGCGATCGCGCCGCCTGCGCCGGCCTGATTCTCGACAACGAAGGCTTGCCCCGTCGCGACGCGCAAGCGGTCGGCGATGATGCGCGCCACCAGGTCGACGCCGCCGCCCGGCGCCTGCGGCGCGATGATCTTCACCGGCCGGGTCGGATAGTCGTCCTGGGCCAGCGCCGGCGCGCCGGCCGCGATGATCGCCATCGTCGACAGCAACGTAAGCATGCGCGTGCGCCACCCACGGCGCGTTCCGGCCGGTGACTGCGCGGTCTCTGTGCTTCGTCCCACCGTGGCGCTCCCGATCAGGTCCACACCGGCAATGCCGTAAGTCCCGCCGCTTCGTCCTGCCCGGTCATGAGGTTCGCATTCTGCACCGCCTGGCCGGACGCACCCTTACCGAGGTTGTCGATCGCTGCCAACGCGACGGCGAGCCCGGTCTGTTCGTTCATTGCATAGGACAGGAAGGCGAAATTCGAGGCGTTGGCCCACTTGGTATGTGGACCACGTCCGTCGTTGAGGTGAACGACGCGCACGAACGCTTCACCGTCGTACCAACTTCGCGCGGCTTCGTAAAGGCGCGCGGTACTGATCGCGCCGCTCGGGCGCGCATAACACGTTGCAAGAAGGCCGCGCGTCATGGGAACGAGGTGCGGCGTGAAGGCGATGCTTGCCGGGCGTCCCGCGAGCTCACTCAGCGCCGATACCAGTTCCGGCACATGCGGGTGTCCTCCCAACCCGTAACCAAAAAGGTCCTCGTTCGTTTCGGCAAAGCCAAAGGCGCTCGCACCTCCGCGCCCCGTGCCGGTCACCCCGCTCTTTGCGTCGACCACGATCCCCTCGGGCTCGACCAGTCCTGCGCCGACGAGCGGCGCGAGGGCGAGCAGCGCGGCCGCGGGATAGCAGCCGGGATTGGCGACCCGGTTCGCGCCGGCGATCTTCGCGCGCTGACCCGCGAGCTCGGTCAGTCCGTAAGTCCAACCTTCAACGAAGCGGTGGTCGCCTCCCACGTCGATGATCTTGATTCCTTGCGGGACGCGCGCGAGTGGTTCGCGCGACTTGCCAGTCGGCAGCGAGGCGAACAGAAGATCGATACCGGCGATCCTGTCCGGCACGAAGGGTTCGATCACAAGCTTGCCGGCCCGGTGCCCGGCGAGCGTCGGAAAGCGCTGCGCGAGCGTCTGACCGGCGCTGCTGTCGCCCGCCACGTACACGACTTCAAACAAAGGATGTTGGACGCAGAGCCGCAACAGCTCGCTACCGCCGTAGCCGCTCACACCGACGATGCCGATTCTCATGGACATCATCGTAGGTTGCCGCGCCGAACCTGTCCACATCGGGCCAATTCGGCTTGACCCTCGGAGGGCGACGGCGTAGCGTCTCCTGATCCCCGTTGTGCCTGCGGACGAGGTAATTCAGTGATGGATCGGCGCGCGCTAATCCGCAGTATGTTCGGCCTGATTGGCGCGTCTTGTCTTGCGCATGCGCAAGCGCCACGCCCGGCGGGCAAGATTGGCTACTTGGCCCTGGACCCGATCTCCCCCAGCAACGCGAGCGTGTTGTTGCTGAAGCCGGCCTGGCAGCGGCTGGGATATGTGGAAGGTGAGACGATATTGTTGCGGTTCGCAGAACGCGACGCGCAGCGCTTGCCGCAACTCGTGGCAGAACTGATCGCGCTCAAGGTCGGAGTGCTAATTGTTGTGGGGGGTGAGGCAGTCAGAATTGTGGCCCAAGCCACCAACGTGACGCCAATCGTCGCGCTCGATCTCGAGACCGATCCAGTTCGCTCTGGGCTCGCGGCGAGCTTTGCCAGGCCTGGTGGCAATGTGACCGGTCTGTTCATGGACCAGCCATCGCTGGCCGGCAAATGGATTGAGCTTTTGCGCGAGGCAGCGCCAACGATCGAGCGCGTGGCCCTGCTGTGGGATCCGGGCACTGGCCGCGATCAATTGGAGATCGGGCAGGCTGCAGCGCGCGCAAAGGGGCTTGACACGGTGGTGATCGAATTTAGCGCGGTCACGAATCTCGACGATGCGCTGCGCGGTTTCGGGCGCGTGCAACGAACCGGCATCGTCGTTCTGACGTCGCCGAGATTCCCGCGAGGGGTCTTCGCCGCGGCGTCACAGAAATATCGATTGCCGAGCATTGCATTCCAAGCGAATCAGGCGCACGCGGGCGTGCTGATGTCGTACGGACCCAACCGGGAGGCTTACTTCCCGCGCGTCGTGGTCCTCGCCGACAAGATCCTAAAGGGCGAGAAGCCGGGCGACATTCCAATCGAGCAACCCACCAAATTCGAATTCGTCATCAACCTCAAGACTGCGAAGGCGATCGGCCTCACGATCCCACAGTCCCTGCTGTCGCGCGCGGACGAGGTAATCCAATAAATCGCGCCGACAATGAATCGAATTCGGCGAATGACCGGTTGCAGGCGTCGGACGTGAGCGTGATATTGGCGCCAATGGCTGGTTCAGGCATCTTTTCAACGGCGATCAACCCGCAACGTTCGGCTACTGAATCACCTCGTCCGCGCGCAGCAGCACCGACTGCGGGATCGTCAACGCCAATTCTCGGGCCGTCTTGAGATTGAGCACTAACTCGAATTTGGCGGACTGAATCACCGGGATCTCCCCCGGCGTAGCGCCCTTGAGGATTGCGCCCACATAGACACCGACCTGGCGATACGCGTCGGTGAGGCTGGTGCCGTAGCTGCTCAAGCCGCCAGCGACCGCGTCTTCGCGGAACGCGTAGATCGTGGGCATCCTGTGGCGGGCCGCCAGAGCGATGACCAGATGACGCGCCTTGCCCGCAAGAAATGGGTCTCCGGCTACGGCGAGTGCACCTGCACGCTCGGAGCCGAGTGTGGCGAAGGCGGCGTCGAGATTTTTCTCGGTGCTGGCCTTTACCACAAGCAGCCTTCGCCCGAGCAACTGAAGCGCGGCGCTCGCGTCTCTCGTTTCCACCTCGGCGTCCGGATTGGTCGGATTCACGAGCATTCCGATCGTCGAAGCCCTGGGCACCATTTGGCTTATCAACTCAACTCGCTTTGGTCCCAGCGTATTGATCAGGAAGGCTACCCCCGTGACGTTGCCTCCCGGCCGACTGAGACTGGCTACGACACCTGCTTTGACCGGGTCAGAGCCCATGACGAAGACGATCGGAATTGTCATGGTCGCTGCCTTGGCCGCCAGCGCGGAAGGGATACCGCCCGTCGCGGCGATGACGGAGACCTTGCGCCCAACCAGATCTGCTGCGAGCTGCGGCAGTCGGTCGTACTGACCCTCCGCCCAGCGGTACTCGATCGCTACGTTGCGGCCCTCGACGTAGCCGGCTTCGCTCAGGCCTTGGCGGAAGCCGCGCAGTTGGTCTGCTGCCATTAATGCCGCTGAACCACTATTGAGAAATCCGATCACCGGCATCGCCGGTTGCTGTGCCCGCGCTGCGAGCGGCATAGCGAGTAGACCACCTGCTACGCTGCCAATGAACGCTCGCCGATCCATCGGTGGCTCGCCCCGCAATCGATAGGAAGCCCAACCATAACACGCCTCGAAACGGAGGCTTCAGCCGCACCGGCAAACACCCGGTTCTGGCCGAATTAGCGATCGCCCGCATTTGATAGCCGGGCGATCGACTTCGGCACGCGAACCGCGAGTCGAATTGCGGGGGAACGAACCGATCTATTTGAACGGTGGAATCTGTGCGCGTATGCGTGCGACGTTGAACCGCGTAACCTCGGCGGTCCACGGCGAATCCACGGCCACAGCGGATGGGCCAACGGCGACCCTGAGGTCGAGCGCCAGGTTCGTTACATACACGAAGCCGTCGCTGAATACGAGGCTCGCCGGAAACAGCAGGCCCTTGGGCGCGCCGCTCGGATCGATGCCGTCGAAGTCGCCGAGCTTCGCGATCGCGCGACCCGTGGTGTCGACGACCACGATCTCGTCCGCCTGGTTGGCGGCGACCCAGAGATTGTCCGCGCTATCGATGATCAGGCCGTCGGCACCGTTGATGCTGTTTACAAACACTGCCGGCGCTCCCGGATTGCCGTGGATATCCACCGGGATCTTCACGATCGTGTCGTTGCCGGTGTTGGCGACGAACATCGCACTATGCGCATTGTTGAACGCAACGCCGTTGGCGCCGAAGGGAGGAACACCCGACGTGCCGAGTGTTGCCGTGTCGTGGACCCAGACGCTCGCTGCGCCGCCTACGGCAAGGATCTTCCAGATGGTCGCCCCGAATGAATCGGACACATAGACGTTGCCGGCAGCATCGAAGGTCAGTCCGTTGATTCCGTGTCCGCTCGGTGGCGGGCCGATGGATGCGAATACGGTTGCAGCGCCGGTTTGCGGATCGACCTGAAGGACGTTGCCATTGCCGAAATCCAGCACCAGCAGTGCATTGGTGTGTGGTTGGAAGGCAAGGCCAAGCAGCAGCGGGCTTGAACCGCTTACGTCGAGCTTGCGCAGCAGTCGACCAGCATGGTCGAACACGACGACATTGCCCGGACCTGACAATTTGCTGACGTCGAAGTCTGCGACGTAGATGTTGCCCTGCGCATCTGCGGTGATTCCCTCCGGATGCGCCGTGCCCGGCGGCAAGACTGCAAAGTTAACGGCGGGGCTACGGATCCAGGCTCCGGCACCGCTTGCGAATACCGCTGTCAAAATCAATATCGCGTACGAAATAAATCGACGTAAATTCATGGCATTCACTCCTCAGGATCGATGCAAAAGGGAAATGCGCCACGACCCGCGAACGCAGGTCGCGCAGCCTATATACAACGGGCAGGCACATGAGGCAAGGCTGCCCGCTTCCCAATGGAGTGCCGACATGGCTACGATGATCAACTCAGACAGGACAGCTCAATGCTGTTTATCCGACAGAGTCGACGGTATGCTAGTCGTTCGCGTCGAAGATGCGTCACCTCAGGACAAACGCCATGCTTACACCGCTTCTCGCCCGCTTGCGGGGAAGCACCCGCAACGTGCGCAAGCCACGTCGTCCGCCAAACCCATCAGAGGCGGCCAAGACGTTGGAATATGAATTCACCATGCTGGGCGTCGCCATAGAAGAATGCCGCAAACAGCAAGCGCCACCGTACGGGGACATTGCGCTGGAAGCATTCCTGCTTCACGCCCGCAATTTGGTGGGCTTTTTCCGAGGATCGAGTGGTCACGGCGACATTTTGGCGATTGACTGGCTGAAAACGCCCACAGCTTTTGCATTCCCCATTCTCGACAAAACGCTGCCTGATATACATAAACTACTGGGGCACCCAAGCTACGTGCGTGGAAAGCGTCATCGAACGTGGCGCTACGACGCCATGTATGCAGAGCTGGCGGGCAACTGGCGAACGTTTCTGAAACAACTCGCGACTGACGAGCCCAGCTACAGAAAGTTATTCAAATAGTCCTCTGCGGGGACGCCCGCCGATATGCAGCCCGAGATCGGTGATCGCCTGCGACCCGTAGCGGTCCGACACAATAGGCCAAGGCGGACCTTGCCCATGACCAAGCAACCGCCTCAGGAAGCCTGCGCGAGTGGGCCCGGTTAGAAGTGAAGCGGCTTTGACAGGCGCACCTGTCAGCGGGACTGCTGGGGTGGTTACATAGATCACTCTCCGTCACCGCATTAGCGCGCTCGCTTCGTACCTTTTAGAATCGGATCGACGTAAACTGCCGACTCGACAGGGGGGTGACTTGCGAAATCGCGGCACGGCAATTGGCAAAAATGGAGGCGCCCGCTCAGCCCGCATCAGATCGCGCTTGCGTCCTCACACCGATGTGCTAAAGCATCCTGGGGCCTTTGCGCTCAGGGTGGTCAAGAGCTTTGCCGCCAACCAGGGCTACCTGCTGGCCGGCGCCATCGCCTACAACACGCTCCTGTCGATCCTTCCCCTGCTGATCCTGGCCCTGATCGCGCTAACGCACTTCATCGATCAGGCTGCCCTGCTCGCGACGCTTGATCGCTATCTGGATCTGGTTGTGCCGGGGCAGTCTGATGCGATCATGCGGGAGCTCACGCAATTCCTCGACCACCGCAAGGTGTTCAGCTGGTTGCTGATGATCACGTTGGGTTTTTTCAGTGCAATCGCGTTCAAGGTCGTGGAGAACGCGATGTCGGTAATCTTTTACCATCGAGTGCGCGTCCAACGGCGGCGCTTCTTCGTCTCGGCGCTGATTCCCTTCGGTTACATCGCGTGCCTGGGCTTTGGACTTCTCGCCGTCACATTCGTTGCGGGCGTGCTGCAGGCGATGGAGCAAGACAGTATCGAGATCTTCGGGCGCACGCACTCGCTTGTCGGCATGTCCGGGTTCGTGCTTTATCTGATCGGCGTTGCAGGAGAGATCCTCGCACTTACCTCGATCTACATGGTGATGCCGGTGAAGCGCCCCTCGTGGCGCCTTGCGCTGGTCGGCGGCGTTACGGCAGGGCTACTGTGGGAGCTGATGCGACACGTCCTGGTCTGGTTCTTCTCCACTCTCTCGCAGGTGAACACGGTTTACGGATCTCTCGCGACGGTGATCGTCATTTTGCTGAGCCTGGAAGTGGCGGCGATTGTCCTGTTACTCGGCGCTCAGGTGATAGCCGAGTACGACCGGAGCATGCGGGGGCTGCGCTGGACGGCGCAGCCGCTCAGAACGGGCTGATGGCTGAACGACCCCCATGTGAAGTTGACGACGGCAAACCGTAGGGTTCGCCGTTTTTCTTCGTACGGTAACAAGCGCGCAGTGCTTGGCCGGGGTGTGGAGCATGCATGTCGGCCGTCTGCGCATTGTCATGATGGTCCGGTAACAGGCGGAAATTCCAAAGACCGCTTGTGGCCGAAAGCAGCCGGACCGCATTCGACCCTAACCGCCCGTTGCGTCTTCGCTGAGGCCGTACACTTTTTGCGTGAGATTGAAGCCGGGAAGCGTGTACTCACCCAGCGGGTTCAATGGCGGGTTGCAATGACGCGCGAAGGCCTCGGAAGCAAGAACGGACTGCCCCAGTTTGCCAGTCAGTTTCTCGATACGCGCAGCGAGATTGACAGCCGGGCCGATGCAGGTGAAGTCCAGGCGATTGCCGCCGCCGATGTTGCCGTAGAGCACGTCGCCCAGATGGAGCGCTAACCCGAAACGCACATCTTCGAGATTTTCGATGCCGGCGGATTTACCCAGATTGGCAATGTTCGTCTGCGCGTCGCAGGCGGCGGCCAGCGCATTGCCGCAGACGCTCTGAGTGTCCATCGGGCTCGCGTCGACAGGAAAGATCGCGAGCAAACCGTCGCCGATGAACTTCAGTACCTCGCCACCGCGATCGACAATCGCGGGAACTTGACAATCGAAATAGCGATTCAGCAAGTCAGTCAGGGTCTGCGGTGGCAGCCGGTCGGCAAGTGTGGTGAACCCTCGCATATCCGACAGCCAGATGGCCGCGTGAATGACCTCCGTGTGACCGCGCTGGACCTGTCCGGCAAGGATGCGTTTGCCGGCGTTGCGTCCGACGTACGTATCAAGGAGGTTGCTTGCCGTTCGCGTCAGCGCGCGAATCTCGGCAACGCGTGTCAGCGGTGCAAGGATGGCTTCGATGCCGGCGATCTGTTCGTCTGAAAATCCGTCGCGGTGCTGCGTCGCCCAGGTTGCCACGTGAATCGTGCCGTCGGTGAAAGTCAGTGGCGAGGCCAGGTAGTCCGTCGCCCCCTCAGCCCGGAGGTCCTGGAGCACGGGAAAATCCGCGGCATCATCGTTTATGGCGAATCGCCGCCGCATCGCCGCACCCGTGGCATAAACGCGCGCGACCGGACTGTTCAGGAATTCTTGCGTTTGCAGGCCTTCGAATCGCAACTCCGACATTTCAACGCCGCGACCCATGCGCCACAAGAACCTGCGACCCGTTACCTGGGGATGCAGCGTGCGCACGAGAACCGCTGCACGCCACAGAGGAATTCCGCAATCGACGAGGCGATCGCATAAGCTTTGCAGCACGTCTTGCGGAGTCACGGCCGAACGTGCTCCATCAATCAGCCACGCGGCGACTGCGGTCGTGTCACACACGCCCATAAAGCTTGCCCTAGCTTGTGTGTAATGCGCTCATATTACAGGCACACTTCGCCGCCGAGGCAGACGACGCGCTGCGGTTGCTCTTGGCTATAGGCAGTCCAGCGTTTCGTCTATATTTGAGGCCTTGCATCGAATCTTCGGGGGATACGTGGCAGCAGAACCAAGTGATCGGGGCCCAAGCACCCCAAGCGCGTCGCGCCGAGGCTCACGATGACAATCCTCAGCGCCGCAAACCGCCGGCAACTGGATGAGCTCGGTTATCTCCTGCTACCGGACTTTGTGCCCGCGTCGATGCTCGAGGAGATGCGCGAGCGCGTCGAAGCGCTCTGGGTAGAAGAAGGAGACGATGCCGGCGCCGAGTTCCTTCTGGAACCAGGCACGCGGCGCTTGGCCAATCTCGTCGACAAAGGGGATGTCTTCGCGCGGATGATCGTGATGCCCGGGATCCTGGAATGCGTCGAGGCCGTCGTTGGGCCAGACTACAAACTATCCAGCCTGAACGCGCGCTCGACCAATCCGAACAATCCGGAGGCGCAGCCCTGGCACGTGGACGCCGGCGCGATCGCCGACGAGCGCGGCTACTGGGTGTGCAACACGATCTGGATGCTCGACGACTTTACGCCCGACAACGGCGCGACGCGGATGATTCCGCGCTCGCACACCTGGCGGCGGGTTCCCCCGCCTGGAAACCGCGACACGCTGCCGGACGAGCAGCTCGTCACCGGCCGCGCCGGCACGGTCGTCGTGATGAACACGCATATGTGGCACGCAGGCACCGGCAATCGCACAGAGCAGTGCCGCCGCGCGCTGCATGGCTTCTACACTCGCGTCGACAAGCCGCAACAGCAATTCCAGAAGGCGTTGCTGCGGGCGCAGACGATCGAGACGCTCTCGCCGCTGCAGCGCAAGGTTCTCGCCCTCGACGATCCCGAGAACGACCGCCTAAGCTCGGAAACGACCCGGATGAGTGGATTCCTGAAGGGTTGAAGACGGCTCGCTGTCTAAAATGCTTTGCTCTTGGTCAACGCATAGATTCCCGGGATCTTTGCGTGTTTCCCGACTCCCGGTTCATCGCCTCGGAGACCTGCCGTCGCACGATCTCTGCGCGAAATTCGGCAAACTGCTTCCGGGTTTCGGACTCGAGCACAAGCGTACCAATCACCGGTGGTATCCAGCGGTCGGGAGTGAAGCGCCCGTGATTGGTGATCCGGGTCGCGTCCCCCTCCGCGGCGAAATGGGTCGTGAAGGCCGACGCCTTCATGTCGCCGCGTACAAGCTTCGAGCGAATCTCCTGTAGCGGGTCAAATTCGATTTCTCGCACGTTGTCGACCTTGAAGTCGAACAGCCCGAACTTGAGATGGCCTGTCTGTGCCACCTCGAGACCGCTGTTCGTGCGCCGGATGATCCGGCTCATGTCCACGTTAGAGATGAACTGCGCCATGTTGTCGTAATCGGTCATGACGTCCCACGCTTCCTGTGGTTTGGCCTGGACGGTAAAGTCGACATCAACCACGAACGCGTCGCCGTCACGATGGATGGCGACAGCGATGTCCCGGGAATCCAACGGAACGGCATGCACTGCGGGCGGAAAAATCACCAAGCCGATTGCAAACAGAGACCAATACGCCGCGCTTCGCGCAATCCCTGGCACGAGGAATACCCCATCTCGCGTGCCATCGACCGTCGGGTGCATCTTCGCCAGCACCTAGAGTTCCCTGTCCAGAGGCAGCAAAGAAAAGAAATCAACCTTCACCCTTTGCCATGCGCTGCTGGCGGGTTCCACCTCGTATTCAATATCACCGTCGCTTTCCCGGGTACGCCAGATCAATCCCGGCAATACGCCCATTGGAACTTTGCGCAACGCCAGCGCGTAGCAATTTGCCGGCACCACGATCGCCTCGAAGCGCGCCGCGGTCTGGCGCGCCAACTCGGGACTTTCGATGATCAATCCGATCTCGGTATTCAAATGGTGCGAACGTTGATCGAAGTTCATCGATCCGACATACAATTTTTGACGATCGAATACGAACAGCTTTGCATGCAACGCGTAGTTTCCGGAGCTCGCCAACGCCGCCGACTCGCCGCTGCCTCGGGCATTGCCCAGTCGGGAGCGCACCTCATAGAGCTCCACGCCTTCGGTGAGCATGGGTACGCGATATTTCATGTAACCCGAATGTGCCAGCAGCTCCGGCGTCGACTCGAGCGAGTTGGTGAGGATGCGAACGCGCACATCACGCTTGCGCAGGTCCTTGAACACCCGCATTCCGTCCTGCGCCGGCAGCAGGTAAGGGGTGACCATCAGAACCTCTGTTTGCGCAGCCGCCACCGCTTCAGCCACGGTCTTGTGCATCAGTCTGCCGACCATCTCACCCTTTTCAACGAGCTTCTTGTTCGGGCTGTCATAGACTAACTGTGCGCGAGCCCACACGAGAGGCAGCCTGCCCGAGAGAATCCCGGCGAGCGGTTCGCCGCTCGAGACCCGTTTCGCATACTCGGCGCCGACCGCCTTGAATTGCCTGCGGCTTTCTTCCAGGGCCCTGCGGTACGAGATCAGAGCCGCATCCGAGCTCTTTACATCACCGAGCCCCACGACCGGAATCGCGAGATCGCTGTTCCAGAATTCGTCAAAGGTCCCCGATAATTTCTTTACGATCGGGCCTCCCACAAAGACATCGTCGTCTCCGAACTGCGACTCCCAGTCGACCTGAAAGTATTGATCGCCGACATTGCGTCCACCCACAAGCGCGATCGCGTTATCAACTACCAGCAGCTTGTTGTGCATGCGGTAATCCAGCCGCGGCGCATTGAGCGCGAATTCAACGGCTCGTATCAGTTCGACGTGGCCACGATAGGCAAAGGGATTGAAAATCCGAATTTCTATGTTCGAATGCGCGGCGAGTGCCCCGATCCGCTCATCACCCTGCAGCGTGTCTCCGTCGTCGACCAATACGCGGACGCGAACACCACGATCTGCTGCGCGCAACAAGGCTTCGGTCAACAACTGGCCGGTCTCGTCCTGGCGAAAGATGTAGTACTCGAGATCGAGAGTCTGTTCGGCGGCATTTATCATCTGCGCACGCGCCAGAAAGCCGTCGACTCCCACCGAAATCAGGCGAAACGCGGAATTTCCCTGATGCGATCGCGCGGCGTCTTCGAACTGTCGTCCGAGTCTTGTCTCCTCGGGGCGTGACAGCGCGCTCGACGGAGCCTTCGGGAAATCCGACCCCGGAGGCAGCGTTGCGCATCCGACAAACAGCACGGCGAACAAGCCGATCGCGACAGAGCGCATCACTCGACCGTTTTCGGTCATGCATGGACTCCACCGTGATCATCGCCCGTGTGTGCTGCGGCGATACTCGGGGTCGATTTCCTCGGAAGGGAGGAAACCCATAAGGGACTAACCACTCGTCTATGTTCGGCTATGGCGGCCCAATTGGCTGGCTCAAAAATACCGCGCCGGCTGTCATGCGCGTATCAGCACCATTCCGAAGCTGGCGTAGGACGGACTGAACCTGGCATGCGCCTTCGTGCCGAAGGGCAGGCCGTTGCCAGGAGTTAACCGCACTCCCTTGTTGAGGGAAAGGAGCGATCAGAACCGGTACACAGCTGAGGCGAGGAGCGACTTGCGAGCGCCGAGGCCTCCCTCGAGGAGCACATAGCCGGACTTGCCGAACTCGAGCAGACCGCCGAGCAGCGTGTTCCACGGTTGCTGCGGCTCTTGGACCACCGCGAATTGAAGGTCCGAATTGGCCACGGCGCCGGCGACCTTTTGCTGGATGGCCTGATGCATTGCACCGATCCAGATCGCCCCGCCCATGGTGGGGCTGGCGATGGCATGCAAGCCCAGTCTGGCGGAAAAAACCGTTGCGATAGGCTTCGTGTTGGCTATCAGGCTTTCGTTTTCGAACGACAGCTTGGTCTGGGTGCGGTTCCAGTCGCCCACCACGATGGCGGTGAGGTCCCGCCAGTCATTGATTTTGGTACCTCCTTGGACGGTGAAACCTGCGCCATATGTCGGGCCATTGAACGAAGCATTGAGCTGAAGTTCTCGCGGCTCGAAGATGCCCAGGATGGGATCGGCGGGGACCTGGATGAGCCCCTTGGTCGTTCCCGTGGTATATCCGAGGACGGCGTAGACACTGAGAAACGGGAATAGAGAGTACGTCGAACTTCGCCGAGACGATTCTTCTGGGACGTGTCGACGGTATTGATCTGCAGGAAATTCTTGACCGAGACCGGGTCGTTTCCACGGAATCCCAATTGCAGGTCTTGAATGTTCACCGGCTGCCGTGCCGAGTAGGCGGTGACGCCGACGCCGAAGGGGAGTGGAATTTGATAGCCCTTGGCCTCCGCTTCCGGACCCCATATCGGCAGCCCCGACCAATGCGGTGCGGGAGTCGCCGCGGTCTGGGCCAGAGCACCACCCGAAAACAGGAGAAGCGCGAGCAGCCCACGTGCGATAGTGGCGGACGGCGCTTTGCACTTGGCCATTTGTGTCCCTCCCATGCACACCAGAAACGCGACTCAGCCGTCGGAATTCGCCTGCGAAGATCCCGAGGGCCCGGTTATGATCAGATAATACTCGAATGCTGCCGGGACTGAAGAATCCATGAAACAGCTGTATCTTTTGCTCCTGCTGGCGTTTGGCACGTCCGGGGCAATCGCCCAAGGGATCGTCGAACCGCTGCGAGGGGCGGAAATACTCTCCGACGCCGCGAACGTCGACGCAAAGCGTACCGGAAAAGCGCGGTTCTTCGATCCGCAGGACGGTCAGCTCGATCTCAGTTATTTTCTCGAGGACCCGCGCGGCTTCCTGCCCATCCCTATCATTGTGACCGAGCCGGCGGTCGGCTATGGCGGCGGTATCTCGGGCATGTTTCTCCGCCCGCGCCCGGAAGCAGGCGACGAAGGCTGGTCACGGCCCGACATATCCGGCGTAGGCGCATTCGCCACGCAAAACGGCACGTGGGGCGCGTTTGGCGGCGATGCCAGCAGGTGGTTCGACGGCCGCCTGCGCACGCTCTTCGGCGCCGCTACCGGACAATTCAATCTCGATTTCTACGGCCTCGGGAGCGCGCCATCGTCACTCAATCAGGGCGTGCGCTATTCGCTGCAGTTCTCGGGCATGGTCGCGCAGGCGAACTGGCAACTCGCGCCCAAGTCGCCATGGGCCGTCGGCCTCCGCTACGTTTATGCCAACGTCGACCCCAAGCCCCGCGAGTCCGCGACCTTCCAGCCGCTGGCCGACCGCATCCGCGTGACGATCTCGGCGCCCACCGCCATAGTCGAGTACGACACGCGCGACAACGTGTTCACGCCCACCCGCGGAATCTATGCCGAATCTTCGTGGCTCGCCTCGCGCGACGCGCTCGGTGCCACTACCAATTTCGAGCGCTTCCAGCAGGTGCTCATCGGCTGGCACCCGCTTCCCCATGACGTGACTCTTGGAGCGCGGGGGAACTATGCGTGGTCTTCGGATGGCACGCCCTTCTTCCTGCGACCGTACGTGCAACTGCGCGGGGTGCCTGCGATGCGTTATCAAGGCGACCAGGCGGCGTCGGTCGAGGTCGAGGCGCGCTGGCAGTTCTACGGCCGCTGGAGCATCGTTGCCTTTGGCGGCGCCGGCACGATTCGAACCGATCGGCAGACCTTCGTCGCTACGCAGAACGTCGGCAGTGGAGGTTTCGGCTTCCGCTACGAGTTGGCAAGCAAGTTCGGAATGCACGCAGGCGTCGATTTCGCGCACAGCCCCGGGACGAACGCGGTGTATCTCGTGGTGGGCAATGCCTGGTTCCGGCCCTGATACGTGATATGCCCTCGGGCGCCCCAGCTCCTCGTCAACTGCATCGCTGGTAGCGCCCGCAGGCCTGCTGCAACTGTTACTTCGGAGCCGCTTCAACCACCATCGCAAGCGCCTGCGTGTAAGTGGCGACCACCTGATCGCCCTTCTTGATCCGCTTGAACTGCTCGGGGTCCGCAACCTTCACTTCCGCAGTGAGTTGCGGACCCTGCAGCGTGACAGTCTGCTTTTGCATGTTGGTGGCGACGACGTCGGCGACGACGGTGATGCGACGACCGGCGACGCCGTGCGGCTGCGCCCCCGCCTTCGCGCCCGAAGCGGTCGACTCCTCGGTGCGGCTGACCGCCATGTCGGTCCCCTTCTTCAGCTCGAGCACGAGCGCCTCGACGTATCTGGCATGGACCTTGTCACCGACATTCATCTGGTCGAAGTTCTTGATCTCGGGACCGGCCGTGATGACCACCCAGTTGCCCTTGGGGCCCTTGAGCGTGATGTCGCGGGTAGCCCTGTCGATGGCGATGATCGTGGCGGTAACGTCAACCGTGTTCTCGGCGCTGGCCTTGCCCGGTTCACTCTTGACGACGCCCGTCTGCGCGGAAGCGTTGATGGCGAAAGCTGCGACGATCGCGATGATGATGTTGATTGCTGGATTTTTCATTGCGGGATCCTTCTCTGAGGAATGGTCGACGAATCAGGTTCTGTCGTTGAGAGGCCGGCCAGTCATCGGCCGGAGACTGCTACTGAACAAATCGCAGGCTGTACTATACACCGCCTTCAGCAGAAGGCGAGTCAGCAACGTCGCCGTTCGGGACACCAGGCTACGGCGCGCCGAGCAACAGGTAGAGGCTCCAGTTGCGCGCGCCGCCGTAGCCGACACCGACGTACGAGGGGCCGAGGAATGTATCCGCACCGATGAATACCGATCCGGACCACAGCGTTCCCGGCGTGGGCGAGTTGTCGAAGCGGCTGGCGATGTGGCCGACCTCCGCCGATCCGCCGAGGTAGAGCCCCGACCCGAGGATATCCGGCAGCGCATAGAGCCTGTGGTAGTACATCAGCCGGCCGAACGCGTATTCACGGCCGGAGAACTCGTTGATGCGGTAGCCCGACAGTCGCAGTGGACCTCCGAGCGTAAAGGACTCGTAGGCCGGCATGTCCGACCCGAGCGCGGTGCCGCCGCTGACGGCGACGTTGAACACGTTGGCCCCCCAGCTTTGGATGGCGCGCGCATTCACTTCGAGGCGCTGATAGTTTTGCGCCGATCCGAATGACGTCATTGCAGCGTAGGCCGTCCCGGTGAGCCCGTAACCGTCGGACGGGAACCAGGCGGTGTTGGTCTGATCGACGAAGAGCGCCGCGCGCAGCCCCGCGGTCGTCTGGCGCACCGTAGGCAGCACGGGCGAACCGGTGTCGACCCTTGCGAAGACCTTCGACCAAACGGCACCGGTACGCAGCTGGCCCCAAGTCCCCAAGTTCGTGCCGACGTCGACGCCAGCCTCCCCGGTGCTGATCAGGTAGTTGGCGACTTTGTCACTCCCCACGAACACGCCGCGCGTCTGCTGTCCGATCAGCGCGTTGGGCGCGATGAACCATTGACCCTCCTCGTTGAGCGGCTGGTAGAACTCGGTGGAAAGGTGAGTGTTCTGGCCGATCTGCGCCTCGGTCGTCCATTCGCCTCCCAGCCGGTTGAGCCAGCTCTTACGGTATTGGATGAGGGCGTTGAACTGATTGTCACCCTGAAAATCGCTGGCGAGGCCGAGTCCGAAGCGCAGGTAATCGGACCCCCACGACTTCTCCTTCGGCGTGATAACCATCGCGCGAGGACCGACGTCCCCGCCGACGATCCGGTAGTCGATGCTCTCGTAGTCGCGGGTGCCAAAGATGCGGCGCATGTCCGCGCCGATCTTCTCTTCGGTGAGCGGCTCGCCTGGCTTGCTCTCGACGAGCTCGCGCACGACCGCGGGGTTCGTCTTCTCCAATCCCTCGACGCGAATCTCGTCGACCGTGCCGAGGGCCTTCGCCTCGGCTATTTGGCGTGCCCGCAGCGCCGCGTACTGTTCGGGCGGAAGGCTGTAGCGTCGGAGCTTGTCGGCGAGCGCGCGCGTCGCCTCCTCGCCGATGCGGATGGCGTCCTTCGAGCGGTCGAACTTGACCGCAGAAACCTCGCCCAGCTCCGGCGATATCAGCACATCCTTGTCAGTGAGGCTCTTGAGCTGCTCGTCGACCGTCTGCTTGCCCAGAAAGTTGACGAGCTGCGCCACGACCGAAAGCGCAGAGGTGATCTCGTCGCGCGTCAACGGGGGCGTCGCGATGTTGACGGCGATGATCACGTCGGCGCAGAGCTTGCGCGCCTGTTCGATCGGCAGATTGTCGGAGATGGCGCCATCGACGAGCAGACGCCCGTCGATCGCGACCGGCGACATCGCCCCGGGCACCGACATGCTCGCGCGCATCGCCTGGGCCAGGCTGCCTCTGGAGAGCACGACTTCCTGGCCCGTCTCGATGTCGGTGGCTATCGCACGAAACGGGATCGGAAGCTGCTGAAAGTCGGTGATGCCGAAGGCGGGCGTCACCATCGAGCGGAATTCCGACTCGATCGCGATCCCGGCGAGTACGCCCTTGGGTAGCGCCAGGCCGCCGTCCTTGACGCCCACCTCGGGTGCGAACAGCGTCTTGTAATCGTCGACCTTGCGCCGGACCGCGATTTCCCCGCGCGGGGGCTTGTCCCTGAAGATCTTGTCCCAGTCGGCCTCGAGGACGAGCTTCTCCATCTCCGCGGGCGTCCGGCCCGACGCGAAGGTCGCCCCAACGACCGCGCCCATGCTGGTGCCCGTCACGCACGAGATCGGGACGCGCAGTTCCTCAAGGACCTTGAGCACGCCCACATGCGCAATGCCGCGGGCTCCGCCGCCCGACAGCGCGAGCCCGATGCGGGGACCCATCGTAGGCGGCACGACCGGTGCTGTTTGCGCCTGCAACGGCGGACAATGAGTTGACAAAATCGAAAGCGCCGTCGCAACCGCGAGGGCCTGGCTGGCGACTCTTGAGCGGGCATTCATGGATTCGGGCTCCGTCGGGTCGAACAGACACCTGATCCGTTCCGACCGGTCACGAATCAGAATGACCGCCCTTCGATTATAGTGTCCTTGCGCCGCTGCGTCGGGACAAGTACGGAGTCGACGAATGACCATGAACCCCATCGGTGGATCGCGGTGACTACTACTCCAGGACCCGTTGCGCTCAAAAAGACGCCTCAAGTACCCGGGCTGCCGTGGCTCGGCAGCCTTTTCGCCATGGCCAAAGGACCAGCGGACTTCTTCGTACACTGCTACCGCACCTACGGTCCAGTGTGTCGCCTCAGCATTCTCGGCGAGAAGTACGTGCTTATCTCCGGCGTTGAAGCCGCCAACTTCATGGGCACGCGCGCTGGCAAGGATTGCCTGCGCTCAAAAGAGTTCTGGGAAGGACTGGTGGGCGAGTACGGCGCCAAGCGCATGATCACCGGAGAAGATGGCGACAGCCACAAGGAATTGCGCGACATCTTGCGCAATGGGTATTCCAAGGAATCGATCAAGGGACGCTACAACGAACTCGTCGCAATCACCGACGGCTCGCTCATACGCGACTGGCCAGTAGGCAAGGAAGTGCCCGTTGTCGAAGCCATGCAGTACATGGTCGTCGATCAGCTCGGCACCATTCTCACCGGCGCTGCACCGCTGGAATACGTGAAGGACATCCGCACCGCGATCATCTACATCCTGAACGTGTTGGTCACGCGTCAACGTCCCAAGATATTGCTCAAGCATCCTGCGTACAAGAAAGCCAAAGGCAGGGTCATGGAGCTGGGCCACAAGATGATCAAGGACGCCAAAGCGCGGTATGCCACGACCAAGCCGGAAGATCGCAACCTGATCGACGACATCATGGCCGCGCACATCGAAACACCCGAGAAGATGCCTGAGAGCGATCTTATCTTGTCGCTCACCGGCCCCTACGTTGCCGGCCTGGACACCGTCGCCAACACCACCTCTGCCGTCGTCTACTCAGTTCTCAAGCATCCGGAAGTGAAGGCACGCGTGCTCAAGGAAGTCGATGAGCTGTTCGCGATTGGCGCAGTCGACGAAGAGGGCCTGCTCAAGAAACTGCCCGCGCTCAATGGCGCAATCATGGAAACGATGCGTCTCTACCCGATCGCCGTCGCACAGATGCGCACCGCCAACAAAGACTTCGTGTTCGACGGCCATCAAATTCATGAAGGCGAGATGATTTACGTCGGCACAAGCGTGCCGCACTTCATGGAGGAATACTGGCCCAACGCCAAGACCTTCGACATCGACCGTTATGGGAAGGCACGCGCAGAGCACCTGCAGCCCGGCGTGTACTCACCTTTCGGCCGCGGCCCACACACCTGCCTGGGCAAGAGCCTGGCCGAAGTGCAGATGGCACTGTCGATGGCCCGCGTGTTCCACAAGCTCGATCTGGAACTGGAATCGCCCGACTACATTCTCAAGACCAAGACCGCGCCCACGCCTGGTCCGGCGATGGACTTCAAGGTTCGTGTGAAAGCTTATCGTCACTGAGCGGAACGAAGAACTCACAAACGCCGACCCCACGACGATTTGAGGGCGAGCGTCTGGAACTGGCCGATTGCAGATCCGCGAACGACAGTTATCGACCCGTTCCAGTCGTTCAAACTCCGCTGGAAGCCGACATTGGCATGAGGGGTGGCGAAGACATACTGAAGTCATTTGCAAGTGAGCACTCGATCTTTTTGGGGCGTTGACCCACTGAAAGCGACGGCGTAGCATTGCCTCGCTCGCGTCAGCGATGTTCGGGAGAAGAAATCCTGCGAAGTGCAGCGCTGACGTTCAGTCCCTCGTTTCAAGTTTCGGCCTGATCGGTGCACTTTTCGCTAGGCGCAGCAGCGCGCGAAGGCATGTCGGCGATCCAAGGTTTGCCGGCACTACGCTACCCAGCATGCTCTAGTATCTGATTGGCCTCATGACTCGACGTTACCTGCTGCGATTGCTCGTTGGAACGGCGCTCGTGGTGAGCGGTGTTCGCGCGAAAGGCCAACCAACGAAGGATGTGCGCAGAATAGGCATGCTGGATCTGACAACATCCAGCGAAACTGAGACGGCAAAGATTTTTTCTACGTTGCTACGGACGCTTGGGTGGATGGAGGGGCGAGACTTTACTTTCGAACTACGACCTACAGGCGGCAACTCTCAGTTGCAACGGCAATACGCGGAGGAGTTCGTCCGTCATAACACGAGCGTCATTATGACGCTTGGCTACGGCGCCACGATGGCCGCGTTCAACGCGACCAAACTCATACCCATCGTAATGAATGTCGCAGACGACCCGGTTAGGGCTGGGTTCGTCGCGAGTCTCGCGAAACCGGGCGGCAACATCACTGGTGTTTGGTACAACTATGACGAAGTTACCTCCAAGCGGCTAGCGATGTTGCGGGAGTTGCTGCCGACGGCAACCCGTGTGGTAGTGCTATCGACGCGCGCCGACGAGACCAGCGGAGCTCTTCGGCAGCTCGGCTTCGAGGCGACTTTGATCAACGTGCGCTCCCGTGAAGGCATTAACACGGCAATGGAAGAAGCTCATCGGCGCGCAGCCCATGCTGTGATTGTTTCTCCGGCGTGGATCTTTGCGGAGAACTGGCCTCTGATCGTCCAGCTGGCAAATCAATACAAGGTCCCACTCGTGAGCTTTGAACCGTCACATGTGGAAGAAGGCGCGCTGATGTCGTTTTCCGTCGACCCAGAGGAGAACTATCTGACGCGAGCGTCGCAGGTAGACAAAATCCTGCGTGGGGCAAAGCCAGCCGATCTTCCGGTTCAGCAGCCTTCAAAATTCATGCTGTCACTTAACCTCCAAGTGGCGAGAGCCCTTGGCATAAGCGTCCCGCGCCCGCTGCAGTTGCGCGCGGAAAAAGTGATCCAGTAGCGGCTCTGGCGTACGGCAGCGCAATTGATATAGTGCGCAGGATTCGAGAACCCAAAGGCATGCCGTGACCGACATTCCCCAGCGCCCGCCACTGCCCGATCGTCTGTCCACAGACGCGCGCAGCCCCCACTATGTAGCAGCCGTGTTCGAGCATGAAATCGGCATCCGTCTGAACGGCAACGAACGCAAGGACGTGGGGGAGTACTGCATCAGCGAAGGGTGGGTCAGGGTGCCCGCGGGCAAGACGGTTGACCGCAAGGGGCATGCGCTACTGATCAAGCTCACGGGCAAGGTGGAGGCCTTTTACCGGTAAGCGGAACCTCGCTTCTTTTAGTGCTGCAATCTTTCACAGCGCTTCAGGAGACCAGGCGCCGCCAAGCGATCGGCCCACGCTGCGAAGGCAGCGGTGGGTCCACGCCAGCGCAGCGTGTCGACGTTGCGGAACAGCTTTGCACCGGATTCGAGCGTCGCGAGCTTCTTGAACAACAATGCCTGCGTGCGTCGATCACCGAGCACATGCGCCGGAAACGTTTCAATCGGCCCGTATTGATTGAGCATTCGGCCCGCCGTGACCGGACCAATACCCGAGATGCCTGGATAACCGTCGGCCGCATCGCCCACGAGCGCCAGATAGTCGGGGATCAATGCAGGCACGACGCCATATTTCGCCCGCACGGCGTCGGCATCCAGGATCTTGTTGGCGCGGCGATCCATTTGCACGACTCGGTCGTCTTGCACACATTGCGCGAGATCCTTGTCGACCGTCCAGATACAGACCTTGTGCACACGACGCGATCGCGCAGCAATGGTCGCGGCCGACGCCAGTGCATCGTCCGCCTCCAGTTCGACCATCGGCCAAACCACCACACCCATCGCGCCCAACGCCTCCTCGAGCGGATGGAATTGCGCCCACAATGCCGGATCGATTCCTTCGCCAGTCTTGTAATCGGGCCAGAGATCGTTGCGGAACGATTCGATAACGTGATCGGTGGCCACCCCGATATGTGTCGCGCCTTTCTCCAGCATCTGAATGACTGTCTGAAGCACGCCAACTACCGCGCCGTAAGGGCGATCCTTGCCCTTGGTAAAGCGCCGCAGTCCATAGAAGTGGCGGAAGAGTTCGTAGGTGCCATCGACGAGATGGATAACCATATCTTGCAACCCAGAAGACGGGTCCGTGGGTACGCCGGACCGCAAAGTATCGCTGCGTATCAGACAATTATCGAACACAATGCCGCGTCCGAACAATTTTATCCGGGAGCTGCCATATGATCTTCAATGCCATCCGCGAGAGCCACGACCTGCAACGAGACCTGTGCCGCAAGCTCACGGCGTCGCGTGGCGACATGGCTGCCCGTCAGGTGCTCTTCCTGCAGTTGAAGGTCGAGCTGATGGCGCACGCGGCGGCCGAGGAACGCCACCTGTACGTCCCGCTGCTGATGGAGGACGGCGGTCTCGACGCGTCGCGCCATGCGCTGCACGAGCACCACCAGGTTGACGAATTGCTGGAAGACTTGTCGGTCCGCAACAAGAAGCAGGCCGGCTGGATCGCAACCGCGAAGACGCTGAGCTTCAAGGTGCGTCACCACTTAAAGGAGGAGGAAGCGAAGTTCTTTCAGCTCGCCGGACGACTGCTGTCGGCGACGAAGAAGAAGCAGCTTGCCCGTCAGTACACGCGCGAGATCGTGCGCATGCGCAGGCACTACGCTGCCGAGTACGAAACGGTGGCCATCGCGGCGAGCGGCGTCGTAAAGCCCGCGAAGCGCGCGGCCGACAACCCTGCTACGCGGGGCAACGCGCGAACGGGCGCCCAACTGCGAGGCAAGAGCGACCCGCGCCGTACGCGCTGATCTGGCGTCAACGATAGCGCGCCACGCGACCCGCTTTCGGCAAATCAGCTGATAGACCGCTCTTGGCCTCCGTTCTCCAATTTCGTCGGCCGCTCTAGGGGTAGCTCACCTGGGCAACGTCACCGGTCGTGTTCACCAGGAGGCAGGGAACTTGCTTTATCCCCGGTTCCTTGCCTGCATGGCAGACGCGCGGTGAGCGGGCGTGTCCCTGGTTGTTCGATTTGGTCGAGACGCGATGCGATATACGGCATTGATTCGTTGGGCTTTTGTACCAAATGACGGAACCATCGCCGCAGGCGTTCAGCTGTTCTATTTGAAGCGAGGGCCGGCGCGTCGGGGCACGGCAGGTGCCGCTCGACGGCAGTGAATAGGCGTACGGCGCGCAAGGATCTGCCCAAAACCATGTCACGAAATGATCATTAGCGCATATCGCTGACTACGATCCTCCGCCCATGCATATCCGCAGTCTGCAGAGCCGCATCGTTGCGCTCTTTCTCCTCCTGATGATTGTCGTGCAGGTGGGCGGCTTGATGCTCATCAGCACCTTGGGTATGACTGCGGCGCGCAAGACCATCGGCGAGAATCTCGTCGCGGGCGCCCTCGTCTTCGACAGCGTGTGGAAGCAGAACATCCACCGCTTGGTACAGGGCGTGGATTTGATGTCCTCCGACTACACGCTCCGCGCGGTCCGCGGAGCGATCATCAGCGGCGATCGCTCCGCCATCACATCCATGCTTGCGACCTACGGCAAGCGGCTCGACGCATCGTTGATGATGATCGTAAGCCTGGACCAGCGAGTGCTTGGCGATACATTCGGTACCGCACCCGGCACGTCCTTTGCGTTTCCGAAGCTCATTACGGAAGCGGAAGCTTCAGGGCAAGCGTCGGCGATGGTAGTGATTCGCGGCCAGCTCTACGAGCTCGTTGTAATGCCGATGTTGGCGCCCACGCCGATCGCGTGGGTGGCGATCGGATTTGTCGTCGACGACAGCATGGCGCGGGAACTGCGCCGCTTGACGCGACTGCATGTGTCGTTCGTAAGCCGACAGGGGAGCGACAGCTGGCGGCTGCAGGCAAGCACGCTCTCTGACGATGATCGCGCAACGCTGCTAACCAACATCGCCGCAGACCGTTTCGCAGAGCGTGAGCCGGACGGTAACGCGGAATACAGCGACCAAGCAGTTACTCGCGTAATCCCGCTGCCCGCGCGCAGCGGCGACCGTGTCGTCGCCGTGCTACAGGAGCCGCTGTCCGCGGCGCTGGAGCCGTTTCGGCGCTTACAACTGCGCCTGACACTTATCTCGTTCGCCGGCGTTTTCGTGTCCGTCCTGGCGAGCATCGTGATCGCGCGTGGGATCGCACGGCCGGTGCGCGAACTTGCCAGCGTCGCGCGCCGCATCGCCGCGGGCGACTATTCGACTGCGCCACCGCCGTCTGGCGTAATCGAGATTAGCGACCTGGCTGCGGCATTCCGCACCATGCAGGACGACATTGCGAGCCGCGAATCGCGGATCACAGAGCTCGCCTATTGCGATGCCTTGACACACTTGCCCAATCGCGCCCTGTGCAATGATCGCCTTGATCAGGCGATTGCGTTCGCTGAGCGCACCCATACGCGGGTCGCCGTGCTGCTGATGGACCTCGACCACTTCAAATACGTGAACGACACGCTCGGGCACCACATCGGCGACCTTGTCCTTCGCGCGGTTTCATCGCGTCTCGAGGAGGTGCTCAAGCGGCGCACGGATACCGTCGCGCGTCTTGGCGGCGACGAGTTCGCGATCGTTCTGCCAGGCGATGACGCCACCGCCGCACGAAGTGTCGCCTTGGCGATTCTGCGTTCGCTCGAGAGTCCGATGATTCCCGAGGGACACAGCCTGGACGTGCGGGCGAGCATCGGCATTGCGGTCTACCCCGACCACGGAGACGAGCGGTCAATCCTGCTTCGGCACGCCGACGTGGCGATGTACGCCGCAAAGCGCAACAAGGTTGGGTACGCCGTTTGGAACAACCACTACGACGACTACAGCCGGGAGCGTCTGGCCCTGATGCACGATCTGCGTCGCGCCACCGACCACGACGAGCTGACTCTACTCTACCAGCCGAAAATCTCGCTCAATCGTGTCGGCGAGCATCACGCTGAGGCGCTGGTGCGCTGGCAGCACCCCACGCGCGGGCTCGTGACGCCAAACGAGTTCATCCCCTTCGCTGAACAGACCGGACATATCCGCGCGATCACGCGATGGGTGCTCGCGCACGCCGTCGCACAGTGCGCGAAGTGGCGCAGAGTCGGCCTGCCGATGAACATCTCGATCAATATTTCGGCCTACGACGTCCTGGATGCTGAGCTGCCGGACCGCGTTGCGGCGGTGCTGGCGCACTATGGTTGCGCCCCGGAATGGATAACGCTGGAAATCACCGAAAGCGCAATTGTCGATGACCCCGATCGTGGGATCGCGAATCTCAAGCGCCTCAGTGCCTTGGGTTGCCGCCTTGCGATCGACGACTACGGCACCGGGTACTCCTCGCTCGCCTACCTGCGTCGCTTGCCGGTGAGCGAGGTCAAGCTCGATAAGTCGTTCGTCATGGGAATGAAAGGTGACACGACCGACGCGCTCATAGTGCGATCGACAATCGACCTTGCGCACAAGTTGGGCCTGTCCGTCACCGCCGAAGGCGTGGAGGATGAAGAGACGCTTAAGGGATTGTGCGAGCTTGGGTGCGACGTGGTCCAGGGCTTCCTATTGAGCCACCCGCTCGAGGCGAGTGAGCTTGCGGCATGGATGCGCGGGTCCGCTTGGACACGTGCGGTGCGCGAGGCGAAAGGTCTACGGCGGATAGTGTAGGTCAGGCGATTCTTGCCTGACACCTGACCGTCTCAAATCGAATCCGCAACTGTCACCAGCGAGGTGCGAACGAGATACGCACCGCAAGCGGATCACAAGCCCATTCCCTCATCCAGGCGCGAAGGGTCCTGCCGCCATCCTTGGGCCCGCGTTCGATGTCGTGCCAGGTCACAAAAACGTCGCCACTGTCGGCAATCATGAACAGAGCGTGCATGCCGGCGCTCCGCTTCAGCGCCACGAGCGCGTGCACCGGCGTCTGCGCGATGGGCGTGCCGACATTGAGCGATGTGTTCACGCTGACCTCCGCACCGATCCTGCGGCCCATGGCCTTGAGATATGCGTGAATGAACGGGTCCACCTCTTCGCGCACGATTTGCACACGCGAGGTGCCGTCGAAGTGGATCACCGCCGGAATCGCCTTGTACGCCTCTGGCCGCGCACGACTCGTCAGCACCATGTAGTTGTACGCGTTGAATTCGTCGTCGTCTCCGCCGGGCGACAGGTCGAACCACTTTTTCGCCGCCTCGAGCGTCGCCATCGGCGCCAGCGGCCGGATCAGTTCGCGAAACTTGACCAGCTGGTTGAGCGTCTGCAGCGTCTTTGGGTTCGCCGGATTCGCGAGAATCGAACGATGGCCCAACGCCCGTGGGCCGGTCTCGGCGACGCCCTGGCAAATACCGACGACGCCATCCTTCGAGATGATGAAAGCGAGCAGATCGGCGAGGGACTCGCGTTCGGTCTTGCTGGAGATATTCCCTATGTGCCGATGTGCGATCTCCGGCGTCTTCGCAATCGCATCCTCGATCTCGTTCCTCGTCGGCGGCAGGCCGCAGTAGAACGCGTGCTGGAGCGATTCACCCGGCTTCGCCCCGCCGAGGCAAGCGAAATGGTACGCCGCGCCGATCGCCACACCCGCGTCGCCGGGCACTGGCGGTACCCACAGGTGAAGCGCCGCGTCCTTCATGCCGAGATTGCGTTCATACCAGGTGGCGTCGAACAGCTCGAGAAGCCGCATATTCGCCACGCAGTTGAGCGCGGTTCCGCCCGTCATTACCAGGCGCGTGCTGCGCGTCGTGCGAATCAGATGCTGCACGATGTGGAAGAGCGCATCTTCGAAAACAAGCTGCACGGCCGCGGCCTTGTCCACGCGATCGGCCGTGATCGGCGCGTGCTCGATGTCCTCGACCTTCAACACCGCGTCCGGGTCCCACATGCTATTGGGCAGAATCGGCTCGCCAATCATCTGCGCGAGCCGTTTTGTGTAAGGCGCCGCGCAGCCGCCGCGGTGCCAGTTGGCAAGCGAGCGATTGAGGAAGATCCGGCCCTCGCTTCCTAGAACAAACAACTCGCGCAAACTTGCGTAGTGCGGATTGGTGGCGCGGTCCGAGTCACCCCAGGCAGCGGCGCCCATGTAGCGGCCTTCGCTGCTAAGCAGTGGCCAGCCGCCTTGCGAGGAACTCAGGATGCCATACATCATGCCCAGCGAATCCCAGATGCTGTCGTTCCTGTACAGCAGCTTGAGCGATCCCTGGTGGCCGATGTAACTCGAAATGGCGCCGTCATCGCCGGCGCCATCAAGCACCAGCACCATCACGGGCTCGTCGCATTTCGCGAACGGTGAAACGCCCCACGAAAGCCACGCATGATTGTCGTGATGGCGCAGGTTGATCACCGGCATGCGTTGGCCGTTGGCGTTGAGGCGCCGCCCCAGCTTTCTCGGCGCGCGAAACGCGTCGTAAACGCATCGTGCATTCATCTGCGGCGACGCCTCGCGCGTGAGTAACCGCAGGCTGCCCGGCAATTCCTGCACCACGCTCTCGATGGCCCTGCCGGTCCACTGTGGATAATCCCAACTCGCACAGGCCGCGTGAATCCGTCCCGGCTCGATACCCAGTTGCTTCATCTGCTCGGCAAGCATCTGCACGCTCATATCCGGGTAGCGTTGAAAATGTTTCAAGGCACGGAAGCGTTCCTCTTCATGGTTGGCGATGAGCCGGATGCCGCGGCTCTTGGACGCTTCGACCAGACCAACGCCAGCGTTATGGCCACCGGGGCCGATGCCGAGGACATAGACAGTCTCGCCGCGTTCGAGTTTTTGCCGCATGGACGCGATGCGCTCTTGCGCGTACGCGCCGTTCGGCGAATAGAGCCCGGCGAGTGCACCCGCGCCGCGCGCTAGCGAATACGCCGCCCCAAACGCGACCGCGCCGAGCCGCCGGAAACGTGGACCAATGCTGACAGTGCGGCTGGACACTGTAATCGCTCCCAATCACAACCGACCAGAGACCTGGAAATTCAAGGCGAATGCGCCTTAAGGATCTTGTCAGATATCAACGCCCTCGACCGTAACTGCTTGAGCTGGCATTCCCCGGAGATCGCCCAAGGATAGGCGGACTCGAATCATGGGATCGACGACTGCAAATATCAACCGCGCCGCGCCGCCTCGATCACTGCGATGTCGATCTTCTGCATCTGCATCATCGCGTCGAATGCACGCTTGGCGGCAGCGGAATCGGTATCGGTGATCGCATTCGTCAGGGCGATCGGAGTAATCTGCCAGGACAAGCCCCATTTGTCCTTGCACCATCCGCACGCGCTCTCCTGTCCGCCATTGCCGACAATCGCGTTCCAATAGCGATCCGTCTCGGCTTGGTCAGCGGTCGCGACCTGAAACGAGAACGCCTCGCTATGCTTGAACATAGGTCCGCCGTTGAGCCCGAGGCAGGGAATGCCCATCACCGTGAACTCGACGGTCAGCACGTCCCCTTTCTTCCCGGACGGAAAGTCTCCCGGCGCGCGGTACACCGCGCCGACGGACGAATCGGGAAACGTCTTTGCGTAGAACCGCGCCGCCTCCTCGGCGTCGCGATCGTACCAAAGGCAGATTGTGTTTCTTGCTGGGTTCACCATGGCACTTCTCCATGCAGTATTCGCGCACCTAGACCTGGTGCGTCAGTCTGGGTTTCTCGAGGATAGCAGCACGGCGTGTTTAGGATGCGCCGTGCTGTTTCAAAAAGACCGCTTGCGAGGTCGCTCTAGTCTCGGTCCCAGTGTCCCTCGCGCAAATGGTAGCGGCCATGCTCTTCGTGCCACTCGGGCGCGACGTAGTGTTCCCCCCGCCGTTCGCGTTCGTAGTGCCCATGGACCCAAACGTGCTTGTGAGTGTCTGAGTCGAACCGATAATACCCTGGCATCACGATATAACTTTCACGGTACGGCAATTCCTCATGAATCGGAGGCGGTGGCGCAACCTCGACATCAATACTGAAATTCGCTGCGCGGGCGCCAATGGGGGCCGCCAACGAGCCTGCAACCGCGAGAGCCAACAACGTAGTTCGAAGTTTCATGGGGCAACTCCTTCGACGTCAATATGAGTCTCCAGTTTGCCGTGCCCGCCCTTGAGCTTGTATCGGAAAGAGTCCGAAAGCCTTGTAGTACATCGCGTAATTGGTTCAGTGTGGCTGCGGCACCACTAGCTACTTGCAGCAGCGTCGCGTCCTCGGGCCGGCATCAACGCGACATAGTTACCTATCACCGCGAGCACCACACCCACCCCCGCCACCCACGTCCACAGATAACCTTCAAACAGCGTCGACAAAATCATCGCGACCACCGGCGAGAGCACGCTGACGAACGCGGCAGGTCCGCCCCCCACGCGCTTGAGCAACGTCAGGTACGCGCCGAACGCGAGAACGCTTCCCGCCACCGCCAGGTACAGCAGCGACAGCACATACGGCGCACGCGCATCGAAGGTCCACGGTACGCCACGCAGCGTGGCCACGATCGCTGCGGTGAGCGCGCCATACGCCATTCCCCAAGCGGTGCTCGGGAACACTGCCATGCCATCGGTGTTGTTGCGCATGGCGACCATGTTGCCGGCCGACGCGACGAACGCACTGGCCAGCGCGAGCGCGATGCCAAGGGCAATGTCGCCGCCATGACGCGCAAGCTGCAGCTCGGGCAGGAACAGCAGCGTCACGCCGACCACGCCCAGCGTCGCCGCGAGAAGCAAGCGAGCCGCCACCGGCGTGCCGAAGGAGAGTCTCATGCCGATCGGATTCATGAAGGTGATGGTCGAGAACGCCACCGCCACCAATCCCGACGTGACGTATTGCTCGGCCCAGTACACGCAGAGGTAATTGAGCCCGAACATCCCGACGCCCAGCGCCGCGAGGTAGCCATGTTGATTCAGCGGGAACCTGAGCAATCTGCCCGTCGCAGCGCACCACAGCGCCAGCAGCGCCGCCGCCAGAGCGAAGCGATAGACCAGCGAAATCTCGGGCGCGACGACACCCAGCTGGAACTTGATCGCCAGCCAGGTCGAGCCCCAGATAATTGCCGGGGCCAGGAATAGCGCGGGAACGTTCATGCAGCCGCCAATGATCGCATAGTCAGCATGCCCGCCGAGCGGCTAGAATCATGAACCTTCGATCTCCCGGGGATGGCGCATGATGTGTCTCATTCCGCAGGCCGTGCCGCTACGCGCCAAGGAGATGATTCGATGAAACGCAGAACATTCTGCCGCGCCCTGTCGCTCGTGCCGGCGGCCGTTGCGCTTCCCGGACGGGCGCAGTCTGCAAGCATGTTCCGGGTCGCCTGGGTTTCGACCGATCAGAAGAACTCGCCGTCGCCCAATTTCGCCGCGTTCCGCGAGGGCATGCGCGATCTCCGATACGTGGAGGGCCGCGACGTGGTGATCGATTCATGGTGGGGCGAGGGATCGGAGGAGAGAGTGACTAGCTTGGCAGGCGACATTGTCAAGACGCAACCCGATGTCATTGTCGCGGCCGGCGGCCTGGCGTTGCTTTCCCTGATGAACGCCGGCGTCAAGACGCCGATGGTGTTCAGTATCAGTGCCGATCCGGTGGAGGCGAAAGTGGCCGAGAGCTATGCCCGACCTGGGGGCAACGTGACTGGTATAAGTTTGTTCACTCTGGCGCTCGTCGGCAAGAAACTGCAACTGCTCAAGGAGACATTGCCGGGCATCAAGCGCGTCGCGTTCCTTGCGAACACACAGCACCCGGGCGAACACAAGGAGCGCGACGCGTCAGAGACTGCCGCGAAGCAGTTGGGACTGACGCCGCACTATTTCCCGGTGCGCAGCGAAATCGAGTTGGACGCCGCGCTCAAGGCCATCGCCGCCGCCCGCGACGAGGCGATCGTTGCCTTCGCCGACGGCTTCATGATGGGCTTTGCTGGACGAATCGCCGCGGCTTCGCTGCAGTACCGGATACCGGCGATCGACGGTTGGGCGCCGTTCGCTCGTGCCGGCAATTTCATGACCTATGGTCCGGTGCTCGAAGACGTCTATCGGCGCCTTGCAACCTACGTCGACAAGATTCACAAGGGCGCCAAGCCCGCCGACCTGCCCGTCGAATTGCCGACCAAGGTTGAGCTGGTCATCAACGTCAAGACGGCCAAGGCGCTTGGCATCACGGTCCCGCAGTCGCTGCTGCTGCGTGCCGACGAGGTCATCCAATGATGGATCGCCGGACTTTCTTCCTCATCGTCGGCAGCGGACTGCTCGCTGTCCCTCGCTGGTCCATGGCGCAGCCCGCGGACAAGGTGTGGCGCGTAGGCTACCTGTCTCCCGGCGCCCGGCCCCCGGATGGCGGTCCACCGCTCGTATTGCGACAAGCCATGCGCGATCTCGGTTACGTCGAAGGCAGGAACGTGACGTACTTCGCGCGCTTTGCCGAAGGCAAAAGAGACAGGATGGATGCACTCGCGTCCGAGTTGGTCGGTCTCAAGCCGGATGTGATCGTTGCGTTCGGCTTTCCATCAGCCGCGGGTGCAAAACGGGCGACCGGCACCATTCCGATCGTCATCGCTAGCGCGGGCGACCCGGTGGGCACCGGATTGATCGCCACACTCGCCCGTCCGGGCGCCAACCTTACGGGCATCAGCGACCAGTCCACCGAGTTGAGCGCGAAACGTCTGGAGCTGCTCACGCAGATGGCGCCAAACACCGCCCGCGTCGCCGTCATCTGGAACGCCGGCGACCAGGCAATGACGCTGCGCACGCGGGAAATCGAACGCGCCGCGGGTGTTTTGCACGTCACCGTTCAGCCGCTGGGCGTGCGCGAACCCGAGGACTTCGACCAGGCTTTCGCGGCAATAGCGCGCGAGCGTCCGGATGCGCTGCTGCTGGTGACCGACGCCCTTACAAACATCAACCGCAAGAAAGTCCTCGATTTCGCCGCACAACAGCGCATTCCGGCGGTTTACGAACGGAGCTTTTACGTCCGCGATGGCGGATTGATCTCGTACGGACCGAGCAACGACGACACTTTTCGGAGGATGGCCGTCTACGTCGACCGGATCCTCAAGGGTGCCAAACCGGCGGACCTTCCGGTCGAGCAACCAACCCGTTATGAACTAGTCGTCAACCTTAGAGCAGCCAAGGCGCTCGGGCTTGCGATTCCGCAATCGATGCTGATGCGCGCGGACGAAGTCATCCAGTGAACGGCGCCCGACGACACGATCTCGGCGCACTTATGCCTATTCGGCGTCCATACCCGGCGAAACGACTACAATTGCCCAAGGAGACGTTCCAAACTCTCCATGCTGCTGCGCGCTGACAAGGCCATCGCTTGAACGACTCGGCTAACCGCGATCTGGTTACGCAGGCCGCCGCCATTGAAACGGTTGCGGCGTCTCCGCCTGCGCGCCGGATCAGCCGCGGCCGGCTGTTCCGCAAATACCTCATCCTCATTCTGTCGCTGGTGACGATCGCGCTCCTGGCATCGGGCGCGATCAGCATCTATTTCACGTATCAGGAAACGCGCACGTCGCTGGCCGATCTCCAGCACGAGAAGGCCCTTGCCGCCGCGTCGCGCATCGAGCAGTACATCCATCAGATCGAGCAGCAGCTGGTCTACGCGGCGCTGCCGCAACTCGACCCGAGCGACCTGGAGTCGCGACGCGTCGAGTTCCTCAAGCTGCTGCGCCAAGCGCCGGAAGTGACCGACATCGCTCAAATTGGCGCCGACGGCAAAGAGCAGATCGCCGTGTCGCGACTCGGTATGGACAGCATCAACTCGGGCAAGGACCGGTCGCGCGAGCCGGCATTCATCTCCGCAAAAAAGGGCCAGCCCTGGTTCAGCCCGGTCTACTTCCGCAAGGAAACCGAGCCGTACATGACCATCTCGATTCGCTCGGGAAGCGATACGGGACCGGTTACCGTCGCCGACGTCAATCTGAAGTTCATCTGGGACGTCGTATCGCGCATCAAGATCGGCGACAAGGGCAAGGCGTACGTCATCGACGGCAGCGGTTTCCTGATCGCCGATCCCGACATCGGCCTGGTGCTGCGCAAGACCGACATGTCGAAACTGCCGCACGTCATCGCCGCGCTCACCGGAAAAGCTGTCGAGACACCGTCCATGCTCTCGAACGACATCACCGGCACGGAGGTCCTGACCTCGGTGGCGCCGATCGACTCGCTGCACTGGTTCGTATTCGTCGAGCAGCCGGTCGTCGAGGTGTACCGGCGGCTCAACGACTCGATCCTGCGCGCGGGACTGCTGCTGCTTGCCGGCTTGGTGCTCTCGGCGATCGGCGCGCTGGCGCTCGCTCGAGGGATGGTGCGTCCGATCCGCGTACTCGAGCAAGGCGCACAACGGATCGGCGCCGGCGAACTCGACCAGACAATCGACATTCACACGGGCGACGAACTCGAAGCGCTGGCCAACCAGTTCAACCGCATGAGCGGCAAGTTGCGCGAATCCTATGCCGGCCTCGAGCGCAAGGTCGAGGCCCGAACGCAGGAGCTGAAGAGTTCGCTGGAGCAGCAAACTGCGATCAGCGAGATCCTGCGGGTGATCTCGAGTTCGCCGACCGACGTACAGCCGGTGCTCGAGGCGGTCGCCGAACGCGCCGCGCATCTGTGCAATGCACCATTCGCGCGGGTGATGCTGATCGAAGGCGAAATCCTGCGACCGATGCGGACTACTCGGTGGAGGGCGAGAATCTGCCCCGCCGCCCAAGCCGATACCGTTTAGCCGGACTTCGTTGTCTGGACCGGCCGTGCCGCAATCGACCGGAAGACGATTCACATCGCGGACATCGTTCCGCTGCTCGACACCGAGTACACCGGCTCGCGCGACAGCATTCGCCTACTGGGTCGCGCGACAGTGCTGGCTGTGCCGTTCATGCGCGAAGGTGGCGCTTACGGCGGCATCTTCCTGTTCCGTCGCGAGACCAGGCTGTTCTCCGACGGACCAGGTGGCGCTGGTGGAGACCTTCGCGCGCCAGGCTGCCATCGCCATCGACAACGTGCGGCTGTTCAACCAGACCAAGGAGGCGCTGGACCAGCAAACCGCGATCAGCGAAGTCCTGCGCGTGATCTCCGACTCGCCGACCGATGCGCAGCCGGTGCTCGACGCCGTGACGGAGCGCGCCGCGCGCCTGTGTGGCGCGACGTCGGCATCGATGTATCTCACCGACGGCAATACCCTGCGCCATGTCGCGTCGCAAGGCCCCGGTGCGGAACCGATCTCGCACGTCGAGACGCTGCCCATCAACCGCGAATCGCTGTCGGGACGCGCGCTGCTCGAGCACAAGACCATCCAGGTGCGCGACATGATGGAGCAGGACGCGGAGTATCCGCTGAGCTTCGAACTCGCGCAACGGCTGGGCAACCGAAGCGTCGTCGTCATGCCGCTCTATCGCGAAGGGCAGGCTGTCGGCACCATCCTGCTGCGGCGCACCGAGGTTCGCGAATTCACCGAACGTGAACTCGGACTGCTGCAAACCTTCGGCGACCAGGCCGCTATCGCGTTGGAGAATGTGCGCCTGTTCAACGAGACAAAGGAAGCGCTAGACCAGCAGCGTGCTTCCGGCGAAGTGCTCGCGGCGATCAGCAGTTCGATCGCCGACACGACGCCGGTCTTCGAAAAGATTCTGGAAAGCTGCGAACGGTTGTTTGCCGGCAAAGTCGCTGGGATCAATCTGGTCGGCGACGATGACCTGATTCACCTGAGCGCGTTCCATGGGCCCAATCGCGAGGGATTGGAGAGCATATTCCCGCTGCGCGTCGACGCCTCGAGCGGTTCCGGGTTGGCGATCACGAGCCGCATGGTGGTCCACTATCCCGACGTCGCAGGCGGCAAGGACGTGCCGGAAGCCACGCGGCGAGCCTGTGCGGCGGTGGACTACCGCGGCGTGGTGTTCGCGCCCATGCTGTGGGAAGGCAAGGGCATCGGCGTGATCTACGTTGGCCGCGATTATGCCGGCGCGTTTTCGGACAAGGACATCGCGCTGCTCAAGACATTCGCCGATCAGGCCGTGATCGCGATCCAGAACGCGCGCCTGTTCAATGAAATCCAGGACAAGAGCCGCCAGCTCGAAATCGCCAACAAGCACAAGTCCGAGTTCCTGGCCAACATGTCGCACGAGCTGCGCACGCCGCTCAACGCCATCATCGGCTTCTCCGAGGTCCTGCTGGAGCGGCTCTTCGGCGACCTCAACGAAAAGCAGGACGATTACCTGAAGGACATCCACTCCTCCGGACGCCACCTGCTGCAGCTGATCAACGACATCCTCGATCTGTCCAAGGTCGAGGCGGGTCGGATGGACCTCGAAGTCTCGACCTTCGACCTGCCCACCGCGATTGCCAACGCGATGACGCTGATCCGCGAGCGCGCTCAGAAGCACGGCATCTCGCTTGGCCAGCAAGTCGACAGCACGCTTGGCGAAGTCGCCGCCGACGAGCGCAAGTTCAAGCAGATCCTGCTCAACCTGCTGTCGAACGCGGTGAAGTTCACGCCTGACAGCGGTCGCATCGACGTCACCGCGAAGCCCGACGGCGACAACATCGTCGTCGCGGTGCACGACACCGGCATCGGCATCGCGCCGGAGGACCAGCAGGCGGTGTTCGAGGAATTCCGCCAGGTCGGGCGCAATTACACCAACAAGCAGGAAGGCACGGGCCTGGGATTGGCGCTGACCAAACGCTTCGTCGAACTGCACGGCGGAACGATCTGGCTGGAAAGCGAACCGGGCAAGGGTTCGACATTCACTTTCACCATACCGGCAAAACGATGAGCCTGATATTGATCGTCGAAGACAACGACAAGAACATGAAGCTGGTGCGCGACGTGCTGCAGGTCGATGGCTACACGACGCTCGAGGCCGTGACCGGCGAGGACGGCGTTGCGCTGGCGCAAGAGCGCAAGCCCGACCTGATCCTGATGGACATCCAGCTGCCGGGGATCAACGGCATCGAAGCCTTGCGCATTCTGCGCGCAGATGCAGCCACCGCGTCGATTCCGATCATCGCAGTGACGGCATCGGTGATGCAGCAGGACCGCACCATGATCACCGAAGCCGGCTTCGACGCCTACGTCGGCAAACCCCTCAATCTCAAGGAATTTCGCGAAGCGGTGCGCCACGCAATCGAGGGCGCCAAGAAGTGAGCACTCCGGCCAAGGTGATGGTGGTCGACGACACCCCGCACAACGTCAAGCTGCTTGCCGATCTGCTGGGAGTCAAAGGTTACGCCGTGGCAACCGCCGTCAACGGCGAGGAGGCGCTCGCCAAGCTGCCCATCGAAAAGCCCGACCTGGTGCTGCTCGATGTGATGATGCCGGGGCTATCCGGCTATGAGGTCTGCCAGCGAATCCGCGCCAATGCCGAGACTGCGTTGCTGCCGGTGGTGATGGTCACGTCGCTCGACCCGCAGCAGGAACGCGTGAAGGGAATCGAGGCTGGTGCCGATGATTTTCTCTCGAAACCGATCAATCAGCCGGAGCTGTTCGCGCGCGTACGCTCGCTGTTGCGGGTCAAGGCGCTCCAGGATGAAGTCCTGCTCCAGGCCGCCGCGCTCAAGGAATGGAACACCAAGCTCGAGGAACGCGTGCAGGAGCAAGTGGGCGAGCTGAATCGGCTCGGCCAGCTCAAGCGCTTTTTCTCGCCGCACGTCGCCGATGCGATCGTGTCGGCCGGCGAGAAGTCGATCCTGGCGCCGCACCGGCGGGAAATCTGCTATGTGTTCGTCGATCTGCGCGGCTTCACCGCGTTCACCGACTCGGCCGAGCCGGAGGAAGTCGAGGGCGTACTGCGCGACTACCAGGCCGCGATGGGCAGCATCGTGACCGAGTACGAAGGTACGCTCGACCGCTTTGCCGGTGACGGCATCCTTATCTTCTTCAACGATCCGCTGCCGATTCCCGAGCCGGGCAAGCGCGCGGCAACGATGGCGCTGGTCATGCAGGAGCGCTTCACGCCGATGCGCGATCGCTGGCTGAAGGTGGGCTACGATCTCGCGCTGGGCATCGGCATCTCGCAGGGATTCGCCACGCTGGGCGCGTTTGGCTACGAAGGTCGCTGGGACTACTCGGCGATCGGCGGCATGGTCAATCTCGCGTCCCGACTTTGCGATGAGGCGCAGAACGGGCAAATCCTGATCGACCGGCGCATGCGCGCAGCCTTGGGCGACGCCGCCGAGATCGAATCCATCGGACCGCTGACGCTCAAGGGCTACGCGCAGGCGGTACCCGCGTTCCTGCTCAAGCGCCTGGAGAAGTAGCTCGGGCGTCGGCTCGAAACCGGCGCGGTTGGTCGCTTGACCGCACCCGGAAATAGGTGCTACCTTTGTGACACCTTCTGCTTTCGAACACGCCATGGCGTCATCGACCACCCTCAAGCTACCCGATCAGTTGAAAAGCCGTGTTGCCAGGCAAGCGGCGGCCGCCGGCAAAACGGCGCATGCCTTCATGGTAGAAGCCATCGAATCGCAAACGGCACTCCATGAGCGGCAACGAGAATTTCTCCAGAGCGCACTGAGCGCGCGTGAAGAGGTTGCCCAATACGGATTGGTTCTTGACGGTGACGAGGTGCTCAGCTACGTCAGCGCCCGCCTCGCAGGTCGCACGGCGACCCGTCCACGTAAGCGCAAGTTGTAGGTCATGCCGCGGCTGGTCTTTGCGCCGCGGGCGCTGGACGATCTCGATCGGCTTGCAGATTTTCTACTTGAGCAATCGCCAGCGTTGGCACGGGCGACCGCGCCGGTCATCGTCAGTGGCCTGGGCGCGCTAAAGCTGCATCCACTGATTGGCAGGCCCTCCGAACGCGGACTCCGGGAACTGATGATTTCACGTGGACGCACCGGGTACATTGCGCTCTACCAATACGATGCGAGAACCGACGTGGTTATTGTTCTCGCCATCCGCCATCAGCGCGAAGCCGGCTTTGGTGATCCCGCCTGATTACGCCGCGCGCAGCGCATCGACAATCTTCAAGCGCGCGGCACGCGCCGCAGGCAGGAAGCCCCCGACGAATCCCATCCCCAGCGCGAACGCCATCGCGGCGACGACGATTCCGGGGGTCATCACGAAGCGGAAGGCGAGTTCGGCAAAGGTCTGGAAATTGGTGGTCGAGATCTGCAGCGTCTGCATGAACGCCGCCGCGATCAAGCCGACCACACCGCCGATCAGGCCCAGCAGCAGCGATTCGCCGAGAAACGCGACCATGATCGAGCCGCGCGAAAATCCCAGCGCGCGCAACGTTCCAATTTCGTTGGTGCGGCTGGCCACGCTCGCATACATGGTGATCATCGCGCCGATGATCGCGCCGATGGAAAAAATGATCGAGATCGTCGTGCCCAGGTAGCTTATGAACTTCGACAGCGCTTCCGACTGGTCGGCATAGAAGCGCGTCTCTCGCTTTGCCTCGAGCGTCAAACGCGGATCGGCTTCGATGGCGGCCTTGACGGCGTCGAAGTGATCGGTATCGGCGAGCTTGAAGAGCAGCGCCGAAAAGCCCGTCCGCCGGAACGCCTGCAACATCTGTTCGGCATCGCCCCAGAGCTCCGAATCGAAACCGCTGTGACCCGCGTCGAACACGCCGACCACCGTCCAGTCGCGCGACGCGAAGCGTACCGTTTCACCGACGCCCGCGCCGCGAAAACCATCGGCGATCGACCTCCCGGCGATGACCTCGGAGGTACCGGGTCGAAACATCCGGCCCTCGACGATCTGCGCCTGCGGCCGCAACGCCATACCTGTGGGAGTGACACCGCGAATGATCACGTTGGACGGCTTGCCCGACGCGCGCTTCGGCAGGTTGATCAACACCACCGGTTCCTTGGATATCAAGCGCTCGCCATCCTGGCCGATGGCGACGTCGGGCAGGCTCTCGACGATGCCCGCCTGGCGGCGGTCGATGCCGCTCTGCACTTCGGTCTGCGCACCGCGGCGAATGACGATCACGTTGTCATCGCGCCCGGTCGACACCAAAGTCGTCTCGAGTCCCGCGGCGAGCATCAGCACGGTCGCGAATACATAGACGACCAGCGCCATGCCACCCGCGGTCAGCACCGTGGTCAGGCGTCGCGCCGCGAGATTGCGCACTATGTACGTGTATGGAATGGTCACCGCACGCGCCTACACGATGGCGCGCAGGCCGTCGACGATGCGCACGCGCGATGCGCGCCAGGCCGGCAGCGCCGCGGCCACCACGCCGACCATGAAGGCTGCCCCCATTTGCAGCGCCATGGTCGTGTCGCTGATCAGGAACACGGGAAAAAGCATCGCCACCGATTCGCGAAACGCGTTGGCCAGCGGAAAGGTGAGCGCGACGCCCGCCACGCCGCCGACTAGCGCGATCAGCATCGATTCGCCGAAGATCAGGAGCGCGATGAATGCCGCGCCGAATCCGAGTGCCTTGAAGGTCGCGTACTCGGGAATGCGCTCGCGCGCGGTCATCGCCATGGTGTTGGCCATCACCGCCATGATGATGATGATGATCACGAATGACACCGCCTGAATCGCCAGCAGGATCGCTTCCGACATCGAAACGAAGCCTAGCTGGAAGGCGTTCTCGGTTTCGGTGAGCGTCTCGGCAAGCGAATTCTTGAAGGTCGCGTCGATCGCCTGCGACACCGCAGCGGCTTCGTCGGGGTCGCGCAGCTGCTCGATGAACACGCCGGTCTGGTCGGCACGCCGCGGAAAGCGCTTCTTGAGCGATTCGTTAAGGTAGTCCCAGTGGAAGAACATCTGCCGTTCGGCAGTCGAGGCTTCCTTGCCGTCGTAGATGCCGCGCAGATTGAACGTCCACGTGCCGGGAAAGATGGTGCCGCGAATGGGTATCTGATCGCCGACTTTCCAGCCGAACTGGTCGGCAAGCTTGCGTCCGACGATGGCGCCCTGGCGATCCATGAAGAACGCCTTCTGTTCCTCGGGCGAGAGCACGAACTCCGGATAGATCGCCAGGTAGCTCTGCGGATCGACGGCGAACTGCGGAAAGAAATTGCGCTCGGTGATGTATATGCCACCGAACCAGTTGGCCCACGACACCGCGCTCACGCCCGGGATCTGGCGAATCTTCTGGGCGTAGGTCAACGGCATCGAAAACGCCAGCGACACCGAGCTGCGGGTGATCAGCCGCGCACTCGAACTGGCGTTGGCACCCGCGTACCAGGCGTCGACGATTGTACGCAACAACCCGAATGCCGTAATGGCGACGATGATGCCGACGATGGTCAACATCGTGCGCAGACGGTGCCGCAGCGCGTTACGCAGGATCAGCCGAAGGAAATACACGAATGGATGATAGACAAGGCGGCCGGTGGAACCGCAAGCTTACCCGATCGTCCGTCACCGGCCCCCGATCAGCGACCGAAGGCGGCATGGAACTTGCTGAACAAGGGCTGCGCCGGAACGTAGATCGCAAACGACCTACCGACCGGCATTGATGAACTAACCATTAGAGGTGCAGCCGTGCGATCCGTCGCCCTGAACCGTAAAGCCGTCCCCTTCGCGCTTGCGCTGCTCGCTGGCGCGGCACTCGTTCCCACGCCGACGCATAGCGTCACACTGGGCAACATCGCCTCGCAATCGGCGCTGGGCCAACCCATGCGCATCGAGATTCCGGTGTCGCTGGGAGCCGGTGAATCGCTGAACAGCGCGTGTGTCAAACTTGTCGTTGACAGCTCGAGCGCAGGCACGCCACAAATAGTGACGGCGAAGGTCAGTCTCGACCAGGCAGGCAACGGCTCGCGACTGCTGATCACCACGTCGAGCGCGGTCAACGAGCCGGCGCTGCGCCTCAACGTCAGGGCCGGCTGCGGCAGCTCGGTGCAGCGCGACTATGTACTGCTGTTCGATCCGTCTTTCGCGGAATCGCCGACGCAACTTGCCAGCGCAGAACCCGAAAAACCGTCGTGGCTGCGCCAGCCACGCCAGCCTGTCGAAGCCCCCACACCCCGCCAGTCCGTCGAAGTGGCTGCCCTGCCGAAGTCGAACTGGGGCACGCCGGTCGCAACCGGACCCGTGGTCACGCCGGAAGTCCGCCCACCGGTCGTCGCCAAGCTCGCCGATCCCAAGCCTGCTGCGCCAGCGATGCCGGCAGCAGAGGCTCCGCCGCGCGAGATGATGACGATGGTCAGCAACTCCACCGGTGGCGGCGGTTTCATCACCGAAGCCGGCGCCTCGTCGCTTCCGGCGCGCGTGACCTCGACCCCTGTCGTTCCGCCCGCAGCGGCACGCTCGCTGCCGCTTCTCACGTCGCAGGGCGTGCGCTCGCAGGCAGTGCCGACGGGATCGGTCTGGATGCAGATGGCGCCCTACGCTGCGATCGTGTTCGGCGCGATCATCCTCACTCTCGTCGCTCTCCTGCTGCAACGCCGCTCGAACACGCCGCTGTGGATGAACCCGAATGCGCGGCGTCCGATCAACGGTGAAACTCAGGCTGGCGGTCAGCAGTTGACGTTTGCGCACTTCGGCGCGATGACCGAGCCGGCGCCGATCAATCCCCGCTCGCCGCTCGACGTGAATTCGGTCGCCAAGCGGGGCAAGGGCGCGAAACCTGTCAAGGACGAAACCATCGCCGTGAGTGAACTCGATACGCTGCTGCAGGACATCCAGTCGGACCTCATCGACGAGCGCACGATCAAGGACGCGTGGAAAGCCGCTGCCGCCGATTCGGGCATCGACATGGGCGCGGATTCGATACTCAAGGCGATCGCTGCCGCCGAGCGCGACCTGCAGATCGGAGCACCGGAGCCCAAGCAAGTCGCGCTGGACAACTCGCTCGACAACGACCTGATGACGGTGCCCAACGTGCCCAAGGGCGTCAAATTCGGTTGACCTGCCGCGAACCGAACCAGTCGCCAGCGCGCGACCGCGATTAGTCGGCCAGGACGCCCTTCTCAAGGCGCACGATGCGGCGCGCCTTTTCGGCTGCCTTGGGATCGTGCGTCACCATCAGGATCGTCTTGCCGAGCTCGCGATTCAATCGATCGAGCAAACCCAGGATTTCCTCGCCGGTGGTGCGATCGAGGTCGCCGGTGGGCTCATCGGCGACGATCAGCGTCGGGTCGCTGATCAGCGCGCGTGCGATCGCGACGCGTTGCTGCTGCCCGCCGGAGAGTTCGTTGGGATAGTGGTCGGCGCGGTCTTCCAGGCCGACCAGCGACAGGACGATATCGACGCGCTCGCGCCGTTCGCGCCTCGACAGCGACGCCAGCAGCAGCGGCAGCTCGACGTTCTCGAACGCGGTCAGCACCGGCATCAGGTTGTAGAACTGGAAAATGAAGCCGACGTGCGTGGCACGCCAATGCGCGAGATCCGCGTCCGAGAGGCGCGCGATGTCGACGCCGCCGACCTTGATGGTGCCGCCGGTGGGCTTGTCGATGCCCGCGATCAGGTTCAACAGCGTGCTCTTGCCGGATCCCGAAGGACCCATCAGCGCGACGAAATCGCCCACGCGAACGTCGAGGTCGATGTCGACCAGGACCGGAATGATCTGTCCGCCGCGCTGGTAGTACTTGGCGAGCTTGCGGATTTCGACGAGGACCGGGGCGGCTTCGCTCACCGGGGATGATCCTAGCCCGTCGTTCCCGCGAACGCGGGAACCCAGCGACGTACCTGCGAACGCCGCTGGATCCCCGCCTTCGCGGGGATGACGCATCCGTTGCCAATCGCTGCGACGCTACGCGTCTTGCTCCTGGACGGATGCGTCACTTTGCCGCGACTTTCACCAGCGCGCCGGTCTGCAGGTCGGTGCCGGGCTTGAGCACCGCCTTCTCGCCGGTCTTCACTTCGCCCGTGATCGCGGTCAATTCGCCGATCTTGTCGCCCGTGGTCACCGGCACGCCCGCCGCCTTGCCGTCGCGAACGACGAACACCAGCGTCTTGCCGTCGCGCTGAGCGATAGCGTCGGCATTCACCGCGGTCTGCGGTTTCTGCTGCTCGGCGGTTACCTGCTGGGTCAGAAACGACACCTTGGCGCTCATTTCCGGCAGCACCCGCGGATCGATGGCGTCGAAGCGCACCTTGGTCATCACCGTTGCCTTGGCGCGATCGACGGTCGGCACGATGCGCGCGACCGTGCCGCGAAAGCGCGCGTCCGGCAGCGCGTCGAGTGTGATCTCGGCGGGCTGGCCGACGCTGATCTTGGACAGGCTCGACTCCGAGACATCGGCCTCGACTTCTAGCGTCGTCATGTCGGCCATGGTCACCACCGCGCCCTTGGAATCCGCCGCCGAGGAAAACGGCGTCACCAGGTCGCCGACATTGGCACTCTTGGACAGGATGATGCCGTCGAAAGGGGCGCGAATCTGGGTGTAATCGACCGCCACCTGCGCATTGCGGGCATTGGCCTGCGCCACCGCGAGGCTCGCCTTCGCACTGGCGACCGCGGCGACGGCACGATCGGCGCGCGCCTTGGCGGTGTCCAGCGCCGACTGCGACACGAACTTCTGCTTGAGCAGGTCCTGAGTACGCGCGAGCGATGCGGACGCGTCGCGATTCTCGGCTTCCGCCTGCTCGATGGCGGCGAGCGCAACCTTGACATTGGCCGCCGCGCTGTCGAATTGCGCGGCGACGTCGCGCGCGTCGAGCCGCGCGATGATGTCGCCCGCTTTCACGCGCGAGCCTTCGGCGACGCCCAGCCATTCCAGCCGCCCCGACGCCTTGGACGAAATCGCCGCCTTGCGCTGTGCGACGACATAACCACTTGAGTTGAGGACCACGAATTGCTGCGACGGATAGGTCGTGACGATCGGCGTCGTCTGCACCGTGATCGAGCGCGGATTGAGCGCATACCAGGCGCCACCGGCGACGACAAGGACGATCAGCGCAGCCAGCCACCACCACTTGCGGCGGCGGCGCGTCTGGATCGGCGCCAGCGAGCGATCGATCTTGAGTTTTGAGAGGTCGTTGGCGGACACTGCGCGCGACTGGCTTTGCGTGAAAGCGCGAATTATACGCGTAGCACCATCAGCGCCCGGCGGGCACCCGGCGGGACCACGCATTGGGGGTGCGTGTCCGAGCGCGGCGGTCAACCGGTTTCGATCGCCGGCGCGGCGACGTCATCGCGGTTGTCGCGGCGCGCCTCCCACCAAGCGCGCAGCGACAGGATGACCAGGCCGATGCCGATCAGCGCGATGCCCAGCCATTCGACGCCGGGTATGTGCTCGCCGAAGATGAGCATCGACGACACGATCGCGATCACCGGAATTGCGAACATGTTGAGCGACGCGGTGCCGGCAGGAAGCACTCCGAGGATCGCGGTCCACAGAATGAAGCCCAGTCCGGTGGAAACGACGCCGGCGTACAGGACCGCCATCACATACCCTCCGGTCCATTGCGTGGCCGGCATTGGCCACAGCAACGCGAGCACGATGATCGGGATGCTTCCCACCGCCATTTGCCAGGTGATAAGGTTTACCACGTCGAGATGGAAGCGCCGCTGGTAGTACTTGGTCGTGACGGTGCCGGCGCCCCACGCGAAACCGGACAGCGTGGCCCACAGCTTGGGCGCGAGATCGCCCTGCCAGTTCCAGGGCTCGACCACCACGACCAGGCCGACCAATGCAAACGCCACCGCCAGCCACTGCATGCCACGCACGCGCTCGTCGAGCACCGGCCAGGCGATAAGCATCGTCCAGAACGGCATGGTGAATACCAGCACCGACGTGCGCCCGGCCCCACCGCTGGCGAGCGCCATGGTCGTCGCGGAAAAATTGAGCGTCGTCTGGAAGAATCCAGTCACCACCACCGCGATCCACGATGCCGGCCAGAACGCGCGGCGCTCCCAGAGCAGAATCGCGAACAGGAATACGACCGCGAGCAACGTGCGCGCCATGTTGTAAGCGATCGGATCGGCGAAGCGAAGCCCGGCCTTCATCGCCGCCCAGTTCATGCCCCAAAAGATCGTCAGGATGACCAGCGCCGCGTACGCGCCGCGCCGCGTTCGAATCGCGAACGGGCGCGGCATCAGGCGGCCAGGAACGGCTCGATCGCCGCAGCGACCTGGTCGGGCGCCTCGAGATGCACCATGTGCCCGGCGTCGGCAATGGTGACGAGTTCGCCGCGTGCGACACGCGCCAGCCGCGCGCGCACGCCGGCCAGGTCATCGGTCGCCGCTTCGCCCTCGGGATGAGCGTTGAGCCATTTCGGGATGGTCGATTCGGTCGCCGCAACCCAGAGCACCGGCGCGGCGACGCGTTGCCATACGCAGAACACTTCTTCCATGCGATAGACCGTCGGCGTGGGCAGCTTGTGGCGTGGATCCGAAGCCAGTTGCGCGCTGCCGTCGGGCTGCACGCGCGCCCAGTGCGCGGCGAGAAATTCGGCGCGCTCGCGCGCGAGCCGGGGATTGCTCTTCTGCAAGCGGTTGGCGACCGCGGCGAGGTCCGGGTACGGCCGGAAATCGGGAGGCTCGCGCAACGCATCGAGCCACTTGACGAGTTTGTCGGGCGCGCGCTCGGTGGCCTCAACCGGAATGCCGAAGCCTTCGAGCGAAACCACGCGCGACACGCGTTGCTGACGAACGCCGGCATAGTGCATCACGACGTTGCCACCGAGGCTGTGCCCGACCAAGCGCGCCGGCTCGCCTGGCGCATACAAGTCGAGCAATGCATCGAGATCGGCGACGTAATCGGCGAACCAGTAGCCGTCGGCACACCATTCGCTCTGGCCGAAACCGCGCCAGTCGGGGGCCAGCACGTGCCAGTCGCGCTGCAACGCGTCGACCAGGAATTGGAACGACGCGCCCACATCCATCCAGCCGTGCAGCATGAACAGCTTGGGCGCGGCGGGGTCGCCCCAGGCACGCACGTGGTAGCGCAGCCCGCGGATGCTGACGAACTGCGACGTCGACGCCTTCAACGGCCTACTTCTTCTTGCACAGGAACATGCCGTCCTGCCAGCCGGTCCGGTACTGGCCGTCGTTCTTGTAGCGCACCGCGTCCTTGTGTTCGACGGTGCCGATGCTGTTGCAGCCGTCGGCGTAGCCTTGCCGATACGCCAGTGGGAATCCCTGCAAGTTGACGTTCGACGGCGGATTGACGCTGGTCGTCGGCGGCGCCTGCGGCTTCGGCGGCGGCGCGGGCGGCGCCGCGCTCGGCGCGCCGGGCGCCGCGGGCACTACGATAGGGGCCGGCGGCTCCACCGGCGGCGCGGTTGCGCACGCGGCGAGCGCAAGCGCCGCCAGCGCCAGGGCGCGGCGCGCGGTGGTGCGCCGGCGCGAGGTCGTGCGAAGCATCGTGGGGCGGGTCATCGCAAATTACTGAGAGTAAAATTGTACCCTATGAGCGCGCCCGGCATCGTCCGCTTCGTCCACCTGCGCCTGCACAGCGAGTATTCGATCGTCGACGGCATGGTGCGCATCGACGATGCCATCCGCGCAGCCCTCGCCGACAACATGCCGGCGCTGGCGCTCACCGACCTGTCGAACGTTTTCGGCATGGTCAAGTTCTACAAGGCGGCACGTGCGCGCGGCATCAAGCCCATCATCGGCTGCGATGTTTGGATCACCCACGACGCTGAGCGCGACGCGCCGCATCGGCTGCTGTTGCTCTGCCAGACGCGCGAGGGTTACCTCAAGCTCGCGGACTGGCTGACGCGGGCGTACCGCGGCAATCAGCATCGCGGTCGCGCGGAATTGCGCCGCGAATGGTTCGCCGAAGGCACCGACGGCTTGATCGCGCTGTCCGGATTCGCGGGCGGCGACGTCGGCCACGCCCTCGTCCAAGGCGATGCCGCCAGCGCGCACAAGGCGGCACAGGCGTGGGCGAAGCTCTTCCCTGATCGCTACTACCTCGAAGTGCAGCGCGCGGGTCATGCGGACGATCGCGCGTTGACCGGCGCCACGGTTCGTCTCGCCGGCGAGCTGGCATTGCCGGTCGTCGCCACGCATCCGGTGCAATTCGTCACGCGCGAGGAGTTTCGCGCGCACGAGGCTCGCGTGTGCATCGCCGAAGGCCATGTGCTGTCCGACCCGCGCAGGCCGAAGGCGTTCACACCGGAACAGTATTTCACGACGCAGGCAGAGATGGAGCGCGCCTTCGCCGACCTGCCCGAAGCGCTGGCCAACAGCGTCGCCATCGCGCAGCGCTGCAATCTCACCATCCCGCTGGGCAAGAACTACCTTCCGGATTTCCCGACGCCGGCCGGCGTGACGCTGGAGCAGCATCTCAGGAACGAAGCCGTCGCCGGGCTCGAACGTCGGCTCGCCGCGTTGTTCCCGGACGCGGCGCAGCGCGACGGCAAGCGCGCCGAATACGTCGCGCGACTGGACTTCGAAGTCAGGACCATCGTGCAGATGGGCTATCCGGGCTACTTCCTGATCGTCGCCGACTTCATCAACTGGGCCAAGCAGAATGGAGTGCCGGTGGGTCCCGGTCGCGGCTCGGGCGCCGGTTCGCTCGTTGCCTACAGCCTGGGTATCACCGACCTCGATCCGTTGCGCTACACGCTGCTCTTCGAGCGTTTTCTCAATCCCGAGCGCGTGTCGATGCCCGACTTCGACATCGACTTCTGCCAGGACGGGCGCGACCGCGTCATCGACTACGTCAAGCAAAAGTACGGCGCCGAGTCGGTGTCGCAGATCGCAACCTTCGGCACCATGGCCGCGCGCGCGGTGGTGCGCGACGTCGGCCGCGTGCTCGACCTGCCCTATACCTTTTGCGACGGCATCGCCAAGTTGATCCCCTTTCAGCCCGGTCGCACGGTGCTGCTGCGACGGCGCGAGGGCGAAGTCGCGCCCAACACCGTTCACGCGCGCGACGTCGAGCCGCTCATCAACGAGCGCGAAGCCGCCGAGGAGGAAGTGCGCGAGCTGCTGGCACTTGCCGAGCAACTCGAAGGCCTGCCACGCAACGTCGGCATGCACGCGGGAGGCGTGCTGATCGCGCCGGGCAAGCTCACCGACTTTTGCCCCCTGTACACGCAGGCCGGTGCCGACGCGCCGGTATCGCAGTTCGACAAGGACGACGTCGAGCTGGTGGGGCTGGTCAAGTTCGACTTCCTCGGCCTGACCACGCTCACCATCCTCGACTGGACGTTGCGCTACATCCGCCGCCTCGATCCGGCGTCGACGGTCACGCTGGACAACATCCCGCTCGACGACAAGGCCGCGTACGACATCTTCCGGGTCGATGCGACCGCAATATTCCAGTTTGAATCGCGCGGTATGCGCGAACTGCTGCAGCAGGCGCCGCCGCGGCGCTTCGAGGACGTGGTCGCGCTGGTGGCGCTGTTCCGCCCCGGTCCGATGGAACTCATCCCCGACTACGTGCGCCGCAAGCAGGGCAGCGAGCGCGTCGACTATGTCGATGTCCGGCTCGAGCCGATCCTCTCGCCGACCTACGGCGTGATGGTGTACCAGGAACAGGTGATGCAGATCGCGCAGGAGATCGGCGGCTATACGCTGGGCGGCGCCGACCTGCTGCGCCGGGCGATGGGCAAGAAACTGCCCGAGGAAATGGCCAAGCACCGCCAGGGCTTCACTTCGGGCGCGGTCGAGCGCGGATTGTCGTCGGCGAAGGCAACGCAGCTTTTCGACCTGATGGAAAAATTCGCCGGCTACGGCTTCAACAAATCGCACGCGGCGGCGTATGCGCTCATCGCGTATCAGACCGCGTACTTCAAGGCGCATCACCCGGCGCCGTTCATGGCGGCGAACCTGTCCTTGGTGATGGACGACACCGACAAGGTGCGCTACCTGCGCGACAACGCGATCGCCATGGGCCTCGACGTGCTGCCGCCGGATGTCAATGCGTCGAATTATCGCTTCGAGCCGGTCGACGCAACGCATATCCGATACGGTCTGGGTGGCATCAAGGGCACCGGCCAGTCGGCCGTGGAGGCGATCGTCGCGGCGCGCAAGGACGGCGCGTTCCGCGATCTGTTCGATTTCTGCCGGCGCGTCGACAAGCGCGCGGTCAACCGCCGCGCGATCGAAGCGCTGATCCGCGCCGGCGCGTTCGACGCGATTGATGCGCGTCGCGCCAGCCTGATCGCTTCGGTCGGCCCGGCGCTGGAGTACGCCGAGCAATCCGAGCGCGCCGCGTCGCAGGTGTCGCTGTTCGGCGAGGATGCCGGCCCGGGCGCTGCCAGCGGCCCGGCCCTGATCATCGCGCGCGAGTGGAGCGAATCCGAACGCCTCGCGCACGAAAAGGCGAGCCTCGGCTATTACCTCTCGGGCCATCCCTACAACGTGGTCGCGACCGAGCTCTCGCACCTGATCCAGCAGCGTCTGGGCGCATTGCAGCCCAACTCGCAGCCGGTGCGCATCGCCGGAGTGGTGACCTCGATTCGCACTCAAGCCTCGCGGCGCGGCAAGATGGCCTTCGTCACGCTCGACGACGGCAAGGAACAGGCCGAGGTCGCCGTCTTCAACGAGACCTTCGATGCCTACCGCAACCTGCTGCGCGAGGACACGCTGCTGGTCGCCGAAGTCAAGGTGATGCAGCGCATGAACGAGGATGGAGCGCAGCAGGGCATGCGCATCATCGCCGAGGCGATCTACGACCTCGCGGGAGCGCGCAGGAAATGGGCGCGCGCGCTCAAGCTTGCCTGCAACGGTGGCAGCTCCGCAGAGCGGCTGCTGCAGTTGATCGAACCGTTCCGGAGCGGCAACTGCCCGGTCACCATCAACTATCGCAACACGACGGCAGGCGGCGATATCCAGCTCGGCGATGCCTGGCGGGTCAACCTCGACGACCACCTGCTCGGCGGGCTGCGGGAGTGGCTGCGACCAGAGAACGTCGAGGTCGTGTATTGAACAGCAGCCAGCGGTGCGCGTGCGACATCGTCAGGCCCACGCAAACGAGTCCAAGGAAAATCGCCACACTTATGTGCAATTCTCGATTCGACGCTTTGCGCAAGGCCTGGCGCGTTCTGTTGGTGCTCGTCAGCTGCCTGCTCGCGGTGGCACCATTGACCGCCGCCGCCGCCAACGTAAAATTTCTCGGCGAAGTCAACTATTCCTACAGCGCCAACATCGCGTTCCTGAACGCCGATGGATACGTCAACTATAGCGGCAACGGTCAATCTGGACCGTTGCGCCTGGAACTGTGGGCGTTCGCGACGCCATATACCGGCGGCGCGCTGACGGCAGGACACAAGCTGGCGACTTACCAGCTGCAATCGATCGGAGCGCAGTGGCAGGAGAACGGTGTCAACAGCGGGCCGGTCCTGTACGCATCGCCGCCAAATGGCACCTGGGTGTTCGCGATGCTGATCACCGAACTCTCCAGCTTTTCGTCAGTCAACGAAGGCTACACAGCCGATGATTGGCGCAATCTTCCGCCGCCCGTCGTCGTCGGTCCCGCAGGTGCGCCAGCCCTCACGCCGCAGGTAGGCCTCTGGTGGAATCCCGACGAGCCGGGCAGCGGCTACGCGCTCGACTATCGGCATGGCGTGCTGGTCGTTACCGTCTATTCGTATACGACGGCCGGCGCTGCGCAGTGGTACCTCGCGTCTGGTCCCTTGTCGGGAACGCTGTTCTCCGCCACGCTCGACAAGTACGTCGGCGGCCAGTGCATCGCCTGCGGCGCCACGGTCGCACCGATTCCATCGGGCAACGACGGGACAATCACCATCGGCTTCACGTCGCCGACCAGCGCGACGGTCACGCTGCCCGGCGGGCGCGTGACGCGCATCCAGCCGCAGCTGTTCTGATCCGTTCGGGCGTTGCGCGGCTATTGCGGCGACAGGTTCAGCGCCTTAGCCACCTTACCCAGCGCTTCGTACTCGCGGTTGATGCTCTCGCGCAGCGCCGGCCCCTTGCGGATGAGCACTTCCTCGCCGGCGTCTTCGAGAAATTTGCGCGACGCGGGGCTGTTGGCCGCCTTCTCGAAACCGGCCTCCAGCCTGGCGATGGCGTCGGGCGGCGTGCCCTTGGGCGCGAGTATCGCGCGCCATAAGATGGTCTCCTCGCCCGGGATGCCCAGGTCGCGAAGGCTGAACACGTTGGGCAGCGCTGCCACGCGATCGGCGGAGGTTACCAGGAGGCATTTCGCCTTGCCGGCCTTGATGTGCTGCAGGATCGGCGGGATCGAGCCCACGTAGATGTCGATATGCCCGCCGAGAAAGGCGGTCAGCGTTTCCCCGGCGCCCTTGAACGGCACGTCGCGCGCGCTGACGTTGCTCGCCTTCAGGATGCGCGCGGTGGCCATGTGCCCCGGGCCTCCGGCGCCGTCGGTGCCGTAGGTGTACTTGTCCGGATTCTTGCGCAGCGCTTCGATGAGGCCCTTGCCGTCGCTGGCCGGGAAATCGTTCTGCACGCAGACCACGTAGGGTGCGCTGGAAAGCTGGATGACCGGAATGTAATCGCTGGGCGTGTACTGCACCTTCATCGTGTGCGGACTCACCGTCACCGGACCGAGCCAGACCGCGGCCAGTGTGTGACCGTCCGGTGGCGCGGTCACCATCTGGTGAACTCCGATGGTGCCCCCTGCCCCGGGCACGTTCACCACGATGATCGGATCGGTGAAAAATGGCTGCGCCTCCTTCGCGACGACGCGAAAGAATCCATCGGTTCCGCCGCCCGGCGCGGTGGGCACGATCAGCTTGATCGGCTCGGCGGCAACGGCAGTCGCCAGTGCAACCATCGCAATGGCCAGCGCTGCTTTGCAATTCATGGTGAAGTCTCCTCGTTGACCGCATCGGCACTGGCAAATCCGAACAATGCCGCGGGCGTGGTCGCAAGCACGGTGCGACGCACGCCCAAGTCGGGAATCCATTGCACCAACCACGCCTGGCACTGCGGGTAGGTGATCTCGTTTTCGTGCGACACGAACGGCCAGTCGCTCGCCCACACCAGTTGCCGAGGGCCACCTGCATCGAGCAGCGCGTCGACGTAGCGCTGCGGGTCGACATTACCCAGACGGTACGGCGCCGACAACTTCACCCAGGTGTCGCCCGCGCGCACGCCGGCAAGCGCAGACTGAAAGCCCGCGCAGGCGACGCCTTGCGCGGGATCGGGATGAGCGAAGTGATCGACGACGACTTTGACGCCGGACTCGCGAATGCGCGGCAGGATCTTCGCCAGCTTGGGACCTTCGAGAAAGATCTCGACGTGCCAGCCGAGATCGCGCAAGGTCGAGAACAGCCGCCGATAGCCGCTGCTGTCGATGTCGGGCAACGTGTCTCGGCGGACCCAGTTCAGACGCGTGCCGATCACGCCGTGCCGGCCCATTTCCACCAGTGCCGCGCGCTCGATTCCAGGCTCGACGATGACCGTTCCGCGCAGACGTCCGCCGGAAGCGTCGAGCGCGGAGAGCAGCAACGAATTATCGGTACCGTAGAAGCTCGGCGCGGTCAGTACGCCGTACGCCACGCCATGACGATCGAGCACGGCAAGGTATTCCTCCACCGTGACGTCGCGCTTGGGCGCCGAATGGCGCAGCGCGGCGAGCGGCGCATCGCGGCGCATCACGTGCGCATGCGCGTCGACTGCACCCGGCACCGAAGCGAAAATGCCGACCGGTGCGACCATTGCGTCAGGCGGCCTTGGACTTGCGCGGCGGCAAGCCGGGCACGACCTTCGCCTGCTTGCCCTCGCCGTACTTCGCCGCGAGTTGCCCGGTGGTCAGGAAGCGCTGCTCCAATTCCTCGACTTCGTGCATGCCCATGATGTCGTGCAACACCTCGAACGACACCAGCGCGTCCGGGCGATCGACCACCTTGCCCGAGTCCAGCGACTGCTGCAGCAGGCCGAGACCGTTCTGCATGCCCATCAGCGCGCACGCGGTAAGCAGGCGCGGATAGATCACGACGGCCACGCCCATGTCCTGCAATTGCCGGGCAGAGAGCAGCGGCGTGGTCGAGCGCTGGCGAATGCCGAAACCCATGTTGACCGACAAGGGTTTGCTGACGTTCTTGGCCAGTGCGGCGATGTCCGAGGTGGACGTTGCGGCATCGGCGAAGAGCAGGTCGGCACCCGCCTCGGCATAGAGATTCAGGCGCCGGATCGCTTCCGCCAGGCCGTGCGTGGCGAGCACGTCGGTGCGCGACTTGATCACGAAGTCCGGATCGACGCGCGCCTCGGCAGCGGCGCGGATCTTCTGCTCCATTTCCTCGGCAGAAATCACTTCCTTGCCGGGCATGTGACCGCAGCGCTTCGGCCACACCTGGTCCTCGAGCATCAGGCCGGCGACGCCGGCGCGCTCGAAGGCGCGCACCGTGTGGTAGGCGTTGAGCGCATTGCCGTAGCCGGTATCGCCGTCAGCGAGCAGCAGCATGTCGGTGCACGCGGCGATCGCGCGCGCCGCCGCGACGTTCTCCTCCATGCCCATGATGCCGACGTCGGACTGGCCCAGGCGCGATTCGCTGACGCCGCTGCCGGTAACGAATGCCGCCTTGTAGCCGTGCTTGCTGACCAGCCGTGTGCTGAAGCCGTCGAACACGCCGGGCAAGACCAGGATCTCTGGAGCGTTGATTAGAGCGCGCAGGCGCTTGCCGGGACTTTGCATGAGTTGACTCCTGTCGAGCACCAGTGGATCCGCGAGGGAAACACAGTCTATCAAGTCGCGTTATCATGCCGCAATCGGTGGTTTCGGGCAGTGGGAGTGTCGGTGCGCACTTTGCTGGCAACTTTGCTGGGCGTGTTCCTGGCGTACGTCTTCACCGCCGCGGTCGCGACAATGAACCGACGACGGACGGGCGCACCGCTCGATGGTGCGATGCTGTTCCTCTGGCTTTGGCTGGCCGCGACCGTCGTCGATGGCTACGTCGGCGTCTCGGCCGGGCACACGCTCGGTCTCGAGATCCTGGTGCACGCGATCATCTTCATCGTGCCTGCCGCGCTGGCGTGGTTGTTTTGGCGTCGTCGTGGCGCGACGGGAAAACCGTGACCACGTCGTACATCCACGACTGGATCGCCGGCGACAATCCGCCTACGGCCGCTTCGGACCTGTGCACTTCGTGAACGCAACACTGCTCCGGGGATGGACGCTGGCACTGAGCGTCGTGCTACTGGTCGCGTGCGCCAGCACACCGCCGGGCATCGACGCCGGGCAGCGCAAAGCGCAGGTCGTCGCCGCCGAGCGCGCGTTCGCCAAGACCATGGCTGATCGCGACTTCGCGGCCTTCGCGACCTTCGTGTCGAACGAGGCAATCTTCTATTCGGGCCCGGAACCACGCCGCGGCAAACAGGCTGTCGTCGAATGGTGGAAGCGCTTTTATGAAAAGCCGGAGGCGCCATTTTCATGGGAGCCCGAAAGCGTCGAAGTGCTCGAATCGGGCACGCTGGCGTTAAGTTCCGGACCGGTGCGCGATCGCAACGGGAAACAGATCGCGACCTTCAACTCCATCTGGAGGCTCGAAGCGCCGGGAACGTGGCGCATCATCTTCGACAAGGGCGAAGCGGCCTGCGACTGCAAATAGCGAGCAAACGCAGGATTGCTAGCGCCGAGCTCCATTGACGCGGTCGCGCAGCGTTGTCTTGAGCACCTTGCCGGTATTGTTCTTGGGCAACTCGGCGAGGAACACATAGGCCTTGGGTCGCTTGAAGCGCGCGATGCTGTCAAGACACAACAGGTCGAGTTCGCGCTCCAGCCGCGCCGTGTCGACGCCTTCGCGCGCGACAACGCAGGCGACGACTTCCTCTCCCCAGTCGTCGTGGTGCCGCCCGATCACCGAGACTTCACGCACCGCGGCGTGCCGTTGCAGTACTTCTTCGACTTCGCGCGGATAGATGTTCGAGCCGCCACTGATGATCAGATCCTTTGATCGATCCTTGAGCGTCAGGAAGCCCTGCGCGTCGAAGGCTCCGATGTCGCCGGTATGCAGCCAGCCGTTGGCGAGCGTGGCTGCGGTGGCCTCCGCGTTGCGCCAATAGCCTTGCATCAGCGTCGGACCACGCACCAGCACTTCACCCGATTCGCCGACGGGCAACGCCGCGTCGAACGCATCGGCGATGCGCACTTCGATCCCGGTCAGCGCAACGCCCACCGATCCCAGCCGCGCCTCGTCGTTGCGTGCGACGGCCTCGGCGATGACATCCCGCGTCATCGCGGTGATACTCATCGGCGATTCGCCCTGACCGTAGATCTGCGCGAGCTTCGGCCCGAGCGCTGCCACCGCCGCTTTTGCGTCTTCGACGTACAGCGGTGCGCCGCCACAGACGATGCTCTTGAGGTGGTCGAGTCGTGCTTGCGAGAGGCCGGGATACGCGACCAGCCGCTTGAGCATCGTCGGCGCGGCGAAAAAGCAGGAATGTTCCCAGTGTTCCAGGAGCCCGACGATCTCGGCAGGGTCGAAACCGCCGGATTCGGGAACGACATTGACCGCCGCGCGAAGCACGTGCGGTACCACGTACAGTCCCGAACCATGCGACAGCGGCGCTGGATGCAGCAGCGCGTCGCCCGCATCGACACTTTCGACATCGGCGAGAAAGCAGCGACTCATCGCAAGGAGGTTGCCATGCGCGAGCACCACGCCTTTCGGTCTGCCGGTGGTGCCGCTGGTGTAGAACAACCACGCGGCATCGGTCGCCGCCACGGGCACAGGCTCGGCGAGGGTTTCGTCAGCGAAGAGCCGCGCGTATTCCGCGCTGCCCAATTCGATCACGCGCTCGAGCGCCGGATGCTCATCCGCGCGCGACGATAGCTCGGCGCGCCAATGACTGTCGACGAATGCCCAGCGCGCCGCGCAATGCCCGAGTACGTACGCAAGCTCGTCGGCGTGCAGCTTGCTGTTGACCGGCACCGCGCAGACACCCGCGTGCCAGCATGCGAACATCGCCTCGATATATTCGACGCAGTTCCGGGCGACGATGGCAACGCGATCGCCCGGCACAAGCCCCGCGGCACGCAGGCTGGCCGCAAGTTGCGTGACCCGCAGCGCCAATTCGCGGTACGTAGCGCGGATGCGGTCGCCCGTCGCAAGCGCCGGTAGCGCCGGGTAGGCACTCGCGCTGTTCAGGAGCGCCGTGGAGAGATTGTGCGAGGAAGATGCGGCCATAGGCGACTTGCGCCCTTCGAGGGGACGCGAAAGTGTAGCGCATGCCTTACAATGCTTCGTCAGCCTGCCTGCAAGCGCTCCCGCAATGCCCATACCCCAGAAAATGCGCTACGTCGCCGTCCGCGAGCCCGGTCCGCCGGACGTGCTGTCACTTGCCGAAACCGAGGTGCCGACGCCCAAGGCGGGCGAAGTGCTGATCGAAGTCGGCTATGCCGGCGTCAATCGCCCCGATTGCATCCAGCGCGCCGGACACTATCCGCCACCGCCGGGAGCGTCGCCGATACTGGGTCTGGAAGTCGCGGGTCGCATCGTCGCGCTTGGCGAAGGCGTCACGCAGTGGCGCGTCGGCGACGTCGCCTGTGCGCTCACTCCCGGCGGCGGCTATGCCGACTACTGCACGACGCCCGCGTCGTTCTGCCTGCCGCTGCCGAAGGGCCTGTCGCTGCTCGAAGCGGCAAGCCTGCCGGAGAACTACTACACCGTCTGGAACAACGTTTTCGATCGGGTACATCTCACCGCGGGTGAAACCATCCTCATTCACGGTGGTTCCAGCGGCATCGGCCTGACCGCCATCCAGCTCGCCAAGGTCTTCGGTGCGACCGCGATCACGACCGTGGGCAGCGCCGAAAAAGTCGCCTTCTGCCGCGCCATCGGCGCCGACCACGTGATCAACTACCGCGAACAGGATTTTGTCGCCGAGGTCGCCGCGCTGACCGGCAAGCAAGGCGTCAATGTCGTGCTCGACATGGTGGGCGGCGATTACATCGAGAAGAATCTCAAGTGCCTCGCGCTCGAAGGTCGCATGGTGTTCATCGCGTTCCTGCAGGGCGGCAAGGTCACCGTGGACTGGCGCCACATCATGATGAAACGCCTGACCATCACCGGGTCGACGCTGCGCGCGAGCCCCGATGCGCGCAAGGCCGAAATCGCGGCGAGCCTGCGCGCCAAGGTGTGGCCGCTGTTCGCGACCGGGCAACTCAAGCCGGTCATCCATCGCGTTTTTCCGCTCGGCGAAGCTGCCGCGGCGCACGCGCTGATGGAGTCGAGCGCGCACATCGGCAAGATCATGCTGGAAGTGGCGCCGTCGAACTGACCCGCGACGCGACAGTTGCGCGGTTCGAGATTCGGGAGATCTAGGTCTTGGCAACCAGAAGACCCTTGAAGACCAGCGCGGCAAAGCCGGAGACTCGGGCAATCACGCAAACGAGCTCGCGCGACGAGCGAATCGCCGCAGGCAAGGCGTTGCGAACTGCCCTTGCCGCGTGAGCAGCACGCGGTCTTGAAGATACCGGCCAGGCGGCGCGACGCCGTCGGCATCGTCATGCAATCCAACCGGCAGCGCGTGCAGCAGCTGGTTCCCGTCCGTCACGGGCGCATGCTGCGCAGCCCCTTCACGTTCCTGCGCGGTTCCGCCGCGCTGATGGCGTACGATCTTTCCACCACGCCTTCCACCGGCCTGCGGGTACAGGCCTGCGGCGATTGTCATTTGTTGAACTTCGGCGCGTTCGCCACGCCGGAGCGCAACCTCGTCTTCGACATCAACGACTTCGACGAAACGCTGCCCGCACCGTGGGAGTGGGACGTCAAGCGGCTGGCGGCAAGTTTTGCAGTGGCCGGGCGCGACCGGAAGTTCAAGGACAAGGACGCGCGGGCGGCCGCGGTCGACTGCGTGCGCGCGTACCGTGAAAATCTTCGCCGATTCGCGAAGATGAGCCCACTCGAACTCTGGTACGACCGCATGGACTTCGCGACCATGATCGCTGCCGCACCCGATGCCAAGGCAAAACGGTTTCGTCAACAGATCGCCGCCAAGGCGCAGCGCCGCGTCGGCGAGTACCTGTTTCCCAAGATCACGACCGAGGTCGACGGCCGCCATCGACTGATCGATCAGCCTCCTGTGCTCTTTCACCAGGATGACGTGACCGGAGATCCGCGCGTCGTGGAAGCGCTGGAGCAGTATCGGCGGTCGCTCTCCGACGATCGTCGGATGCTGTTCGACCGATATCACATCGAAGACGTGGCGACCAAAGTGGTCGGCATCGGCAGCGTCGGCACGCGTTGTTTCGTCGCGCTTTTCTTCTCGTCGGACGAGACAGTCGCTGCTGCTGCAGATCAAGGAGGCGTGTGCCTCGGTCCTGGAACCGTATGCGGGCAGGAGCGTGTACAAGAACCACGGGCAGCGCATCGTCGTCGGGCAACGGGTGATTCAGTCGTCGAGCGACATTTTCCTGGGCTGGACACGCGGCCTGCGTGGCTTCGATTTCTTCGTCCGCCAGCTGCGCGACATGAAAATGTCGTTCCCCGTGGACGGCTTCACCGCCACCCAGCTGCGACGCTACGCCGAAGCCTGTGGCTGGACGCTGGCCCGCGCGCACGCCAAGTCGGGCGACGCGGCGATGATCGGCGGTTACCTGGGCAAGTCGGATGTGTTCGACCGGGCGATCGGCGACTTTGCGATGGCCTACGCCGACCAGACCGAGCGCGACCATGCGCAGTTCGCGGCGGCGGTGCGCTCGGGTCGCATCGACGCGCTGATCGAGGAAGACGAGTAGGTCGCGACGCAGTCCGCGTTGCCGGCCGCGTGGGTTTCAGGTGCGCATTACCAGCGCCACACGAAGGAGACCTGCGGGCCGTTGGTGTTCAGATCCTGTACCGCGGCGCCCGACTTGTTGTTGAAATCGAGGTAACGCCACGTGGCGACGATGTCGCCCCAGTTGAACGCATAGCCGACACCGCCCTGGATCTGCCAGGTCAGCTTTGAATCGCCGGTACCGACGTCGAGGTAGTAGGGGACGTACCATGCGCGGTCGTCACTCAGCGCGAAGCGTCCCTTGACGCCGACAATGCCATTCCAATTGTCGCCGCTCGTGTTGCCCTCGCCGGAACGGAGCGGAAGGGAAATCTGCCCGATGTTGCCGGTGAGTTCCCAGCTCTGCTTCACCTTGATGTTGAGCAGGCGGGCGCCGGCAAACACATCGAAGGTCGAGGTCGGGTTTGCGATCGCGCGATAACTGCCGGCAAGGGTCCAGATGGTGGTCTCCATGCCGAAGTTCGTGCGCACGCTAACGTCGGTCGGCAAGGAGCCGTTGCCCAAATTGAAGTCGTGTGTCTTCGAGGGTGCGGCCCCTACATTGAGGTAGAGGATGTCGGTAAATGCGCCCCAGCGTCCCTTCTGCGCTTCGGCGGCGCCGAAGAATCCCATCTTCAGGTGGTTGAGGGTCTGGTCGATAGGAACGCTGACATCGCTGGTCACGCCATTGGGCAACTGCGTCTTGATTCCGATGGTGGGCAGATAACCGTATATCGTTGCCCCGAAACGCCACGAATCCGATAGTTGCCAGGAATCCACCGATTGCGCATCCGCGTGCGCGGGTAATATCGCCAGCCACGCGCCAAATACCGCGGCGGCGACAATAATCGATCTCTTCATCTCGTACTCTCCTGGTTATGCTGCATGCAATGTCGCTCGATGCGATTGGGTCTGAGTTTCATTGGATCGTCAGGCGGAGGGCTGCCGGATCCATTTCAGCACATCGCGAGCGGATTCGCGCAACGGCCGGCTCGACATGCCGTGCGCCCGCGCCGCGCCGGCATCGACGGCCATCTTGCCCACCGATTCGCCCCCCGCCCAAAGCGGATACGTTCGTCCGGACGCCTCTGCCTCGGCGACCGACAGCCAGCGCAATGTCGTTCCCGCGGGCGCCACGCCGGCAACAATTTCGTCGAGCATCTGGCCGAAGGTGAAGGGCGGCTGCGGCGCGGCGGTATTGAAGGTTCCCTGCAGGTCGCGTTCGATGCCGCCGATCACGAATGCCGCGAGGTCGCGCGCATCGATGTACTGTACCGCCGCATCGCGTGGCCCCGGCGCGTCGACTTCGCCACCCGCGGCGATGCGGCGTACCCACTCCGGAAATCGTTGCGTGTAGTCTTCGGGGCCGATCACAAAGGTGGGGCGGATGATCAGCCGGTTGGCGTGCCTGGCGACCACCGCGTCCTCGCACAACACCTTGAGCGGGCCGTACGTCCGCGGGTCGATCGTCTTGCTGGCCGGAGAACTCGGGTCGATGCCGTCCGTTGCCATCTTCGGCGCGGACTCGTCGGCGTTATGCGGCACATCGTCGGAGTAAACCGAGACCGTCGAGACAAAAACATACTTGCCGAAGCGGCCCGACAACGCCGCGGCCATCGAGTCGACCTCCTGTGGGCGGTAGGCGCATGCATCCACCACCGCATCCCATTGACCGCGCGCGAGCGCCGAGGTGTCGGCCGATCGATCGCCGTGCAGATGGTTCGCGCCCTCGAGATGCGTGGCGGTGGTCGTGCCACGATGGAACAGATCCACGGCATGACCACGGCGCAGCGCTTCGCGCGCCATCGCCAATCCGACAAAGCGGGTGCCACCGATGAAAAGGATGCGCATCGTCGAATTATAGGCGATCGGCGCTCTCGCCTTCGAGTCGACCTACTTTACAGTCGCCGTGGATCGAAGGCGCGGCGCAGCCCGTGTCGCAAGAATAATCAACGGCTTGCCAAGCGTGGCGCGCTACTTGCTGAAAACTCGATCGTGAGGATACTGGCTGCCGCATTGATTGCGCTGTCTGCCGACGTGTTTGCCGGGGGTGCGGGATCGGCGTCGTTCGTGATCGGCACAGTCGTCAAGCAAAGCGTGTGCACGCCGCAGCAGCAAATCCTGCACCCGAAGGCATGCGCGCACACGGTCCAGTCGACGACTGTCGAGGCCGCCAGGATCGCGACGCCGAATCCGCTCGGTTCAGCCTATCCATTTACAGTCACGATCGATCCGCAGCAGCACGTCGTCGTCAAGACCATCTACATCTAGGGTGGACTTGGATCTATTCCACCTGGCCGGCGGGATCGGCACCATTCTGACGCTCGCCGGACTCTGGCGGTTTGTCGGCAATCTCCGGTTCCTCGCGCGCTCGACAGCGGTCGAGGGCAAGTTCGCACGCTGGGAGATTACGGCTGCGGGCAAGATCGGCGGCCCGAGCAGCGATAATGGACGGCGCTCGTACCGACCCATTGTCGCGTTCCGGGCCGCCGACGGTTCCGAGCACCGGGTGACGGGCGCCACGTACCGTCAGGCATTTCACGCACCCGACACTCCGAAAGGAACTTCGTTTCCGGTTCGCTACGACGCGACCAACCCCGCGGACGCGCGGGTCGTCACCTTCGTGGATTTCTGGATGTACCCGCTAGGCTTGCTCAGCGTCGGCATCGTCAGCCTCGTGATCGCCGCGCGTTCCTGACTCAACACGGCTCGAGCGCACAGGGGCTGCGAGGCGATCGCGGCGCCCGACGCGAATTACTGAACTCATAGGCCATGCGGCGTCTGCCGCGCCGCATCCGGGTCGCATGCCACGAGCGCGCGATTTTGCCGGCATGGCCGAGTGTGCGAGAATCTCCCCGATCAAACGCGCACCCGCTCGAGGCGCGCGGCCTCCAGGCATTCAAAAATCGATCAGGGGATATTCGTGGACATCGCTGCCAGCTTCGAAACCGCAAAGCCCATTCTTATCGCCTTCGCACTGAAGGTGCTCGGCGCCATCGTCGCCTACATCATTGGGCGCATGCTGATCGGCTTTGCGTCGTCCCTGGTCGTGAAGGCACTGGAGCGGCAGAAGGTCGAGCCGACGGTGATCCGCTACATCGGCTCGATCATCACGGTCGCGCTCAACATCGTCCTGGTGGTCGCGATCCTCGGCTACTTCGGCGTCGAGACGACGTCGTTTGCCGCGCTGGTTGCCGGCCTCGGTATCGCAGTCGGGGCGGCGTGGGGCGGATTGCTGTCCAATTTCGCCGCCGGCGCATTCATCCTCATGCTGCGGCCGTTCAAGGTCGACGACTACGTGGTCGCCGGCGAGGTGGAAGGCACGGTGCGCATGATTGGATTGTTCAACACCGGTATCGACACTCCCGACAACGTGCATACCATGGTCGGCAACGCCAAGATCATGGGCGGCACCATCAAGAATTTCAGCACCAATCCGTTTCGCCGCGTCGACCTTACTGCCCAACTCGACCACAGTGTCGATCCGGCCGACGCGACCCGGCGCCTGAGGGAAGTCCTGCCGAAAATCCCCCATGTGATCGCCGAGCCGAAGCCCGAGGTCGAGATTCTCACCTTCAATGAGCGCGGACCGGTTCTGGCCGTGCGGCCGTATTGCAACAACGCGCACTACTGGCAGGTGTACTTCGATACCAATCGCACGATTCGCGAGACCTTCGGCGCCGCCGGCTACCCTGCCGCCGAGGCGCACTTGCACGTGCGCCAGAAGAGCGTCTAGCGCACGCCGCGCGCGGCTAGGGCGTCGCGCGCTCCAGGGCCAGCACCATCTCTGCGATGTCCTGGCTCATGCGCGCCGCCGCACGGCTGTGCGCCGCAGCGAGCGCTTCGTAACTTCCGTCCGACATGTTCTCGCGCACGCTGGTGCGCCCGGTGTCGGTCTTGCCGTTCTTCATGCGTCGCACGCTCCAGACCGCATCGAGAGCGGCCTGCTTGCCGAGCGTCGATTCAAAATTGCGCACTTCTATCTGTACCCGATAATCGATGTCCGAGCTCAGCGTCTGCGGGTACAGCGTCACGCGAGGCGTGCCGAGGATCGCGACCAGGTTTTCGGCCACTACGCGCGCGAGGTTGTCCTGCAGCGGCGACGCCCAGCGGTTGAACTCGTCGAAGTTCACCTGATTGGCGCCGGTGCTCACCACGATCTGCGACTGATCGACCGCCGCGGGCACCGTCACCGGCCCCACCGCGATCGAAATCTTCGACTGCGCCGTGCCGGGCTTGGCATTGGCGCTCAGCGTAAAGAAATGCGAGGGCGACGACGCGCATCCCGCCGCGAGGACAACAACCACGCATGCAAGCGCGATTGCGATGCGTGGTTGGGGGCGCATCATTTACCTCCACTCGTCGGATCCGGTACGGCAACGACCCACGCCAATGCGATTGTGATGTGACTGCGCATCATTTACCTCCACTCGTCGGATCGGTCTTGCCTCGGATCACCGAGCTGGGCTGGCGCTCAAGCTGGTCGGAGAGCACGCGCACGCTGCGCGCCGCCCGCGTAAATTCCTGCAAGGCGTTGCGCAAGTCCTGTTGCGTGGCCGCGTCCGGGGCCAGCAGCGTCGTGTCGGCGTTCTTCATCGCGCGCTCGACGGCGGTCAGCGTTCCCTGCAGGTCGTCAAGACGGGCCTTGAGCGGGGGGACGAGCTGCGTGTCGGCGTCGGTCAGGAGTTTCCTCGCGCTCTTCAACGCCAGGTCGAGTTCGTCGAGGTCGGTCTTGATGCCCTTGGCGATCTCGTCGAGCGGCAGCTTGTCGATCTTGGTGAGAATGTTGCCCAGCTTGGCCTCGAGTTCGACCAGCGTGCCTGGCACGACCGGCAGTTCCGGCTCGGTCTGCGTCAGGTCGACTTTTACCTTCGCCGCATTGGGGTAGTAGTCGAAGGCGACGTAGAGCTGGCCGGTGAGCAGGCTGCCGGTCTTGAGTTGCGCGCGCAGGCCGCGTTCCTCGAACAGGCGGCGCACGAAGGCTTGGCGCTTCTGCTCGTCCGTCTCCAGCGTTGCGACGCCGGCGGCGCCAGCCTTGGTGGTCGCAGTCGCGGTCAGGCGTTCAGGATAGAAAGTGATCGCGACGCGGGGCCGGATTCTGTTTGTCGCCACATCGAATGCAAGTCCCACGCTGGTGACTTCGCCCGCCGGCAACCCGAGAAAGGTGACCGGCGCGCCCACCGAGAGTCCGCGCAGCGACTCGTTGAAATAGAGCACGTAGCGTCGCGAGGTGCCATTGGGGGCTTTCATCGCCACATCGCGGTCGTTGAACAGCGCGAACTCGGAGTCGGCATTGGCCGGCTTGGTCTGCGCCACGAATTCCGGCGTGTCGAAGGCGAGCCCACCGACCAGCAATGCCACCAGCGACTGGGTGCTTACCTTCACGCCATCGGCGCCGACCGACACGTCGATCCCGCTCGCATTCCAGAATCGTGTACCGGGAAACACGAACTTGTCGTACGGTGCGTTGACGAACACCTTGACTTTGACGCCCTTGCCGTCGGGGGTGAGATCGTAGGCGATCACCTGCCCGACCTGCAGGCGCCGGAAGTAGATCGGCGAACCGACTTCGAGCGACCCCAGGTCGCTCGTATTGAGCACGTACTCCCTGCCCTCCTGCTCGGTGATCACGGGCGCCACATCGAGTCCGACGAAGTAGTCCTGGCTGGCATCGAGTTGGCCCGGCTGGAAGCCGATGTAGTTGCCGGAGAGCAAGGTACTGAGCCCCGAAATGCCGGTCAGGCTGATCGACGGCCGGACGACCCAGAACTTGGCGTCGACCATCATCAGACCCGCGGCGTGCTTGGCGATCTGCGCGCGTACCAGGACCTTGGCGAAGTCCTCGGTCAGTTCGACAGCGGTGACCTTGCCGATGGTCACGTCCTTGTACTTGATCAGCGTCTTGCCCGCTTCGATGCCCTCGCCGGCCTTGAACACGATGGTGATGCTCGGTCCCTGGCTGCGATAGCGCTGCACGGCGATGCCCACGGCCACCAGCAACGCGAGAATCGGAATGATCCAGATGACCGAGATGCGCCCGCGCTTGGGCGGCACCACTGTCGCCTGCGGCAGTTGTTCGAGTCCCGCAGGCTCAGCCATGGCTGACCTCCCGGTCGCGGCCGGCGTCCCAGATCAGGCGCGGCTCGAATGTCTGCGCCGCGAGCATCGTCAATATCACCACCGCCATGAAGAACACGACGCCCAATCCGGGTTCCACCGACATCAATGGCGACAGTTGCACCAGCGCGACGATGAACGCGTCGACGAAGACGTCGAGCATCGACCAGCGACCGACGAACTCGATCACGTAATAGAGACGCGTGCGCTGGTGGCTCTTGACCTTCGAACCGCGCTGCACCGTGATCAGCAGGTACCCGAGCGCGACCAGCTTGCCCAGCGGGATCATCACGCTGGCGACCAGAACGATCAGCGCCAACGGCCACGAGCCCGAATCGTAGAGGAAAATCACGCCGCCCATGATGGTGTCGGCTTCGGTCTCGCCCAGTGCGGTCGTGCGCAGCACCGGCAGCACGTTGGCCGGTACATAGCAGATCGCGGCGGCGATCACCAGCGCCCACGTGTACTGAATGGAGTTGTGACGCCGCCACACCAGCTTGGCGCCACAGCGCGGGCAGTAGCCCGGAGTGGCAGGTTGCGCCGGCCGCGACAGCAGGCTGCAGGTCGTGCACGAGACCAGCCCGGCCTCGGCGGCACCCAGCGTGTCGGTCGTCATGACGCGTCCCTGGCCAGGGTTGGATCGTCGACCGGCACCGGCGGCCGTGTGCCGTCGGCCCACACGACGCGCGACCAGACTTCGCGCGGATCGAAGGTGGCCATGACCGCGGCGATGAGCAGGATGAATGCACCGGCCGCGTACATTCCGATGCCGGGAATCACCGTGGCGAGCTGCGCGATCTTGAACAGCGCCACCAGGATGCCGAGCATCATGACTTCGGTCATCGACCACGGCTCGACCAGGTGCGCCGAGCGCAGCATCGCGCCGATCCATCGCGGCGCCGGCGGACGGCGCACCGCGATCAACACCACCAGCATGAAGGCTACGTGCGCCGCCGGCGCGATCACCGCGCAGAAGGCGACGATGACGGCGGTGATCTCGCTGCCCTGCAGCCACATTTCATAGGCGCCGCCCATGATGGTCGTGCTCGATTCGCGCCCGACTGCGTTCAGGCCCATTAGAGGCGTGATATTGGCGATGATCAGCGCCACGGCTGCCGCGAAGGTGAAATGCAACGGGCGATCGAGCGGGTCGGCGTGCTGGATCGCCAGCGTTTCGCCGCAGCGCGGGCAGCGCGCCTTGCCGCCGGGGGGGAGCGGCGGGATGCTTTGCAGCAGATCGCAATCCGGACAGGCAATCGCTTCCAAGTTCGGTCCCGCCTCCCTGCGGTGAACGCGAATCGTCAACGCATTGTACAGCGGTTCGCGGCCGTCCCGAACGCGCGCTCCTGTCTGCGACAACTCGGGTCAGTAGGTCGCGCGCCCGCCCGAGAGATCGAACACCGCGCCGGTGGAGAACGAGCACTCCTCGGTGCACAGCCACGCGACCAGCGCCGCGATTTCCTCGACCTGGCCAAAGCGTCCCAGCGGGATCTTCGACAGCATGAAATCGATGTGCTGCTGCGACATCTGGTCGAACATCGTCGTTTTCACCGCTGCCGGCGTGACGCAATTGACGCGGATGCCGGACCTTGCGAGTTCCTTGCCCAGAGATTTGGTCAGGCCGATCACGCCGGCCTTCGACGTGCTGTAGGCGCTGGCGTTGGGATTGCCTTCCTTGCCGGCGACCGACGCGATGTTGACGATGCGACCGTAGTCCTGCTTCAGCATGATCGGCACGATGGCGCGATTGCAGTAGAACAGGCCGTTCAGGTTGATGTCGATGACCTGGCGCCAGGCATCGACCGGATACTCGGCGAGCAATGCATTGGGACCGGTGATGCCCGCCGAGCAGACCAGCACGTCGATACGGCCCATCGCGGCCGCGCTCGCCTTCGCCGCGGTCTCGACGCTGGCGAAGTCGGCGACATCGACGGTCTGCGTGTCGGTGCCGGCGGGCAGGCGCGCCTTCGCCTTGGCCAGCGCCGCCGCGTCGCGGTCCCAAAGGCTCAGCCTGGCGCCGCCCGTGGCGAGTCTCTGTGCGATGGCAAAGCCGATGCCGACTGCGCCGCCGGTGATGACCGCGGCGCGATTGCTGAAATCGAGTTGATTCATGGCCTATGCCCTGAGCGTGGATCGCCGCGCATCGTAGCACGCGCTCAGGGCGTCACTGCGGGCTGCGAATCGGCGTCGTGCGTGTCGCGTTCGCGGAGTGCAAAGTTACTCAGCGTCGCCCACCGCCGCGGAAACCGCCACCACCAAAACCTCCTCCGCCGAAGCGATCGCCACCGAAGCCGCCACCACCAAAACCTCCGCCACCGAAGCCACCGCCACCAAATCCACCGCGATCGAAGCCGCCGCCTCCAAAGCCGCCACCGCCACCGAATCCACCGCCGCCCCAGCGATCATCGCCACTGCTGCGCGCCTGCGATTCCTTGTCGCCCCACGACGATGCGCTCGCCGAGTTCGACCAGCCGGAAGACGAGTGCTGCTGCCAGCCGTCGCCGGTGTTCTTGTACACGTTGCCATTGACGTCGGCGTAGTGGTTGTTGCCAGCGCTCGCCGTGCCCCAGGTGTTGGTCTTGCCGGTATTGGCGTTGTAGGACGAGCCGCCGCCGACGTGCGCGTTGCCTTCGGGTCCGGCGGTCGACGCACCGGCGCGGTTGTAGCTGCTGCCCCCCGCAGTCGTCCCGGATGCGGCGTTGGCGGTCGAGCGCTGTCCCGTATAGGTGTTGTAGTTGCCGGCGCGCGCAACTTCGCCCGAGCCGCCCGCCGCTCCATTCATGGTGCGGTCGTATCCGCGCGTCGCATTGCCGGTGTTGGCGTTGTACTGGCGTCCGGCGTTGTAGCTGCCCGAGGTGCCGGTGCGATTGTTGTAGTAGTTGCCGCTGGCGGTGGTCCCAGCGACGCCGCCACCTGCATACCAGCTGCGCGTGCCGGAATACACCGTGTTGCCCCAGTGCCCGTACACGTTGGCGCTGGCCGATGCGCAGCACGGATAGCCGCCCCAGTACGCGGGGTGGTAGTAGGCGCCGTAGTAGCCGTAGCCGTAGTACGGCGTCGCCCATGCCGCGGTGGCGAGCCCGACCGCGAAACCGAAGGTGAAGCCGACGTACGGGTTGTAGATCGGCGCTGCCGCGACAGTGTAGGTCACCGGCGCGGGGTACCAGACGCTGCCGATCCACGGCGTATAGGCGTAGCCCGTGCCGTAGACGACGGTACCCGATGGCTCGATCACCGTACCCAGGTAGCCGGGCGTGTAACCGACGTAGACGACGGTCGGCGTGGCCTCGTAGATCCGCACGTAGGTCACGTAGTACAGCGGCGAGGACGGCGGAATGGAATAGATCACCGCCGGAACGCTGCGCGCCACCGCCCACGGGCCGGTCAATTGCGAAGCGGTGAACCAGACGCCCGCGGACACCGCGTAGTAGCTGTTCGGAGCGACCTGGATCAGCGGCGCCGAAGCGTTGGCGACATAGCTCAATGGCGTGTCCGGGATCTGGGCATACTGCGGCGCGCCGTCGAAGTTTGGCGTGAACTTGGGTCCGTTGGTCAACGGCACCGTCGCGGTCTGCGGAACCGTGTTGGCGATCATCGCTTCCTGCGCCTGCGGCGTTCCCGCCACCGACGGCAACACTGCGCCGGCGAGCGAAGTCGACGGAATCTGTGCGAAGCCCGGTGGCAGCGCGTTGCTCGCGACAAAGGTCCACGGTCCGGTCAGCGCCGCGGAGCGGAACCAGCGTCCGGCGAGCAGCACGAAGTAGCTGTTGCTCGTGGTGTCGACCAGCACGTCGTTGGTCGTGTTCGACGCCCAGAGCAACTGCGTGCCGACGATTGGCACGAAATCGGGCTGGCCGTTGAAGACGATCAATTCGGCGGGACCCTGCGCGGTGTAGATCGTCGGCACGCCATTGACCAGCGAAGGTGGCGGATTCGCCTTGGGCCCGCCGTCGAGCAGGTCGACGGTGCCCGCCTTCGACAGTTCCTGCGCGATGCCGTCCATGACGCTGCGCTCCAACGGCCCAATTACCGTCTGCGCCCACGGCCCGGTGATCGAGTCTGCCGCCAGCCAGCCATCGTATACGTGCATGTAGAACTGGTTGCCGATGCCACCCTGCAGGATCAGCGCCCGGGTGTTGATGACGCGCTGTACGCGAGAGTGATTGGGCACAGGCTTCAACACCGGCGCGCCATCGATGGGGACGAGTATCGCTGGCGAGTAACTGATGATGACCTGCGGCGGCGCATTGTTCACCGCAACTGCGGGCGGCTTGACGCCTGACGCAGCGAGCGACGCCTCGAGCCGGTCGAGCGAAATCGACTTGAGGTCCGCGGCCAGGCGCTTTTGCAGATCGGCCGCATAGCCAGCGCCGCGGTTTGGCAGCGTGGGGAAATCGGACTTGGTGACCTTGAGATCCTCGAACACGACCATGCGCGTCACCTTGTCGACCTGGGTGCGCGCGGTCGCGAAGACGACGCCGAAGGTTTCTTCCGTCGCCCCGGTCGGCTTGATCGCCAGTGCCGCGCGAAAATCGAGCTGGTTGCCGTCCCATTTGTTGATTTGCGGCTGGTAGACCAGCACTGCCGCGCCGGTGATGCTGAGATCGCGCGGCCAAGGGTCGGCCGGCAGCGCTGCGGCCGACGAAGCCTTGGTGGTCGGCGACGATTGCGCGAACACCACGCCCGATATGGCATGCAACGCGAGCAAGCCGACGGCCAGGGTGCGCATGATTGCGAGTGGTTTCATGATCGATGCCCGATGCGTAGGAGTAGCGTCGTTTCGAAGTTGCGCGTATCCGGCACGCGCCAGCCGCGTTCGCTGCGGCAGACGACAAGCGAAGTCCGCGCTCCACTCGGGAATGCACCGCATTTGCACCGCGGTGCGCACGGCGTGACACCTGCGCACGGCAACAAGCGGCGCCCGAGATCGTCCGGAAATCATACCATGCGCGACGCGAAGCTGGCTACCTCGCGGGAGGCATCGGCGCCTCCTGCCGCCCGAAGGCGGATGTCGCTCACTACACTTGACGCCTCGCAACCCGATGCAGTGTACTTGCGCCTCATCCGAGCACTCAGGCAAGGAAATCGACATTGCATGCGCTAACCGTCTCGATCACCGCATTCGTTGTCATCATCGTCGGCACCTGGGTCGGCGTGTACCTGCGCACGGTGCTGCCGAAGCATCACCTCAATGAGGACACGCGCGATGCGGTGCGCATCGGCATCGGCCTTATCGCCACCATGGCGGCGCTGGTGCTCGGGCTGCTGCTGGCGACGGCGAAGTCCTCGTTCGATACCAAATCCGAGGAGATCCGCGTCAGCGCCGCCAAGATCATCCTGCTCGATCGCACCCTGCGCGAATATGGCTCCGACGGCAACGACATCCGCGCGCAGCTGCGCGATATTTACGAGCATCGCCTGCGCCGCGGTTGGGTCGATTCGCGCAGCTTGACCGTAGTCGAACCCACCTCGACCGGCGAACCGCTGCCCATGGAACGGGTGCAGACGAAGTTGCGCGGCTTGACGCCGGGCACTCCGGCACAGCGCCTGGCCCAGGAGCGCGCCCTGCAGCTCGCCGAAGACCTGGCACAGACGCGCTGGCTGCTCCTCGAGCAACTCGGGGGCACCATACCGCTGCCGTTTCTGGTGCTGCTGGTGCTCTGGGTGGCGCTGATCTTCGCGAGCCTCGGGCTGTTCGCGCCGCCCAACGGAACCTTCTACGCGGTGATCGTCGTTTGCGCGCTTTCCGTCAGCAGCGCGTTGTTCCTGATCATCGAAATGGATCGCCCATTCGGCGGCATGCTCACGATTTCCGACGCACCGCTGCACACCGCGGTCGAATACCTGAAGCGCTGACCTCAGGCCGGCGCCGCCGCCTTGGCCTGAACCGCGAGCCGAACCAGGCGGATGTGCTCGCGCAGCGTGTACGCTTCGCTGGCGAAGCTGATCGGCGTCTTGATCGACTGCGCCGAGTTCTCGATGCGGTCGAGGTCGCGCAGCCACTGGTTGGTCGGCAGCGGGCCCTCGCGTGAATTGACGTCGCGCTCCAGCAGCTTCAGTTCGCCATACAGCCGAAAGATGCGCGAACGAACGCGCCATCGCAGCAGCTGCGGCAGGTAGTTCATCAGCGGCACGACAATGACCAGCAGCGGCACGACCAGGATGATCAGCCGCTCGATGAAGGTCGCGACCCAGAAAGGCATGTAGCGGTGCAACAGGTTCGGGCCGAACTGCTTGTGCCGTTCGGCCGCCTGCGACACGTCCAGATCGAGCCTTGCCGTGCTCGGAAACTCGTTGGCGGCTTCGAAGTAGCCTTGTCCACCGTGTATTTCGTGCGCGGCATCGAGCAGCAGGTTGATCAGCGCCGGCGGGAAGTCAGGACGGGCGACGAGCATCGACTTGGTCCCGATCAACGTAATATCCGCGTCGGGAATATTCTGCGCGAGCTCGACCGTGCCCTGTGGCAGGCGCAGCTTGGAAATGTAGGGAAAGCGGCGCTCGTACGCGTCGGCGCGAACAAAAGGCGCGACCTTGAGCGATGGGTCGTGCAGCGCCTGCCAGATCGCCGGTGCCTGCACCGGTCCGACGAGTACCGTGAAGTCGATCTCGCCGCGTTGCAGTGCCCGCAGCGATTCGACGGCACCCATCGAGACCTGTGTCGTGTTGAGCGACGAGATCCCGTTGGCGGCCAGAAGCGGCTCGGAGAAGACGCGTGTTCCGCTCCCTGCCTTGCCTATGGCGATGCGCTTGTACAGCAGGTCTGAGACCTTGGTGAACGGCGCGTCCTTGGGATAGAACAACCAAAGCGGCTCGTAGTAGAGCGTCGCCAGCATCTCGATCGAGTGTGCATTGGCAGGTGCCACACCGCCCTGCGCTAAAGCGACGTCGACACGCGACTTGGGGTCGGCCAGCAGCTGAAGGTTTTCGGCGGCACCATCTGTCATCCGCTCCTCCACCGTCACGCCATCGCGGGCGAGAATCTCCTTGTAGCGCTGCGCGTAGGCGTGATACATGCCGTCGGGCGCGCCGCTGGCAAGCACAATGTGGCGCGGCGTCGCGCTGGCAAGGAAGTGCAGCGCGCCCCATGTTGCAACAGCGAGCAGTACGACCAGCAGGATTCCGAGGCGATAAATGTCGCGCCGGGTCAGGAATTCCAGCGATTCACGAATCATGGCAACCAGAAAGTGCGAGGGGCTTGGATGCGATCACGCCGTAGGAAGCTGATGATCGCGGAATTGCTCGCGCAGCTTGTTCTTGAGCATCTTGCCAGTCGGTCCCATCGGGATGGCATCGACGAATGCGACGTCATCCGGGGTCTGCCACTTGGCGACACGGCCGCTGTAATAGCTCAGCAGCTCATCGCGGGTGACTTCCGCACCCGCCTTGCGCACCACGACCAGCAACGGCCGTTCGTCCCACTTGGGATGCGCGATGCCGATGCACGCCGCCATCGCCACCGCCGGGTGCGACACGGCGATGTTCTCGATGTCGATCGAGCTGATCCATTCGCCGCCCGACTTGATCACGTCCTTGCTGCGATCGGTGATCTGCATGTAGCCGTCGGCGTCGATGGTGGCCACGTCGCCCGTGGGAAACCACGTCAGGCCGGCGTCGTCCCTGACCAGCGGGTCGCAGTCGTCGCGAAAGTACTTGCTGACGACCCAGGGGCCGCGCACGTAGAGGTCGCCGAAGGCCTTGCCGTCCCAGGGCAATTCGGCGCCGTCGGGACCGACGATCTTCATGTCGACGCCGAACACGGCGCGCCCCTGCTTGGCCTTGACGGCGTAGAGTTCCTCGCGCGCCATGTTGCCATGCTGCGCGCGCATCGAGCATGCCGTCCCCAGCGGCGAGAGTTCGGTCATCCCCCACGCATGAAGCGCGACCACGTTGTACTTCTCCTCGAAGGTGCGCAGCATCGCCGGCGGCAGCGCGGCGCCGCCGACGATCGTCCGGCGCATGGTCGTGAACTTGAGCTTGTTCTGCTCCATGTACGCGAGCAGCCCGAGCCACACCGTCGGCACGCCGGCCGACAGGCTGACCTGCTCGCCCTCGATGAGTTCGTGCAGCGACTTGCCGTCGAGCGCCGCGCCCGGGAACACCAGTTTTGCGCCGACCATGGCGCCGGCGTAGGGTATCCCCCACGCGTTGACATGGAACATCGGTACCACCGGCAGGATGACGTCCTTGGCGGAGATATTGAGCGTGTCGGGCAGCGCCGCCGCGAAGGTGTGCAGCAGCGTCGAGCGGTGGCTGTAGAGGGCTCCCTTGGGATGCCCGGTCGTGCCCGAGGTGTAGCAGATCGACGACGCCGTGTTCTCGTCGAATAACGGCCAGTTGTATTCGGCGGATTCAGCCGCCAGCAGGTCTTCGTAGCAGTACAGGTTGGCGATGCCGGTCGTCGCCGGCATGTGCGCGCGGTCGGTCATCAGCACGAACCGCTTCACCGTCTTGCATTGCGCGGCGATCTTCTCGATGACCGGCAGGAAGGTGAGGTCGAAGAACAGCGCGCTGTCCTCGGCATGATTGGCGATCCACGCGATCTGTTCCGGTACCAGTCGCGGATTGATGGTGTGCACGATCGCACCCTTGCCGGCGACCGCGTAGTACAGCTCCATGTGGCGGTGGCCGTTCCAGGCCAGCGTGGCGATGCGCTCGCCCATGGCGACACCCCAGGTGTCGAGCGCATTGGCGAGTTGCCTGGCGCGCGTGTGCAACTGCCGATAGGTGGTGCGGTGGATGTCGCCCTCGACGCGGCGCGAGACGATCTCGACCTGGCCGTGGTGGCGATCCGCGTGCCGGATCAGCGACGAAATCAGCAGCGGTACGTCCTGCATCAAGCCTTGCATAGGCGGTCTCCCCCGGTCGATGCGGGAACCGTCTGCGCGGTCCCGGCCCATTCCATGGAGCATAGCAAGGGCGCGCCAAGGCCGCACCCCCTGCGGCCTCCTTGAACCCAAGGTGCGCCGCTAGTTGAATGCATGCCGATAAGCCAGTCCAATGCCGCTGACCGGACCCGCTTCGACACGGAACGTCAACGCCCGCGTGATGTTGTATTCCAGCCGGAGCGCGCCGCTGGCCAGCGACACGCCCTGCTCGAAACCCAGCGTCAGGTCTTCGCTGATGCGCTTGCCGAACACGATCACCTGACTGCGCACGCCGCCGGTCGTGGTCGGGCCGGTGTTCTGGATGGTGATGTCGTCGAGACCGATGGTCTGCGCGACCTGCGCAGTCAACGGCTTGCCGCCGCGCGAGAGCAGCGCTGCCGATGCGGCCGACCACGCCCCGAAGTTGGAGTTACTCCCCGTGGTGGAGAGTCCCTGGCCGGTGACCAGCCAGGCCAGCGCTTCGTTCTGCGGTACCGGCGGATTCGAGGTGATCGTCACCGTGGGCACGCGCACGGTGCCGGTTACCGCCACGCCCGCCTCGACCGCCAGATTGCGACGCAAGGCCACGATGTCGAGGGCGGGATTGGTCAGCGGTCCGTCGAAGATCAGCTTGCCGCGATCGATGCTCAGCTTCTGTCCGAACGCGAAGTAAGTGCCGTTGACGGCGCTGATCGTGCCGTGTCCCTGCAACGATCCGTCCGAACCGCTCGAGACCCGCACCTTGCCGGTAAGCCCGGTCTCGAGGCCTTCGCCGATAAAGTTCAGCTTCTGGCCGAGGTCGACCTCCAGGTCGAGCGCAAGCGGCAGGTCGGAGAGGTCGTTGCTGCGCTCCGTCGCCGGCCACCCTTTGACGGTGACGTCCGCGCCCAGCCGGCCCGGCGGCGAACGCTGGTACTCGATATTTCCCTCGTCGACGTTGACCGCGCCGGAGATCACGAGGCGGCGCTTGATGATCGCCAGCGCGCCATTGCCGTCGATGACCAGGCGTCGATCGGGACGGTTGAGCACGCGGAAATTCCTGGCGCGCCAGGCAATCTGCGTCGCGCCGTCGGGGGTGTCTCCCGGCGCCGTCGCGCCGAGCCTGCCGGACGCGGTGAATTGTCCCTCGCCGCCGGTGAACTGCATTTCATCGAGAACGATGCTGCGCTCGACCAGGTGTGCGCGCAGTCGGCCATCGCTCAGGTTGACGCCGAGGTGCGGCGCGTCGATGCGCAGCCGGTCCGCGGTGAGCGTGCCCGCGAATTTTGGCGCGCCGAGCGTCCCGTTCCCGGTGACTCGAAGCGTCGCGGTTCCGTCCATGACCACGGTGGTGCCCAGCCACGGCTGCAGCGGTTGCAGCGACGCGATGTCGGCATCGAGGTGCAAGTCGAGCAGCGTATCCGGAGCCAGGTATCCGCGCGGCGCGTCGACTGCAGCGGTCAGCTTGAGCGTCGCCTGCGCGTTGCCGACGCGCTGCGATTGCAGCGTTGCGCTCGCGTCGAGCGAGTCGTCGCGAACGGTGCCGTCGAGCTTGAGGGTGGTGAGGCCGAAGCCGACATTCGATGCGTCATCGGTCAGCACATCGCGGCTGTAGAGGTCGCCGCTCTCGCGCGCGACACGGAAAGTGCCGTTCAGGCGCGGCGTCGCCGCGAGGTCCCACTGGCCGCCGAGCCGCAGCGTTGACCCCAGCGGCAACTGCTTGCCGACGAGTCGCGCCGCAATGGCGAGCGACACGCCGGTGAAGTTACCGCGCGAGGTGATGCGTCCCTGGTCGCGTACGAATTCGCCGATGTCGATGTGGCCGTCGGCCGCGTCGATGTGGACCGAATCGAAGGCGATGCGTCCGGGGGCGATGTCGAAATTCGCCGGTGCGCTGAGCGCGAACTTGATCGTGCCGCGATTCTCGAATGTGGCCAGCGTTCCCTTCCAGTGCCGCGCGCCGCGCTTGAAGTCGATGAACGCACCGTCGAGCGCCGCGCTGGTGTCGATATCCTCACCGCGCGCGGTGAAGGCCAACTTGTGCTGCGCCAGGCTGCCGGTGCCGGAGATCGTAGCGCTGGCGAGCGTGCGCAGATCGGAATGAAATTCGGTCGCGGCCATCGACACGGTCAATGACCTCGCGTCGAGCGCCACGGCGTGCTGCGCGTCGCCGCCGGGAGCCAGTGACGCTTTGACGTCGAGCGTGCGCATCGAGTAGGTCGAGCCAATTTGCAACTGCTCGCCGGCCAGCGCGATGTCTCCACCCGCGCCACCGGGCTCGACGCGCAGCGTGCCCTTGGCGTGTACCGCACCGCCAATCGGCTTGGGCACGTTCGCCGGCAGCCAGGCAGCGAGCTCGGCAAGCTTCGGCACTGCCAGAATGAAGGCGAGCTGGTCCCCGACGCTGCCTGCGTTTCCCCTTGCCTGCGCCTGCGCCGATCCCGCGTGGACGTCGAGCACGAGATCGCGCAGCATCGCAGCCTCGATCGTGCCGCTCGCGGTGCCCGAGACCGCGACGCCCGAGAGCTTGCTGCCCGGGCTGATCGCCAGACTGCCGACGACGTGCCACGCCGGTTGCAGGCGACCGTTGGCCACGAGCTTGCCGTCGAGGCTGCCCGCCGGAAACGCGCCGAAGCGCGACGGATCGATATGCGTTGCCGCGAGGTTTGCGCTGAACACTCTCGCACCGGCGAGTTCCAATCGCGCGCTGCCGTCGATGCTGCCGCCCCCGGCGCGCGCGGTGAATGACGTGACGTCGACACGCTGGCCCGCGACCGACGCATCGAATGCCACCGACAGCTTTGCATCCGAAAGCTCGCCGCGGATTCGCTGGCGCGTGCCTTCGATGTCGGCGGTGATCCGGCCGGCGAGGCGCGTGTCGATGAGCTGCGTGTGCAGGCGCCGCAGATCGAGGTCCTGCACCGAGAGCGCCACCCGCGCCGGAGCACCCGTGCCGCCGAGATCGGCATCGATGCTGCCGCTGGCGCGACCACCGCCGGCGACCCGCAGTTCAACCTGCGAGAGCGACAACCGGCTGCCGCTGGACGCAAATGAACCACGCGCACCCTCCAACGGCAGGCGCTCTCGATCGATCGGCCCGGCGTCGCGGTTGACCGCGTCGAACGTTCCCACCAGGCCGTCGGGCCCGGGCTGCGCATTGAGCGTCAAGGCGATCAGCGTGCGCGGCAACGCCGGTGCGAGACGCGCCAGATCGAGGTTGTCGAGTTGGACGGCCATGCTCTCGAATGCATCGTTGCCGAAGGGGGTGATGTGCAGGCCTGCCTTGAGGGTCGCGTCCTGCCACTGACCATTGCCATCGAGCGCGATGGCGGCAAGCGTTCCACCGATCCGGGTGTCGATGCGTGCGCCCTGCAGCGGTCCCGCCCCGACAACGGCGATCGCACCGCCGAGCGCCAGCGGCGCACGTGCCGCCAGCGTCGCGTTGCCGCTGATCGCGCCGAACTCCGATACCAGTTGCAACGCGCTCAGCGAATGTCGCTCGGCATTGCCTGCGTAGGCGAACGCGAGGCCGCTGATGTGGCCGACGCGCGGACCCGCCTGCCATGCAAGTTCCGCGACGCTCGCGTGCTCGATGGTGACGTCGAGCGGCAGCGCGAGATCTTCCGGTGGCGCGGTCGCGCCCGTCGACGCCTTGATCTGGATCGATACGCGCTGCGCGCCCAGGTTGCGGATGAACAGGCGCGAAGACAGCAGCGTACGCGGACTCCAGTCGACGACGACGTCTTCGGCCTCGATCGTCGTGTCGGAACCGCGCCAGGCGAGGCGCGCGAAACGCATCGAGCCGCCGATCGATCCCGAAGCTCCCTCCACGAACAGCTGGCCGTTGCTCTGCCGCATGACACGCTCGACGATCATCGACAGCCCGGCTTCCGACAGCAGGAAGGCGAGCCCCGCGGCAGCGACGATGATCAGCAGCACCAGGCCGTAGGGCAGCGCGCGCAGCAGGTGCACTCCGCGCTGCCGCGATGGACCCTGACACAGGAGCACGCCGCGGATCATCAGAACGACACGCCGACGGAGAATTGCAGGCGCACCTGGCGCGACTCCTGGCCGTACGCCAGGTCGAAGCGGAAGGGCCCGATCGGCGTCCTGATGCGCGCTCCCAAACCGTAGCCCCAGGCGATCTTGAAATCGTGGAGCTGGTCGACCGCATTGCCGCCGTCGACGAATGCGGCGACGCCCCACGCCGAGTTGAACCAGTGCGTCACCTCGACGCTTCCGATCGCGAAGTAGCGCCCGCCCACGGTCGCTTCGCCCTCCTGCACACCCAGGCTCTCGAACTTGTAGCCGCGCACCGTGGTCTCGCCGCCGGTGCGAAACAGCAGCGTCGACGGCACGCCCGTGCGCGACCCTGCCAATACCGCTCCGCCTTCGGCGCGCACCGTCAGGTCGTTATCGCGACTGAGCGGAAGCCAGCCTTGGGTGCGCACGATGACCCGACCGAAGCCCCGCGTCGATACGCCGGGAATGCCGCCGCCACCCTGCAGCACGGCGACCCAGCCGCGCGTCGGCGACAGCAGGTCGTCGGTGCGTCGCCACGCGCGCTCGACGTCGAGATAGAGCGCGTGCGACACGTCGCTGTCGGCGCCGAGCGGGAATTGCTCGTCGTAGAGCATCGCCGCGCCGAATTGCCACTGGTCGCGCTCCTCGATCGACATCCGGCGTACTCCGAATGCGGCGGTGCGGGTGATCAGGTCGTTGACGTTGGTATGCTCGATGCGTGCGAACGCGGAATCCTGCCATCCGCCCTCGTTCGGTGGACGCACCAGGCGCAGCGATCCGCTCTGGATCAGTGTCTCGTAGCGGGCATCGGCGATGAACTGCATGCCCGCGCCGTCGACGTCGAAGTCGCGATAGCTGACATTGGCGCGAAACTCCACGTCGGTCGAGTAGCCGATCCCGGCTTCGACGCGCCGCCGGGGCGCCTCGATCACGCCGACCCGCAATGGCGCGTCGTCCGCAGTCGCCGGATCGGTGTCGATGGCGGCCTGCACGCTGACGAAATAGCCGGCGTTGCTGAGCCGGCGCACGTATTCGTCGACCTTCTGCGCCGAATACGGCGCGCCGCGCTCGATGACGTTGTAGTTGCGCACCAGCGACTCGCTGTAGCGCGAGACGCCCGTGACCTCTATCGGCCCGAAGCGAAACGGCGGGCCGCTCGCGACCTCGACCGAAAGATCCGCGCTACGTTGCACGGGATCGATCGTTGCCGCGCTGCTGGTCAGGCTCGCCGCTGCATACGGGCTCGCCGCGAGGGTTGCCACCGCGCGCGTCTTGGCTGCATCCCAGACGCTCTGCCGAAAGACCGCGCCCGAGGGCAGCAGCCACTCGCTGCGCATTTTGGCGATGGCATCCGTCCCCGCGGGACTGTCGGTTGCCGCAGGCCCCGTCACCGCGATGGCGACCTCGGTGATGCGCGTCGGCGTGCCTTCTTCGACGCGCAGGGTCACCACCGCCGGTGTCTTGCTGCGATCGACGGTAATGTCGACCACCGCGTCGAAAAAACCTTCGGTTGCCGCGGCCTCGCGCGCCTCCGGGATCGCTTCGCGCGCGAGCTGGTCGAACAGTTCGTCGGTCATGTCGGCGTAATCTCGCCAGCGGGCAAGGCCGACGCTGGTCGCGAGCACGTCGCCGAGAACGCCGGGCGCGGCAATGACCAGGCTGTAGCGAAATGCCTTCGTCGCCAGCGGCTCGGACACGTTCGCAGCCGGCGCGACAGGTGCCGCGACCGGGGGCGGCGCCGGATCCTCGGCGACGCACGGCGCCGACACGAGGCCGAGCACCAGCGCGAACAGTCCATGGCGAGCTTGCAGCGAAATCGGTCGGCCTCGGCGATCTGATGTGAGTGGCGCGAAGCCGAGCACGACCCGGCGGCGCACACGATCTTTGCCCCGAAGTGTACTCTGCCGCTCGTCGGCACAGCCAGGCGGCCCATGCGCGCGCCGGGCGCTGGCGGCCTCGGCGATGGCAACGCGACGCATCGTCCACCGCACTGCGTATAATCGGCACGACCGAGGTGAACAGTTCACGCTGTGCTAGCGATGCCGCCCGACACCACCACACCCGCGAAGCAGGCGAACATGCTGAGCGATCCCCGCGTCTTCTTCGCCGCCGAGCGCACGCTGCTGGCCTGGGTTCGCACCGGCCTGACGGTGATGGCCTTCGGCTTTGTCGTCGCGCGCTTCGGACTGTTCCTGCGCCTGATGGCGGCGGCAAGCCCGGGCGTCGTCGGCAATGCCGAGGCGCACCATGACGTGTCCAACATCGTCGGCATCATGCTCGTTCTGGTCGGCACCGCCTGCATGATTCTCGGCGCCATTCAGCACCGCAGTTACGTCGCGACACTGCCGCCGGACGACGTGCCACGCTCGCACGACCCACGCTACCCGGTGTCGCTCGCGGCGTTCCTCGGCTTGCTCGGCATCGCGCTGGCGATCTACCTGGCGGTCTAGCGTCGTGCCGGCAGAAATCCCCAACAAGGGAGGCAACGCGCTGCAGAGTGTCCCCGGCGCGATCGAAGCCGGCGTCGCGCAGATCGAGGCGGTGCCTTCCGACGTGGCGAACATCCCGCTGGTTCAACACCTCACCGCAGTCATGCCGGCAGCCGACCTTGTTTTCGGCGGAGCGATGCTGGTCGTCATCGTGCTCATGCACGCGACAGGCGTGCGCTTCATCACCAACCAGGTGGTCGCGCGCTGGAAGACCATCATGCTGCGTCCCACCACATGGCGTGCCGATTTGCTGATGAGCAGTTCGGTGTTCGTGCTGCTGGCGCTGCATCTCTCGGAAATGGTGGCGTGGGCCGCGGCGCTGGTCTATTCGGGCCTGGTTCCCGACTGGCGCGCGGCAGGATTCTTTGCCGGCAACACCTACACCACGGTGGGTTACGGCAACTTCGTACTGCCTGCGGGCTGGCACATGCTGGCGCCGATCATCGCGATCTCGGGCCTGTTCACCTTCGGCTGGTCGGGCAGTGTGCTCGTCGACCTGGTGGGCCGCTGCCAGAAGATCAAGGACGCTGCCGAACACAAGTAGTCGGCGCGCATCCGCGTTCGAGTGCACCCCGCCGGCGTAGCCTGAAGGATCGCGACGCGCTCATAATCGAATCTCGCCCCCGAAACTCACAGGAAACACGGATGAAGTACAAGGATTACTACGCGATACTCGGCGTGAAGAAGGATGCCGGCGCGGATGACATCAAGGCAGCGTATCGACGCCTGGCGCGCAAGTATCACCCCGACGTGTCCAAGGAAAAGAACGCCGAGGAAAAATTCAAGGAAATGGGCGAAGCCTACGAGACGCTCAAGGACCCCGAGAAGCGTGCCGCCTACGACCAGCTCGGCAAGCACGCCGCCGGCCAGGAATTCCGCCCGCCGCCGGATTGGGGACAGCAATACGCGCAGGGATCGACGGGGTTCGACGACATCGACCTGTCGGACCTGTTCGCCGCGTTCGGGCAGCGGCAGGGTCGCGGCGCGGGTCGCGAACCCGGCGGCCCTCCCCCGCCGATGCGCGGACACGATTTCGAAGCCGGTGTCGGCATCACTTTCGCGCAGGCATTCAACGGCACCGAAATCCAACTGCAGATGAACGGGCTCGAGTGGGACGAAGAAGGCAACGGTCGTCGCGTACCCCGCACGATCACCGTGCGCATTCCGCGCGGCGTCGCCAATGGAGAAAAACTGCGAGTGCCGGGCAAGGGCGGCGCGGGATTTCGCGGTGGGCCCGCGGGCGACCTGTATCTCGACATCGAGGTCGCAGACCACCCGGTGTTTCGCGTGTCGGGACAGGACCTCTACATGGATCTGCCGCTGACGCCCTGGGAAGCGGTGCTGGGTACCGAAGTGTCGCTGCCGACCCCGGCCGGCACGGTGTCGCTCAAGGTTCCTGCCGGCACGCGCGCCGGCCAGAAATTGCGCCTCGGCGGCCGAGGCATGCAGCGCGGCAGCGGGTCCGCCGGGCATCTGTACGCCATGGCGCGCATCGAAGTGCCAAGCGTCGTCGACGACGCGCAGCGCGATCTCTACCGCAAGCTCGCCGCGGCTTCGAACTTCGCGCCACGCGCCCATCTCGAGCAGGAGGCTGCACTGTGAACATCGTCGTGGAACAGGCGCTCACCATGGATGAGCAAGGGACGATCACCTACAGCGAACTGGTAGCGGCGTCCGGCGTGCCCGAAGACGCGTTGCGCGAACTGGTACGCTACGGCGCGCTTGCCCCGCTCGACCCCGGCGCGCCGGCATGGACCTTCAACGCGCATGCGCTGATGGTCGCGCGCAAGGTGGCCCGCCTTCGCAACGACTTCGAACTCGACACGCACGCGGTTGCCGTCGTTCTGAGCTACCTCGAGCGCATCGAGACGCTCGAAGCGCAGCTGCGCGATTTGCGCGCCCGGCAGGGATGAGCCCGCAAATCTGACGCAAAACGAAGGTCCGGCAGTGTTGCCTGCGCAAACTTCTGCGCACGCCATCATTGCCAGCACTGCCATCGGGCCTCCTGATCACTTCAGCAAACCAGGCACCAGCGCCAGCGCCTGGTGCATGGTCGGCAGGATGCGCTCCGGTCCGATCACTTCGCTGATGCAATGCCGGTCCATGTCGGCGCGCAGGTACACGCTGACCCTCGCGAAGACCAGTTCCACGCCCGCGGCCTTCAGGTCCTCGCAGAGATCGCGCACCGACTGCGCCGCCGAATAGTCGATCGCGGTGATCGCGCCGGCATCGACGATCAGCCAGCGCACCGGCACCGGCGCGTGCTCGACCAACGCGCGCACTTCGTCGGTGAAGCGGCTCTCGTTGGCGTAGAAGAGGTCCGCGCCGAAGCGATACACGATCAACCCGGGTTCGGTCTGCGCGCCCGGCACGGCGGGAATCGGCACCCAGCGGCCGTTGGGACCCGGCGCGAAGATGGTCGTATGCGGCAGATAGCTTTGCCGCACGTGGCGCAGCAGCGACAGCGCGACCGCCAGCAGAATCCCCTGCTCGAGCCCGACCAGCACCACCGTCGCCGCGGTGACCAGCGCGAGCGTGAATTCGCCGGGACTCTCGCGACGAATGTCGGCGAGCGTACCCACATCGATCAATCCCAGCGCGATATTGAACACGATCGCCGCCAACACGCAGCGCGGCAGGTACTGCAAGGGTCCGGTGAGGAACAGCAGCACCAGCGCCACCGTGGCCGCGGCCGCGAGTTGGGCGACCTGGCTGGTCGCGCCGGCGCGCTCGCCCATCGCGGTCTGGGTCGGGCTGCCATTGACGACGAAAGCGCCGCTGATCGCGGCCGCGGCATTGGCCGCCGCGAGGCCGAGCAGGTCGGCGTTGGCGTCGACACGCTCGCGGTGGCGCAGGGCAAAAACGCGCGAGGCGGCGGCGCTCTGCGCGACGATGATCACGAAACACGACAGTGCGATCGGTGCCAGCCGGATGAATTCGTCCCAGGTCACCTGCGGCAATGCCAGCGCCGGCAGGCCGCCAGGGACCGGGCCGATGGTTGCGATGCCGTGGCCGGCGAAGTCGTACACGAAGGAAAGCGCGATGGTCGCAATCACCGCGGCAAGCGCGATCGGCAGGTGCGGCAGCCAGCGGTGACCGGCAAAGAAGCACGCAAGCAGTGCGACTGAAAGCGCCATCGTTGGCACCTGCACGTTGCCGAAGCCGCGCACGAGATCGGCCACCTGTTCGATCGTGCGATGCGTGGTGATGGTGATACCGAGCATCTCGCCCAGCACGGCCACGCCGACCTGCACGCCGACGCCGGCGAGGAATCCCACCAGCACCGTGCGCGACAAGAAGTCGGAGAGAAATCCCAGCCTGAAGATTCGCGCGACCAGCAGCAGCGCCGCGGTCAGCAACGCGACCACCGCGACCAGCTCCATGTAATGCGCGCTGCCGGTGGCCGCCATGCCCGACAGGCCGCTGGAGAAGATCGCGGCGGTCGCCGAGTCGGCGGCAACGACCAGGTGCCGCGACGATCCGAAGACCGAGAACGCGACCAGCGGCAGCAGCAAGGTGTACAGGCCGGTGACGACCGGCGTGCCCGCAATGCGCGTATAGCCCAGCACCTGCGGCACGTTCATCGAGGCCAGCGTCACGCCGGCGAGTGCGTCCCGCAACGCGGCCGCACGCGTGATCGGAACAATGCCACCGAAGAGTTTCAGCGGCATCGTTGCGTTGCGTTGCCGGGCGATGGGTGCCGCAGGATCGAACAGGGCGTTGGCTGTATCATCATGACCCGATGGCCGGCCTCCGCTGCTTCACCCGCCGCGGCGACCTGCCTCATTCGACAATCATCCTGGACCATACCATGCAACTTGCAATGATCGGCCTTGGCCGCATGGGCGCGAACATGGTGCGAAGGCTCGCCAAGGGCGGGCACGAGTGCGTAGTCTTCGATACCTCGACCCAAGCCGTCAATGACCTCGCCCGCGAGGGCGCCCTCGGCGCGACGTCGCTCGCCGATCTGGTGGGCAAAATGGCGCAGCCGCGCGCGCTGTGGCTGATGGTCCCTGCCGCCAACGTCGACGCGACGATCGCCGCGCTGGTGCCGCATCTTTCCGCCGGCGACATGCTCATCGACGGCGGCAACTCGCACTACGTCGACGATATCCGCCGCGCGCACGAACTCGCCGCCAGGAAGATCGACTACCTCGACGTCGGCACCAGCGGAGGAGTGTGGGGACTGGAGCGCGGGTACTGCCTGATGATCGGCGGACCGGTCGCCGCGGTGCGCCGCCTCGACCCGATATTCCGCACCCTCGCACCCGGCCGCGGGACGATCGAGCGCACGCCCGGTCGCACCGACCACGACGCCACCGTCGAAGAGGGCTACCTGCACTGCGGCGACAGCGGTGCGGGTCACTTCGTGAAGATGGTGCACAACGGCATCGAGTACGGAATGATGGCGGCGTACGCCGAAGGCATGAACATCCTGCACGGCGCCAATGCCGGCCGGCGCCGCGAGGGCGCCGACGCGGAGACCGCGCCGATGCGCGATCCGGCGAACTACCAGTACGACTTCAAGCTGCACGATGTCGCCGAAGTGTGGCGGCGCGGCAGCGTGATTGCGTCGTGGCTGCTCGACCTCACCGCGGCGGCGCTGGTCAAGGATCCGGCGCTCGGCGCGTTCTCGGGCCGCGTCTCCGATTCGGGCGAAGGCCGCTGGACCATCCAGGCCGCCATCGACGAAGGCGTGCCCACGCCGGTGCTCAGTGCCGCGCTCTACGAGCGCTTCACTTCGCGCGGCGGCGCGGATTTCCAGAACAAGCTGCTCTCCGCGATGCGCTGGCAGTTTGGCGGGCACGTCGAGAAGCCGGTGCCCGGCAAATAGGCGCGATGAGCCTGCACGACCCGACCGCGCAGGTATTGCAGGCCGGCGAGCTGACCGCGGAGTTCCTCCCGGGACACGGCATGCTCGGTGCGTCGCTGCGCCACCGTGGCGACGAGATCCTGCGCCGCATCGACGATCTCGCCGCGTCCGCGTCGATCGGACAGAGCGCCGGCAATCCACTGTTGCATCCATGGGCGAACCGCCTCGCGGGTCCACGCTTCACCGCCGCCGGGCGAGACGTTGCGCTCGACCTGAAATCGCCGCTGCTCTCCCGCGACTCGAACGGCCTGCCGATCCATGGCGTGCCGTGGTCGATGCTGGCGTGGCAGGTGACGCGCGCCACGTCGACGCTGCTCGCCGCGCGGCTCGACTGGACACACCCGGCGCTGCTCGCGATCTTCCCCTTTCCGCACGCGCTGGAAATGGTGGCGACGCTGGATGCGGACGGTGTGACCATCGCCACGACGCTCGTCGCGCACGACGCCGGCCCCGTGCCCGTCAGTTTCGGATTCCATCCCTATGTCGGACTGCCGGGACTCGCCCGCGACGAATGGCAACTGGAGTTGCCGGCGATGCGCCGCCTCTCGCTCGACTCGCTGCAGATTCCGACCGGCACCGAGCAACCGGCACCCTCCTACAAGGGTCCGCTGCTCGGACTCGCATTCGACGACGGCTTCGCGCTCGACCATCCACGCGCGTCGCTGGCAATCGCCGGCGCCGGTCGCCGCGTAAGCGTCGACCTGCTCGAGGGCTACGCCTTTGCCCAGGTGTATGCGCCCGCGGGCAAAGACTACATTGCGCTCGAGCCGATGACCGCGCCCGCCAACGCGCTGGTCTCGGGCAGCTCGCTGCAGCTGGTCGCGCCCGGGGCGCGCTACACCGCAACGTTCCGCATTCGCGTCGAGGCGCTGGTCTGACGTACAGTAGCGAAACAATGGCGCGGCGCGAACGGCCGCGCCGGCATAGGGGAGACGAGGGGAGATGACCAAGATGGCTGGACTGCGCGAACGCTTCGGACGACCGTTACGCCTGGGGATCATTGGCGGCGGACCGGATTCATGGATAGGCCGGGCGCATCGCGGCGCGGCGGAATACGACGGCTGGTGGCACGCCGTCGCCGGTGTGTTCTCGAGCGATCCGGCGCGATCGAAGACAGCAGGCGCCGCGATGGGTTTCGACCCGGCGCGCAGCTACGGCACCGTCGCGGACATGCTGGCGCAGGAAAAGCAGCGCAGCGACGGCATCGACGCCGTGGCGATCATGACGCCCAACGACACCCACTATGAGTACAGCGCAGCGGCGCTCGACGCCGGCCTCGATGTCGTCTGCGACAAGCCGGTGACGCACGATTACAAGGAGGCCTGCGACCTGCTGCTGCGCACGCGTCGGCAGAAGCGCGTGTTCGCCATCGCGCACGGCTACTCGGCGTATCCGATGACGCGTTACGCGCGAAACCTGGTGCGCGACGGCACGCTGGGAGCGATCCGGCTGGTGCAGGTCGAATACATCCAGGCCGGCATGGCCACGCGACTCGAGGACGGTCCCAGGAACAATCGCCTCAACTGGATTCTCGATCCCAAGCGCAGCGGACTGGCGTTGGTCATGGGCGCGATCGGCTGCCACGCGCAGCAGCTCGCCTGCTTCTCGGTGGACAGGAATATCGCGCGGGTCGTCGCCGATGTCCGTTCGCTGATGCCGGGCCGCAAACTCATCGACTACGTGTCGGCGCTGCTGGAATTCGACGGCGGCGCACGCGGCACCTTCACCGTGACGCAGGCCGCGGCTGGCGGCGAGAACGACATCCGCCTGCGCGTTTACGGCGAGAAGGGCATGCTCGACTGGTCGCATCGCGAAGCGAGCTATCTGCGCCTCGCGTTGCAGGGCGAGCCGGCGCGCTTGATCGGCCGTGGCGATCCTTTCCTGCCGCCGGACATCGTCGCGGCAGGGCGCACGCCGCGCGGCCACCCCGAAGGGCTGCGCGAAGCCTTCGCCAATATCTACGCCGAAGTCGCGCAGGAGCGCATGGCGCGCGCGCTCGGCGAGCACGCCCTCGCCGCTGCCTTTTCCGCGCATCGAGGACGGCGTGCACACCATGGCATTCATCGAAGCGTGCATCGCATCGCAGGCGTCGGGCACGTGGGTCGCGGTCGCAAAGACGCCGACGGCATGATCGCGCCGCGTTCGATCTGAAGCAGGAGGCAAAATGCGTCGCCGCTTGCACTGCTTGGCCTTGGTGATGTTCGCACTTGGCGCAACGCATGCATCTGCGGCCGCGCAGGACGACTTGCTCCATCGCGAAGCGCTCAAGGCCGATCAGCGCATGTACGACAACTTCCAGGCGTTCGCCAGGGCCCTGCGTGCCGCAGTGGGCAGCGAGCCGAAACTGGCCGCGCTCGAAGTCAGCGAGAACACCGGCAGCGCGCTGGTACGTTCGGACGACGGACAAACGCGCAGCTTCACCTTCGTCGAGGGCAAGCTCGCGGAAGCACGATCGAGCCTTCGCGACGAAGCACCCGCCGACCAGGCGCTCTCCGGCCGCTTCACCTTCGACGCCATCGATCTCAACCGCGTCCGCGCCGCGCTCAAGGCGCAGCGCGCGCGCCCCGGCCACAGTGGCGACACCGCGCCGGAACTCGGAGTGCGCTATCGCACGATCGTCGGTCGGTGGATGGTCACGGTCCAGCTCGGATCGATGGCGACCAACGGACTCGACCTGGTCAGCTACGACTTCCGCACCGGAGAGACGGTCGACCTCAAGGGCATCGTGGCCAAGCGCAACGCCGAGGTCGAGGCGCACAACACGCGGGTGCGCGCGGAGCAGAAAGCGTTCGACGACGAGCAGAAGCGGCTCGAGCAGATCAACATGCTGGGGTCGGCCGCCGATGGCGTGCAGGCGCTGACCCGCGAAGTCGGCGCACCGCTCTACCTGCGCAACGTCGTCATCGAGGTCGAGCAGATCCGGCTGACGCTCAACGACCCGCGCAGCCACGGTGAACTGGTGACGTATCGCTACAACCGCGCGAAAAAGCTGACCCGCATGGAAAAGCGCGAGTCGCAGGTCACCAAGTGCGAGGAGCCGTTTCCCGCCGACGAATTCAACTGGGCGCAGGTGCCGCAGTTCGTCGAGCAGGCGTTCGTCGCGATCGGCGCCGACCGCAGCGCCGAGATCCGCGTCGACGTCGAGCGTCCCGACAAGTGCGGTCCGGTTCACGCCCAGGTGTCACTGGACAAGAACCACAACATCAACGGCGCGTACTTCGATCGCAGCGGACGGCTGTATCGCGTCGATTGAGTCTCGGGCGAGGCGATGACGTTGCGACCACGGTCAGCGCTGCGCTTGCTCTTCGGCCTCGGGCTGGCGGGGTGCGTGTCCGGTACGTCGCATGCGCAGACCGAACCGCCGCCGGCCGAAGAGGTCGCCGAGGGCGAAGGTCCGATCGGCCGCGTGTTCGACATCAATCGGCGTGCCATTTTGCCGGCGCTCGAAGACGCGGCAAAGGGGTTATTCGACGACGAGTACCTGGCGTTCAAGGCGCGCGTGGCCAAAGACCATGGCCTGACGTGGACCCTGGACGTGTCCTGGCTCCAGCAGTGGGGCGCGCGCGGCGGCGGCAGTCCGGCGGCGCAGTGGCTGGCGATTCCTCAATTCAACTGGGCGCTCTTCGACAGCAAGGACATCGGCGCGGGCTCGGTCCAGCTGGTCTACAACGCCGCGCGATACGGCACCGCACAGGACGCCACGGCGATCCAGGGGCGGCTGGATCTCATTACTCCGATCAACGACTACGCACACCGACAGAACATTTTCCCGCAACTGAGCTACACGCACGCGTTTCCCGGCACCAGCCTGATCGCGGGCGTCGGCCAGTTCCCGATCTACAATTTCGACGACAGCGACTACCTCAACAACCAGCAGCGCAATTTCAATAATTACATCCTGTCGCAGAATGGCTCCGCGACCTATGCTCAGGGCGGCGTAGGCGCATGGGCGCAGATCGATGCGGCGCCGACCGTCCAGCTTGCGGCAGGATTTCAGAACGCCACCAGTGTCACCGCCGCGACGCTGTCGGCAAAGGGCATCGGCCAGTACGGGCTGGCGTGGTTCGGCTACGCCCAATGGACGCCCGCGTTCGCGGGCAAGGGATCAGCGCAGTATTCGCTGCTCTACTACCAGGCGCCGACCGTTCCCGCGCAGCCGCGCACCCGCGGCTGGTCGTTCAATGCCGTGCAGAATCTAAGCGACACCTGGGCAGTATTCGGCCGCGCCAACCGCGCGTACGAGTTCGTCACGCCGATTCGCGCTTCATACGCCGTCGGCGTGGCGATGAACAATCCGTTGGGTCGCAGCACGAGCGACCAGATCGCGTTCGCCTTGGGCTACAGCGACGCCGCGCCGCCTCCGGTCAACCCACCCGGCGCGCGCAATGAGAAAATCCTCGAAGCCTACTGGAACTGGAGCGTCACGAAGTTGCTGCTGGTGACCCCTGACGTCCAGTACATCATCGATCCCGCGCTCAATCCCGCGCGCAACAGCGCCTGGGTCTGGTCGCTGCGCACCACGTTGCGCTTCTGATCGGCGTCAAGCGACGCATCGTCATGCCGCGCGTTGCGCGCCCGCCGCTTGCGGGCCAAACAGCGCTTCCATTTCGCGACGGATCTGCAACGCCGGCAGGCTCTCGTCGATCACGACGTCGCGCCAGGTCAGCGAGTGTCCCTGCGCGATGGGTCGCGTGACCCTGACGTTGTGCGCCAGCCCCAGGGGCAAGCCACCGAGCGCGAGCGACTTCTGCGCCGGAAAGAGCTTGCCCCATACCGTGTAGCCGCCCTCGCCGTCGAGCAGTTCGCCCGGCTTGAGGTCGCGCTTGGCGGTCGCCACGACGTCGGCATTGAAGCAGGTCGCCGCACCGGTGGCTTCGCCGCGCAATCCGACCGACGCCACCGAGATGCCAACCTCGAGCCCGATCAGGTGCCAGCGCTTGTACAGGCAGGCGTAGCGTCCGCTCGGATCGGTGCGCACCATGTATTCGCGGAAGCAGTTGCGGATGTACTCGGTGTCGCCTTCGAAGACGACGAAGACACCGAAGCGGATGTCGTAGCCGATGGGCGTGCCGTCGCGCTCCAATGACGAGATGACTTCGACCTGGCCCTTCTGATGCAACACGCCACCTTCGTCGATCGGCCGGCACACGGCGGGAATCTCGTCGATCGACGCCGGTGGATACTGCAAACCGTCGGGGGGCGCGACGAGGCCGGTGGCATTGCACACGGCGGTGCTTTCGATCGCCGGCTTGGACCCGTCGAGAAAGGAATTGAACATCTTGGGATTGAGGCCGCCGATGCGCGCCTGCTCGGGCGTCAATCCGTAGTGACCCCACACCGTCTCCGGCGTCGACTGTGCAAAGTGCGGCAACCATTTGTGACCACGCCCCGCCGCGACGACCGGGAAGCCGGCCGCGCGCGCCCAGTCGACCAGCTCGCAAATGAGCGCCGGCTGGTCACCGTAGGCCAGGCTGTAGATCACGCCCGCCTCGGCCGCCTTGCGCGCGAGCAACGGTCCGCAGAAGGCGTCGGCCTCCACCGTCACATTGACGACGTGCTTGCGATTGCGAAACGCCTCGAGGCAATGCTCGACCGCGGCGATCGGGTTGCCGGTACATTCCACCACGATGTCGATCCCCGGATGGCGCACCAGCGCCGGCCAGTCGTCACCGAGGTGCGTGGTACCCCTGGCCAACGCATCGTCCAGCGAGGCCGCGCCGAAACGCTCGGCGTTCCAGCCGACGCGCTCCAGGTTGGCGCGCGCTAGCGCCGGCGCAAGATCGGCGATGCCCACCAGGTGCACGCCCGGCGTCTTTGGGACCTGCGCCAGGTACATCGCGCCGAATTTTCCGGCGCCGATCAAGCCGACGCGCAGCGACCGGCGTTGCGCGGCGCGTTGCTGCAGCTGAGCGTAGAGGCTCATGTGCTTACGCTGCCATGGCCGAACGAAGCGCCTCGGCTGGCGTGCCGTCTTTCCAGGGCAGCGCTACCGGATAGTCCTTGAGCAGGCAGTCGTCGGGCAGGCATTCGATCGGCGTGAAGTCGCGGTGTGCGATGTATTCCGGCCGCTTGAAGCGCCGGATGTGATTGGACACTGCGCACAGGCTCAGGTAGACGCTGACGCGATTCCATGGCGACAGGTTGGCGGTCGACGCGTGCACCAGGCACGAGTGGAACAGGATCATCGAGCCGGACGGACCTTTGGGCGCGACGATGCCGCCACGTTTCACCAGCTCGCGGATGGTGTCGTGGTTGATCGTCCACAAAGGATAGCTGGTCGTCGAGGTGTCGTGCGCGGCGTCGATCACGCCGAGCTTGTGGCTGCCCGGGATGAACATCAGCGGTCCGTTGAACTCGTTGACCTCGTCGAGAAAGATCGCCACGTTCATCGCCCGCGGTTCGGGCATGTCGTCGTCGTTCTTCCAGGTGCCGAAATCCTGGTGCCATTGCCAGACGTCGCCGTCGAAGGCCATCTTGCCGTTGATCTTGAACTGGTGCATGTACAGCGGCTCGGCGAAGAGCTGCATGATCGGCAGGACCATGCGCGGATGCCGCGCGAGCTTGGCGAACGGGTAGCTGTACATGTGCGCGGCGAAGTTGGTGCGCACTGCGTCGCCGTCCTTTTCGCGCACGTTCTCCGGGCGGCGCTGGGCGTAAAGCGCGGGCACTTCGTCGATCAGCACCCCGACTTCCTCAGGGCTGAAGTGTGCCGGGTAGAACAGGTAGCCGTCGCGCTCAAAGCGCTCGATCTCCTCCGGGCTCAGTCTCATGGCGATGTCTCCTGCTTGGGGCCGGTACGGACGGAAAAGTATCTTACGCCACCCCGCCCGCCAGTTGGCACCGGCGCTGCGGACTATGCGACACTAACGCGTACCGGCGGAGGCCGGGATCCAAGTGACCGTCCGCCGGGAACGAACTTGGGACCCGGCGTCTTCGCCGGGACGATCGACTGAATCGGAGAAGGTGGGCTCGATGACGTACACGGCGGCAGTCTGTCGGGCAGCAAGAACCGCGTGCGCTGCACTGGCTGCAGCACTCGGCATCGTCGCCTGCGCGTCGATGGCAGCCCACACCGGCGAGAGCTTTGAGCGCGGCAACGCGCCGGCGGAGAAATTCTCCAAGGACACGCGTGGCTGCGAAAAGGAAGCCGAGGCGCACGGCAAGGAGCACGGCTACGGCCCGTACGATCCGACTCACGGTGCATACAACAACATGTTCGACGCATGCATGAAATCGAACGGGTACCAGCGCAAGCCCGAAAAGACCTGAAACACGCCTACAGCAGGAAGCCGCTTTCTCCTACAACTCTGCAGGCGCAACGCCGATAGCCGCGCCTGTTCGCCCGTCGTAGACTCGGGTCGCTTACTACACCCATGGTCAACGACTGCATGACGCCGATTCAAACTCACCGAAATTTGCAATCGACGTCGCGACTCGCGTCGCTGCTGGCAGCGCTATTGCTGGCGTGCCCAATGCTCGGTTGGACACAGCCGACGCTGGTCGTCCCTCCCCGGCCGCTGCCAGGTCCCTACGCCGTCGCGTGCAGCAATGTCGCCCAGGATTTCTCGCGCATGGCGCCGGGCGAAGACGTACAGGCGTACTGGGAGGGGGTGCCGCGCGACGACGGTTCCGCGCGTTACATCACGGACCTGCTCGCCGAACCCGCCAACACGCTTTCCGCCGCAGTCAATGTTCCCGACAACAGCGATGTGTACGGTTCGTTTGCGGGCCACAACATCACGTACGTCATCATCGTCTGTTACCCCACGGGAAGCGACAACGCGCGGCCGGACTACCCGCTCCCGAACAGCCATTCGGTGCCGCACATGCAGCGCGGCGCGCAACCGCCGTCCTGGCCGGACTCGACGTCGCGATTCCCGTTGCTGGTGTTCTCGGAAGGCTACCTCGGCAGCCCAACGTCCAACGACTACATCCAGGCGCTGGCAGTGCTGGCGAGCAATGGCTATGTCGTTGCCGCGCCGTTCGACGGTGACGGACGATTTGCCAGATTGCAGTTGGAGAATTTCAACGACTTCGTCTACGTCGTCTCGCATATTCGCGACTTCATCGCCCTGCAGGCGCTGCGGCCGCTGTCGTTGTCGGCAACGCTGGACGTAGTGCTTGCGCGGCCTGAATGGCGTGATCGCATCGATCCCGCCCAGATCGGCGGCTTCGGCGCGAGCCTGGGTGGAGAAGCGCTGCTGCTCATGGCAGGTGGAGGCCTGACCACCTCGCTGGGACTGTCGTGGACCAAGATCACCCACGACACCCGGCTCAAGGCCGCGGTCGGCTATGTCCCCTATTTCGGGCAGCCGGTCTTTCCAGCCTTCGGTCGCGACGACCACGGTCTCGACGACGTCACGTTGCCGTATCTGGCCATCAGCGGTACCGCGGATACCACTGCGCCCATCAGCGAGACTATGCGCGGCATGGGCCGCCTGAGCGGGCCGCGCGAGCTGGTCGCGCTCAACGGCGTCCAGCACGGTTTCGACGTCGCGTCGACCAACGACATCTTTACCTGGACGCTCAACTTTCTGGACGCCGAAGTGCGAGGCAGTCCGGCATTTCAGACGCTGTTGGCGCAGACCGCCAGCGTCGCCGGCGGCGGCGACGACCACGTGGTCGTGCCGCTGCAGGCGACCCCGTCGAACAATTATGGCGGACTGTGGTGGAACGCTCCGGCAGGCTCCGAATCGGGCTGGGGCATCAACCTTTTGCACGAAGGAGACACTATCTTCGCCACCTGGTTCACCTACGATCTCGCCGGCAAGGCATGGTGGCTGTCGATGACCGCGGAACGCATTGCCGATGGGACTTATCGGGGCACGCTGTTCGAGTCCCATGGACCGCCCTATTTTGCCGTGCCATTCGACCCTGCAGCGGTCGTGCGCAGGGCGGTCGGCGACGCAACGCTGACTTTCACCGATCGCGACAACGGCAGGTTCGACTATACGGTGAACGGGGTGAGCGATTCCAAGACGATCACCCTGCAGGCGTTCGGACCACTTCCGACCTGCGTGTTCGGCTCACCGACCAGCGCTGCCACGGCCACCAACTATCAGGACCTGTGGTGGAAGCAACCCGCAGGCTCCGAATCCGGGTGGGGGCTCAACTTGTCCCAGCAAGGCGACGTGATCTTCGCAACCTGGTTCACCTACGACGCATCGGGAGCACCGACGTGGCTGTCGGCCACGCTGCGCACCACGCAGCCAGGCATGTATGGCGGAGTTTGGAATCGCACCTCCGGGCCGCCATTCACCGCGCACCCCTTCGACCCGGCGAGCGTCGTGCGTACCCAGGTAGGTAGTGCAAACTTGGCCTTTGCCAGCGGCGACACCGGATTATTCGCCTATACCGTGGATGGCATTACCCAGTCCAAGAACATCACCCGCGAACTGCTGCACGCGCCCGGAACAGTCTGCACTCAACCCTGAGCTGACGGTTCGGGCGCCGTTTCAGCCGGTGTCCTACACCGATTGATACAACTGTCTGACAGCGCCGCCGGGGGCACGCACGTTATCGTCCTGGTAAGCACATTTGACCCGCGACCTGATTGCGGGCCGTTCACGGAGGTATACATGCATTCGAACTTGAAGATACTGTTGGCAGCGGCAGGTGTGATTGTCACTGGCCACGCCTCGGCACAATTGACGCTTTACGCCGGCGAGGGATTTCACGGCCCGGCGTTTCCGGTCAGCGGGACCGTCTGGAATTTCGATCGCACCGGATTCAACGATCGCGCTTCGTCTGCCATCGTCGAGCGTGGGCGATGGGAGGTGTGCGAGGACGAAAGATTCCAGGGACGGTGCGCGGTCTTGCGTCCCGGCAATTACCCGTCGTTGTCGGCCATGGGAATGAACCGCAAAATCTCGTCGGTGCGTCCGGCGAGTGCCAGCGCGCGCAATGTATACGAAGTGCCACCCCCGCCGCCGCCGGTCGCCGTCTACGAATATCGTCAGCGGCCCAGCGAGCGTCTCTACCAGGCACCCGTGACTTACGTTCGCGCCGTCGTCGGTCCGCCGGAACAGCGCTGCTGGGTGGAGCGCCAACAAGTGGTCCAGGATAGCGGCGCCAACGTGCCGGGTGCGATCGTCGGGGCAATCATTGGCGGTGTGCTTGGCCACCAGGTGGGCAGCGGGCGCGGCAACGACGTTGCGACCGCGGGCGGCGCCGTCGCCGGCGCGGCTGTCGGTGCGAACGTAGGCCGTGGCAGCTCGCAGGTCTACGGCCAGGACGTTCAGCGTTGCGCCACGGTGCAGGGTTCGGCCAGGCCAGATTACTGGGATGTGGGTTACGACTTCAGGGGCATCCCGCATCGCGCGCAACTGAGTTATCCCCCGGGGCCGACCATCACGGTCAATGGCAACGGCGAGCCGCGCGGCTAGGCCGGCGCGGGCGAATAGCTCAGTCTACACCGCGGGCAGAGCTACGCGCCGCCGCGGTAATCCGCGGCGGCGCGTAATCGCGCTGACGTTCCGCGCTCTCGGACGCCGCGTGAAAATTCAGCGTCAAAGTCTCGCCAGTCGTCCCAGCAAGTAGCCGACGACGGCGACGCCTGCCAGCGACGCAAGCGGACGGGCACGGATCGCCGTGCACATCGATTCCGACATCGTGGCCTGAACTCTGCGCGCCTGTTCCGGAATCTGCGTCGCCCAATCCGCTGCCAGCGAGGCTGCATCTGCGGTCTGATTCACCGCACGATGCGCGGTACCGCTCAGACGATCGACCTGTGAGGTTGCCGAGTCGGCGAATCTGTCGACGGTCTTGTGCGCCATTGCCGCCGCATTTTCAACGCTTGCATTGTTGCCGGACGCCGTCGAATTGCCGCCTGGGACGACGGTCCCATTCGCTACCTGATCCATTGGATATCCTTTCGAATTTGCCGGCGCCAAACAACATCGCCCGCATGCGCAGGCGATTGACGGGCCGGCTTTCCAACCCTGTCGGAAAAACGCGGCCCGCGCGCGGGAGGAGAGTGTTCGCGCGGGCCGCGGTTGCTACGTCAGCTCTTGCCGAAACGTGCCTTCGCATCGCGCACGCAGCTGTCCTTCGCGGTGCTGGCCAGCGCGTCGCACTTCTCGATCGCCACCTTGTATTCCGCGTCGCGCGTGTCGTTTGCCGCGTCACGCTTGGCGTCGGCGGTTTTCTCCGCCGCCGTGCTTCGCGTGTCCGCAGCGACGCGGTCGACATTGGCGTCGCCCTTCGCCTTCACGTGCGCCGCCTTGGCTTCCTTGACGCAGACGTCCTTGGCGTTGCCCGCCAGGTCGTCGCATTTTTCCTTCGCGACGGCATACGCGGCGTCGGCCCTCGCCAGCCGCGCGGCTTCGCGCTTCTTGGGCGTGTTTTCGAACGCGGCATCGGCGTCGGCCTTGGCGATGTTTTCCTTGCCCTTGGCTTCTTCCACGCAGATGTCCTTGGCGTTGCCGGACATGCGGCCGCAGGCATCCTTTTCGGACTTGTACTGCGCCTCGGCGTTCTTGTAAGCCGCATCATGGGCATCCTTCGTCATCATCTGCGCCGCGGCGATATCCGCGACACCGAACGCGGTTGCCGCTGCGAGTGCGAGTACCAATGGTGAGTGCTTCATCCTCGGCTCCTTATTGATATTTGGCGAAGTCTTCGTCGCGCAGTCTGCCGCCGAAACGGTCCACCTGCTTTTCGGCTTCGTCCTTGGTCATGCCGTATTGCTCCTGGATCTTGCCGATCAGCTGATCGCGCTTGCCAGCGATGACGTCGATGTCGTCGTCGGTCAGCTTGCCCCACTGTTCCTTTACCTTGCCGGTCATCTGCTTCCAGTTGCCTTCGATGCGATCCCAGTTCATTTGCCTCTCCTTTGTAGGACGTCGGGCGCCTATCGCCCGATCATGCATGGAGCTATTGCAAGCCGCATGCCATCAATGGGCATGGCTCGAATCAGGTACTTAGTGGGCGTGCGCGATGTAGTAGCGCAATTTTCACAATGGCCGTGTGTAAGTCGCGCTCGTGCTGTAGGACGGTCGCCGACGGCAGGCCGCGAAAAGCGCTTACACGACTGCGCAATGGTGCGTGAGCAATCCTGCCGCACCGGCAGATATAGTCCCAATTGCAGACGGATCATGATTGTCAGTCGGCGTGCTATGGTTCGATTGCAATAGCAGTATCCGCGCCGGCAAGACGGTGGTTTCAACTTTGCGCAATGTGTTCGCGGACAGCGGTCGAAAATTGAAAGCCTACGGCAGTACCCAGATCCTGAACGCTATTCGCTTCCTCGCCCCGTCGAAGCGCGGTCGGTCGCCGCGTGCCCCCAGCGACGACGGACCGCTGCGCGCGGAACTGTTCAGTGCCGACCAGATGGAGCAGCACGGACGGGCGCTGGCGGCGGCACACAAGTTGACAGCGCGGCGCGGACCCGACGCGCTGCTGCCACGGTTGGCAGCCAACGAGGCAGTGCTCGTCGACGCCTGCAACCTGCTCACCGCCGCGGTGCGCGCGGGCCGCCGGATCACTCCGGCTGGCGAGTGGCTGCTCGATAATTTCTACCTGATCGAGGAGCAGATACGCACCGCCAAGCGGCATCTGCCCAAGGACTACAGCCGCGAGTTGCCTTGCCTGTCCAACGGGCCCTCGGCGGGACTGCCGCGTGTCTACGACATCGCCCTGGAAACCATTGCCCACGGGGATGGCCGCGTCGACCCGCAAAGCCTCAGCCGCTTCGTCGCGGCCTACCAGTCGGTCACCGCGATCAAGCTCGGCGAGCTGTGGGCGATTCCCATCATGCTGCGCCTGGCGCTGATCGAAAACCTGCGACGCGTGGCGACCGATGTGGCCGCGGGTCGCGTCGATCGCGACCTTGCCGACGAGTGGGCCGACCAGATGGGCGCGATCGCGCAGAGCGATCCCAAGAGCCTGATCCTGGCCATCGCCGACATGGCGCGCTCCAATCCGCCGATGACGACCGCATTCGTGTCGGAGCTCGCGCGCCGGCTGCAGGGTCACGGACCGGCACTGGCTCTGCCGTTGACCTGGATCGAACAACGGCTGTCCGAATCGCATCTCACCATCGAACATTTGATCCAGACCGGCACCCAGCAACAGGCGGCCAATCAGGTTTCGATCAGCAACAGCATCGGCAGCCTGCGATTCCTGGGCGCGATGGACTGGCGCAAGTTCGTCGAGACGATGAGCGTCGTCGAACAGAAACTGCTCGAGGATCCCAGCGGCGCATACGGAAACATGGACTTCATCACGCGCGACCGCTATCGCCACGCGGTCGAGCGATTGGCCAGACACAGCCCACTGTCAGAACTGGAAGTCGCGCGCAGGGCAATCCAGCTCGCCCACGAAGGTGCATCGCGCCGCGCGAGCGATCGGCGCGCCGCGCACGTCGGGTTCTATCTGGTCGACGACGGCCGTGGCTTGCTCGAGCGTGCGGTACGCGTCGCGCGGCACCGCCTGGTCGACGCTCACGCGATGGGTGGCGAGGTATCCGACAGCCGCCTACCTGGGTGCGATTGCGACGCTGACCGGGATGCTGGCAACCCAGATGGTCGCAATCGCGCACCCCGAGAGCCTGAGCGTTCCGCTGCTGGCAATGGTGGTCGTCCTGGCGCTGCTGACGACGAGCCAATTGGCGGTTGCGCTCGTCAACTGGTGCATGACGTTGCTGGTGACTCCGCACCCGCTGCCAAAGATGGACTTCGCAGAAGGCATTCCGGAACAATCGTGGACGCTGGTCGTAGTGCCGACGCTTTTGACCAGCGCCAAAGGCATCGATCACCTGGTCGAGTCACTCGAGGTCCGCTTCCTCGCCAATCAGGATGCGCATCTGCAGTTCGCCCTGCTCACGGATTTTCTCGACGCGGGCGAGGCCACGACACCCGCGGATGCGGCGCTGCTGCAGCGGGCGGAAAAAGCCATCGGCGCACTGAACGACAAGTATCGCGATCAAGTACCCACACAGTCGCCGGCACAGCCACATCCCGGCGACTGCTTCTATCTCTTCCATCGTCCCCGCCTCTGGAATGCGCGCGAACGACGCTGGATGGGCTACGAGCGCAAGCGAGGCAAGCTCGGCGATCTCAACGCCGTGTTGCGCGGCGCCGAGGCAAGTGCGCATTTCTTCTCGGTGGTCGGCGATATCACGCCGCTGACGCGCGTACGCTACGTCATCACGCTCGACACCGACACCGAGTTGCCGCGCGACGCGGCGCGCAAGCTCGTAGGCGCCATGGCACATCCGCTGAATCAGCCGCTCTTCGATGCGACACGCCAGCGCGTGGTATCCGGCTACGGCATCCTGCAACCGCGCGTTTCGACCACCCTGCCCGGCTCGAACCGTTCGTGGTACGCGCGCCTGTTCGGCGGCGAAACCGGCATCGACCCATATACGCGGACGGTGTCCGATGTCTACCAGGACGGTTTTGGCGAGGGGTCGTTCATCGGCAAGGGCATCTATGACGTCGACGCCTTCGAACTCGCGCTCAAGGGACGCTTCCCCGAGAACCGCATTCTCAGCCACGATCTGCTCGAAGGCAGCTATGCGCGGGCGGGACTGCTCACCGATGTAGAGCTGTACGACGACTATCCGTTCCGCTACAGCGGCGACGTCAGCCGGCGGCACCGCTGGATCCGCGGCGATTGGCAGCTTGCAGGCTGGCTGCTGGGTCGCGTTCCAGGCGTCAACGGGACGCGCCAGCGCAATCCGCTGTCGCTGCTGTCGCAATGGAAGATCCTCGACAATCTGCGCCGCAGTCTGGTACCGCCCGCCATGCTGGTGCTGCTGCTCGCAGGGTGGATCGTCCTCGATCCGCCGTGGCGCTGGACGCTTGTCGCGCTCGCAATCGTCGTGGTGCCGACAGTGATCGCGTCGTTGCTCGACCTGTTGCAGAAATCCGAGGACGTCCCGCTGGCGCAACATCTCGCATTCACTGCCACAACCGCGGTGCACAGGGCCGCACAGATCGCATTTTCACTGGCGTGCCTGCCTTACGACGCTTACTTCAGCATGGACGCGATCCTGCGCACGCACTGGCGAATGCTGGTGTCGCGGACGCGGTTGCTCGAATGGACGCCGTCCAGCGAGCACGATCGGCGCGATCCCGGAACGCTCGCGGCTGCATTGCGGGCAATGTGGGTAGCCCCGGCATTGTCTCTGGGCACGGCGGCGTACCTGGCACTGCAGCGCCCGACGGCGCTCCCGGTTGCGGCGCCGATCCTGTTGCTATGGCTCGTCTCGCCGATCATCGCGTGGTGGATCAGTCGCCCGCTGCTGCCGCGGGTGGCCAGGCTGACCTTCGATCAGACGGTATTCCTGCGCACGCTCGCTCGACGAACCTGGGCGTACTTCGAGCAGCTGGTCGGACCCGAGGACCATTGGCTGCCACCTGACAACTATCAGGAAGATCCGGCCGGCACCGTCGCGCATCGCACTTCGCCGACCAATATTGGCATGGCGCTATTGGCCGACCTCGCTGCCTACGATTTTGGCTACCTGACCTCAGGCCGCCTTGTCGAACGCGTGAGTTGCACGTTGCGCACCATGGATTCGCTGGAGCGGCACCAGGGTCACTTCTACAATTGGTACGACACCCAATCGCTACAGCCGCTGGCGCCGCGCTATATCTCGTCGGTCGACAGCGGCAACCTCGCGGGTCATCTGCTTACGTTGCGCGCTGGACTGCTGCGCCTTGCGCAGGATCGGATACTCGAGCAGCGCGTTTTCGCGGGCCTGGTCGACACCGGGCGCGTGCTGGTCGACGCGCTCGGCGCGGAGGTTCCGCCGACGATCGCACAACTGAGCCGCGAGCTCGACTCTGCGTACGACGCGCAACCGGCAACCGCGATCGCCGCCAAGCGCTGGCTCGACCGTCTCGCGGCGTCGATAGCGGCTGCCGAACGTGACGTCGTCCGCATGGACGAGGCGGACAATGCGCAGACATCGATCGCTTCTGCACGAGTATGGCTGCAGGCGCTCGGTACGCAGTGCCGGACCGCCCTCGACGAACTGGGACGGTTCACGCCATGGGTGGAGTTGCCGCATCGCGACGCACTCGTGGAAGCGTTCGCGCTCCTGTCGCCAATTCCGACATTGCGCGAAGTCGCGGCGCTGGCGCCGGCACTGGCGGCGTCGCTTGCCGCGCAGCGGACGACGACGGCATCGGCAGCAACATCCGATCAGGTCGCGGAACTCGAACAGCTCGTCAATACGGCCGGCGCGCGTGCGCGGGAACGCATCGCGGCGATCGACGCGATCGCGACGCAATGCGCGGAATTCGCGCACATGGAATTCGACTTTCTCTACGACCGTACCCGCCATCTGTTCGCGGTCGGCTACAACGTCGACGAGCGAGCGCGCGACCAGAGCTACTACGATCTGCTCGCCTCCGAAGCCCGGCTGAGCACGTTCGTGGCCATCGCCCAGGGCCAGGTACCGCAGGAGAGCTGGTTCGCGCTCGGCCGCCAGCTCAGCGTCGCCGGCAATCGGCCGCTGCTGTTGTCCTGGAGCGGTTCGATGTTCGAATACCTCATGCCCTTGCTGGTCATGCCCACCTACGACAACACCCTGCTCGACGAGACCTGTCACGCGGCCGTCGCGCGGCAGATCGCGCATGGCAGAAAGCTGGGGGTCCCGTGGGGGATGTCGGAGTCGGGTTACAACACGGTCGATGCGAACCTCAACTATCAGTATCGCGCGTTCGGGGTGCCGGGACTGGGCCTCAAGCGCGGCCTCGCGGACGACGTCGTGGTCGCGCCTTACGCCTCGGCGCTGGCGCTGATGGTGGCGCCCGAAGCTGCCTGCCTCAACCTGCAGCGCCTTGCCAGCGAAGGCCTGTCCGGACAGTACGGCCTGTTCGAAGCGGTCGATTACACGCCGCTGCGCTTGCCGCGCGGACAGTCCAGTGCCGTCGTCCGGTCCTTTATGGCGCATCACCAGGGTATGAGCCTGCTCGCGCTGGGTCACTTGCTGCTCGACCGACCGATGCAGCGACGCTTCGAGTCCGATCCGCGGTTTCAGGCAACACTGCTGCTGCTCCAGGAGCGCATCCCGAAGTCGATCGCCTTCGTGCCACACGTCGCGCAGGTCACCGGCGTCGGCGTGGAACTGGGCGACACAACGTCGCCGGTCCGCGTCATCCCGACACCAACGACACCCATTCCAGAAGTGCAGCTGCTGTCCAATGGACGCTACCACGTCATGGTGACCAACGCCGGGGGCGGCAGCAGCCGCTGGAACAACCTCGCGTTGACGCGCTGGCGCGAGGATGCGACCTGCGACAACTGGGGCAGCTTCTGCTACCTGCGCGACGTCGCCAGCGGCGAATACTGGTCGACCGCGCACCATCCGACGGAGAAGATCGCCGACCACTACGAGGCAATCTTCTCCGAGGGACGCGCCGAATTTCGACGCCGCGATCACGGACTCGATGTCCATACCGAGATTGCCGTTTCGCCCGAAGACGACATCGAACTGCGGCGCACGCGAATCGTCAACCGCACGCGCGCTCGCAAGGTCATCGAACTGACCAGTTACGCGGAAATTGTTCTGGCGACTCCGGCCGAGGACGCCATGCATCCGGCGTTTTCCAACCTGTTCGTCGAAACCGAAATCGCCCGCCCGGAGCAGGCGATCCTGTGCACCCGGCGGCCACGCTCGCCCGGCGAACATGCGCCGTGGATGTTCCATCTGATGGCGGTCCACGGCGCGCGCGCGACCAGCGTGTCCTACGAAACCGATCGCATGCGCTTCGTCGGCCGCGGTAACACGCCCGCGCAGCCGCAGGCGATGCGCGACAGCAGACCGCTCTCGGGCAGCGCCGGCTCGGTTCTCGATCCCATCGTGGCTATCCGTATACAGCTGACGCTCGAACCCGACCAGACTGCGACCGTCGACCTGGTCTACGGAATCGCCCGCACGCGCGCCGCGGCAATGAGTCTGATCGCCAAATACCAGGACACGCGACTCGCCGATCGCGTCTTCGAGTTGGCGTGGACGCACGCACAGGTCCTGCTGCGCCAGATCAACGCCACCGAGACCGACGCGCGACTCTACGCGCGGCTTGCCAATTCGATCCTCTTCGCCAACGCGCTGCTGCGCGCGGACGCCGGCGTCATCGCCCGCAACCGGCGCGGTCAATCGGGGCTGTGGGGTTACGCAATCTCCGGCGACCTGCCCATCGTGCTGTTGCGCATCAGCGATGCGGCCAACATCGAACTGGTGCGCCAGATGGTGCAGGCACACGCCTACTGGCGCCTCAAGGGACTGGTGGTGGACCTCGTGATCTGGAACGAGGATCACGGGGGTTATCGGCAGGTGCTGCAGGACCAGATCATCGGCCTCATTGCGGCGCGCGTGGAAGCGCAGATGATGGACCGGCCAGGCGGCATCTTCGTGCGCCGCGGCGATCAGATTTCCGAGGAAGATCGCGTGCTTCTCGAATCCGTCGCGCGCGTGATCATCGCCGACACCAAGGGATCGCTTTCCGAGCAGTTCGCACGGCGAACGCTGCTGGATGTCCGCATTCCGCGCCTGGCCATCCTGCGCGAGCACGCCATCGAGCCCGCGGACGAGCCCGCACCCCGTTCATTGATCCTGGAAAACGGTCTGGGAGGCTTCACGCCCGACGGCAGCGAGTACGTCATCACCACGGACCGCGACCAATTGACACCCGCGCCTTGGGTAAACGTGCTCGCCAATCCGCACTTCGGCACGGTCGTCTCCGAAAGCGGCGGGGGCTACACCTGGCGCGAAAACGCGCACGAATATCGCCTCACGCCGTGGAGCAATGATCCGGTCAGCGATCCTTGCGGAGAGGCGATCTACCTGCGCGACGAGGAAACCGGGCACTTCTGGTCGGCCACGCCGATGCCGGCGCGCGGCAGGACACCTTATGTCACCCGACACGGATTCGGGTACACGGTGTTCGAGCACATCGAAGACGGCATCAGCAGCGAATTGTGGGTCTATGTCGCCCACGACGCAGCGGTGAAGTTTTCTACCTTGAAAATACGCAATGCTTCGGGACGATCGCGACGCATATCGGTCACCGGCTACGTCGAATGGGTCCTTGGCGACCTGCGCCCGAAGTCGGTGATGCACGTGGTCACCGAAATCGATGCCCGCAGCGGGGCACTGTTCGCCCGCAATCCTTACAGCACCGAATTCGCCGATCGCGTGGCGTATTTCGACGTCGACGACACATCGCGCACGCTGACTTGCGATCGTACCGAATTCATCGGTCGCAATGGTTCGCTTGCCGCGCCCGCAGCGATGCTGCGCACAAGGCTATCGGGCAAGTCGGGACCTGCGCTCGATCCGTGCGCGGCCCTCCAGGTGACCATCGATCTCGAGACGGACGCAGCGCGTGAAATCACCTTCCGACTGGGTGCGGGCCGCGATGTCGACGACGCCGGCGCGCTGGTGATGCGCTTTCGCGGCGCGGCGGCGACGCGGCAAGCATTGGACAAGGTCCGTCGCCAATGGCAGGAAACGCTGGGCGCCGTGCGCGTGGAAACTCCAGACGAATCGCTCAACGTGCTGTGCAACGGGTGGCTTCTCTATCAGACCATGGCGTGCCGCCTATGGGCGCGCAGCGGGTTCTACCAGTCCGGCGGTGCGTTCGGCTTTCGCGATCAGCTGCAGGACGTGCTCGCGCTCGTGCATGCCGAACCGCAGTTGACTCGTGCGCAGATCCTGCTGTGCGCGAGCCGGCAGTTTGTCGAGGGCGACGTGCAGCATTGGTGGCACCCGCCGTCGGGTCGCGGCGTGCGTACGCAGTGTTCGGACGACTACCTGTGGCTTCCGCTGGCGACCGCGCGCTACGTGCTGGCGACGGGAGATACCGGTGTGCTCGACGAACAGATTGCGTACCTCGACGGCCGGCCGGTCAACCCCAACGAGGATTCGTACTACGACCTTCCCGGCCGATCAACCACCCTGGCGAGCCTGTACGACCACGGCGTGCGCGCCATTCTGCATGGCCTGCGCTTCGGCAGCCATGGCCTGCCGCTCATGGGTTCCGGCGACTGGAACGACGGCATGAATCTGGTAGGCATGGAGGGCAGAGGCGAAAGCGTGTGGCTCGCGTTCTTCCTCTGCTCGGTGCTCACCCAGTTCGCCAAGGTCGCGCGCCTGCGCGGCGATTTGACCTTCGCGCAGCGCTGCGCGGACGAAACGGCCAAGTTGAGCCGGAACATCGAGAACCATGCGTGGGACGGCGAGTGGTATCGCCGCGCGTACTTCGACGACGGTTCGCCGTTGGGGTCGGCGCGCAATCCGGAATGCCAGATCGACTCGGTCTCGCAGAGTTGGGCGGTGCTGTCGGGTATCGGCAGCAGGGAGCGAGCGAGCGCGGCGATGGACGCCGTGGATAGACGCCTCGTCGAACGCGATGCCGGGCTTATCAGGCTGCTTGCGCCGCCATTCGACGGTGCAGCAAACCATCCCGGCTATATCGGCGGCTACGTGCCGGGTGTTCGCGAGAATGGCGGCCAATACACGCACGGCGCGATCTGGGCGGTGATGGCATTCGCAGAACTTGGCGATGCACGCCGCGCATGGGAGCTGATGCGCATGATCAATCCGGTCAATCATGCGCGGACCCGCGAAGCGGTAGCAACGTATCGCGTCGAACCCTATGTCGTTGCCGCCGACGTATATTCGATGGCACCGCATACCGGACGCGGAGGCTGGTCATGGTACACGGGGTCCGCCGGCTGGATGTACAGGCTGATCGTGGAGTCACTGCTCGGTGTCGAGCTGGACATCGACCTGCTGCGTTTCGCTCCTTGTCTGCCGGCCGAATGGACCGAGTTCAAACTGCATTACCGCTATCGGGCGACGCTGTATCACATCACCATCACGCAAGCGTCCATGGCGGACAGCAATCCTGCAGTGTGGGTCGATGGCGAGCTGCAGGCCGACAACGGCATGCCGCTGGTCAACGACCTGGTGGAACACAACGTGCAAGTGCTCGTGCGCTCGGTCGATCGTGCGTGAGCGCCGGATCGTGCGCCGGATCGGTGGTGTAGGAGGACGACCGACTCCAGTGGTCACGATTCCTATCCGAATTTAGGAAATTGACGGATAGCGACCCGTAGCGCCTTTGGCGATGATGGTGACACCGGGGGACCGACGCGTCTCCGGACGGTCAACCAACCATCGAAAGGAACGACAATGGTGCGAAGCAGGATCACACAGGTGCTGATGGCCGCATCGTTAGCGACGCTGGCAGCGAGTGCCGGCGCCCAACAATACGGTTCCCCCGCCCAAGGCAACGCCGTCGTCGTTGTCCCGGATAACCCAAACGGGACGACGGTGTATGTCGTGCCGGACAGCAACCGGGCCTATCCGAACGGGACGTATCCGAATGGGACGTATCCGAATACGACGTGGACTCAATACGACCCCAAGACCGGGGCGTACATAGACGCGCGTCAGTACTGCGCGTCATTGAACCCCGTTGAGCAGTTCAAGTGCGACCAGGACACGCGCGCGAGGATTGGCAGCATGGACTCGAAGTGCGAGAAATTGTCCGGTCCCGCGTTGTTGGATTGCCTGCGCGGCGACGACCACGGGCAATAAAGCGATCTCTTAAAAGCTGGGCCAGCAATTGCGAAGCCATCCGGGCTATACCGGATGGCTTTGTTTTTATTACGTAAAAATCCTTGCGAGACGATGTCCTACAGACAATTCGGACATTTTCCGACACGTCCGGAGACCGACGCAGCATAGAGTGTTGTCTGACAGTACCGAGCTGGATCCGAGCGGCGTCCGCCGCGACATTTCCCCGGAGTGGCATGGGAACATTCCGTGCAATTCGACTTTCTCTGCGCTTCATCCTTCCGCTCACTCTGACCCTGGGTGTGCTGGCGTATCTTTCGGTGCCCATCGTCGATCGCCTCACCCTTCGCTGGTGGGTCAACGATCTGGACGTGAGAGCCCGACTCGTCGCCAACACCCTCGACGAACAACTCGGCACCCTGGTCGCTGCAGGTGCAGACGAGAAGATAAACGCCGTACTCCTGCGCGCAATACAGGACGAACGCCTTTATGCGCTGGCCATCTGCGACCCCGGCGGCAATCTGCGCTACACCACGCCGACCTATCCGCTGTCGCTTGGCTGCAAGGCACCGTCGGGCGACACGGGACGCAACCGGTCGGTAGTGCACCTGCCGCAGGGACCGCTGCACGTCGTGCAGCAGCCGATCCAGAATGGCGCCGCGAGCGCAGGCACGCTGGTCCTCGTGCACGACATGAATTTCGTGGAGCGCCGCAGCGCCGACACCCGGCGCTACCTGATCGTTATGTTCATTGTGCTGGGCGTCGTGATCTCACTGGTGACGGTCGTCATCGCGCACTTGTCGTGGCGCGGCTGGGTCGCGGGTGTGCGGGCGTTATTCCGCGGCGAGGGCATCACGCAACCGTTTTCGCAGCCGGCGACCGATGACATGCAGCCGCTGGCGAGCGAATTGCGGGCGCTGGTGCGCGAACTCGACATGAGCCGCCGCGGTCACGACCAGAACACCACCTGGAGTCCCGAGCAGCTGCGCCGGACGCTGCGCGAACAGTTGCTCGGCGATGAGATCCTCGTGGTATCCAACCGCGAACCGTTCATCCACAACCGCTCCGGGGACGGCGTCGTCGTGACTCGGCCGGCCAGCGGCCTCGTCACCGCGCTGGAGCCCATCATGCGCGCGTGTTCGGGTACCTGGATCGCGCATGGCAGCGGCAGCGCCGACCGGGAAACCGTCGATCGCAACGACCGTGTGCGGGTGCCGCCGGACAGCCCCAGCTACACGCTGCGCCGCGTCTGGCTCAGCGAGGAAGAGGAGCAGGGCTATTACTACGGATTCGCCAACGAAGGGCTGTGGCCGCTGTGCCACATCGCGCACGTGCGCCCGGTGTTTCGCAGCAGCGACTGGGAACAGTACAAGCGCGTCAATCGCCGTTTCGCCGACGTCGTGCTGCGCGAAGCCCGCACCGAGGACCCCGTGGTCGTCGTCCAGGACTATCACTTTGCGCTACTGCCGAGCCTGATCCGCGAACGCCTGCCCAAGGCGACGATCATCATGTTCTGGCACATCCCGTGGCCGAATTCGGAGTCGTTCGGCATCTGCCCCTGGCGCGAAGAACTCCTTGCCGGCATGCTGGGCAGCACCATCCTCGGCTTCCACACGCGCTTCCATTGCCAGAATTTCGTCGAGTCCGTCGACCGGTACCTTGAAGCCCGCATCGAGCGCGAGTCGTCGACCATCTCGTACGGCGGCCACCTGACGCGGGTCGAGCATTATCCGATTTCGATCCAGTGGCCACCCGAATGGGTGGACTCGCAGCTCCCGGTCGCGCTGTGTCGCGCCAAGATCTGCCGTGTCGAACAGTTGAAAGACGATGTGCTGCTGGCCGTTGGTGTCGACCGCATGGACTACACCAAGGGCATCCTCGAGCGTTTCAGCGCGGTCGAGCGGCTGCTGGAGCTGCACCCCGAGCTGATCGGGCGAGTGGTGCTGGTGCAGATAGCCGCACCATCGCGTTCATCGCTGGACGAGTACAAGCACTTCGAGGAACGCGTCCATACGCTTGCCGCGCGCATCAATGCCCGCTTCGGCCGCAATGGCTACACGCCAATAAGGCTCAAAGCGCGCCACCACACCTCGGCTGACATCAACGAGTACTATCGCGCGGCACAGGTGTGCATGGTCACGAGCCTGCACGACGGCATGAACCTCGTCGCCAAGGAATTCGTGGCCTCGCGCGACGACGAACAGGGCGCGCTGATCCTCTCGCAGTTCACCGGCGCCGCCCGCGAACTCCACGATGCGTTGGTGGTCAATCCCTATCATGGCGAAGAGTGCGCCGAGGCGCTCTATCGCGGCTTGACGATGCCGTCGAACGAGCAGCGCGTGCGCATGCGCAGCATGCGGCGCATCGTTTCCGAGTTCAACGTCTATCGCTGGGCCGGTGCGATGCTGCTCGATGCGGCGCGACTGCGCCAGCGCAACCGCATCGCGGACCGCATCAGCGCGCACCAGCGAGACGTTGTCAGGGAGTTCGCATGACCTACGCGTTGTCGGTCGATGGGCTGGCGCGAATCCACAAGATCGTCGACCCCACCACCCTGCTTGCCTTTGACATCGACGGCACACTTGCGCCGATCGTGTCGCAACCCTGGGCGGCGCGTATCCAACCCGAAGTCCGGGTGCTGCTGGTGAAGCTCAACGCGTCGCATCCGGTCGCGATCATCACCGGCAGATGCGTTTCCGACGCGCGTCAGATGCTTGGATTCGAGCCCCGCTACGTGGTAGGTAACCACGGCGCCGAGGGCCTGCCGGGTCACGGCGCGGGCAGTGCGGCCTTCGCCCGGACGTGCGAAGGGTGGCTCGCGACCATCGCCGGCGCCGGCCCCGCATGGCCTCCCGCGCCCGGCGTACTGCTCGAAAACAAACAGTATTCGCTTGCGATTCATTATCGCCATGTCGCCGACGCCGCCCAGACGCGTGCCGACATCGAACGGCTCGTGCTGCGGTTGACGCCGTCGCCGACCATCGTTCACGGCAAATTCGTCGTCAACCTGCTGCCGCCCGGGGCGCCGCACAAAGGCGATGCGCTGCGCGCGCTGCTGGCGGACTCGGGCGCGCCCTACGCCCTGTACGTCGGCGACGACGTCACTGACGAGGACGTGTACGCGCTGCGCCTTCCGAATGTGCTGTCGATCTGCGTCGCCTCGGCAGCATATTCCAAGGCGGACCTGCACCTGGTTGCCCAGACCGAAGTGCTTACCCTCCTCGAGGAACTCGAGGCCATGACTTCCGGGACCTTTCTCCTGCGCAAGCCGGCTGCAACATGAGCCCCGTCGCTCCGCGCTCCCCAGACCTCGAGCTTGGGGCGATCGGCAATTGCGCCTACAACGCATTGATCGACGCGCACGGCAAGGTGGTCTGGTGCTGCCTGCCGCGGCCCGACGGCGATCCGATATTCCACGCGCTGCTCGGCGACGGTGATCATCCGCAAAGCGGCAGCTTTGCCATCGAGCTCGAAGGCATGGCGCATGCGACGCAGCGCTACGTCACGAACACTGCGGTGCTGGTGACAGAGTTGACCGACGCCTCCGGTGGCACCATCCGCATCACCGATTTTGCGCCGCGCTTTCGAGATCGCGGTCGCACCTTCAGGCCATTGTTGCTGATGCGCCGAATTACCCCTCTGGCAGGACGGCCACGCATCCGCATCAGGCTGCAACCCGGTTTTTCATACGGAGCGGCGGCGCCGCACCTCACCCGCGGCAGCAACCACGTCCGCTACGTACACTCATCCCAAACGCTGCGCCTGACGACCGACGTTCCGATCACCTACGTCCTGGACCAGACCACGCACCTTCTCGATCGACCCATCAACCTGATCTTTGGCGTCGACGAGACCATTGAGAGCGACATCGCCGACACGGTGCGCCAGTTCGAGGAACGTACGACAGAATATTGGCGACACTGGTCGCGAGCGCTGGCGGTGCCCCTGGAATGGCAGGATCGAGTCATCCGCGCGGCCATCACGCTCAAGCTCTGCACGTTCGAGGAGACCGGCGCGATACTCGCCGCAATGACGTCGAGCGTCCCGGAGGCCCCGGATGCACAGCGCAACTGGGACTACCGATTCTGCTGGCTTCGCGACGCCTTCTTCGTCGTCCGGGCGCTCAACGGGCTCTCGGAAGTCGCGACCATGGAGAACTATCTGCGCTATCTCAGCAACGTCGGCCATGCCGCGATGCGCGACAACCACCTGCAGCCGGTCTACGGCATCGGTCTGGAAGCGGTGCTCGACGAGCGCAGCGTAGGCACGCTCGCAGGCTATCGCGGCATCGGTCCGGTGCGCACCGGCAACCAGGCATACCAGCACCGTCAGCACGACGTGTACGGCCATGCCGTGCTCGCGGCGACCCAGGCATTTTTCGATCGCCGCCTGCTTCGCGTCGCCGGTGTCGACGACTTCCTGCAGATGGAATGGCTGGGCGAGCGCGCCTATGCCCTTCATGACCAACCCGACGCGGGAATCTGGGAGCTGCGCACGCGTAGCAGTGTCCACACTTCGTCTTCTGCAATGTGCTGGGCAGCGTGCGACCGGCTGGCCAAGATTGCCGGGCATCTCGGACTCTCCGAGCGCGGTGCGGTCTGGCGGGAGCGCGCGGGACAAATCCGGGCAACGATTCTCGAGCGCTCGTGGAGCCATTCGCGCGGCTCTTTCGTCGACGCCTTCGAAGGCGAGAATCTCGACGCGAGCATCCTGCTGATGAACGAAGTCGGACTGATCAGCGCGGACGATCCGCGCTGGCGATCGACGTTGCAGATCATTCGCAGCGAATTACTGCGCGGAAACCGGTTATACCGCTACGTTGCCGCCGACGACTTCGGTGTTCCTTCGATGGCATTTACCGCGTGCACCTTCTGGTTTCTTGACGCGCTCGCTCGAGCCGGCATGGTGGGCGAGGCGCGGGAATTGTTCGAGGACTTGATGTCGAAGTGCAATCGTCTGGGCCTGCTCTCCGAGCATATCGACCCACGTAACGGCGAGCTGTGGGGAAATTTCCCGCAGACCTATTCGATGGCAGGAATCATCAATGGCGCCACCCGCCTGTCGCAGCGGTGGGAAACGGTGCTTTGAGAGTTTTCTGATCGAGCCGGCGCTTGTAGGTGACGGTCCGATAGTCGTTGCGCAAAATTCCTATTGACGTTCGGGTCGTTGCCTGCTGCCCGCAACGCCGGAATACCGGCAACATGCAATCATTGGAGTACGAGCGGAGACCCCATGCTCAACAGCGCCCCTTTCGTTCAGTGGACAACGGTGCTCATCATGGTTGGCGCGACAGTGATGCCGTTCACAGCTCACGCCGAAACGTCCTCGAATCAGGAGGCGGATGCGCGTCGTGCCCCGGCATACGCGGCTGCGGCATACCTGGCTTCGGACAGCGGTGACGAGCCGATGGTCGCCCCGCCCACACAGGGCGTTGCCGAGGGGTCCGCGGATATCCCCTTGCCGGACCTGCGGCCCCGCGACCCTACGCGTCGCTGCGGCAACATCATGTCGGTGTGGGACGAACCATGCAACTACGCGGGCCAAGGCAGAGTTTCGGTCGAAACGACCGCAATTCGACCTTGAGTCAGCGCGCACGAACCGCCGACTCCCACGCGTGGGCGTCGCGCTGACTGCGTCTTTTCCTACATCCGAATCAGTGCGCGGCCGATGATCGCGGCGACCGGCATGGCGCTAGCCTGCTCGTCGTAACTTTTCCAAACTCACCGAGGAGAAAGCCATGGCCAAGTACGGCAAGACTGCCCAGGACAAAGTCGAAAAGACGATGCATGAACTGAAGCAAGGAACACTGCGCAGCGGCGGATCGGGAAAGAAAGTCACCAGTCGCAAGCAGGCAATCGCCATCGGCCTGTCCGAAGCGCGCCACGCCGGCGGCAAGGTGCCGAAGCAGAAGAAAACCTGAACTCCGAGTTGACGCACGCAATGCGCGATGATTCGTAGCGCCGCCGGCAGCCGGCGAGCGGAGGGGAATGCGCCGTCGGACGATCCTTCCCCGGAGGCTATCGCCGCGATAGCCGCGGCCAATCTCGTCTACGTGACCGATGCTCTGCCCGGCATTCGCCGCGTCCGCGAAAAAGACGGCTTTGCGTACATTGCGCCCGATAAACGTCGCATCGCCGACCCCGCTGTACTGCAAAAGCTCGCGTCACTCGCCATCCCGCCCGCCTACGAAGATGTCTGGATCTGTCCCGATCCGCGCGGACACCTCCAGGCGACGGGACGAGACGCGCGCGGCCGCAAACAATATCGCTATCACCCGGAGTGGCGTGCAACGCGCGACGGCAATAAATTCGAGCGCATGCCGGCCTTCGGCTCGTCGCTGCCGCGGTTGCGCAGGCGCCTGCGTCGGGACCTCGCGCTCGAAGGCATGCCGAAGGACAAGGTGGTCGCCGTCGTGGTGAGCCTGCTCGACGCCACCCGCGTGCGCATCGGCAACGCCGAATACGCACGCGATAACGACAGTTACGGTCTGACAACGCTTCGCAACCGGCACGTGCGATTCGTCGGCGGGGCGCGGCTGGTACTGCGTTTCCGCGGCAAGGGTGGTGTCGACCACGAGGTTGTCGTCGACGACAAGCGGTTGGCGCGGCTCGTCCGGCGATGCCATCAGTTGCCGGGTCAACAGCTGTTTCAGTACGTGGGCGAAAAGGGCGAGGTGCGGTCGGTGGATTCGGGCCAGGTCAACGCCTATCTCAGGGAGGCAATGGGCGACGATTTCACCGCGAAGGATTTTCGCACCTGGGGCGCGACGCTGCGCGCGCTCGAGTTGATGCAGGCGATGCCGTTGCCCGAGCCCGCCAGCGAGCGAGCGTTCAACGCTTGCATTCTGCAAACGGTGCGCGAAGTCGCTGCCGACTTGCGCAACACGCCTGCGGTGTGCAGAAAATCCTACATCAATCCGCTGGTGTTCGAGGCGTGGCGCAGCGGCGCGCTGCAACGCGGAATCGGTGAGCGCCTGCGCAACGCTCCCCGCCGAGCCGAGCGTCTCGTCCCGATTTTTCTGCGCAAACAAGCGAGCGCGACTGAACCAGAGCCGTGGCACGGCGTCGCGACGTCGGACTATCGTTGCTACCGCGGGCCGGGAAATGGGACAGCCGCCTCGTCGAAGCGTGTAACAAAGTCCTACGCGCGGATCAGACGATTGCCGACAGCCATCGGCGTGAGCCGAAGCTAAGGTTGCGCATGACCTCCAAGCTCGAACGCGGAACGGTAGTGACCATGGCTCCGCCGGCGCACCACGACGCGTCGGATCACGAATCGATGACGCGTCGCACGATCGCCGCTACGCTGGCGGACCTGAAAGGCTTCGAATTCGGTGGCGAATTCGATCCGACGCGGCACTACCCGCTGCCGCTGTACTTCGTTCCGGCAACGACGCTGGTGGGGCTGGATCGCGCTGCGAGGCTGGGCATTCGCGACGAAGACGACCTCTTCGGCGGCGTGGTGCCGTTCGGCGCGATGGCAACCAAGTCGATCACGCACCCACTCATCGACTCGGGCCGCGTCCCGGAAGGGTGGTCCGTGGATTTTCCGGCGAGCGTCGCCGGACACGTGCTCGACGGCTATACGGCGTTCGATCGCGCCGACGCGCTGCGAGCCGGCCGGCGCATGCTTGAGAAGGGCCCGCTTCGCGTCAAGCGTTCGCGCGGTATCGGAGGCAACGGACAATGGGTGGTGCACGACGCGAAGTCGATGGAAAGATGCCTGGCCGGCATCGACACTGCGGAGATCGAATCCAGTGGTGTGGTGCTCGAGGAGAATCTCGAAGAGGTCACGACCTACAGTGTCGGACAGGTTCGTGTCGATGGCATACAGGTCAGCTACTGGGGCACGCAGCGCCTGACGCGCAACAACCACGGCGCCGAGGTCTACGGCGGCTCGGACCTGTCGACGATTCGCGGCAATTTCGACACGCTGGCAGACGCCGCCGAGAATCCGGAAGTGAAACTCGCCATTGCCGGAGCGCGGGCGTACGATGCGGCCGCCAGTGAATGCTTTGCCGGCTTCTTTGCGTCGCGACGCAACTACGACGTGGTCGCCGGCACCGACGCCCGCGGACTCAGACGCGTCGGGGTGCTGGAGCAGTCCTGGCGCATCGGTGGGGCCAGCGGCGCGGAAATGGCCGTCCTCGGCATGTTCCGGCGGGACCGAGGTCTGCTTTGCGCACGGGCATCGACGGTGGAAGTGTACGGTGCAGCGTTCACCCCGCCTTCGAGGGCAACGGTGCTTTTTCACGGAGTGGATCCACAGATCGGTCCGCTGACCAAGTACGTCGTTTCAGCGCCACATGTCCACGCATGACGACATAATCTCCATTCCGGTCGATGGGGAATCCATCCAGGGCACCGTGGTGGCACCGGCGATGCTCATACCCGGCGTGCTGTTCGTGCACGGTTGGGGAGGCAGCCAGCAACAATACATCGCGCGGGCGCACGAGGTCGCGGCGCTCGGCTGCATCTGCCTCACCTTCGATCTGCGCGGTCACGTCGAAACGCGCTCGCGCTATGAGACGGTTTCCCGCGAGGACAATCTCCAGGATGTGACGGCGGCGTACGATTCGCTGGCCCGGCATCCCGGTGTGGACCCGACGCGCATTGCCGTGGTCGGAAGCAGCTACGGCGGATATCTCGCCGCCATTCTATGCGCCACAAAGCCGGTGAAGTGGCTAGCGTTGCGCGCTCCGGCACTCTATCGGGATGCCGATTGGCAGCTCCCCAAGACTCAATTGGCGCAGCACCAGGGCCTGGGCGCGTATCGATTGGAGGTGGTACGCCCTGGCGAGAGCCGCGCGCTGCTGGCGTGCGCGCATTTTCCGGGTGATGTACTCATCGTCGAATCCGAACTCGACCTGATCGTTCCGCACCAGGTCATCGCCAATTACCGCGCAGCGTGCAGCCGCGCACGCTCGGTGACCAACAGAGTCATCGCCGGCTCGGATCACGGGCTATCGACCGAGGCCGCACAAAGCGCGTATTCCGAGCTCCTGCTCATCTGGCTCAAGGAAATGATCGCAGGTCCTCCGCCATCGAAGGACCGAGTGCCTGAGCCAGACAAGGAAGCTCCCGTCGCCGAGCACGCGTGAATGAATTGTGTCCATTCTTTCCGAGGTGATTCATGTACCTTTGCCCCCAGGACCTGGACTGGTGCACACGTCCCGAGTGCCGATCGGGACGCTGCGTAATGACCGGAGAATCCCCGTTCGTTGCTTGCATCGGTTGCGGATCGGTGACCGAGCGCCGAATCACCTTCGGCTTGTGCAGCGATTGTGTCCTTGCAGAACTGCGTCTTGACGCGGAAGGTGGGTGACATGGCGCGCGCGTTGTGGACCGGCGACATCAGTTTCGGGTTGGTGAACATCCCGGTGAATCTTTTCCCGGCAGAGGAGCACCGCGAGTTCAAGTTCTCAATGCTCGACAAGCGCGACTTTTCTCCGATCGGCTTCAGGCGTTACAGCAAGCGCAGCAACAAGGAGGTTGAGTGGGCGAATGTCGTCAAAGGGTACGAATACGAAAAGGAACAGTACGTGGTCCTGTCGGACGAGGATTTTCGCCGCGCCAACGTAAAGGCCTCCCAGACCATCGCAATTCACGCCTTCGTTCCTGCGACGGACGTCCCGACGCAATTCTTCGAAACGCCGTACTTCCTCGCGCCCACCGAACGCGGAAAGAAGGTCTATGTATTGCTCCGGGAAACGCTGTTGGCCAGCGGTCGGGTGGCGATCGCCGAAGTCGTGATTCGCACCGCGCAGCATCTTGCCGCATTGGTGCCTTCGGGACGCGCTTTGATGCTCAATACCATGCGCTATCCGGACCAGCTGCGCAAACCAGGTGACGTCGAATTGCCCGCCGCAGGCGTCAAGGCTGCCGGCGTCAGCAGCAAGGAGCTCGAGTTGGCCAAGCGGCTGGTCAACGACATGTCCGAGCGCTGGAAGCCGAACGAATTCAAGGACACCTATCACGACGACCTGATGCGGTCGCATCAAGGAAAAGATCAGGAAGGGCGAGACTCATGAAATCACCGCGCCCGAAGAGGGCGACGGTGCACAGCCGCGATCTGCGCAAATCATCGATCTCGCCGCGTTGTTGCAGCAGAGCCTCAAGCGCGGTGGTGGCGCCCCCGCGAAATCTGCGGGGGGATCGCGAACATCCGCGCCCAGGCGAGTCGCTGCAACCGCCAGGCTGCCGGCGCGCCGCAAGCGTGCCTGAGCAGGTCCACCGTGTTGCGACGAGGCGTGCCGTGAAGGCAATGGCCGCGCCGACAGGTGTCGCTGTCGCCGGTGTAGCCTTGTCGCACCCGGACAAGCTGCTCTACCCCGAGGCTGCACTTAGCAAGCAGCAGCTCGCGCGGTACTACGAAAGCGTCGGCGAACGCATCGTGCCGCACCTCAAGGATCGGCCGCTCAGCCTGGTACGTTGTCCGGATGGATGGAACACGCAGTGCTTTTATCAGAAGCACGCCGAAAAGAGCGTCAACGCAGCGGTCGAGCGAGTGACCGTGCCCGAGGGCAAGTCCACCGCCACGTACATGGCCGCAAATTCAGTCAAGGCGGTCGTCGCCCTGCTGCAATGGGGCGTGCTCGAGCTGCACCCATGGGGATCGCGCGTGCCACGGCTCGATCGTCCCGACCGCCTCATCTTCGACTTCGACCCGGACGACAAGCTGGGGTGGGAACCCCTTGCCGACGCCGCGAGGCTAACGCGCAGGTCGCTCGAGGATCTGGGCCTGCAAGGCTTTCTGAAGACGACTGGAGGCAAAGGGTTGCACGTTGTCGTTCCGATTCGTCCAACGCTCGATTGGGATCAGGCCAAGTCGTTCACCAAGTCGATCGCCGACCTGTTCGTGCGCGCGTTCCCGGCCCGATTTACCGCGACCTTCATCAAAGGGCGAGCGCAAGAATCGCATTTTCATCGACTATCTTCGCAACGCCGCTGGCGCCACTGCCATTGCGCCGTATTCGCTGCGTGCACGTGCCAACGCACCGGTGGCGATGCCCATCGCCTGGGAAGAGCTGGCGACGGACGTGCGCTTCGATCATTTCAACGTCGCAAACGTCGGCGAAAGACTCGCCAGCACCGCGAAGGATCCGTGGCGGGATTTCTTTTCAGTCCGCCAAGCGGTGACCCGCGCGATGGTCAGGAAAATCGGCAGCGACGGGCGCTGAAGCGCATCAAACTGGGGGCAGATCGAAGTAGGGGTTGAACCCTGCCGGTAGCGAAGGCGATGGTGCCTGCGCGCATTCCGCGCGATTGGTCTGGCTCTTGCGGTCTGCGGATGCAGTGGCATCAGCTTCAACCGCGACCTCTGGATCATCGGCGGCGCCCTGACGCGACCGATGGTCGCGATGCGCGACGATGCGTGGCAACAGAGTGGTGCTGCGAGGAAGACCGCTGCGATGATCCGACATGGCAAGCTTTCCGGCGCTGCTATCGCGCCGGCGTCCCGGTGCTGGGTTTGCGTGGCGGTGAATCCGCGCCATCGGGATTTGGGGCAGCTCCTGCATCCCCGCTCTTGGCGCGAAGCAGTGCAGCCTCTTCGGCTTGCTTCATGTCCTGCGCTTCCGCGGGCGAGCGGGGCGCGGCGGCCTTGGCGGCGGCGTCAACTCGGCCTTCGTCGATGAATTTCTTGGTTCGCTTGTAGTAATCCTGCGTTGCTTCGTAGTTGCCTTCGCCATAAAGGTTCTTCTTCATGCGCGCTCCGTCGAGTATTTGTACAGCGCCAAGGGCGGCGCAACCAGTTCACACCATGCCTGCACCGACATGTAATGCAAATCGGTTTACCGCTGAAATTGTTGTCAGCGAATGTCCTACACTATTCGTGAATTCGCGCACGCGCTCCGCCCTTCTCACGCCCGCAAGCGCGGAGGAGAGATGGACGGAGATTTTGCGCAGTTCTTACTTCGGCTTGGACTTGTCGGCAGCGTTTTCAACAGCTTGACCAGTCGCCTTGACGTCCTTGCCTGCGCCTTCCACGGTATTGCAACCGCACAGCGTTGCCAGTAACGCGGCGGCGAGTAACGCACTTAGAGTTTTCACAATCACACCCCTATTTTCAATTTGAAATCGAAGAACCCAACTGCTCCATATACCAAGCACGCAGCGTGCCATGCTTGTCCAATATCATTTGCCCTCATCAAAAAATCGGCGCGCAAGGCAAATACCCACGCAACTCACGGAGTCGCGGCATGAAGCGGCGACATTACCCAGTCTGGCGTGCTCACCGGGTTGAAGTCATCCCAAGCGCCAGCAATCCACCGCCCCTGGGACTGCTCGATCGCGCGGGCATCGTGCCGTCGAAAAGCCTCCAGCGCAATTTCCCGCGCATCGGGGTTGTCCACGTGCACCATCAACATCACGCCGGCGGGTCTGGCCGCCGGCGCCTCATGGCCATGTTCGTCGCCCATGCTTTCGAGCGCGCCGGCCAGAGAGCCCGTGTACGCTCCCACCGCAGCGCCAGCGATGGCACCCAACGGCCCCAGCAGCGCGCCGGACACTGCGCCTGCCGCGCCGCCCAATGCCGCGCCTCCGGCAGCGCCCTTCTGTCCGCTCCCCGCCGCTGTGTCCGCATCCTCGTCACCACCGATCGGAAATCGATCATGGCGACCCGGAGCTCCGAGCACGAGGTGATCGACATCCTTGGCCGCAATGCCATTGGCGTCGAGATCGGCAAGCGCCGCCTCGGCATGCGCAAAATCCTCGAAATGCGCCGCTATGATATTTTTCATCTACCCTCCGGTTCCAAGAGAACGGCGCGCCTTTCCGATAGCGCCCGAGCCAACGCGCTTCGCGATGCGCGAACCGGACCCTCCGCGGGTCCGGGTCAGGCTGTCGCGTCAGGACTTGACGGTCAACTGATCCACGACGCTGTTGACGCCGGCCACCGACGACGCGACCTGCTTGGCGCGGTCACGCGAGGTTGCAGTATCGACCGCGCCGCTCAGCGTCACGGTTGCGTTCTTGGTGTCGACGCTGATCTGCATCGAACTGAGGCCCGGCTCCGCGAGCAACGCCGCCTTCACCTTGGCTGTGATCGCGCTGTCATCGACGGCATTGGCGACTTTGTCGGTCGCGGCAGCAACCTTGTCCGAAGCATTGGACGCTGCGGTCGATGGGGTCGACGTGTCAGCCGGCTTGTTCATCGCGGTATTGCTCTTCTGATCGCACGCCGCAAGACTGAGTGCTGCGGCGACGGCAAGCGCGGGGATACTTATCGCAAGTTGTTTCATGTGTTCACCTCTCATGGTTAATGTTGCATCCGAAACGATGCAATCCGCGTGCCACACGTAAAGCGCGTTGGGCGCATGGGCGTGGGATCATCATCGCGGTCGCCCGCGTAATTCGTACTCGGGCAAGTGGCAATATCTACGGTCGCTCCGGTAATCACTGTGATGCTCGCGACGTCAACACGGTTACGCAGCCAGCAAAATTCCGGCGCCGGGCTGCTGCAGGGGCACCAGGTTGGAAGCGGGATGCCACGCTGGAGCCTGTTGCACCAACGGGCTCAGATAGCGAAGCTTGGCTGTTCCGAAAAAAGTGGCGAACGCGACTTCGGAAGCGTCGCTTCCCGTTCCGATCCGCACAAGGTCCTCGACCGGCGACAGTTCGGTCGGGTCGAACAGATACCATGCACCATCGAGATAGGCTTCGAACACCGCGTGGAAATCGGGCGGTGGGTCGCTATACCTCGCATATCCCGTGACGAAGCGTGCCGGTATGTTCAACGCCCGGCAAAACGTGATTGCGAGGTGGGCGAAATCCCGGCACACCCCGGCGCGGGTCGCCAACGCGTCGCGCGCGGTGAAGGTCGGCACCGACGTTCCTACCGTGTAGTCGATGTTGTCGCGAATCCACTGGCAGATTGCCTGCACGCGCGTAAGCCCAGGGGCGACCGAGCCGAACTTCCGCCAGGCAAGGGGAAATAGCGCATCGACTTCGCAATAACGCGTCGGCAGCAGGTAGCGCAGCACGTCGGCGGGCAGCTCGGCGACAGGCACTTCGCGCGCGAACATATCGGGTGGCGAACGCCGAACGTCCACGTTGGCAACGTATTGAATACGTAGAGGTCCTGGCGGCGCGTCGATGCGCAACAGGCGATTGCCCTCGGGCGACTGCAACTGTTCGACCGCCAGATCGGGGAGCGTTGTAATCGATTCCGCGCTCACGTACTGCGAATTCATCGTCGGAACCGCGATGTTGAACAGAAACAGGGTTCTCTGGCTGACGTCGTAGTCAAGTTGACAATCGAGATGAAAGGTTTTCATGCGTGTGCATTCGGCGTTGGACGTTGCGATGACTGTAGTGCAGAGCAGCAACGGCGGCCATAGGAACGGCGCGGATTCTTGTGTAGGAATGCGTCCGACGCGGCTTCGATCGTCGCGAAGTGATTAATGGTGAGCGGCGTGCGCGGGCCACGCGCAACGCATGCCGGCGTGACGCCGCTGATTCGGAAACCTATATTCTTCCCATCAGCAACAGAACGATGATCACTACGACGACCACGCCGGCAAGACCGCTGGGCCCGTAACCCCACGAGCGGCTATAAGGCCATGCTGGCAACGCGCCGAGCAGTGCGAGAATCAATATGATCAGAAGGATGGTTCCGAGTGTCATGACATTTGCTCCTGTGAAGTGTCCCGGACGCGGCCAACGGGCGCCTCAGCGTGGGTTTTTGACATTGAAAAGCGAGTCATAAAGTTGCAGCAGTTTGCGTTCGGTCTCGGTTGGGGCATTGACTCCGAACGCGAACATTCCAAGCATCGCAATGCAGATGAACTCTCTCATCGTCAGTTTCATCGCCACCGCCCTTGCCTCGCCGCGGGGTTCGACCATCAACCCCGCGGCGGCATGTTCCGGTTCAGTCTTGCTCGTTCATGCGCTGCAGTCGCATCTCATCGCGACTGTCCACTACTGAGCAACGCCCATGCCAACTCTCAACGTTTTGTAAATCAACGTCCTGCATGCGCACTCGTTCGCTGCGCAGCGACAATGCGTAAAAGTTTCCCGCCGCATGTGTAATTCATTCTTCATCGGGTTCATGGACCAAGCATTTCCCCGTACGCCTTGAGCTGTTCGACGTGATCGAAGACGGTCTTGATAGCCACCATGATGGGCACGGCGAGCAGCAGCCCCCACGCGCCCCAGACCATTCCCCAGAACAGGAGTGACACGAACACCGCCGGCGCGTTCATCCGTGCGGCACGGCCCATCAGCCACGTTTGCAGGCCGATGCCCAGCGCGCCTGCCGCGAGTAGGGGCAGACCACCTGCCAGCAAAGCCGCCTGCAGCGTGCCGAACTGGCCAAATGCAGTCACCGCCGCAGCGCCGGCAACCGCGGCAACGCCGACATACGGAATGGTGTGCATGATCGCAGCGATGATGCCCCACAGGACAGGCCTTTCCATTCCGATCGCGTAGAACGCCAGCGCCGTCGCCGTCCCGACCGCGACGTTCACCAGCAGCACCACCACGAAATAGTGCTGATTGAGACGATTCACGTCGTCGAGAATCCGTACCGTGATCTTGCGTCTGGCAAGCGACGGCCCCATCGCGTGTACGAACTTCCGGCGAAACAAATCGCCCGACGCGAGCAGGAAGAAACTGAGAAACAGCGCCGACAGGATCTGGCCGAGCGCGGTGAACATGTTGCCGGTTCCGAGCAGCAACACCGAACGGATGTCGATCGAGTGATCGGTCGGTGGCGCGGTGGATGGGGCCGGCGCGGCTGACACCGGCGCGCGCGCCGGAGCGGGGGCCGGCACGACATCTGCTGCCGGCGCCGCGGCGTCGGCCAGCTTCTCGAGCTCCTTCGCGGTGCGCTTGACATGATCGAGCGCGCCCGACTCCTGCTGCGCGGTCTCGATGCTCTGGCGGACTCTCTGCAAGGCGTTCGGAAACTGTTCCAGCACAACACCCGCGTCGCTGCTCATCCGATAGCCAACGCCGCCGATTGCAGCGACGGCCAACAGGACCGCGATTCCCGCTCCCAGCACGCGTGGCACACCGAAGCGGTTCATGCCCGTCACCACGGGAGTGAGCGCGTAATTCATGAACAGACTCAGCACCAGGGGTATGAAGAATGCCGCGCCCATGCGCAGTGCGACGACGGCCACGATCAGCGCTATCACCGTCAACGCGACTGTCGTCGCACTGGCGGGTGGTGAGACCACCTCGAGCTGGATGGCTGCCGGTGCCGCTTCTTCCTGGGCAGGCTTAAGCTGCGCTGCAACGGTGTTGCTGCGAATTCTCACGCTCCCTCCTTGGTCGACTGCGCTTGGGTCCGCGTCGTCGTGACTGCGATGCCGCGTCCGGGCGCGGATCGCAAGATTCCAAACCTATCTTCGAGCCGGACCCCCGGCCGTTGCCACGTCTTCAGCCGGGTCTGCCATTGCAGCGCCACTCGGCGCGGGATCCGCACGCGCCGCGTCCATCCAATTACTGATCGTCGGCACCAGCAGCGCCGTGGCCACCGACCGCAGCAGCGACGGCCCCTGCGACTTGCATCCGCATTCGACCGGTACCGGTACTGGGCGGCTGCGTCGACTTAGCATCAATCCTCCGATCAATACGCCGCCCACCACCAGCGGCTGGGTCAACGTCGCGCCCCAACTAATCTTCAGCGTCAGCAAATCTGCGCGAATTTTTGCCTTTCGCGCCACCATCCGCCGCTGCGCAGCCGCGACCCTCTCGTTGCTCTCGGCGATAGTCGACATGACGGCCTCAGTTGCGTCCGCGCAGCATGCTGCGCGAGCTTGCGAATGACGTTTGGCGCGATAGATGCGCTGCGATCCGCCACAACAGCATCGCCGACAGCGTGCACAACAATGCGACACACAGCATCGCTTCGGGAAGCGACAGGCCGCGACTGACGAGCTCGCTCGCTACTGCCACCAGCAACGCGACAGCACCCAGGCTTGCAATCAGCGCGGCGCTGAGCGCAGCCACGGCCATGACCAGCGCGCGGCGCAGCGCAGCCTGCGACTCGGCCGCGACGACGTCCGCAGCGTCCGACACCAGGTCGCGGATGTCGCCTACCAACGCGGCGATCGCCGCGCCGATAGAGGCATCTCCCGTCGCCGCCGCCGGCGCCGACGTCGCGCCGGCGGCAGTTGCGGGTTCCATCAACGCGCGAGGCGACCGAACAGGTATCCCGCCGTCAGTGCGATGCCCAGCACGACCAGGGGACGTTCGCGGACATAGACGCGACACGACTCCAACAGCGCGTCCTGCTGCTGTTTGAGCTGATCGACGCTTTGCGCCGCCCAATCGGCGGCCGGCCCGGCTGCGGCCGCGACTTTGTCGACCGTGCTATGCGCAGCCTGGGCCACGCGATCGATCGCCGGCGCGGCCTTGTCGGCAGCGTTCCTTGCAACGTCGTCCACCATCTGATGCGCCTGGTTGGCCTTGCGGTCAACGGTAGATCCGGCTGCGGTCAGTTCCATGTCTTGCTCCTGAGTTGAAATTGCGGATGTACAAACGGACAGCTTGGTGCCAATAGCCTCAGGGCGTACCGCCGCCGCGGCGGAACAGTCCAAAGACCAGCGAAATCACGAACAGCAACAGGAATATGAAGAACAGGACCTTCGCGATTTCCGCCGCACCGACGGCAATGCCGGTAAAGCCGAATACCGCGGCGATCAGCGCGATTACAAAAAAGACTACGGCATAGTGCAACATTTTTCAGCCCTTTCTGCTCGTCGCCGAGCAACAGTTAGCGAGTGAACAACAAACATCTATTTCGAATTACCCATCATTGCCCCTGTCACAAACGCAGGTGACAGTTCCTGCAAGCCGCACGCAACGCCAAGCAAGAAATTCGCGCGGTTCGTCAATGCATCGTGTGATCTGAGGCCTTACTCCACCGTCTCCGCCGAACGCTTGCGCGAGCGACTCGGTCGCGCGCTCGACAATCCGGCAATCCGCTGCTTGCCCTCGACGAACTGCGTAGCCATGGCATCGCGTTCTTCGGCGGTGAAATGCTCGCCCAGCTCCTCGAAAACGGCGCCCTCTTCTTCCTTGATGTGATGCTCGAGCGCCTCGTGAAGCACCTTGGCATGGGCCTTCCACATGTCGGATGCGGCGTCGTAGGTATTGGCCAGACGCTCGACAACGATATCCGCCAGGTTGTGTTCGACCATGCCTTCGTTGCCTGCCTCGCGTGAATCGGGAGAATCGCGCAACCGCATGAGCGCCGAGTAGACCACCGCCTCCTCGGAGCGCGAATGCGCCGTGAGGAATGGTTTCAATTCGCGCAGCACATTTTTACGATGTGCGGCCGAATCGGTCTCCGCCAGGTCCTTGGCGAGTTCAAGAATGTGTTCGTGATCCGCGTGCAGCAAAGCGCGGACGTCGGTGTCGCTGTACGCACCCAGGGTTGACTTCATCTTCTCAAAAACACTCATCGGGACGCTCCGTATGATTTCGAACAAGGTGTTCGGTAGGGCGATGATCTGCGACCGCCGGTGCGGCGTCAGTCGGAGCGCCGCTGATTCGCTTGTAGGGGCTGTCCTACAGGTATCGACAGAGGTCGCGATACCTGGATTTCGGACGCTTTAGCTGTCCTACAGGCAAATCAGACGGCGTCCGATATCTTCGCAAAGCGCAGTTTGAAATCATTTCCTCGCTTATCGCTTTTTGAAGGCTGTCTTGCGGTGGTGTTGCAGGCGGTTAGATCTGACAACGAAGGGAGTTCAACATGAATAGTGTCAATCCAGGCGCAACCGCTGCAGCGTGGCGCCCTGAGTACATTACCGACGTCCCCTCCTCAACCGAGGCGAGCGCTTCAGGCGTGTCGTGGGCAGCGGTGATAGCCGGAGGATTTGTGGCGGCTGCCCTGGCATTGATCCTCGCATTCCTCGGCGTCGGCCTCGGGCTGACGTCGATTTCGCCATGGGCAGGTGCTGGAATAACAGCGGCCAAACTCGGCACGTGGGCAATCGTCTGGCTGGCGGCAACCCAGTTGATCGCCTATGGCATGGGCGGATACCTTGCCGGCAGGCTGCGTACCAGATGGTCTGCGGTTCATGGTGATGAAGTCTATTTTCGCGACACCGCGCACGGCCTGCTGGTATGGGCCGTTGGAGTAGTCGTCACAGTAGCGCTCCTGGGAAGCGCGGCGTCCTCGATCATGAGCGGCGCGGGCAAGATCGCCGGAACCGCAGCCACCGGCGCGGCAGCGACCATTGCTTCGGTTGTACCGGCCGTGGCGAATGCGGCCCCCGGAACCCGGCCCGAAGGCGACGCAGGCGCGGCGGTTTCGCCATCCACATCGACGATCCCGAACGGCTACCTCAGCGACTCGCTCGTTCGCGGCAGCGCTGCCTCCCAGGCTGCATCGCCAGCGACCCGGCAGGAACTTGGACGCATCCTGGCGGAATCGTTGCGCCAGGGACGTCTCGCCGATGCGGATCGAGCCTACGCGGCGCAGGTGGTCGCCGCGCAGACCGGCCTGTCGCAGGCAGATGCGGAAAAACGTGTCGACGCGGTGTACGCGCAAGGAAAGAGCATGGCGGCGGACGCTGAAGCGGCCGCGATCAATGCGGCCGACAACGCAAGAAAGGCCGCCGCCTGGACCTCGCTTTGGATCTTCGTTGCATTGCTAGTTGGCGCGTTTTGCGCGAGCATCGCGGCCACCATAGGCGGTCGACAGCGCGATCGAGTCAAGGGCATGGCAGCATCCGCAAGCTAAACGACTACGACAGCCCTCGGTCCGCGTAACCTGACTTCAAAGGAAAATCATGCGCTCAGTCCTTTTATGGCTTATCGGGATCCCCATCCCAATCATTATTCTTGTCGGATTGTTCTCGCACTTCTAGCTACGCCTGGCAGTCTGGGCGATGGAGGAGAAACATGTCTCGCTGTGAACTATGCGGCAACGAGTACGACAAGGCATTCCGTGTCGTCACAGTCGACGGCGGTACGCATGTCTTCGATAGTTTCGAATGCGCGATCCAGGCGCTCGCGCCGACCTGCAGGCATTGCGGGTGCCGAATCATCGGGCACGGCCTGGAGAGCGGTGGCGTATTTTACTGCTGCGCGCACTGCGCCAAGATGGCGGGGGTGTCCGGCGTGAGGGATCGCGCCGCGTAGCTCCTTGTGCGGACAACCCGACGACAGTCGCAACCTTCGGGGCGCACCCGGACACTGCCACGCCAAGCCGTCAGCAAAGGAGGTCGACCATGAACCACACCGAGCGATTGATCCACAAACTTTGGGCGACTGTCGTCCTCTCAGCACTGCTCCTGGCTGTGGCGCTTGCCATGGGAAGCGTTAATGCACAGGAAGCAGCACGGGCGGGAGCGACTGGAACAGTCAACTATATTTCGGGCGGGGTCGGAAAGGAAGAAGCCGATGCGATGAAGCGCGCATCCGCAGACTATTCCCTGACTGTCGAACTCGCTGTCACTGAACATTCGTTGCACGACAACGCGCCGAAGAGTTATTTCATCTCCGGCGTGGCCGTCAACATTCGCGACGCGGCGGGAAACTCCATCGTGAATACCACAACCGATGGACCATTTCTGCTTGCTCAACTGCCGGAGGGTCACTACACGATCGACACCGAATGGAATGGCATTCGCAAGTCCGCGACTGTCGCTGTCGACGCGCATTCGCGCCGGCACCTCATGTTCAACTATGTGGCAGACTGACCGACTACAACCTCGCGAACGGCGCCAGCCGTGCGCGACTTGCGACCGATTCAGGCCGCCTGCAGCATCGATTCCAGGAAACGGTCGTACTCTGAGGTCTTGTCGAAGAACATGTCGGCGCCGGCAAGCGAGCACTGTTCCTTGTATTCCGGGTAGGCGTAATTCGTGAGCACATAGATCCGCGGTCGCGGAGCATAGGGGTGGGCGCGGACATGGCGGACCACCGCGATGCCGTTGCCATGCTTGAGGCGAATGTCGGTAATCACGATATTCGGCTTGAGTTCGGCTATGGCTCGAACGGCCTCTTCCTCGGACTCGGCAAATCCCACAACTTCGAAGCCGCCAAGCGCCAGCACGTTGTCAACGATTCTCCTGCGCAGCAGTTCGGAGTCTTCGACAATGAAAACGCGCGTCAAGTCATGCGATTGATCATTCAATCTCGGTTAACTCATCAAATTGTGCCGCAACGCGTAGGCCGTGAGCTCCGCATTTCGCGTCAAATTCATCTTTTCCATGATGCGCGTGCGGTACGTGCTGATGGTTTTGACGCTCAAGCACAAGTCGTTGCCAATGTCGGTCACTGTTTTTCCCGCTGCCAATTGCACAAAAATCTGGAACTCGCGGGTCGATAGTTGGCGATGCAGCGGTTCAGGCGTGTCTCTCGACGCTTCCATTGCCAGAACCTGGGCCAGCGACGCACTGATGTATTTCTTTCCGTCCGCGATGGTGCGGATGGCGTGCAGCATGTCCTTCGCTTCACCCGCCTTGGGGAAAAACCCGCTCACCCCGGCTCGCAGGAGATTCACCGCGTACTGATCCTCGGCGTGCATGCTGACCACGAGGATGGGGAGCTCGGGATGGCGCCTGCGCAGACCGCTCACTGTTTCCAGCACGCCGGCGTCGGGTAGCGAAATGTCCAGCAGCACGACATCGTAGGCACCTGTTGCAGCCTGTTTCATGGCTTCTGCCGCAGTGCCTGCTTCACCCCCTGCCTCCAGATCATCGGTTCCCGCGAGCAGCTGTCGGAATCCGGCGCGCACGACCGCGTGATCGTCGACGATCAATACTCGGGTCTTGCGGCTGTTCGCGAGCCGGGGAGGAGCGTTCGACAAGGTGTTGGTCTCCGCCATCTATTGTCCAATCATTATAGGCCGACCTTTTGAATCGGGCCAATGTGAGTCCTAGGCCGCGAGCACCGCATTCTCGGGTTCCTGCCGTTGCTTGCGGGCCAGGCTCGCATCTCCGTAAGCGTGCAGCCGGTTGTACAACGTCTTGAGGCTGATGCCGAGCACTTGCGCCGCCTTGGCCTTGCTGCCGGCTACGGAATTGAGTGTCGCCGTGATCAGCGTACGCTCGGCATCATCCAGTGACATGCCAACCGGAATCTTTACCGAAAACGCTTCGCCCACGCAGATAGAAGGTGACGCTGGCGCGCCCTGATCCGTTGGTTCGGCGCAGGACTCTACCGGCGACACAATGTCCACCGACACTTCATCGTCCGACAGCACGAACGCCCGATGGATGACATTCTTCAACTCGCGTACGTTCCCCGGCCAGCGATGCGTGTCGATGCACCTCTTGGCCGTCTCACTCAAATATTTGCGCTCGCCGTGCTCGGCGTTGAGTTGCTCGAGAAACATTTCCGCGAGCAGCAGTGCGTCGCTCTCGCGGCGTCGCAGTGGGGGAACGGTGACTGGGATGACACACAGGCGGTACATCAGGTCCTCGCGCAGCTTTCCTGACGACACCGCCTGGGCAAGGTCGCGATTGGTCGCGGCAATGATGCGTACGTCGGTGTTGATTTCGCGGTCGCCGCCTACGCGGCAAAAGCGGCCCGTTTCGAGAACGCGCAACAAGCGCACCTGCATGTCCAAAGGCATTTCGGTGACCTCGTCGAGCAACAACGTGCCACCGTCCGCCCGTTCGAAGCATCCACGATGGGTGCGAGACGCACCGGTGAAACTGCCGCGTTCGTGGCCAAAGAGTTCGCTTTCAACCAGATTTTCGGCGATGGCGCCACAGTTGATGGCGATGAAGGGCTTGTCGGATCGCGCGGACAGTTGATGCAGCGTCATCGCCACCAGCTCCTTGCCCGATCCGCTTTCGCCGAGCACGATAACGGGCGCCGCGCTGCCCGCCAGTCTTTCAAGCTTGCGAAAGAGCCTTCGCATGTCGGCGCACGCTCCGTACAATGCGCCGAAATGCTCGAGTTCGCCGACGCCCTCCTCGGAGCGGCGTCGTTCTCTTGCCGCGCCCTGCGCGTCGCCAGGGGTCGGATATTTCGCCAGCGTTGCCAGAGTTCCAATTTCACCAAACATGACCACTCCCTCACAGCGTAGTGCCGATGAGGCAGTCTCTCCGCGAACCTCAATGCGCGGTATCGGTCATGTGCTTTTCGTCATGTAGTCCCGTGCCTGACCCTTGTAGGAGCGGGTCCTACGCTGCCGGGTCACGCGTCGGGGAGCGTTCCGCCTTCCCCTTCCCACGTCATTACCGCTGAGTGTTTCGCTTTCCGTTCGACCTTGTGGAGGCGGACGTGCCGGCGCATGTCGATCAGCGCCAGCAATGCCAACGCATACAGGGCGTATCGGGCGAAATGTCGGCTCATGGAATTACCCTCTGTTTCTGTTGCGAAGTATCGCGATGCAAGTACACGCAATTCGAAGGCAGGGTAGCGGAACTGAGAAACGGACACGGGAGGGATGGCGCGTTTCAACCGAATCCCGGCACCCTGCGCCCTACTCGATGCAATCCTTGTGCCAAGACCTATCTCCGGCCAAGTGCAGGCAAACGCGCAGTATTTCCGCAGGCCCTGCTCGCCCTGTTGAAAAAACTCTCGTCCTTTTGTACAAACGTCGCGCTGGTCGCCACATGCACAGTCGAATAATTCATTCTGAACACCGAGAAAATCGCCGTCGCTCATCCGCTCACATTGACTGGCATGTCGATTGCATGCCCCTCAAACTTAGGCGAAACGCCGTTGGCGCCAACCCTGGCGAGCAGGGGGCGGCGGAAGCAAGACTAATCGCCCGCGTCATCGCGTCGCGGTATGATCGTGACGGCCATATTCTCGTAGTCTCGGCGACTTACTTTGCTCGAGCGCCCGAGGTGATCGAGGCGGTACGCGGGCCACCATTCCAGGCTCGCAGGCGATGGAATCCTATTTGAGACCCGTTCCGCTCCCGAACGCAAGGCGCTTCAACGTCTGGCAGGCAGCGCTCCTTTTCAGCCTCGGCGCGGCTTTGGCTGCGACGTCCGCTGCGGTAATTTTGACCTACCACGGCGGGCCAGCGATGTTGACGTTGACCGGCGTCGACAGAGTGCAGTACGACACCGTATGGGTGTTCATCTGCTTCGGCGTGGCGCTGATGGCTTTCGCCGCAGGCTTTCCCACTGTCTCCCAGGCGATCGCGAGTATCGGCGTATTGATCAGTGCCGCCCGAATCGCGGCATATGCGCTTCCGGGGACAATCGGTATCCGTCCAATTCTCGCCAACCCGTGGCTGCAGTTCAAGGCAGGCGAGTACAACTCCATGGGCGTGCTCACCGCGTTGGTGACCGTCGTTCTCGGTGTTGCAGTGATACTCATGCGGCCCGCGAACCAGCGCGGACCTTGGCGAACGGTCTGGCTTGCCGTTCTCGCGTCGATCGCAATCGCCCTGTCGCTGCTCATGGCCGTCGCCGCCTGGAGCGGCAGCACTACCGCGTCGCAGTCGCTGCAGCTGGCGGGGGACGAGCGAGTCACCACGGTAGTGTCGATGTTGCTGGGTGCAGCGGTACTTGCCGCGGCCCTGTTCGGCAGCGAGGCCGAGCGATTCGTATTGGGCAGAGCGACGCCATTCATTGTGTTTCTCTCGGTCTTTTCCGGAAGCCTGGTACTGTGGGCAGCGACACTGTCGCAGGAAACTCGATATACGACGCATGACACCGAACAGATCGCGCAGTCGGCAAGCAGAGAAATCGAGCGCGACCTCGCCGCGCGCATCGACATGCTCGAGCGTCTGGCCGAGCGCATGACATTTCACACCTTCAACGCCGAGATCTGGCAGCGCGAAGGCGAATCGCTGCTGCGCGACGTCGATGAATTCCGCTCGTTGGCCTGGTCCGGACCGGACTACGTCATCCGCTGGTCGGCGCCACCCGGCAGCGCGATCGGTTTCGACATCATGAGCGATCCCAAGCGGGCGTCGGCCGCCGCGCTTGCGATTCGCACTCGCAAGACTGCGTTGAGCGGCATTACCGACCTGAAGATCGGCGGCAAAGGGGTCATCATCTACGCGCCCGTCTATGTCGGCGACGAATACCGCGGCATGGTCTCCGGGGTGTTGGGCAAAGGCGACTGGCTTCGCTCGCTGATCGACCGCCGGTTCCCGAGTCACCACTTCGAGCTGCTCGAGGGCGATACCGTGCTGCAAACAGTGGCCGCGGAGGGCGAGACGGCAGGCGCTCAATGGACCCAGCAGGTACCGGTGGCCGTCGCCAACGCACGCTGGACGCTGCGCGTCACGCCGACCGCGGAATTCCTGTCGCGTACGAGTTCGCCCCTGCCGATCGCCGTGCTTGCCGTTGGATCGATCCTTGCGACGTTGCTGGGACTGTCGACGTATTTTTTCCAGCTGATTCGGCGACGGGCGCGCGAGCTCGACCAGACCAACCTCCGCCTGATGGGAGACATCGCGCGACGGCAGCATGCCGAGCAGGCGCTGCGTGAGAGCGAACAGCGCACGAAGCTGATCATCAATGCGGTCAAGGACTGCGCCATTTACATGCTCGACACCGAGGGGCGCATTGCCAGCTGGAATGCCGGCGCCCAGACCCTGAATGGCTATACGGCTGCCGAAATCATCGGCAAGCGTTTCTCGATACTCTACCCGCCGGACCGGAAATCGCCGCCGGAAAGCGAACTGGCGATCGCCACCCGACGCGGCTGGTTCGAGGAAGAATGCTGGCATTTGCGCAAGGACGGAAGCGAGTATTGCGGCGACGACATCATTTCCGCGATTCGCGACGAGGCAGGCGTATTGCGCGGATTCGCCGTGGTAACGCGCGACGCGACGCCCCGCGTCAAATTGCGCGAGCAAACGGAGCGTGCGCGCGATCACTATTTCTCGCTATTCTCCGAGTTTCCGAACCTGGTGTGGCGGTCAGACCCGAGCGGAGCGTGCGACTACGTCAATCAGGCGTGGTTGGACCACACCGGCCGCAAGGAAGAGGAAGAAACAGGCCAACGCTGGATGGAGAACATCCACCCTGACGATTTGGCCTCATGGCGTGAAATCGTCGACCAGACGTTTCCGCAACGGAAGCCCTTTGAAATCGAGTTTCGACTTCGTCGCGCCAATGGCGAGTATGGATCCATGATCTGCTCGGGTCGGCCGTACCATGACATGGGTGGCGCATTCTCCGGCTATCTGTGTACTTGCTACGACAACACCGCGCGACGCATGACGGAGACCGCCCTCAAGGAGAGCGAAGAACGTTACCAGCGCATGACCACCAATGTTCCCGGCATGGTGTTCAAGCTTCGTGGCGACGCGGACGGAACGTTCCGCTTCATGTACGCCAGCCAGGGCAGCCTCGCGGTCACGGGACTCGATCCACAGCAAATCACTTCCGATTTCAATATTTTCCTCAACTTGCTGGACCCCGCGGACCGCGCACAGGTGCTGTCCACGCTGCAGGATTCCGGCGCGAGGCTCGCGCCATGGAACTGGTCAGGAAAGCTGCGTGCGGCGCACGAGGCTATCGAGAAATGGATCTCTATCCGCGCCCGGCCCCGACAGGCGGACGACGGCGCGATATTCTGGGACGGCGTCGTGTTCGACGACACGCAGGGCCGGTTGGCACAGCTCGAGATCGAGCGCTCGCGCGAAGAGCTGCGCGCCTTGTCGCTTCACCTGCAGTCGGTCCGCGAACAGGAAAAGTCGCGCATCGCCCGCGAGGTCCACGACGAACTCGGATCGACGCTGACCGCGCTCAGGATGGATCTGGACTGGCTGCGCGATCGGCAGGACGGGCAGGACCTACCGACCCGGGACAAATACAGCATGATGCACTCGTTGGTGGAGTCCGCCGTTTCCACGACCCGCAAGATCGTGACCGACTTGCGGCCGAGCGTTCTCGATGACCTGGGACTTACCACCGCTCTGCGCTGGCAGATTGGCGAATACCAGAAACATACGAATGCGAAGTTGAGCCTGGCGGCGCCCGAGCCCGATATTGCGATTGATCGCGAGCGCGGCCTTGTCTTCTTCCGCATCTTCCAGGAGACGATGACCAACGTCCTGCGCTACGCCAAGGCAACCGAAGTTCAGGTGACGCTCTCCGAAACTGCGGATGCCTTCGTGCTGCAGACTCGCGATAATGGTGTTGGTATCGACGAGGCCGACGTCAGGAAGCTGACATCGCATGGCATTCGAGGCATGCGCGAACGCGCGCAGGGCCTCGGCGGAAACGTGTCCGTGATCGGCGTGCCCGGCAAGGGGACGACGGTTACGGTGTCGATCCCCAAGCCGAACCCCGACGCGCCGTCCGCGCCTACTTCTTGAGACTGGTCGGGAGGCCTTCGAGGAGGTCTGCGAGATCGTCGGCGTGCTCCTCTTCGTCGGCCTTGATCTCCTCGATCATCTTGCGAGTGGTCGAGTCGAACGCCGAGAAGTAGGTCGCAATCTCCTTGTAGCTTTCGACCGCGATCCGTTCTGCGACCAGATTTTCCTTGATCATCTCGACCAGATCGCCGTCGGCCTCGACGTATTCGGTATGGCTGCGGGTGAGGAGACCCTCGGGCGAGAGATTTGGCGCGCCACCCAGCTGGACGATGCGCTCGGCAAGCATGTCGGCGTGGCGCTGTTCGTCGTTGGCGTGTTCCAGGAATTCCGCGGTGACGGGCCCCGCGTGAATGCCCTTGGCCATGAAGTAGTGGCGCTTGTAGCGCAGCACGCAAACAATTTCCGTCGCCAGGGCGTCGTTGAGGACACTGATCGCGGTCTTGGTATCACCGCCGTAAGTCGAGGTCACCGCGCCTTCCATGATGTGCTGCCGCGCGCGTTTGCGCAGTGTCTTGACGTCGGTAAGAAACGGCTTCTTGCTCATGGGGACTCCGATAGGGTTGGGTATAACGGTTGACAGGACGCCGAAGGCACTGCGTCATATTATCAGCAGAATACGTCCGCTGGACCAGTCTCTTGAGAGCCGCAGCGCGGCGGAATTCGACGGATATTGCCCTCGCTGCAGCAGACGCAATCTTCCAGCGCAGGCCTTGAGCATCAGCGCAACGTCCTACCGGCCCTGACCGTCGTCGGCGGTTCGTATACTCACGTCGACCCGCGTGCGAAACGGTCTAGCTGCCGCACCAATGCGAAATTCACCACCGAATTGCCGCGCGCGCTCGCGCATGCTGATCAGGCCCAGCGACTTGCGAGCGGGATCAGCGCTTGAATCCAGGCCCTTGCCATCGTCCTGAATGGAAAGCGCGACCGACCCCTCGTTGTGCACAATCACCACATTCACGTTTTTTGCTTCCGCATGCTTCGCCACGTTGTTCAACGCCTCCTGGACAATGCGAAACAGCGCAATCGCGCGCGCATCATCGAGTGGACCAAGCTTCCCGTCGAGCGAGAATTCGCTATTGATCCCGGTGCGCCTGCCGAATTCGGCGACATAGTTCCTGATGGCGATGTCCAGACCCATCGTGTCGAGCAGACTGGGATGCAGTCCATTCAAGGCCGCGCGATGTTGTTCTATCGCGGTATCCAGCGCTCTGAGCGATGAATTCACCGCGGCGCGGATTCTATCGACACTCGACTTCTCTGACTGTGCGGAGGCCAGGTCCATCTTCACCGCGGTAAGCGAGCTCCCCAGCCCATCGTGAATTTCGCGAGCGAGCGCCGCTTTCTCTTCCTCGCGCACGGAGAGCAGGTGACGGGACAACAGCGTCATTTCCTCGGTTCGCTCCGCCACGGCGCGTTCCAGCTCGAAATTGGATCGTTGCAGACTGGCTTCGAAATTGTGACGCGCAAGCAGGTGGCGCACGACCGAAACCCCGAAGAAAAGCAGCAGCGTCGCCGCCAGGAGCGCGACGATAACGTTGGCGGCCAGGCCCCAGGCAAAAATGCGCGTCCGCACCGTGCGGGCCCGCTCCTGGCGTGCCGTCACTGCCTCCTGACGCGCCTCGATAAACTCGCGAATGTGATCCATCGTGATCTTGCCGGCGTCGGTCTGGACCACGGCCATGGCTTCGTCCCGCGCACCGCTGCGGAACAGGCTCACAGTCCGCTGCAGTTCATCGAGTTTGCTGTTGGCGAGTCGCGCAATCTCTTCTACCTGTGCGCGTTCCGCAGTCGCTACCGACGGGTCCGGAACGAATCCTCCAAGAACCTTGGGCACGTTGGTCCGGGCGATGTCATAGGGTGCGAGATACTCTTCCCTGCCCGTCAGCAGATAACCGCGCTGGCCGGTTTCCGCGTCCTGCAGCAAATCCTTTACATCGACGAGTTTGTCGAGCTGGACGCGATCGGCTTGCATTTCGCGCGAATTCTCTTCGGCGCTTTGAATCACGTACTGGAACAGAAAGGCGTCCAGCACGATGACCAAAAGTGCCGCAGTGAACAGTATTGCCACGCCACGCGGAATGAACCAGGGAGATCCTTCGAAAAGCCGAACCATCCGCGTTTCCAACAATGGAAAGCGAAAAGTCTAACAGTCCGTATCCGGCGCAACAAACAGACGTGCGGCGATCAAGTCGTGACGTCAACTGTGATGAAGCAAATTCCTCAGTAGTCCTGACCTGCGTCGCAAATTGCCCACCCAAGCACACTCGAAATGGCTGCATTGGTAACGGGCGATCGGATAGACCAGGTCTATCAGGTGATCGACCGGTCGCCGGCGTATGCGTAGCGCCGGACCGCCGCAACAGGGACATTTCCGCACCATGTAGCATCAGACAGCAAACCGGGCGAAGCGTTCGCGACAGCAGCTAGCGCCATGTCGTCGCTTTGTCCTACAAATAAATCAGACGGCGTCCTACGACAACGATACGGCGATCGGCTGAGATCGCTGGGTAGCAATCGGCAAGGAGCGCATCGCGCAAACGCCTGCATTGGTCTTCGAACCCGATACCGGCTCAGCGCTTGATATGCGCGTCAATGATGACGCAATGCGCCCAGGGTTCGGGCCCAGCGCTATTGTCGGGGCGAAGCGTCAGGCAGATTTCGCCGATCGCGATCTTGCAACGCTCTTCAATCATGCGCAGCGGCCCCATCAAAACGGCAGTGGCCTGTTCGGAGAGCAGCTTTTCCGCAAGTGCAATGCGTTGCGCTTCGCTGGTCGGGTAGGCGAGTGTAAGTGGCATGCGAATCCTCGTTTTGAACGCTACCAGTATTTGCCTAGATACGGTGCGTTGTAATCGGCGCGCCACTGATAACCGCGTAGGACAGCCAGCGCCTGTGTCGGGCGTCCTTCTTCGACGAAGTGCTGTGTTCCGCCTCGCGTGCAGTAAATTCAGACACGCTCCGACACGCAAATCAGCAAGCGCCGACAGGCCCGAAGTGCGGACTCACGGACAATCAAGGCGCTGTTGTGGCCACGAACCTTCAAGGAGCCGACGATGAGCAAACTTACCGAGCAGGCAAAGCATCATCTTCCGAAATCGGCATTCGGTCTTCCCGGCAGTGAAAAATATCCGATGCCGGATCGCCGGCACGCCGCCAACGCCAAGGCGCGAGCCAGCCAGCAGGAAGCGAAAGGCAAACTTTCCGAGAGCGCGAAAAAAAGGATCGACGCCAAGGCAAACAAGATACTCGGCAAGAAATCTGCCTGACTGCATGGCAAGAGGGCGTGCCCGCCGCGAGGCGGAAGTCAGGCGCCAGCGCGTAGCAGCTGGTGAACTTCGCCACTGTCGATGACAGCGCGCAAATCGTTTGCACCGCCGATCAGAACACCCTTGATGAATACCATCGGGAAGGTCGGCCAACCACTCCACATTTTCAATGCGGTCCGACGCCGCCAGCCCTTCAGGTAGCTGCCGTACCCAAGGTATTGGTATGGGATACCTGCAGCATCGAGCATTTTGCGCGCCTTTTTCGGAAAGGGGTTCTGCTTCATGCCGACGACCACGACGTCGTTGGCGGCGATCGCGACCTCGACTTCGAGGATGATGTCAGCGTGATACTCATCCACTTTCTGTCGTATCGCGGCGTGAACTCTGGTTTCGTCGAGCAGGTTGCGGGACATGTGTTTGCGACTTCCGATAGCGCGAACGCGACGCTTCTCAGTCTACTACGGGTGCAGGTAAGCCACTCGTCGTCGGACGGCTACCTACAGCGAAATGAGCCGCACTCCGATGCACAGGCGGCGACTGCTGGCGCATCGTGAGTACGCCGAATTGGACTTGAACCAACAGAGGCCCGGTCTTAACGAATTTCACCGTGAGGTAGCTATGCGACCAATCAATATGCAACCCATGAAAGTTACGCGTACACGGACATCTACGTGCAGTCTGACGCTGCTTAGCCTTGCGCTGCTGGGATTGCCGCTGGGATCCAGCGCGCAAACGGGAACGGCCAAAGCCGCCGCATATGAGTGCAGCGGCCTCGAAGGCACGGCATTGACCAGTTGCAGGGATCTGAACGCAGCCGCCGCCAACAGCGCAGCGATCACGACCAACCCCAGCAAGTCTCACGATTGCTCGGGAATGATCGGGGGCTCGCTGACGACCTGCATGGACCTCAATGGACAACTTCCGCAAACCTTGCCGAACGGCTCTGGTGCGGGACAGTCTTCACCTATGCCGAGCGGTTCGACTGCAGCACAAGCGCAGACGTTGCCTCCCGGATCTCCGGCCGGACAAGCGCAGACTCTTCCGAGTCAGTCCACGGCGGGACAAGCGCCGGCAGTACAGACCGACGCGGCGGGAGACGCCCAGCCACAGGCCGGTAGCGGCCAGATCACTACGTCACCATCGTCAGCCAACACCCCGGCAGTCCCGGGGTCGCGCGCACCCGACGCTGGCCGCGTGCCGCCTCCGAGCGACAAGATCATCCCGATCACAGAAGGTAGCAGAACGATGTCGGCCACACCTTCCGCTCCAGTGTCCGCACCGCCGGGTGCGACCAGCCGCTCGGCACCGGCGCCGGCAAAGTAGATACCGCGATGCGCCGGCGTTGCTTGCCGCTGGCGGCTGATTTTGCTTATCGGTACTGACACAGGTGTACTCCAAGGCTGCTTGAATTCCTACATCACAAACCGACTCCATCCTATGCAGGCCACTTGCCACGCAGCGTATGTTCGGTCCTGGGAGATATCATTTTCTTACGGAGATCAAACATGAAAAGCGCAGTCGGCATCAAAAAGGCAGCACTCGTATCCGCGGTTTCGCTTGCGCTGGCCGCGCCACTGGCTTACGCAGCAGACGGTGCGACACAGGCGAACGATTCGTCCACCGCTACCAATAGCCAGCCGACGGGCAAGCAAAAGGCGACCGCCATTGGCGCGGGTACTGGCGCGGTCGCCGGCGCAGTCGTTGGCGGACCGGTCGGTGCCCTTGTCGGCGCGGGCATCGGCGGCTACGTCGGACACGAAGGTACCGATGCCAACGGTCACGTTTCCAACGCGACCGCACGCTCCGGCGACGGGACGGTCAAGAAGGCGCAGGCCGCTTTGAACGACAAGGGCTACAACCTGACCATCGACGGTCGCTATGGGCCGAATACGCAAAGCGCAGTGCGCGACTTCCAGACCAAGAATGGCTTGACCGCAAGCGGTACGCTGGATGATTCGACGATGAGCGCGCTTGGGTTGAAGAGCTGAGGATGGCGTGGTGTAGCGGTCTGAAGAATCGGCGCCAGACGAGGAGCGTGGAGTGACCTGGACGCAGTGGTTTTGTAGTCGATCACTGCCTTGGCAAAGGGCGTATCGCATCGCCCACTCCACGCTCATCGCTCGTCACTCCACCCAAGCCAGTTCGAAAGCGCCGCTGTTGCTCGCAGCGCTGCGCGCGACCGCGATCCGCAACGTGTAGCGTTTGCGGTCGATCGGGTCTTTGGCGACGCGGGTCGATTCGTGTAAACGTCGCGCGGCGCCAAATTCGGGTGGCCTCGGTCGCGCTCAGCGGGGGAACGCGCTCGACGCATCGTGCCTCGATCGACGGCCCACGATTGACCACTCGCGACGCGCCCGGGATACTCGCGAACGTGGCCTTCGAGATTCAGTTCGAGGAATGTTGAGCACGCGCGACCGGACGTTTCGTCGCTGCTTCGGGTTGCTGTTTGTCGGCGCAGTGATTGCCGTGGCCGGCTGCAGCGACCACTATCCGGTCAATCCGCCGCTGAAGCATTGGGATCCGCATGCCGGATACCGGCTGTCGCGACTCAAGGACGATACGAGCGCGAACAGCATGCTCGTCGTACTGATGTTTTCTGGCGGTGGAACGCGCGCCGCATCACTCGCCTACGGCACACTGGAAGCGCTGCGCGAGGTCGAGGTCACCATCGAAGGTCGAAAGCGTCGCCTGCTCGATGAAGTTGACGTGATCATAGGTGTCTCGGGGGGCTCGGTCACGGCTGCGTATTACGGGCTCTATCACGAGCGCATCTTCACCGACTTCGAACAGCGCTTCCTGCGCCGCGACGTGCAGGGCGAGCTCAAGCAACTGCTCGCGACCAATATCCATCGCATCACCTCGTCGCGGTTCGGACGCGGCGACCTGCTTGCCGAGTACCTGGACCGAGAAGTTTTCACGGGCGCCACCTTCGATCATCTGGCGCAACGTGCGCGTCCATTCGTGCTGATCGGAGCCACCGACTTGACGCTGGGCGAGCGCTTCGTGTTCGACCAGGACCAGTTCGATCTCCTGTGTGCCGACCTCGGCCCGCTGCCGGTCGCGCGAGCAGTCGCTGCATCGGCCGCGCTTCCTCCCTATTTCAGTCCGATTACTCTGTGGAATTACGCCGGCGACTGCGGATTCCAGCCACCGGAGTGGTTCTTCGCCCCGCCTTCAGACGATGCCGAGGGTCGACGCCGCAAACGGCAGGTGGACGCGCTGCGGACTTACCTGGATCGGGAAATGCGGCCGTATGTGCACATCCTCGACGGCGGGCTTGTCGACAATCTTGGCACACGCGGCCCGCTGGACGATGTCGCGACCGCCGGAGTGGAAGCCCTGCTCGACGAGACCGGCAAGAACCGACTTACGCATGCAGTGCTGATTTCAGTCGACGCCGAGCCCGGTCCGCGTTACGACCTCAATCGCAGCGCGGACGTGCCCGGGCCGGCGGCGTCGCTGGATGCATTTCGCGCGGCGGTCGGCATGAATTCCTTCGAGACGCGCGAACACTTGCGACAGGCCGCGGAGGAATGGCTCGACGCGATGCCCCATGCAGCCAATGTCAAGCCGCGCTTCTATTTCATCGAGGTAAGCCTTCGCGCCATCAAAGACAGCGAAGATCGCACTCGCATGCTGGCGATTCCCACGAGCTTTTCGCTCGAAGGCAATAGCGTCGACCAGCTGCGCACTGTGGCTGGGAGGCTACTGCGGGACTCGCCGGACTTGCAAAGGCTGCAACAGGATCTCCGATAGGAGTGCCGGGCCGCACACCCCTGAAGGGAGAAAAAAGAGGTTCGTTCGTCAGCCTTTTCGAAGCTGCGATCGTCAGAGGGACGCCGCCGCGAAGGTGTCGCAATCGCCTGGTCGGCCGGACTCGATTCCGCGCTTGAACCAGCGCACCCGCTGCTCGGACGAGCCGTGAGTAAAAGACTCCGGCACGACGCGCCCTTGAATCTGCTGCTGTATACGGTCGTCGCCAATCGCGTTTGCCGCTTTGAGGGCTTCGGCGATGTCGCCCGCGTCGAGTTGCTTCATCGTTCCCGCGTAATAGCCCCAAACCCCGGCGTAGCAGTCCGCCTGCAATTCCATGCGCACGGATATGTCGTTGCGCCCACCGCGCGCGCCGCCTCCGCGGGCGCCGTCCAGTTGCTGAAGGGTACCGGTGAGCTTCTGTACGTGGTGCCCGACCTCGTGGGCGATCACGTACGCTTCGGCGAAGTCGCCGGGGGCGCCAAAGCGCGTTTGCAGTTCGCGGAAGAATGAGAGATCAACGTAGAGTTTCTCGTCGCCGTCACAGTAGAACGGACCCATGGCCGATTGCGCTACCCCACACGCCGATCGCACCTGGCCGTCGTAGAGCACCAGCGTGGGAGCATGGTACTGGCGATTTGACTGCTGGAAGATCTTGCTCCAGACGGTCTCCGTGCTTCCAAGCACCTTGGACACGAATTGTCCCATCTCATCGGATGGCGCCCCCTTCGGTGCATCGCGTTCCTGACTCGCCTCGCGTTGATTGCCGACTTGCTGGGCGACATCGAGCACGGTACCCGGGTCGAATCCGAGGAAGTAGGCGATTACGGCGATAACGATACCGCCGACGCCCAGCCCTCCGGCCATCCCCATGCCACGACGATCCTCGACATTGCCACTGGCCTGCTGGTCGCCTAACTGCATGACTTTCTCCCCGGTTCGAACTCGTAGCGTCGGCCGCGCCGCGCGCGCCAACTCATTGGAATTCGCGCGTTAGTATCGGCGTTCCCACTGCGGCGGCCCCGAGTACGGGTACGCATTCGAAATCAGTCGACCCGACGAGATGCGTCGATCCAGCTCGCGCTGCAGGTTCGGATACTCACCCGGCCCAAAGGTCTGGCACTCGCCCTGAAAATTGGCATCGCTGCAGAACACCCAGTAGCCCCCGCTGACGCGCAGGGAACCCGCCTTGTCGTTGAAGCCGGTACGGTCGAGGTTGTTCATGACATCGCGCGTCATCGGGAACTGACGACCCTGGAAATCGTGTCCTTCGTAGAGAATGGCCTGGGGAACCGCGCCGCCCGTACCTTGATATACGGTGCCAGAGTTCGGCGCAGCGTACGTATTCGGCGCAGGGGGAGCTCCAGAACTCGCTCCTCCGTAAGTGCGGGCGTCGATTTGCCGCACCGAGGAAATGTTGCGCACGAAATTACCGTCCATTCGCGCGTACCTGCCCGGCGGCAACTGAATGCACCCGCCGTTGTAGTTGGCGTCCCGACACACTTCCCATACTCCGTCCCTCACGATCGCCGATCGCGTCTTGTCGTTCATCCCGGTGGTGTCAAGACTGGTGGCTTCGGTCGTGAGCCGAATGCTGTTGCCGCGAAAATCCTCGTCTTCGAAAAGAGTGATTTCTCCGGCGCATGCCGCAGTCGCCAGCAAGAAGGCGGCCGTAGCCAAGGGAATGCGAATCGTCATCGCGAACTCCTGATGTGGTATTGAGCGGAAGTCTGGCGAGATTTCGCGCGCTACGCAGTCGGCCGCGGGCTGATTCTGTTGTAGGACCCGCATTACCCGGAAACTCCAGCGCAACCTGAGCTATTGCATGAGCCTTATAGTGCTAGCTTCAAGGGCCGGCTGCGCACATGCCGCCGCATCGCCAAAACGTTGGGGTCTGACGGCGCACTCCTGAATTGCGCTATTTGCTGGCTGGCCTGGATCACCGATACGCCGTCGTTTCTTGCGATGCGCAGTGCCAGACATCCCAGTTCGAACGGCGACAGGGCTGGATGCGACAGGCAGGAGGACGAATGCGAATTCATTGCAGGGCGGCCGATTTGGCCATTGATGCGAGATGATTGGTCGTTCATTGCTGCGACTCCCGCCGGACGCTTACGCTCCCAGGGACCCTGAAACCGCTCTGCCGGTGTCTGGACAATAGGCCCCACAGGTAGCAGTGTCTGTGCGCTGGCGTACATGCTGGAGCGTTCCTGGCTTTGGGTGGCCGTTTTCCATTGCCGGCCCCGTCCATGCGGCTGCCTTGAGCCTCGGCGGGCGCCTGACAATCCAGGTCGGGATCAGGGCTGCAGACTGCGCGCGCGAATCGCGATCCGCACGTCCACCTGGTCCTGTACCTGAAGACCGCCACCGAGAATGGAAAAGGGCGTGATCCCGAAGGCAGTCTGCGCGAGCGTGACGCGCCCGGTCACGCCGATTTGGCCCGGGGTCCGCTCGATCTTCGCAGGAACGCGCAGGGCGCGCGAGACCCCGTTGAGCGCAAGCGCGATGTCGAGTTCCGTGCCCGTGGCGCCGACGACGACGCGTTCCACGGTTACCACGGCATAAGGGTGCGTCTCGGCATTGAATTGACGCAGCATGTTCTCGCGCGTGCCAGCGATCGCCGATTCGGACGGCTGCGTGTCGAACGCCGCCTCGGCGCGCAGTTGTGGTTCGTCGACGACCAGCTGGTCAAGTCGAATGTAGAAGTCGGCTCTGCCTTCGCTTGGGGCGACGTAGCCCTGCATGTCATGGCTGGCGACGACATGATCGTGGCCCAGGTTGGCGAGAGATCCGGCGCGCCGCACCTCGATGACAAGCAGCGACTGGGCCGGATCGATCCGCAACACCTCACCACCCCGCTGCGAAAGTTGCAGGTAATAAGCGGCGGGAAATCCGTCGGGGAGCTGGTCGCCGATGACAGGCGGTCGGACAACCTGAACGGCGCACGCGGCGACGAGACAGGTAAATGCGATCGTCGCAATCCACGACCTGTGCAGCGCGAACGACTTGCCGGCGCGCTTTGGCGTCGTGCAAAATGACCCCGCAGAATCGGGGCGGTTATTGATCACCATCGCCAGTAGCATAGCAGCTCGTGCCGCCGCAGAAAGTCATCGCCGGAACCGTGCGTCTGCGCCAGCCAATTCAGATGCGTCGGCGATCGTCATTGCCAAGATTTGTGAAGAATTGATGCCGACCGTGTCGTGCCGCATGTGGTTCTCGGAAAGTGGGAAAAGCGCAATGCCCGGCATGCGTATGCGTCATAATTGACGGACATCAACGTCCGCCCGGCTGCGAAGGGCGAACATTGCAATAGCCACTCATTCGAAGAGAATCCCATGGACCCGACCAGGCAAATAGGGCGCAGCAACAACATCTTCGCCAAGGTCGCGCAGGTTTTCAAGCGACGCGCGGACACCGCCCAGGAGCACTATCGTGAGCGGATGATGCAAGCCTGGAAAGAGCACATCGCCGAATCGACGGTCGCGCCAAAGACACCGTGGGACATGTTGGGTGAGGGCATCAACTATGCGGTAGACGTGGCCCAGCGGTCGGTATTGTTCTGGGACACACTGCGCCAGCGCGGCGACAATTATCGCGAGCACAAACAACGCGGCCAGCCGCCACTACTGCACTTCGACTACGAGATTGTGCTCGACGGACGCACCTTCGAGCGTGCAGTCAACTACGCGCTGGTACGCATCGTGGCGCCCAAGGGCATAACGATCGACGGGAAGCGACGCCCCTATGTGATCATCGACCCTCGCGCGGGCCATGGTCCCGGAATCGGCGGCTTCAAGGACGATTCGCAGGTAGGTGTAGCGCTGCGCGAGGGCCACCCCGTCTATTTCGTGATTTTCTTTCGCGAGCCCGAGCCAGGGCAGACGCTCATCGATGTGTGCGCGGCAGAGCGGCAATTTGTCCGCCGCGTGCGCGAACTGCATCCGGAAAGTCCCAAGCCCGCAATCATTGGTAATTGCCAGGGCGGCTGGGCGGCGATGATGGTGGCGGCATCGGGCCCCGATGATACCGGCCCGATCGTGATCAACGGCGCGCCCATGTCGTACTGGGGTGGCGCGTGGGCCGAAGGTGAAGGCGACAACCCGATGCGCTATTCCGGCGGGATGCTCGGAGGAACCTGGCTCGCCTCGCTCACGGCCGACCTTGGGGGAGGCATCTTTGACGGCGCGTACCTGGTCGAGAATTTCGAGAACCTCAATCCGGCGAACACGTTCTGGGACAAGTACTACAACCTGTACGCAAAGGTCGATACCGAGGCACCCCGTTTCCTCGAATTCGAGCGCTGGTGGGGTGGCTTCTTCCTCATGAACCGCGAGGAGATCGAGTGGATCACTCGCAATCTTTTCGTCGGCAACAAGCTGTGGAAAGGCGATACCGCCGCCGGGAGCGGCACGAGCTTCGACCTGCGCGACATCAAGGTTCCGATCATTCTTTTCGCATCCATGGGCGACAACATCACTCCGCCACAGCAGGCGTTCAACTGGGTGGCCGACGTCTACGGCTCGACGGAGGAGATCAAGGCTCGCGGCCAGGTCATCGTCGGCTTGTTGCACGAGAACGTGGGCCACCTGGGGATCTTCGTGTCCGGCAAGGTTGCAAAGAAGGAGCATTCGCAGATCGTCTCGGTCCTCAAGTCGGTGGAGGCGCTGCCGCCAGGGCTGTATGGGATGGCAATCCACGAACGCAAACGTCCCGACGGCAAGGTCGAGTACGACGTCGAATTCCGCGAGCGCCGGCTGGAGGACATCGCCCCTCGCCTCAACCGTTTCCAGCGCGTCGACGAAAAGCCTTTCAAGGCCGTCGCCAAGGTGTCCGAAATCAACCAGAAAGCGTACGAGCTGTTCGCACAGCCGCTGCTGCAATCGATGTCGAGCGAGGCGGCCGCAGAGGTCGCGCGCGAATTCCACCCGTTGCGCGTTCAGCGTTGGGCTATTTCCAGCCTCAATCCGTGGCTCGCGTGGCTGCCGGCCGCCGCAAGCGTGGTCAAGGCGCAGCGTAAACCGATTGCACCAGACAGCCGGGTGCAGAAGCTCGAACGGTACACTTCGGAGGCCATCAGCGCCTCGCTGGATTACTATCGTGAGCTTCGCGATGCGATCAGTGAAGCAGTGTTCTTTCAGACTTACGGCAATGTGTTTTCGCTGTATCTGGCCGAGGTGGGCGAGCACGAGGCGAAACCGGAATCGCCGGTCGATGCTCGTGACCTCCCCGTGGTAAAGGACGCGCTGGATGCGATCGGCAAAGGCGGCTTTGCGGAAGCCCTGACCAGAACCGCGTCGCTGCTCGCCCGCAAGGGTGCGCCGTTCCCGCTGGAGCGCGTCGTGTTGAAACGAGAACTCGTCGACGACTACCGCGATCTGCTCCCCGACCTTGCCCCGGACCGATGGCGGACGATTCGCGGCGCGCAGGACATCATCGTCCGCTACGCGCCCGAGCAAGCTGTCGCCACGCTGCCTCAACTGCTTGCCGATCCTGCCGACCGCCAGCGGCTGCTGTCGCTGCTCGAGCGCCTCTTGACGGACGTACGGTTATCGAACGCGAAACCCTCGGCCGACCAGCGTGCCATGCTCACGCGCCTCTCCGCGGTGCTCGAGGTCCCGTCCGCCCGGCGGCGTGGTGCGCGCACGCGCAAGGCAGGCGGAAAGCGGCGCGCCATCGCGTCGCGCGCCCCGGCGACCCGGCGTTGAGCACGCGATGAGTCCGAACGACGCCAGCGAGAGAAAGCACGAGAAATATCAGCGCCTGCTCGACTACTGCCGCACGCTGCCGCCAACGTCGACTGCGGTCGCGCACCCTTGCGACGAGAGCTCGCTGCGCGGGGCCGTCGATGCCGCCCGACTCGGGCTGATCGCGCCGATCCTGGTTGGCCCGCGCGCGCGCATCGAAGCGATTGCGGATCAGTACGGCATTGACATCTCGGGGCTTCCGATCGTCAACTCCCAACACAGCCACGATTCAGCGGATAAGGCCGTCGCGCTTGTGCGCGAAGGCAAGGCCGAGGCGCTGATGAAAGGCAGCTTGCATACCGACGAACTGATGGGCGCGGTGGTGAAGCGCGACACGGGGCTGCGCACCGCGCGCAGGGTCTCCCATTGTTTCATCATGGACGTACCGAGTTACTCGGAGACGCTGATCGTCACCGATGCCGCGATCAACATCGCGCCGACGATGGCAGACAAGGTCGATATCATCCAGAATGCGATCGACCTTGCGCACGCAATGCATTTCGCCGAAGTACGCGTCGCGATCCTCTCGGCGATGGAACTCGTCAATCCGAAGGTACCTTCGACTGTCGAGGCCGGCGCATTGTGCAAGATGGCCGATCGCGGCCAGATCACCGGCGCCATACTCGACGGACCGCTGGCGCTCGACAACGCCATCAACCTCGAGTCGGTGGCGATCAAGAAAATCGACTCGCCGGTCGCCGGCCGTGCCAATGTGCTGGTGGTGCCCGATCTCGAGGCCGGCAACATGCTTGCCAAGAGCCTAACCTTCCTCGCCGGCGCCGACGCGGCCGGCATTGTGCTCGGAGCCCGCGTGCCGATCATCCTGACCAGTCGCGCCGATTCGGTGATGACGCGGCTTGCGTCGTGCGCGGTCGCGGTGCTGGTCGCGAAAGCCCGCCGCGAAGCGGGTACCAAAACCGTCGGCTGAGGCGATGGACGCAGTCGCCGTCCTCAACGCGGGTTCGTCGAGCATCAAGTTCTCGCTGTTCACGGCGTCCGACAACGAGCTCGCGCTCACCGCGCGGGGGCAGGCCGAAGGACTGTTCACGTCGCCGCGTTTCGTCGCCAAGGACCCTGGCGGTCGGACGCTCGCGGAACGGTCATGGGGCGAACGCGTGCAGCTCGGCCACGACGGCGCACTGGATCATCTGGTTGGCTTCCTGCGCACGGAATTCACCCAGCACCGACTGGTGGCCGTCGGCCACCGCGTGGTACATGGCGGCCTCGCGTACAGCGAACCTGTTCGCGTCGATGAAACCGTGCTAGCAGCGCTCGAGAAGTTCGTGCCACTGGCACCGCTGCACCAGCCGCACAACCTGGCTCCGATCCGGTCGCTCATCAAGCAGGCACCTGCATTGCCGCAGGTCGCGTGCTTCGACACGGCATTCCACCGCGGTCAACCGCCGGTCGCTCAGGCGTTCGCGCTGCCCAAGGCGATCACCGATCGCGGCGTGCGCCGGTACGGATTTCACGGCTTGTCGTACGAATACGTTGCGCAGGCGCTGCCCCGATATGACGCGCGCGCCGCTGCCGGCAGGACCGTCGTGCTGCACCTCGGCAATGGCGCGTCCATGTGCGCGATGGCGGCGGGCAGGAGCGTCGCGAGCACGATGGGCTTCACCGCGGTCGATGGGCTGCCGATGGGGACGCGCTGCGGTAATCTCGACCCCGGCGTGATGCTCTACCTGCTCGATGAGTGCGGGATGGATGCGCGCGCGATCGAGCGCCTGATTTACCAGCAATCGGGTCTGCTTGGCGTCTCCGGCATCTCGAGCGACATGCGCACCCTGGAGGCAAGCACCGATCCGGCCGCGAAGGCTGCGATCGACCTGTTCGTCTACCGCATCGGGCGTGAGCTGGGATCGCTCGCGGCAGCGCTTGGCGGCATCGATGCGATTGTGTTCACGGCCGGCATCGGCGAGAACAGCAGTAGCTTGCGTGCGCGGGTTTGCGCCGATGCGGCGTGGCTCGACGTGGACCTGGACCGTGCCGCCAACGAAGCCAAGGGACCCCGGATCAGTACGCCGGCAAGCCGCGTCTCGGTGTGGGTGGTGCCGACCGACGAAGAGCTCATGATCGCGCGTCACACCTGGCGCACGCTCGCAGGTCACTGATGGAGCAAGAAAGATGAATCTCGACACACCTCGCCAGGTACTCAGCGGCCGCAAGGCGCTCGTCGTGGGTGTGGCGAACGACAGTTCGATCGCATGGGGCTGCGCAAAGGCGTTTCGCGAGCTGGGCGCGCAGGTCGCAATCACCTATCTCAACGACAAGGCGCGACCACATGTCGAGCCACTCGCCCGGGCCATAGATGCGCCGCTATTCCTGCCGCTCGACGTAAGCGTGCCGGGCCAGCTCGAAGCGGCATTCGACTCGATCGCGCAGCAGTGGGGCGAACTCGACATCCTCGTGCATTCGATCGCGTTCGCGCCGAAGGATGACCTGCAGGGTGGACTGCTCAACTGCTCGGCCGAGGGCTTCGCAAAGGCGATGGACGTGTCCTGCCATTCGTTCGTGCGCATGGCGCGACTTGCCACGCCGCTGATGAAGAACGGCGGCACGATGTTCGCGATGAGTTATCACGGCGCCCACAAGGTCGTGCCAACTTACAGCGTCATGGGGCCCGTGAAAGCGGCGCTCGAAGCGTGCTGCCGGTATCTTGCGTTCGAGCTCGGCAGCAAGGGTATTCGCGTGCACGCTATTTCCCCGGGGCCCCTCAAGACGCGGGCGGCTTCCGGCATCAAGGATTTCGATTTGCTGCTGGCCGAAGCGGCGCACCGGGCCCCAATCGGTGAACTCGTCGACATCATGGACGTGGGCTTCACCTGCGCGTATCTTTCGACGCCTTACGCGAGGCGGGTGTCGGGTGGGACCGTCTACGTGGACGGCGGCGTCAATATCATGGCATAAGAGCGAGAGGCCGCTCGCAGTGCGCCCGGAACGCGCAGCGATTGGGCATTTCAATGCGCGAGCCGGCCTTCCGTGCGCAAGTTCGGCTCGGCGTGCAACTATGGGGGAACCACCGTGAGAATCTGGATTGGCAACATGGCACCGGGCACGACCGACGAGGAGATCAAGGCGTTGGTGACGAAGTATTTCCCTGACCTCGAATGCAACGAGATCCAGCGCGTTGAAGGTTCCGGGACGCGCCCAGGCGCGATGCTGCGCTTCGCCGGAGCAACGTCGACCCAGCTTTCGAACCTCTCGTTGCGTCTGCACGGAATGCACTGGAAGGGAAGCACGCTCAACTGCCAGATGATGATCACCTGAGGCCGAATTGGCAGCCATCGGGAGGATTCCGGATGGATCACGCTCCGATGACCACGAACAACGTCGCACCTGACGCTCCGGCGCTGCGTTTCGACATCGTCGCGGGTCTCACGGCTGCCGCGGTCGTCTTGCCCAAGGCAATGGCTTACGCGACGGTCGCCGGTTTGCCCGTCGCCGTGGGCCTCTATACCGCCTTCGTACCGATGGTGATCTACGCGCTGCTCGGCTCGTCACGGGTGCTCAGCGTCAGCTCGACGACGACTCTCGCAATCCTCGCCGGAACGCAGCTCGGACTGACAGTGCCGGACGGCGATCCGGCGAAACTTGTCACCGCGACGGCCACGCTCACCGCGCTGGTCGGCGGCATGCTGATCCTGGCGAGATTGATGAAGCTGGGGTTCGTGGCGAACTTCATTTCCATGCCGGTCCTGACGGGTTTCAAGGCGGGAATCGGCCTGGTGATCGTGCTTGACCAGGTGCCGAAACTCCTGGGCATCCACATCACCAAGCAGGGATTCTTCGTCGACCTGCTTAGCGTTGTGCAGCATCTTCCCGACACGTCGCTGCTGACGCTTGCGGTGGCCGTTGCGACGTTCGCCGTGCTCATTGGCATGGACCGGCTGTGGCCACATTCGCCGGCACCATTGATCGCCGTTGGGGGAGGCATTGCGGCGTCGTGGTTCTTCGGCTTGCAGGCCGCAGGGGTTTCGACGGTCGGCCTGATTCCGCGGGGCTTCTCTTCGCTCACCTTGCCGGATATCGCGCTCATCGAGCAGTTGCTTCCGGGCGCACTGGGGATCGCGCTCATGAGCTTCACCGAAACGATTGCGGCGGGTCGCGCCTTCGCTCGTCCGGGAGACCCTCCGATCGATGCGAACCGCGAGTTGGTTGCCACCGGGGTGGCCAATTTCGCAGGCGCGCTGTTCGGCGCCATGCCGGCGGGAGGCGGCACCTCGCAGACCGCGGTGGTGCGCGCGGCGGGTGGACGCTCGCAAAAGGCGTCGCTGGTGACCGCCGGTGCCGCGCTGGCAACGATGCTGCTGTTGGCTCCATTACTGGGGCTGATGCCGCACGCGACGCTTGCAGCAATCGTGATCGTCTACTCCGTGGGGCTGATCCAGCCCGCGGAGTTTCTTGCCATCCGCAATGTGCGCACGATGGAGTTTCGCTGGGCGGTCATCGCCGCGCTCGGTGTGCTCGTGCTTGGCACGCTCAAGGGCATCGTGGTGGCGATCATCGTCTCGATGATCGGTCTCGCGAGTCAGACCGCGCACCCGCGCGTTTCAGTCATCGGGCGCAAGCGCGGGGCCGATGTGCTGCGTCCGCTGTCGCCTGAACATCCCGATGACGAGACATTCGAGGGGCTCTTGATCGTACGGCCGGAAGGGCGTCTGTTCTTCGCCAACGCGCAGGATGTCGCCGAGCAGATCAACGCGCTGGCCCGGCAGTACAAGCCGCGCGTGCTGGCCCTGGACATGAGCCGGGTTCCCGACCTCGAATACTCGGCATTGCAGGCGCTCATGGAGGGGGAGCGACGCATGACCGGAGGTGGCACAATTGTATGGCTGGTGGGACTCAATCCCGGAGTTCTCGAGACGGTACGACATGCCGGGCTGGACGAGCGACTTGGCCGCGAGCGCATGCTGTTCAACGCGCGCGCGGCCATCGAACGTTACCAGGCGATGCAGTCGACGGACCGCAAGCCGCGGGCCACACCCGAGTACTGATCGAGGGTTCTGAAGCATGGAAACCGGACGCGGACAGACCGAAGGATCGATGCGCCATATGATGGACGAAAAACACGATCGCCTGCTCGACCCGATCGATCGAATCTCGGAAATATTGTTCGGCCTGATCATGGCCGTCACCATTGTCGGCTCGATATCGATCGCCACGGCCGGGCACGAGGATATGCGCAGCATCACTATCGCCGCGCTCGGTTGCAATCTCGCCTGGGGGCTGGTCGACGCGGTCATGTATCTCATCCGCACCGCAACCGAGCGGTCGCGCAATGGTGTTCTATTGAAGCGAATCGTCAGCGCAGACATCGATACCGCACACCGCATGATCGTCGAGACGCTGCCGGAGCATGTCGTTGCGATTACTGGCCCCGACGAAATCGAGGGCATGCGACGCCGCCTGCTCAGCCTGGAAGTGGATGGGCGAGCGATACTACGCGCGAGGGACTACCTCGAAGCGGTCGGCATATTCCTACTGGTCGTTATTGCGACGTTCCCGGTCGTGCTCCCGTTCATATTCATGAGCGACGCCGCACGGGCGCTGAGAGTTTCGCAGGCGGTGACACTTGGAATGCTCTTTGTGGCCGGGCATTCGCTCGGGCGTCACGCCGGACACGCGAGGCCACTGCGCACAGGAGTGTTGATGGCCGTGTTCGGCGTTGTGCTCATTGCCGCGGTCAAGGCGCTGGGCGGATGACAAGCGCCTGGCGCCCGGTGTGCGCGGTGGCAATGCTGTTCTGGCTTGCACCCGGAACCGCAGCAGCGGCGAGCGAATCCGATGCGCCGGCCGGCCCGGAATCGACGTTCACGGTCACCGGTTTCTACTACGCGATGCGGGACCAATCCGATTTCGCGGTCGGCATCGCCGCGTACGACCGCGGCCCGCTGCACCTGGAAGGGCGTTACAACTACGAGGCCCGCAACTCCGGATCGGCGTTCGCCGGTTGGAAGTTCGCCGGCGGTGATGCGCTCAGTTTCCAGGTGACACCCATCGTGGGGGTGCTGTTCGGCGCCGCGCGTGGCGTCATCCCCGGCGTCGAGGCGAGCGTGGCCTATGGGCCATTCGACGCCTACATCGAAGCCGAGTACGTGCGCGACCTCGATCAGCGCAGCGCGAGCTACTACTATGCGTGGAGCGAGCTCGCGTGGAAGCCCGCGCAGTGGCTGCGCATCGGTCTGGTCGGCCAGCGTACACATGAGATCGAGAACGGTCGCGACCTGCAACGCGGCGCGTTCGCCCAACTGATTGTCGACAAGGTCACGCTCGGACTCTTCGCCTTCAATCCCGACTCCGCCAGCCGTTACGTCATCTTCTCGCTCAGTGCGCAGTTCTGAATTGTCGCTGTGGGCTGCCGCACGAAACAAGCGGACCCGGCTCGATCAGAAGGCCTCCGGCACGTACTTGAACGGGTATTCGCGGGCCTTGTAGCGACCGACCTTGCGCTTGGGGAGCTTGACCTTTTCCGCCGGTGCGGTCTTGTAGGGAATCTGCTTGAGAAGATGGCTGATGAGGTTCAGCCGCACGCGCTGCTTGTCCTCCGAGCGCGCGACGAACCAAGGCGCCCACGCGGTATCCGTGGCGGCAAACATGTCGTCGCGCGCCCTGGTGTAGTCGTCCCAGCGATTGTAGGACTTCAGGTCCATCGGCGAGAGCTTCCAGGTCTTGCGACCGTCTCCGATTCGCGCCTGGAGCCGGCGCGTCTGCTCCTCCGGGCTGACTTCGAGCCAATACTTGAGCAGGATGATGCCCGACTGAACCATCATCTTCTCGAACAGCGGCACCACTTTCAGGAAGCCCTGCGCCTGTACCTCGGTGCAGAACCCCATCACGCGCTCGACGCCAGCCCGGTTGTACCAGCTCCGATCGAAGATCACGATCTCGCCAGCCGCCGGCAGATGCGGCAGGTAGCGCTGCGCGTACATCTGCGACTTCTCGCGCTCGCTTGGCGCCGGAAGTGCGACGACTCGAAATACACGCGGACTGACGCGCTCGGTGATGGCCTTGATCGTCCCGCCCTTGCCGGCACCGTCGCGCCCCTCGAAGATGATGCAAACCTTGAGCCCTTTGTGAACGACCCATTGCTGCAGCCTGACCAGTTCTACGTGCAGCTTCCTGAGACTGCGGTCGTAGTCCTTGTTGCTTAGCTCGGAATCGGCGGCAGTAGCGCCCTGCTTGCCCGGCGCCGCTTTGGTGACACCGCCCTTTGATTTCTTCATTTTCGCTACGTTCTTTCCCGCGTCTTTCTTTGCCATTGTCATCTCCCTCGAGTCACTTTGCGGCAGTGGAGGCTATTGTAGATCATGGGCGCCAGGCGTTACAGCGACATGCGGAAATCTGCTTCCCCGGTTACAGCCTCGCCCGTTATGCTGCCGACGTATCAAACACGACCTGGTCATGCCACCAAAGCCGTTCGAAGAAGGTGCGCACCGTGTCGGCCTTCGAGCTTTCGGTCGATGGCGGGAATGCTTTTTCGACGATGTCGCCGAGGCTGCGCTCACCATCGATCAATTCCAATAGCCGCATTTCTGACGCATCGATCGGCAGGTAGATATCGCGATACGTATGCGACGTATTGATCAGCACGGCAACTGCTCCGGGAGGCAGCCGCTCTCGAACGCATACGGTATCCGGCATGCGAACCGGCACATAGGTCGGCCAGGCGTCGCCGGCAGGGCCGATCTGCTTCAAATTGGTGGGAGCGTCGTCGCGATACGCAATCGCACTGTGGCGAAGCATCGTGCCACGGAACAGTTCGCTGGCCGCATATTGATCCTCCATGGGCAGCGCCTGCAGTCTTGCGGTCTGGCGAAGGTGCGCCAATGCGCCGCAGTAAGGGCTGTATGCCGCTTGTCGGGACCATCGACCAAAGCGAAGCCCGCCCCGCTCGAGGTATTCGAGTAACTGCGGGACCGAATACGCGCGATCGCATGGGTGCAGAAGTGCGTCGGCCAACGCCGCTTCGTTGCGGAAGTCCGGTGCGTTTTGCAGCAGACCTTGCAGCGGATGTCCTGGCGGCAGTGCCTTGAGCGTTTCGATCAGATCCCGAATCTCGACATCGGTGGCGCCGATACCGATACGTCTGCAGAAGTCCTGCAACATGTAGATGCCGGTTCTTCCGTACGGCGCATACACCATCACGTGCATCGCCCCATGTGGCTCGAGCACGTCGCGCAGTGCGGCCAGCCCTATATCGGGATCCGGCAGGTGGTGGAGCACTCCGGTGCAGACAATGTGGTCGAAGCGGGTCCCCAATTCGCGTGCCTGCTCGATGGGAAGACGTTGAACCTGCAGATTGTCGAGCTTGTACTTTCGTTTGAGTTCCTCGGTGCAGCGCACGCTTGTCGCGCTGAAATCGATGCCCGTCACCTTGGCTGCCGGCCAGCGCATCGCGTGTTTGGCCGCCTGCGAAGTTCCGCAGCCGGCGATGAGGATCGATTGGTCTTGCCCGAAGGCTCTCGAGGGCCAGAGCAAATGGTGCTCCGCGCGCTGCTTTTGCGGGTCTTGCCAGGCTTGATACTTCTCGAGGTTATCGACTGGAGGGGGATACGGATAGTCCTCGTAAAATGCGCAAACCTCGTCGGCGACACTCGTCGCGTCCCGGCTTCGCATTTCGGGGGCTTTCATCGGCTTTGTGTCAGAAAAAAAGAACCCATGCGTGGATTGAACCACGCATGGGTCGATTGCACCAAGCCGCGAAGGGGCGCACCCCCTCGCTTCCGTCGAGCAGGCTCTGGGTTGTCAGCCGTGGTGCTGTACCTGCGCCAACACCGCGTCAAGGTTGAACGAGGCAGGTTTCTGCCGGGGCGGAAACTTCGCGAAGTCAGCGATCTGCTGCGCGACGAATGCCTGCATCATGTACATCTGCGGCACGTGATCGACCATCCAGTCAAGATAGGTGTTCGAGTTGTATTCGGCGCGCTCGAACGGATCGCGGCGCATGCTCATGATGTAAGGCAGGCGCAATTTTACGAACGGCTCCGCCCACTGCCTCATCGTATTGGCGCGCTGCACTGCCAGGTGGAACTTCCAGTCGCCGACCCGCACCGCAATGACCTCGCCATCGTCACTGAAGTAGATGATGCCGGGCCGCGGGCTTTCCTTCACCTTGCCCGTCAGGTAGGGAATCATGTCGAAGCCATCGAGATGGACATTGAATTTCTTCCCGTCCACCGTGCAGCCGTCGAGCAATTGCTTGGTGACATCAGGATTGCCGGCGACGGTCAGTAGCGTCGGAAACATGTCGATGTGCGAGACGATGCCGTTAAGCACCGAGTCTGCCTTGATCTTGCCCGGCCAGCGCATGAAGCACGGCACGCGCCATCCACCCTCCCAGTTGGAGTCCTTCTGGCCACGGAACGGAGTGGTGGCACCGTCGGGCCAGGTGTCGTTCTCCGGCCCGTTGTCGGTGGAGTACATGACGATGGTGTTGTCGGCGATGCCCAGTTCGTCGAGCTTATCGAGCATCATGCCGATCTGCTCGTCGTGGACGACCATACGATCGCTGTACGGGTCCTGGCCACTCTTGCCGAGGTTCTTTTCGGCAACGTGCGTGCGGAAGTGCATGGCCGTTGCGTTGTACCAGAGGAAGAACGGCTTGTCCGCCTTGGCCTGCGTCTCCATCCAGGCGAGCGCTTTGTCCGTGATCTCCTCGTCGATGGTTTCCATGCGCTTCTTGGTGAGCGGACCGGTGTCGACAATCGTCTGTCCACCCTTGCCGTCGGCCTTGCAGTGGAGCACGCCGCGCGGTCCAAACATCTTCTTGAACGCAGGATCCTTGGGGTAATCCGGCAATTCCGGTTCTTCCTCGGCGTTGAGGTGATAAAGGTTGCCGAAGAATTCATCGAAGCCATGCATCGTCGGGAGGAATTCGTCGCGATCGCCGAGGTGATTCTTGCCAAACTGGCCGGTGGCATAACCCTGCGGCTTGAGCAATTCGGCGATGGTCGGATCTTCCTTTTGCAAGCCGACCGTCGCGCCGGGCATGCCGACCTTGGTCAGACCGGTGCGAATCGGGTTCTGTCCGCAGATGAAGCAAGCACGGCCGGCGGTGCAACTCTGCTGCGAGTAATAGTCGGTGAAGGTCACGCCTTCTTTGGCAATGCGGTCGATGTTTGGCGTTCGATAACCCATCATTCCGCGACTGAAGTGGCTGATGTTCCATATCCCGATGTCGTCGCCCCAGAGAATCAGGATGTTCGGTTTCTTTGCTGCCATGATCTGTTCCTTTCACTTTGGAAAATGGCCAAGTTCCCCGCAAGGGACGAAGGCCGGAGAAGCGGTTCTACCTCTTTGCTTTGTGCACCAACGATGCTTTATGGATCGAACACCCGGCGCATCTAGTTGTAACAATGTTTTTCGAATCCTCCCAGCTCACCCATTACCGATTCACAGCAGTTTCCAGAGAATGCTCACGAACAGAATTACACCCGAGACCGACATGATCATTGCCATGATCAGCGGCGCCCGCGGACGCCCGAATATTCGCGGCTGATCGAGTACCTTGAGCGTTTGCCAATATTCGAGGGTGCCCATCACCATCGCGAAGGTCCCCATCGCGGTCAGAAAAAGCCCGGCATCGCGTGGAACATCGGTCCTGACGAGCTTGCCTTCATCCTGAAATGCCTGAAGGATCTTGAAGATTGTGAAGCCAAAACTGAGCAACGAAAGCGATGTCCGCGTCCACGACATCAACGTGCGGTCCGCGGCCATCAGCGTGTTCATCACCGGCAGGTTCGGTGGGGCATCCGTGGACGAATTCCGGGAATCATTCGACATGTCGGTTCTTTGCGAAGTGGCTACTTGACCGGGTACGGGTGCAACTGAATCAGTTGTACCCGCGATGACGCTTGCCACCGAAGACGCGATACACACCCATCGTATAAATCAGGATCATGGGTAGCACGATCACACCACCAAAGAAGAAGAAGCCGAGCGACGCGTCCGGGGCCGCGGCGCTGCTCACGGTGACCGAATACGGAACCATGTAGGGCCAGAACATCACGCCGAGCGTCAGATAGGCCGCAATGAAAAATAGCGTCGTCAGGAAGAACGGTACGGCATCGAGACGCGCACGTGCGCCGACAATGACGCCGATCAGCGCCACGATCGCGATGACCGGGAACGCCAAACCCCAGCTGCGCGCGCGCAGATTGCTTTGCGCGATGGCGCCCGCATCGAGCGTCACGGAAGCCGTGAATGCGAGTCCCAGGACGACGAACACCGCCACCGCCAGCCACGGTATACGTTCGTACGCCCAATCCCGAAGCGACCCTTCGCTCTTGTAGACGATCCAGCCGGCGCCAAGCAACGCGTAACCGAGCACCAGGCCAACACCGGTGAGAATCGGGAACGGATGGACCCAGTCCCACGTGTGGCCGGCAAACTGGCCGTTGGCGACCGGGATTCCCCTCATCATCGCGCCCACCGCCGCGCCTTGGACGAACGCAACCACGGTTGACCCGATGGAAAACCCCCAGTCCCATAGCCGTTGCGTGTGCACAGAGCGCTGGCGAAACTCGAAGGCGATTCCGCGGAAGATCAGGCCGAACAACATCAACAGGACCGGCAGGTAGAACGCGCCGAGAAACACCGAATACACCGAAGGGAATGCGGCAAAAAGACTTGCGCCGATGATCACCAGCCACGTTTCGTTGCCGTCCCAGAACGGCGCGATGGTGTTGAGCATCTGCACCCGACTCGTTTCGTCACGCGTGAACGAGAACAGCACTCCCACGCCAAGATCGAACCCGTCCAGGATGACGTAGATGATGATCGACACAGCGATGACGCTGGCCCAGAAGATGGCGAGATTGGTCGCTTCCATCGCGCTAGCGCCTGACTGAAACGTTGCTACCCGTAGCGCTCGCGGCGTCATCCGCGAAAGCCATTGGGCGACTCGGTGTAGCGTTGGGGATAGGTACTGCGGCGACGGTGGGACCCTCTCGCAGCAGTTTGTAGATGTAGTAGGTCCCGAACACGATGAATACGGCATAGACCAGCACGTAGCCAATCAGCGAAAAAAGCACATCGCCGGTGGTAAGGGAAGGCGTCACCGCATCCTTGGTCCGCAGCACGCCGTAAACGACCCATGGCTGACGCCCCACTTCAGCGGTGTACCACCCGGTCAGGATGGCGACAAAGCCGGTGGGAAAAGCGAGAAACGTCCCCCAGAGATACCAGCGCGTCGTCTCGAGTTTGCCGCGCATCCGCAAAAAGTTTCCGAGCCATGAGATCCCCAGCATGAGCAATCCCATCCCGACCATTATTCGAAAACCGAAGAACGGAATGACCACCGGCGGCCGGTCGTCACGCGGGAATGATTCCAGCCCGACCTCCGCCGCCGTCCAGTTGCCCGACGCGATCATGCTGCCAAGTTTCGGTATCGAAATCGCGAACAGATTCTTTTCCGACTTCGAATCGGGAATTCCGATCAACACTTCCGACGCCGGCTGCTCGTTCTTCCACCGCGCCTCGATCGCGGCAAACTTTGCCGGCTGGTGCTTCAACACGTAGAGTCCCGTCAGGTGGCCAAAGAAAAGTTGCACCGGGATGACGAGCGCGACGAACGCCAGCCCCCAATGCAGCATCACGCGCGCCTCGGCGCGATGAATGTTGCGCAGCGTGTACCAGGCGCCGGTAGCCGCCACGCACATGCCGGTGGTCAGGAATGCTGCAAGCAGCATGTGCGGCCAGCGCACCATCATGACCGGACCCGTGACGATCGCCCACCAGTCCGAAGGGATGATCTTGCCGTTGACGATGGTGTGACCGACCGGCACCTGCATCCAGCTGTTGTTGGCGAGAATCCAGAACGAAGAGAACATCGTCCCCAGCGAGACCATGCAGCAAGCGAAGAAATAGAAGCGCGGCGACACCCGGTTGCGCCCGAGCAGCATGACGCCAAAAAAACTCGCCTCGAGCATGAATGCGGTGAACGATTCGTAGCCCAGCAGCGGCCCCTGGATCGAGCCCGTCTTTTCAGCCAGCACGCCCCAGTTGGTGCCGAACTGGAACGCCATCACCACACCCGTCACGACGCCCATTCCGAACGACAGGGCAAAGATTTTTAGCCAGAAATCAAAGACGCGGCGATAGATGGGATTGTCCGTGACCAGCCGCGCGCCCTCGAGGGTCGCGAGCCAAGCGCCCAGCCCGATCGTGAACGCCGGAAAGATGATGTGAAAACTGATGACGAACGCAAACTGGAGGCGCGACAGGAAGACGGGATCGAGTTCCATGGATCGACAGCCGTTGTGGGTTTGCTTAAAGCGGGCGCTTTTGGCGAGCGTACAGGTTCACGAAAGCGTCGGCCACGACTTCAGCAGATCCAACTACGCTGAATGAAGTTCATCATTGCTTCGCGGGTGGCGCATCGAGACCCAGAATGACCACCTTGGCGGTCGCGGGTTTCGTGGGCCATGCGACCATCGTGAACCCGTCGGCCACGGCAATTTTTTGCGAGCCGCCCGCCGTATAAGTGATGATGCCGCCTCCGATACCGCCGCCACCAAGGACCTGGCCCCACAGTTTCTGGCCGGTGGAGGCATCGAGCGCATAGAAGTTGCCGCCCAGATCGCCGAAGAAAACGATGCCGCCGGCAGTCGGCGTGATGGCACCGACGATGGGGAAATTCGATTTCACGCGCCATTTCCAGATTCCGCTATCGGCGTCGGTGGCATAAACCCACCCAGCCCAATCTTTGTCGGGAGTTGCTTCCCTACCGAACATGTTGATCGGGTTCAGGTACGCTATTCCGGTAAATGGCTGGCCGATCGGCACCGCAGCAAGCTTTTTGTCATCTGCGATTCTCACCGTATCGCACCAGTCGACTGTGCCGGTGATGATAAGGTTCGTCGTCGGAACGAAGCCCGGTGTGTTCCATTCATTGCCCCCGACGGGACCCGGGCAGAAATGCACGTTCTGACCGACCGAGAACGCCTGGCCGTCATTCTCGATCGTCGTAACCGGCACGCGGTAGAGCAGGTTGTTGGTGGCGAGATCGTAACCACGCAGGTGCCCATCCTTCGGTGAGACAGCCATCAACTGCTTGCCGCCCATGGTTTCCAGCAGGATCGGTGGGTTGGACACGTCGTAGTCGTGCCAGTCCTTTGCCACAACCTTGAAATTAATCTTGAAGTCTCCCGTCTTGGCGTCGAGCACAACGACGGAATCGCTATAGAGATTGATCCCCTCACGCGCTCCCGACGCAAAGTCGGGGGCCGGATTGCCTCCCGGAACGTAGAGCAGCCCGTTCTTGATGTCGAGCGTGAGCGACGTCCACATGCCTCCGCCGCTGATGGGTACCCCCGGCGCGTTGTTCCAGGTCGATCCGTCGAGAGGCGTCTTGCCCAGAGGACCTCTCACCGTATCGCCCTCGACCTTGGGTACGAGGAAAAATTCCCAGACGACTTTTCCGGTCTTGCCTTCGAGCGCGAATACATGCCCTTTGCCGCCCTTGAAGTCTCCGCCAGCGTTGCCGATGTAGACCAGACCGTCCCAGGCAATGGGTGCTGCCGGCACCGACTCGCCGTGCTTGGGATCCGCGATTGTCACGTCCCATAGTTTCTTGCCGGTCTTGAAATCGAAGGCCAGGACACGGCCGTCCTGCGTGCCGCGAAACAGCATGCCGTCCATGTACGCGGCGCCGCGATTGGCTGGCAGGAGAGACCCGGCGGAATCCACGTGCGTGCGCCAGTTCTCGGCACAAGTCGCTGGATTGATCGAGAAAATGTCGAACTCGGTGGTGCCGATCAAGGCGTTGTCCACCACGATCAGTCCGGATTCAAAGGCGGTCACCGTATGGAGGTCGTACGTGCACAACACCTTCAGGTTGGCGACATTTTTGGTGTTGATCTGGTCGAGCGGGGAATAGCGCTGCGACGACGGCGTTCGGTTGTAGCTCGGCCAGTCGCCGGCGGATGCGCCGGGCCAAACGGGGTCGGTCGGAGGTGAAGCAGACGCCGCTGCCGCGGGGGCTTTGTAGGCAGGATTCGTCTCCGTGCTCACAGTGCCTGCAGGCGCGTTCAACGACTTGAGATAGTTCAGGCCCATGCCGCCGTAGGTGGTCATCGCCACCGGGAAAGTGACATAGAGCAAACCCGCGACTATCAAGCCCGCCACAACCAGCGAGCCGACGATGACAAGGGGTTTCGTCTTCATACTATTCTCCAGCGCGCTTTAGGTGAGCCTAAACAGAGGAAGGTGGCGACGACAACCACAGGCCGCACCGTTCGACAGCGAAGTGGCACTTCAACGATTATGCAGTTGCAGACATATTTCGCTGATGACCGTCGAACTCTGGAATTCGTTCATCCTAGTGATGATGGGCAACAACGTCAACCGCGGCCAACGTCCCTATTTGTCGGCACGATATTTGCGCCGCAGGATGCGATTGACCACACCGCGAAAGAAGAAATACGGAAGCACGGCGAGAATTACACCCACCATGACTGCTTCGAAAGGATAGACCCGACGTTCGACGATGAACTGGTAGATCACGTCGACAATGATCGCCACGATGAATACCTTGCCAACGTGATTCCAAGCCTCGCGAAGGAGCACTCGCCGATGTGCATGATCTTTCACAACTGCCCAGAAATAGGGCGGCCGGCCTTCTCGCGCGTCTTTCCTGCCGGCGCGAACTGCAAAAAAAGCTGCGACAAGCGGTTGAACAACCAGACGGAATCCCAGTGGCGCGTGCACGCCGCTGGTGATGTCGGACCATACCCGCAGGAAGGGGTCGAGCAGCTCGTGAAGCATGATTTTTCAGCGGATGGCGACCAGAGTCTCGCCGCGAACTACGCCCGTGTCAATTCGGGGCAACACGTCCTCGGAATAACAACGTCACTGAACTGTTCGCTTTGACATGCTCCGGCGACCCTGGTCCCTCAAGGCGCCCCGGGGCCGACGCGTGGCCCTGGACCTACCATGCGCAGCGCGCCATTGTTGATCAGCCGCTTCACTTCCGGAGAGGCGAGAATTGCGTTCTTCGCCGCCACGCGCAGGCGATCAACCGCTTCGTCCTCGAGAACAAACGACGTGGGAAGCGTGTTGAGGTAGTCGCGCTCCGCCTTGTCCGGAAGCACGCCGAACGACACCTCGATGACGCGAATGTTGATGTCGGGCGCACGCATGACGGTCTGCAACTTTGTGGCGAGCGCCGGATAGGGCTCGATGGCATCGCGCACTTCGCGCAGGGCTCCCCAGCGCGCCTGGATATCCCGCAGTGTTTCCACCGTATCGTACGAATACCGATCGATTGGCGTCCCGGTCGCCTTGAGCAGCACGTCGAATAGCGCCGGCGGATTCTCGTGCCGGTCCCAGTCGTTGGGTGGTGTCGCCAGCGAATTGACGACGAAGATGAAAATATTGCGCACGTGATCGTAAGGTGTCTTCTGCCCCGCCGCGTGCAGTGCTTCGAATGTCGACAACACGTCGAGCACGCCGCGCATGCCGACGTTGTCGGAGACGCCGCCATCGACGAGATGCAGATACGGACGATTCTCGCGGTCCGCGAACGCCTCCAGCTCCTGCAGGCGCTTCACCGTGCGCGCAGCCGGCCGCGGCGGATTCGGGTTGTCGAGGAACAGCTTTGCCCAGGGTGGCTGCTGGTAACCGCAGGTGCCGCCGTAGTTGTCGATGGTGATCGACGACAGGACTACGGGAACAGCCGACGACGCCGCCGCAGCACGCGCAATACGAATGCTCGACAGGTCGGTGCACAGTACATCGAAATTGTCAGGTCCGAAGATGAGCCGCGTCCCGTCCGCGAGATCGGTAGCGCTCACGAGAATTCGCGGTCCGTCGCGCTTGAGGTCCTTGAAGGTCGCGCCCTTGAACAGAATCTCGTCGTACATGTTGGCGGCGAGTTCGGACCGGCCCCAGCCGTCGGATGCGAGCGAGGGCCAGCTGAAGGGATTGAGCGCGCGCTTCATCAGCTCGCCCTGGACGTTACGCTTGAGGAAGCTCGTTTCGTAGGTGTCGAAGAGCTTGTCGCCGTAGAGTCCGAACGCCAGCGCGGTGAAGCTCCCGCCGGATATCCCGGTGATCACGTCGACCGAGTCGAGCACGCGAATGTTGCGGCCACTCTTGGTGGTCACCTGCATGTCGCGAAGGGTTTCCAGAACACCGTAGGAAAACGCGGCCGCGCGGGTGCCTCCGCCGGAGAAGGCAAGGATAACCAGCGTTGCATTGTCCTCGGCGTTCTCGGATTGCCGCTCGATCCGGTATGCCTTGGCAGGGTCGTACTGGGTCAGTGGCGGATTGATCGGGCGCGTGGCGCAACCGCCTAGCGCGATCAGCGTAACAATCAGTAACACGATCGTGCGCAGCGGACGCGGCCCCGCCGGTCCCGCCGGCGTTCCTGAGTTATGCCGGAGTCGTGTGATCAAGCTCATGCTTCGCTCTCTTGGATTGGAATGCGTTGGACCTGCCGCCGTGCCGGGCGAGACTGTACAGTCTGCGCACGCTTTTGTCGCGCATTTTTGTCGCCAGCAACAGGAGTTGAAGCCGTCCTGGAATCGCAGTAGGGCATAATTAGGAGCTGTTGATCCAATTCAACCGTAGGGAAATACCATGACACTCAAATCGATATTTGCAGGTTTGGCCATAGCGCTGAGCCTGGCAGCCGGATCCGCGCATTCCCAGATCCTCCAGAACCTCGAGAACGCGATTACAGGCAACACGCCAAGCCAGGCCGACATCGCCGCGGCGCGGCAGGAAGTTCAAGGCGTTTCCCAGAACGCACTATCGGCGCTCTATGCGATGCAGCCGAGCGCGCGGGGCGCCATCGAGCGAGCGGCGGGCTACGCGGCGTTCAGCACATTCGGGATGAAACTCATGATCGCCGGTGGCACCTCCGGCAAAGGGCTGGCGGTGAACAACCGCACGCGCGTCCAGACCTACATGAGAATGCTCCAGGTCCAGGGCGGCCTGGGATTCGGGGTGAGCAAGAACCAGCTCATTTTCGTTTTCACCACCGAGCAGGCGCTCTCCAACTTCATCAACGTGGGTTGGGAGTTCGGGGCACAGGCCAACCTGTCGGCGATGGCGGGCGGCGAAGGCGGCATGTTCACCGGCGCGGCGCAAATCGCTCCAGGTGTCTACCTCTATCAGATCACCGAGACCGGACTCAGCGCGACACTTACCGTGGCCGGGACCAAGTTCTTCATTGACTCCGATCTGAATTAGCCTCGGAGCATTCCGCGGCCGCGTCCCGCGAAACGCTCATCGCGACATTCCGCGTTCTCGCGTACGCCGCGGAACGCTCATGCCAGTAACGGCGCGAATATCACGCGGTAGTACCCCTGGTTGTCACCGTCCGGATTGTCGACGTGAAAAACTACGAGGTCGGGCCGGCCCTTGCCGTTGATGTCGGACGCCGCTATCCCGCCGCCGGAATTTTCGTTGCCGAACCAGCCGGCGATGGGAATGACCCTCGACCACCCGCCGGTCACATTGCCGAACGTATCGAGCTTGCGTCCGATGCGGTAGTAACCGCGGTTGCCGCCACTGGGATTGTCCAGGTGGAAGACGACGATATCCAGGAATCCGTCGTTATCCATGTCCGTCACGACGACGCCTGCGCCCTGCGTTTCGTTGCCGAACCAGCCGGGAATCGGGATGGGCGCCGTCCACCCGGTGGCCACACCCAGGCTGTTGATGTCCCACCCGATGCGGTAGTACGCCTGGTTCGCGCCGCCGGGATTGTCGACATGCAGCACCACGAGATCTGGCGTCCCGTTCTTGTTGATGTCCGCGACGGCAATGCCACCTCCCTGGTTATCGTTGCCGAACCATCCCGGTATCGGAATCGGGTTCGTCCACCCGCCCGTGACGTTTCCCGTCGCGTCGAGATTCCAACCGATTCGGTAATAGCCTGCGTTGCCTCCAGAGGGGTGATCGATGTGGAAGACGACGAGATCCAGGCCCGGGCCGTGGCCGATGTTGGCAAGCGCCACGCCGCCGCCCTGGCTCTCGTTGCCGAACCATCCGGGCACCGGTATCGCGGAGGTGTAGTTGTTCGTCACGAATCCGTTGACGTCGATGTCCCAGCCAATCCGGTAGTACCCGTTGTTGCCGCCATCCGGATGGTCGATGAAGAAGACGACCAGGTCCGGCAGGCCGTTGCCACTGATGTCGCCCAGCGCGACATCGGCGCCCTGCGTTTCGGTGCCGAACCATCCGCCAACGTGGTTCACGATCCCCGCCGCCGCCTTCGACGGATACATCGTGTTGACGGCCGCGATGTCCAGCGGGCTGAGCACAAGGGTGGTCCCGATCGTCGTGATCGCGTCAGGCCCGATGTTGTGGACGGGCATCACGTTTGACCACGAGTCCACCGTTCCTCCGATGCCCACCGTGTGACCCACGCGGTAGTAGCCGCGATTGCCGCCGTCGGGGTTATCGATGTGGAAGACGACCAGGTCCTGAGTTCCTTTGCCGGACAGGTCGGCGATGGCGACATCGCCTTCCTGGCTGTCGTTGCCGAACCAGCCTGGAACCTCCAGCGGCGCCGTCCAACCTTTGGTCACGACGCCCGTTTGATCCACGTTACGTCCAACACGGATGTAGCCGTGATTGTCCTCGTCGGGATTGTCGATGTGAAAAACCACCAGACTCGGCTTGCCGCTGTTGTCGAGATCGGCAGCCGCAATCCCGCCGCCCTGGTTGTCGTTGCCGAACCACCCTGGAATGGCGATCGGCGGTGTCCAGTCCTCGATGGTCCCGTCGCCGTGCATCGTCCAGCCGATGCGGTAATAACCGGTGTTGCTGCCGCCGGGGTCGTCGATGTGGAACACCACGAGGTCCGGGCGGTCCTTGCCTTTGATGAAGGCCGTCGTGATGCCGGCACCCTGCGTGGAGTTTCCGAACCACCCCGGCACCTTCATCACGTTCGACCAGGAAGCGGGATTTCCCTTCACGTCGAGATTCCAGCCAATCCGGTAGTAGCCCTGGTTGCCACCGCTGGCGTTGTCGACGAAGAACACGATGAGATCGAGGTTGCCGTTGCGCTTGATGTCCTGCAGCGCGATTCCGCCGCCCTGCGTCTCGTCGCCGAACCACCCCGGTATGGGCTTGATATCGGAGAGACCGCCCTGGTCCTTCCCGTTCTTGTCGAGGTCCCAGAGGATGCGGTAGTAGCCGGTGTTCGCGCCTGCCGGATTGTCGACATGGAAGATCACGAGGTCCGGCTGGCCGTTTCTGCTGATGTCGGCGATGGCCGTTCCGCCAGCCTGATTCTCGTTGCCGAACCAGCTGATCGGCGTGAGCGTGTCGACCAACGGATTCTTGGCAAAGAAATTTCGTCCGTAGTGCATGATCGACCCGTAGTCATAGGGCCCGATCTCATCGCCATCGTCGGTGTGCTGGTCGAAGTTGAATGTCTGGCCGTCCTGCACGTTGGACACGTTGACGTCGACGAAGTCATCTCGATCCTGCCGCGACTGCTCGTGCCACAATCCTACGGCATGGCCGATCTCGTGGATGATGGCCGCGGCCTTGAATCCGAGCGTAGCCGCGCGAACCGTCTGCGCTCCGCCGACCCTGCCGCATGGACTGTCCGACGCGTTTTCCGCGACGCCGAAGTGAAAGACGACGTAGTCGCCTTCGGACATCCTTGGAATGAACGTGATGTTCGTCTTCGTGTTCCACTCGTTAATGGCCGCCTGGATTACGGCGCGACCCGATGAGCCCGGCGGGTAGTCGGTACTGTCGATTTCGAAGGGGATTACGCCGTCCGGCCAGAGGTTTTCGTCGCCCGAGATTCTGATCGCCATCGCGCACCTCCTGGGTGTCAGCGGACACCGAATGGTTTAGGGGCAGTTAGCTGACGTCACTGTCTCACGCCCGCACCATCCGAAGGTGTCGAATTGTACGGAATGCCGTAGCCGAATAATCGTTGGCGTGGGAGTTACAAGATACGCGCCTGCCCCGCCCCGTCAAGGTGCGTGTACGTGACGCAGGCCATAGAAGACGCGAGGCCCAGGTGTTGCTCTTGGTCGAATGGCATCGTCCTCTTCGACCGCTACTCAGGACTTCTTCTTCTCGGACAACAAAGATTTGAGATTCGCGAACGGCGAATGGGTTGCGCTTCCACGATCGTCTCGCGTGGTGCGGTCGCTTCCGGCTGCTTCGAGTTGCCGTTGGTGTTCATTGTCGTGGCAGTAGAGGCAAAGCAGTTCCCAGTTGCTGCCATCGGCCGGGTTGTTGTCGTGATTGTGGTCGCGGTGATGGACGGTCAGCTCACGCAGGTTCGCGTGGGTGAATTCGCGGCCGCAGCGGCCACAGATCCAGGGATAGATCTTGAGGGCTTGTTCCCGGTAGCTTTGCTCGCGCTTTTCGGCGTTGCGCCGGGCATCGGCCACTATCCGATCCAGTTTGCTCGGGTCGCTCGTTGTCATTCCGTGTTGCGAATCTCACTTGGACGCGGCCATGCGCACAGGAAGTTTGGTGCCGGCAGTAGGAATCGAACCCACGACCAACGGTTTACAAAACCGCTGCTCTACCAACTGAGCTATGCCGGCGCGTTTTCGCAAGGCTGCGCGTATCCTGCCGCGCAGCCGGAAGTGCGGCTATTTTACGACTTGCAGGTGCTTCGGACGCTCGCGCGGCTTGGTGTCGGCCGAAGACACGCCGCCGGACGGCGCGGGCACCGGCGCAGTCGCCGCATCGAGCGAGGCGACCGGATCGGCAGCCACGGTAAACGCGAAGCCGTAGCCAGTTTCCTTGGCGAATATTCCGGACACCGCCACCATCGGCACCGCGACTTCCTGCGACGCGCCGCTGAAGCGCGCCGTGAATTGCACCCACTCGTTGTCGATGGTCAGCTTTCGCGTCGCGCCGCGGCTGATGTTGAGCACAATTTCACCGTTCTTGACGAACGCGACCGGCACGCGTGTTTGCGCATCGACCTTCACCGCCAGATACGGCGTCAGGCCGTTATCGGCGCACCATTCGCAGATTGCGCGAATGAGATAGGGTTTGGCGGATTGTTCGGACATGGGGCAAGGATACTACAGCGTCCGCCGGCTCGCTATTTGCGCATCCCGCGTTCCGCGCTGGTCAGCGCCTCGATGAATGCCGGACGCGAGAACAGCCGTTCGGCGTATTTCATCAGTGGCGCCGCCGGCTTGGGCAACTGGATGCCGTAGTAGTCGAGCCGCCACAACAGCGGCGTGATCGCTACATCGAGCATCGAGAACTCCTCGCCGAGCATGAACTTGTGCTTGGCGAACACCGGCGCGATCTGCAGCAGGCTGTCGCGCACCAATCCGCGCGCCTTGTCGAGCTGCTTCTGGTTGTTGCCTTCGAGCGTATCGATGTGCGAGAAGAGTTCCTTCTCGAAACGATGCAGGAACAACCTCGCGCGGGCGCGCATCACCGGATCCGCAGGCATCAGCTGCGGGTGCGGAAAGCGCTCGTCGATGTATTCGTTGATGATGTTCGACTCGTGCAGCACCAGGTCGCGCTCGACCAGCACCGGAACCTGGTTGTACGGATTCATCACCGCCAGATCCTCGGGTTTGTGATCGAGGTCGACGTCGATGATCTGAAAGTCCATGCCCTTTTCGTGCAGCACGATGCGGCAGCGCTGGCTGAAAGGATCGGTGGTACCGGAATAGAGTGTCATCATGGTGGTTTTTCTCCCGCGGCGAAATGCGCATTGCGCACCGCCAGAATGCGAAGGGCAGGGGCGGTGCCCCTGCCCTGCTTCGCGACCAGGCGCGTCAGTGGATGTCTTTCCAGTAGACGCGCTTGAGGGCGTACGCAAACACGAACAGCACGCCCAGGTAAATCATTACGATGAGCCCGATGTTGATGCGTTCGTTGCGCACCGGCTCGCCAATGTAGTCGAGAAAATTGACCAAGTCTGTCACGAAGTGCCGGAACTCGACCGACGATTGCGATCCCGCCTGGTCGATCGCCAGCGTTTTCACCGCGTACTTGCCGCCGGGCAGGCGCTCCGCCAGGGCAAGCGCCTTGGCTGCGATCTCCGCTGCCTCGGCCTTCTCGTGATCCTCGTACTCGGTCTCGACCAGCTTCTGCGTGCCCTGCAGGTTCCACAGCACGTGCGGCATCGCAACGCCGGGAAAGACCAGGTTGTTCCAGCCGGTCGTCGACTTCTCGTCGCGATAGAACGCCAGCAGGTAGCTGTACAGCCAGTCCTTGCCGCGCACGCGCGCGATGACGGAAAGATCGGGCGGTGGCACGCCAAACCACGCTGCGCCGTCCGTCCGGGTCATCGCCGAGAGCATCGGCGAGCCGATCTTGGCGCTGCCGAATATCAGGTTGTCCTGGATCTGCTTTTCGGTCAGCCCCAGGTCGGTCAAGCGGCTGTAGCGCATGAACTGCGCGCTGTGGCAGCCCATGCAGTAGTTGACGAAATTGCGCGCGCCGCGCTGCAACGATTCGACGTCGAGGCGCGCCGTCGGAGCAGGCTCCAGGCGAACGCCACCTTCGTTGGCGATAGCGCTACCGGCCACCGCAAGCAGCGCAATGAACAGCACCTTGGTGATCGTATTCATCATCCGGTCACCCTGTCCGGCACGGGTTTGGTCTTGTCGCGCACCGTGTACCACGGCATGAGCAGGAAGAACAGGAAGTACACGACCGTCAGGATGCGCGCCAGCACTGTCGCCTTGTCGGCAGTGCCGAGCAGCGGAATCTTCTCGCTGAACTGACCCCAGATGGTCACCGGCACCACGCCGAGGTAGCCAAGAATGAGGAAGCTGATCACGAACGCCACCAGCCAGCCCTTGTACAACGGACCCTTGTAGCGAATCGATTTCACCGGGCTGCGGTCGAGCCAAGGCATGAAGAACAGGACGACCACCGCGGCGCCCATCACCAGCACGCCCCAGAACTGCGAGTTCATCATCGACGGCACTGCGCGCAGCATGGCGTAGAACGGCGTGAAGTACCACACCGGTGCGATATGCACGGGAGTCTGCAGCGGATTGGCCGGAACGAAATTATTGTCCTCGAGGAAATAGCCGCCGCCATCGGGCCAGAAGAACACCACGATCGAGAAAAGTGCCAGGAACACGACCACGCCGACCAGGTCCTTGACCGTGTAGTACGGATGAAACGGGATGCCGTCCAGCGGATGGCCCGTCTTCGGATCGATCTTGTCCTTGATCTCGATACCGTCGGGATTGTTGGAGCCCACTTCGTGCAGCGCCATCAGGTGCACCGCGACCAGGATCAGCAGCACCAGCGGCACGGCGATGACGTGGAAGGCAAAGAAGCGGTTCAGCGTCACGTCGGACACGGTGTAGTCGCCGCGTATCCAGGTGCCGAGATCGTCGCCGATGATCGGCACGGTCGAGAACAGGTTCACGATCACCTGCGCGCCCCAGTACGACATCTGGCCCCAGGGAAGCAGGTAGCCGAAGAATGCCTCTGCCATCAGCGCGAGGTAGATGAAACAGCCGACGATCCACAACAGTTCGCGCGGCTTGCGATAGCTGCCATAGAGCAGCGCGCGAAACATGTGCAGATAGATGACGATGAAGAACGCCGATGCACCCGTGGAATGCGCGTAGCGGATGAACCAGCCGCCAGCGACGTCGCGCATGATGTACTCGACCGACTCGAAGGCCTTGGTCGCATCGGGCTTGTAGCTCATGGTCAGGAAAATGCCGGTGACGATCTGCATCACCAGGATGACCAGCGCCAGCGAGCCGAAGAAATACCAGAAGTTGAAATTCTTCGGCGCGTAGTACTCCGATACCTGCGATTTCCACAGCGCGGTCAGCGGAAAGCGGTCGTCGATCCAGTTCAGGACTTTTTGCATGGGCTCGCGCTCCGCTTACGCCGACTTGCCGTCGGCGCCGACCTGGATTCGCGTGTCGGTGATGAAGTTATACGGCGGGATGGTCAGATTGGTCGGCGCCGGGACACCCTTGTAGACGCGCGCCGCCAGATCGAACTTCGATTGGTGGCAGGGACAGAAGAAACCGCCCAGCCATTCGGGGCCGAGGTCCGCGGGCGCGATATCGGGACGAAACGTGGGCGAGCAACCGAGGTGCGTGCAGATGCCGACACCGACGAATATTTCCGGCTTGATCGAGCGATGCGGATTCTTGGCGTACGGAGGCTGAATCGAGCTGTTCGAATTCGGATCGGCGAGCTGGCTGTCGAGCTTCGGCAGGTCCTTGAGCATGACCGGCGTGCGGTTGATCACCCACACGACCTTGCCGCGCCATTCGATGTTGATCTTCTGCCCGGGCTCGAGTTTGCTGATGTCGACCTCGACCGGCGCGCCCGCGGCCTTGGCGCGTTCGCTGGGCCAGAAGCTCATGCCGAAAGGGACCGCCGCAGCCGCGGCGCCGATGCCGCCTACCGCGACCGTCGCACCGATCAGGAAGCGTCGCTTCCCACCATCCACATTGCCGTCTTGTGCCATTGACCCCGGTCCCTCAGTTGACACTCAGTTGACGCCGCTAACTAATTCGCAAACCTTACGATTATAAAGGATTTGCGGTCTTTTCCGGAAGCCTTGACTCAAAAAGACCTGGGAAATGCGTTCAAAAACAGCACGCTAGCGACATACTTTGTAACCATTGCCAGCCAACCGAGGAGCTGCAAATGCTGCATTGCGATACCAGCGGTCTATAATCGATGTCCCTGGCCATTACGGGCTTCGTCTCCGCTCATGTTGCGACGTTTCTGGCTGTTGTTCGCGCAGGTCGCCACCGTATGTCTGGCGATACTGTTCGTGGTCGCCACGTTGCGGCCCGACCTGCTGGTGCGTTTCACCGGCAAGAACAACGTCGTGCTCATCGAAGAGTCGCCCGCATCCATTGCCGGCCCGCGCATCGAGAGCCTCGCCGACGCAGCGCGCAAGGCCGCGCCGTCGGTGGTCAACATCCACACCAGCAAGGAAATCAAGCAGCGCAACTCGATGCTCGACGATCCGGTCCTGCGCCGGTTTTTCCCGAGCTTGCCCGAGGGCGAGCCGCGCCGCACCAACAGCCTCGGTTCGGGCGTCATCGTCAGCAACGACGGCTTCATTCTGACCAATAATCACGTCATCGAAGGCGCCGACGACATCCAGCTGGTGCTCGCCGACGGTCGGCGCATGCGCGCCACCGTGCGCGGCAGCGATCCGGAATCCGACCTAGCGGTGCTCAAGGCCGAGGGGACCGACTTTCCTGCGATCACCTTCGGTAAATCGGACAAGATCCAGGTCGGCGACGGCGTGCTGGCGATCGGCAGTCCCGTTCGGCATCAGCAATTCGGTGACCCACGGCATCGTCAGCGCGCTCGGCCGTAATCATCTGGGCATCAATCGATTCGAGGATTTCATCCAGACCGATGCGGCAGTGAACCCCGGCAATTCCGGAGGTGCGCTGGTCGATGTCAACGGCAACCTGATCGGCATCAACAGCGCGATCTTCTCGCAGAGCGGCGGGTCGCAGGGCATCGGCTTCGCGATTCCGGTGTCGATCGCCAGGACAGTGCTCGAGCAGATCATCAAGGACGGCGAGGTCACTCGCGGCTGGCTCGGCATCGAGCCGCAGGAACTCACGCCCGAGCTCGCGTCGACCTTGGCGCTGCCGGCTGCCGACGGCGTGCTCATCCGCGCGGTGCTCAAGAGCGGTCCCGCCGATCGCGCCGGTATGCTGGCGCGCGACGTCGTGCTGGAGATCGACGGCAAGGCGACGCACGACGTGTCGTCGCTGCTCGCGCAGATCGCGGCATTGACGCCGGGCACGCAGGCGAAGCTCAAGGTCCTGCGCGAGAGAAAATCAGTCGAGGTCGAAGTGACCGTCGGCAAGCGGCCGAAAGTTCGCGCTTCGTAGTTACTGCATCACGAAGGCGGGTCGCCGGCGGCGACCGTCTCAGGTCTTGTTCTTCTGCGCGTCGCCCGCGTCCTGCGCCGCCTCGAGCGCGTCCTTGTCGGCCTTGGACGGCACTGAAATGAAGCGCGCCACCAGCAGTCCAAGCTCGTAGAGCAACCACAGCGGCACCGCCAGCATCACCTGCGAGATCACGTCCGGCGGGGTGAAGATCGCGCCGATGACGAACGCGCCGACGATCACGTAGCCGCGAATCGAGCGCAGCGTGTCCAGGCTGACCACGCCCAGTCGCACCAGCACGATCACCACGACCGGCACTTCGAAGGTGATGCCGAAGGCCATGAACATCGTCAGCACGAACGACAGGTACTTGTCGATGTCGGTCATCATCTGCACGCCCGCCGGCGCATAGCCGGCGAAGAAGCCGAACGCGATCGGGAACACCGCGAAATACGCGAACGCCATGCCCAGCGCGAAGAAGAACACACTCGACACGATCACCGGAAGCGCCAGGCGTTGCTCGTGCTTGTAGAGGCCCGGCGCAACGAACGCCCACATCTGGAAGAGCACGTACGGCAACGCGATCAGGAACGACGCCATGAGCGTGACCTTCAGCGGCACGAGGAAGGTGCCGGTGACGTCGGTGGCGATCATGGTGCTGCCCTTCGGCAGCGCCTTGAGCAGAGGCGCTGCGAGAAATGCGTAGATCTCCTTCGCCCATGGGACCAGGAACAACAGCACCACGACGACCGCGATGATCGCGCGCATGAGCCGGCTGCGCAGCTCGACCAAGTGCGATATGAAGGTGTCCTGGGTGCCCTCGGGGCCGGGAGTGGAGTCGTTCATCGATGCTTCAATGTGGCGCGCGGATGCGGGCGCCATTGTAGCGCGGCCGCGGAAGGCCGCCGCGCCGGATCAGATGCGTTCCAGACCCGGCAATGCCGCCTGGCGCGGCGGTTCGGCGTCGGTGGGCGCGGCGGGTGGTGCGGGTGGTGCGGATGATTCCGCGGCGGAAGGTGCTGCGATTGTGGCAGCGATCGCTGTCGAGTCGCTCGCGGCCGCCGTGCTCGCTTCGACTTCGTTGGCATTGAGCTGTGCCTCGACCGAGCGCACGCCACTTTCAACTTCCTGCGCGGCTTGCGTCACCGAATCGTGCAGGCCCTGCGCGGCCGACTGCACTTCCGACTTCAGCTTGCGCAGCTCGTCGAGTTCCATTTCGCGATTGATGTCGGCCTTGACCTCGTTCACGTAGCGCTGCAGGCGCCCGAACATGTGGCCCAGCGTCTTCGCGACCTTGGGCAGGCGCTCCGGGCCGATGACGATCAACGCGACGACCGCGATGAGGGTGATTTCGCTGAATGCTATGTCGAACATGGAGGTCTGCGTGCGCTGTCCTGGCGTCGAGGCTCACGCGCTCGCGAGCGGCGCCGGCAGTTCACGCGGAGCGCCCTGCGCGCGACGCCGTGCCCCGCTACAGGGTCTTCTCTTTCTTGACTTCGCCTTCGATGGTCTGGCCGGCGATCTGTTGCGAGGGCGCCGGTGTCGATGCGTTAGCAGCCGCCGCGTCCTCCGAGCCCTTGACGCCGTCCTTGAAGCCCTTCACGGCGCCGCCCAGGTCCTGACCGATGTTGCGCAGTTTCTTGGTCCCGAAGATCAGTACCACGACCAGCAGCACGATCAGCCAGTGCCAGATACTCAGTCCACCCATGTTTGCTCTCCTCGTCCTAGTCTCTTGGCAGCATCCGACCCAGCGGTTCGGATCCTCCCAGGACATGTATATGCAGATGCATCACGTCCTGCCGCCCGATGCGGCCGGTGTTGATAATGGTCCGGTAGCCGTCCGGGGAGCCCTGCTCCCGCGCCAGCCTACCCGACAGCGCCAGCATACGCCCCAGCACGCCCGCGTCTTCGGCACCGGCCTCTGCAAGCGATGCGATGTGCTTTTTCGGGATCAGCATGAAATGCACCGGCGCCTGCGGATGGATGTCGTGAAACGCGAGGATCTCGGAATCCTCGTAGATCATTTTCGACGGGATCTCGGCCCGCGCGATCTTGCAGAAGATGCAGTCGTCCATGGTGTCGGTGATGGTACGCGACGGCGCGACGACTTGCGGTGCTTGCCGGCGCTCGCCTCTAGCGGCGCGCGGCTTTCTCCGCCAGCCCCGACACGCCTTCGCGCTGCTCCAGTTCGCCGAGCACGTCCTGCGGTCCCATGCCATGGCGCACCAGCAGCACCAGGCAATGAAACCAGAGGTCCGCGAGCTCCGCCTTGATGCGGATCTTATCACCATCCTTGGCGGCCATGACCGCTTCGGTCGCCTCCTCCCCGATCTTCTTGATGATGGCGTCGTCACCCTTGGCGAACAGCGTCGCCACGTAGGAATGCACCGGGTCGGCGCCCTTGTGGGCCTCGATCTTCGCGGTCAGTCGCTGCAGGATGTCCTGACTATTTTCCATAGATGGCCTTCGGATCCTTGAGCACGGGTTCGACGGTGCGCCACGCATCGCCTTCGAGTCGCTGGAAGAAACAGCGTCGCCTGCCGGTGTGACATGCGATCCCGCCCTCTTGTTCCACCAGAAGCAACACCGCGTCGTTGTCGCAATCGAGGCGGACCTCGAGTACGCGCTGGCCGTTGCCGGATTGCTCGCCCTTGCGCCAGAGCTTGCCGCGCGAGCGCGACCAGTAGTGCGCGAACCCTGTTTGCGAGGTGCGCGCCAGCGCGTCGCGATTCATCCACGCCAGCGTCAGCACCTCTCCGCTGACGGCATCCTGCGCGATCGCGGGGACGAGGCCCGCGTCATTCCAGAGCACCTCGTCGAGCCAATCCGTCACGCCTGCTCCCTGATCTCTATGCCCGCCGCCGCCAGCGCAGCCTTGGCTTGCCCGACGGTGAACTCGCCGTAGTGGAAGATCGACGCGGCCAGCACCGCGGCGGCGCCGCCGCGCGTGATGCCTTCGACCAGGTGTTCGAGCGTGCCCACGCCGCCCGACGCGATCACCGGCACGTCGACCGCGTCGCTGACTGCCCGCGTCAATCCGAGGTCGAAGCCGGTGCGCACCCCGTCGCGGTCCATGCTGGTGAGCAGGATCTCGCCGGCGCCCAGTTCGACCACCTTGCGCGCCCAGGCGACCGCGTCCTTGCCCGTAGCGGTGCGCCCGCCATGCGTGTAGACCTCCCAGCGGCCGGGGCCGGACGCTCGGGCGTCGATCGCGGCGACGATGCACTGCGCGCCATAGCGGCTGGCGGCGCGCGCGATGAGGGCAGGATCGTTCACCCCCGCGGTATTGATGCTCACCTTGTCGGCGCCGGCGTTGAGCAGCGCGCGAATGTCGTCGACGTGGCTCACACCGCCGCCCACCGTGAGCGGAATGAACACCTGGTCGGCGACGGCTTCGATCATGTCGTAGAGCAGGCCGCGGGTTTCGACGCTGGCCTGGATGTCGAGAAAGGCCAGCTCATCGGCGCCCTGCTCGTCGTAACGGCGGGCGACCTCGACCGGGTCACCGGCATCGCGCAGGTTGACGAAGTTGACGCCCTTGACGACGCGACCCTTCGCGACGTCGAGGCAGGGGATGATGCGTTTGGCCAAACCCATGGTAGCAACAGGCGTCGGACCGCGGTTATGACAACCCACGGCCCAAATGCTATTTGCCCTTAGACGCCTTCAACGCTTCCTTGAAGTCGAGCGTGCCTTCGTACAGTGCGCGACCGGCGATGGCGCCGGCGATGCCGTCGCCTTCGAAGCTTGCGAGCTCGCGGATGTCCTTGAGGCTGTTGATGCCACCGCTGGCGATGACAGGCACCTTGAGTTCGCGAGCGAGCTTGACTGTGGCCTCGATGTTCACGCCGGTGAGCATGCCGTCACGGCCGATGTCGGTGTAGACGATCGCCTCGACGCCGTAGTCCTCGAACTTGCGCGCCAGATCGACCACGTCGTGGCCGGTCATCTTCGACCAGCCGTCGGTGGCGACCTTCCCTTCGCGAGCATCGAGCCCGACGATGATGTGACCGGGAAACGCGGTACACGCATCGTGCAGGAAACCCGGATTCTTGACCGCCGCGGTACCGATGATCACGTAGGTGATGCCGTCGTCGAGATAGCGCTCGATGGTATCGAGATCGCGGATGCCGCCACCCAGCTGCACCGGAATTTCCTCGCCGATGACGCTGACGATCTCGCGGATCACCGACTCGTTCTTGGGCTTGCCCGCGAACGCTCCGTTGAGGTCGACGATGTGCAGCCGCTCGGCGCCGAGCTCCAGCCAGTGCTGAGCCATTGCCGCGGGATCCTCCGAGAACACCGTGGCCGAGTGCATCTCGCCCTGCTTCAGGCGGACGCAGTGCCCGTCCTTGATATCGATCGCGGGAATGATGTGCATGGCGGCGGATGGGTGCGGCTGGGGGAGGCCGCTGCCGAGGACGCTGCGCTGATTACTTCAGGCGCGACCGTTCCAGGCAACGAAGTTGGCGAGCAACTGGAGACCGGCGCGGTGGCTTTTCTCGGGGTGGAACTGCACGGCAAAGATATTAGCGCGTGCTATCGCGCAAGTAAACGCCGCTGGATAGTCGACGCTTGCGGCAGTCACGGCGGCGTCATCCGGCACCGGATAGTAGCTGTGCGCGAAGTAGAAACGGGTCTGGTCGGCAATGCCCTGCCAGAGCGGATGCTGCCTGGTCTGGTGCACGCGGCTCCAGCCCATGTGCGGAACCTTCAGGCGCAGGCCGTCGGCGCCCACCATCGCGGCGTCGCGAAAGCGCTGCACCCGTCCCGGAAGCACGCCCAGGCACGCGGTGGGCCCCTCCTCGCTCTCGTCGAAGAGCATCTGCAGCCCCAGGCAGATGCCGAGGAAAGGACGATCGCGCGCCACCTCGAGCACCAGCTCGCGCAAGCCGCTGTCGTTGAGCCCGCGCATGCAGTCCGGCATCGCGCTTTGTCCGGGCAGCACCACCCGCGCCGCGTCGCGGATGGTCGCAGGGTCGGCGCTCACCACGATGGTGCGTTCGGGCGCAACGTGACGCAAAGCCTTTGCGACCGAGCGCAAATTGCCCATGCCATAGTCAATGACCGCTATGTCTGCCATCGATTCGTTACCTGGGTGGGACAACGCGACACCCGGGAGCGTTCAGCCTTGGTGATGAATTCCCGGATGCGCCGCCACTGCGCCGGCTAGAGCGTGCCCTTGGTGGAAGGCACCACGCCTGCGGCGCGTGGATCGGCCGTCGCCGCCATGCGCAATGCCCTCGCAAACGCCTTGAACACGGTCTCGGCCTGATGATGCGCGTTCTGTCCGCGCAGGTTGTCGACGTGCAGCGTCACCAGCGCGTGATTGACGAAGCCCTGGAAGAACTCGTGCGCCAGGTCGACGTCGAACGCGCCGATCATCGAACGCGTGAACGGGACGTGGAACTCGAGCCCCGGTCGACCCGAGAGATCGATGACCACGCGCGAGAGCGCCTCGTCGAGCGGCACGTAGGCGTAGCCATAGCGCGTCAGTCCGGTCTTGTCGCCCAGCGCCTGTTTCAACGCCTGGCCCAGCGTGATGCCGATGTCCTCGACGGTGTGATGCGCGTCGATGTGCAGGTCGCCCTTGGCGGCGATCGCCAGGTCCATCGCGCCGTGGCGCGCGACCTGGTCCAACATGTGGTCGAGGAACGGCACGCCCGTCGCGATGTCGGCGTGGCCGGTGCCGTCGAGGCCGATGTCGACGACGATCGAAGTCTCGCGCGTGATGCGCTCGATGCGCGCGGAGCGGGGTTTGGGATTCAGTGCTGCGTTCATTGCGTAAGCTCGGCCATGGCAGACAGCAGGAGCGCGTTCTCGTCGGGCGTCCCGACGGTGATGCGCAAACAGTTGGCGAGCAAGACGTGCCCGCCAGCGACTTGCTTGACCAGTATGCGCCTCGCCTTCAGTTCATCGAACAGCCGGCTCGCGTCGCCCACGCGCACCAGCAGAAAATTCGCCTGCGAGGGAAACACCTCCACGCCGCGAAGCCGCGCCAGCGCGGCTGCGAGCCGGCGCCGTTCCGCGGCGATCGCCGTCGCCTGCTCGCCGATCCACCCCGGGTCGGCCAGCAATGCGCCCACCGCAGCCTGCGTCAACGAATTCACATTATACGGTGGGCGCAGTTTTTCGATTTCCGCAATCCACTCCGGCGCCGCGGCGGCATAGCCAAGCCGCAGGCCCGCCATGCCGACTTTGGACAGCGTGGCCATCAGCAGCAGGTTCGGGAACTCGGGTACGCGCGGCAGGAAACTGGTCTCGGCAAACCCGGCGTACGCTTCGTCGAGCACGACCAGTCCGGGGGCGGCGTGCAGAATGGCCTCGAGGTCGGCGGCAGCGTACTGCACCCCCGTGGGATTGTTGGGCGACGCGAGGAAGATCGCGGCCGGTCGCTCGCGCGCGATCGCCGCGAGCACGGCCGCACGGTCGAGCGAGAAGTCGGCACGCAGCGGCACGCCGACAAAGCGCGCACCGGCGTTGACCGTCGAGACGCGATACATGACGAAGGTCGGTTCAGGCGCCAGGATCACCGCGCCCGGCCGCGCGAGCAGGCTGATGACCAGCGAAATCAATTCATCCGAGCCATTGCCCAGAATCACCGAAAGCGACTGCGGAATCGCCAGGATGCGTCGCAGCGTCGTCCTGACTTCGTCGGCCGCCCCTTCGGGATAGCGGTTCAGTTGCACGCGAGCGAGCGCGGCGGCCAGTCGCGACGCGGCCGCCGGCGGCAATCCGTGCGGGCTTTCGTTGGCGTCGAGCTTGACCATGCCCGCGGCGGGCGCGACCACGTACGCCTTCTGCGCCAGGATTTCCGGGCGTACCAGCGCAGCGACCGTCTGGGCCGCGACGATACCGCGTGCGCGATCGTTCACGTCAGACCATCCCGGTTTCGGTGATGAGCACGTCGACGCCGCCCGTCGCGAATTTGCCCAGGTCGCCGGCGACTGCCTGTCCCTGCGATGACGCCAGTGCCGCGTCGATGGCCGCGCGCGAGTCGAACGTCAGCGTCGCGATCAGGTGATACGGCGCGGGGCCGCCCAAGGCTGCGATCGGGCCACGGGTGACTTCGTAACTGCGCAAGCCGGGAATAGTCTTCGCCAGCGGCACGTGCCGATCGAAGTAGTAGCGGTCGAACGCCGCCGCGTCGGCAGGTGTCTTGTAGAGCGCATAGACCTTGGCCATGGTTCCCCTCCTTATTGTCGTCGAGACTCGACGCGATACTCGGCGCTTTGCGCGTGTGCGGGCAGCCCCTCGCCGCGCGCCAGCGTCGACGCGATCCTGCCCAACGATTGCGCGCCCGCGCGCGACACCGCGATGATGCTGCTCCGCTTCTGGAAATCGTACACCCCCAAGGGCGACGAGAAGCGGGCGCTGCGCGCCGTGGGCAGAACATGGTTGGGGCCCGCGCAATAGTCGCCAAGCGCCTCGGAGCTGTAGTGCCCGAGGAAAATCGCGCCGGCGTTTCGGATTTTCGGCAGCAACACGTCGGGTTCGGCCACCGCGAGTTCGAGGTGCTCCGGCGCGATGCGATTGGCGATCGCACACGCTTCGTCGAGGTCGCGCACCCGGATCAGCGCGCCGCGCTGCGCGATCGACTTGGCGACGATCGCCACGCGCGGCTGCGCCGGCAACTGCCTGGCGATGCTCGCTTCGACCTGGTCGAGCAGCGCCGCGTCGGGCGAGAGCAGGATCGCCTGCGCCGCCTCGTCGTGCTCTGCCTGCGAGAACAGGTCCATCGCAACCCAGTCGGCATTCGCACTCGCGTCGGCGATGATCAGGATTTCGGAAGGCCCGGCGATCATGTCGATGCCCACCGTGCCGAATACGCGCCGCTTGGCGGCGGCAACGTAGACATTGCCAGGCCCAACGATCTTGTCGACCGCGGGAATCGTCGCCGTGCCATAGGCAAGCGCCGCGACCGCCTGCGCGCCGCCGATGGTGAACACGCGCGTCACGCCGGCGAGGTGCGCCGCAGCCAGCACCAGCGCATTCTTTACGCCGCCCGGAGTGGGCACCACCATGATGATCTCGGCGACGCCCGCAACCTGCGCCGGCAGCGCGTTCATGAGCACCGTCGACGGATAAGCGGCCTTGCCGCCGGGCACGTAGATGCCGACCCGGTCCAGCGCGGTGATGTTCTGCCCCAGTCGCGTGCCATCGTTCTCGGTGAACGACCACGACTGCGCGCGCTGGTGCTCGTGGTACGCGCGGATGCGCGCCGCCGCCGCGGCCAGCGCATCGCGCTCGACTTTGGGCAAGTCGGCAAAGGCGCGCTCGAGTTCCTGCGCCGGCAGCTCCAGCGCCGCCATGTTCGGTGCTTTGACGTGGTCGAGCAGCAGCGTGTATTCCAGCACCGCCGCGTCGCCACGGGCGCGAACGTCGGCAAGGATCGATGCGACCGACGTGTCAACCGCCTCGTCCTGCGCGGTGTCGAACGCGGTCAACCGCGAGAGCGTCGCCGCGAAATCGGCGTGCGACGAATCCAGGCGGCGGATCAGGCGCGCTCGGTCAGGCACGCGCGCGCTCCGCCGCCACCGCGCCGGCGATGGCCTCGATCACTGGCTGGATCGCATTGCGCTTGAGCTTCAAGGCGGCAGGATTGACGATCAACCGAGCGCTGATGGGCATGATCTCCTCGACCACTACCAGGTCGTTCGCCTTGAGCGTGTTGCCGCTGCTGACCAGGTCGACGATGGCTTCGGCGAGTCCGACCAGCGGCGCCAGTTCCATCGAGCCGTAGAGCTTGATCAGGTCGACGTGCATGCCCTTCGCCGCGAAGTGCTCGCGCGCGGTAGCGACGTACTTGGTTGCGACACGCAGGCGCGCGCCGCGCTTGACCAGGCCCGCGTAATCGAAGCCGCGCTTGGCGGCGACGACAAGGCGGCAGCGGCCGATACCGAGGTCGACCGGCTGGAACAAGCCGTCGCCGCCGTGTTCGAGCAATACGTCCTTGCCGGATACGCCCAGGTCGGCGGCGCCGTGCTGTACGTACGTGGGAACGTCGGACGCGCGCACGATGATGAATCGCACGCCAGGATGATTGCTACCGATGATGAGCTTGCGCGAGGTGTCCGGATCCTCGGCCGGCGTGATGCCGGCCGCGCGCAGCAGCACTAGAGCTTCATTGAAGATGCGCCCCTTGGAGAGCGCGATGGTGAGCGTGGACACGGGTGCGGGCGCATGGTCGGGCAAGGGGTCATTTTAGCAGGCCGGGACCCGGTGAGCCGCCGGGCGCCTGCTCACTGAATACCGGCGCGCTCGGGGCGGCCCGTCGCACTCATGCGACGCGCTTGATGCGCGCGCCCAGCGCCGACAGCTTGGCCTCGATGCGCTCGTAGCCACGATCGAGGTGGTAGATGCGGTCAATGACCGTCTGGCCATGCGCGATCAGGCCGGCGATGACCAGGCATGCCGACGCGCGCAGGTCGGTAGCCATGACGGCCGCCCCGGTAAGTCTGGGCACGCCTTTGACGATAGCCGTGTTGCCCTCGACCTCGATGTCGGCACCGAGGCGATTGAGTTCCTGCACGTGCATCATGCGGTTCTCGAAGATCGTCTCGGTGATCACCGTCGTGCCTTTGGCGACGGTCATCAATGCCATCAGCTGCGCCTGCATGTCGGTGGGAAACGCGGGATACGGCGCGGTACGCAAGGTCACGGCCTCGAGTTCGCCGCGGCGCGACACGCGGATCATGTCGCCGTCGACGACGATCAGGGCGCCGGCCTCGGTGAGCTTGTCGATGACCGCGCCCAGCGTGTCGGCTCGGGCGCCGCGCAGCACGACCGTGCCGTCTGCGCCGACCGCGGCCGCGGCCGCCGCGAGGAAGGTGCCGGTCTCGATGCGGTCGGGCATGACCGCGTGGCGCGCGCCATGCAGCGCAGCGACGCCTTCGACGACGATGCGATCGGTGCCGGCGCCGGTGATGCACGCGCCCATGGCATTTAGGCATTCCACGAGATCGACGACTTCGGGTTCGCGCGCGGCGTTCTCGAGCACGGTGGTGCCGTCGGCGAGCGTGGCCGCCATCAGCAGGTTCTCGGTGCCGGTGACGGTGACGAGATCGAAGGCGAAGCGCACACCCGTCAGCCGCGTCGCACGCGCGTCGATGTAACCGTGATCGAGGTTGATTTCGGCGCCCATCGCCTGCAGCCCCTTGAGGTGCTGGTCGACCGGGCGCAGGCCGATCGCGCAACCGCCGGGCAGCGACACGCGCGCTTCGCCACAGCGCGCAAGCAACGGCCCCAGCGCCAGGATCGACGCGCGCATCGTCTTCACCATCTCGTAGGGCGCGAGTGGCCAGCTGACCTGCGCCGCCGAGAGCGTCACCGCGCCGTCGCCCGATTCGCTCTTCACGCCCATCTGCGCGAGCAGCGCGCGCATGGTGCGTACATCGTTGAGTTCGGGGACGTTGGTGAGCGTGAGCGGCTCGGGCGTGAGCAGCGCCGCGCAGAGAATCGGCAAGGCGGCGTTCTTCGCGCCAGAGACGCGCACCTCGCCCTGCAGCGGCACGCCGCCTTCGATCGCGAGCTTATCCACGCTCGGCGGGGGTCAGCGTCTGCATCGACAGCGCGTGGATCTCGGCGCGCATGCGATCGCCCAGCGCGCCATAGACGAGCTGGTGGCGCTTGATGCGCGAGAGCCCTTCGAAGGCCGTGCTCACGATCAGCGCCTGGAAGTGCTGGCCATCGCCATCGACCGCGACGTGCTCGCAGGCGAGCCCGGCCTCGATGGCATGCTTGATGTCGTCAGGGGTCATGTCAATGGCGCAGCTTGTAGCCGGTCTGGAGCATCCGCAGCGTGAGTGCCGCGAGCGCCGCGCACGCAGCGGCGACCACCGCCAGGCTCAGCGGCGGCGAGATGTCGGACAGGCCGAAGAAGCCGTAGCGAAAGCCGTCGATCATATAGAAGAAGGGATTGAAGTGCGACAGCGACTGCCAGAACGGCGGCAGCGTGTGGATCGAATAGAACACGCCGGACAGAAACGTCAGCGGCATGATCAGGAAGTTCTGGAAAGCCGCGAGCTGGTCGAACTTGTCGGCGACGATGCCCGCGATGAGCCCGAGAATGCCAAGTATCGCGCTGCCGAGAAGCGCGAACGCGAGCGCCCAGAACGGATGCACGATCGACATCGGCACGAACCAGAGCGTGACCAGGAACACGCCCAGTCCGACGACCAGGCCGCGCACCATCGCCCCGAGCACATACGCGGCGAAGACATCCAGCGGCGAGAGCGGCGTCAGCAGCACGAAAATCAGGTTGCCGGTTATCTTGGACTGGATGAGCGACGACGAGCTGTTGGCGAACGAGTTCTGCAGCACCGACATCATCACCAGGCCCGGCACCAGGAAAGCGGTATAGCGCACGCTCCCGTCGAACACCGACACGTGCGACTCCAGCACGTGCGAAAAGATGAGCAGGTACAGCAGCGCTGTGAGCACGGGCGCGAGCACCGTCTGGAAACTCACCTTCCAGAAGCGCAGCACCTCCTTGTACAGGAGGGTGCGCCAGCCCGAGCCGGTGGCGGCGACCGCGCCCATCGGCGCAACTTCGCGTTGCACACCGCCAAGCTCGCTCACGGCCGTGCCTCCGCGCTGCGCGCTTCGGTATTCGCGCTCATGCTGCCTTCTTCATGATGCGCAGGAACACCTGCTCCAGGTCGGCTTCCTGCAGCGAGAGTTCGGCGATCGCGATGTTCGACTCGCGCATCGCCGCGAGGAGGTTCTCCAGCTCGCGGTAGTCGGCGAGCGTGAGCAGGTAGGTCTGGCCCTCGTGCCGTTGCACGCGATCGGTCCACGCGCCGGGAAGTGCGGCGGCGGTCAGGCGCACCGTCAGGCCGGCGAAGCTCGACAGCAGGTTGTGCGTGGTGTCCAGTGCCACCACCTTGCCGGCCTTGAGCATGGCGATGCGTCCGCACAGCGCCTCGGCCTCTTCGAGATAATGCGTGGTGAGGATGATGGTGTGACCGTCGCGGTTGAGCTTGCGGATGAACGCCCACAGGCTCTGCCGCAGCTCGACGTCGACGCCCGCGGTCGGCTCGTCGAGAACGATCACCGGCGGCTTGTGGACGAGTGCCTGGCCGACCAGCACGCGGCGCTTCATCCCGCCGGAGAGCGCGCGCATGTTCGCGTCGGCGCGCGAGGTCAAGTCGAGATGGTGCAGGACTTCGTCGATCCAGTCGTCGTTGCCACGGATGCCGAAGTATCCGGCCTGGATGCGCAAGGTCTCCCGCACCGTGAAGAACGGATCGAATACCAGCTCCTGCGGGACGACGCCCAGCACGCGCCGTGCCAGGCGGTAGTCGGTGACCACATCGTGACCCAGCACGCGCGCGCTGCCGCGGTCGGCGCGCGTGAGTCCGGCAAGTATGGAAATCAAAGTCGTCTTGCCGGCGCCGTTGGGGCCGAGCAAGCCGAAGAATTCACCGGGCATGACCTCGAGATCGACGCCGGCGAGCGCCTGGATCGCGCCGAAACGGCGCGCGACGTCGATGATTTCTACCGCGGGAGTCATGGCTGCAGAACCGGTCGGGTACGGCGCGGCAATGGCCGCGTCAGGCGACGAGCAACTCCTCGACGCCGTAGAGCGTCGCCAGCGCCCGCATGCTCTGGGGCATGCCGGCGAAGGCGATCGGCTTGCCCTCGGTTGCCGCGCGCCGCGCCCACGACAGGACCAGTGCGACGCCGGCCGAATCGACGCGATCGACTGCGGTCAGGTCGATGATTCCGTCCTGCGGCATGCCGATCGCGGCGCTTGCCATGCGCACCGTCTCGACGGTATCCATCGACAGCGTTCCTGCCACCTGCCAACGGCCACCCGACACCTGCAGCGACGCAGCCCCCGCGCTCATTTGGTCGCGGTCGGGCCCGCGCTGTTCTTCTTCGCGAGCGTTGCGATCAGCCCGTCGATGCCGGAGCTCTTGACCGCGTCGTTGAACTCATCGCGATAGTTGGTGACCAGGCTCACGCCACCGACGATGACGTCGTAGGCCTTCCAGCCCTCGGGCAACTTTTCCATGCTGTAGTCGATCTGCACCGCCGCCTGCCCCGGTCGGCGCACCTCGGTGCGCACGGTCGCTTCGGTGTCGCCCGGATTCATGCGCAGCGGCTTGTAGTCCATCGTGTTGTCGCGGTAATTGGCCAGCGCGCCGGAATAGGTGCGCACCAGCAGCGACCGGAACTCGTCGGTCAGCTGCTTTTGCTGCTCGGGCGTCGCGGTGCGCCAGTTGCGGCCCATCGCCAGCGAGGTCATGCGCGCGAAATCGAAATTGGGCACCAGCTTGGTCTCGAGGATCTGCTTGGCCTTGGTCAGGTTGCCCGCCTGCAATTCCTTGTCGGAGCGCACCTGCGCGAGGATGTCCTCCGCGACGCGCTTGACTACCGCGTCCGGCGCCTCCTGCGCGCTGGCGACGCAGGCCACGAAGGCCAGCGACAACAGCGAAGCGCCCAATGCTCGAATGCGAATCATCTTGTTCCTTTGGTTTACGCGTACAGCCACAGACAGCACGCCCTGTCGCTGGTTCCTCGTTGCCGGCAACGGCCGCGGTTCGCGCGATGCCGGGGCCGGGCTATTCGCCGTCGTCTTCCTCGGGCGGCGGCTTGCCGTCGTAGACCTGGTAGCGACGCGCGCGCAGGTAGGCATTGCGAATGAAGCGATAGCGATCGAGCGCCGCCGCGTCGACCATCGATTCGGTACCCAGCGCGTTCGCACGCGCGTTGACGTAGCCGACGCCCCAGATCGAGTTGCGCAACGGGACGTTGGCGAAGATGTACGTGGTCGGTCCGAGATACGCCCGGATCGCGGTTCCCGTGCCGTCGCGCAGCGTGGTCGGACCGAGCAGCGGCACGAAGAAGTACGGGCCCTGCGGGAAGCCCCACTTGCCGAAGGTGATGCCGAAGTCCTGCGTGTGCCGCTCGATACCCATCATCGAGGCCAGGTCGAATATGCCGGCAACGCCGAAGGTACTGTTGAGCAGCACGCGACCGAAGTCGTCGCCGGCCCGATAGCCGTTGCCTTCGAGCACGTTGTTGATGCCGATGAACAGGTCCTCGATGTTGCCGAAGAAATTCGTCACGACGCTGCGGATCGGTTCGGGCGTGTACTTGACGTAGGCCTCGGCGACCGGCTTGACCACGTTGCCGTCGACCACGTCGTGCACCTCCAGCATCGTCCGATTGAAGGGCTCGAAGGGATCGACGCGCGACTGCGTGGTCGCGCAGCCCGAAAGGAGCAGCACGGCGAACACCATGGCTGCGGCGTACCCGCGCTGGCGCGCGGCGACTGCTGGCTTCATTTTTTGCTCCCGCCGCCGGCGGGATCGGCGGCCTTGTCGAACAGGAACTGGCTGATCAACTTTTCCATGATCAATGCCGACTGCGTCTTGGTGATTCGCTCGCCGTCCTTGAGCATCACGCTGTCGCCGCCGGCATCGAGGCCGACGTACACCTCGCCGAGCAGGCCGGAAGTGTTGATCGACGCGATGGTGTCGCGGCTGAATGAATACTGGTTGTCGACGCGCAACGTCACCAGCGCCTCGTAGGTCTTGGGGTTGAGCCGGACGTTCTCCACCCGTCCCACCAGCACTCCCGCCACCTTGACCGGCGCGCGCAGCTTCAGGCCGCCAATGTTGTCGAAATTGGCCTCGATCCTGTAGCCCTGCGTGCGGTCCAGCGTCAGCAGGTTGCCGACCTTGAGCGCCAGGAACAGGATCGCGCCGAAGCCGATGGCCACGAAGATGCCGACCCAGAGATCGATCGCCGAACGGTTCATACGTTGCCCGCGCGAAACATGAATACGGTCATGACGAAATCCAGCGCGAGGATCGCCAGCGACGAGATGACGACGGTACGCGTGGTCGCCGTCGACACGCCTTCGGCGGTCGGCTTGGCATCGTAGCCCTCGAACACGGCGATCAACGACACCGCGATCCCGAAGACGACGCTCTTGATGATGCCGTTGGTGATGTCGGGCCAGAAATCGACCGCGGCCTGCATCTGACCCCAGAAGGCGCCGCCGTCGATGCCGATGAGCTTCACGCCGACCAGGTAGCCGCCGAAAATTCCGAACGCCGAGAACAGCGCCGCAAGCAGCGGCATCGAAATCACGCCGCCCCAGAACCGCGGCGCAATCACCCGCGCCAGAGGATCGACCGCCATCATCTCCATCGCCGCAAGCTGCTCGGTGGTCTTCATCAGGCCGATCTCGGCGGTGATCGCCGAACCGGCGCGACTGGCGAAGAGCAGCCCCGCGACGACCGGCCCGAGCTCGCGCACCAGAGACAGTGCGACCAGGATCCCGAGCTGCTCGTCGGCGCCGTAGCGCTTGAGCGTCTCGTATCCCTGCAACGAGAGCACCATGCCGACGAACAGGCCGGACAGCAGGATGATCACCAGCGAGAGCACGCCCGCGAAGTAGATCTCGCGCATGGTCAGCCCGAAGCGGATGAACGCCTGCGGCGAATGCCAGATGACCGCCACCAGGAAACGGCTGGCGAAACCGAGCCGGCTGAGGCTGCCGGTCACCGCCGCGCCGAGGCGGCGCAGGCTGCCGGCGACGCCGCTGTGCACGTCAGTGGACATCGGCGAAGAGCTCCTGGCGATACTCCGGCGCGGGGTAATGGAAGGGCACCGGCCCGTCGGTCTCGCCGTCGACGAACTGGCGCACGAACGGATCCTTCGAGGCACGCACCTCGTCCGGCGTACCTTGCGCGATGATGCGGCCTTCGGACACGAAGTAGAGGTAGTCGACGATCTTCAACGACTCGTAGACGTCGTGCGTAACCACCACCGAGGTCGTGTCCAGCGCGTCATTGAGCGTGCGGATGAGCTGGCCGACGACGCCCAGCGAAATCGGGTCGAGCCCCGCAAAGGGCTCGTCGTACATCACCAGCATGGGGTCGAGCGCGATGGCGCGAGCCAGCGCGACGCGGCGCGCCATTCCGCCCGAGAGTTCGGCCGGCATCAGGTTCGCGGTGCCGCGCAGGCCGACAGCGTTCAACTTCATCAGTACCAGGTCGCGGATGAGTTCCTCGTCGAGCTTGGTGTGCTCGCGCATCGGAAACGCGATGTTCTCGAACACGCTCATGTCGGTGAACAGCGCGCCGAACTGGAACAGCATGCCGCATCGGCGCCGCATCGCGTAGAGCGCTTCGGCATCCAAGTCGGGCACCGATTGCCCGGCGACGAAGACTTTCCCGGACTGCGGCTTCAGCTGTCCGCCGATCAAGCGCAGGATCGTGGTCTTGCCGCAGCCGCTGCCGCCCATGATCGCAACGATCTTGCCGCGCGGTACTTTCATCGTGATGCCACGCAGCACCGGCCGGCGATCGTAACCGAAGGAAACGTTGTCGAGCTCGATCGCGGCCGCGTCCGGATCGGGGTAGCGGTTTTCGGTCAGCGAAGCGGGGGAACTGGCGATGGGTGCGGCCGACATCGTCGAGACGTTCTTCTTTCCTGCGGGGACGACGATTGTAACGGGTTCACCGTATCGGGACAACGACGCAGCCGTCCGTGTTCAACCCCGATGCAGCCTTCGCTCCGCCAGCGCGAGATTTGCGGGCTTGCCCAGCAGCACGACGACGTCGCCGGCCTCGAAGCGATCGGTGGGCTGCGGCACCACCGACCGTGCACCGTGTCGGCGCACGCCGGTGATTTCGACGATCTCGCCCAGTTCGAGCTCGGCGATCGACTTGCCGACCGCCTTGGAGCGCTCGCGCAGCAGCACCGTGTGCAGACGCGCCTGCAGATTGTCGGAGGCGTCGGCGGTGTCGGTCGCGCCGTGGAAGAAGCCGCGAAACAGGCTGTAGCGCTCCTCGCGAATGGCGCGAATACGATCGAGCACGCGACTGAGCGGCACGCCGAGCAGCAGCAGAGAATGCGACGCGAGCATCAGACTGCCCTCGAGCACTTCGGGCACCACTTCGGCCGCGCCGGCCTTGAGCAGTCGATCGAGCTCGCTGTCGTCGAGCGTGCGCACGACCACGGGCACCTCCGGCCGTTCCTGGCGCACGTGATGCAGGATCTTGAGCGCGCCCGCCGTATCGGCGAAAGTAACCACGACTGCGCGCGCCTTGGCGAGTCCCGCCGCGACCAGCGCTTCGCGCCGACCCGCGTCGCCATACACGACGCTGCCGTCGCCGCCCGATTCGCGCACTCGCTCCGGATCTTCGTCAAGCGCCAGGTATCCGATGTCCTCGGCTTCCAGCAACCGCGCCAGGTTCTGGCCGCTGCGCCCGTAACCGCAGATGATGACGTGATCCTGGCGTGTCATCGTGCGTGCCGCAATCTGCGTCACCTGCGCGGCGCGCGCCAGCCAGTCGTTGGCGGTGAGCCTTCGCACCAGCGGATCGGAGAACTGGATCACGAACGGTGCCGCGAGCATCGACAGCACCATCGCCGCGAGCACCAGTTGCGCGAGTGTCGGGCTCACCACATCCAGGTCGGTCGCCATCGCCAGCATGACGATCGCGAATTCGCCCGCCTGCCCGAGGTAGATCCCGGTGCGCAGCGCCGTGCCCAGCGGCGCGCGAAACAGTCGAGCCAGCACGACGATGAGCAGCACCTTCAGGAGCACCGGACCGATCAGGAACAGCAACACCCAGCCGAAGTTCGCGCCGACCACCGCCAGGTCGAGGTTCATGCCCACCGTGATGAAGAAAAGGCCCACGAACACATCGCGAAACGGCTTGATGTCTTCCTCGACCTGATAACGGTACTCGGTTTCCGCGATCAGCATTCCGGCCAGAAACGCGCCCAGCGCATACGACAGTCCGGCCATCTTGGTGATCGCCGCCATGCCCAGCGTCACCAGCAGGATGTTGATCATGAACAATTCCGGCGAGCGCAGTCGCGCGATGAGCGTGAACCACGCGCGCGTCGGCTTCTGGCCGAAGAACAGGATCACGCCCAACGCGACCGCCGCCTTTCCGCCGGCGATCGCGAGCGACACCAGGAGCGTGTCGCCGCCGCTGGCCAGCGTCGGCGTCGCGATCAGGAACGCGACCACCGCCAGATCCTGGAACAGCAGGATGGCCATGACGTCGCGGCCGTGCGGCGAGCCGAGCTCGTTGCGCTCGGCGAGTAGCTTCGACACGATTGCAGTCGAACTCATCGCCAGCGCACCACCGAGCGCAAAACCGGCGAGCCAGCCGTAATGCAGCAGGTGCAGGCCGACCATTGCGAAAATGGTGGTGATCGCGACCTGCGCCATTCCCAGTCCGAACACCGAACCGCTCATCGCCTTGAGTTGCGGCAGGCTGAATTCGAGTCCGATCGAGAACATCAGGAACACGATGCCGAATTCGGCCAAATCGCGCACCGCGGCGTTGTCGGGCACCAATGCAAACGCATGCGGTCCCAGCACGGTGCCGACGATCAGGTAGCCGAGGATCGGCGGCAGGCGCAGCAGGCGGCACGCGACGACCACCACGACCGCTGCGCCCAGCAGCAACAGGATGATGATGAGCGTGTGTGGCATCGAACGAATGTAGCACAGGGTCCCGGGCTGACGCCCGGGGGCGCCGGGGTCGCACAAGGGGCAGCAGGGTATACTTTGGGCATGGCTACAGGCGCCGCGGAAACTTTGTCGACAATGCGTGGAATCGACCCGCAGCGTGCTCTTGCGTTGGGTCGCGAAGTGCTCGCCACAGAGGCCGCCGCGATCCGCTCGCTCGAAGGCCGGCTGGGCAGCACGTTCCTCGCGGCAGCGCGCGTCCTCTATGGTTGCCGCGGCCGCGTTGTGGTCACCGGCATTGGCAAGTCGGGGCACATCGCGCGCAAGCTCGCGGCGACCCTGGCATCGACCGGCACGCCGGCGTTTTTCGTTCACGCCGCCGAAGCGAGCCACGGCGATCTGGGCATGATCACCGCCGAGGACGTCGTACTGCTGCTGTCGAATTCCGGCGAGACCGACGAACTGGTGTCGCTGGTCCCGCACCTGAAGCGCCAGGGCGCGCAATTGATCGCGCTGACCGGCAACGAGGAGTCGTCGCTGGCGCAGGCCGCCGACGTCCATCTCGACGCCAGCGTCGACGCCGAAGCGTGTCCGCTCGGACTCGCGCCTACGGCCAGCACGACCGCGGCGCTGGCGCTGGGCGACGCGCTGGCGCTGACGCTGCTCGATGCGCGCGGCTTTTCGGTCGAAGACTTCGCGCGCTCGCATCCCGGCGGCGCGCTGGGACGGCGCCTGCTGACGCACGTGCGCGACGTCATGCGCACCGGAGCCGCGGTTCCCGTTGTGCAGCTCGGCGCGACGCTCTCCGACGCCGTCGTCGAGATGAGCGGCAAAGGCATGGGCATGACCGCGGTGATCGACGCCGACGCGCGTGTGGCCGGCATCTTCACCGACGGCGACCTGCGCCGCTGCCTGGCGCGCGTCGCCGACTTCGCCACCGCGCGCGTCGACGCGCTGATGACGCTGCGTCCGCGCAGCATCGGCCCGGACGAACTGGCGATCGATTGCGTGGAGTTGATGGAGGCCGCGCCGAAAGTCAGCCAGTTGCTGGTCGTCGACGACAGCGAACGGCTGGTGGGCGCACTGCACTTGCACGACCTCTTCCGCGCCAAGGTCGTATGACGACCGCGGACCTTCACGCGCGGGCGCAGCGACTGCGGCTCTTGACCTGCGACGTCGACGGTGTGCTCACCGACGGCAAGATCTACTGCGCCGGCGACGGCGGCGAGTTCAAGGCCTTTTCCGCGCAGGATGGGCTGGGCATGAAGATGCTCGAGCAGTCCGGAATCGTCGTCGCGTGGATCACCGGCGGTTCCGCGCCGGCGGTGAGCGCGCGCGCAAAGATGCTCGGCGTGAAGCGCGTCATGCTGGGCGCGGAGCACAAGCTCGCGCCGTGGGAGCGGCTGTGCCAGGAACTCGGTGTCGCGGCGGAAGATTGCGCGCACATCGGCGATGACCTGCCCGATCTGCCGTTGCTGCGCCGCTGCGGCCTGGCATTGACCGTGCCGCACGCGCCCGAGCTGGTCAAGCGCCACGCGCACTACGTCACGCGCGCCGAAGGCGGTGCCGGCGCGGTGCGCGAAGTGTGCGAAATGATCCTCGCCGCCCGCGGCGAACTCGAACCCCTGCTGCAGGCCTACATCCAGTGACCACAAGGCAACGCCTGCTGGACCGGCTCATCGCGTGGTCGCCACTGCTGATGCTCGCCAGCTTTGCCGCGCTGACTTACTGGCTGAACGCGCAGATCATGGTCGGCGCGCCGAAATTCGACGGTTCAGGCCGTCACGATCCCGACCTGTTCATCGAGAATGTCCATGCTGTGGGCCTCGACGAGAAGGGTCGCATTCGCCAGGCGCTCACCGCCGGTCGCGCTCTGCACTTTCCCGACGACGACACGACCCACTTCGACACTCCCCTGATCACCTTCAACGATCCGGACAGGCCAAAATTGTCGATTACCGCCGACCACGCCATCGTCACCGGCGACCGGGAGCACGCCTATTTTTCCGGCAACGTCAAAGGCGTTCGCGAGGCAAGCGCGACCGACCCCGGCGACGGGCCCGTGGTGCTCACCAGCGAGTACCTGCACGTGATCCCGAAGGAGGATCGCGTGGTCACCGACAAGGCTGTGACGATCACCGACCCGCGTGGGATAATCAATTCCGTCGGAATGGAATTCGACAATCGCACCAAGAAGGTCAAGTTCGCCTCGCGCGTCAGTGGTCAACTACAGCCGAAGAAATAGCACCGTGCGTCGTTCATCCCCGCAGTCCGTCGCGCGCCCTGTCGCGCCCATGTTCGCGCGCGCCGTCGCGTGCGCAGCGCTGCTCGTCCCGCTGTTGGCCGCAGCGCCCGCGCAGGCCGAGCGCGCCGACCGCGACAAGCCGATCTTCTACCAGGGCGACACCGGCGGCGCCAATCTCGGCAGCAAGGATGGCGAACTGGTGGGCAGCGTCGTGATCACGCAGGGCACGCTGACCATCCACGCCGATCGCATCACCTTCCGCCAGAACGCCGACAATTCGCTTTCGGCGACTGCGTACGGCAATCCGGTGACCTTCCGCGAAAAGCGCGACGGCATGGACGAGTACTACGAAGGTTTCGCGCAACGCGTCGTCTACGACGGCTCCAAGCGTTTCCTCGAGCTGTTCGACCGGGCGCTGCTCAAGAAGAGCAACGACGAGATCCGCAGCAACTACATCACCTACGATGTGGGCGCGGACGTGTTCAAGGCCGAGGGTCGTCCGGACTCGCGGCCGCCGGCCGACGGCGAAACGCCGCTGGGCTCGCGCGTGCGCGGCGTGTTCCAGCCGCAGCCGAAGGAAGACAAGGCGGTCAAGGACGCCAAGGGAACCGGTGACGCGAAGGACGCGAAAGACACCAAGGCCGCGCCCGCGCCAAAGTCCAATCCGCCGCTGCCTCTGAAGAGCGACGCAACGCTCTCGCCGCAGACCACGAAATGAGCGACGCAGGGCCGCCCCAAGGCGCTCGCCCCCTCCGGGTGAGTTGGCGCGCAGCGCCGCTTCGGGGGGATCATTCAATGGTCGTACCCCCGCGATGAGCACGCTGTCGGTCGAGGCACTGAACAAGCGGTACAAATCGCGAATCGTAGTACACGATGTGTCGCTCACAGTTGCCAGCGGCGAAGTGATCGGCCTGCTCGGACCGAACGGCGCCGGCAAGACCACCTGCTTCTACATGATCGTCGGGCTGGTGGCGACCGACGGCGGCGCCATCGAGCTCGACGGCCGCGACCTCACGCGCATGCCGATCCATTCCCGCGCGCGGCTGGGGCTGTCGTACCTGCCGCAGGAAGCGTCGATCTTCCGCAAGCTGACCGTGGCCGAGAACGTCCAGGCCATCCTCGAGCTGCAGGGGATCGATACCGACGAGATCGCCAATCGACTCGACGCGCTGCTCGACGACCTGTCGATCGCGCACCTGCGCGACGCCTCGGCCGTCAGCCTGTCCGGAGGCGAGCGCCGCCGCGTCGAGATCGCGCGCGCGCTGGCCACCCGCCCGCGCTTCATCCTGCTCGACGAACCCTTCGCCGGGATCGACCCGATCGCCGTCCTGGACATCCAGAAAATCATCGGCTTTCTCAAGGAACGTGGAATCGGTGTCATGATCACCGATCACAACGTTCGCGAGACGCTGGGTATCTGCGACCGGGCATACATCATCAACGAAGGGCGGGTGCTGGCATCGGGAACGCCCGACGAAATTGTTTATAATGAAAATGTTAGAAAGGTCTACCTGGGAGAGCATTTCCGGCTCTGATATTGTTGTCGGAGCCCCGATACCATGAAACCCACGCTACAGCTCAAGCTCAGCCAGCATCTGACGCTGACGCCCCAGCTGCAGCAGTCGATCCGGCTGCTGCAGTTGTCGACGCTTGAGCTCAACGCCGAAGTCGAGCGTCTGCTGCAGGAAAATCCGTTGCTGGAGAAGGCCGACGAGGACGAGGGCTCGGCGCCGCCACAGGAATTCGCGCCGACCATGGTGACGGTGTCGAGCACCGAGGCGCAGAACGACAGCTCCGAAGCATCGCCCCCTGCCGACTTCGACGTCATGGCCAATTCCGGAGGCGACAGCGACTGGGGCCGGTCCTCCGGGTCAGACGACGACGACGATGACCATTTCTCGCCGCAGCAGGTCGCCACTTGCTCACTGCGCGATCACCTGAACACGCAGCTGACACTGCTCAACCTGCCGCTGCGTGACCGGCAGATCGCGTGCGCCATGGTCGATGCGCTCGACGATGACGGATATCTCACGACCTCGCTCGAGGAACTGCTGGAGGTGTTTCCCGAGGAGCTCGGGCTCGACGCGGACGACCTGGCGATCGGCTTGCGCCACCTGCAGAATCTCGAACCCGCAGGAGTCGGCGCGCGCGACGCCGCCGAGTGCCTCGCGCTGCAGTTGAAGGCGCTGCCCGCGTCGACGCCGTTTCGCACCGAGGCGTTGAAACTTGTCGAGCATCACCTGCCGTTGCTGGCGGCGCGCGATTTTGCCAAGCTCAAGCGCCTGCTGCACACCGACGACGACGGCATGCGCGGCGTCCGGCAATTGATCACCAGTCTCAATCCCCGCCCCGGCGCGGAATTCGCGCAGACCGAGGCCAATTACGTCATCCCCGACGTCGTGGTCAAGAAAACCCGCGGCCGATGGGTGGCGGCGCTCAACGAAGCGGCGATGCCCAAGCTGCGCCTGAACCGCATCTACGCCGATATCCTGACACGCAACCGCGAGTCGTCGAATCAGCAGCTTTCGGCGCAGCTGCAGGAAGCGAAATGGCTGATTCGCAACGTCCAGCAGCGTTTCGAAACCATCCTGCGCGTATCGCAGGCGATCGTCGACCGGCAGCGCCACTTCTTCGACCACGGCGACGTCGCGATGCGCCCGATGGTCCTGCGCGAGATCGCCGAGATCCTCAACCTGCACGAATCGACAATTTCGCGCGTGACGACCCAGAAATACATGCTGACCTCGCGCGGCACGTACGAGTTGAAGTACTTCTTCGGCAGTCACGTCGCGACCGACACCGGTGGCGCCGCGTCGGCGACCGCCATTCGCGCGCTGATCAAGCAGCTGATCAGCGCCGAGGACAACAAGACGCCGCTGACCGACAGCCGCATCGCCGAGCTGCTTGGCGGTCAGGGCATCGTCGTCGCGCGCCGCACCATCGCCAAGTACCGCGAGGCGCTGCAGATTCCACCGGTCAACCTGCGCAAGGCCATCTGATTTTCATCAAAGGAGAGCTGGATGAATCTGAACCTGAGCGGCCATCATCTCGTGATCACTCCCGCAATCCGCGACTACGTCATTGTCAAGATGGAGCGCGTGACCCGGCATTTCGACCATGTGATCGACGTGAACGTGGTGCTTTCGGTGGACAAGCTCGAGCAGCAGATCACGGCGAACCTGCATATTCGCGGCAAGGACATCCACGCCGAGTGCATCGACGCCGATATGTACGCGGCGATCGACGCGCTCGCCGACAAACTCGACCGGCAGGTGCTGCGCCACAAGGAAAAGGCCAACGGCAGCCGTCACGAATCCGCGGCGATGAAGCGCACGGCCACCGACGCGCCGCCGACGAAATCGCGCAAGAGCTGACGCCGTTCGGCCCCGACTCGCCTCCCGCCCCTGCCGATGAATAGCATCGCACCGCTGCTGTCCGAGTCGAATATCCTGCTCGATGCCGACGCGACGACCAAGAAGCGCCTGTTCGAGCAAATCGCCGAGATGTTCGAGCGCAACGGGCAGCTGTCGCGGTCGATCGTCTTCGATAGCCTGTCGGCGCGCGAACGGCTGGGTTCCACCGGCTTGGGCCAGGGCGTCGCGATCCCGCACGGGCGGATCAAGGGCCTCGCCAGCGCCATGGGCGCGTTCGTGCGGCCGCAGCAGCCCATCCCTTTCGACGCCCCCGACGGCCGGCCGGTCGCGCAGGCGTTCGTGCTGCTCGTTCCCGAGAAGGCGACCGAGGAGCACCTGCAGCTGCTCTCGCAGCTCGCGCAGATGTTCAGCGACAAGGCGTTTCGCGAACGCGTGGCCGCGTCCGCCGATGCGCCGACCCTGCACGCGCTGTTTACCGACTGGGCGCCAAACCCGCAATGACCGATGGCGGTGCCCTGCGGCAGGTCAGCGTCGAGCGGCTGTTCGAGGACAACCATGACCGGCTGGGACTGACCTGGCTGGCAGGCCGCCAGGGCGGCAACCGGGTGCTGAGCGGCGAAGCCGCGCTCAAGCCGACCATCGGCCAGGTCGGCCACATGAATTTCATCCATCCCTTTCGCATCCAGCTCATCGGCGCGGCGGAAGCGAGTTACCTGCGCGCGCTGTCCGAGGAATCGCTGGTGGCGTCGATCGAGCGCCTGTTCACCACCGAGCTGGTGGCGATCGTCGTCGCCAATGGCGAGGCGGTGCCGTCGCACCTGCTCGACGAATGCAACAAGCACCACATTGCGCTGGTGACCTCGCCTCAGCCTTCGCCGCACGTCGTCGACGTCATGCGCCTGTACCTGTCGCGCGTGCTGGCGGAATCGACAACGCTGCACGGCGTGTTCCTCGACGTGCTGGAAATGGGCGTGCTGATCACCGGCGCCTCGGCGATCGGCAAGAGCGAGCTCGCGCTGGAACTCATCTCGCGCGGCAACGGCCTGGTCGCCGACGACATCGTCGAGCTCTATCGCATTTCGCCCGACACGCTCGAAGGTCGGTGTCCTGCCGTGCTCAAGGATTTCCTCGAGGTGCGCGGCATCGGTGTGCTCAACATCCGCACCATCTTCGGCGAGACCGCGGTGCGCCCGCGCAAGCTGCTCAAGCTGATGGTGCATCTCGAGGATCACGGCAACGAGCAGTTCTCCGAACTCGATCGCCTGCAGGTCAGCGCCACCTTTCAGGAGATCCTGGGCGTGCCGATCCGCAAGGTCACCATTCCGGTTGCGGCGGGCCGCAACCTCGCGGTCCTGGTCGAGGCCGCGGTACGCAATTTCGTCCTCAATCAGCGCGGCATCGACAGCACCAAGGAGTTCATCGAGCGCCAGCAAAAGCTGATGGAGGACGGCGGCTGAGCATGGTGTCATGGACCTGCTGCTCATCGCCGGTGTTTCCGGCTCCGGAAAGAGCGTTGCGCTGGCGGCGCTCGAGGACAGCGGTTACTACGCGGTCTCGATGCTGCCGCTGCCGCAGGTTGCCGGGCTCCTCTCGCACCTGAAGGCCACGCAGCAGCAGCGCGTCGCCATCGGGCTCGACGTCCGCACCCCGCCGCGCCTCGACGGCATCGCCGACGCGATCCGCGCGGCGCGCGACGACGGCTGGACCGTGCGCGTGCTCTATCTCGACGCCAAGACCGAAACGCTGGTCAAGCGCTTTTCCGAAACGCGCCGCCGCCATCCGTTCTCCGACGACACCCGCACGCTCAAGGAAGCCATCGAGTTCGAGCGCACGCTGCTCACCGAGGTGCGCACGCTCGGCTACAGCTTCGACACCAGCGAACTGTCCGCGGCGGCGTTGCGCGCCTGGATCAAGGACTTCATCAGCGTCGATCCTTCGCGGCTGACGCTGCTGTTCCAGTCCTTCGGCTTCAAGCACGGCGTGCCGCTCGACGCGGACCTGGTATTCGACGTGCGCTGCCTGCCGAACCCGCACTACGAACCGGCGCTCTCCGCGAAGACCGGCCACGATCCCGAGGTGGTCGCGTATCTTGAAAGCCACCCCGAGACCGAGCGCATGTACGGCGACATCTACCACTTTGTCGCGGGCTGGCTGCCGGACTATGCGCGCGACAACCGCAACTACCTGACCGTGGCGATCGGCTGCACCGGCGGCCAGCATCGATCGGTGTATCTCGTCGATCGGCTGGCGCGCGCCTTTTCCGGTCGCTATCAAGTGCTCACGCGGCATCGCGAGCTGCACTGATCGGCGCGCCACGTTGCGCTAGAATGGCCCGGTGAGCAAGCCGCGCATCGTCACCCTCGCCTTCACCGGCGCCTCGGGCATGCCCTACGGGCTGCGTACGCTCGAATGCCTGTTGGCCGCGCGCATCGAGGTCTACCTGCTCTATTCGCCGGCTGCGCAAATGGTCGCGCGGCAGGAACTCGACCTCACGTTTCCAACGCAGCCCGCTGCCGCCGCCGCGTATTTCGCCGAGCGTTATCGTGCGGCGCCGGGGCAACTCACCGTATTCGGTCGCGAGGACTGGCTCGCCCCGGTGGCGTCCGGCTCCAACCCGGCCGATGCGATGGCGATCTGTCCCTGCAGCATGGGCACCGTCGGTTCGATCGCGGCGGGCCTCGCCGACAACCTGATCGAGCGCGCCGCCGACGTGATGCTCAAGGAACGGCGAACCCTGCTGCTGGTGCCGCGCGAAACGCCACTGTCCGCGATCCATCTGGAAAACATGCTCAAGCTTGCGCGGGCCGGGGCGGTCATACTTGCCGCCGGCTCCCGGCTTCTACGACCACCCGCAATCGGTCGATGACCTGGTCGACTTCGTGGTCGCGCGCGTTCTCGATCAACTCGGCGTGGAGCACGAATTGGGTCCGCGCTGGGGCCGTCGACGCGCCGCCCCCTTCATCGAGCGCGCCTGACGCGATTCGCCAATGCTGCCCTTCCTGCGCGGCGCGAGCGCACGAGCGCCGACGACGCTGCCGCTGTTTCCACTCAAGACCGTCCTCTTTCCGGGCGGCATGCTGCCGCTCAAGGTGTTCGAGCAGCGTTACATCGAAATGACCAAGGCCTGCCTGAAGGATGAAAAGCCGTTTGGCGTGTGCCTGCTCAAGGAAGGCGAGGAAGTCGCCCGCCCGGATGCCATCGGCGAATTCGCGGGCATCGGCACGATGGCGCGCATCACGGCGTGCGATGTGCCGCAACTGGGCATCCTGCACCTGAAGACCGAAGGCGGCGCCCGCTTCCAGGTGCAATCGCACGTCGTCAACCCTGACGGGCTTGTCGTCGGCCTGGTCACCGCGCTCGCGCCGGAACCCGCGCTGCCGCTGCCGGAGGCCTACCAGCCACTGGCTGCGCTGCTCGAGCTCTTGGTCGAGCGCGTTGGCCGCGAGCATTTTGCCGGCGCCACCGCAACTGGCGATGCATCGTGGGTCGGCTACCGGCTCGCCGAATTGCTGCCGCTGCCGCTGGGCATCAAGCAGAGCATGCTCGAGATCAACGACAGCGAAGTGAGGTTGAAGGTGCTGGCGCAGTTTCTCAAGGACCAGGAAGTACTGTAGCCGCCGGAGCAGGTGGGTCGCGCTGATATAATTTGCGATCGAAGCGACGCACCTCAGGACCGTCATCATGGCCGGCCACAGCAAGTGGGCGAACATCAAGCACAAGAAAGCCGCGACCGACGCCAAGCGCGGCAAGATTTTCACGCGCCTGATTCGCGAGATCACGGTCGCTGCCAAGCTCGGCGGCGCCGATCCCTCGGGTAACCCGCGCTTGCGCCTCGCGGTCGACAAGGCGCTCGACAACAACATGCCCAAGGACACCATCGAGCGTGCCGCCAAGCGCGGCGCCGGCGAGCTCGAAGGCATCAACTACGAAGAAGCGCGCTACGAAGGCTACGGGATCAACGGCGCCGCCGTGATCGTCGACTGCCTGACCGACAACCGCGTGCGCACCGTCGCCGAAGTCCGTCACGCCTTCGTCAAGCACGGCGGCAACCTCGGCACCGACGGCTCGGTGGCGTTCCTGTTCAAGTACTGCGGCCAGCTCGTGTTCGCGCCGGGAACCAACAGCGACAAGCTGCTCGAAGCGGCTCTGGACGCCGGCGCCGACGACGTCGTCGACAACGACGATGGGTCGACCGAGGTGCTCACCGCGCCCAACGATTTCGTCGCGATCAAGGATGCGCTCGCCAAGGCCGGCCTCAAGCCCGAGTTCGCGGAAGTCACGATGAAGCCGTCGACCGAAGTGAGCTTCACCGGCGAGGACGCGGTGCGAATGCAGAAGCTGCTCGACGTGCTCGAATCGCTCGACGACGTGCAGGAGGTCTATACCAACGCGCTCATCGAGGAGGCATGAGCCCGCCGGACCGCCCCAAGGGCCTCACTGGCCAAGTGAGCCGCAGCGCGCAGCGCGAAGGTAATCCAGTGACCATCCGTCGTATCCTCGGTATCGATCCCGGGCTGCGCGTGACCGGATTCGGCCTGGTCGTCGTCGTCGGCACGCGCTTGCAGTACATCACCAGCGGCTGTATCCGCAATCCTTCCGGTACCTTGCCCGACCGGCTGAAAATCATCCTTCGCGATCTCGGCAGTGTCATCGCGGAGCACCACCCCACCGAAGTCGTCGTCGAGAAGGTCTTCGTCAACATCAATCCGCAATCGACGCTGTTGCTGGGCCAGGCGCGCGGCGCGGCGATATCCGCCGCCGTGCTCGCCGACCTGCCGGTCGTCGAGTACACCGCGCTGCAGATCAAGCAGGCTGTCGTCGGCAATGGCAAGGCCGCCAAGGCGCAGGTGCAGGATATGGTCATGCGGTTGCTGGCGCTGCCTGCCGCGCCGTCGAGCGACGCCGCCGACGCACTCGCCTGTGCGATCTGCCACGCGCACGGCAGCGCGACCTTCGGTGCGGGGTATCGCATGCGTCGCGGCAGGATGGTTGTTTGACGCGCCGCCGAACCTTGCCTGGCAGGGCAGCCACGCATGCCATAATGCATATCTCGACACCGGGGCCTTGGCTATGATCGGCCGCCTGCACGGCACGCTCGTCGAAAAGAATCCGCCGCAGATACTGCTCGACGTGCAGGGCGTCGCCTACGAAGTCGACGTGCCGATGAGCACCTTCTACAACCTGCCCAATCTGGGCGCCGAGGTGACCCTGTACACGCACCTCGTCGTTCGCGAAGACGCGCATCTGCTGTTCGGCTTTGGCAGCGACAACGAACGCCGCGCCTTCCGCCAACTGATCAAGATCAGCGGCGTCGGCGCGCGCACGGCATTGTCGGTCCTGTCGGGCATGTCGGTGACCGAACTCGCACAGACCGTCACCATGCAGGAACCGGGCCGGCTGACCAAGATTCCGGGCATCGGCAAGAAAACCGCGGAGCGCCTGTTGCTGGAACTCAAGGACAAGCTTGGCGCCGATCTCACCACCAGCATCGGCGTGAATCGCACCGCGCCGGCGACTTCCGACGTGCTCAACGCGCTGCTTTCGCTGGGCTACAGCGACAAGGAGGCGCTGCATGCGGTGAAGCAATTGCCCGAGGGCGTCGCCGTCACCGACGGGATCAAGCAGGCGTTGAAGCTGCTGGCCAAGAACTGATGCGATCCCCGCCATCATGATCGAAACCGACCGCCTGATCGCCGCCGCGCCGGCCAATCCGCACGAGGAAGTCGTCGAGCGATCGCTTCGCCCGCGCGCGCTCGAGGAGTACATCGGCCAGGAAAAGATCCGCGGGCAGTTCTCGATCTTCATCGAGGCCGCGAAGAAGCGCCGCGAGTCGCTCGATCACGTGCTGCTGTTCGGGCCGCCGGGACTCGGCAAGACCACGCTCTCGCACATCATCGCGCACGAACTCGGCGTCAACCTGCGGCAGACGTCGGGACCGGTGCTCGAGCGTGCGGGAGACCTGGCGGCGCTGCTTACCAACCTCGAGCCCAACGACGTCCTGTTCATCGACGAAATCCATCGCCTCTCGCCGGTGGTCGAGGAAATCCTCTACCCCGCGCTCGAGGACTTCCAGATCGACATCATGATCGGCGAGGGCCCCGCCGCGCGCAGCGTCAAGCTCGACCTGCCACCCTTCACCCTGGTGGGAGCCACGACTCGAGCGGGCATGCTCACCAATCCGCTGCGCGACCGCTTCGGCATTGTCGCGCGCCTGGAGTTCTACACCACCGAGGAACTCACGCGCATCGTCACACGCTCGGCGAAACTGCTCGAGATCGCCATCGAGCCGGATGGCGCGCTGGAAATCGCCCGCCGGTCGCGCGGCACCCCGCGCATCGCCAACCGCCTGTTGCGCCGGGTGCGCGACTTCGCCGAGGTGCGCGCCTCGGGCAACATCACACGTCCCGTTGCCGACGATGCGCTGCAGATGCTCGACGTCGACGCTTCCGGCCTCGACGTGATGGATCGCAAGCTTCTGCGCTGCGTGCTCGACAAGTTCGCCGGCGGGCCGGTGGGTGTCGACAACCTGGCCTCGGCGATCGGCGAGGAACGCGACACCATCGAGGACGTGATCGAGCCGTACCTGATCCAGCAGGGCTTCCTGCAGCGCACACAGCGCGGGCGCGTCGCAACCGCGCTGTCGTATCGCCACTTCGGCATCGTCCCGCCCGAATCGCCCGGCGAACTGTTCGGCCAATGACGGCGCCGCCGCAGCAACCCTTCAGGTGGCCGGTCCGCGTTTACTACGAAGACACCGATGCGGCCGGAATCGTCTATTACGCCAATTACCTCAAGTACCTCGAGCGCGCCCGCACCGAATGGCTTGCGGCAAAGGGATTCGCTCTGGCCGATCTGGAACTGCAACACGCCGCCGTTTTCGTGGTCCATAGGGTCGATATCCGGTACCTGCGTCCAGCCAGGCTGGGCGACGCGCTGACGGTGACGGTGGTTCCGGTCGAAATCGGCAGGAGCCGGCTGGTCGTAGAGCAGGATGTACTACAGGAGGACACGGTCTTGACGAGTGCACGAGTAACGCTGGCCTTCGTGGCCAGAGACACATGGCGCCCGACGCGCGTTCCCGCGGCGTTGCTGTCGCGCATGGAGAATCGCGCGTGAACCTGCATCCCGACCTGTCGTTCGTCGCCATGATCACCCACGCCAGCTTCGTGGTGCAGGCGGTAATGGCGCTGCTGCTGCTGCTCTCGCTGTGGTCGTGGTGGCAGATCTTCCTGAAGATGTTCGCGCTGCGCCGAGCGGCCGCGAGTACCGACGAATTCGAGGACGAGTTCTGGAAGGGCGGCGACCTGAACGCGCTCTACCAGCGCGCGGCGCAGGCACGCGACGGCGGCGCGCTCGAGCGCATATTCTCGGCGGGATTTCGCGAGTACGCCAAGCACCGCAAGCAGGGCTCGTCGTCGGGCGCGACCATGGACAGCGCGCGGCGCGCGATGCGCGCGACCTATCAGCGCGAGATCGACGCGCTCGAGGCCAACCTCGCCGGGCTGGCGACCGTGGGTTCGGTGAGTCCATACATCGGCCTGTTCGGCACGGTGTGGGGCATCATGAATGCGTTTCGCGGCCTGTCGAATGTCAGCCAGGCGACGCTGGCACAGGTGGCGCCCGGCATCGCCGAGGCGTTGATCGCCACCGCGATCGGTCTCTTTGCCGCGATACCTGCGGTGGTCGCGTACAACCGGTACACGCACGACGTCGATCGACTCGCCACGCGCCTCGAGTCCTTCATCGAGGAGTTCTCCAACATCCTGCAACGCCAGGGCTGAAGCGCATGCGCCGTCCCCGCAAGTCGATCAACCAGATCAACGTCGTTCCCTACATCGACGTGATGCTGGTGCTGCTGGTGATCTTCATGATCACCGCGCCGCTGGTCAATCCGGGCCAGATCGAGTTGCCCAGCGTCGGCAGCAAGCTCAGCGCGCCGGTGGCGCCGCTGACCATTGAGATACGCAAGGACAGCACGCTGTGGCTCAAGGAAGGCGCGCCCGCGGCGATTCGCGTATCCCGGGACGACCTCATCGCACGCATCAAGGAGCGGCAGGCGAGGAACGCGGACCAGGCGGTGGTGATCAGCGCCGAGAAATCGTTGCGCTACGAAGAAGTCATGGGCGTGCTCGACATGCTGCAGCAGAACGGCATCCGCAAGGTGGGGCTGCTCGCGAAACCGCAGGCGTAGGCCGCGATGTTGCCGCATCGCCCAACGTCGAAGTGGTCGATCGGTCGCACGATCGCCGCGATTCTCGCGATCATCGTGAATCTCGGCTTCATCGCCTTCCTGGTGTTCAGCGTAACCTGGCAAAACCGCGCGCCCGACCCGGTCAGCGTCGAACTCTACGCGCCGCAGCCGCAGGTTGCCGAACGGACCGAGGCGCCCAAACCGTCGCCCGAACCGGTGAAGGCGGAACCCGAGCCGCCCAAGCCCGCGCCCGAACCGCCCAAACCGCCGCCGGAACCGGTGAAGCCCGCGCCCGAGCCTCCCAAGCCGGCGCCGCCTGCACCGACCCAGGCCGAGATCGCGCTCAAGGCCAAACAGGCGCAGGCCGAGCGCGCGCGCCAGGAGAAGGAAAAGCGCGACGCCGACAAACGCGAGGCGGACAAGCGCGATGCCGACAAGAAAAAACAGGACGAGAAGCGTGTGGCGGAAACTCGCGAACGCCAGGCGCGCGAGGCAGCGGCGCTCAAGGCGCAGGCCGAGCGCGAGGCAGTCGCCGCCGCCAAGGCCGCCAGCGCCGCGCAGGCGCGCGCCGACGACGACTACCGCAGGAAGATCCAGGCCAAAATCAAGGGCAACGTGGTGGTGCCGCCCGACATCAGCGGCAATCCGGAAGCGATCTTCGACGTCGTACAGCTGCCTACCGGCGAGATCATCGACACGCAGCTGCGCAAGTCGAGCGGCGTGCGCGCCTACGACGAAGCCGTGCAGCGCGCGATCATCAAGGCCTCACCGCTGCCAAGGCCCGAACCGCCTGCGATGTTCCAGCGCAATCTGACGTTGAAGTTTCGGCCTTCGGACTAGTGGTTCGCACGCGCGTAGCGCAGCGCGTTCCACAATTGCTTATTCGTCTCTGGCTTTCTTTTCAACGATCTGGATGGTGGCCCAGCTCCATTCGGGACGCTGCTCGACCAGGTGGCGCAGTGAAACCGTGTACACCGAGTGCGCGGTCGTGAGCAGGATGTTGCGGCCTTCCTGGTACTCCGACGTCGGAATGATCACCGTCTTCATCGCCAGTGGCTTGTCCGGGCGCGATGGCGGCGGAAGGTACAGTCCTTCGAAGCGATCGCCCATGGTCGACATGTCGAGCCCGTCGACCACGTAACCCATTTCCTCGCTGGCGCGACGCTTCGCCGCCAACGTCACGGCGACCATGCGCTCGGCGATGAGATTGACGCCCGCCTCGACCTCTTCGTTGGATACCTTGTTCAAGCGGCGCACCACGCCGAGCAGCCAGCCGTCGATGTCGGACTGGCGCACCGCGACCAACGCACCCAGCGTCAGGCTCTGGCCGATGCCACCGGTCGCAGCGATGCGCAGGCCGGCGACGCTGCGATCCTTGACCTCCCACATCGGATCGCTCCACGACGAGAGGCTCGCCGCCAGTGAATCGTCCTCGGCCGGCGTCTTGCGCTTGGCGCGCGGCGCGCCGGCCACTGGAAAGACTTCGATGTGCTCGGTGCCCGCACTCGACTCGCTCGCGCCTTCGCCGGACGTTTTCGCCGCGAGGTCCTGGCAGATGCGTGAGAGGCCGATGCGCACCCGCGCCGATACCGCGACCGCGACGCGCGGGTCGCGGCGAAGCTCCGGCAACAACGACGGCGACAGCGTCGGCTGGATCTTGCGCAGCACCGACAGGCGCTGCTGGTTGATCACCGCCACCGGACCCTGGTCGGTCATCTCGGCGTCGCGCAGCGAATTGATCGCGCGCTCCATGCCCTCCGACAGCGGCGTGGTGTCCAGATAGCGCAGCATCGATCCGCGGTCGTTGCCGGTGCGACGGACGATGCCTTCGCGTCCGGCCAGGTCGACGAAGAAGCCGTCCATCTGCTTCGGAATCTGTTCGAGCGACAGGCGGCGACTCCACGCGCGCAACTGCGAACTCGCCCAGTCGATTTCGGTCGGCGAAAGATTGCCGCTGTTGAGTTGATGCACCAGCAACACGTACAAATATTCCTGTTCCACCGACCACGGCTGCGCCGCCGAGCCCGCCGCCGGCAGCGCCATCGCCTGCCGGTCGCAGCCCATTTCGCACGCGCGCAAATAGGTCTGGTGCAGCTCGATCCACTTGGCGGGAATCCAGCGCTCGTACTTGAATACGCGCAGCTTCGCGTCGGTGCCGTGAAAATGGACCAGTCGCACGAACAGCAGCGGCAGTGCCGCGCGCCAGCGCGCGTTGTCGGACTGACCCACTCCGCCCTGCAGTGCCTGCTGGTAGGCGAGCATGAACGCCTGGCTCATTTCCCAGAGTGCCTGCCAGATGCGCTCGGCGAGCTTGGGCGACGCTTCGGCGTTCTCGATGTACTGCTTGATGAGCTGGCGGCGATCCGCTCCGAGCGCGGCATCGACGAATTGAATGGCGGCGACGCGATTCAAGTCGATCTGGTGCTGCGTCTTGCGCAAGGTATCGAGCGCGCGGATGACGTGCTGCTGCCGGCCGATCACGTCGAGCGCCGGCAATTGGCGCAGCCACGCCGCAGCAGACTTGGCGTTCTGCAGCGGATCCGCGGATTCCTTGGCCTGCGGTGTCAGAAATCCAAACATCGCTTTCATTGTTGCCGCCTGTAGCCCGATGGCGCGACGTGCGCCGGGTTGCCGATCCGCGCCCACCGTCGCACATGGCGGCGATGGCGCGCAAATGCAAAGACGTAGTCCGGCCCCGAGTTATAGCTGATAACCGCCTGCCGCGCAAAACCCTGTCTGGTTTGCTCACTCGCCATGTCTTGTACAATCTGCGCGGGACGACCGTTCCATTCAATTATGTGAGGCTTGTACCTGATGTCGCTGACAACTTTTATCCGCTCAAAACGCCATTGGGCGGTGGGCGCGACGCTATGCTGTTCGCTCGCCACCACCACCCTTTTCGCCCAAAGCCCTGCCGCGGGCCCTGTAACCCCTTCTAGCAAAACGGATGCCAAGGTGACTCAACTCCAGAAGATCGATGTCAAAACCGGTACCGGTGCAGAGGCTGCAGCGGGCAAAGTCGTGTTTGTTCACTACACGGGTTGGCTGTACGACCCTGCTGCTACAGGTCAGAAAGGCGCGAAATTCGACTCATCGCGCGACCGTGGAACGCCGTTCAATTTCCCGCTGGGCGGGGGGCAGGTCATTCGCGGTTGGGACGAAGGCGTCGCGGGCATGAAGGTTGGAGGCCAGCGCACCCTGATCATCCCCCCCGATATGGGCTACGGTGCCCGTGGTGCCGGCGGCGTCATTCCGCCCAATGCCACGTTGATCTTCGACGTCGAGTTGCTGGAAGTCAAAGGCTGACGCGCCAGGTAGCCGCCGTCGGGTGGCTACCAATAGGTTTCGAGAGTAACGTGCCCCGGCTCGCGGCGCCGGTGGCGGCGCATGCCGCGACTGGCCAGGACCGCTTGCGTGTCGCGCACCATGTCTGGATTGCCGCACAGCATGGCGTGCGCATTGTCGGCGGTGAGCGGCACACCGGCGCGCGTCTCCAGGCTGCCGTCCTCGATCGCCGCGGGTATGCGTCCGCCCAGCGCGCCGCGGTGCGGCTCGCGGCTGACGACGGGAATGAACGTGAAGCGTCCCGGCTGCGCGATTTCCAGCGCCGCGATGATGTCGCCGTAGGAGAGGTCCGCAGCGAGCCGGACTGCGTGCACCAGCACGACCCGCTCGAACCGGTCCCATGGATCGGCGGTGCGCAGGATCGACAGGAATGGCCCCAGCCCGGTGCCGGTGGCGAAGCACCACAACGCGGCCGCGTCCGGAAGCTCGCCGACGCTGAAGAAGCCGTTGGCGCGATCGAGCAGCCATACCGCGGCCCCGGGCTCGAGCGCCGCCAGACGCGGTGAGAGCGGGCCGCCCGGCACCACGTTGAAGTAGAACTCGTGCGGCGCACTCTGTGGTGGATTGACGAACGAATACGGCCGGCCGAGCATCGGCTCCTTCGCGTCCGGAGGCGCGGGAAGCGCCAGGCGGGCAAACTGGCCGGCGACAAAGCCCAGTGCGGGCGCTGCGACCTGCAACGACACCAGGCGCTCATTCCAGCGACGGTTACCCACTACCGTGCCTTCGATCCATTCGCTCATCGCGGTCGCGCACCGGCCTTGTAAAATACGATTATGCCAGCCTCCCGAAACGCTCTTGCCGCGGGGTCGCGCGTTTATCTGCGCTACCCGCGGGCTGGCGACGCGCGGGCGTTCATCGCCGCGGCGACCGCGAGCCGCCATCTACACGGGCTCTGGGTGCAGGCGCCGACGACCCCCACGCGCTTTCGCACCTACGTCCGGCGCTTCGGCGGTGCGAAGGCTCGCGACACCAAAACTGCCACGCACATCGGCCTGCTGGCGTGCCGGCGCGAAGACGACGCGCTGGTCGGCGTGTTCAATTTCAGCGAAATCGTCCGCGGCGGCTTCCAGAGCACTTATCTGGGCTATTACGCGCTGGCTCCGCACGCCGGCGAAGGCTACATGTCCGAAGGCCTCGAGCTTGCGCTGCAGGCTGCCTTCCGCGTACTCAAGCTGCATCGCGTCGAAGTCAACATCCAACCGGCCAATACCCGGTCGACCACGCTGATTCGTCCCGCCGGCTTCGTCCGCGAAGGGTTCTCGCGCCGCTACGTCAAGATCGCCGGCCGATGGCGCGATCACGAGCGCTGGGCGTTGTTGGTCGAGGACTGGCGCGCGCGACGCAAGTCGCGCCGATGACCGCGCCGCGGCGCGGCGCCGTCTCGCTGGCACTCGCGGCCGCGGCTTGCGCAACCGTCGCGCAACGCCTCGATGCGCCGCGCGAGGCGGCAGGCATCGCCATCGCGCCCTATGCGCTTTACGAGGACTGCTTCGTGCTCGACCAAGGCAACCGCGTTGAATATCAGTTCATCGCACGGCCGCCGGTCGCGTTCAATGTTCACTACCGTGAAGGCAACGCCATGATCATGCCGGTTGAACTGAAATCGACCGTCGAAGAGTCGGGAGACTTCGTCGCCGAAAAGGACCAGACCTACTGCATGTCGTGGGAAGCCGGCGCCGGCGGCAGCGTCATTTCCTACCGCGTGCGCCAGGTGCGGCCACGTAAGTGAGCGCGAGGGCACTTCCTTGACCACCGCGAGCACACTGCTGTTCGACCTCGACGGCACGCTGACCGACAACTACGCGGGAATCACCCGCTCCATCCGTCATGCGCTGTCGGGGATGGACGGGCCCGCGGTCGACGACGCGACGCTCCGGCACTGCATCGGTCCGCCACTGCGCAAGACCTTCGCGCGGCTGCTCGCTACCGACGACGCCGAACGCATCGAGCACGCGCTCGCGCTCTACCGAGAACGCTACGCCGTCGAAGGCTGGCGCGAAAACGAAGTCTATGCCGGCATCGATTCGACCCTGGCCGCGCTTGCTGCCCGCGGCCACCGCATGCTGCTGTGCACGTCGAAGCCCAAGGTCTACGCCGAACGCATCGTCGCGCATTTCGGGCTGGCGAAATACCTGGTCGCGGTCTACGGCGCCGAACTCGGCGGCCGCATGGACGACAAGTCCGACCTGATGGCCGAGTTGCTCGACGCCGAAAAGCTCGTTGCGTCGCGGTGCGTGATGTTCGGCGATCGCGCGCAGGACATCATCGCCGCGAACAGCAATGGCGTGCGGCCGGTCGGCGTGCTGTGGGGTTACGGGTCGCGCGAGGAACTGCAGGGCGCCGGCGCCAGCCAACTGCTGGACGCGCCCGACGAACTGCTCGCCGCGGTCGGCTGAATCCCGCCGCCGCGTTGTCAGCGGTGGCTGCCCAGCGAGAGCACGATCATCAGGCCGATGATGGCCGCGATGACGAGCAACGTGATCTTCACCCAGCTCTTCGGATACTCGCCGTCGATCGCGCCGGTGACCCCGTTCATCACCGCCTGGAACGCCTTCGCGCCGAAGGTGTAGCTGAGCAGCCAGACCGGCGCGAGGATGTGCTTGAAAGTCTGCCCGGAATAGTTCGCCTGCACCTGCAGATTGCGGTACGTATCGCCGGGCACTTGCGCTGCGCACATCTGCTGCAGCTGGGCATCCATCGCGTCGCGTGCCGCCTTGGCCGCGGCGAGCAGGTCGATCTGGTAGCGCTCGACGACCCACCCGGTGACGAAACCCGCGTCGTAGGGAACGAGTTCCTTGGTGGGAAACGGCTCGATGCCGCGCAGCAGGCCCGGATGCACGCCGACCGACGCGCACACCAAGTCGTCATCGAAGAAATGCTGCAACCGGCCGGCGGCCGGCTCCCAGCGCACCTGCTGCACCTGCCGCGTCTGCGTGCGGCCGCTGTTGTCGGTGTAGGTTTCGGTCGTGTAGTAGTAATGCCCCGCCTCGGCGGTCCATGATGCGTCGACGCGCGCGTCGAAGGTCCAGTACGGCAGGTAGATGCCCTTGACGGTGTCGGTCAGCGCGCGCCGCTTGAGCGCGCCCGGTGCGAGCCACAGCTTGCCGTACCACGCACGGATGCCGTCGCGGGCCTTGTCTTCGCTGATCTTGAACGGCAGCACGCTCTCTGGACGAAACGCATCCTTGGCCTGTTCGTAGGCAACCAGCTGCGCCGAGCCGCAAAACTCGCAGCGCTGCGCCTGGCGCTGCGGGTCGAGCACCGAGATTGCCTGGCAGCTCTGGCACTTGACGTAGCGCTTCTCGGTCTGCCAGCCGCGCTTGTCGTCGCCGATACCGCGCAGCGCGGTGACCAGATCGTGCTCGATGATGCCGCTGCCGTCGACGTCGAGCTTGGCCGGCGAGGTCGTGCCGCAAAACGGGCAGACGAGGGCCTGCTTGGCCGGATTCCAGATCGCTTCGGCGCCGCACGCGGGGCACGCGAATTTCTGCTGGGCGACGGTTTCTGCCACGCGAATCGCCGGCTAGCGAATGACGTAGCCGATGACCCGCCACACGCCGTCGGCTTCACGCTCGAGCGTGAGCGATTCGCGCGCGCCGGTGAGCTGGGCGAAGCTGGTGCGGTACTGCAGGATCACATAGTCGCCTTCGCTGGCGGCGCCGGGAAATGTGCGCAGGAATTCAGTGGACGTCAGCGCGCGATCGACCACCCCTCCCACCGGAGTCCGAACCTGCCCGAGGGCTTTGGCCCATTGCGGCTCGGTAATGCCGTTCTGGAACTGCTTGCCAGTAGCCTGCCAGCTCGCCTTGGCGTCGCCTCGGTCTGTGAGGACCAGGAACTGCCTGGCCGCGGTCTGCGCAGCACTGGCGCGCGGGTCCTGCGCCTGCGCAAAGCTCGTCAACAGCAGCGCCGCGCCCAGCAAGGCAACCGCACAGCGCGCGCGCAACGATACGCCGGGCATGGCTGAACCTACGAGTGCAGGAACTGATCGACCGCGGCCTTGGTCACCCGCCACTGGGTGCCGATCTGCTTGCCCTTGAGGTCGCCCTTGGCGAGGCTGTCGAGGACGTCGGATTCGGCCACCCCGAGAAGCTGCGCGACCTGTGCCGGTGTGAGCAACTCGGGCGAAGCCGCCGCTGCGGGCGCGGCGCCGATGCCTGGCGTCGCCTGCGGTCCCATGATGCCGCCCGACTGGTTCATCATCTGCTGCGCCATCGCCATGCCGACCGCCATCTGCGCCGCCATGCCTCCGGCACCGCCGCCGTCGCCACCTTTTTCGAGCCCCTGCGCCATCTGGAACTTGACGTAGTCGTTGAGGTTGCCGACCGCCGCCATGCTCGAGCGTTTGTCGATCGCCTGCTCGACCTCGGGCGGGACCGAGACGTTCTCGACGATGAAACTGGTCACTTCGAGGCCGTACTTCTCCTTGGTTTGCGGATTGATCAGCGGCAGCAGCGCCGCGCCGAGTTCGCCGTAGCGCGCCGCGACATCGAGCGCGGGTATCTTCGACTGCGCCAGCGCCTCGCTGAAGATGCTGACGATGCGCGAGCGCATGGTGTCGTTGAATTCGTCGAGCCGGAAGTGGTCGTCGGTGCCGGCGACTTCCTTGAGGAAGAGCTTCGAATCGACGATCTTGAAGTCGTAGATGCCGTATGCGCGCAACCGGACGATGCCGAAGTCCTGGTCGCGCATCATCACCGGGTTGGCCGTGCCCCACTTGTTGCCGGTGAACAGGCGCGTGATGACGTAGTAGACGTCGGCCTTGAACGGCGACTCGAGGCCGTACTTCCAGCTCTTGAGGTTGGTGAGGATCGGGATGTTGTCGGTCGTGAGCTCGTACTTGCCCGGACCGTAGGTGTCACCGAACTGCCCAAGGTAGACGAACTGCGCGATTTGCGACTCGCGCACGATCAGCTGCGCGCCGCGCTTGATTTCCTTGTCCTCGTCGGGGAACCGGTACGACAGCGTGTCGCGCGAATCGTCGGTCCACTCGATGATGTCGATGAACTGTTTCTTGATGAAATCAAGAATGGCCATGGATTCTCCGTGTCGTTGCCTGGGTGAGCGACGCCTGCGCGTTCAGCGCTTCGCCGGCGCAGCCGCCTTCTTGGCGCCGGCCTGCTTGAGCTCGGACTCGATCTGCGCCAGCGGCAGCGCGCCGGGAATGACCGAACCGTCGGCGAACACCAGCGTCGGGGTGGCATTGACGCGATACTTCTGGCCCAGCGCCGCGGTCTGCACGATCGGCGTCGGGCAGTCGCCCTTGTTGTCGGGCAGCTTGCCGGTGTCGAACCACTCGTCCCAGGCCTTGGTGCGGTCCGCCGAGCACCAGATCTGCGCCGACTTGCGCGCCGATTCCGGGTGCAGCGAATCGATCGGGTAGAGGAAGGTGTAGATGGTGACGTTGTCGAGTCCCTTCATCTCGGTCTCGAGACGCTTGCAGAAGGGGCAATCGGCATCGGCAAAGACATAGAGCTTGCGCGAGCCGTCGCCCTTGACCTTCTTGATCGCCATTTCAAGCGGCAACTCGTCGATGGCGACCCGGTTGAGTTCGCGCATGCGCTTGTCGGTCAGGTTGGTGCGACCCACGGATTCGTATACCGAGCCGACGAAGACGTAGGTAACCTTGGCGTCGGTGTAGATCATGCGGTCGTCGAGCTGCGCCTCGTAGAGGCCGAAGTACGGCGACTTCGAGACGTTGGAAACCGGCGCCCCGGGAAACTTGTCTTCGATCAGCTTCTTGACCGTGGCCGCGTCGCGTGCCGCCGCGTCGGCTTTCAGGGAATCCTGCGCGCCCGCCGCCATGGGCAGGGCAAAAGCGGCGAGCAGAACGATAAGTCGATGAATACGCATGAATAACTCCAAAGTGGGTCGATGCAGCCGAATCAGACAGTTTACCGCAGCGCAGGTTGCGCGAGCAGCCGTCTGAGCGGACCAACGGTATCGACCAGCGCCATGCCACGGTTGCGCGCCGAGCGCACCCAGGGCTCCGGCCGGTCGAAGAGGCGCACCAGCGCGTCGGTCACGGTCTGCATCGCCAGCACCGGCGCAGCGCGTCGCCGGGCGTAGCGTTCGAGCAGTATGGGCGCTCCCGGGTCGGTGATCGGCCCGCGAGCCGCCAGCACGCCGGCAAGCGCCTGCGCGTCGCCGAAGCCAAGGTTCACGCCCTGCCCGGCCAGCGGGTGCACGCAATGCGCAGCGTCGCCGACCAGCGCGAAGCGCGGCCCGATGACCGACGGCAGCTTGAGGAAACTCAACGGAAACGACGCGGCCGGGGTGAGCGGCTCCAGCTCGCCTAGGGCGTTGCCACCCGCAGCGGCGACGCGCGCCGCCAGCGCCGCGGGCGATAACGCACGCAATTCGACGGCGAGCGAATCGGGAGCCGACCACACCAGCGATATGCGCTTCCCGGGTAGCGGCAGCCACGCCATCACGCCCGCGGAATCGAGAAACCATTGGAACGCGCGACCGCGATGCGCCAGCGCGCAGGCGAAATTGGCGACCACCGCGACCTGGTTGTACGGACGCGGCGCCTGGCGCATGCCCGCTTCGCCGCGTGCCCACGAATTCACGCCATCGGCGCCGACTACCAGCTGCGCGGTCAGCGTGGCGCCATCGGCGAGGCGCAGTTCGGCCGCGTCGGCGCGCCAGGCAATCGAGACCGGCGCCTGCGGTGCGTGGATTGCGATGCCGGGTTCGGCACGAACCGTTGCGACCAGCGCCGTGTTGAGCTCGCGATTCTCGACGATCCATGCCAGCGCACGCTCGCCCAGCTCGTAGGCGTCGAAATGAAGATGGCCGCGCGCATCGCCGCGGACCTCCATCGCGTCGATCGCCGCCATGCGTTCGGCGGGCAATTGCTGCCATGCGCCGAGCGCGGACAGGAATGCGGCGCTGCCCGGACTCACCGCATAGACGCGCGCGTCCCACTCGGAATCGTCCGCCGGCGTCGCGGCGGCGACCGGCGCGCGGTCGACAATCGCGACAGTGAGCCCGCCTTTGGCGAGCGCAGCCGCGAGTGCGAGGCCGACCAGGCCCGCGCCGACGATGGCGACGTCGTACGCGTCGTCGCTCACTGGAGGACCTTCGCGCTTCGCGCTCCGGCTCATTGGACGGCGAGGCCCTTGGGGCGGCCCGGCGGGCTCATGCCAGCGTCTCGATGACGTGGTTCTGGTTGGTGTAGATGCAGATGTCGCCGGCGATGGTCAGCGCCTGCTTGACGATGTCGCCCGGAGCGAGCGTGGTGTGCTCGAGCAGCGCGCGTGCCGCGGCCTGCGCATACGCACCGCCGGAACCGATCGCGACGATGCCGTGCTCGGGTTCGAGCACGTCGCCGTTGCCGGATATGATCAGCGACGAAGTCGTGTCGGCCACCGCCAGCATGGCTTCGAGCCGGCGCAGGATCCTGTCCGAGCGCCAGTCCTTGGCCAGCTCGACAGCGGCGCGCTGCAGTTGCCCCTGGTGCTTGTCGAGCTTGGCCTCGAAGCGCTCGAACAACGTGAACGCGTCCGCAGTCGCGCCGGCGAATCCCGCCAGCACCCGATCGTTGTAGAGACGGCGCACCTTGCGCGCAGTCGACTTGACGATCACCGCGCCGAGCGTGACCTGACCGTCGCCGCCGAGCGCAACGCTCGCGCCGCGGCGAACCGAGAGGATAGTGGTGCCGTGAAAGGGTTCCATCGCTGCCGCGCCGGCGCGCCTCGCGGGCGCTGGCCGAACGTCCTAGCCAGCCTTCTTGATGAAGTGCCGCGGCGAGATGCCGATAAGCAGCAGCAGTGCCCGGATGATCGGTGTCGCGCCGATGATCTGCACCGATTTGCGTTGGCCTTCGGCGCGACTGATCGCATTGAGCAGCGCGCCGGCGCAGACAAAATCGACGCGATCGACCGCGGTCATGTCGATCGGCAGCAGGTGTCTCCCCTCGCGGAAAAGTGCCAGCTTGGACAGCTGCGGGTCCGACGACCCCATGAGCGCGCCAGTCCAGACGAGCGTCTCCGCATTCTCCGGCGCGTCCGGGGTACCTTGAACATCGGCCGGCGCCTCGGACTGCGTTGCGATCAACGGCGGCTCCCACGAGGGAGGCGAAACCTCGAATGCCACCGCGAATTCGATGGCGCGATCCTCGAAGTTCTTGTGATCGTTTTGCCACTGCATCAGTTCGAGGAGCAGGATCCAGTAGCCCTCACCCGCACCCTTGCCCTGCGTCACCGACTGGTCGAGTGCGCGGCGGATTTTTTCCGGATGCTGCAGCAGCAGGTGATACTGACGCTTGCGCAATTGCGCCAGCGCATCGGCGAGAAGCTTCGCGCCGGCATCGTCGGCGCCGGTAAGCGAACCCAGGTCCATGCGCACCTGCGGCTGCTTGTGCGACGCCGCGAGCACATTTGCGATCTGCGGTGCGTGACTTGCCGTGAGCTTGCCGGTGAATCCGACATAGCCACCCGCGGCCGGCTTTGCACCCGGTCGTGCGCGCGTTCCGCCTTCTTCCCATGCCGGCGCGGAGCGCTCGAATGCAACCACGTACTGCAGCGCCAGTTGATCGAAAGCGGCGCGGTCGTCGGCGCGCTGCAGCAGGTCGAATAGCGCCAGCCAGGCGAGCGGCGACACTTTTGCGTCGTCGTCTTCCACGATGCCGTGCTCGAGCGCTTCGCGCGCGAGCTGTGGCTGGCCGTTGGCGTAGAGCAGCGCGGCGTTCTCGAGTACCGCGCACAGACCGGGATTGGCCTCTGCGACCAGGATGTTCTGCTGCGGGCCGGGCGACCATTCCATCAGGCTGGGCGGGCCGGTCACCGTGATTTCGCGATCGCGCGTCTCAGCGTCGGCCGCGTTCGATGTCGCCTTCGCCTGCGCCGCCGCCGCCTTGCCCTTTGCCGCGTTCGCGATGTCGCGCGCGGACTCCGGCGCGCGCGGGGTTCCCTGCCGTGCGTCGTGGCGCGGCGCAATCGCGGCGCGCGACTTGGCCTCGTCAGGCTTGCCCTTGCCCGGCGATTTTGGAAAAAGGTTGAACGCCATCGCAGTCCGTTGCGGATTTTGTCCGGCGAATCCGAGCGGTCATTATCGCCCTATCGCTGCCCTGCAACAAGCCGAGGGTCAGGCCACGGTAGCCGCTTTGCGCGAGGCAACGTGCCACTTCTTGCCTCGAGTAACGTGGTCCGACCCTTTTTGCGCTAGGCTCCGGCGAGATTCTTCGCCGCGAATTCCCAGTTGAGCAGTTTGTCGACGACTGCGTTGGCGTAGTCGACGCGCTTGTTCTGGTAGTCGAGGTAGTACGCGTGCTCCCACACATCGATGGTCAGCAGTGGTGTGAGGCCCTTGGTGAATGGAACTTCGGCGTTGGGAGTCTTGACCAGGCTCAACGCCGCGCCATCGCTGACGAGCCATGCCCAGCCACTGCCGAATTGCGTGAGCGCCGCCTGGACGAAAGCCGCGCGGAACTTGTCGTAGTCGCCGAATGCCGCGTCGATCTTCTGCGCGATCGCCGCCGGCGGCTTGCCGCCCGCGCCCGGCTTCAGGCTGTTCCAGTAGAACGTATGGTTCCAGATCTGCGCCGCATTATTGAAGATCGGCGCCTTGTCGGCCTTGCCAGCCGTCGCCTTGATGATTGCTTCGAGCGACTGGCCTTCGAACTCGGTCCCCGCGACAAGCTTGTTGAGCGTGTCGACGTAGGTCTTGTGATGCTTGCCGTAATGGAAGCTCAGCGTCTGCGCCGAGATGACCGGCGCGAGCGCGCCTTCAGCGTACGGCAGCGGAGGCAGGGTAAACGGGTCGGACATGACTATGCTCCTTGGCTCTCGAAAGTGGGAAATGCAGCGAACCGGCGCTGGCGCCGCAGGCGCGATACCCGCTGGGGCCGAACGCGCCGGCAGAGGGCAGGTCCGGCCGGGGTGCCGCTCGCGCCCTGCCTTGACCACCCTCACGATACGTAGCATAACCTCGACAGCGTCGGCGCGGCGAAGTTTCACCTTTCCTACCGGGGAGCGTTGCGCTGAACGCAGGACCGTGCGGGACAAGAAAGAGGAGAACGACGATGAAGAATCCGCTCGATTCGCTCTGGGGAACGGTGATTTCAGGACTGATACTCACCGCAGTGCTGTACCTGATCGTCAAGAACATCCTGGGCTAGAGGAGACGACCATGGAAGTCGTACCCGCGCTCGCACGATGGCTGCACTTCATGGCCGGCATCATGTGGGTCGGCCTGCTCTACTACTTCAACTTTGTCCAGGTCGCGGCGCTCAAGGACGCGACCGCCGACGGCACCAACGCCGGCATCACCAAGCATGTCGCGCCGCGCGCGCTGTTCTATTTCCGCTGGGCCGCGGTCGTCACATGGCTTGCCGGCGCGGCACTGCTCGGCAACCAGTTCGTCAACGCGTTCACACTGTCGAAAGGCATGGCCGGCATCGGCGTCGGAGCATGGCTTGGCACCATCATGCTGTTCAATGTCTGGGTGATAATCTGGCCGAACCAGCAAAAGATCCTCGGCATCAAGCCGGCCAGCGATGCGGAAAAGGCGCGCGCGCGGCGCATCGCGTTCCTGACATCCCGGGCCAACGTCGCGCTGTCGATGCCGATGCTGTTCTTCATGGCCGGCGGCTGGTCGCACCGCGCACTGTTCGGCCTGTAACCGTCACGTCGCATCGACAAAAGAAAACGGCCCGGAATGTTCCGGGCCGTTTGCCATTTTGGTACGCGATCGGGCGCAGGGATCAGTCGCCGTAGAGTTTCTGCACGCGCTCGCGTCGCTCCTGCGCCTCGAGGGAAAGCGTCGCAGTCGGCCGGGCGAGCAGGCGCGCCACGCCGATGGGCTCGCCTGTTTCCTCGCAGTAGCCATAGCTGCCGTCATCGATCAGCTTGATCGACTTCTCGATCTTCTTGAGCAGCTTGCGCTCGCGATCTCGCGTGCGCAGTTCCAGCGTGTATTCCTCTTCCAGCGTTGCCCTGTCCGACGGGTCGGTGGTCACTTCGTTTTCGCGCAGATGCTGGCCGGTATCGTCGGCGTTGTTGAGCAGTTGCGCGCGCAGTTCGAGCAGCCGCTGCCGGAAGAATGCAAGCTGCGCCTCGTTCATGTAATCCTTTTCGGGCGCTTCCAGCAGCTCCTGCTCGGAAAGTTCCTTGCCTTTTTTCGCGGCGGGCTTCGTGGGCACGCTGCGCGGCGCGGGCGCGCTCTTCGGGGGGACGCTGGCCACCGCCGGAGCCTTGGTCGCTGCCTTGGCCGGGACCTTGGCGACTACCTTGGCCGCCGTTGCCGTGCTTTTGGCCGCGACCTTCGGCACGGCCTTGGGCACGGCCTTCGGCGCTGTCCTGGTGGTCACGCTCTTGGTTGCTGCACTTTTGGTTGCCACGCTTTTACCTTCCTGCAACGGCCGCTCGCCGTCGATCATCCTGCTCGCACCAGTGGCCGCTGATTGATCGGCCACCCTTGATATTCGTCCGGGCGGCATAGGCTCGCAAAGACCGCCGCACTAAACCCGGCATTATATCTCCAATCGACCAGCGCAAGCCAGCCGCGACTCGCTCGACTGTCGGGAGTTCTCTGTCGCCGAATTCATACCCGCGCCTTCATTCATCCCGGCGGCGAGGCGCGCATTAGGCCACGGTCGCGGGCGACCTGCAAGGCTCGCCGTATAATCACACAAAATCAGGGGCTTCATATGACAGTACCAACGCTGACGATCACCCGCCCCGATGACTGGCACCTGCATCTGCGCGACGGCGACGCGATGCGCGCGGTGGTGGGCGCGACGGCGCGGGTGTTCGGGCGCGCGGTGATCATGCCGAACCTGAAGCCGCCCGTGACGACCGTCGCTGCAGCGGCGGCGTATCGCGAACGCATCGCCGCCGCGCTTCCCGCCGGTTCGCGATTCGCGCCGCTGATGACGTTGTACCTGACAGATGTCACCGCGGTCGACGAAATCGCGCGGGCGCGCGCGTCGGGTTTCATCGCCGGCGTCAAATATTACCCAGCAGGTGCGACCACCAACTCCGACTCGGGCGTGACCGACCTCGCGCGCGTGCACGGCGTGCTTGCCGCGATGGAAAAACATGGACTGCCCCTGCTGCTGCATGGCGAAGTCACCGATCCCGGCGTCGACATGTTCGATCGCGAGCGCGTGTTCGTCGATCGATCGCTCACGCGCCTGGTCCGCGAATTTCCTGGCCTCAAGATCGTCGTCGAGCACATCACCACCCGCGAAGCCGCCGAGTTCGTTGCCGCCGCGCCGGCCAACGTCGCTGCGACGATCACGCCGCAGCACCTGCTCTGGTCGCGCAACGCGCTCTTCGCCGGAGGATTGCGTCCGCATTTCTACTGCCTGCCCATACTCAAGCGCGAAGAGCACCGCCTGGCAATCGTGCGCGCCGCGACCAGCGGCAGTCCCAAGTATTTCCTGGGCACCGATTCCGCGCCGCATTCGCAAGCGACCAAGGAATGCCTGTGCGGCGCCGCGGGTTGCTACTCCGCGCCCGCCGCGCTCGACCTTTATGCGGAAGCGTTCGAAGACGCGGGCGCGCTCGACAAGCTCGAAGGCTTTGCAAGTTTTCACGGCGCCGATTTCTACGGCGTGCCGCGCAACACCGACCAGGTGACGCTGCGCCGCGAAGCGTGGACGGTGCCCGCGTCGTACGCGTTCGGCGGCGAGGTCGTGGTGCCGCTGCGCCACGGCGAGAGCGTGCGCTGGCGGGTCAGCGCCTGAGGCAGCGCGTGCTACCATGAAAGCCGAAGCCAGCCAGACCGTCGCTGCCCGACGCGGTGCAAGCCGAACCGGGGAGAGGAAAGTCCGGGCTCCGAAGAGCAGGATGCTGGGTAACGCCCAGACGCGATAAGTCGGCGCGAGAGCGGCGACGAAGGCGAGGAACAGGGCCACAGAGACGAGTCACGCCGGTTCGGCTAACACCGCTTCCGGCGTGGGTGAAACGCGGCAACCTCCATCCGGAGCAACACCAAGTATGCGGACGATGACGCTGCTCGCCGAGTCCGCGGGTAGGTGGCTCGAGCGCCGTGGCAACGCGGCGCCTAGACGAATGACGGCCATAGGGCGCGCCTGCGCGCCCCGTAACAGAACCCGGCTTATCGGCTGACTTCGATTTATCCTGGGAGTCAGACCCGCATCTCCCGTGAGGGCCATGCGGGTCTGACTCCGGTCTCATTTTCCGCGTCGCGCGTCGCGCAGGATTTCCCGCGCTGCATTGTGGCCGGGAATGCCGGTCACGCCTCCCCCCGGATGCGTGCCCGCGCCGCACATGTAGAGCCCCTGCAGCGGACCGCGATAGTGGCCGTTGCCAAGCACCGGCCGCGCCGAGAACAGTTGGTCGAGCGAGAGCGCGCCGTGAAAGATGTCGCCGCCGATCAGCCCGAACTCGCGCTCGAGGTCCGTGGGCGAGAGCGTCTTGCGCGCAATGACGCTGCGACTGAAATTCGGGGCATGCCGATCGACCGTCGCGATCATCAGGTCCGCGACCTCTTCCTTCACCGTGTCCCACGACCTCCCGTCGGGCAATTCGGGATTGGTGTGCTGGCAGAACAGGCTCGCTACATGGCTGCCCGGGGGTGCCAGCGACGGATCGACCAGCGATGGAATCAGCATCTCGACGATCGGCTCGCGCGACCAGCCGGTCGTGCGCGCGTCGAAGTAGGCGCGCTCCATGTAGGCGAGCGACGGCGCGACGATGATGCCCGAGCGCAGGTGCGCGCCGTCGCCGGGCAGACAACTGAAGTCAGGCAGGGCATTGAGCGCGACGTTCATGCGAAAGGTCGCCGACGCGCAACGGTAGTTGCGGATGCGTTGCAGGAAGTCCGCGTCGAGCGCGGCGGGATCGATCAGCTGCAAATATAGTAGCTTCGGATTGACATTGGCGACGACGCGCCGTGCCGCGATCTCGGTACCGTCGGCGAGCGCGATGCCGGTCGCGCGGCCGGAGTGCGCATGCACACGCGTGACCGCGGCATCGGTGCGGATCGTGACACCACGCGCGCGGGCTTCCGCCGCCATCGCGTCGGTGATCGCGCCCATGCCACCCATCGCGTGGGCCCATTGCCCACGCTTGCCGTTGATCTCGCCGAAGACGTGATGCAACAGCACGTAGGCCGAGCCGGGAGTGTAGGGACTCGCGAAATTGCCCACCACCGAGTCGAATCCGAACGCCGCCTTGATCGGCGCCGACTCGAACCAGCGATCGAGGACGTCGCCGGCGCTCTTGGTGAACAGGTCGAGCAGGTCGCGCCGTTGCGCCACCTTCAGGCGCTTGAGCTTGCCGCCCACCTTCCATGCGGCAAACAGATCGTGCACGCCGCCTCCGACATTCGGTGGCGTTTCCAGCAACAGCGAGCGCAGCACATCGGCCACGCCGTCGAGCATCGCGTAGTAGGCCGGCAATGCGTCGGCATCACGGCGCGAGAAGCGCGCGACCTCGGCCTGGGTCGCGGCAAGGCCGCCGCCGACCTTCAGGTATCCGCCGTCGGGCAGGGGCAGAAAATTGGCCAGCGACCGCAGGACGAACCTCAATCCATGTTCGGCAAGCCGCAGTTCGCGGATCACCTTGGGATGCAGCAGACTGACGGTGTAACTCGCCGTCGAATTGCGAAAGCCTGGGTGGAATTCCTCGGTGACTGCGGCACCGCCGACGATGCCGCGCCGCTCGAATACGGCGACCTTCTGCCCGGCCGCGGCGAGATAGCACGCGCACACCAGCCCGTTGTGACCGCCGCCGACGATGACGGCATCGTAGTTCGCCGAGGCCGGTGCCATGAGTCGAGTCGCTTCGTGCCGCGGCGCGGGTGACCGCGTCGTCAGTCGTCCGTCATGCCTGCGGCGACCGTGGAGAAACCGCAGTCGACGTAGGTCACCTCCGCCGTGATGGCGCTGGCCAGGTCGGAGAGCAGGAAAGCGGCGACGTTGCCGACTTCGTCGATGGTCACGTTGCGCCGCAGCGGCGCGGTCTTCTCGACGAATTGCAGGATCCTGGAAAAACCGCCGATGCCCGCCGCGGCAAGCGTCTTGATCGGGCCCGCCGAAATGCCATTGACGCGAATGCCCTCGGGCCCGAGGCACTGCGCAAGGTAGCGGATGTTCGCTTCGAGGCTCGCCTTGGCCAGGCCCATCACGTTGTAGTTTTGCAGCGCGCGCACTGCGCCCAGGTAGGTCAACGTCAGCAGCGCGCCTCGCCTGCCCTGCATCAGCGGCCGAGCACCCTTGGCCAGCGCGGCGAAGCTGTATGAACTGATGTCGTGCGCGACCGCGAAGGCCTCGCGCGTCATGCCGTTCAGAAAGTCTCCGGCAAGTGCCTCGCGCGGCGCGAACGCGATCGAATGGAGCATGCCGTCGAGTCCGCCCCACTCGCGGCCCAGCGAATCGAACAGCGCCGCAATCTGGTCGTCGCGCGCGACATCGCATGGGAGAACCGGCACGCTGCCGAAGTCGCCCGCGAGCTTGACCACGCGCTCTTTCAGATCGGCGTTGACGTACGTGAACGCCAGCGTCGCGCCTTCGCGCTGACAGGCGCGTGCAATACCGTATGCGATCGAGCGATTGGACAACAGCCCGGTGATGAGGATTTTCTTGTCGGCCAGCATGCTCATTCGCTTCTCCGCTCAGCTGCCGCCCTGGACGATGACGCCGCAGGCGATCCAGCCGTTGGGAACGCCGCCGAACTGAGGTTTCGGATCGGGGTCGACGCTGTTGTGCACGACGACCGAACGCCCGACGAGGTCGGTCGGCTTGCGGTCGCCGATCGACAGTCCGCTGAGGATGGCCTGCATCGACGCGGTGTTCTCGGTCCCCGGCCACAGCTCCGGCAACTGGCCGGCGCGCTTCGCGCCCGCCGGCGTTCCGGGAATCTGCCACACCGGACCGGCACTCGCCGCGTTGGGCGAGCTGCAATTGCCGGTTTCGTGAATATAGATGCTGTGCGCACCCAGGGTCAGGTTGTACACCGTTGCGGCGACTGTCACCTTGCCGTTTTTTTCATAAAAAGTGATCACGCCATAGGTGGCGCTGTTGCTCTTCGACTTGAGATTGGCGGTCGCCTGGTGGGTACCCGGCGCCAGGTAACCGAAGCCGGTGATCTGCGCCGAGTCATCGCCGATCTTGATCGAGGGCGTGCTCGGCGACGGCGAGCTGCAACCGACGACCCACGTCGCGAACAGCATCGCGCCCAGCGGCCGCCAACTGTTCCGATCGCGCATGCGCGCTACTTGACCGTGATGTTGATGGTCGCAGCCATCGCCGGACCGTAGGACACATGCGCGCCGTTGGCATACTGCATGGTCAGCTTGTATTTGCCGGGCGGCAGCGTGACTTCGGCGTCGGTCTGCGCCTTGCCGAAGTGCAGGTGCGTAGCGTCGACCGGAATCGCCTCGCCGGCGGGCATCGGTCCGAGATCGATGAGCAGATGATGGTGTCCGGAGTCGGCCTTGATCTCGCCCGCGGGCTCGACCGCCATGCCGCGGACTGCGAAGACGACCTTGAACGGGCTGGTCACCGTCGCGCCGTCCTTGGGCTCGACGAACGACACGGACTTGGTGCCCGCCGGTTGCATCGACGTGCAGGCGATGAGCATCAGGGCGGCGACGAAGGCTGGATATTGCGGCATGCGTTTCATGATTGGCTACTCCTGGAGAACCCGCGTGCGGCCGCTCAACCACCCGGCCGGGCGGCACGGGCGCCCACGGCATTCCGCAATCCGCAATCATAAGCGATGCCCTAGGGCCTTGCCAAAGCCGGAGGCCTGCCGCGTCCGGCTGCGGCGGACCCGAAACATCGGCTACACTGTGCGAACGACGCGCCGGCAACAGGCGCAAGGTGGTTGTCCGCCACGGACGACTTCGTTCGGGCGAGCCTAAGCCCGACTTTGCTGGAGGGCGCCGCGCGCGGCAACGCGCGGGCGCGAATGTGCAACCAATGATGAAAACCGATGCATGGCAGCGTACGCTCGGCGCGCTTGCCGCTCCGCATGGCAAGCCGCCGAAGGCGCTGACCGCCGGCTTCCTCAAGAACTCCGAAGCGATCCTGCGTCTGGCGATGCGTTCGCTGTTCGAGCGCCTGAACAACATGTGCGAGGGCGCGATCGCGGTCGACGCGCAGGCGCGCATCGTCTGGATCAGCGACAAGTACCTGGCGACGCTGGGCCTGTCCTGTGCCGAAGAAGCGCTGGGCAAGGAAGTCGAGGAAGTTCTCCCGAACAGCCTCATGCGCGAAGTCGTGCGCACCGGCCAGCCGCTGCTGCTCGACATCATGGCTTTCGGCGATCAGTCACTGGTCGTGACCCGCATGCCGATTATGGACGAGGACGGCAAGGTCATCGGTGCGATCGGCTTCGTTCTCTACGATCGCGTGCACTACCTCAAGCCGCTGGTCGCAAAGTTCGCGAGCCTGCAATCGGAACTCGCCGACGCACAGCGCAAGCTGGTGCAGAATCGGCGCACGCGCTTCACACTGTCGAGCTTCGTCGGCAACAGCGCATGCTCGCTCGAGGTCAAGCGCCAGGCGCGCCGCGCGGCGCAGCAGGAAGCAACGGTGTTGCTGCTCGGCGAGACCGGCACCGGCAAGGAGATGCTCGCGCACGCCATCCATGCGGCATCGAACCGGTCGCGCAATGCATTCATTGCGCTCAATGTCGCCGCGGTGCCGGACAACCTGCTCGAGGCCGAATTCTTCGGTGCCGCCCCGGGCGCCTACACCGGCGCAGATCGCAAGGGTCGCGACGGCAAGTTCAAGCTCGCAGACGGCGGTACGCTGTTCCTCGACGAGATCGGCGACATGCCGCTGTCGGTGCAGGCCAAGCTGCTGCGCGTGCTCCAGGACCAGGAAGTCGAGCGGCTGGGCTCCAACACCGTGTTCAAGGTCGACGTGCGGATCATCGCGGCGACCGGCATCGACCTCAAGCAGCGTGTGCAGGAGGGCCGGTTCCGCTCGGACCTGTACTACCGCCTCAACGTGCTGCCCATCGTCGTGCCGCCGTTGCGCGACCGCCTCGCCGACATGGAAGCGCTCTGCGACTGTTTCCTCGAGCAGATCGCGGCGCGGACCGGAAGGCCGCACCGCGAAATCACTGCCGATGCGATCGCAGCGCTGTCCGCGTACGATTGGCCGGGCAACGTGCGCGAGCTGCAGAACGTGCTCGAGCGGGCGACCATGCTGACCGACAACTTCCGCCTGACCGCCGACGAGTTCGCCGCCATTCTGCCTGGCCGGCAGCCGCGGACGAGCAATGGCTCCGGCGCGGCGAAACAATACGCGGAAACGCTCGCCGAGTTCGAACGCAAGACGCTGAAGAACGCGCTGCGCGAATGCGGCGGTAAGGTCACCGTCACCGCGAAAATGCTCGGCATGTCGCGCGCAGGCCTGTATCGCAAGCTCTCGCTGCTGGGGATTTCGTCTCGGGATTGAGACATCCGTAGCACATTGTGGACAATCGCCATGAGCGCCGCTGCGCAGGCTGCGCCGCGAAGTTCCGCTCGCCTCGCTGTCTTCAAAACGAGACAAAAGCAGTCGTTCAGTGAACGGCATGCACCATCTCTTGCGGCGCGCTGATTGATTTCTTCTTTTCGCCAATGACTTAGCGTTTACGGCACGGCGCTTGCGTAAGTGATCACGCGCGGCGCTGTCGTGCAGGCCAGTCATTGAGTAAGTGTGCCTCGGTCTCTCATCCAAACCGAATTGTCGCGGCCGGATCCCTGATTGGAGACATGGGTCGGTCCCCGGCGATTCGCCATTGACCATTCCGTCCCTGGGCGGCGACGGAAAGCGAGGTGCGACTCACCAGTCCGACGGCGCGCGATTGAGGCAGCGGCGGTCGTTTTGTGCGAACCAGAACCCGCTTCATGTGTTCTTCCCAATTTACGTTGCGCATTTACCTTCATCGACTACAAGGACCAATCATGCACAGAAATGCCTTCAGGCGCAGCGCGCTGCTACTGGCGCTGTCGACGTTGCCCGCCTTGGCGGTTGCGGCACCTAGCTGCAGCGATCTCCAATCCTATCTGGCCGACAAGGTCACCGGAACCATCGTTTGCTTCCACAGCGACGACTTGCGGACGAACGGTGCGCTGACCACGCCCGCGAACAATTCGATCACCACGTTTGCGGATGGCACGCCGCTGCCCGGAGTATCGGTCATTGGATTACCGGCGAACTTCGGCTCATTCACGCCGGTCACCGACCGCGGCGTGATTTCCGCTGCTCCGACGCCGACGCCTTCGAAGGTCCCCGGGATCCAGGTCGAGGGCTGGTTTGCCGACGACCCCACCCACCAGGCCCGGTTCGTTCTGCGATTCCCCGACGTCTGGAACGGAAAATTGGTCGTGGCAGGTGCATCGGGAACGCGCAGTGAATATAACGGCGACTATGCCTGGAGCGACTACGTGCTGCCGAAGGGCTATGCATATGCGTCGCAGAACAAGGGCGTGCTCAACTTTTACGCTGTCAATTTCGGATCGGTCACGCAGCCAGCATCCGACCCTAATTCGTGCCGTGTGAATCCGGGAGCCTTGGGCGGTGCGCTGAGCTTGCTCTGGGTTCATTTCTACGATGTGGAACCGCAGAAACCATTTACGCAGTGGACGCAGTACATGCTGGAGACCGCACAACTCGCCCAGGGGGCCCTGCGTGCCGGTTATAACAAGTTCCCGACACGCACCTACGCCGTGGGGACGTCCAATGGCGGGTATCAAGTGCGGCGGGCGATGGAGGAAGCGCCGAATCTGTTTGATGGTGGCGTCGACTGGGAAGGCACGTACGTCGATCCAGTCCAGAACATCCTGGTGGATCTGCCGCCTGCCGTTAAGAATATGCCCGACTACGCCGCTTCCAATTACGATCCCAATTCAGCGCCCGCACAGAATATTTTCGCGGCGGGCTACCCGCCTGACATCGTTCATCGAAACACGGCTGGACTCGTGACCGCGTCGCTTTGGAAGAATTACTACAATGACTTCTGGGAAGCGACCATTTGCCAGTGGCAAAAGCATTTCGACCCCACGTATGACACCTACACGACAGGGCCGGGCAACTACGAATATCTGTCGCGGCTCGGCAATCAGATCGATGTGCACACGGTCGCTGCCGTGACGACCACGGGCAAGATCAAGAAGCCGCTCATCACCGTTGCCGGCACCATGGATGCGCTGTTGCCGATCAAGCACCAGGCCAGAGCGTATGAGGCAGCGGTGAATGCGTCTCGCAAGGGCAACAATGATCAGCGCAACGCGCAGTATCGACTCTACGAGGTTCAGAACGGCAATCACATCGAGACATACATCACGGCGTTTCCCGAATTGGTCCTGATTCAACCGCACGCGCAGAAGGCTTTTGATCTGCTCGTTGACCACGTAGAGCACCAAGCGTCGCTCCCGCCGAGCCAGTGCGTCCCTAAAGGCGGGGCGATAAGCGATACTCCGGTTCAGGCGGGCAACTGCGCGCAGTTACTGGTACCGTAACGATTGTCCATCGGACCGGCGCCGCGAGGTGTCGGGTCCTACGTGAGCAAATGACGCGGCCGCCGGATTTCCCAGCGGCCGTTTCATTTGGTGAACCGTACCCGCTCGCTCGCGCGGACAAGGTAAAATTCGACGGCCGCCCACCCCGGGCGCCGTTTTGTTTCCCCAGGGCCCGATGTCGTCGTTGATGACCCCGCAGGAAATCGTCCACGAGCTGGACAAGCACATCGTCGGCCAGCACTCGGCCAAGCGCGCGGTGGCGATCGCGCTGCGCAACCGTTGGCGGCGCCAGCAGGTCGCCGATCCGCTGCGCCAGGAAATCACGCCGAAGAACATCCTGATGATCGGACCCACCGGTGTGGGCAAGACAGAAATCGCGCGCCGATTGGCCAAGCTCGCCGACGCGCCTTTCATCAAGGTCGAGGCGACCAAATTCACCGAGGTGGGTTACGTCGGCCGCGATGTCGACACCATCATCCGCGACCTCGCCGAGACCGCGATCAAGCAGGCGCGCGAAGCCGAGACGCGCAAGGTGCGCGATCGCGCCGGCGACGCCGCCGAGGAGCGCGTGCTCGATGCGCTGTTGCCGCCTGCGCGCGAGGTCAACTTCCACGACATGCAGCCCACCGATACGGCGGCGCGCCAGAAATTTCGCAAGCTGCTGCGTGAAGGCCAGCTCGACGACAAGGAAATCGACGTCGAGGTGTCGACCACGCCGCAGCAGATGGAAATCCTCGCGCCGCCGGGCATGGAAGACCTCACCAGCCAGATCCAGGGCATGTTCCAGCAGATGTCCGGCGGTCGCCGCAAGGTCAAGAAGATGAAGGTGGCCGATGCGCTCAAGGCACTGATCGACGAGGAAGCGGGCAAGCTGGTCAACGACGAGGATCTGAAGTCCAAGGCGCTCGCCAACGTCGAGCAGAACGGCATCGTGTTCCTCGACGAAATCGACAAGATCGCCAGCCGGCAGGAAATGCACGGCGCCGACGTGTCCAGACAGGGCGTGCAGCGCGATCTGCTGCCGCTGGTCGAGGGCACGACGGTGCAGACCAAGTACGGAATGATCAAGACCGACCACATCCTGTTCATCGCCAGCGGCGCGTTTCACCTGTCCAAGCCGTCGGACCTGATCCCGGAATTGCAGGGCCGCTTTCCGATTCGCGTCGAACTGGCTTCGCTGTCGGTGGCGGACTTCGAGCAGATTCTCACCGCGACCGACGCATGCCTGACGCGCCAGTACCAGGCGCTGCTCGCGACCGAGCGAGTCGACCTCGCATTCCAGCCGGATGGCGTACGACGGCTGGCCGAGATCGCTTTCGCGGTCAATGAAAAACAGGAGAACATCGGCGCGCGGCGTCTGCACACCGTCATGGAACGCCTGCTCGACGAAGTGTCGTTCGATGCCAGCAAGCTCGAAGGCCACAACATCATCATCGACGCCAAATACGTCGACGATCGGCTGGCCGGTATCGCCGGCAACGACGACCTCGCGCAGTACATTCTCTAGCCTTGTTCGAGCGACTCCTCGGAATCATCCTGCCGGTCTTCCTGGTGATCGCGCTCGGATATTTCTACGCCAAGCGCGCCAGGCCGGACATGACCTGGGTGAACCAGATCAACGTCAACGTGCTCGCACCGGCGTTGATCTTCAGCGCGCTGGCGAGCAAGGACTTCGATCTCTATGCCAACCGCGCGCTCATTCTCGGCGCCGTCGGCGTGGTCGTCGGCTCGGGCCTGCTGGCGTGGCCTTTCGCCAGGCTCCTGCACGAGGACGCGCGCACCTTCGTCCCGCCGATGATGTTCAACAATTGCGGCAACATGGGCCTGCCGCTGGCGGCGCTGGCGTTCGGCCAGCAGGGGCTCTCCGCGATGGTCGCGGTGTTCACGATCTCCAACCTGCTGCATTTCACCGTCGGCGTGCACATCGTCAACCGGCACGCGGCATTCTGGCCGGTGTTCCGCAACCCGATGGTGATCGCGACCTTTGTCGGCTTCGCCTTCGCCATCGCGCAGCCGCCGCTGCCCGAGTGGCTGATGACCGCCGTCAAGATGACCGGCGACGCGATGATCCCACTGATGCTGATTTCGCTCGGCGTGCGCATGGCGACAGTCAGCTGGGGAGGCTGGAACCTCGGCGTGATCGGTGCGCTGGTCTGCCCGCTGACCGGCATCGCCATGGCCTCGCTGATCGCCCCATACCTTCGACTGGACCACGCCCAGCAAGGCCTGCTGATTCTGTTCGGCTGCCTGCCACCGGCGGTGCTCAACTTCATGGTCGCCGAGCAGTACAACCAGGAGCCGGCGAAAGTCGCTTCGATCGTGTTGATCGGCAACGCCGCGTCGCTAGCGTTCGTGCCGCTGGGCCTGTCGCTCGCATTACGTTGAATCCGGAGAAGATGATGACCGCCACCACCGATGCCGCTGCATTCCTGCTCAACGCACGACGCTCACGCAAGGCCGGCGAGCGAATTCCCGAGGCGTGCCGTCCCGCCGACGCAGCCGCCGCCATCGCCATCCAGCGGCGCGTGACCGAGTTGCTGGGTATTCCGATCGGCGGGTGGAAATGCTCGGTACCGACCGCGCAACGTCCGGTCATCATGGCCCCGATCTACGCGACGACCATCGCCAAGGGGTCGCCGTGCACCATCCTGCCGATTGGCGGCATGGCACGCATCGAGCCCGAAGTCGCGTTCGTGATCGGCCGCGACCTGCCGCCGCGCGATCAACCATATACCGAGGCCGAGATCCGCGCCGCGATACGCGAGCCGCGCCTGGTGCTCGAGCTGATCGGCCCGCGCTACGCCGATCCGACGACGGCAAGCTTTCCGGAGCTGCTCGCCGATGGCATCGCCAACCAGGGGCTCTACGTCGGGCCGGCGGTTCCCGGAGCGCTCGACAAAGCGCTCGATGTCATACCGATCAGCATCGACGCCGCCGGCCAGGATTCGCACGCGGTTTCAGGCAAGCATCCGGACGGTCATCCGCTGCTGCCGCTGCTTTGGCTCGTCAACTACCTCGCGCAGCACGACACAGGATTGCGCGCCGGGCAGATCGTCACCACGGGGTCGTATTGCGGGGTGGTCGATGTGCCGCTGGACACACCGCTGACGGTGCGCTTCGGCGAACTGGGCACGCTCTCGATACGCTTCGTCGCGGGCTGAACGCCCGAGCGTCCGCCGCGCGATTACGCGCTACTCAGTACTTGACCGAGCAGCCATACGGCGTCGTATTGGGCGTCGACACCGGCTTGCCCGCCATCGCCTCGGTGAGCGCGAGTCGAACGTAATTGTTCGACGTCTTGACGTCTTCCGGTCGCGCCGAACGCTTGTCGTCGATCGCGCCCGCGTAGACGATCTGGCCCTTCGGGTCGACGACGAACATGTGCGGCGTCGTTTTCGCCGCATATTGGCGCCCCGTGGCGCTGTCGCTGTCGATGAGCACGGCCTTCTGCGCCGCGCCCTGCGATTGCATCCAGCTGTTCATCTGCGGGCCGGTCTTGTATTCGAAACTCGACTGGTTGGTCGAGTTGACCGAAAGCCACACGACGTCCTTCGCGCCCCATTCCTTCTGCAGCGACTGCATATTGGCGCTGTCGTAGTGCTTGCGTACGAACGGGCACTCGGGATTGGTCCACTCAAGCACGACGAACTTGCCCTTGAAGTCGGACAGGCGCACCGCCTTGCCGGTGCTGTCGGTGACGCTAAAGTCGGGCGCGGCCTGACCGGCGCTGGCCGCGAACGCGGCGTGCGACACGAGCGCCAGTGCGGCACTCGCCAGAATCGTTGTCATGCGCACATGCAATTTCATCATGCACCTCCATCGATCAGGTCCCACCGGCTAGAGCGTAGCCAGCGCTTCGAGAATATTGCGCTGCTGCAGCACTTCCGGCAAGAGCAGCGGTCCCTGCCCCGGCCGATAGAGCACGTACACCGGCACGCCATTGCGTCCCAGCGCGGCCAGCGCCTTGCCGATGGCCGGATCGCGGCGCGTCCAGTCGGCGCGCACCAGCGTGACTTTGCTTTTCGCAAACGCGTCCTGGACCGCATCGGTGTTGAGCACCAGCTGCTTGTTGACCTGGCAGGTGACGCACCATGCGGCGGTGAAATCAACGAACACCGCGCGCCCGTCGCCAGTCAGCTGCGCGACGCGATCCGGCGTGTAACTCTGCCAGGGACCCGTTTCCGCGACGCTGGCGCTCGCACCTTCGCCCGGCGCGGTGCCGGTGGCGCCCATGATCGGCCAGGCGGCGACCACTGCGCCGGCCAGCGCCGCGAGCGCGCCCACGCCCCAGCCGCGAGTACCGCCCGCGCGCCGCAACTGCCATGCCCAGAGCGCAAACGCGACGAGCAGCAGCGACGCGCCGAGTCGCGCTACGGCGTTGTTGTCGAGTTGCGCGCCGAGTACCCACGCCAGCCAGATTACGGTCGCGTACAACGGAAAGGCGAGCAATTGCCGCAGCCGCACCATCCACGGTCCCGGCCTGGGAAGGCGACCGCGCCATCCGGGAAACAGCATCAGCAATACGTAGGGCAGCGCCATGCCAAGACCAAGCATGGTGAAGGTGATCCACGTTACCGCAACCGATTCGGTCAGCGCGTAGCCCAGCGCGGCGCCCATGAACGGCGCCGAGCAGGGCGACGCGACGACGACCGCGAGCACACCGGAGAGCGCATCGTTGACGTAGGGATTCTTGGCATTCCAGCTGGTGACTGCGGACGGCAGCAGCCGGCCGATGTCGAAGAGTCCGGACAAATTGAGCGCGAGCACGAAGAAAAGGATGGCAAGTCCGGCGACGACGACCGGCGATTGCAGCTGGAATCCCCAACCGAGCTGCGTGCCGGCGGCGCGCAATGCGACCAGCGCGCCGGCGAGGATCCAGAACGACACGATGACCCCTGCCGCGAACGCGAGACCATGCCGACGCGCCAAGGTGCGGCCTTCGCCGTGCGTTGCAAAGCCGAGCGCCTTGAGCGAGAGGACCGGAAAGACGCAGGGCATGAGGTTGAGCAGCACGCCACCGACGAAAGCGAACACCAGCGCAACGACGAACGGCAACGGCGGGTCGACATCGGCAAGCGTCGTCGGTGCCGCCGCAGCGCCTCCAGTCACAGCCTTCGACCCCGCAGTGACTGCGCCCGCAAGCGGCACATCGATGGTAACGGCGCGCGCGCCACCAAATCCATCGCTCGCGGTCAATACGCCGGCGACGCGCGCGAATTCGCCGACACGCTGATTCGCCACTGGCAGCAGCAGGCGCGTGGTCGTGCCATCGCGCTCCTGCGTCTGCGCGCCGCCCGCCTCGATCTTTCCTTCCGCGTACGAAAAGAAGCGCAGGGTGCCGGGATTGCTCGCGGCCGAGTCGGGCGACAGCGCAAGCTCGACCTTGTCGCCCTTGCCCGTTGCGACCACATGCCAGCCATCGAGTGCGCGCGGCAGCGACGCGCGCGCATCGGCGATCGCTTTGCCCCAACGCGGATCGATATCGGACTGCGTCGCAATCGGCAGCGTCAGCGCCAGGTCGACGCCTTCGGGAATGCAGATTTCCTTGCATACCAGCCAATCGGCGCGCGCATTGAGCGTCGCCGACTTGCCGCTCAGGAAATCGGGGACCGCGGTGATATCGACGAGCAGCAGGACTTCGCCGTCGTATCCGTAGTTGACCAGCGGTCCGACCGGCAAGGGTTTCGGTGTGGCCCACTGTATCGGCCCCGCGGACATGCCTTGGGGCAGCGTCCAGGCCAGCGTCGTCGCGAGTCCCGAATCGCCCGGGTTGCGCCAGTACGTGTGCCAGCCGCGCTGCATCGCCAGCCGCAACGCAACCGTCAGCGGCTTGCCCGGGACGAACGCGGTGCGCTCGGTGACGAGTTCCGCCTCGACATGCGGTGTGCGTACGGGCTCGGCGCGCACACCGTGTCCGGTGGCAAGGGCCAGCGTCGCTGCAGTGATTACGGCAAGTAATCCACTACGGGTCATGATCGGGCGGTCGCGGGGCGATTAGAGCGCGGATCGCGCTGTCGTTGGGTCGTGCAAAGACGGGAGGGTTCCCCGCTGGGGTACAATTTTACCCCGTCGGTCCCAGGGTGCTGCCCGCCGCGGCGCGCCAGCCGACGGACGGCCCGCGAACGATGGCCTGCGGGCCGCAAAGCCCACAGCGAAACCATTCCCCATGGAAGCATTCTTCGTTTCGCTCGTCGTCGTTGCCGTCGGCGAGATCGGCGACAAGACGCAACTGCTCGCCCTGATGCTCGCCGCGCGCTTTCGCAAGCCGCTGCCGATCATCCTGGGTATCCTGGTCGCGACACTGGTCAATCATGCGCTCGCCGGCATCCTCGGCGCATGGGTTCGCCAGGTCGTGCCGCCGGAATACCTGCGCTGGCTGCTGGTGGCGTCGTTCTTCGCGGTCGCGCTGTGGGCGCTCAAGCCCGACACGATCGACGAAGCGCAAGCGCCCACCAGTCGATTCGGTGTGTTCGCCGTGACCGCGTTCACTTTCTTCATCGCCGAGATCGGCGACAAGACGCAGATCGCGACCGTCGTGCTCGCTGCGCGATTCGACAGCCTGATTGCCGTCGTTGCCGGCACGACCGTGGGCATGCTCATCGCCGACGTGCCGGTGGTGCTTATCGGCAACAAGGCCGCTGCCCGCATCCCGCTCCACCTGGTGCGCTACGTTGCCGCCGGCCTGTTTGCATTGCTCGGCATCGTCGCGTGGTTTGCTCCCGCACTGCGGTGAAGCGTCCGGGCGAACGGTCCGGCCCGGTATAATCGCCCGACCCCGGCTGGAGCCGCATCCGCATATGCAACCGTACCGCCACACCGACATCGAGACCGCCGCGCAGGCGCACTGGGCCGCGCGCGGAACGTTTGCTGCGACCGAGTCTTCGGGGAAGCCGAAATACTATTGCGTGTCGATGCTTCCGTATCCCTCTGGTGTGCTGCACATGGGTCATGTGCGCAACTACACCATCAACGACATGATGTATCGGTACCTGCGCATGAACGGCTACAACGCGCTGATGCCGATGGGTTGGGACGCATTCGGACTGCCGGCGGAAAACGCCGCGATGAAAAGCAAGGTCCCGCCGGCGCAATGGACCTACGACAACATCGCGTACATGAAGAAACAGATGCAGGCGGTGGGACTGGCGATCGACTGGTCGCGCGAACTCGCCACCTGCAAGCCCGATTACTACCGCTGGAACCAGTGGCTGTTCCTGCGCATGCTCGAAAAGGGCATCGCCTACAAGAAGACCGGCGTGGTCAACTGGGATCCGGCCGACCAGACGGTGCTCGCCAACGAGCAGGTGATCGACGGCCGTGGCTGGCGCTCGGGCGCGCTGGTGGAAAAGCGCGAAATCCCGATGTACTACCTGCGCATCACCGATTACGCCGACGAGCTGCTCGACAACCTGCCCAACATGACCGGCTGGCCCGAGCGCGTGCGCACGATGCAGGCCAACTGGATCGGCCGCAGCGAAGGCGTGCGCTTTGCCTTTCCGCACGCGATCCGCGACGCCGCGGGAGCGCCGATCGGCGAGGGCAAGCTGTGGGTGTTCACGACCCGCGCCGACACCATCATGGGTGCGACCTTCTGCGCAGTTGCCGCCGAGCATCCGCTGGCAACGCTTGCGGCACGCTCGAATCCGGCGCTGGCCACGTTCATCGAAGAGTGCAAGCGCGGCAGCGTGATCGAATCCGATCTGGCGACCATGGACAAGAAGGGCATGGCGACCGGCTTGTCGGTGCAGCATCCACTGACCGGCGAGGCGGTGCCGGTCTGGGTCGGCAACTACGTGCTGATGGCGTATGGCGAGGGCGCGGTGATGGGCGTGCCCGGACACGACGAGCGCGATCTCGCCTTCGCCAACAAGTATGGCCTGGCGGTGAAACAGGTCATCGACGTGAAGGGCCCGGACGGGAAGTCGATACCGTTCACGCGCAGCGCGTGGCGCGAGGAATTCGCGGACAAGGAGCATGGCGTCTGCATTCACTCCGGCAAGTACGATGGCCTCGCCTACAAGGCAGCAGTCGACGCCATCGCCGCAGACCTCGCGGCGATGGGACTGGGCGAGAAGAAGATCACCTATCGCCTGCGCGACTGGGGCATCTCGCGCCAGCGTTACTGGGGCACGCCGATTCCGATCGTCCACTGCGCCAAGTGCGGCGACGTGCCTGTCCCCGAGAGGGACCTGCCGGTGGTGCTGCCGGAAGATTGCGTGCCCGATGGCACCGGCAATCCGCTGGCCAAACGTGCCGATTTTGTCGACACGCCCTGCCCGAAGTGTGGCGCGCCCGCGAAACGCGAGACCGACACCATGGATACCTTCGTCGACTCGGCGTGGTACTACATGCGCTACGCGTGCCCCGGCGCGGCGACCATGGTCGATGCGCGCAACGAATACTGGAACCCGATGGACCAGTACATCGGTGGCATCGAGCACGCGATCCTGCACCTGCTCTACGCGCGCTTCTGGACCAAGGTGATGCGCGACATGGGCCTGGTCGATTACGGCGAGCCGTTCACGCGCCTGATGACGCAGGGCATGCTGCTCAATCACAGCTACTTCCGTCGCGGCGAGTCCGGCGGTATCGACTACTTTGCGCCCGAGGATGTCGAGGTGACCCACGATGCCGACGGCCATATATCGGGCGGCAAGCTGAAGAGCGACGGCATCCCCGTCGAGTACGGCGGCACGAGCAAGATGTCGAAGAGCGAGAAGAATGGCATCGATCCGCAGGACTTCATACGCGACTACGGCGCCGACACCGCGCGCATGTTCGTGATGTTCGCCGGGCCGCCCGAGGAATCCGCGCTGTGGTCCGACGCTGGTGCGGAAGGCGCCTTTCGCTTTCTCAAGCGCCTGTGGGCATATGGTCAGCAGCTCGCGGAACTGCCGCCATCGCCCGCGGTTGTCGACTGGGTCGCCGCAGCGCAGGAATTGCGCGCAGTGCGCCGCGAGCTCCACGTCCACCTCAAGCAGGCGGACGATGACTACCAGCGCATCAAGTACAACACCGTCGTCTCGGCGGGGATGAAGATGCTCAACGCGCTCGAGCGGTTGCCATCCACCGCGACGCCGGCCGCGAACGCTCTCGCCCGCGAAGGCATGTCGCTGCTCCTGCGCGTGCTCAATCCCGTCGTCCCGCACATCACGCACGCCTTGTGGGAGCAGCTGGGCTATGCCGCGGCGCACGGCGACATTGTCGATGCGCCGTGGCCGCGGGTCGACCAGGCGGCGCTCGCGCAGGAAGAGATCGAGCTGGTGTTGCAGGTCAACGGCAAGCTCAGGGGTAAACTCACCGTTGCCGCGGGCGCCGACACCGCCACGATCGAGGCCGTGGCGATCGCATCGACGCACGTGCAGCGCGCGATGAACGAAGGGCCGCGCGGCAGTCCCGCCAAGGTGCTGCGCGTCATCGTCGTGCCCAAGCGGCTGGTCAATGTCGTCCTGGCCGCACCGGCCTGATGGCGGAGGGTTCCGTGATGCGTCCTGACTTTCAAGGCAGCGTCGGCGTCGCGCGACGATGCGCCTGGCAGCGCTATGCCGCGGGTGCGGCCGCGCTGGCCATCGCGGTCTCGGCGTGCACGCGCAACGAGGACAAGCCGCTGCCGGCCGATGCCAAGGCGCGCACCGAGTTCGTCGATGCGCAGGCCGCGAAGCTGACCGAGTCGGACCGGCGGCAACTCGCACGCTTCATGGCGCGCGTCCAGGCGCAGGAGAAGAGCGGCGGACCGGTACCGACGGTCTCGATCGCCAAGGCGCTGGAAATGCAGGCAGCCTACGACAAGGCTGTGGGCGAGGCCCAGAAGCGCTATCAGGAGCAGCTTGCCGCGGCCAGCGCGGAAGTACGCGTCGTCGTTCGCGAGCAGGGGCTAGTGAAGGACGACACCGGCAAGTCGCCCTCGGGCAAAGTCCTGCGCTACGTGCTGGACGTGACCAACACCGGCAAACGCACCATCGACCGGCTGGTGCTGCGCGTCGACTTTCGCGACGCGTCGGGCAAGTACCAGGCGTCGGTGCCTGCACTCGAGCTCAAGGGACCACTGAAATCCGGTGACGCGGGACGCACGACGCAGCTTCTGCCGCTCAACCCGCAGTATCAGCAGGCCATCCTCGACACAGGCACCGCGCAGATCAGCGCCGCGCCGGCGCAGATCGTCTTCGCCGACGGCGAGAAGATCGAACCCGGCGAGCAACTCAAGGCGCTCGAGACGCTGAGCCGCGCGAAGATCGAATAGCCGTGTCAGGCGCACAGCACAGCCCGCCATCGGGCGGCACCCCCCGGCATGCTTCGCATGCTCGCGCGCGCCACCTGCTGGCCGCAATCCTGGTCGCAGGCGCGCTCGCCGGCTGCGGATTTCACCTGCGCGGCGAGGCGGACTTCGCGTTTTCAACCGTGTACCTCAATTCGCCGGCGACGTCGCCGATGACCACCCCATTGCGGCGTTCGCTGGAAAGCGCCGGCACCGCCAAGGTCCTGACGACCGCCGAGAGTGCGCAGGTGGTGCTCGACATCAACAGCGTCGAGGACAACAAGCACATCCTGTCGCTGTCGAGCGGGGGTAAGGTGTTCGAGTTCCTGCTGACCAAGCGCGTCCTGTTCCGCGTGCACGACAAGGACGGCAACGACTGGCTGCCGACCTCGGAAGTCATCGTGCGCCGCACCTACACCTACAGCGATACCGAAGCGCTGGCCAAGGAATACGAGGAACAGCGGCTGTGGCGCGAAATGCAGACCGACGCAATACAGCAAATCGTGCGCCGCCTGCAATCGGCTCGAACCCCGGCCGCGTAACCTGATTCGCCCTCGATGCAACTCGCGCCGACGCAGCTCGCCGCGCATCTCGCCAAGGGACTCGCGGCGCTGTACATCGTCCACGGCGACGAGCCGCTGCTGGCCATCGAGGCCGGTGACCAGATTCGCGCCGCCGCGCGCGCGGCAGGTTGCACGGAGCGTGAAGTGCTGGTGGTCGAACCGGGCTTCAAGTGGGACGCCTTCCAGGGCGCCAGCCGCAACCTCGGCCTGTTCGGCGATCGCACCCTGATCGATTTGCGTATTCCCACGGGCAAGCCCGGCGTCGAAGGTGCGCGCGTGCTCGAAGCGTTCGCGGGCAAGCCCGGGCCCGACTCCGTGCTGTTGATCACGCTGCCGCGACTCGACCGCGCCGCGCAGGGCAGCGCCTGGTTCACCGCACTCGAGGACGCCGGAGTCGCCATCGCAGTGCAACCGCTGGAGCGCGGCGAAATGCCGGCCTGGATCGCGGGCCGGTTGGCGCGAGCACAGCAGCGGGCGTCGAGCGAAACCCTGCAGTTCCTTGCCGACACCACCGAAGGCAACCTGCTTGCCGCGCAACAGGAAATCGAAAAACTCGCGTTGCTCTTGCCGCCGGGCGAACTCGACGCCGACGCGGTGGAACAGGCGATCGCCGATGTCGCGCGCTTCGACGTCTTCCAGCTCTCCGAAGCGTGGCTCGCGGGCGATGCCGCGCGCGTCTGCCGGATCCTTGCCGCGCTCGAAGCGGCAGGCGAAGGCGTCCCGCTGTTGGTGTGGCAGCTCGGTGAAGATCTGCATGCCCTCGCCGCAGTGCTCGCCGCCACCGCCACCGGCACCCCGGTCGCGGTGGCGCTGCGCACGGCCCGCGTGTGGGGCCGGCGCCAGGGCGCGATGGAGCGCGCCGCGCGGCGGGTGGCGCCCGCGAGCCTGCCGAGCCTGTTGACGCGTCTGGCGCGGCTCGACGCGCTGGCCAAGGGTATCGGCCGTGGCGACGTGTGGGACGCGTTGCGCGAGCTCGCGCTCGCGCTCGCGGGGCGGCCGCTGGCGATGGCGTCGTAGCACGCGGCAGAGCGTCTGGCGACGCAAGAAACATGACGACTGCGACGGTTTGTCCCGGGCGCGACCACCGCATCGCGCAGCGACTGCAATGACCACGCCTGATTCCCGCGCCGACACGCGCTTTGCAAGGCATCATCGCGGCTGGGTGGTCGCAACGGTGATGATCGGCAGCGTGTCGACCATGATCGCGGCGACGATCATCAATGTCGCCTTTCCGGCGCTGCAAAAGGAATTCGGTGTCGGCCACGATTCGCTGCAGTGGATCGCGACCGGCTTTCTCGCGGCAACGACGACGACCATGCTGGCCACCGCGTGGCTGGTCGAATCGTTCGGACAGCGCCGGGTTTTTATCGCGGCGCTCACCATCTTCCTCGCGGCTTCGGTGCTCGGGGCGGTGAGCTGGAACACCGAGTCGCTGATCGTCGCGCGCGTGCTGCAGGGCGCGTCAGGCGGGGTCCTCCAGCCGTTGTCGATGATCGCGCTCTTCGAGGTGTTTCCGCCGCACCGGCGCGGCGCGGCGATGGGCATGTTCGGGTTTGGCGTCGTGCTGGTGCCAGCGGTGGGTCCGGCGATCGGCGGCCTGCTGCTGGAATCGTTCGGCTGGCGCTCGATCTTCCTTCTGCCGGTGCCGTTCTGCATCGTTGCAGTCATCATGGGAACCCGCTTCCTCCCGCGACGCGTTCGGACGGGTTCGCGCCAGCCATTCGACTGGACGGGCAGCGCCCTGCTCGCGGTCGCGCTGCTCGCGTTGCTCAATGTCCCTGTTGTCGGACATCGCTACGGCTGGGGCTCGCTCGCGCTGGCTCTGACCGCGTTGCTGACCCTGGCGCTGGTCGGCGCCTTCGTCGCCTGGGAATTGCGCGCTCGCGCGCCGTTGCTGGCGATCAAGCTGTTCGCCGTCAGTGGCTTTCGTGCAGCGACCTTGGTGTCCTTTGCCTACGGCGTCGGCCTGTTCGGGACGACATACCTGATCCCGGTGTTCGTGCAGGACATCGCCGGCTTCACCCCCGCGCAGGCGGGCTATCTGCTGCTGTGGCCGGGGATTGCGCTGGGCATCACCATCGTGCTCGCCGGGCGACTCGCTGATCATATCGATCCGCGCTGGATCGTCGCGGCGGGGCTCGCCTTCTTTGGCTTGTCGAGCCTGCTGATGGCGTTCACCAACGCCCGGACCGGATTCGCGATACTGGTGGTGTGGCTGGTCATCGGCCGCGTCGGCCTGGGCATGATCATTCCGGCGCTCAATGTCGGTGCGGTCCAGTCGCTGGCCGGCGAATACGTCGCCTACGCGGCGTCATCGGTCAATTTCGTGCGCCAGCTGGGCGGCGCCATCGGTGTCAACCTGCTTGCCGTTCTGCTCGAATGGCGATTGGGTGTATACACGGGGCAGGGCCGCGCCGTCGTGGCCTTCCAAGAATGCTTCTGGGTCGTTACGATCGCGTTTGCGGCGGCGATCATCCCCGCTCTGGCCATCCGCAAGCATGTGGCAGGCAGCAGCCCATAGAGGAGTCAGGCATGTATCGCAAAATTCTCGTCGCCTACAACGGCACCCCGGAATCGCGCCTTGCGCTCGATGAACTGGTGCGCATCGCGCCCGACACCTCGGTCGAAGTGCACCTCGCCGGCGTCGTCCACTATCCGTCGGCGTACCTGCTGGCGGGCGAATACGTACCCGAGGTCGCGCTCGCCGACGAGCGCGAACACATGGAGACGGACCTCAAGGACGCGCACGCGCTGCTCGCCGGCAAGGGCCTCAAGGTCAACGATCACCTCGTCGTCGGCGAGCCCGTGGACGTGCTGACCAAGCTGGTCAGCGAGCTCGGCATCGAACTGCTGATACTGGGGCATCCACGCAGCAAGTCCTTCGCGCTGCGCTGGTGGCGCGGCTCGGTCGATACGATGCTCATCGAACGCGTCCGCTGCAGCATCCTCATCGCGGCCGGCGCCACCAGGACCTGAGGTGAACTGAGGCGACGCTAGGGTCGCGGCGGCCCGACGCTGATGTCGCCGTAGAACGCCTCGGCATCGCCGCCGGTGTTGTCGGTATCGGTGAGCACTTCGATCGCGGTCACGTTGCCCGGTTCTTCGCCGAACGCTTTCTTGTAGTCGTCGACGAGGTTGCGGGTGAAGCTGTGCCATTTGCCGAGACCCTGGTCGTCGACCGAGAGCGCGATCATCTTGATGCGCGAGGTCCGGTTGCTGGTCGTGATCGAGCCGAGCGGCACCTTGTTGCCCCAGATGTACATCAGCAAGGCATACGGAAACGGATGCCCCGACGCAGACTGCGCGGTCGACGCCGCGATGCGATCCTTGATACCCAATTTCGAGCTGTCGCCGGTGAACGAAACCATGACCCGGACCGGCGAGTCCTCCTTGCTCTGGTCGGCGTTGTTGGCATCGGGAATCCCCTGCGCGACTTTCCAGCGCCAGGAAATCGTCGGAAACTGGTGCGGATCGAAATCCACCTTGGTCGCGAGCACCGATGCCGAGCCATGCGCCATCGCCCGCAGGACCACGGTACCGTCTTCGGTGACCACCATGTATTCGGTGTTCTTCTTGAACGATGCCAGCGGCACGTTCTTCCATTCGCCGGGTGGCGCACCGGCGGGTTTCGCCGTCGAGAATTTCTGGATCTCGGGCGCCTGCTGCGCCCCTGCCACGCTTGCCATCAGTGCCCACGCCAACCCCGTACCCAGCATCCCCATCCGCATCGTCATTGCAAAGTCTCCGGCACGCAGCGCGTCTTGGTGTCGCGCAAAGTGCATGTAGTGAAAAGTTGACCGAATTGATCCCTGGCCTCGATGTGCCAGCCTGTCGCGGGCTCGCGCCCGATGGTCAGGAAACCAGGCCGGTTGGTCGACACGATACTACCGATTCGCGCACCGGGTACAGGTGTCGCACCCGGTGGCAGTTCGCGCGGCAAAGGCACATCGGCCCATGCCCCGCCGTTGCCCGATATCAGTTGAGTCGGCTGCGCCGTGACGTAGCTTACAGTCTCAAACAGGTGCACGTGGCCCGAGAGCTGCGCCTGCACGCTATCCGGGAACATGCGCTCGCCGTTGATCGGCGCGAGCACCGACTGCAGCGAGCCGTTGCCTGGATAGAGTCCGGTCGGTGTGAGCGATGGATTGGGCGCGAAGCCGAGCACCGGATGGTGGTTGGCGAAAATGCTTTGCGGCACGCGGCGACCGAGCGCGAAAGCCTGCTGCATCTGCGCGTAGTAGATCTTGTACATCGGGTCGGTCGCGGCGAGCGGCGCGACACCGACCTTGGACGAATCGAAGACCAGGAACTGCGCATCGCTTCCATACGGGACCGCGTAGGGATCGCTGTAGTCGCCGGTCTTGTCGTTGGCGGGATCGTTGCAGTCGCGCCCCGCCTGCAGCGGCCGCGGATCGAGGAAACGCCACCAGCCCTGCCCGGCCCGATTGCAGGACTCGTGATTGCCGCGCACGACGATCCACGGCGCGGCGGCGAGCAGTGCACGCGCCGGCGTGAACAGGTCGGCGTCCCAGGTGTCCCAGCCGTAGCCCCAGGGGCTGCCCGCGCAGCCGGCGTCATTGGCCGGGCACTCGTTTTCGCGATAGTGATAGTCGCCCACGTGAATGACCAGGTCGGGCTGCGCGGCCGCCGCGGCTGCGACGACCTGCGCAAATGGCCACGCTGCACGGTCGTTGCACGCCTGGAAGACCGCCGACGGCGTCTGGAGGCGGCACCCGGTGTCGCCGATGACCACGATGCGCCGTGGATTGCGTTGCGGCATCGGCAGAGCGTGGCCGCCGACGCCGGCGCGCAGCGCGCCGGGCGGCAGGCTGCGTTCGCAGGTCAGCACCGGAAACGCCGAAGGTTTCGACTGTGCCCGCGCGCTCACCGTCGGACGCAAGGCAATGGTCGCCGGCGGCGCGCGCACCGTCATTGCCGACGCCACGCCATCGATGTCGATGACGGGACACGCCGGCGCCACGGTGATCACGCGCGCCACCGCGACGCCGTCCTCGCCGAGCACGACAAACGCCGCGCGGATCGGGTCGGCGTTGGCATCGATGGGCGGTGTCACGGGAGGCGTCGCACACGAAGCAAGCAGCCCGGCCACGACCAGCGCCGCCGCAAGTGTCTGACGCTGGCCGTCATAACATTGCGAACGCGCGATATCCAATGCCGGGTCCCTCATCGAAGCAGCCGCGATTCTAACGTGTCGTCGCGTACCCGGCTCATCGCCAATCGCCCCATAAAGCGTTGAGCGCCGAGAGCGCCGCCAGCGCCGCCGTTTCCGTACGCAGCACGCGCGGCCCCATGCGCACGGCGCGAAACTGCGCGCGCAGTGCCGCAGCGGCCTCGTCGGTGGTAAGTCCGCCTTCGGCGCCGACCAGCAATTCGATCGCGCCTTCGGGACGGTCGAGTTCGCCGATCGCCTGCTCCGCATCCGGCGCGAACAGCAGGCGCAGCGAGGCCTGCGTCGGTGCGCGCAGCCAGTCGTGCAGGTCCTGCAGCGGCAACACTTCCGGTACTCGATTGCGGCCACATTGCTCGCACGCCGATACCGCGACCTGCTGCCAGTGCGCGAGGCGCTTGTCGGCGCGCGCGGCGTCGAGGCGGGTCACGCTGCGCGCGGTCGCGACCGGTTGCACCGCGGCTGCACCGAGCTCGACCGATTTCTGCAGCGCGAAGTCCATGCGCTCGCCGCTGGCCAGGCCTTGTACTACGGTGATGTACAGCGGCGATTCGCGCTCGACGTCGCGCCACGCGCCGATGCGCGCAACCGCGGCGCGCGCATCGGCGCGCTCGAGCGTCGCGGCATATTCTCCGCCCTCGCCATTGAAAAGCGTGATCGTATCGCCGGGCTTGAGCCTCAACACGCGCAGCGCATGGTGCGCGGCACCTTGCGGCAGCTCGATCGTTGCGCCTGCCGCCAACGGCAGCGGACAGTAAAAGCGCGCCGTCACGTCGTCGCGGGGAACAGCGCGAAGTGATAGTGGTCGGCGACGGGCCGGTAGCCGATGCGCTGGTAGATGCTGTTGCTGGTGGGATTGGCCACATCGGTGGTCAGGAAGATGGCTCGCTTGCCGCGCGCGAAGAGTTCGCGCGACAAATCCGCGACCAGCGCCGACGCGTAGCCTTTGCCGCGAAACCGCGGTGGCGTGTAGACGGGGGCGATGCGCACGGTGTCGCTCGCATCGGCGCCGTAACCCGCGTACGCGACGGGCCCGGCGTCGTCCCAGATGCGCACCTGGCCGTTGCCGATACGGTTGTGCGCGCGTCGCCGCGTCTGCTCCTCGGTTTCCGGAAGCTCGACCTCGGCGACGAACGCCACGTTCCATTCGACCAGCGTTTCCAACTCGGAGTCCAGCGGCAACCGCGCACGGCCGTTCGCCGCGAATATCGGCGGCGACTGTGTCAGTTCGAAGTGGCGCAGGTGAAAGCGCAACATATGCGCCTGGCCGGTGCACTCGCGCCAGCTGCGCGAGAAGGATTCGCACGACGCCAACGGTCCGACCACGGAATTGGGCGTGCGCGCGCGCTCGGCCATGTCGGCGGCGATCATGGCGCATGCGCGATCCGGGCCGGAGGTGACGAGCACGCCGCCCATCGGATTATGGAATGCCGCGGCAACGACGGCACCATGTGCGCTCACCGTCGCCCAGTAGCATCCGGCATCGTCATCCTGCGGCGCGACGAGGATCCGCTCGGCCGGGAGGTAGAGCATGCTGTTCTCGGCTTCGGCGGCACGCAAGAATTTCCCAGCCGCGGCGAGAAAGCCTCCGGGCTCGTCGTAGGCCACCAGTTCGAAAGCGGTCATGGTGCGACTTCGGCAGGTTGCCGCAGAAATTCGCGCAGCGCGTCGAGGACCGCATCGGGCGCCTCGGCCATCAGGCTGTGCCCGCAATCGGGAATCGTCATCACGATTGGCGAGTCGAGCGCAGCGATCAAGGCCCGTGAGTTTTTCGGTGGCGCCATCTGGTCTCGCTCACCCAGCAGCATCAATACCGGGCAGCGCAACGCCGCCGCGGCCGCGAGGCCGCCGGAATATTCGTGGCAGGCGAGCAGATCGGTATGCAGCACCCCAGGCGCGCAACGCTCCATCAGCCGCATGCCGTTGCCGGTCATCCACATGCCGGGTTGCTGATTGCCGCCCAACTGGTGCGCGGCGGAATAGCTCCAGCCGGTGATCAGTTCGTAGGCGAGATGGTCATTGGCGCGCGCCGCGTCCAGCAGCACGTCGGCCACCGGCATGGGCACCGATGGTCCGAGCAGCGCCAGTCGCGACACGCGCGAGGGATGACGACCCGCGGCGTCGAGCGCCGCAAGTGCGCCAAGGCTGTAGCCGATCAGCGTCGCCTGCGCGACGCCCGCCGCATCCAGCACCGCGATGAGCCAGTCGGCAATACCGGCGACCGACGCGAGCGCCGGGCCCGCACTGCGACCATGGCCCGGCAAGTCGAGCGCAAGGACGTTGCAGCCGTGATGCGCGAAGTAGCGCGATTGCAGCGCCCAGATGCTGTGATCGAGCGCGGCACCATGGACGAAAACGAGTGTCGGCAATGCCGGGTCCTGCGCCCGAGCGCCGGTGTACGCATAGACGGCGTGGCCGTCGACGGCGAGCCGCATGACGCGTCAGGCCTTTCCGGCCGCGTACAGCGCTCGCGACAGGTCTTCGATCAGGTCGTCGGCGTCTTCGAGTCCCACCGAGAGGCGGATCGTGCCTTCGGTGATGCCGGCGGCAAGCAGATCCGCCGCAGCGACGCGGAAATGCGTCGTGCTCGCCGGATGTATCACCAGCGACTTCGCGTCGCCGACGTTCGCCAGGTGCGAAAAGATCTTCAATGCCTCGATGAATTTGCGCCCCTGTTCGCGGGTACCGCGAATGGCGAAGCTGAACACCGCGCCACAGCCTCGCGGCAGCAGTCGCTGCGCGAGCGCGTGATCGCGATGCACCGGCAGCTCCGGATACCCGACCTGCTCGACCAGTGGATGCGCGGCAAGGAAGGCGACGATTCGGCGCGTGTTCTCGACGTGGCGTTGCATGCGCAGCGGCAGCGTCTCGATGCCCTGCAGGATCTGGAACGCGGTCATCGGCGCCATGCACGCGCCGAAATCGCGAATGCCCTCTCGCCGCGCGCGCAGCAGGAACGCCGCGGTCGTCGATTCTTCCGCGAACACCATGTTGTGAAATCCCGCGTACGGCTCGGTCAACGTGGGAAACCTGCCGGAGCGTTCCCAGTCGAACGCGCCACTATCGACGAGCAGCCCACCGATCACCACGCCGTGTCCGGAGAGGAACTTGGTCGCGGAATGGTAGACCAGGTCAGCGCCGTGTTCGAAAGGTCGCACCAGGTACGGCGTCGTGAACGTGGAATCGACCAGCAGCGGCAGCCCGTGCTCGTGCGCCAGCGCGGCGACGCGCGGCATGTCGAGCACGTCGAGACCGGGATTGCCCAGCGTTTCACCGAACAGCAGGCGCGTCTCGGGCCGGATCGCCGCGCGCCACGCGTCGATGTCGTGCGGCGCGACGAAGGTGGTGGTGATGCCGAAGCGCGGCAGCGTGTAATCGAGCAGGTTGTGCGAGCCACCGTAGAGCGCGCGCGAGGCGACGATATGGCCGCCGGCACCCATCAGCGTCGCGATCGCAAGGTGCAGCGCGGCCTGCCCGCTGGCGACGGCGATGGCGCCGACGCCTGCCTCGAGCGCGCTGATGCGCTCCTCGAGCACCGCGCAGGTGGGGTTGGAAATGCGCGAATAGACGTGACCGGCGCGTTCCATGTTGAACAACGCCGCCGCGTGATCGCTGTCGGGGAAGACGAACGAAGCCGACTGGTAGATCGGCGTGGCGCGGGCGCCGGTCGCGGGATCGGGATGCGCTCCCGCGTGCAGCGTCAGCGTGTCGAAATGCGTGGTCTTGGCTTTGCTCATGGTCGCGTCCCGGCCCGATTGCCAATGCCCGCGTATGTTAGCGCATCGCCGCGCATTGAAGCTCAGTAAGCGCACGCTACTTGGCCGGCACTCGCCTACGGCATACACTTGACGCTTCAGCGATCATCGCGAATTCCGGAGCAAACCATGCAACGCAAGGCATCCGCCCGCTGGCAGGGCACCGCGAAAGAAGGCACCGGCACGATCAGCACGCAGAGCGGCACGCTCAAGGACACGCCCTACTCGTTCGTCGCCCGCTTCGGCGACGGCAAAGGCACCAACCCGGAAGAACTGGTAGCCGCCGCGCATGCGGGCTGCTTCACCATGGCATTGTCGTTCATGCTCAACAACGCCGGCTTCACCGCCGAAGCACTCGACACCGAAGCGGCGCTGACCATGGAGCAGGTCAACGGCGCCTGGACCGTCACCGCGATTCACCTCACGACGCGCGGCCGCGTGCCCAACATCGATGCCGCCAAGTTCGCCGAAGTTGCCGCCGACGCCAAGGCCAACTGTCCGATTTCGCGGCTGTTGAACGCGACTATTACGATGGATGCGAAGTTGGCGGGGTAAGCGCTACCCGGCGAAGGGCCCCGCGCAGCGGGGATCGCAAAACCATGGACACCGGCTCGACGCCACCGCCCCGCAAAGGCCGCGGCGCAACTTTCAATCCCGGCAACCGCTTTGCGCACGACTCGCGCGAAGCGGTCGACGACGGCTGGGTGCAACCCCCCGAACCGTCCGAGGGAGAGGATCCGCCGCCGCTGAAGACCACGGTGACGATCCAGCGTGCGCGAACGATCATCGCCCGCAACGATTCGCCCGACATTCCCTTCACGCAGTCGATCAATCCGTATCAGGGCTGCGAACACGGCTGCGTGTACTGCTACGCACGCCCCTCGCACGCGTATCTGGACCTGTCGCCGGGCCTCGACTTCGAGACCAAGCTGTTCGCCAAGCCGAATGCGGTGGAGCTGCTCACCGCCGAGCTGGCCAAGCCGGGTTACGTCTGCGACGCGATCGCACTGGGCACCAATACCGACCCTTATCAGCCGATCGAGCGCGACTGGAAGATCACGCGCCAGATCCTCGAGCTGCTCAGCGCCTGCGATCATCCGTTGACCATCGTCACCAAGTCGGCGCTGGTCGAACGCGACATCGACATCCTGGCGCCGATGGCGGCGAAGAACCTCGCCCGCGTCTATGTGTCGATCACGACACTCGACCGCGACCTCGCTCGCAAGCTTGAACCGCGCGCGGCCGCGCCGCAGCGGCGCCTCGCCGCGGTCAAGGCGCTGACCGACGCCGGCATTCCCGTCGGCGTGCTCGCGGCGCCGATGATTCCGCAGCTCAACGACCGCGACCTCGAAGCGATCCTCGAAGCCGCGACGGCGAATGGCGCGCGTTGGGCCGGCTGGATCATGGTGCGACTGCCGCACGAAGTGAAGCACCTGTTCCGCGACTGGCTGACGCAACACTACCCGCTGCGCGCCGCGCACGTCATGAGCCTCATCCAGCAAATGCGCGGCGGCCGCGACAACGATCCGAATTTCGGCTCGCGCATGCGCGGCACCGGCTTGTTCGCCGACTTGATGGCCCGCCGCTTCGACGTCGCCTGCGCACGGCTGGGGTTGAACGCGGACCGTAATGCACAGCTGGAAACGTCGCTCTTCCGTCCACCACAACGCGGCCCGCAACTGCCACTGTTCTGAGCGAAGCCTTGCGGCGCCGCGCGCGACGCGGCACCATGCCACGATCCGGGCGTCGAGACCCGGCCACGACAATCACTCCGGGGAGGAAATCGATGAGCGGCATCAACCATTTCGCGGCGATCGTCGCCGGCCTGGTGCAGTTTGCCTTCGGCGCGGTCTGGTACACGATGTTCAGCCAGGCGTGGATGATCGGCATCGGCAAGACCCGCGAACAGCTTATGGCCGACAACGGCAATTCTCCGCTGCCCTACATCATCGCAGTCGTCACGTCGATCATCGTCGCGTACACCATTGCGTGGCTGCTGCCCAAACTCGGCGCGCAATCGGTTGCCGGAGGCATCCGAACGGGCGTGATGCTGGCGATGACGCTGGTCGCGACCACGCTGGCGCTCAACTACGGCTTCGAGGGGCGCTCGTTGTCGCTGTGGCTGATCAACGCCGGATACATGGTCGTTGGAATGGGTGTCATGGGCGCGATCGTCGGCGGCTGGACGCGCAAGGCGGCGGCCTGAATGAATCCGAGTTTGACGCTGACCGACCGGCTGGCGCGGTGCTACACCGGCGCGGTGCACGACGTGTTGCGCATGATGGGCCATGAGAATGTCGTGCTGCCGCCGGAGATCAAGGCGATAGCACCGGGCACGCGCTTGGCCGGCCCTGTCTGGACCGTTGCCGGTCATATCGACCGCACCAAGACGCGCGACGAGACGCTGCTCGGCTGGTGCACGCTGCTGGCCCGGGCGCCTGCCGGCCATGTGATCGTCTGCCAGCCCAACAACCATGAAGTCGCGCTGATGGGCGAACTCTCCGCGCAGACGCTCGCCGCGCGCGGTGTTCGCGGCTACGTGGTCGACGGCGGATCGCGCGACACCGACCTTGTGCTCGAGCAGGGCTTTCCCGTGTTCTGCTCGTTCCTCACGCCCGCCGACATCGTCGCGCGCTGGATTCCCGATCGCTACGGCGAGCCGGTGACCATCGGAGCGGTCACCATCGCCACCGGCGACTACCTGCTCGGCGATCGCGACGGCGTCGTCGTCATTCCGCAGGCGTGCGCCGACGAGGCGATCCAGCGTACCGAGGAAGTGGTCGCCACCGAGAGCGACATGCGCCGTGCGCTCATCGGCGGCATGGATCCGGTCGCGGCGTATCACAAGTATGGAAAATTCTGAACGCCGGCCGCCCGCGCGGGCGACGATGAAACTCTCGCCGCAGGACAACATCGCCATCGCGTTGCGCGCATTGCGTGCCGGTGAACGCGTCGATTGCGATGGCCTTGCATTGACCGTGGAGCGCGACATCGCGCTCGGCCACAAGCTCGCGGCGCGCTCGATCGCGGCGGGTGAAACCATCCTCAAGTACAACTGCCCGATCGGGTCGGCGACCCGCGCGATCGCTGCCGGTGAATACGTGCACACGCACAACGTGGCGAGCAACTACCTGCCAACCTACACGCTGCCCGAATGAACGACGCACCGATGCAAAGCTTGCGCGGCTATCTGCGCGATGACGGCCGCAAGGGCATTCGCAATGTCCTGGTGGTCGCCTATCTGGTGGAATGCGCGCACCACGTCGCGCGCGAAATCACGAGCAGATTCCGCGACCGCGACGTACACCTGATCGGCTTTCCCGGCTGCTACCCGAACGAATACGCGCTGACCATGATGCAGAAGCTGTGCACGCATCCCAACGTCGGCGCCGCGCTGCTGGTCTCGCTCGGCTGCGAAGGCTTCAACAAGCGCGAACTCGCGCGCACCATCGAGAACACCGGGCGGCCGGTGGCGACCATCGGTATCCAGGACACCGGCGGCACGCGCAAGACCATCGCCGACGGCCAGGCGTGGGTCGAGGCGACGCTGCCCTGGCTCGCCGAGCAGCCGACGGTGCCAATGGCCGTGTCCGAACTCGTCGTCGGCACCATCTGCGGCGGCTCCGACGCGACGTCGGGCTTGACCGCCAATCCGGCGATGGGCGTCGCCTTCGATCTGCTGGTCGAAGCCGGCGCGGCGACCATCTTCGAGGAGACCGGCGAGCTGATCGGCATGGAACACCTGATGGCGGCACGCGCCGCGCGGCCCGAGCTGGGTGTCGCGCTCAAGGACAGCGTGGGCAAGGCGGCGCGCTATTACGCGACGCTGGGCTATGCCAGTTTCGCGCCCGGCAATGCCGACGGGGGCTTGACCACCATCGAGGAAAAATCGCTGGGTGCATACGCGAAATCAGGACAATCGAAAATCGACGGCATCGTCAAGCCCGGCATCGCCCCGCCCGCGAAGGGACTCTATCTGCTCGACGTCGTCCCCGATGGCGAAGTGCGCTACGGCTTTCCAAACATCAACGACAACGCGGAGATCGCCGAGCTCATCGCCTGCGGCTCGCATGTGATCCTGTTCTCGACCGGACGCGGCTCGGTGGTCGGCTCGGCGATCTCGCCGGTGATCAAGGTGTGCGCCAATCCCGACACCTACAAGCGAATGAGCGAGGACATGGACGTCGACGCGGGGCGCATCCTCGAGGGTCGCGCGACGCTGGCCGAAGTCGGCAGGGAAATCTACGATCTCATCGGTCGCGTCGGCAACGGCGAGGCCACATGCTCGGAAGCGCTCGGCCACCAGGAATTCATCCTGACCTACAAGAGTTTCGAGCCGCTGGGTCCCGCCTGTCTGCCGCGCTAGTCTATGCGGTCATCCCCGCGAAAGCGGGGATCCAGCGTCGTCATCGTACACGCCACTGGGTTCCCGCTTTCGCGGGAACGACGCGACGTGTCGTCACGCCAACGTAGCCTCGAGCAGGCACCCAAACTCGCGCGCGAAATCGATCGACACCCGCGCGTGCACCGCGCCCTGCTTGTCGAAGAAGCGCTGCGTGCCGCGCATGGCGAACACGCCTTCGTGCCATACGTTGGGATGGATATAGAGCCCGCACGTGCCATCGAAGCGGAAGCAGACGAAATCTTCCGGCCGGACGTCGTCGCCGGGTCGCGCCAGCGGCACCATGAACGGCGCGCGGTCGAGCGGAAAGAAGAGCTGACCGCCATCCGGATGGTAATTCGCGTGCCAGAGCAGCATGCGCTGCGGATCGCGTACGTGCGACGCATCGGCAACAGTCGGGTCGGCGGCGTAGGCGAGAATGTAGTGGCCGCCGACCGCTTCGTTGCGGCCATACAGGATGTCGCCCTGCCAGTCGGCGACGAACACACCCTCGGTCGTGCCGCCCTGGTCGCCGGTGTCCTCGTCAACGGGCCGCCAGCCCGCAGCCGGCCAGCGAGTGATTGCTATGGCGCAGGTATCAGGGTCATCGACCAGGAATCCGTAATCCTGCAGCGTCTGCGGCGTCGCGGCGACCACCGGCATCGCAACGCGGGCCAGCCCCGCGGGCAGCTCCGGACGCAGGAAGTCGAAGACCGGCGCCATCGCAGCGCAAATCCTGCTACTGCGGGTCGGTCGGCGCCTCGCCGGTTGGGGGCGGCGCCAGCGGATCCGCCGCCGGAACCGCGTGGCGTTCTAGCTTGCGCAGGCGCTTCTCCTCCTGTTTCTTCTTTTTCTCGAGTTCTTTCTGCCGCTTCTGGAACTGGAAGTTCGGTTTTGCCAACGCGTCACCTTTCAGAGTAGGAGCGGGCCCGTTCCGATGTGCGCGTTGCCTCGCGAGAGGTCCCTCGTGACGCGGACGGTTCGGGTCGGGTGCGCCCGCATTGTAGGGTCATCCCGGTCGTGGCCGCCAGCGATTTCCGGAGGGCTCAGTTGCCTTCCACCGCCTTGTCCTCGATGCTCAAAACGCGCGCCTGGCCATTGCCTGGAGCGCGCCCAGCGCCAAGTTGCAGGCTCCAGACATCGGCCAGCACCTCGAGCAGCGCGCGAACGACCGGATCGTGCTCGCGCGCCTGCATGTAAATGAACCATAGCGTCGTTGCCACCCGTGCGTCGCGCCAGAGGCAGATCTCGCCGGCCTCCACCATGCGCTGCGCGACTTCATCACGAATGAGCGCCATGCCAAGACCCGAGGCCACCAACGAGCTGACGACGGCTTCGTGATCGGCGCCGATGAGTTTGGTCGGCGATACGCCGTGCGGGCGAAACAGGTCCTGCGCGAGCTGGCGGTGGGTACTGACCTCGGGCGGCATGATCCACGGTTCGGCGGCGATTTCGTTCCAGTCGGCGCGCTCGATGCGCTCGCGCCACTCGAAAGGGGCCGCGACCCGATAGCTGATCTCGCGCAACGCCACGCCGGCGACTTGCGGCGCACGCAGCTCGCCGTAGTAAAAGCTGCCGTCGAGGGCACCCGCGCGCACGTGCTCGAGTGCTTCGCCAGTGATCTCGTGCTGGAATTCGATGCCGAGCAGCGGATAGCGCTCGACCGCGACGCTCATGAAGTCGCCCAGGCGGATGAATTCGGGGTCCGACAGCGAGCCCAGCGTGACCAGTCCGGTGACTTCGCCCTTCAGGGCACGAGCCTCGGAGTGCAGGGTTTGAGCCGCCGCAAGCACCTTTTCGGCCTCGGCCAGCAGGCGCCGGCCGGCCGCGGTCAGGATCATGCCCGCTGGGGTGCGCTCGAACAACGGCAGGTCGAGTTCATCCTCCAGCGCCTTGATCTGGGCCGATAGGGCCGGTTGGCTGATGTGCAATTTCTCGGCGGCGCGGGTCAGATGACCGGCTTCCGCGACCGCCGCAAAGCTCTTAAGACGATTGAATTCCATCGCCCAGTCCTTGCAATGTCAATGCTTCACCCTAGCATATTTTGTGCATTGCAGCAAGGACTTAGTACTCATAGTTATGGGCTATGACCCGCATCAGCACTCACTATTGGCTTTTCCGGCGTTCCGGCCTCATGTTGTCATTGTGCAACGCACCATGTCGTTGGAATGATTGAAAGGACTCAAGATGAAACGCCAATATGTAATCCCGGACCTGCTGGCCAGCCTGACCGCCGACGCCCTGTTTGCGGGGTCCCCCCGGCGCGACGAGCGCGCTGCGGCCAAAGCAACCGAGCCAACGGCCAGGCAGCGCCTGGGTCGATGGTTCAAGCGAGCGGCGGAAGCCGCGTCCAATGCGACGCCGCGGGTCGTGACGCCCGACACGCTGACCGACGATTGGGCCGGCGGCTGGTATGCCCGGACGCGTCTGCTGCAGGCCACGACCCTGGCGCAACATGCTGCCAATAGTGGCGCTACGACCGGCCAGAAAGCAGTTTTGAACGCGTCTGCGGTCGACGCGAAGGCGGCATCATGAGCCTCATCATCCGCTGTCTGGAATGGATTAACGCGTCGGTGGCCAAGGCCGAGCGCGAGCGCCGGGAAGCGTATCTGGCAACGTCGGCCAATGCCTCTGAACTGGAGCGTCGCCAGCGTACGCTGAGCCGAATCGGCGCGCTGTCGTTGGATCGATGGTGAGCGCTCACTGACTGCTGTATTGGGTCAGACTCGATCGGGTGAGCAAGCGCTAGCTGGGACGCGAAAGGCGCGTCTCAACCCGTCTATCTGGTTCAGGCGGTTAGCCGCGCCCCGGACTTCTGGTCGAACACGTGCACCATGCCCGGTTCGACCGCCAGATGAACCTTGTCGCCGGGGTTCACCGTCGGCCGGCCGTGCGACACCAGGACGATCTGCGCGTCGCCCGACGTGAGCAGAAGTTCGGTTTCCGCGCCGGTCGGCTCGACCACGGTCACCTCGGCCGCCACGGTCCCCGGCGTGCCCGCGCTCGCCAGCGTCAGGTGCTCGGGACGCACGCCGTAGGCGACCGCCTGGCCGTCGGTTCCCGCGGCATTCGCGAGCGGCCAGCGCCCGCCACCCGCGACTTCGACGTGCGCGCTGCCATTCGAACGCCGCAGCGTGCCGTTGACCACATTCATCGACGGCGAGCCGATGAATTGCGCGACGAACAGGTTGTCGGGACGGTCGTAGAGCGCCAGTGGCGTGCCGATCTGCTCCACCCGGCCGTCGTGCATGACGACGATGCGATCGGCCATGGTCATCGCCTCGACCTGGTCGTGCGTGACGTACACCGTCGTCGTCTTCAGGCGCTGATGCAACGACTTGATCTCGGCGCGCATCGCCACGCGCAGCTTCGCGTCGAGGTTGGACAGCGGCTCGTCGAACAGGAACACCTTGGGGTCGCGCACGATCGCCCGGCCCATCGCGACCCGCTGCCGCTGTCCGCCGGATAATTCGCGCGGGAATCGCGCGAGGTAGGGTTGCAGGTTCAGGATCTTGGCCGCGCGCGAGACGCGCTCCTCGATCACCTTGGGCTCGGCTTTCCTGAGCTTGAGGCTGAACGCCATGTTGTCGGCGACGGTCATGTGCGGATAGAGCGCGTAGCTCTGGAACACCATGGCGATGTCGCGATCCTTCGACTCGACGTCGTTCACCACCTTATTGTCGATCGCGATGGTGCCGGCATTGATTTCCTCGAGCCCCGCCAGCATGCGCAACAGCGTCGACTTGCCGCAGCCGGAAGGCCCGACCAGCACCATGAATTCGCCATCCTTGATGTCGAAGCCAATGCCGTGGATGACCTTGGTGCTGCCGAAACTCTTTTCGATGTCCTTGAACGATACCGATGCCATAGTCGATGCTCTGTCGTCGGGTGGTCGGGGGTCAGCTTCGAGATTCAGCTCTTTACCGCGCCATGGTCAGCCCGCGACCTGCTTGATCCGCGCAATCATTTCGTCGGTGGCCTTTTCCGGCGTCCATCCATCGTTGACAACGCGGCCCATCGCCTTCGCCCACACGTTCTCGTTGTTGAGATTCGTGAACTTGTAGTTCTTGGTGAATTCGAACAGCGTGGTGCCCGCAGCGAACTGATTGTACACGGCCTTGCGATGTGGATCGGACTGCCAGAAAGCGCTCTGAGTACCCGCCTTGGTCACCGGGTACCAGCGACCGCGCGAGCCCTCGACGTATGGCTGCAGATTCTCTTCCTGCAGCAGGAAGGCGACGAATTCCTTGGCGCGCTTCTTGTTCTTCGAGCCTTCGAAGATGACACCCGTCTTCACCGCCGCCCGATAGATCATCGGCGAGCCATCGGGTTTTCTCGGGAAGCCTACGGTCGCGATCTGCTCGTCGTAGTTTTTCTTCGCCTGCGCACGCTGCTCGGGAGAATTCGCCTCGTTCTTCGAGTCGTCGAGCCACTTGACCGCGATCGAGATGGTGCGTTGTGCGTCATCAGGATCATGTTCCTGTGGAATGCGACGTTGTTGTCGACGTCCTTCCAGCTCGTCGATGACGGCGGCGTGCAGCCGCGGGTGCGAATGTTGGTGTAATCGTTCAGCGCGGCGACGAGCCCCGCCTTGACCTTTGGATCGTCGACCAGCAGCTTGCCGTTGTCGTCGACCATCTTGACGTTGTAGGCATCGACGTAGGTCAGGAACGAATAGAACGAATCGCTCGAATCCACGCCCATCGGCTGGCCGACCGCGTAGGTGCGCTTGCCGGTCTTGCTGCGGATGCGCGGCTGCACCTTGTCGCACCAGAAGTCCCAGTACGCCTTCCAACCCGTCGGAATGTCGGACTCCTTGAAGCCCGCATCGGCCAGCATGTTCTTCCAGTACTGGATGTGCATCGTCTGCTGCTTCAGCGGAAACGCGTAGTACGCCTTCTTCTTGGTCTTGTCGTTGTAGAGGTACGTCGTCTCGATGGTGTTCTTGAGAAACTGGTCCTTCTGCGGCGCGATGATGTCGGAGATGTCCTCGAGCTTGCCTTCGAAGGCCCACTTGCCGGTGACCTGGAAGTCGTAGACGTCGGCGTACGCGACATCGGGCGGCGTGCCGGCGTCGAGCGCGGCCACCGTCTTCGGAATCATGTCCTGCACGGGATACTGCGAGAGTTCGACCTTGACCTTGGTCTTGTCCTCGAACTTCTTGATCGCAGCGAACAGCGCGTCGTCCTCGGACTTGTAAAAGCCCTTGACCCACCAGACGGTTAGCACTTCCTGCGCCATGACGTGGCCCGCGAAGGCAACGGCGCAACCGGCGACGATAGCCGGCAATCAGCTTCTTCATGGAACTCCTCTTGCGGATGACAAATCGATTTGTGCGTGTTCGCACTACTATGGCTCTGCGGCTTTGCGCCAGCGTACGGGCGAGGCCCGCCGCTGTCAATCAGTGCAATGCTCACATGACAGCCCCCAGATACCAGGGTACGAACTCATTCTGGCCATAGCCGTGGCGCTCGCTCTTGCTCTTTGTCCCCGACGCGGTGTCCAGAATCATCCGGAAGAATCGCTCGCCCATCACCTCGACACTGGCGCTGCCGTCGACGATCTCGCCACAGTTGATGTCGATGTCCTCTTCCTGCCGATTCCAGAGTGCGGTGTTGGTCGACAATTTCAGCGATGGCGCCGGCGCGCAACCGTAGGCTGATCCCCTCCCGGTCGTGAAGCAGATCATGTTTGCGCCGCCGGCCACCTGTCCGGTCGCCGACACCGGATCGTATCCAGGAGTGTCCATGTACACGAAGCCCTTGGCAGTCACCGGCTCGGCATATTCGTAGACGGCGACAAGATTGGTCGTGCCGCCCTTGGCGACCGCGCCCAGCGATTTTTCGAGAATCGTGGTGAGTCCGCCAGCCTTGTTGCCCGGCGACGGATTGTTGTTCATCTCGCCCTTGTTGCGCGTCGTGTATTCCTCCCACCACTTGATGCGCGAGATGAGCTTTTCGCCGACCTCGCGCGACACCGCGCGCCGCGTGAGCAGGTGTTCGGCGCCATAGATCTCGGGCGTCTCGGACAGGATCGCGGTGCCGCCATTGCGCACCAGCAGATCGACCGCGGCGCCGAGCGCCGGGTTGGCGGTGATGCCGGAGTAGCCGTCCGAGCCACCGCACTGCAAGCCGAGGATGAGATGGCTCGCGGCAACGTCCTGTCGCTGCACCTTGTTGGCGTGCGGCAACATCTCCTTGACCATGGCGATGCCGGACGCGATCGACTTTGCCGTGCCTCCCGTGTCCTGGATGCTGAAGGTGCGCAGCGAAGGACCTTCCTCCAGATGTTCCGCGCCCAACAGCGCGTTGATCTGGTTGGCCTCGCATCCGAGCCCCACGATGAGCACGCCGGCGAAATTGGGGTGGCGCGCGTAGCCGCCCAGCGTCCTGCGCAGCACCTGCATGCTCTCGCCCTGCACATCCATGCCGCAGCCGCTGCCGTGCGTCAGCGCGACCACGCCGTCGACGTTCGGAAAGGCGGACAGCGCGCCGCCCTTGAACGCGTCGGCGATGCCGTGCGCGACTGTGGCCGAGCAGTTCACCGTCGACAGGATGCCGATGTAGTTGCGCGTCGCCACCCGACCGGCATTGATGCCGTCCGGACGCACGATGCCCTTGAACGTCGCCGGGGTGTCGACGAATTGCGTCGGCTTGGTGTCGGCGCCATACGCGTAGTCGCGGGCGAAGTCGCCCATCGCCAGGTTGTGCAGGTGCACGTGCTCGCCCGGTTCGATCGGACGCTTGGCGAAACCGATGATCTGGTTGTAGCGCTTGACCGGCTGGCCAACCGCAATCGCGCGGGTCGCCACCTTGTGGCCTGGTGGAATCAACCCGGAGATCGCGACTTTTTCGTCGAGCAGCGTCGTGCCGGTCACCAGTTGTTGCCGGGCAATTACGACGTCATCGTCGGGATGCAGGCGAATGGTGAAGGAAGTCTTGGTCAGCATGTGTATCTCCTCGTGCCGCGGTTCGGGCGTCGAATGTTGGAGTCGCTTCGCGGCGCCGGGTTCACGAATAGAACAGACGGGGCAGCCACAGCGAGATCGACGGGATGTAGGTGATCAGCGCCAGGCTCAGGAGCAACGGAATGAGCCAGGGGAGGATGGCCATGGTCGTTTTTTCGATCGACAGATTGGCGACCCTGCGCCAGTACGAACAGCACCATGCCCATGGGTGGATGCAACAGCCCGATCATGAGGTTGAGCACCATCACCAATCCGAAATGCACCGGGTCGATGCCGAGCTGCGTCACCACCGGCATCAGCACCGGCACCAGGATCAGGATCGCAGCCGTCGGCTCGAGAAAGCAGCCGACGAACAACATGAGCAGGTTCACCAGCAGCAGGAATACCCATTGGGTATGCGTGAACGCCAGCACCCACGCGGCGACGGCGTCGGTAACGCGCGTGGCCGTCAGCAGCCAGCCGAAAATCGACGCCGCGGCGACGATGAACATGACGGTGGCCGTCGTCTCGATGGTGTCCATCGACACCTTGACGAGCATTCTGAAGGTCAGCGTCCGATACCAGACCAGCCCGAGAAACAGCGCCCAGACGCACGCCGCGATCGCGCCCTCGGTGGGCGTGAACACTCCCGTGGTCATGCCGCCGATGAGCAGCACCGGCGTCATGATCGGCAGCACCGCGTCGAACTTCCATTTCCAGTCGGAAATCAACAGGCCGGCCAGGCAGCCCGCAAAGGCAATGTTGAACGGAAGCCCCGCAAGCACCGCTAACCACATCACGAACGGAAACCCGACCACCACCCCGAGTTCGCCGACCGCTTTTCCGAAGCGCGACCACTCGAAGACGATGTCGCCGCCCCAGTTGTACTTGTGCGCGTAGTACGCGACGGTCAGCATCATCAGGACGGCCATGACCAGGCCGGGAACGATACCGGCGACGAAGAGCTGGCCGACCGACACGTTGGCCATCATCCCGTAGATGACGAAGGGCAAGGACGGCGGAATGATCGGACCCAGCGTCGCCGAGGCGGCGGTGACCCCGACGGAAAAACCGAGGTCGTAGCCCTGGTCCTTCATCGCCTTGATTTCGATGGTGCCCAGGCCCGCGGCATCGGCGATCGCCGTGCCCGACATGCCGGCGAAGATGACCGAGCCGATGATGTTGACGTGCCCCAGGCCGCCTTTGAGCCAGCCCACCAGCGACAGCGCGAAATTGTAGATGCGATTGGTGATACCGGCGTGGTTCATCAGGTTGCCGGCCATGATGAAGAACGGCACCGCCAGCAGAGGAAAGCTGTCGATGCCGCTGATCATGCGGTGCACGACCACGAACGGCGGCAGGTCGCCGCTGATGAGAATGTAGACCAGCGCCGAGCCCGCCATCGCGATGGCGACCGGCAGACCGCTGGACATCAGGGCGAGGAAGGAGACGAGCAGCGAACTCATCGGCCGCCTCCTGCGTGGAGACAGGGCGCGCGCATCAGATCGTTTCCTCGATGAGTATCTCCGGACGCTCCAGCACGCTGAATCCACGTCGCCAATTGATGATTCCCACCTGCACCGAGCGAACGGCGGCGCACGCGAAGCCGAATGCGCACACCCCGTACACCAGGTTCATGGGCAGGTCGACGATGGTCATCTTGTAGCTGCCCATCTTCTGCATCATCGCCACCGTGAGATACACGGCGTAGGCAAAGAACGCCACGCGCAAGACGTCGACCAGCGTCGACATCACGCGGCACACCGGCGCTGGAAGCAGGCGATAGAACAAGTCGACATGAATGTGACGGTTGGTGTACACCGACGCCGATATCGCGATGAACACGGTGCAGATCAGCAGGTAGCGGGCAATTTCCTCGGTCCACGCCGCCGAATCGTTGAGCGCGTAGCGCGTGAAGAACTGGTAGAAGATCGTCACCGCCAATACCCAGTAGAACCCGAGCGATAGCCACGCCTCGAAGCAGTAGTGCGAGAGGTCGATGGGCGCGTCGGTGATGTGCATGTGCCCGGTCGCGTCGATGACGTGTTCGTCACCGGTCGCGACCGGAGGTGCGGGTGCGTTCTTCTTCATGCCTTGCGCTGGTGAGCCGGCCATCTGGCTTGCTACCGGGTCACTTCAACGCCTGGATCTTGTCCCAGTCGGCCTTGCTGAGCCCCATCGATTCGAAGCTCACGGTTTTCAGTATCGCGTCCTGGAAGGTCTTCTTGTCGACCGCGTGGACGTTGACGCCTTTCTTCTTGAACTCTTCGGCCAGTTCGCCTTCGCGCTTCTTGATTTCGTTCGTCGCGCTGGCCGCGGCCTCGCGCGTGACGTCGACAAACACCTTCTTGTCGGCGTCGGAGAGCTTGTTCCAGACGTGCGGCGCGACCTGCGTGGCCAGCGAATCGACGATGTGCCCGGTGAGGATGATGTTCTTCTGCACTTCGTAGAATTTCTTCGCCTCGATCGTCGTCAGCGGATTCTCCTGCGCGTCGACGGTACCGTTCTGCAGCGCGAGGTAGACCTCGGCGAAGGCGATCGGCGTCGGATTCGCTCCGCAGCTCTTCGGCAGCGCGAGATACGCGGGCACGTCCGGAACGCGCATCTTGAGCCCCTTCATCCCCGCGCAGTCGCTGAAGTCCTTGTTCGACGTCGACTGGCGGATGCCGTAATAGGTCATCGCCGTGATCTGGATGCCGGTCTTGGTGCGGTATTCATCGGTCATTTCCGCGAACGCCGGGCTTTTCGCCCACGTGATCAGGTGGTCGCCGTCTCGGAAGGTGTACGGGTAATAGCCGACACCGATGCGCGGCATGGTGCGCGCCGCGAACGACAATCCCGAGATGATCATGTCGACGGTGCCGAGCGTGAGTCCCTGGTTGATGTCGGATTCCTTGCCCAGGCTCGACGCGGGGAAGACGTCGATGTGATAACGCCCGTTCGTCCGTTTCTCGATTTCCGTGGCAGCCCAGACCGACCACTTGTGAAACGGCTCCGACGTCTCGTAGACGTGCGCCCACTTCAGTTTCTGTTGCGCCAGCGCGCTGCCCGACGCGATGCATAGCATTCCGACGATCAGGGCAAAACTGCCCAGTTTGCCTATCCGATTCATGTTGCTCCTCCGTTGAAAAGTCGTTTTGTTCAAGCCGCGATCTCAAGCGGCTATCAGCTGCACTTTCGTACTCTGTGTCTTGTCCTTGGCGAGCTCGAACGCCTTGACCGCGTCCTGCAGCGGGAATTGTCCCGAAAGCAGCGGCTTGACGTCGACGCGACCGGAGGCGATGTACTCGACCGCCCAGTCGAATTCGATCCCCCAGCGGAACGCGCCCTTGAGGTCGAGCTCCTTGCTCATCAGTTCGTTGACCACGAACGGCAGCGGCTCGTGCGGCAGCGTCCCGATCTGGACGATGGTGCCGCCGCGCTTGGTCGCGGCCACGCAGGCCTTGAGGGCCGCGAAACTGCCGGAGGCCTCGAAGGCGACATCGAATTGCGGCGAGGCCAGCGCGTCGCCTTCCTTGTCGGCGCGAATCGTGCGCGCCGCGCCGACTGCGCGCGCGGTTGCGAGCGGCCGGTCGAGCACGTCCGAGACCGTCACCGACGTCGCGCCGGCGAGTCGCGCGGCGATGACCGTCAGGCAACCGATGGTGCCCCCGCCCGTCACCAGCACGCGCTTGCCGAGCAGGTCGCCTGCACGGTTCACCGCGTGCAGGCCGACCGCTAGCGGTTCCGCCATGGCGAGTTCGCCGAGGCTCACGTCACCGCTGACCGGGTAGCACTGGCGCTCGGCCATGACGAAGTATTCGCAGAACATGCCCTGCACGTGCGGGTACAGGCTCGCACTGCCGAGGAAGCGCATGTTGCGGCAAAGGTGTTCGCGGCCCTCGCGGCAATAGTCGCAGGATCCGCAGGCATGCGACGGGCTCACCGCGATCTTGTCGCCGACCTTGACCCGCGTCACGCCGGGTCCGATTTTCGCGACCACTCCGGATGCCTCGTGGCCCGGGACCAGTGGCTCGCGCACGATGAAGCTGCCGTTGCGGCCTTCGAAGTAGTAGTGCAGGTCCGAGCCGCAGATGCCGCCGGCGCCCAGCCGGATCAACACCTGCCCGGGCGCGATCGGCGGTTCGTCGACGGTCTCGATGCGCAGGTCTTCCTTGGCGTGGATGCGACAGGTCAGCATGTTGATCCTCCGTTCACGATTGCCAGCGCGGTAGGTCGCCAGCGTCTTACAGCGTTGCCATGATTCCGGATTTCGCCTTCGGCGTCGCCCGGGAAACCGCGTCCCAGCCCGTGCTGAAACGCTTGTACGCATGATTCACGTGCCGTTGCATCGCCTCACGTGCAGCGCCGGCATCGTGCTCGGTGATCGCCTTGAGCACCGTGCGATGCTCGGCCATCGCCGCGACCCACAATTTCGGCGCGGCATAGTGATGGTCGAGGCGTTTGTACAACGGGCCGGAACGATCCTCCCAGAGCATCCTGACGACCTGCACCAGCGCACCGTTGCCGGTCGCTTCGGCGATGCGCAGATGAAACAATCGATCCGCGCTCACCGGTTGCTTGTCGCCGTCCAAGGCCTGCTGCATCTGCTCAAGCGCCTCCTCGATCGCGGCGAGCTGCGCCTTTTTCCGCGATTTCGCGGCCAGCGCCGCGCATTCACCTTCGATCACCCAACGCGCCCGCAACTGCTCGAACGGGCCTGCCGCCGGGTGTCCTTCGTGTCCCACGACCTCGCTACGCCCCAACCCTTGCACGTAGATGCCGGAGCCGATGCGCACTTCGACCAGACCTTCGACCTCCAGCGCGATCAGCGCCTCGCGCACCGACGGCCGCGACACACCCAGTTGGCGGGCAAGATCGCGCTCCGGCGGCAACCGCGTTCCCAGCGGATATTCGCCCGAGCCGATCAACGTGCGGATCTGCTCGGCAATCTGGCGGTAGAGCCTGCGCGGCTCGATGCTCTGGATCGGCATGGCTCTCGGTGACTGGCTCCCGCTCGCGCGAGGCGCCGGCACGTCTTCCGGTCGAAAGGCGGAACCTAAACAATAGCTCCGGACTGGTCAAGTGGTATTACCAATTTCCCCATCACTTGATAGACTGTCACACTTGATCCCGCCGCCTGTTGCAATCCGACCCCGCGGCGCCAAAACCGTAAAACCCCATGGAGGAGAAGGCGTGAGTGGACGCTTGACGGGCAAGGTCGCGCTGATCACCGCTGCCGGACAGGGCATCGGCAGGGCGACTGCGCTGGCAATGGCGCGCGAAGGCGCGCAGGTGATTGCGACCGACGTGAATGCAGGACTCCTGGACACCTACGCCGGCGTCGCTGGCGTCTCGACCCGCCAACTCGACGTGCTCAACGATGCGGCGGTGAAGAAGACCATCGACGAGCTGCCTCCCCTGTCGGTGCTGTTCAACTGCGCGGGATACGTGCACAACGGCACCATCCTCGACTGCGCGCCCAAGGACTGGGATTTCAGTTTCAACCTCAATGCCCGCGCGATGTACGTGACCATCCAGTGCGCGCTGCCGAAAATGCTCGCCGCGTACGAAAAAACAGGCACTGGCGCCAGCATCATCAACATGGCGTCTGTCGCCGGGTCGATCAAAGGGATACCCAATCGCTTCGTCTACGGCGCCAGCAAGGCCGCGGTGATCGGGCTGACCAAGGCAGTCGCCGCGGACTTTGTCGCCAAGGGCATCCGCTGCAACGCCATCGCGCCGGGCACGGTCGACACGCCGTCGCTGCACGACCGGATCAACGCCTACGCCGACCCTGCCGAAGCGCGCAAGGCGTTCATCGCGCGCCAGCCGATGGGCCGCCTTGCCAAGCCCGAGGAAATTGCGCCGGTCGTTGTGTTCCTGGCCTCGGACGAATCGGCGTTCGCGACCGGCAATGTGTATTCGGTCGACGGAGGCATGACCATCTAGGCCAACGGCCTCGCGTTTCGCTGTCGATAACCGTCACCGTTCCATCCGGCCTCGCGCCACTTCACCCACCCCTTCAGGAGAATTGCATGAAACTCGTACGCTACGGCCCCGCCGGAAAAGAAAAGCCCGGACTGATCGACGCCGACGGCAAGCTGCGCGACCTGTCGCGCAAGGTCAAGGACATCAATGGCGCATCGCTGGCGCCGGCCGAGATCGCCAAGCTGCGCAAGCTCGACACCAAGAAGCTGCCGCTGGTGAAAGGCAAGCCGCGACTGGGCTCCTGCGTCGCGACCCCGTCGAAATTCGTCGCGATCGGACTGAACTATGTCGATCACGCCAAGGAGACCGGCTCGCCGATTCCCGAATACCCCATCGTGTTCTTCAAATCGCCGACTTCCATGGTCGGCCCCAACGACAACATCATGATGCCGCCCGACTCGACGCACACCGACTGGGAAGTCGAGCTCGGCATCGTTATCGGCCGCACGGCAAAGCATGTCTCGGTCAAGGATGCGCTCAAATATGTCGCGGGCTACTGCCTGATCAATGACGTCTCCGAGCGCCACTACCAGTTGAAGCTCAGCGGTTCGCAATGGAGCAAGGGCAAGGGCTGCGATACTTTTGGCCCGACCGGCCCCTGGCTGGTCACCACCGACGAGATCAAGAACGTGCAGGACCTCGACATGTGGCTCGACGTCAATGGCGAGAAGCGCCAGCGCGGCAGCACCAAGACGATGATCTTTGGCGCCGCCGAAGTCGTCGCCGACGTATCGAAGTACATGACGCTCCTGCCGGGCGACGTGATCACCACCGGAACCCCGCCGGGGGTCGCGATGGGCATGAAGCCGGAGCCGATCTACCTGAAGGCCGGTGACGTCGTCACGCTGGGCATCAAGGGGCTGGGCGAGCAGAAACAGAAAGTGGTCGCTTACAAGAAGGGGCGCTAGGTAATGATCAACGCGCAACCTTGCCGCCGCGCGCGCAATCGCGCGGCGCTTGCGTTGCTGGCCGTGACGGCGCTGGTCGCGCCGCAGGCCGGCGCGCAAAGCTATCCGAACAAGCCTGTGAAGCTCGAAGTCGGGGCACCGGCGGGCGGCGGTACCGACATCGTCTCACGCATGCTCGGCGACAAGCTGGGCGAATCGATGAAGCAGTCGTTCGTGACCGACAACCGCCCGGGCGCGTCGAACACGATCGCCGCAGACTTCACCGCCAAATCACCGCCGGACGGCTACACGCTGCTGGTGGCGACTACCACCGGCCAGGCGATCGCGCCGAACCTCATGAAGCTCAACTTCGACACGCTCAAAGACCTGACGCCGGTCGCGCTGGTCATGGTCGTGCCCAATGTGCTGGTGGTCGGTCCTGCCGTCACTGCCAAGGACGTGCGCGAACTCGTCGCGCAGATGAAAGCCAAGCCGGACAGCTTCAATTACGCGTCGTCCGGCGCCGGCAGCACGCAGCACCTCGCGGGCGAAGCCTTCAAGAAAGTCGCCGGTGTGCAGATGACGCACATCCCGTACAAGGGCAGCGCGCAGGCACACGCCGACCTGCTCGGTGGCCAGGCGCAAATCATGTTCGATACGACGTCGTCGGCCATCGGCCAGATCAAGGGCGGCAAGCTGCGCGCGCTGGCGGTGACTTCGCCCAAGCGCTCGCCCGAGCTGCCCGACGTGCCCACGCTCGCGGAGGCCGGCTTTCCCGGAATGGAAATGACGACCTGGTACGGCGTGTTCGCGCCGGCGGGAACGCCTCCGGCGATCGTTACCAAGCTGCACGATGAAATCATGGCGACGCTCAAGCTTCCCGACGTGCAGAAACGCATTGCCGGGCTCGCCGGCGAACCGGGCACAATGACCATCGCCGAGTTCGCAGCACTGAACCGTGCCGACTATGAACGCTACGGCAAGCTGATACGCGAATCGGGGATCAAGCTCGAATGACACCCACCATTGCGATTGTCGCCGGCGACCCGGCGGGCATCGGTCCGGAACTCGTCGCCAAGGTCCTGGCCGACCGTGCCACGCTGCCCGACGCGCACTTCCTGCTCATCGCGCAGCGCGCAAGCCTGGAAGCGGCAGCGCGCGCCGCGGGTGTGGGACTCGATCTGCCGACGCAGCCGATGGACGCCACGACGCGCTCGGCGGAACCCGTGTCGCGCCTGCAGTGGGACGGCTGGGACACGCGCGCCTTTCCACAGGCGCAGGCAACCGCAGCCAATGGCGCCTTCATGCTCGATTCGTTGCGCCTGGCACTCGACCTGGCACGGCGCGGCAGCGTCGACGCGGTGTGTTTCGCGCCGCTGAACAAGGCAGCGTTGCGCGCCGGCGGCATGGCGCAGGAGGATGAACTGCGCTGGTTCGCCGACGTGCTCGATCACCGCGGCGCGTGCGGCGAATTCAACGTGCTCGACAAACTCTGGACCTCGCGGGTGACCTCGCACGTCGCGCTCAAGGAGGTTTCGGACCTGCTCACCGCCGAAGGTGTCGCCACCGCGATCGCCATGCTCTCCGACGCGCTGCGCCGCGCCGGCAATTCGCAACCGCGCATCGGAGTGTGCGGACTCAACCCGCACAACGGCGACAACGGCAGCTACGGCCGCGAGGAAATCGACATCATCGGACCAGGCGTCAAGCTCGCGACCGAACGCGGCTATCCCGCCGACGGTCCGTATCCGGCCGACACGATTTTCGTGCGCGCGAAAAACGGCGCCTTCGACGGCATCGTCACCATGTATCACGACCAGGGCCAGATCGCGATGAAGCTGATGGGCTTCGAGCGCGGCGTGACGGTGCAGGGCGGATTGCCGGTGGCGATCACCACGCCGGCACACGGTACCGCGTACGAGATCGCCGGTCGCGGCATCGCCAATACGCAGGCAATGAAGAATGCACTCGCCATCGCGGTGCGCATGGGCGCGGCAGCGCACTGACGACCGAGCACGCGGATCGAACATGTCCTTCGTCAATCCCATCGAACCGGAAAACGCGTCGCCCGCGGTGCGCGCGGTCTTCGACGACATCAAGGCCACGCGCAAGACCGACCGTGTCAACAATTTCTGGAAAGTGCTGGCCAACGACCCGCCGACGCTCAAGCGCATCTGGAACGCGGTCAAGGAAGTCATGGCGCCCGGCGCGCTCGATCCGCTGACCAAGGAGCTGATCTACATCGCGGTGTCGGTCACCAACAATTGCGAATACTGCATACATTCGCACGTCGCCGGCGCCACCGGCAAAGGCATGACGCCCGAGATGTACCGCGAACTGATGACCGTGGTGGCGCTGGCCAACGAAACCAATCGCCTGTCCAACGGTTATCGCATCGAGGTCGACCCGCAATTCATGCAGCCTTTCGCGCCCAAATGAGGGCGACGGCTCCTCCTGCCCGCGACCTCGCGTCGCGCGCGCTCTCGCGCAACGACTTCCTCTATCCCGCGATCGAACCCGGCCGCAGCGGACGCCTGCGTCTCGATGCGCTGCACACCATGTACTGGGAGGAGTGCGGCAACTTGCGCGGCGTACCGGTGGTGTTCCTGCACGGCGGTCCGGGAGGCGGCAGTGCGCCCGACCATCGCCGTTACTACGATCCGCGCTTCTATCGCATCATCATCTACGACCAGCGCGGCGCAGGCCAGTCGACACCGCTGGGCGAACTCACCGACAACACCACGCCGCAGCTGATCGCCGACCTCGAACGCCTGCGCACGCACCTGGGCGTCGAGCGCTGGCTGGTGTTCGGCGGCTCGTGGGGCTCGACGCTGGCGATCGCCTACGCCGAGGCCCACCCGGACCGCGTGCTGGGACTGGTGCTGCGCGGCATCTTCCTCTGCCGTCCGCTGGAGATCCGCTGGTTCCTCTACGACATGCGCTTCGTGTTTCCCGAGGGGTGGCGCGCGTTCGCGGGTTTTCTACCCGCCGCCGAGCGCGGCGATCTGCTTGCCGGCTACCACCGGCGGCTGATCGACCCGGATCCCACCATCCACATGCCAGCGGCGCGCGCATGGAGTCGCTACGAAGGCTCGTGCTCGACGCTGCTGCCCGACCCGGAGCTGGTCGCGCAATACGAGGAAGACGGCGTCGCGCTGGCGATCGCGCGCATCGAGGCACACTACTTCGTCAACAACATCTTCCTGCCCGACAACTCGCTGCTCGCCGACATCGCCAGGATCCGCCACCTACCATGCACCATCGTGCAGGGGCGCTACGACGCGGTCTGCCCGATCCTGTCCGCCGACGACCTGCATCGCGCGTGGCCCGAGGCCGAGTACGTCATCGTCGCCGATGCGGGCCATTCCGCGCGCGAACCCGGCATCGCGCGCGAACTGGTCGCGGCGACCAACCGTTTCCGCGCGTTGCTGCGCTAGAGCGAACAAGCCCATGGCAATCATCGAGCGCGTGGAGATCTCGAAGGTCGACCTGATCCCCAAGGTCAAACGCACCGACGCGATCCAGAGTTTCGTCGCGCAGGAAACGCCCATCGTGCGCGTGTTCGATCGCGAGGGTGCAGTGGGCACGGGATACAGTTACACCATCGGCACGGGAGGCTCGTCGGTCATCGCGCTGCTGCGCGATCATCTCGCGCCACGGCTGATCGGCCGCGACGCCGCGGCCATCGAGGCGATCTGGCGCGACCTGCTGTTTCACACCCATGCCACGACGGTCGGCGCGATCACCGCGCTGGCGCTCGCCGCCATCGACACCGCGCTGTGGGACCTGCGCAGCCGTCGGGCCAAGCTGCCGTTGCACATCGTTGCCGGGGGCGCCAAGCAATCGTGCCCGCTCTACACCACCGAAGGCGGCTGGCTGCACATCGAGCCGAAGGCGCTGGTCGACGATGCGCTGGCGGCGAAGGCCAAGGGCTTCGGCGGCGCCAAGATCAAGGTCGGCCGTCCGCACGTCGCCGAAGACGTCGCACGATTGTCCGCCGTGCGCGAAGCGGTCGGCCCGGCGTGGGACATCATGACCGATGCCAACCAGGGATTTTCGCTCTCGGAAGCGATCCGCCGCGCACGCCACCTGGAGGCGCTCGACATCGCCTGGTTCGAGGAGCCGATGCCCGGCGACGACGTGGGCGCGCACGCCGAACTGGCGCGCAGCACGTCGGTGCCGATCGCGGTCGGCGAATCGCTCTACAGCATTTCGCAGTTCAAGGACTACCTGCAGGCCGGCGCGTGCTCAATCGTGCAGGTTGACGTCGCGCGCATCGGCGGCATCACGCCGTGGCTCAAGGTCGCGCACATGGCCGAAGCCTTCAACGTCGCCGTGTGCCCGCACTTCCTGATGGAGCTGCACGTCGCATTGTGCTGCGCGGTGCCGAACAGCCGGTGGGTCGAGTACATCCCGCAGCTCGATACCATCACTCGCACGCAGCTTTCGATTCGCGATGGGCACGCATTTGCCTCCAGTGAGCCGGGGCTGGGGATCGACTGGGATTGGGATGCGATCGCGCGACTGCGGCAGGACGCACCCGCAGTCGTCTCCTAGCGGGTCACCGCGACGTGCGGTATGCAACCACCTGGAAGGTCAGGTCGATTTCATCGCCGACCAGACCCAGCCCGTAGGTGAGCCCAAAGTCCGAGCGCCTGATACTGGCACTCGCTCCCGCGCCACATCCCTCGCGGCCGCTGTCGGGTATGACGCCGCACTGCATGCGCTCGATCTTGAGCACGACGGGACGGGTCACGCCGTGCAGCGTCAGCTGTCCGGCGATGCCGATCAGACGTTCCTGATTGAAGACCAGCTGGGTCGACTCGAAGTGCACGACCGGAAAGCGCGCGACATCAAACATGTCCTCGCCGCGCAACCACGCATCGCGCACAGCCCAGCCTGTGTCGATCGACCTCGCGTCGACGACCAGGTCGATGGTGCCCGAATGTTCCTGCGGATCGATCAGGATCGACCCTTCGGTGCGACCGAAGCGTCCACGCTGACGCGACAGGCCGAGGTGGGTCACTGCAAATTCGGTCGAGGACATCTGCGCCTCGACGCGGTAGGACTCCGGCGCCGCCTGCACGACGTCGGCTTGCGCCGTCAACAGCAGCGCTCCAGCGACAATCGACAGCGCCGGACCGACGCGGATCACTCTCGGTACGCTTCCACCGGGAGAATCAGCTTGACCTCGTCGCTCGCCGCCTTGAGGCTGTTGTTCATGCCCCAGTCGGTGCGCTTGATGGTCGCGGTCGCCTCGGCGCCGCACATCGGCTTCTTGTTGAACGGCTGCTCGCCGCAGGTGAAGTTGACGACTTTCAACGTCGCGGGCTTGGTGACGCCGAGCATGGTCAGGTCGCCGCTTGCGGAGACCAGCTTGTCGCCGTCGAAGCTCAGGTTCGACGACTTGAACGTGATCGTCGGGTACTTGGCCACGTCGAAGAACTCGTCGCTCTTGAGCTTGCCATCGAGGACGGTGGAGAAACTGCGGATCGACGTGGCATCGATGGTGACGTCGATCGAACCTTTCTTCGCGGCGCGATCGAGGACCACTTTCCCGCTCAGTTTGCCGAAGTTTCCGCGCTGGCTCGAAAATCCGCCCATGTGCTGAATCTCGAATATCGGCTGCGAATGGGTCGGCTCGATCATGTAGGATTCCTCCGCCGCGAACGCCGCAACCGGCACGGCGATCAGCGTCGCCAGCATGCAAACACGTTTCATCTTCACTCCCTTCTTGGTATGGGTAATTGTTGCAGACACCACTAACGACGAGTCAACAGCGCAACGTGCGCGCCTATTCCCGCGTATTTACTTGACCGCCGGCAGCACCATGCGGATGCGCACGACGACATCGTTGGCGACGGTATCCGGATCCGCCCACTCGCCTTCGCCGATCTTGAAGTCGAGACGCTTGATGGTGAAGTTGCCTTCGGCGACGCTGTTGCCGGAGGCGTCCTTCTTGAGCGCGATGGGCACGATCGCGTCGCGGCTGATGCCCTTGATGGTCAGCGTACCCAGGACCTCGTACTTGTCACCGCCGAGATCGCGCATGGACGTCGAGGTAAATTTCGCGACCGGAAACTTGCCGGTGTCGAACCACTTCGCGCGCTTGACCTCGGACTCGGATTCGTCGCTGGCCAGGTCGATGCTGGCCAGCTCGATCTCGAACTCGGCCTTGGATTTCGACAGTTCCTTGGGCAGGAAGACAATGTTGGCCTTCCACTTGCGGAAGCGGCCTTCGACATTGACACCCATCTGCCGCGACACGAAGCGGATCTCGCTCTTGTCGATGAGCACCCCCTGGGCCGCGGCTTGCGTCGCCGCCAATAGCATTAGTCCCAATGAGGGTATGAATGAACGCAGCAACACCATGGTCAGCCTCTTTGGTTCGTTTCAGCCTTTGCGGGCCGGCAGCATTCTTGCGAGCACCGTGTCGCGATCGACAAAATGGTGCTTCAGCGCCGCGGCCGCATGCAGACAGACCACCCCCAGCAGGGTGAAGTTCAACGTCTCGTGGACCGTCTGCAGGACCTTGCCCAGCGCGCGATCCCGGGCCACGAGGTCGGGCAGCGGTACCAGGCCCAGGTAGACGACCTGCACGCCCGTGGCTGAGCTGTAGAGCCAGCCGGATATCGGGATGATGAGCAGAAGCACGTAGAGCAGGGCATGCGAAATCGCCGCGGCGCGATGCTGCCATGCGGGCATCGGCGGCGCAACAGGCGCCGGATGGCCGAGCCGCCACGCCAGCCGCGCGCAGGTCAGGAGCCAGATGGTGATGCCGATCCATTTGTGCCACGCGTACCACTGCAGCTTTTGCCGCGAGAGCGGCAGCCCGACCATCGACAGCCCGAGGGTGAACCCGCAGACGATCAGCAGCGCGGTGAGCCAATGCAGCGCGATCGCCGGCATGCCGTAGCGATCCGCTGCCTCGCTGTTGTCCATTCGATACATTTCCGAAAGCGTCCGGCCTGTCTTGTAGTGTGCCGTGGAGCCTGTGTCAAGCGGACGCGTACCACCGTGAACACGCGGCGCGACCGATATAATCCGCCGATGACCCTCGCTCGTGCCGAAACATCGACGGGCAACGCCGCATGGCTGTCGCGCAGTCGCCATGCGGTCTGGCATCCATGCACACAGATGAAGCAGCACGAGCGCCTGCCGCTGGTGCCGATCGCGCGCGCCCGCGGCGCATGGCTGCACGATTTCGACGGCCGGCGCTATCTCGACGCGGTCAGCTCGTGGTGGGTGAACCTGTTCGGTCACGCTCATCCGCGCATCAATGCAGCGATCGCCGCGCAACTTGGCGAACTCGAGCACGTGATGCTCGCCGGTTTCACCCAGCGGCCGGTGATCGAGCTTTCGGAACGGCTGGCAGCGCTCGCGCCGGGCAAGCTCGGCCACTGCTTCTACGGTTCCGACGGGGCGTCGGCGGTCGAGATCGCGCTGAAGATGAGCTTCCACGCCTGGCGCAACGGTGGACACGACGCGAAGACGAACTTCGTCAGCGTCGCCGGCGGCTATCACGGTGAAACGCTGGGCGCATTGACGGTGACCGATGTCGCGCTCTTCCGCGACGCCTACGCGCCGTTGCTGCGCCGCCAAGCAATCGTCGCGTCGCCCGATGCGCGGCTGGCGGGCGAGTGCCGCTCGGCGCGGGACCAGGCACTTACAGCGGCCCGCGCGCTGGAATCGCATCTGGCGGCACATCACGCGACCACCGCGGCGCTGATCGTCGAACCGCTGGTGCAGGGCGCCGCCGGCATGGCGATGCACGATGCGGTGTACCTGGCACGCGCCCGCGAGCTGTGCACCCGTTACGGCGTGCACCTGATCGCCGACGAAATCATGACCGGCATGGGCCGCACCGGAACGATGTTCGCATGCGAACAGGCTGGCATCGCGCCGGATTTCCTGTGCCTCTCGAAGGGCCTGACTGGAGGGTACCTGCCGCTGTCGGTGGTCATGACAACCGATGCGGTGTATGGCGCGTTCTACGACGATGATCCCGCGCGCGGCTTCCTGCATTCGCACTCCTACACCGGCAACGCGCTGGCGTGCGCGGCGGCGCTCGCGGTTCTCGACCTCTTTGTGGATGAAGACGTGATCGCCGCGAACCGGGTGCGCGCGCAGACGCTTACGACGCTGGCCGAGCCGATCGCCGCGCATCCGAAGGTCGCCAACTACCGCAATACAGGCATGATCTGGGCCTTCGACGTCACCACCGCGCGCGAAGACTTCGCGCGTTGGTGTTTCAGCGAAGGCCTGCAACGCGAGTTGCTGCTGCGACCCATTGGACGCACCGTCTACTGGATGCCGCCGTACTGCCTCACCGCGGATGAAATGGCGCTGCTGGCGACGCGGACGCTGGACATCGTCGAGTTGGCATGACGCGCGTACACGCCTTGTGTGCAGCGACGCTGGCTGTCTGTCTGGGCGGTGGTATCGCCACGGCGGCGAGCCTTCCGAAGCCGATCGCGCGTGCCTTTGTCGTGCAGGGCGTTCCGATGACTGCGGTCACCGCGTACGTGCAGGAACTCGGGCAGACGCAGCCGCTGATCGCGCAGGAAGCGTCGCGACCGATGAATCCGGCGTCGACGATGAAGCTGCTCACCACCTTCGCCGGCCTCGAACTGCTGGGACCCAACTATCGCTGGCGCACCGAAGCCTACGCCGATGGCTCGATCGCCAACGGTGTCCTCGACGGCAACCTGGTGCTCAAGGGCTACGGCGACCCCAAGATCACACTCGAGCAGTTCCAGGAGTTCGTCCGGCAACTGCGTGCCACCGGGCTGGTGAGCATTCGCGGCGACCTGGTGCTCGACAGGACCTACTTCGCGCCGCCCGCGCACGATCCTTCCGCCTTCGACGGCGAGCCGCTCAAGCCGTACAACGTCGGACCCGATGCGCTGCTGCTCAGCTTCAAGAGCGTGCGCTTCGTGTTCGCGCCCAACGCTGCCGGCGACGCGGTCACGGTGCGCACCGAGCCGGCGCTCTCCAGCGTGGCGATTCGCGGCGCGCCGCGTCTGGCGCAGGGCGACTGTGGCGACTGGCGCGCCGACCTGCAGGCGAGCTTCGCCAACAGTGCCACGGGCGCGGAAGCAACCTTCGCCGGGCGCTATCCCGCGAACTGCGGCGAGCGCGACTGGTACGTCGCGGTCCTCGATCACCCGCATTTCGTGCGCGACACCTTCGCTCGCGCGTGGGCGGATGCCGGCGGCACCTTCGATGGCCGCGTGCGCGACGGCAAGGCGCCTGCACGCGCGAAGCTGCTGGCGACCCTGGAATCGCCGCCACTCTACGACGTCGTGCGCGACATCAACAAGATGTCCAACAACGTCATGGCCCGACAGTTGTTCCTGACCCTGGCCACGACAGGCTTTCCTCCGCCGGCGACGACGGCGCACTCAAGCGAAGTGATCAAGCGCTGGCTGCGCGAGCGGAAACTGCAGTTTCCCGAGCTCGTGCTCGACAATGGCTCTGGGCTGTCGCGCCACGAGCGCATCGCCGCGCAAAGCCTCGCGCGCCTGCTCGCTGCCGCGTACGCAAGCGATGTGCGCGCGGACTATGTGAGTTCACTCGCGGTCGCGGCCACCGACGGCACGGTGCGCAAGCGCTTCGAAAAGGACGCCGTCGCCGAACAGGCATTCCTCAAGACCGGCTCGCTCGAAGGCGTGCGCGCCATCGCCGGCTACGTGTTCGCGCCGGGCGGGCGCACTTTCGTCGTGGTGTGCTTCGTCAATCACCCGAACGCGGCGCGCGCGCAGGCGCCGCTGGATGCGCTGGTCGAGTGGGTGTACGCGGTGGCGAATGGCAGCAGCGGCGCGCGCTAAAGCGCCCGCGAACGCCGACACCCGCCCAGTCTAGGCGTTGGGCACTGCCTTGCTGTCCTTGAACAGCATGTAGCCGCGCAGCAGGCGGTAGATCACCCAGATCGCGGTAAAGATCCAGATGCCGATGGCGATGGGAATGCCGACCAGGATCAGTCCCAGCGTGACCAGCACGAGGACGCCGATGACGTCCCACAGCAGCGACCACCAGAAGGTGCGGATCAGCCAGCGCAGGTGCGACTCGAGCCACGTTCCCGCGGCCTCGTCGCGCTTGATGTAGGCAATGATCAGGCCGACGATGCCGACCAGCCCGACCAGCGGCCACACCGCGACGAGGCCGGACGAAACAAAGGACGCGACGGCGGCGACGCCGAACAACGCATAGACGAGCAGCGTCATCGAAATCAGCGACGGCGATGGCGTGGCAGGCGCGACGGAGGCTTCGGGTGCGGACGGTTCGGTCATGGTCATGTTCCCTGGTTGTCTGGACTGCGGGACCTGGGCACTAGATGGTGGCGGGACGGCGTTGCTTCAAGGATAGTTTCGGCCGTCCTTGTGCACGTAGCGCATCTCAGCGCCCACTCCTTCGAACATGATGTCGTCGTCGGGATAGTAAGCAGTGTCGGCCTCGACACGATCGCCCACCTCGAGATAGGTGGCGGGGACGCTGCCGCGGTTGATCATGTGATGACCATCCGCCTTGCCCGCGGGATAGCCGGCGCACATGCCCGCGCGCAGGACCTGCTCGCCCGCATCGGTCACCAGCGTCACTTCGCCGGACAGCATGTAGACGAATTCGTCCTCGTGCGTGTGCCAGTGGCGCAGTGCCGATTGGCCGCCCGGGCCCAGCGTCACCAGGTTGACGCCGAAGTGCGTCAGGCCGCAGGCATTGCCCAGGCGGCGCTTGACGCGGTCGCCCATGCGCGCACGGAACGGTTCGGGGTAACCCGACCCGCGCACTTCGGCGACCGCCGCGGGATCGAGTACCGGCAATTGGCTAGGGCTCATGGCGTCGTTTTCAAGCGCAAGGGATTGGTCGGCGGGTAGCAATCGCGGCGCTATAATACGCCAACGGGTGCCCGGGTTCGGCACCCCCTTTGTTCACCGATTGGAGATGCTGATGACTGCCGCAAAATTCGAGCGCAGCCGCGACGCGCTGGTCAAGGATTTCACCGAAGTGCTGACCGAAGCCGATACGCTGCTCAAGCAGGCCACCAAGGAAACGGGCGAACGCGCGACCGATCTGCGCGCGCAGGTCGAAGCGAAGCTGCGCACCGCCAAGCTCAAGCTGCAGGATATGCAGGATGACGCGACCGAGCGGGCCAAAGCGGCCGCGCGCGCGACCGACGAATACGTGCGCGACAATCCCTGGCAGGCGCTGGGCGTCGCCGCGGCGGTCGGTTTCCTGATGGGCCTGCTGATCAGTCGTCGCTAGACTTCCGTGGCGGAAGGGCAGGAACCACGGCGCACCGGCGGTCTCTCAGACGCCTTCGCGCGCCTGAGCGGGACGCTGGTGGCCTTGCTGCGCAGCCGCCTGGAACTCGCATCCCTCGAGTTCGAGGAACAGCGCGAGAGCGCGACGGAACTGTTGGTGCTCGTGCTCAGCGGCGTCCTGCTGGCGCTGTTCGCGCTGCTGTTCGCCTCGATCTTCGTGATCGCCTGCTTCTGGGACACCTATCGCCTGCAAGCGATCGCCGGTGTGACGCTGTTCTACGTCGTGCTGGCAGTGCTCGTTGTCATGCGCCTCAAGCGGCGACAACGCGAAAGAACGCCTGCATTCGAAGCGACGCTGGCCGAGTTCGCCCACGACGCCGCCGCGCTGAGGCGGGAGCAATGAGCGCGAAGCTCGACGAACTGGCGGCGCAGAAAGCGCTCCTGGTCGCGCGCCTGCGCCTGGAACGGCTGCAGGTTGCACTCTACGCCGGCGAATTGCGCGATGCGATCAGACCGGCTGGCCTGATCGGGAGCGCTGTCGCCAAGCCCGCGGCCGCGGTCGCGCTGGTCGAGGCCATCGCACCGCTTTTCGGGTTGCGCAAGCTCGCGTACTGGGTGCGACTCGGGTCGATCGCTTTCGCGCTGTTCGGCATCGCGCGAAAATGGAAGGGCGGCGAGCCGAAGAAATAGGCGCTGCGTCGGCGTGCTGCTCGCCTCGGCCGGAGGAGGCTATAGTCCCAGGTCCTGCCAGATCGCGTCGACACGTCGCTTGACGCTCTCGTCCATGGCGATCGGACGCCCCCACTCGCGCGCGGTCTCGCCCGGCCACTTGTTGGTCGCGTCGATGCCCAGCTTTGCGCCCAACCCCGCGACCGGCGAAGCGAAGTCCAGATAGTCGATCGGCGTGTTCTCGACGATCAGCGTGTCGCGCGCGGGATCGACGCGCGTGGTCAGCGCCCAGACTACTTCCTTCCACTCGCGCACGTCGATGTCGTCGTCGGTGACGATGATGAACTTGGTGTACATGAACTGGCGCAGGAAACTCCAGATGCCGAACATGACGCGCTTGGCGTGTCCCGGGTACTGCTTCTTCATGCTCACGACCGCGAGTCGATACGAGCAGCCTTCGGGCGGCAGGTAGAAGTCGACGATTTCGGGATACTGCCGGCGCAGCAGCGGAACGAACACCTCGTTCAACGCCATGCCGAGCACTGCGGGCTCGTCGGGCGGCTTGCCGGTGTAGGTCGAGTGGTAGATCGGATCGCGGCGCAGGGTGATGCGCTCGATGGTCAATACCGGGAAGCGCTCGACCTCGTTGTAGTAGCCGGTATGGTCGCCGAAGGGGCCTTCGAGCGCGGTCTCGTAGCCGCTGGGGTCGGCGGAGTCGGGCTGGATATGGCCCTCGAGCACGATTTCGGCGGACGCCGGTACCCGCAGGTCGTGGGTGATGCACTTGACGATCTCGGTGCGCGCGCCGCGCAGCAATCCCGCGAACTGGTACTCGGACAGGCTATCGGGCACCGGCGTCACCGCGCCGAGCATCGTCGCCGGGTCGGCGCCCAGCGCCACCGCGATCGGGAACGCCACGCCGGGGTGCGCCAGGGCGTGGTCGCGAAAGTCGAGCGCCCCGCCGCGCTGCGCCAGCCAGCGCATGATCACCTTGTTGCGCGCGATCACCTGCTGACGATAGATGCCGAGATTCTGCCGCGCCTTGTGCGGGCCACGCGTCACCGTCAGGCCCCAGGTGATGAGCGGTGCGACGTCGCCGGGCCAGCAGGTCTGCACCGGCAGCCGCTCTAAATCGACATCGCCGCCTTCCCAGACGATCTCCTGGCACGGCGCGGAAGCGCGCTCCTTGGGCGCCATGTTCATCACCTGCATGAACACCGGACGCGTGTTCTGCCAGGCGTCCTTGAGTCCCTTGGGTGGCTCGGGCTCCTTCAGGAACGCGAGCAGTTCGCCCACTTCGCGCAGCGCCGCAACCGAGTCCTCGCCCATCCCCAGCGCGACCCGTTGCTGGGTGCCGAACAGATTGCCGAGCACCGGCATGGTGTGGCCCCTGGGCTTCTCGAAGAGCAAGGCCGGTCCGCCGGCGCGCAGCACGCGGTCGCAGATCTCGGTGATCTCGAGTCGCGGGTCGACTTCGACGCCAATACGCTTGAGCAGGCCACGGCGCTCGAGCTGGGCAACGAAATCACGGAGGTCGGCGTATTTCATGCGGGGATATGGGCGGGCGTCGCGACTTGCGGGCACCTGTATGCGCCTCGGAGCGACTTGGGGAGATCTTAGCAAACCGGGATTGGACGACCCCACGCCGGCAGTCACGCCGCAGACACCGTTGCGCTTGCTGCGCAGATCATTCAGCGAACGAATTTGCGGTGCAAGGAGTCATAATCTGGCCACGCCATTTTGGTCGATTTCGGGGCCTAAACCCTTGAATTCGATCGAAACTGTCGGGGCATGGAGACAGTGGGCGTGGCTTCCGCGCCACAACTGCCGGCAATGCGGCGGCGGGCGCGATTTGCGGCTGGACCGTGCCACGGGCAACCGGCTATCCTGAATTCATCGGGCCTCCACGGGGGCCCGCATCGACTGGAGTATAAGGCGTGAGATTGGCTGCGCGAGCGATAGGAATCGTCACCGGGTGCCTGGCCCTGTGGGCGACCGCCGTCTGCGCCGATCCGGTGGGTACCCTGGGTAGTCCGGTACAGATCGCCGCCCCCACGGCGACCTCGTCGGTCCTGCCATCGATCGAAATCCTGCTCAGCCAGACCAACCTCGCAGGCAGCTGCGGTGGTGCGGCGTTCAATCTCAATACCTTCATCCACGTCGATACACTGGCCTCGGCCGACGTTCGCGTCTCCGCGCCGAGCGTCGGTACCATCGAGTCCTTTGTTGATGAGACCGGCAGCAACGTGGGTCCCTTCGCTGGCACCTTCCCGACCTTCAACATCAAGGCCTTCGGCGGCGGATTGGCACCGGGCACGCCGATCACCATCACCATCGGCACCTATACTGGTCACGCGCTCTCGGGCACGCTGACGTATACCAGCTTCATCCAGTTCGACTGCACCACCGGTGCAGTATTGCGGCTGGGCGCCGCATCGCCGGCCGACGCGGCGAGCCAGATTCCAACGTTGAGCGAATTCGGGCTCGTCGCCACCGCGGCGCTGCTGGGTCTCGCCGGACTCTTCGCGCTGCGCCGGCGCCCGTCGCGCGTCAGATCACCGCGGCCTGCCCGCCGTCCATCGCGATAATCGCGCCGGTCACGTAGCTGGCCTGGTCCGAGGCCAGGAACACGGCGACACGCGCGACCTCCTCGGGCGTTCCCAGTCGCCCCAGTGGAATGCGCGCCTGAGCGCGTGCGAGCAGTTCGGCTTCCGCTAACCCGGTCATTTTCGCTTCGGCTTTCAGGCCTTCCTGCACGCGCCCGGTCAACGTTCCTCCGGGATTGATGCCGTTGATGCGGATGCCGTTGGCGCCTTGCGCCGACGCCAGTCCCACCGTCGCGAGCATCAGCGCGGAATTCGCGGCACCGCCCGCCACGTGCACAGGGGTCGCCACCTTGCCGCCCATGCCGATGATGTTGACGATGGAGCCGCGCTTGCGCCCGATCATGCGCCGGAGCACCGCGTCGGTCGGATGGATCGCGCTGAAGAACTTGGCGTCCATGGCATCGTGCCAGGCCTGCGCGTCGAGGTCGGCGGGCGCGTAACGGCGCGCCGCGCCCGCGGAATTGACCAGCACATCGATGGCGCCGAGCTGCTTCTCGACCAACGCCACCATGCGCTCAGTGTCTTCGATGCGCGTCATGTCGGCGGCGACGAAGAGCGGTGCGTTCCGGCTCGCCGGAAAGCGCGCCTGCGCCGCGTCGAGGTTCGCCTGGCTTCGCGACACTATCGCAGTGCGCGCGCCTTCCGCGGCGAACGCCTCGGCGCAGGCGTAGCCGATGCCTTTGCTACCGCCGGTGATCACGACAACCCTGTCGCGCAGATTCATGTCCATCGCTATTCCTCGGATTCGTTGAAACTCAGGGTACGAGCGCGGCGCGCAATTGCGCCTTCATGCGGGCGTAGGCGTCGGCGCGCGCGGCTGGATTGGCGGCGATGGTCACGCCCTTGCCTGGCACTACGCCGTTGGGCACGTCGAGGTGCCGCGGTGGCAATCGGTTCGGCGCATCGAAACCGTGATGCGTGTCGGCGTAGGTGCGCACCTCGATCGGCAGGTGTTGCGCAGCCAGAAGTTTGCCCAACGCGACGCACGGCTTGGCCGACGTCCAGTCATCGGCTTCGCCGATGAAAATGGTCAGCGGCGCGGCAGGCGCAAAACCTTCGCGGCCGCGCAGCGACGCCCCGCAGCCGGGATAGAACGCAATCGACGTGACGAAGTACGCGTCGCCGGCCGCGAATTGCGCCCGATACGCCGCCACCACCGGCGAACGCGCATTGATCGCCGCCAGTACCGCGCTGCCGCCATGCGACCATCCGAGCAGCGCGACGCGTTGTATCGCGATGTCGTGGCGCGTGCGCAGGTATTCCAGCGCCCCCAGGACATCGAGGCGGCGATTGGCCTGGAGGATGGTGCGCTTGCTCTCCAGCTGCGTGCATACTTCGCGTTGGCCGCGCGGATTGAAACTGTCGGGGAACAGCACGGCGTAGCCTTCGGCAACGAGCAGGTCCGCCATCGCCTGATGGCGCTCGCTCAATCGGCCCCGCCGGCTTGCCTGCGCGCCGTACATGCCGTCGCAGCCGTGCAGCGCGATCACCGCCGGGAAGCCGCCGGCGGAAGGGTCCGGCGTGAAAAACAGGCCGCTCAGGATGACCGGCTCGCCGCTGACCGCGTCGAGGTCGAGACTCGGAAAACTCACACGCTCGCCGATCGCCGCCGCGGCGCCCGCCGTCACCGAGAGCATCGACAGCAGCACGGCGACGCGAAGCAGCGCGACAGTGCGACTCATAGCGGCCAATACGGCCAGCGCTCGAAGCGCACCGCGTAGTCGACAACGACACCGGTGAAGATTGCCAGACCGTACCAGTGATTGCCGCGAAAGGCGCGAAAGCAGCGCTGGGGGTCGCGCCCGCGGATAAGCCAGTAATGCCAGAGCGCCAACAATGACGCTGCCAGGAGGCCGACGAAATACCACGAGCCGAATCCGTGCTGGCGTCCAATCCAGGTCATCGCGCCGAGGTGCAGCGCGTAGCACAGCATGACGACGAGCACGTCGTAGCTGCCGAAAAACAGCGCCGACGTGCGCAGCCCCAGCTTGCGATCATCGTCGCGATCGACCATGGCATACTCGGTATCGTAGGCCATCACCCAGAAGAAATTGGCGGCGAAATACTGCCAGCCGAACGCCGAGACGCGCGCGTCCACCGCGGCGAAGGCCATTGGAATGCCGAACGAGAACGCGATGCCCAGCATCGCCTGCGGCAGGAAGAAAAAGCGCTTGAAGAACGGGTACGCGATGGCGATCGCCAGCGCCGGCAGCGACATGAGAATGGTCATGGCGTTGAACCTGACGATGAGCAGGAACGCGCACAGCGCCAGCACCGCGGCGACCACCAGCGCTTCGCGCGGCTCGATTTCGCCGGTCGCGAGCGGCCGGTTCGCGGTGCGCGCGACGTGCCCATCGAAATTGCGGTCGGCGTAATCGTTGAGCGCGCAGCCGGCCGAGCGCATCAGTAGCGTGCCGAGAACGAAGATGCCGACGACCAGCCACGACGGCCCGCCGGTCGTCGCGAACCACAGCGCGGTCAGCGTAGGCCAGAGCAGCAGCAGCGTGCCGATCGGCTTGTCGAGGCGGACCAGGCGTTCGTAGGCATCGAGGCGTGCGACCAGCGTTTGCGCGGAAGCCATGGTCGCGGCTAGAGCGTCAGTGCCAGCTGCTTCTTGAGCGCGCGCGGCGCGACTTCCGCGAGCAGTGCTTCCGGCGTCGGATATCTGAGCTTCAGGCGCAGCTCGCGCTTCATGCGCGTGTTGCCGAGCCGTCGCGATTCACTCATGAACGACAGCAGCATCGGCGCGATGCGCGCTTCCGCCTCCTCCCACGACACGCGCGGCGGACGCGGAAGGTGGAATGCATCGGCGACGGTGTCGAACCAGCCTCCCATCTTGAACTCGGCGTCGTCGGTGATGTTGTAGGCGCGGTTGGACTTGCCGCGAAACATCGCCGCGACCGCGGCGCGCGCGAGATCGTCGGCGTGAATGTGGTTGGTGAAGACATCGTCCTCGGCGCGCAGCACCGGCGTGCCCTGCTTGAGCCTATCGAGCGGCAGCCGTGATTCCGCGTAGATGCCGGGCGCACGAAGGATCGACAGGCGCACGCCGTAACGCTTGGCCCAGTCGCGCAAACGATCTTCGGCGGCGATGCGTCGCTTGCCGCGCGGCGTCTGCGCCTTTCGCGGACGCGCCTCGGTGATGCGCGCCCCGGCACAGTCGCCGTAGACGCCGCTGGTGCTAATGTAGACGAAGCGCTGCGGTATAATCCGCGCCTTCGTCAGTGCGGCGATGAGCCTTGCAGTGCGCGGATCGTCGCGGCCCGTGGCGGGCGGCGGCGCGAAATGCAGCACCGCGAAAGGCGCGGCGCGCAAACGTTCCAGGCTGTGGAAGGAATCGAGGTCGCCGATGATCGGGATGATTCCATGCGTCCGCAATTTCGGCGCGTCCTCGACCCGGCGCGTGAGGCCGTACAGTCGGACCCGCCCGCGCACCAGATCGGCGGTACGCAAGGCGATGTCGCCGCAGCCGATCAACAGTACCCTTATCACGTCTACCCTGAGAATCGTCCAGCAATCACGAATGGCCAGCCGATGGCGCAGCAGATTACCATAAAACCCAGCGACCACTCGTTCGCCTGCGACGACGGCGAGACGGTGCTGGCCGCCGCAACGCGCGCCGATCTGATGATTCCCTATGGGTGCCGCAATGGCGCCTGCGGCACTTGCAAGAGCCGCATCCTGAGCGGGGAAGTCGACTACGGAGCCTATCAGGCGAGCACGCTCACCGACGCTGACAAGAGGCAGGGCCTCGCGCTGCTGTGCGTCGCGCGGCCGAAGACCGATCTCGTCGTCGAGGTACGCGAGGTGCGCCGTGCGGGCGACATCCAGATCCGCAAGTTGCCGTGCCGCATCGACAAGATCGTCAAGGCTGCGCCGGACGTCGCCATCGTTTCGATCAAACTGCCGGCCAACGAGCGACTGCAGTACCTCGCCGGGCAGTACCTCGATTTCCTGCTCAAGGACGGGCGGCGACGCAGTTTCTCCATTGCCACCGCTCCCGAGGACGATGCGCTGCTCGACCTGCACATCCGGCACGTGCCCAATGGCTTCTTCTCCGGTCAGCTGTTCACCGAATTCAAGGGTCGCGAGATCCTGCGCTTCGAAGGACCGTTGGGCACCTTCTTCCTGCGCGAGGAATCGGACAAGCCGATCATCTTCGTCGCCGGCGGAACCGGATTCGCGCCGATCAAGGCGATCATCGAGCACGCGCTGCATCACAACGTAACGCGCCCGATGGTGCTCTACTGGGGCGTGCGCTCGCTCATCGACCTGTACCTGCCAAACCTGCCGGGCGAGTGGCAGCAGAGGCAGCGCGATTTTACTTTCATCCCGGTGCTCTCCGATCCCTTTCCGGGCGATCATTGGCCGGGGCGCACGGGCTTCGTGCACAAGGCAGTGATGGCGGATTTCCCGGATCTCTCGGGCTACCAGGTCTACGCCTGCGGCGGTCCCGGAATGATCGACGCGGCGCGGCGCGAGTTCACCGAGCAGCGCCGGCTGCCGCCGGAGGAATTCTTCGCCGACTCGTTCGTCTACGCGGCGCCGATCGAACCCGTGTCTTAGGCTCGCTGGATACCGCGACTGCTACCCGCATCGATGGCCATGAACTCCTTCGCCGCAGCACTGCATGTCACTCGCTTCGCCAATGCCGCGTTCTTTGCCGCGGAGCTGTTCCACGAGAGTTTCGGGGTCGCCTTTCCGGTACCCGCCGACAACTGCGGGTTTCCGTTCCCGACGCCAACGGAGAACTGGCACCAGTACGTCGCTTTCTACAAATGGCCGGATGGAACCATCGAACCGGTAGGATTTTGCAACTGGATCCGCTACGACAACGTCTATCTCGAAGGCGGTATGTGCGTGCGCCGCAACTTCTATCGCCGACTGCCGAAGGATCACTGGATCGAATGCCGCGACGCGGGCGGGGTCGCGCAAATCATGATGGAGCGCGCGGCCTTGCAACTCAACGACTGCGCGGCATGGTTCGGCTATTGCGGCGACCGCAAGGCGTCGATCGTCGACGCGCGCGCAGGCTACGTGCCGACGCGGCACAAATTCCTGATCGTCAAATGGTTTGCCGAGCTGGCCGACAGCGAGCGCCGCGCGCTGGAAGACAAACTGGCGGCTATCGGTCCGTTCTAGCCAGTCTTCCCGAAGCGGGCGTTACCTTGCCTGCCTTTGTTTGAGTTCGCCAGTGGCAAGCTTGAGCGCCGCGACGAAGTGCGCATTGGCCTCGCTGTCGCGACCCTGACGCCCGAACATGTCGCCCAGCGCCAGGTGCGCGCGCCAGCCGTCGTCGAGTGCGAGGCTCGCCTCCAGGTAGGTTTGCGCCTTGCCCCAGAGTTGCGCCCGCTGGCAGAGTTGTCCGAGCACGCGCAGCAGCACCGCGTCGTGATTGTGCTGGACCAGCCAGCGCTCGGCCTGTTCCAGTTGTCGCGTGGCGTCGGCGATGTGGCACTCGCCATAGACTTCGACCAGGTCCGAATCCCAGTCATGCTCGAGACTCGCGGCGAGCAGGTCCGCCGCATCGCGATCTCCGCCCAGCTGCAGGAAGCTGCGCGCAGCGGCGCGCGCCACCAGCGGATGCAAACGCGTGGCCTCCGGCAGGCGCGACCAGTAGTCGCGCAATCCCGCGGCGTCGTGCGATAGCAGCTTCAGCTGCTCACTGTGCGCGGTCACGCGCGCATGCTCGGCTTGCGCCGGCGCGAACACCTTGCGCCTGACCAGCTGTTCGAGCAGCGGCGGAATCTCCGCCCAGCGCCGCGCCGATTGCAGCGCGCGCAACTCCAGCCGCAGCGCCGCCGTGTGCATGCCCGCCTCCTTGCGCAGTTCGTGGAGAATGCGCAGTGCTTCCGGTGCCTGGCCTTGCTCGAGCGCCATTTCCGCGTTCAGCATCAACCGCGGCACTGCAAGGCTGTGCGCCTGCGCGTCCGCACCCGCGAGCAGGCGCTCGGCGCCGTCGAAATCGCGCACATCGATGGCGGCGCGCGCGGCGATCAGCGAATTCAGTGCCGACGCCCCGGGAATGGCCAACGCTTCTTCGGCGTGCTGGCGTGCTTTGCCGTAGCGTCCCTCGAGTAGCGCGACCACCGCGGCGTCCTGCTTGCCGCGCGCGCGTTCCAGCTTCTGCCGGCGGCGCATGTCGCGCACCTGCTTCGGCATGCGAAGCGTGCGCACGACCAGCCGAATCGACAGGTAGAGGGCCAGAAAGCCGCCGACGACGACGGCCAGCAGCAGATTGAGCGAAAGTTCGATCCGGTAGGGTGGCGCCACCAGAAGGGCATAGCCGGTGTTGAGCTTTACCGCCAGCGCCGCGACCGCGGCCGCGGCGGCGAGCACCAGGAACCAGAATAGATAGCGCACGTCAGCGCTGCGGCTTGTCGCGCGCGAGCTTGAGCAAGCGCACGGCTTCGAGACTGCGGTTGACGTCGGGCACGTCGGTCGCCATGTCGGTCGCCTGCACCTGCTTCAACAGAGTCTGCACCATCTGCACGGGCTGCGACTGCGTGTCGAAGTACTTGCGCAGCCACGCGTCCGCCGCGGCGAGGTCGGCGCGGAAACTCGCCTGGTCGCGCAGGTACAGGTCGAAGCGCACCGCGAGCAGGCGCAGCTTCAGGTTCTCGCGCAGGAAATACTGTTGTTGCGGGGCGAGCAACGGCGGCTCGGGACGATCGAGATTCTCGACCCGCACCAGTTGCCGCAGGTCCTGCCAGACCTCGCGCAGGAAACGGCGCCACGGGCTGTCATCCTTCGGCGCCGCCGGCGCCGCCGTCGCGGGCGGGTGGCCCTCGAGCGCCAGCGGCAGGGTGTCGACCGCGGCGATTGCCTGGTCGAGACGCAGCGACAGGCCGGTGATGTCGACGTAGGGCACCGCCTTCAGGCGCTCCATGTCGCGTGCCAGCGCTCGGCGCAGCGGCGCGAACTGCGGCCGGTCGAGTCGCTGCAGCTTGGCGTCGGCGAGCTGCAGCGCGGCCAGCGCCGACGACACGCTGCCGGCAAGCTGCAACTGCTGGCTGGCGAGCAACAGCATCTGTTCGATCTCGGTCAGCGCCCATTCGTCGTGCGAAGGCGCAAGCTCGCGGTAGAGCGCCTCGAGGGCCGCCTGCTGGGTCTGCGATTCCGCAAGCCGGCTTTCCAGCAACGCGAGCTTGGCCTGGTTTTCGCGCTGGCCTTCCTGCATTTCCTTGAGCGCGGTCCGCTCGGCCTGGTCGCTGGTCTCGATCTCGGCGATACGCTTGGCGAACTCGAGTCGCTGCGCACGCTGGGTGTTGCGCACGTCGAGCCAGGCCGCGCCGAGAGCAATGGCGATCGCCACCAGCGCCGCGGCAAGCGCTGCGCGCCGGCGCCGGCCCGGATCGGGTAGCGCGGACGCCTCTGGCTCGGGCGGCCGTGGGGCGGGACCTTCGTCCAGCGGTTCGGACATGGTGCGACTGGCAGGGGAACGGGGCGAGGATTGTAGCAGGCCGGCATTGACCAAAATGCGCCAACTGGCCGCGCGCGGCCCGAGTCATCTAGAATGCACGAGTGCGCGGCTGGGTCTCGCCCCGCGCGCAGCAACCTTCCCGCCGACCGCCCGTGCTCATACTCGCATTCCTCGTCGCCATCGCGCTGGCCGCGTTCGCCGGCTACGTGGTCGGCACGCGAGCGCGTCGGGATGCTCCTGCGGCTCCGCCGGCGGCGACACCGCTTCCGTTGCCACCCGCAAGCGCTGCGACGCCGGCGAATCCGGATGTCGCCGCCGAACTCGCTGCGGCGCGCGCCGAGGCCGCGCGTTATCGCCAGCTCGTCGTCGACATCGAAAACAATGCCCCGCCGCCGATACTGCAGGGCGAGGCCGAACCCGACGACCTCAAGCTCATCGTGGGCGTCGGTCCGGTACTCGAGCGCATGCTGCATAGTCAGGGCATCAGCAGTTTTCGGCAGATCGCGCGCTGGACCGATCGCGACGTGGCCGACTTCGACGCGCGCTTTCCGGAATTTCCAGGACGCATCGTTCGCGACCAGTGGGTGACGCAGGCGCGCGCGCTGCATCAGTCGAAATATGGCGACAGCGCCGAGAACAGGAGTTCATGACGTCCGCCGCCAAAGAAACGACCGCTGGGCATTCCTCCGCGGACGCCACGCACCAAGGCATTCCAGCGTCCAGCCTGCTGCAGATTGCGATCCTGATGTTGGTGTGGGGCTGCAACTGGCCCGTACTCAAGCTTGGCGTGACCGAGCTTGCGCCGTTGACCTTTCGCGCCACGACGCTGGTGTTCGCGGCGATTGGGCTGCTGATCGTGGCGAAATGCTCGGGACATTCGATTCGAATCCCGCGCACCATGTGGGCCAAGGTCGCGGCGCTGTCCGTGTTCAACATCTCCGCCTGGAACGGTCTGATCCTGTTCGGCGTGCAGCAGATGCCGGCGGGGCGCTCGGCGATCCTCGCCTACACCATGCCGATGTGGGCGGTGCTCATCAGTTTGTGGCTGCTGCACGAACCGCTGTCGCGCCGCAAGATCGTCGGCCTCGTGCTCGGAATGTGCGGCCTGCTGGTGCTGCTCGGGGACGACATTCACAGCCTGCAGCGCGCACCCATGGGTGCCGTGTTCATACTTGGTGCCGCGCTAACGTGGGCATTCGGCACGGTGCTGCTGCGGCGCTGGAAGCTGCCCGTTCCGCAGGACACGCTGACCGGATGGATGATGATCCTCGGCTGGATTCCGCTGGTGGTCTGCGCGCCATTGTTCGATCCGCACCCATTGCAGTCGCTCGCGAGCATGTCGGGCACTGCGTGGTTCGCCGTGCTCTACAACATCTTCCTCGCCGGCACGCTTGCCCACTGGGCCTGGTTCAAGATGGCGCGCACGCTGCCGGTGGCGATCAGCGGGCTGGCGTCGCTGCCGGTGCCGGTGGTGGGAGTGTTGTCGGGCATGCTGTTCCTGGGCGAGCGTCCGGGCATCGGCGAATTCGTCGCGCTGGGACTCGTGATCGCATCGCTGGCGGCGGTACTGTTCGCGCCCGCGCCGAAGGCGACGGCGACGCCTGTCGCGCCCAAGTAGCGCGGCCGCTGCGGCGTGGCAAGTCCCGCGGGGCGCCGGGCGACTACCAGCTTCAGCCGGCGAGTTCGGGAATGAGCGTCAGCGTCTTGCGGTTCGCGAACCAGGCGTCGAGGTTAGCCTTGCACAGGTCGCCCATCGCCTGGCGCGTCTCGCGCGTCGCGCTGCCGACGTGTGGCAGCAGCACGACATTTTCCATGGCCAGCAGCGGCGCCGGAATATGCGGCTCGTCGGCGAATACGTCGAGCCCGGCGCCCTTGATCGTCCCTGCGGCGAGCGCCGCCACCAGCGCCGGCTCATCGATGATCGAGCCGCGCGCGATGTTGACCAGCGTGCCCTTCTTGCCCAGCGCGGCGAGCACCTCGGCATTGACGATGTGTTTCGTCTCGGCGCCGCCGGGGCACGCGACGACCAGGAAATCGACCGCCGCCGCGAGCGACTTAAGGTCGCGCACGTATTCGTAAGGCACGTCCTGCGGCTTGCGCCCGGTGTAGGCGATCTTCATCTCCATCGCCGCCGCGCGCTGCGCGATGGCCTTGCCGATGCGCCCGAGTCCGAGAATGCCGACCTTCCTGCCGCCCAGCTTGGTGGTCAGTTCCGGACCGCGTTTTTCCCACTCGCCCGCCTGCACGAAACGGTTCAGGCGAACGAAGCCGCGCCCGGTCATCATGATCAACCCGACCGCAACGTCGGCGACATCGTCGGTGAGGACGTCCGGCGTGTTGGTGACCTTGATGCCGCGCTGCTTGCAATACGCGACCGGCACGCCGTCGTATCCGACGCCGAACACCGAAATGATTTCGAGTCCCGGCAGCGCGTCGAGCAGTGCCGTCGGCGCCAGCGTTCCGCCCCCCTGCACCAAACCGCGGATCTTCTTGCCATCGGCCGCGAGCAGTGCCGCCTTGTCGGGCGCCTTGAGGTAGTCGTGGCACTGATAGTCCGCCTTCAGCGGATCGTAGAGAAACGGCGGCAGCGGAGCGGTGACGATGACGTCGGGTTGCATGATGAGGGCCTGCTTTCTGGCGAGTCGGCGATGGAGTGGCGCAGTGGCGACGGTCAGCGTGCGACCGCGAAGTATTCTAGCAATGTCGCGATCAGCCCGGAATCGAGGGGCTCGGTCACGATGACCTTGGCGATGCCCAGCGCGCGCGCGCGCTCCGCGATGCGCGGGTGCGGCACGAACGCGGGCGTCGCCGCGATGCGCTTGCGCGCCTCTTCCCCCAGCAGCTCCCACAGATTGTCCATGCCTTCGCTGCTGGTGAACGTGGTTGCGTCGACGCGCCCTTCGCGCAGGGCATCTTCGATGCCCGTGGCGTCCGCGGTGGGCTTGGCGCGTGCATAGCACTCGACGTAATCGACGTGCGCGCCGCGCGCGGCCAGCGTCGACCCCAGCAGCTCGCGGCCGCCGCTGCCGCGAAGGATCAGCACGCGCTTGCCCGCCACTGCGGCGAGTTCAGGCAGCGCCAGCAGCCCCTCGCTGTCCAGCGTCGTCTGCGGCACACGGACATCGCGAATGCCGGCCACCGCCAGCGCCGCCGCGGTGCCCGGACCGGGCGCGTACACCCCCAGCTTGGGCGGCCAGCGGGCAGGATCGCCGACCCCGAACTCGACCGCATTGGCGCTGACGAAAAAGGCGCAGTCGTACTGCGCGAGCTGGCGCTGCGCTTCGTCGAGCGCGCGCCGATCCGCAGGCGGCAGGATGATGATGGCGGGGAAGACCAGCGGCACGCCGCCCACCGCGGCGATCTGTCGTGCCAGCGCGGCGGCCTGCAGCGCCGGCCGTGTGATCAGGATGCCTGCGCCGTCGAGGCGCCCATGCGCCATGCTGTCCTCACGCAGACAGGATGCGCGCTGCGCCGCGCGCCAGGAACTCCGCGCCCAGTGCCTCGCCCAGCGCAGTCGCCTCGGCAAGCGTCGTTACGGCCGCCTCGCGCTCGCCGCGCAGAACTTCGCGACCATCGCGGCCGGCGATCAGGCTGCGCAACCACAGGCGCCCATCGCGGCGCGTGGCGTACGCGGCGAGCGGCGCGTGGCAATCGGCCGAGAGCTTCCTGCCAAACGCGCGCTCGGCGGTCACCGCGAACGTCGCCTCGGGATCGGCCAGGGGCGCCAGCGCGGCGATCACGTCGGCGCGATCGGCGCGGCACTCGAGCGCCAACGCGCCCTGTCCGATCGCGGGCAGGCTGTCGACCGGGTCGAGCATTGCGGCGATGCGTTGCGCGAATCCCAACCGCTTCAGGCCCGCGACCGCGAGGATGATCGCGGCGTAGCGACCTTCGTCGAGCTTGCGCAGCCGAGTGTTGACGTTGCCGCGCAGCGCTTCGACCTTCAGTTGCGGGTAGCGCTCGCGCAGTTGCGCTTCGCGTCGCAGGCTCGACGTGCCGACGACGCTGCCGGCGGGCAGTTCGGCGAACGAGCGATGGGTGTTGGATACGAACGCGTCGCGCGGATCCTCGCGCGCCATGATGGCTGCCAGCGTAAATCCCGGCGGCATGTCCATCGGCACGTCCTTGAGCGAATGTACCGCCAGGTGTGCGCGGCCGTCGGCCATCGCCTGCTCGAGTTCCTTGATGAACAGCCCCTTGCCGCCGATGTCGGCAAGCGGCACGTCGAGAATCCTGTCGCCCTGCGTCGTCAGGCCCAGGAGGCTGATCGCGCACGCCGGATGGAGCGCGCGCAGCGCGTCGCGCACATGCTCGGCCTGCCACAGTGCAAGCGCGGATTCGCGAGTGGCGATGACGAGATTCGCGGGCGGGTGCAGCGTGGGAGACATCGGAGGGACGTGGGCGGAGTTGCGGTCACTGTGTGCAGCGGCGCGATCTTAGCATGTGTCGCCGCCACTCCTGGGCGACGCCGTGCCATCGCTACGCGGTCTGCGTGCCGCGGCGCTTGAACCAGCCGGTCAGCGACAGTCGTTCGCGCGTCGATGGCAGCACTTCGTGGTCGAAGCGCTCCGATCGAAAGCAGACCAGCGTGCCCGCGATCGGAAGGATGTCGCGCTCGATTCCGTCTTCGCCGTAAATCCGCAGCGCACCGCCCTGCTCCGCGGTCCAGTCGGCGTTGAGGTAGAGCACGCACGACAGCACGCGTGCATCGTCGTCGAAAAAGCGATCGCGATGGCGGCGGTAGCCCGCGCCCGGCGGATAGATCGCGTAGTGAGCTTCGAACGAGACGAGCCCGAGGAACAGCGTCGCATTGAGCGCGACTCGCAATGCATCGAGCGCCAGCGGCAGCGGCGCACACCGCCGGCTCGGCGTCGTCCGTATCGAGCCAGAGAATGCGATCGCCGCGCATGTCGGCGTCGAGGACACGCGCCGCACCGCGCCCGATACCCGCCGCGCGAAACGTTCCCGCGGCGTCGCGTCGACGAAGGTCGCCAGCCAGCGCGGCGACGAGCGTGGCGGGCAGGAAGTCGTTGCATACCGCGATGCCATGCTCGGCAATGTCGTCGCAAATCTGTTCGAACACCTCGTTTCGCACGAAGGAATCGGGGGCGCCAAACACCAACAGCGGCGCTGCGTCGCTCACTTCGCGGCCGGGTCCATCTGCATCATGCCGAAGACATTGGTCTCGGTATCGATTGCGTAAGCAAGCCAGCCTACGGTGGGAATCGGCATCGTCGGGACCACCACCTTGCCGCCGAGCTCGGCCACTCGCTTCAACGTCGCGGCGAGATCGGGCACGTCGACCGTGCAGACGAATGCCTTCACCGCCTGCATCGGCTTGGGTGCCTCGCCCTGTCGCGGCATCAGGCCGCCGTCGATGCCCACGGTGCCGGGTTCGCCGGTCTTGATCAGCCAATAGTCCATCGGCGATTCCCATTTGGTGAAGGTCCAGCCGAAGAGCTGGCTGTAGAAGCCGATCGCCCGCTGCGGGTCACCGGCGTGGATTTCGAAGTGGATGGGACGCGGCATGTCGTTTCCTCCTCGTGACGGGCAGTCATCCTATAATGCCGCGAGTCGCCGCGCGAGCCCCGACCGGCGCCTGTCCAATCTCACCGGAGTCCTGCCATGCGCGTAGTCATCACCGGCGGTGCCGGTTTCCTCGGCAGCCGCCTCGCCCGCAGCCTGCTCCAGCGCGGGAAACTCACCGATGCGCGCGGGCAATCCCGCGACATCGCGCAAATCGTACTGGTCGACGTGGCTCCGGCGACAGTCGTCGATCCACGCGTGACTTCGATTACCGGCGATCTTGCCGATCCGGCGCTGGTCGAGCGCGCGGTCACCAGCGACACGGATTCTGTTTTTCACCTGGCGGCGGTCGTCAGCGGCCAGGCCGAAGCCGAATTCGACATCGGGATGCGCGTCAACCTCGACGCGACGCGCGCCCTGCTCGAGCGCTGCCGCAAGCTGCCGCAGGTGCCCAAGTTCGTGTTTACCAGTTCGCTCGCCGTATTCGGCGGACCGGTGCCCGACCCAGTGCGCGACGACACGCCGATCATGCCGCAGACCTCCTACGGCGCGCAGAAGGCGATGGGCGAGTACCTGGTGTACGACATGACGCGCAAGGGCTTCATCGACGGGCGCTCGCTGCGTTTGCCGACCGTCACCGTGCGCCCGGGCAAGCCCAATCGCGCCGCGTCGTCGTTCGCCAGCGGCATCATCCGCGAGCCGCTGTCGGGGGTCGACGCGATCTGTCCGGTGGGCCCGGACGCGGCCATGTGGGTGACTTCGCCGCGTTCGGTCGTCGCCAATCTCATCGTCGGCCACGAAGTACCCGCCGCCGAATTCGCCAAGGCCGGCTCCGGTCACACGCGCTCGATCAACGTGCCGGGTCTGAAAATCGGCGTCGGGCCGATGGTCGACGCTCTGCGGCGCGTTGCGGGCGACGCCGTCGCGGCGCGCGTCAAATGGCAGACCGACCCAGTGATTGCGCGCATCGTCGCGACCTGGCCATACAATTTCGCGCCGGTGCTGGGACCCGCACTGGGCATGCAGGCCGACCGCGATTTCGACGCGATCGTACGGCAGTACATCGAGGACGAACGCCCGTCGAGCGTCGCGGCGTGAGCACCGACACGCACCCTCTGGTCAGCCCCCTCGCCATTGCGCAGATCGTCGCGCGCAATGTCACGCCGCTGGTGGGCATCCTGTTCTTCGACTGGTCGGCGTCGAATGTCCTGATCCTGTACTTCATCGATACCATGCTGTCGATGCTGGTCATCTTCGCCGGGCTCGCCAAGAGTTTCTCTCCCCCTGTCGCCGACGGGATCGGGGGGCGAATCAAGACAGGATTGACGGTGGCCGTCGTGGCGGTGTTCCTGACCGCGTTCATCGCCATTCCGCTCGGTGGGCCCATCGGCATCGTGCTGGCGTCGACCGACTTCTCGTGGCGCTTTGCGTTCTACGACCATTCGCTGCGACTCGGCATTCTGGCGCAGTGCATCATCGCGTTCGGTTCGTACTTCGAACTCTACCGCGCACTTGCGACGCACACACCGGAGCAGCTGCAGCTCAAGAAGCGCTTCGGGTTGGTCTTGATGCGCTGGGTCGCTGTGATGGCGGTGTGCTACGTCGGGATAGGATACCTGGGCGACTTCGGCGTACTGCTGCTGGTTGCCGCGTACATCGGCGCGTCGATCGTTGCCGAGATCGCGCCCGATCGCCTGCTGCGCGGCACGCCCGGGGAAGAATTTGCCAACGCCGGCAATCCGAGTCGCACAGCGCGAAATGCCAGTGCGGGGAAGCCCGGCGGCACAGCGAAGCCCAAGAATCCGTCGCAGTCCGGCTAACGCAGGAGATCCGTGACCGCGCGATGCGCCTCGGCGATCGCCGCGTGCGCGTACGGGTCCCACGCGGCATCCGAGTTGGCGATGGCGACGCGCCCGACGCGCGCGTGCGCCACGTCGCTCGGCTCGGGATCTGTTCCTGACGCATCGAACAACGAATTCTCGCTGTAAGAATAGCCATGGCCCCATCGGTTGACCGTGATCGCGACGATATCGGCGTCGGCATCGAACCCGCCCGGGCCGAGCATGCGCGTCAGCTCGTCTCGCGCCTTCTCTTCGAAGGTCGAGAACGGCATCACGTAGAGCAACGCACGCGCGGCGCGGGACCGCGCGCGGATGTCCATGGTGGCGTCGCCGGCCACGGGCACGTGGACCAGGTGCAGCACCATCGGTTCGTCGGGGGCGCGCGGGCAACGGTAACTTCCCAGGCTCACCGGATAGTCGAGCTTCACCCGTGAGTAAAAGCCCATGGGATTGCTGATCTCATGCACGCCACGCGCGACCCACGGTTTCCAGTTGCGCACCACGACCTTCACGTAGACCAATGGCGCCTTTACGTTGAGCGCCAGCGCACCCGTCTGCACGCTCGAGAGCTCCGGCATCACGTACGGAATCATCATGTTGTAGCAGGCGAGCACACAATGCCCGGCGCGCACGCGATGGAGGTTTCCGTCGCGAACGTAGCCGACATCGACACCCGCGCCTCGGTTGCGCACGTCGACCACCGTGCTCGACAACCGAACGCGTGTCGTCGCCCCTGTGCGATCCAGCTTTGCATAGTCGAAGCGCGCGGTGACGACGTCATCCATCGTGTGTCCCGCGGCGACACCCGGGACGAGCCCGCGCACCATCAGTCGCGCGAGCGACGCGTTGCCATCGGGAAAGTGATAGATGTACGGTTCATCCATCTCCATCGCTGCATCCGGGTCGCGCTCCAGCCCGACGCCGTCGAAGCCCGGATAACCGGTGTCGAACGCGTCGCGCGCCGGGACCGCGTCGATGCCGATGGCGAAGAAATCGAGCGAGCGCCCCTGGAACGTGTCCGCCGCGCGCTCGTCGAGTTTCCAGTGATCGACGAGCCATTTACGGTAGCTGATCTTCTCGAGCAATGCGTCCTTCTCTTCGCGGGACATGCCGGCGAGCGGATCGCGCGTCGAAGTATAGAGCGCGACGAGGGTCGCCTTCTGCTCGGCACTCAATGGAAACTGCTCGACGAACGCTTCCGGCGTGCGCGCGTTCATGCGATCGGCGGGAATGTCGTCGGCGACCATGCGCATCGGGTCGCCCGTCGCCAGTACGTCGGTGCCGAACGCCTCGCGCGTGAAGAACACTCCGCGCGAGAGGCCGAGAGAAGGATAGAGCGCGCGGTCGAAAGCAGTCTCGAAATGTCGGATATCGACGCCGATCGCGCGCAGCAGGCCTTTCGCCTCCTTCCCCCACAGGCCCTTGGGCGACTGCAGGGACTCGCTGCCTCCGTAACTCACCAGGGTGCGCTGACCGACGCGGAATTCGTTGCGCTGCGCATGGCCGCCAAAGTCGGAATGGTTGTCGAGAATCAGGATGCGTGCTTGCGGCCGCCGCTGCCGCCAGAACCATGCCGCGGCGAGCCCGCTCAAACCCCCGCCGACGATGACGACGTCGCAGGCGTCCGACTGCGTCGCGTGCCGCATGTCGAAGCGCTGCCCGTCGCGAACCGCGTGCGCCGTCTCGTACGACGCCGCGGTGCTGCCGCGCGATCCGGTTTCTCCCGGGGGATACGGCGCCGCCGGCACGGAGCGCGCGAGCAGCTGGGCAGGCGTCAGGCCCGCGGCGACTGCAAGTGCGACGCCATTGAGAAAATCGCGACGGGTAACGCGTGGCATGACGACAATCTTAGCTCGGAATGTCCCGGACCTTGGCAAGGGATGTGTCGAGCCTGATGTCGATTTGGCGCCTGCCCGTTCGACTATGGTTGCAAACCGAGCCAGAATGGCCGGCATGACCGGGGCGCGCTGCCCCGTATCTGTTCAACGAAAGGGAGCCGCCATGATCAAGACCATCGTTGTAATCCTCGTCGTCGTTGTTGCAGCGATCCTTGGATATGCGGCGACGCGGCCCGACACCTTCACCGTGCAGCGCGCGGCCAGCATCAAGGCCCCACCGGAGAAGATCTTCCCGCTGATCGACGACTTCCATCGCTGGCCGGTGTGGTCGCCGTGGGAGAAGTTGGACCCCGAGATGAAACGGACCTACAGCGGCGCGGCCGCCGGGAAAGGCGCCGCGTACGCCTGGCAGGGCAACAGCAAAGTCGGTGAGGGACGCATGGAGATCCTCGACGATCCGGCGCCGTCGAAAATCGTCATCAAGCTCGACTTCATCAAGCCCTTCGAAGGCCACAACACCGCGACCTTCCTGCTCGTGCCCAAGGGCGACGTCACCGATGTCACCTGGACCATGGACGGGCCTTCGCCCTTCGTGGCCAAGCTGATGGGGGTGTTCACGAACATGGACAAGATGATTGGCAACGATTTCGAGAAAGGTCTCGCCAACCTCAAAGCCGCCGCCGAGAAGTAGCGGTGAGTCCAGCGGCGCAACCTGTCAGCATTCCCATCGAAGGCGCCGCACCGGTGTCGGGCCTGCTGCAGGGTCCGACGCAGCCGTACGCGTGCTATGTCATGGCACACGGTGCGGGCGCGGGAATGCACCACGAGTTCATGGCGGCAATGGCGAACGCGCTCGCCGGGGAAGACATCGCGACGTTGCGCTTCCAGTTTCCGTACATGGAGCAGGGATCGAAGCGGCCCGATAGCCCCGCGATCGCTCACGCCGCGGTGCGCGCCGCGGTCCGCGAGGCATCGCGACGGCTGCCTGGCGCACCGCTGTTCGCCGGCGGCAAGTCCTTCGGCGGTCGCATGACTTCGCAAGCCCAAGCCAGCGCGCCGCTGCCCGGAGTGCGCGGGCTCGTGTTCGTGGGGTTTCCGCTGCATCCTTCCGGCAAGCCATCGATCGATCGCGCCGCGCACCTCTCCGCAGTGCAGTTGCCGATGCTGTTCCTGCAGGGAACGCGGGATCTGCTGGCCGACATCGATCTGGTCCGAAGTGTGACTTCCGCGCTCGGCGCGAGGGCAACGCTGGAAGTCATCGCCGATGCAGACCACGCTTTTCACGTCCCTGCGCGAAGCGGTCGCCGCGATGCTGATGTTATCGACGAGCTTTCGAAGGCGATCGCGCGATGGATTCGCGCGCAGGCAGGCGATGCTCCCGCGAACTGAGAGTCAGGCCGCGGCGTCGAGCGTAGCAGGCGCTTCTCGCTCGACCGCGGATACAGCCTCCAACAGCAGGCGTGGATCGCCGTCGCGCAGCCGCCCCGCATCGGAAAGAATCTGGCGGAAGCGACGTCCGCCCGGCTGACCATGATAGAGCCCCAGCACGTGGCGCGCGATCGCACGCAGGTGCACGCCACGCGATAGCTGGGCTTCCGCATACGGCACCAGCGCCGCGATGACGTCGGCCCGGGTATGCGGCGGCGCCTCGCCCCCAAAGCAATAGCCCTCAGCCTGCGGCGAGCAACCACGGGTCGTGATACGCGGCACGGCCGAGCATCACGCCATCGACGTTTTCGAGTTCGCGCGCGATCGCCGCGTGCGTCGTGATGCCGCCGTTGATGACGATGGTCATTTCGGGAAAGTCGCGCTTGAGTCGGTGCACGAAATCATATTTCAGCGGCGGCACCTCGCGATTCTCCTTCGGCGACAGACCCTTGAGGATGGCGTTGCGCGCATGCACCATGAACGCACTGCATCCTGCCGCGGCAACCGTCCCGACAAAATCGCGCACGAAGGCGTATTCGTCGACCGCGTCGATGCCGATTCGGTGCTTGACCGTGACCGGCAGCGCGACCGCGTCGCGCATCGCCTTGACGCAATCGGCGACCAGCGCCGGTTCGCGCATCAGGCAGGCGCCGAAACTCCCGGTCTGCACCCGCTCCGAAGGGCAACCGACGTTGAGATTGATCTCGTCGTAGCCCCAGGCTTCGCCCAGCTTGGCGCTATGCGCGAGGTGCAGCGGATCGCTGCCGCCGAGCTGGAGCACCACCGGATGCTCCGCGGGATCGAAATCCAGGTGCCGCGGCACGTTGCCGAATTGCAGCGCCCCGGTCGTCACCATTTCGGTGTACAGGCGCGCGCGCGGGCTAACCAGGCGCAGGAAGAACCGGCAATGGCGGTCGGTCCAGTCCATCATGGGAGCAACACAGAGAGAATATTCTTTTCTACTCAGTGTCTTACTATTGACGTTCATCATGCTTTGCACACCCTTTACGCCTCTCGTGTGCACTCAAGAAAGACCCGAATTCGATCGGTTTCGCCATCGGCGGCCAAAGCCAGTAGTGTCGCATGCAGCCGCCGTTCCTGCGTCCCGAACCAGGCCGAACCGATCAACCTGACTTGTGGCTGAAATTGCCCAGGACTTAGGGTAACGCAGGGCGAAAGCGGCAGTTCTTGACAAACTGGCCGTCAATTCAGATCCATTCACAACAATTCAGTCGCGCTCATGGACGCGCGCGTGGCGGCGCGTGCATATTGTCTTCCTCGAAAGCGGCAATTCAACTGTAGTCGCTTGGAAAGGGAGAGCCCTTGAACAGACAGTTGCAGCATCCAACGCGTGGCGACATGGCGGCGCGGACGTCGACTTGCCGCATCCTTGTACTCGTAGTCGCACTCGCCAGCACAATCGCGGCAACGACAGCGAGTGCCGTGCAGCGGTACACGGCGACACCACTCGGTGCGCTCGGGGGTCCCAGCAGTGTTGCGCGTGGCATCAACGCCAGTGGACAGGTCACGGGGTATTCCGACAACGCAGATTTCCAGCCTCGCGCATTCGTCTATTCTGGCGGGACCATGACGAATTTGGGGACGCCAGGCGGGTACGGGAGCTTTGGTTTCGCCATCAACGCCAGCGGCCAAGTTGCAGGGTCGGCATCGTGGGGCGCCTACCAACATGCATTCCGGTATTCCGGCGGCGCGATGACTGATGTCGACACGTCCGGCAGCCAATACAGCTTTGGATACGGCATCAATGATCGCGGCGATGTGGCTGGCACCAGCGCGGGCACAGGGTTCAGTCAGCGCGCATTCCTTTTCTCCGGCGGATCCATGCACGATTTGGGGTCGCTCGGCGGCCAAAACAGCCAGGCCTACGCAGTAAACGCAAGCGGGCAAGTGACCGGATTCGCATCGACCGCCGCCAGCTTGAGCCGCGCGTTCATATACTCAAGCGGCATCATGAGCGACCTCGGGACGCTTGGCGGAATCCAGAGCGTAGGTAACGCGATCAACGATAGCGGTCAGGTCGCCGGGAGCTCTGACACTCCAAGCGGTGGGAGTCACGCTTTTCTCTATTCCGGGGGAACGATGACTGACCTTGGGACATTGGGTGGTCCTACTTCCGCAGCACTGAGCATCAACAATGGCGGACAAGTGACCGGTCAGGCGTACGTCAGCGGCTCGGTGTTCCACGCATTTCTCTTCACTGATGGCGTGATGTACGACTTGAACACTCTTGTCGTGTCAGGGCTCGGCGGCGCGATTCTCACCGAAGCAACCGGCATCAACGACAGCGGCCAGATCATCGCCAATGCGTGCGCCCCTCCTTGTCGAGCCTTTCGCCTCGACCCGATCGCCGCTGCAACGCCCGTCCCGACGCTGTCGCACTGGATGTTGGTGGCCATGGCAATCCTTTTGGTGGCCGCTACCGGCATTGGCTGGCGCAAGCGTAATGCTTAGGCAGGAGGCCACGACAATGTTCAAGCGCATATCGAAGGCCTTCGTTGCGGTTGCCCTGGGCTTGACGCTCAGCAATGCCGCTTTTTCAGAGAATCCGTGGTTTGTCACCCAGATGCACTCCAACACCGACGGGTCGATCCAGATGATTGAACTCCAAGCGCTACTCCAACCTATTTTCCTGTCGAGCCAGATACCCGCCCTAGTCGGCCAAAAGCTCGTCGCCACCGATGGCCGATCGGAACACTCGTTCACGTTCACAGTCAACGTCGATCGCCCCGATTACGACTGCGTTGGTGACCAGTATTACCCCTATTATTGCGGGCCAGTGGGCGCGCGGGCCCTGGTCGCGACGCAGGGATTCGCCGACCTCGGGGTCGTGAAGCCCGACTTCATCGTGCCGAATGGGTTTCTTTTTCTGCCGGGGGGCTCGCTACAAATTGGTACGAGCAGTTTGCCTGGATACACCTACAGCTACACGGCAATGCCGCAACTCGGCAGCGCACTGGCGATCAACAACGCCGGCGAGAGCTACGCGTTCACGCATAACTACACCGGATTGTGGGAGGCAGCTTCCGGCATGAGATACGCCTTCCCAGACGTCGGAGCGGCCGCCTCCGAACCTGGATGGGGCATCAACTTCACGCATCAGGGCAATACCATCTTTGCGACCTGGTTCACCTATGACGGCAACGGCAGGCCACTATGGCTGAGTATGACCGCCGAATACATGGGGTATGACGCGTGGGGCCTGCCACCCCCCTATTACGCAGGCACCATCTACCGCAACACCGGCGCGTCATTCTCCAGTGCGGCGTCCAGGGCAGGAGGGACGCCGGCGGGTGAAGGAACCTTGCAGTTCAACGGCGACACGACCGGGCTGTTTGAGTATCGCCTCAACACCAATTTGCCACTGACCCCTGCAGGAGGCTTGGTTAGCAAGCCGATCAAACTATTGAGTTACGGCCCAGTCCCGACATGTGTGTGGGCGCTGCATTCGGGACTGAGCGCGGCGAGCAACTATCAGGGCCTGTGGTGGGGTGCGCCGGCGGAGTCGGAGCCTGGCTGGGGTGTCAACCTGATCCACCAGGGTACGACGATATTCGCGACGTGGTTCACGTACGATGCCGATCGCAATCCGATATGGCTGTCGGTTACCGCAACGCAAACCGCGCCGAACACCTTTTCCGGCGCGCTGAACAGGACGACGGGATCGCCCCTTGGCGCCGGGCCGGTTCAATATCTTCCTGCTGGCTCCGCGACATTCACCTTTGTCGATGGAAACCTCGGCAACTTCGCTTTTGACGTCAATCTCGGAGACGGCCTTAACATGGCGCGCGCGACCAAGGCCATCACTCGCCAGGTGTTCCAACCTCCCGGCACCGTCTGTCAGTAGGCGCGACCTCGCGCACGCGCCAAGTATTGCCGTGAGAATCGGGACCACGGCCTCGGCTCCAGAAGTTGGCATCGATGTCATGGTGCATTTGTCACCTCCTGCCGGATCACCATTCATTTCTAAGTTGGGGAAGCGGACAACTTGGTTTCCGGCAACCCCGCACGGATTTGTCGGGAGAAATCTTCGGCCTTGTCCGCCGCCTGGGCACGCGCGTTGACGTGAGCGCGGCGCTGGAGCTCGGCGAACGGCACACTGCGATCGAGTCTCCCGATCTCGTACAGATATTCCGGCACGTAGCCGGTCACCAGAATCTTCCAGGAAAGGGGTGGATGATCCGGGTTGATGAGGGTATGCATCCAGATCGCGGTGGTGCAGTTGGTGGTGAGCGCGTTGTACCACTCCGCCTGGTCCCTAAGTGCATTGATTGCCTGGACGTACTGGAGAAACAGGTTGCGTCTGTCCTCCGCCGACCCAATGAGGCGATAGACGTAGACATCTTCCGGCGGGTCCTTGCGGTAGTTGGTGCGCAACCGGATCACGTCGCGCTCGTCGGCCACGTCGTAATAGAGTTCGTACTGGCGGAAGAATCCTTGTACCGTCGAGTAGGCTTCCCCGCGCTCCTTGCGCGCTTCGATCGAGATGGCGAGGTGTTGGCCACCCCGGAACTTGAAGCTCAGGAAAACGTGGGCAACCGCCGGCCCCATCCAATAAGAGGTAATCAGGTCCACTCCATCGAGTTCGCGCAAACCGAATGTCTTGTCGTAATACGCCGGCGTGAAGTCTGTTTCGGTACGGTAGTCGAAGTTGCGAATGTTGTGCATCGTGACCTGATCGCCGTCGATGACCGCGTACGGAAGGACCGCGACATCCGGCTGCCAAGAACGGTTGTTGGATGGGGAGATAGTGCTCCACCAGGCCAGCAGCGCTGCGAAAATTACCGAATACGCTGCGAGCGCGCGCCAGCGCCACCGCGGCAATGCGAACCCAACGAGGGCGATCAGGGAAACCAGGGCAAACGCTGAGGCGAGCCCCGTCCGCAGGGCCATGCTCTTGTGGTCGAAGTAATAGAGAGCAAACACGCCCCAGGCCGCCATGCCCAGCAGGATCAGCCCCAGCACTGCAGTGGCAACTAGCCGAGCGATACGTTTGAAGAACATCACTCAGGCCCTTTTTGCATCGCTCGCGTGCAGCCTACCAGTTCATCTCGGCGATCGCATCACGGATCGGTGCGTCGGAGATCTTGAACAACCCCTGTCGCACCGATCCATCATCGGCGCAATACACAATCGGTGCGATAGCTCGTTCACTTGACTGATGCTTTCGGCGCACGGTCGACGCATCCAATGAGCCACGCCCGGAGTGCCCAGCTGAAGTCGCCGCGGTGCGCCTCGCGGCTGGTGTAAGGTCGCGGAGAATTATACTTTCGACACGTGGAAAGCGGGCCCGTGAAGGATTTATGGCAACTTCGCCGCTGTCCAGCTCGTTCGTCGGTCGCAGTAAGGCGATATTCGACCGCTGGTATCGGCGCGATTGAGCATCGCTTCCACCGGGACTCGTAGCCGCTCGCCATAGGTCGCATAGGCGCCGAGCGCAGTCTGGCAGGTGCGATCGAGATTGCTGGTGACCGCGAGCTCGACAAAAAACGCCTTGGCTGCATCGACGTCTCGCCCGGTCAATGCGCTCGCGATCGCCAGCGTGTTCCAGTCGCTGTATCGCATCGACCGCTGCGGCCCGCTGACCAGGATTGCGTAAACGGCAAGCTGGCGCGCCAGTTCGGGCTGTATGGGTTTCGTCGTGAGGTGCAGCCAGGCTAGATAAGCCGCGATGTTGGGGTCGCGCGGATTCGCGGCGAAGGCGCGAAGCTCGGTGTTGAGGGCTTCGCTTGCGCGCCCTGCGAGGTAGGCACGTCGCGCATCCTCGTGCAGCCGGCGCGCATGGATGGGCTCGATGTCCGAGGCGGGGATCCACGCGGTGTCGCTTCCCCACCTGGCGTCCGCGGCCTCGACGATGGCCTGCTGCTGCGAGCGCTGCGTCGCCGTCGCCGCGAGTCCCAAGACCCTGGCGACATCGGGCTGCGCCTGCGCCGCGACGCGAGGCACGACCTCGGCGAGCATGCGCCGTGCCTGCATCACCAGCGTGTCCTGCGCTACGGCGTCGCCGCGCGCCGCAGGCTCGGCGATCCGAGGCGACTCGGGCGCGGGCGCCGGGTGGATGAAGTTCTCCACCTGCGGCTGCGGACGCGCCTGAACGAGCGGGGCAGCGGCAGGCGGCGCCACGGGCAGGACGGCGGTAGGTGGCGCGGAGGGCAGGATGCGCCGTTCCTCCACCGGCGCCGCCGGACCTTCGCGGCCGCTCAGGAGTTTTCCCAAGCTGGCGATCAGCGTCTGCAAATTCGCGGGCGAATGATCCTTCGATCCTGCAACGCCCCCTGCATTCGAGGGTGCGGCGCGGCGCGCCTCACTGAGTGGTGGCTCGACACGCTCGGGGGCCACAGCGACAGGGGGACTGGCAGCGACCCATTCCTCTGCGCTGCTGCCGGTGACCCCGGTCGCGGGACGAGTCGTCGCCGCGGATGACGTTGGCGTTCGCGCGTCACTCGGCGTTTCGTTGGCCGCGATCGACGCAGGCGCGGCCACGACCGTGGCGGCTTGAGCGCTCGGATCCACATTGGGCGCGGCGACAGGCACCGGCGCGACATGCGGGCGATCCTGCAGCCTCGCAGCCGGTCGGGTGGCAGGCCGTACCGATGAAGCGGCGGAGGCAATGCTCACCCCGCGCCACTGCTTCGCGCTGGCGACTTGCGCCGGCGGAGCCGGACGGCTCGCACGTGGGGGTGCGTCCGCAGACTGCGGCGCAATCTTCGCGGACTTTCGATTCGGCGGCGGCGAAGACTTCGGGCGAAGCGGCGTGCTGCGAGACGATGCCGTTGGGCGCTCGGCAACGGACGCGGACTCCGCCGTTGCCAATGGCGGCGCTGCGGCCACCGTCGAGCTGGGCGCTGGCGATGTGGATTCGCTGGGCGCCGCCGCAGCGGCCGCCTGCGTAACTGCAGGTGCAGCAGCCGCCGGGGCAGCAGCAGCATTCGGCGCCGGCGTGGCCTCGGGCGCGGTCGCTTGCGCGCTGACTTCTGCGCCAGGACGCCACGCGGCGTCGAACAGGCCCTGCGCCGCGACGAGCGCTTCGCGCACATGGTCGCTCAGAGGCCGCTCGGGATTGCCGATGAATGAAGGAGCGGCAAGCGCGACCAACGCGCCGAGCGCCGGAGCGACCATCGTCGCCTTCCAGCGACTGCGTCGCGATGGCGCGGCCGCAGCCGCGCCGCGCACGACAGTCACTGCAGTCGGAACCAGGATGTCGGAGGCGAGGCGCGCGGGCGGGATGGTGAAACCAGCGGGCCGGGCCGCTGGCTGGAGAGCGGGCTGGTCGACGACGCGAGCCGGCTGTGTGACGAGGCGAATGGGATCGGCAACACGCATCGACGGTGCAATGCGTGTCATCGGGGTGATCGGCGCGCTCGCGACATCGATGGCAGCGTCGCGGGCAAGTTCCCAGCCGCGATCGAGCGAGGCGACGAGGTCCTTCGCGGCGAGGCGTGCGTCGGTGTACTCCAAGAGCTGCTGGTGCGGTCGCCAGTGCGGAATGTCGCGATCGTGGCACTCGCGCAGCCGGAATATGAGCGTGCGCGCGTCGTCGAAACGCTCGGCTGTCCATCCCGTTTCCGCGCCTGGAGGCTCGCTTGGGAGGTAGCGCTTGAGCATCGCTGCGAGGCTGTAGAGATCGCAGCGCCAGTCGAGTTCCATGGTCGCCTGCAAATCCCCGCGGCGGCCGGCATCGAGAGCGCGCAGGAGTCGCGGCGATTGATAGTCGTAGTCCTTTTGCCAGCCGATGGGCAGCGGTGTCGCGAGATTCTCGCCGGAGACCACCGAGAAGGCGAAGTCGATCAGCGCCAGTCTCTGAAAAACTGGATAGAGCATGTCGCCCGAGTCGGGATCGAAGCTCGGCGGTCCATAGGGAATGCAGATGTTGTCGCCTTTGATGTCGAGGTGCACGAGCCCGAGCGAGTGAATCTCGTCGAGCGCCGCGATGCAGGAATGCGCCAGAGACCACCAGTGCGCGCAGTCCTCGAAGACATGGCGATAGATCCTTCCATCGCGCACGCCAGGCAGCAGTGTCGCCCATTGGTCGACGGTGACCCCGGCATCGTAGGTCTGCACCAGACGTATCCCTCCCTGCGCGCCGCCGTCGAATTGCACGACGCTCGGAACGCAGCGGATACCATGCCCGATCAGGCGCGCCAGAACGCGCCATTCGCGCTCGGTCCACTGACCGAAGTCGGCGTCGCTGGTCGCGAGGAAGCGCTTGGTGTAGCGCCGGCGCTCCCCCGCCGCGACCGCTTCGCGATACACCTCGACGTGATCGCCCGTGGCCATCTTCAATCGTCCACGACCAAAAACGTGCTCGATTTGCGACGTCATCATGATTGCGCCCTCGTATAAGAGAGAATCGTCGATTGCAGGTGTTGCGCGGTGACGCGGTCGGCAGCGAACCAGAGCAAGGCACCGCCAACCAGGGTGATCAACGCAGCCAGCGCGAGCAATCGCGTCAGCCGTCCGTGGCCAGGCTCCGTACGATGCACGACCAGGGCGGTTGCATCGTCGCTGCTGCCACGCGTTCGCGCGAATTCGATCAGCCGCACGCAACGCTTAGCGAGCGGAATGGGACCGCGCAGCAAGCGCGCGATGTCGCCCGGCGCGGCATGCTTGTGCACGCCGTCGCTGCACAAGAGCAGCATTTCGTCGCGACCCAGATTGACGTCGCAGACATTCGGCGCGTCGACCGCGCCATTGCCGACCATGCGCGCGGGGTCGTCGAGCGAGGCTCCGTGCGGCGGCTGCTCGCTCAGGTGCCGGTACGAGTCGTCGCGGGTGAGCAGTTGCGCCGAGTCGCCTGAGGCGCTCACCCGATAGACGCGACAATCGCCAACCCACGCCACGAGCCAGCGCGACAGCGACGCTCCGGTTCCGGCGCACAGCGCCACCGTCGCCGCGCCCGACGCGTCGGTGCGGCGCGCGATGCTGCGCCCCACCTCCCTGTCGGCGTCGAGCACGGCGCTGCGCACCGCGTCCGCATCGAGAGGACCTTGCTCGAGCGCTTCGTGCAGACGACTTACCAGCTCGCTGCTCGCTCGCGACGCCATCGCGCCCAGACTGACTCCGTCGGCGACGACGAACAGCGGCGAGCCGCCATCGAGCGCGCTGCAGCCGTCTTCGTTGACCGCATGGAAGCTGCCGCGCGAGGAAGCGACCACGGTCTCGAGTCGTACAAAACCGCGGGAATACGCCGCTTCGCGCACGAACGATGCGGTCTCGCCGGCGGGACCTTGGCGCCGCGGCGTCAGGCGATCGCGCGAGGGAGCGGGGTTCATGGGCGGCTTGAGTTACAGAGGATCGCGTGCGCTCAGAGTGCGCGCGACAGCGTCAGCACGCACGAGGATTCCTGCGTTGCGTCATGTCCGAGCAGCAACGTCTGCCCGGGCGCCCATTTGAATTGCGTCCCTGGACCGTGCACCTTCCCATCGACCGTGACGCCGTTGTCGCCATGGACGAGGACCTGCGCGCCCGACTCGTCGAGCGCGACGATTTCGAAATGTCGGCCGGAGACGTCGGCATGCGCCCAGTCGATCACCAGCGCCTGATTGCGCGAGCGGCCGACGCGAAACGGTAGCGCGCCCGGGAGCACATCGACGCTGCGAACGCCGGAAGCCATGCGCGCGGTGATGGTCACTGCGCCTTCGCGTCGGCGCGGCGGCGCGATCGGTGTCACCGGGGTCGGCGGCGACGCAACGGCCCTCGACTTGCGGGTTTCGCTGACGACGGCGGGTCGCAGCGACAATCGCGGATACTCCCGCGCATCGCCTTGCACCTGCGCGGAGAGGACCAGCCATGCGCCCGGAGCGAGCAGGATCGGCGGCGACGGCGGCACGCCCTGCGGCCCCTGCTGCGAGCGAGCGATGGCGCCACTCACTGACTCGACGCGAATGCCGTTGGTCGATCCCGCGTCGATCACCCACCAGCCGCCCTTGTCGAACCACATTTCGCAATGCCGGCGACTGGCATACGCGCCGTTGACCACGATGTCGCAACCGTCTCCCTTGCCGATGGCGTAGCGCTTGCCCGCGACGATCGAGGTGAGCTCGATGCGTCGTTCGCCATCGGCATCCTCGATGTCGATCGAGAGCGCCGGCGCGGCGAGCGGCGTCTGCGCGCCGTGTGCGCGTTGCACCGGTTGCTCGCCCGCGGGCGCGGGCGCGTCGAGCTGCGACCAGCGCCCGAGCAGCATCACACGGTAGGGACGCGCGACGCTGCGCGGCGCGCCGCGACGAAGCTCGGCGAGCAGATCCGCGTAGCGCTCCTGCTCTTCGTCGTCGGCACTGGCTTGCTGCGTAGCGTTGAGCCCCGCGAATTGCGTCAGGTCGATCGCGCTGGCGTTGCGCAGCCCGGCGATGACCTCCTTGGCCAAATAGTGCTTGATCTGCTCGGGCTTGAACTCGGCGACGAACTTTCGCAACAGCTCGCGGTGCTCGTCGGCTTCGTCGCACTCGACCTCGATCGAGCTCAACACGTAGCGGTCGCGCTCGGCAATGGCCAGGTGCAGACGGAGTTGCGTCGACACGAACTGCTCGAGCTCCTCGCGGATTGCTCCGATCAATGGACGGTACGGACCGAGTGCTTCGGCGTCGCTCGCGGCGACCGCGCGCGCGCTCCCGAACGCGTGCATGCTGGGCTCGAGCGCGTCCGCGGAGGGGGCGCTTGCGCCGGGCTCGGCCGCGGTTGCGCGTGGCCGAGAGTTCTCCAGGCGGTTCGCCTTGTTCACCATCCAGCTCTTGAGCTTCATGGTCTTGCTCCTTCCCATGCGCGGCATTGCGCTATGTCCGATATGCGATAACCAAGGTGACGAGCGGACCTTCACGATCCAACGCTCGCACCCGCGCCGCCGACGGCAGTCCGTAGCGGTCCGAAAGTTCGTCCAGAAATCGTCCCCACGCGGGCTGGATGGCGTCGCCGGCCTCGACGCGGCGCTTGAGCGCCGGCAGCGACAGCTCGATCTGCACGACGATCGACGACACCTCGCCGACCTGGACGATGGCGCGGCGCAGCGCGTCCTCCATGTCGGCCAGGCACGTCGCGAATGCGCCTTCGAAGGTCCAGACCAGCGGCCCGCCGATGTCCTCGGCGGGCCGACGCGGAGGTTTGCGCAACGGTTTCATTTTGCACCTTGCGCGACGCGTGCAGGCTGCGCCAGGACGCCGGTGTGGCGGCCAGCGATCTGCATCGCGATTTCCGCGGCCGGATTAGGCCCGTGATCGCCTGCTCCGTGCACGCGTCCGCTATCGGCCAGCCAGTTGCGCTCGGTAAGCACCCCGATCACCTTGTTCCAGCGCGGGTCGTCCGGACGCGACCGATAAGCTGCGACGTACCACTTGTACGGGCGCAGCGGACCACACGCATCGCGATCGCGTCGAGGCTGCGCCGCCGCGGCCGCGCACAGCACCGCGAGGTCGTCGAGCGAACGCTCGTCGTTGGGAAATGTCGGGGTTCCGGTCTTGCCTGCGATCCAGTCCATCTGCGCGCACGTGCGGGTATCGAACACCTGCTCACACGCCAGTCGCGCCGTGCCGGCGCGATGACTGAACGACATGCCGCTAATGATCACCTCGGCGACGTCGCGCGGGATGGCGTTGGGCACTGCGTCGGCCACGCTCCAGCTCAATGTGGCGCTGTCCGTTGCGCCGGTGCCGTGCACGGCCTCCACAAGATGGGGTGCGTGCACCTGGGTTTGTCCGTTGGCGGCCGCGGCGAGCATCGCGATCATCCCCGCAGCGCCGAGCGGGCTTGCCCGCGCGTGACCTTGTCCCCAGCCTTCGGCCACGATGTCGACCACGACGCCACCACTGCACTTCCCCCAGTCGTCCTTGCTCATCCGTCGTCCGTCGGGCCCAGCGGCGCAGCGCTGGATCTTCGTGGTGTCGAGCGCGATCGCGGGCCGCACGTGCAGCGGTGCGCCGAGTTTGCCCGCCAGCGGCTCGGCAAGCAGTCGGCCGTAGGCCACGGGCATCGCCAGCGGGCGTCCCACGCCGTTGCCGGCGAGCGGGTCGAAGCCGCGGCCGAACAGGAGGTCGCGTTTGCCGCACAGCTCGCTCGGCTCGGCGCAATCGCCATTCCATCCGAACACGGGCGCCATCGCCTGGATTTCCCACGGCCGCGCACAAGGCGCGAAGCCTTGGTCGGCGCAGAACATGCGGTCCAGGAAGCGTGCCGAGTCCGATCGCATCAGCTGCGCGCGCAAACTGTTGTTCGACGGCAGAGCCGTTGCAGAGCGCGCGAGTTCAGTGCGCTCGGCGGCGAGCCACCGCGCGCCAACCTGTGGATCGGAGAAAAATGCTGCCGCCATGATCGGCTTGATGATCGATCCCGGCATCGCGTCGGAAAAAACCGCAGGGTTTAGCAGCGCGTCCGGGTGATAGCGGATCGGATAGGGAAGGCGCTTGTCGCAGTGCGCGGACCGACCCGGGCCGTCGTATTCTTCGCGCGTGCATGGCGAGAGCGCACCGGCGAGCGCTTCAATGCGGCCGCTCTCGACGTCGATGATCGCCACCGCGGCCATGCGCACCATCGCGTGCTCCAGCAGCGCGTGCCCGATCGCCTGCACGCCGTCTTCCTTGCGCTGCACGCCCAGCGCCCGGCAGACGTCGTCGCGGCCGGTGTAGCAGGCGGCCGTCTGCTGCGCCAATGCCTGCAACGAAGGGTCGATGGTGAGATCGATGGAGAAGCCGACGTCGACCGGTACTCCTCCCACATCGATCCGGTTCGGACCGCGACCGCGGCTCGCCTGCGCACCTTGCGTTTGCGCCGGACCATTGGTCTGTGCCGCATACATCGATCCGGACGCGCGGCGCAACGCTTCCAGCGGCTGCAGCATCACGTCGAGCGAGGGCGGGATCTTCCAGCGATCGTCGTCCAGCGTTCCGTAAGCTCCGCCCCTGACCCCGATGGCGGGGGATGCGGGCGCATCGACGGCTGCGATGCCGCGCATCTCGGGGCGCCTGCATTGGCGATCATCCTGCCCGCGCATACCCGCGAGAAAATAAGTCGCGTTATCCTCGCTAGCGTCCCCATTCCCTCTCGATCCGAGATAGATGCAGCCAGGCAACCCCGCCCACGGGTTGAAGCGCGCGATGTCACGCGCCGAGATTTCGACGAACTGGTCGGGGCGCCAGCGCGAGAGCACGCGTTCCACCTCGGTGCCGCGCCACGACAGGGTGGAAAGCATGCGACCGTTTGAGCGCGCCAGCGTCGACACGGCGCTGGCGATGTCGGCGCATTGCACCGTGAAGCGGACGCCGGGGTAATCAGGGGATTCGATCGGCGTGCTCAGCGCGATCGAGACGGCGTCGAACCAGACGCGGCTGTCGAGTCCTACGCGGTCGCTCACCCGCCGGTTCTCTCCACTGCTGAAGGCCTGCAGCACGCGGTCGATCTCGTCGAGCTGGGCGCTCATGCGCACTGCTGTCGACCGGCCGTCGTCGGAAGAGCCCGCCAGCATGCGTCGCAAGCTGGAGAGCGTGCCGCCACGGCCGTCCCACGCCGCGCGGCATTGCGGAAAGCGCTCGATCAGCGTCGCCGCCGAGGGCAGGACGGCGCGCACCTGGTCGCGGCGCACGATCGCGAATTCGAAGGTCTTGAGCGCGGCGACCAGTCGTACGCTCACGTGGCGATCGCTGTTCGGCGCCGGCTTCGCGCCGTCCGCCTGCCGCGACGAGGCGACGCTCAGCAGCACTGCGAGCAGCACGGGCACCACCGCCGCGCTGGACATGATGGCGAGCTGCAACAGCGTGAGGCGGCGGCGCTCAGGCATGTGCGTCCTCACGCCGCGCGTTCACGTTGATGGCGAGACCCAGCATCAGCAGGTTGACCAGCAGCGAAGTCATCCCGAAGCTCACGAACGGAAAGGTCACCCCGGTGAGCGGGATCACCGCGAGATTGCCCGCGACCGTCACCGAGAGTTGGCACAGTGCGAGTACGACCCAGGCCACGCACAGCCAGCTCACCAGCGCCTGATCGTCGTTGCCCATGCGCCCGGCGGTGCGCAGCATGCGCGGCTCGCCGCGAGTCGCATTGCCATGACCGCGCACAATTGCGTAGAGCCACAGTGCGCAGCCGATGGTCAGCGCCCACGCTGCGGCCCAGCCGAATTCCCCCACCAGCGCCGTGAACGTGTAATCGCTCTGAATCTGCGCCGGCACGCCAGAGCACGCCGATGCGGCCCCGAATCCGCACCAAGGAACCGATCCCGGTCCAAAGCCCGCGGGCGGCGTGGCGCGCTGGAACCATGTGACCAGCGCGAGCTGGTCGTTGGCGGAAGCGAGCGGTGCGGCGAGATTCTCCAGGCGCGCGGCTCCTACCGTGTCGAGCGAGCCGAATTGAAACAGCGCGACGGTCGTCACGGCGATCCATCCGACGAAAAGCGCGACCGCCAACAAGTACGCTACGCCGATGGAGCCGGACCGCTGGTACGCCCACATCGCCACCGACGCCGCGACGAACGCACCGGCGGCATAGCCGGCGATGAGCAGCGGCCCCATGTCGTGCGTGATCACCATCATCCCCACCAGCACGATCACCACGAACAGCAGCGGCCAGACGTACCGGGCGAGCGAGACGAGCGAGGTGCCGCTCCTGGCCAGGCGCTCGGTAAACGGCGTACCGCGCATGAAAAAGAACCACGCCGCGCCGACGATGAGCCACAGGCGGCCGATCTCGGAGCTGAGCTGAGGAGAGTTGGGCAGCAGCACGCCCACGGCGCCGACCAGCGCCAGCATCATCACCAGGAACAAGATGACGCCTCCGATGGAGCCCAGCCGCTTCGCGATGCCGTTGGCGACGCCATCGAAGACCGAGAGCATCCATGAAAGCCAGCGCCCCAGAGGCTGGCGAACGAACGTCACGATGGAAAGCGCCAGCATCCCGAACCAAAGGTGGCCTTGATGGTAGAGCGCCAGATAGCGATTGCTGGGCGGCCCATTCGCGGACAGGTCGAGCACCAGCAGGAACCCGATGCCGGTAGCGAGCACCACGCCAGGATAGGCGAAAGCGGAGGCCGCCGTTTGCGGTCCCGAGGCGAGCGGCCGGCGCAACCACGGCGCGCCAACGAGCACGACGAGCGCGAGGCCGAGCATCGCGAGCACGAAATCGGCCGGCCGCGCCAATAGCTCGACACCTTCGCGGCCGAGGACGAGCGCGTGTCCCGGCGCGAGTGGCCACGGCACGCGACCAATCCACGCCGTGACAGCGGCTGCGCCGAGCGCGAGGGCGATGCCGATGCACGCCGAGCCGGCGCGACGGCTCAGGTTGAGCAGCAGCAGTCCCGCGAACGCCCACGTCGCCCATTGCCAGCCGGCCGATCGAAGCACGCCGCGCATCGCCTCGTTCTTGATGAGGCGGCTCGATGCGGTGCGCGCGTCGTCCATCAATATCGAGGTTGCAGACAAGGCGGAGGCCAGATCGAGACCCGCGCAGCCGCGGCGCGGGCTGCCGCGCGCTGCGGGCAGCGTCGCGGCGTTGGCCAACGGCGCCGTGGCACGCTCGCCGTCGAGTGCGGCGCCGAGCAGCAGCAATGCATTCGCTTCGGCGACTTCGCGTCCCGGCCCCGACGACCGGGCTCCTTCCGTGATCGCCGCCTCCACGCGTGCATACGCGCAGGAAAGCGGAAGCGCCCCGTCTCCATTGACGGTATCGATCGAGAAGCGTTTGATAAAGGGCTGGATGTCGGCATCGATGGCTTGCGCGGCGTCGCCGAGCGCGAGCACGTCGCCCTCGCCATCGCGCACCTGTTGCTTGAGCGCGCCAACGCGCGCCTGTGCGTCCTGCAGCGGCGTCAGGAAGGCCTGTTGCGCGCGCGCGTTCGCGCTGGCGACGATGCCGGGCATGCGGTCGGCGCGCTCGCGGGGCGTTGCGCGGATCGATCCGCAAAGACGCGTGCGCACCGCGGGCTCTGCCAGCGCCCCGTGGGTCGCGCAGAGCGCGGGCAGCACAGGATCGGGCAGGCTGCGCACGCTGACGATCGCGTCCGCGAAGCGTCCGTCGCGCCCGTTTTCCTGGATGGCAAGCGGCGCGAATCGAGGAACGAGCGCAACGATCACCATGACGACCAGGATGGCCTCGGTCAGCGGCGTCCATGCGATGCTCGTTCCGCGCGACAGCGAGCCGGCGATCGGTGTGGTGCTAAGCGCCAAGAAAGCCCTTCGTCTACAAGGCAACCCTCCCTGGCTGCCTGGAACTCCCTGCGTTCATCAGATCAGCACGCGCGCCAGTGACTCGCGGTGGCGGACGATTCGAGCCCATATGCGGCGCAGATTGTGACTGGAAGAGTGTATTCCTCGCTTTGCGTCTCGGGCAAGGTTAAGCGGGGATAGGGGTACCGGTTCGCTCCGCAACCAACTCAAGGAGTAAGCAATTGTTTCAGCCCGCGGTGAAGCGCAGAAGAATAGGAACTGCCAGGAATGACGCGGAAGGATGATTTTGAGGTTGCCCCGCATCGCTGCGGGCCGCATAACGCGAACCGGCGGGCGCCGGCGGTCGCGACTCCTTACTTCTTGTCGCAATGCTTCTGCTGTGCAAGCTGCATCAGCCGCTGCAGGCGCGCATTGGATTGCATCTGCTGTGCCTGTGCAGCGGCCTGATTCGCCTGGGCCTTGCCTTGCGTTGCCAGCGGCGAGTTGGCCATGGCCTCATTTTGGGCTTTTTCCTTCGCCATTTGGGCCATTAGCGCCAGTTGGTACGCCCGCTTCGACGCGCCGGTATTGTCGACGGCTCCCGCCGTCGCCAGCGGTGTCAGCATTTCGTGCTCGAGCTTTCTTTCCTCGAGGACTTGGTGACCCTGCAAATAAAGTTGCTGTTGGGTGATTCCCAGCGCCTGAAGGTTCGGCGCCATCTGCTGCGCATAGGGCGCGAGCTCGGCAGCGATCGCTTCGCACGTCATCGCATCGTCACCCGGCTCCGCGCCAGCGACATCCGCAGCGACCGCGGAGGAAACCCACAGCGCTGCGCCGGCCGCCCAACCGGCGACCCATGCCCTGAACATCGTCGACATGGCATTCCTCCTTGCTACTTCTTCACGCAGTGCTTCTGCGCCCACAGCTGCTTGAGGTGGTCCATGCGCGCGTTGGACTGTGGCGCGGCGCCAAGCATGGCCATTTGCTGGCCGGCCTGGGCTTCCGCCGCTGCCTGGGCCGCCTGCCCGGTGCCGCCCAAACCGCCCGTCATCATCGCGCCCGACATCAGCGCGGCCGTGGCCGAACGCTGCGCTCTCATCTGCTCCCTCTGTTGGCCCCTCTCCTGTTGCTCCCGTTGCGTCTCCGCCATGCCCTGCGCGTAGATCTGATCGCAGGTCAGCGCTTCGTCGCCTGGCAGGCTCCCCGAGGCGGTAGCTTCCACATTCATTGCCGGAGCATTGGCTGCCGTTCCTGCCGCGATTACAGCCGGCACCCACAGGATTGCTACGGCCGCCCAGGCGGCAACCATGCTTTGTCGCGTCGTCATGGCGTTCTCCTTCCAAGATGGTTGAGGAAAACTAGCAGGCACGCAGTAACGAATAGGGAACCGATCGCGATGCCCTCGCTACTGCGGGATGATGTCCGGGCGAGCGCGACGCACGGCAGGGCGCTCAATGCCCGCTGGTCCTGGCCACCAGAGCTTCGGTTCGTGCCGATGGCCGTAATCCGAGAACGATCGACAGCAACTCGCGGCAGCGCCGATAGGCGTTAAGCGCCTGCGCATTTTCCCCCTGCACAAGATGGCAGGAAATCAAGCGCTGATAGAGCTCTTCGGCGAGATTGTCTTGTTCCAGCGCGGCGCGATAGAGCGCGATAGCGTGCTCGGGACGGCCAACGCGTTCCAGACGCTGGCCCAGCATGTCGGCCGAGCGGATGAAGCGTGCTCGCAGCCGGTCGCGCAATGGCAGCGCCCAGGGCGGCAACTCCGCCTCGCCGAAAAAATGACCGCGGTAGAGCGAGAACAATTGCAGGCGCCGCGTCTCGAGTTCGCCATCGCGCTAGATTCACTTAATTTCCTCAACATTGTCTGAATTTCGAATGATGACTCAAAGCTTGCACGGCGACCACCGCTGACAATCATGAGATGCGGAATTTTGGCCATCAGTCTTGATCTGGAGCAAGGGGGATGCTTGCCGATTTGACTATTCTCGCTCCAAAGCAGCAGAACAGCAGTAGCGCCGGCGCTGGCAGTTTGGCGCCGGACGCGTGCTCATTGGTCCCTTCTCGCTTGCAGAACAGTAGCGGTGCAGGGAAGGCCAGTGCGTATACACCGCCTGCGCGATGACCATCGACGCATGGGATTCCAGCTGTGTACTGGATATCGCACAAGAAGGAGAGTGATATGGCCGTGTCGCTGTGGCTCCGGAAAAACCGCTCGCGCGTCTGGTTAGTGACGGCGCTCGGTGTCGTTTCGTTGGCCGTTTCGCTGGCCGCGTGCGAGCAGAGCAACGAGGCGGACAAGGCCAAACACGCGGCGGCTGCCGCCCCGCCGCCTCCCGCCGTTGTCGTCGCAGAGGTCATTCAGAAGACGGTTCCGATCTACAGCGAGTACGTCGCGCAAACCGAGGCCAAGGATACGGTAGAGATCCGCGCCCGCGTGCAGGCATACCTTGCCGCTCAGCACTTCGAAGAGGGTACGATCGTGAAGAAGGACCAGCTTCTGTTCACACTCGATCCGCGCGAATACCAGGCGAAGCTGCTGCAAGCCAAGGCGCAGCTCGAGGGTGCACAGGCGAGACTGGGCAAGGCCGAAACCGACGAGCGGCGCCTCAAGCCCCTTGCAGCGCGGCAAGCTGTGCCCCAGCAGGACTACGACAACGCCGTCGCGAATCTGGAAACCGCTCGCGCGGGAATGTCCTCTGCCAAGGCCTCAGTCGTCGAGGCGGAGCTCAACTTGAGCTACTGCACGATTCGCTCTCCGATCACCGGTCTTATCGGGCAGCGGCTTGTTTCTCCCGGGAACCTCGTCGGAAAGGACGGAGCCACGTTGCTTGACACGATATCCAGTGTCGATCCCATTCGCGTCTCGGCCACAATCAGCGAAGCGGAATATCTCAGGCTCCGGAGCCTGCGGACGGAGCGGAAGGGGTTCAGTGTGCCGCTGGATTTGATTCTGGCCGACGGCAGCGTCTTCCCGTACAAGGGCAAACTACTCATCGTCGATCGGGCTGTCGACGTCAAGACCGGCACTCTGACGGCCATCGCCGAGTTTCCGAACCCGAATGCGCTGCTGCGCCCGGGGCAGTTCGGCCGCGTGCGCGCGGCCGTAGAGACCGCCGATAACGCGATCCTGATACCCAAGCGGGCCGTTCAGGAAATCCAGGGAATGCAGACCGTGCTGGTAGTCGGTGCCGACAACATGGTGGCGCTGCGCACCATCAAGCCCGGCGAAAGCGTGGGGTCGTTGCTTGTCGTGCACGACGGCCTCAAGCCCGGCGAACGGGTGATCGTCGACGGGATCCAGAAGGCGCGACCGGGGACCAAGGTCAACCCGACGACTGCGCCAGCGACCAGCCCATCGGAAGCAAAGACGAACGGGGAGGCGACGGGAAAACAGACCGAACCGAAGCCAGCGGCGAAGGCAGAGGGGAAATAGCGCGTGGGCAAGTTCTTCATCAACCGTCCGATCGTCGCGATCGTCATCGCGATCCTGACCGTCATGCTCGGCGTGATCACCATCACCGGGCTGTCGGTCGAGCAGTATCCATTCCTCGCCCCGCCGAACATCCGCGTTACGGCAAATTATCCGGGTGCATCCGCGGAGGCGGTCGAGCAATCGGTAGCGACGCCGATCGAGCAAGAGGTCAATGGTGTCGATCGGCTGATCTACATGAAGTCCTCGAACACCAGCGACGGCCGAATGCAGCTCGACGTCAACTTCGAAGTCGGGACCGACCAGGACATCGCGAACGTCCTCACGCAGAATCGCGTGTCGGCGGCGCAGGCGCGGCTGCCGCAGGAAGTCGCGCAGCAAGGTGTCACCGTCAAGAAGCAGAGCCCCAGCGTCCTGATGCTGATCTCGATCTATTCGCCCACGGATTCCTACGACGCCAACTTCCTGATCAACTACGCCGGCATCAACCTGCGCGACCAGCTGCTGCGCATTCCCGGGATTGCGCAGGTGGATCTGTTCGGCGGGACCGATTACGGCATGCGCATCTGGTTCCGTCCTGACAAGCTGGCCAAGCTGGGGTTGACCCCCGCTGACGTCATTTCGGCGATCAAGGAGCAAAACCTGCAGGCTCCGGCCGGCAAGATCGGCGCCGCACCGACGCCCAAAGACCAGCAGTTCACCAACACGGTTAGCGCGCCCGGTCGGCTCGTCACAGCGGAGGAATTCGAGAACATCATCCTCCGGCAAAGCGCGACGGGCGCGGTGGTCCGGATCAAGGACATTGGTCGAGCGGAGCTCGGGTCGCAGGACTACAACGCGTTCGGGCGGCTCAACGGCAAGCCGGCCGGCGCGATGGCAGTCTATCTTCTGCCCGGCGCGAACCAACTCAAGGCCGCCGAGACAATCTACGCGACGATGGAGCGCGCGAAGGCGCTGTTTCCGTCCGGCATGGATTACAAGATCGTGTACGACACGACGCCGTCAGTCCAGGCGTCGATTCACGAAATCATGAAGACGTTCGTCGAGGCACTCCTGCTGGTGACTCTCGTCGTCTTCATCTTCCTGCAGAACATCCGGGCAACGATCATCCCGCTGCTGACGATTCCGGTCTCTCTCATCGGCACGTTCATATTCTTCCCGCTCCTTGGATTCTCGATCAACACACTGTCGATGTTCGGCCTGGTGCTGGCGATCGGGATCGTCGTCGACGACGCCATCGTCGTTGTCGAGGCGGTCATCCATCACCTCGAGCACGGGTTGAATCCGAAGGAGGCCACCATCAAGGCAATGGAAGAGGTGACGGCGCCAGTCATCGGGATTGCCCTCATCCTCTGTGCGGTGTTCGTTCCGGTTGCGCTCCTCGGCGGCCTGGTCGGCAGTATGTACAAGCAGTTCGCGCTGACGATTGCGATCTCGGTCCTTTTCTCCGCGTTCAACGCGCTGTCGCTGACCCCGGCGCTTTGTGCGATGCTCCTCAAGCAGCCGCGCCCGATGCGCGGGCCGCTCGGAGCGTTCTTCGGCGGATTCAACAAGGCATTCGACGTCACGACGGCGGGTTACGTGCGCGTGTCCACCCTTCTCGTGCGTCGCTCGCTGCTGACGATCGGAATCGTCGCGGCGGTGGCGGTCGGCGCCGGCCTTTTTGCGCGTGTCCTACCGGCCGGGTTCATCCCCGACGAAGATCAGGGCATCCTCGGCGTCGCCGTCCAACTCCCGCCCGGCGCTTCTCTCGAACGGACGAGCGTGCTGCTCAAGAAAGTCGAGGACATCCTCGCAAAGACCGACGGTGTCGAATCCTTTCAGACCATCGGCGGCTACGGTGCCGTGACCAGCACGTATCAACCGAACTACGGCACCATCTTCGTGCGGCTCAAACCTTGGGAAGAGCGCAAGGGCGAAGTCTTGCATGTGAAAGGCATCATGGGCGGGCTGCAGCGGCAGTTCGCAGCGATTCCCGAAGCGGTCATCTTCCCGTTCAACATTCCAACCCTGTCCGGGTTCGGCTCCGCGGCCGGGTTCAATTTCCTGCTGCAGGACCGCACCGGCTCCCTGACTATCGACCAGCTTGGCGCAGAGGCGCGGAAATTCATCGCCGAAGCAAGGAAACGGCCGGAGCTCGGCTCGTTGTTCACCGCGTTCGATCCAAACTACCCGCAGGTCAGGGTCGAGCTGGACCGCGAGAAGGCGCGCACGCTGGGCGTGCCGGTGAACGACGTTTTCCAGGCGTTGTCGGCGACACTGGGCGGCGCATACGCCAATGACTTCAACCGCTTCGGACGGTTGTACCGCGTCTATGCGCAGGCCGACGCGCAGTCGCGGCTCAATGCGGAGGACATCGGCAAGATCTACGTTCATTCAAAGACCACCGACGTCATGGTTCCGCTGTCCACGCTGGTCACCATCACGGAAGTCGCGGGGAGCGAACTGACAACCCGATTCAACCTGCAGCGTTCCGTCGAAATCCAGGGCGCTCCTGCGCGTGGCTACACGTCCGGGCAGGCGCTCGCGGCGCTGGAGCAGGTGTTCGCGGAGACGATGCCCAAGGAGATGGGCTTCGCCTACGCGCAGATGTCGTACCAGGAAAAGGTGGCGCCGCCCGCCGGGCCGACCTTCATCCTTGCCATCGTTTGCGTGTTCTTGCTGCTGGCCGCGCTCTACGAGAGCTGGCGCCTGCCCTGGGCGGTGCTCATGGGGTCTCCGTTGGTGGCACTGGGTGCTTTCTTCGGCGTGTGGCTGATGGGCTTCGACAACAACGTCTACGTGCAGATCGGGCTAGTGATGCTCATCGGACTCGCGGCGAAGAACGCCATCCTGATCGTCGAATTCGCCAAGGCGAAGCACGAAGGGGGCGCATCGCTCGAGGAATCGGCCCTGGAGTCGGCCCGTTTGCGCTTCCGGCCGATCCTCATGACGGCCTTCGCGTTCATCCTGGGCGTGGTGCCGATGATGCTCGCGAGCGGTGCAGGCGCTGGGGCCCAGAACGTGATGGGCACAAGTGTGTTCTGGGGCATGCTGGTCGCTACGGGACTCGGCGTGTTCATCATTCCGGGCAACTATACCTTTGTCGAGGGCTTGGGCCGCCGGCGAAAGGACGCAAAGGCTGCGCCAGTTGTGCCCAGCGAGCAAGGAGCCGATTGACATGACTCCTAGACAGATTCCGCTGCTCTGCGCAGCCGCATGTTTCGTCGCTGGCTGCATGGTCGGTCCCGATTACAAGCGGCCGGAGATGGCGGTACCACCGGCCTATCGCGGTGCCGACGCGGTGCCGCCGGCCGCCGCGTCATACGGCGATCTCGAATGGTGGAACGTGTTTCCGGATCCGGACCTCCAGGCGCTGATCCGCACGGCCATGGCGCGGAACTACGATCTGCGCATTGCCGTTGCGCGCATTCTGCAGGCGCAAAGTCAGGTCACGATCGCCCGGTCGCAGGAATTCCCGACTGTGGACGCAAGTGCCAGCGCGCCTTACCTTGGGTACACGGGTTCCGATCGACCGAGCACATTGCTCGACAACACCTTTCAACCGCAGGCCGGGTTCGATGTCGCATGGGAACTGGACTTCTGGGGCAAGTTCCGGCGGAACACGGAATCCGCGCGGGCCGACTTGCTCGCCACCGACGAAGCCCGTTACGCGGTCATGGCGACGTTGGTCACTCAGGTGGCCGACGCTTACCTGACTCTGCGGGCCTTGGACCTCACGCTGGAAATCTCGCAACGAACAGTGAACTCCCGTGTCCGGTCCCTCGACCTCGTGCAAGCTCGACTTGATGGTGGCGTCGCCGGGGTGCTCGATCTGCGACAGGCCGAGACACTGCTCTATGCCGCGACAAAGACGATCCCGGACATCCAGCGCCAGATCGAGCAGCAGGAAAATTTCATTAGTATCCTGCTTGGGCAGAATCCGGGCCCGATCAAGCGCGGGCGCCCGCTCGAACAGCAGATCGCCGCCCCTACGCTGCCCCCGGGCCTGCCGCTGGACCTCCTTCAGCGGCGGCCAGACATTCGCCAGGCAGAGCAGCAGCTGGTTTCCGCGAACGCGCAAATCGGCGTTGCCACGGCGCTGCTCTATCCCCAAGTCACCATATCGGGATTCGCCGGAGTCGGTGGCGCGAAGATCGACAGCGCGAACTTTGGACCGTTCGGGATATTCAGCGCGCTGCCGGCGATCACCCTGCCTATCTTCAACATGGGGCGACTGCAGGCCAACGTCGACTTCAACGCAGCTCTGGCCCAGCAAGCAGGGCTGCATTACCAGCAGACCCTGCAGCAGGCGTTGCGTGAAGTGTCGGACGCGCTGGTCGGCGTGCGTAAACGGCAGGAATTCCGGCAACAGCAGGAACTGCTGGTCAAGGCTCTCGCGGACGCCAGCGAGGTCGCCAACATGCGATACGAGGGTGGGGTGTCCAGTTACCTCGAAGTCCTGGATACGGAGCGGCAATTCTTCCAAGCGGAACAGGATTTGGTCCAGGCCAAGCGCGACGAGTCGTCGAGCGTGATCGCACTCTACAAGGCGCTCGGCGGAGGATGGAAGACCGAGCCGCCCGCTGCGGTTGCCCGCCACTGAACTCGACTTCGCGCAACCAGATCGCCAAGTGCTGACTCGATGGAGATGAAGATGGCAAAGAACAAAGCGGAAAAGAAGGATGCAGTGAAAAGCAAGGCGAAGAAGGGCAAAGGTCACGGCGCAAAGACAGCGGCAAAGGTACGTGACACTTCGGCCACCGGCAAGGAGCTGTCCGGCAAGGATTACGACCGCGACCTCAAGAAGTTGCACGTCGAGCTGGTGAAGCTGCAGGAATGGGTCGTCTTCAAGGGCCTCAAGGTATGCATCGTCTTCGAAGG
>CAVUHK010000003.1:0-317534 GCA_963741315.1 uncultured beta proteobacterium
TTTGTGATGCACGTCGGCTTACGACCCTGGCGCCCGGACAGTTTGACGCCGTCTATTGCTCTCACAACTTGGAGCACTACTATAAGCACGACGGACTTGCGGTGTTGCAAGGCTTTTTGCACGTACTCAAGGCAGATGGATTTGCTGAAATTCTAGTGCCCGACATGCAATCGGTGATGTTAGCGGTTGCAGAGCGCGACCTGGATATTGAGGACGTCCTGTATGTGTCTCCAGGCGGGCCAATCACCGTTCGTGACGTGTTTTACGGCTGGAGCGTGGAGATTGAGCGATCAGGCGTCGACTTTTATGCGCACAAGACGGGCTTCACGGCAACTTCGCTGAGGAATATTCTCGTGCGAGCCGGTTTTGAGAAGGTCCTTCCCTTCGTTGCCAAGGAGGCGTTCGAACTGCGCGCCTTGGCGTTCAAAGGTGAGCCAACTGAGGGGCAGCGGGCGTGGCTTGAATTGGATGGTTAGCCAAGGCAACTTGGGGTTTCGACCCATGTCTGCCCGCTTCTTTCAAAGCCGCCCGCCTATCGTTGGCTAGCGACAAAGTACTCCACTAGGTCTAATCTCGCGCGCCCTACTGTCAGTTCATTTCCGGCGCGATCAGCAATCCGCAATCGCGCGCGAGGGGCAGCGTCGACAGCAGGTGGTCGGCAAATCCATTGGCAAGCTTGGCAATGAAGTCTGCCGAGGCCGGCGCATGACGACATCAACGGCGATGCCTTCCTTGACCAGCAAATGTGTCAGCTCGGCGCGCCTTGTATGCGGCGATGCCGCCGGTGATGCCAAGAATCGACGCGGCGTAACGGGCGGGCAGTGATGGGGGATGTCATCCGTATGGTCGAAGCGACGCCAGTGCCGCGCAGTTTAATATGGCCCGTCATCAGGGTACATGGATACTTCCATGCGCATCACCGACTGGCCGGAGTGCGAACGACCACGCGAGCGCCTGCTCAAGCTGGGCGCGGGCGCGCTTTCGGAGGCCGAACTGCTGGCGATTTTCCTGCGCACCGGCATCGCGGGCAAGAGCGCGGTGGAGCTGGGGCGCGAGCTCATCGGCCGCTTTGGCGGCCTGCGCCGCTTGTTCGAGGCGCCGCTTGATGAGATTGCCGCCATCCATGGCCTGGGTCCCGCGAAGTATGCGCAGTTGCAGGCGGTGGTCGAAATGGCGCGGCGGTCGCTGACCGAACAGATGGGGGAGCGCGACGCGATGTCGTCGCCGCGCGTAGTGCGCGAGTACCTGACGCTGTCGCTCGGCGGTCGCGACCACGAAGTCTTCGTCGCCATGTTTCTCGATGCGCAAAACCGGCTGCTGGGGTCGGAGGAGTTGTTCCGGGGCACGCTCACCCAGACCAGCGTCTATCCGCGCGAAGTCGTCAAGACGGCGCTGCGCTACAACGCGGCGGCGGTGATCCTGGCGCATAACCACCCGTCCGGGCTCGCCGAACCGAGCAGGGCCGACGAGTTGCTTACCCAGACGCTCAAGCAGGCGCTGGCGCTGGTGGACATCAAGACGCTGGACCACTTCATCGTGGCGGGGACGCGCACGGTGTCGTTTGCCGAGCGCGGCCTCTTATGAGCCTGGGATAGTGGCCTATTGCCGACGCCTGAAAGGTGCCGACGCGACCCTGGGATCATCCTTTCCAGGCTCTTCAGGGTGAGTGCAGAGTCAGCCGTCGTTGCGTGACTCCGGCATTGACGTAGTACGGCAAAGACGTATATTATCCCAATGATCAGCTTCATTGAAACCAAGCTGTTCACTCGGCTGGTGCAGGAGTATTTGTCCGACGATGAGTACTCGAAACTTCAGCAGGCGTTGCTCTCAGAGCCCGAGGCCGGCGCGATCATTCCGGGGTCAGGCGGTGTCCGCAAACTCCGCTGGGGCCTTGCCGGGCGCGGGAAACGCGGTGGCATCCGAGTCATCTACTTCCTGCGTACTCGGCAGGGTCAGATTTGGATGCTCACCCTATACGCCAAGAACGTAGCTGAGAACATTTCGGCCAGTGTTCTGAAACAAATCAAGGACGAAATTGATGGCTAAAACCACGCTTAAGCGAAACGTTGGACGGGAAATCCTCGAGGGACTGCGCGAGCTCAAGCGAGGCGACATCGGCCGCGTTGTGAACCTTCCTTCGGTTGCAGTGATCCGCGAGAATACCGGGCTTTCTCAAGCAAAGTTCGCGACCCTGCTCGGGGTCTCAGTGCGCACGCTGCAGGAATGGGAACAAGGTCGCCGCGCTCCTTCTGGGGCGGCTCGCACGCTTCTGATGGTCGCTGCGAAAAACCCGCAGGCTCTGCTTGAAGTCGCCTAGCGATGCAAAGGCATGCGGCTAACCCGGCTATCCCCTGGACCATATGTCATTGGACCTGGCTGATACTTGAGTTTTGGCCGAATTCACGTTATCATTCAAAGCTTTCCAAAATTCAACGAGTTGGAGCGGGCCATGGCTCGAGTCTGTCAAGTAACGGGTAAACACCCGATGGTGGGCAACAACGTTTCCCACGCCAATAACAAGACCAAGCGCCGGTTCCTGCCGAACCTGCAGCGCCGTCGTTTCTGGCTCGAAAGCGAGAACCGCTGGATCAGCCTGCGGCTGACCAATGCGGCATTGCGCACCATCGACAAGAACGGCATCGACGTCGTCGTCGCCGAGCTGCGCGCTCGCGGCGAAGCCGTCTAGCGCGTCCGCGGACGCACCTGGAGCAGCATCATGCGCGAAAAGATCAAGCTCGAATCGTCGGCCGGCACCGGCCACTTCTACACCACGTCCAAGAACAAGAAGCTGATGCCGGAAAAGATGGAGATCAAGAAATTCGATCCCGTCGCCCGCAAGCACGTGATGTACAAGGAAACCAAACTCAAGTGACGTCGGACCAAGCCGCGCTCAGCGCGGCTTAGGGCCCGACGTCATCCCCGCGAAAGCGGGGATCCAGCGTCGTAGCCTTGTACGACCGGCACCAAGTTTGCACCGTGGACGATGTGCCCGCGCAACTTGGGCCCTTCGCCGGGGCGACAAGCACGCAAAACAAAAGCCCGCCAATCGGCGGGCTTTTTGTTCACATCGATTCGCGACCGGGTTGTTACGCGTAACTCCGCAACCGCCGCGAAAAATTCTGCAACGGCACGATGCCGCTGGCTTCCGCGCGGTGACACCAATCCTGCAGGCGCGCCAGCAGTTGCTCGCGCGAATCGTTGGAACGCTCCCACAGCCCGGTCAGCTCCTGGCGCATCGCGTAAAGCGTCTTGAGCGACTTGCTGTTGGCCAGCGTCGAGTCAAGGCGCGCGCGATCGGATTCGGGCAGCGTGCGCGCGTCGGAGTGGAACCAGTGGCGCAACCTGCCCAGGCTCGGCACGTCGGGCAGGCGTTCGCGCAGCGTCGCCACCTCGGCCGCATACGCCGGCTTGAGCGATCGCGCGTAGCTCGTCAGCACCGAGTAGCGATGGGTGATGACCGCCTGCAGCGTCTCGAGATCCGCCTGCAGCTTGACGCGGTCGAACTTGAGTTGCGGCGCGACCTTGCGCACCTTTGCCAGGCCCAGCATTTCCAGCCCGCGGATGTACATCCAGCCGATATCGAGCTCGTACCACTGCGACGACAGTCGGGCGGATGTGCCGTAGGCGTGGTGATTGTTGTGCAATTCCTCGCCGCCGATCAGGATGCCCCACGGCACGATGTTGCGGCTGGCGTCCTCGCAGGCGAAATTGCGATAACCCCAATAGTGGCCAATGCCGTTGATGATGCCGGCCGCGGTCACCGGGATCCACAGCATCTGCACCGCCCAGATCGTTGCGCCGATCGGTCCGAACAGCATCAGGTCGATCATCAGCATCAGCCCGACGCCCTGCCACGAATACGGCGTGTAGACGTTGCGCTCCATCCAGTCGTCCGGCGTGCCGATGCCGTATTTCTCCAGCGTCTCGACGTTCCTCGATTCCTCGCGATAGAGCTCGGCGCCCTGGAACAGCACCTTCTTGATGCCGCGCGTCTGGGGGCTGTGCGGATCGTCCGGGGTTTCGACCTTGGCGTGGTGCTTGCGGTGAATCGCCACCCATTCCTTGGTGAGCATGCCGGTCGTGAGCCACAGCCAGAAGCGGAAAAAGTGCGCAACCGCCGGATGCAGGTCGAGGCCGCGATGCGCCTGCGCGCGATGCAGATAGATTGTCACCGAGGCAATCGTTACGTGCGTCATCACCAGTGCAACGACGATATAACCCCACCACGGCAGGGGCATTAGGCCGTTGGCGAGCAGGGCAAGCGGATCGAAGGTCATGAATTCTCTTGGGTTAAGTGCAGCGGCCGGTAGCCAATGGCAGTTCGGCTGCTCAAAAGGTGGCCCATTTTACATGCATTGCTCAGCGGCACGTTGATGCGGATCAATAGTCCTTTGAATCAGCATGTTAGCCAGGCTTGCCGGCGTCCTGTCCGGCCTGTCCCCCAGTTGGGGGCGCAGGCTGGCTTCCCAAGTCGATCATGCGCACGTCGCGCCGCGGATACGGGATCTGTATGTCGTTGCTGCCAAAGGCTTTCCAGATCCCGCGATTGATCGTCGAGCGAAGGTTGCCGTGACCATTCTCGGGGTCGTTGATCCAGAACCCCAATTCCAGCTCGATACCGTTGTCCGCGAATCGAACGACCATGGCCAAGGGCGCCAGCGCCCCGCGCAAGACGCGCGCTTCGCCCAGGGCAACCTCTTCCATGATTTGCAAGGCACGGTCGAGGTCGCTTTCGTAGCTGATCTGCACCGTAATCGCGATGCGGACGTTGCGGTCCGTGTGCGAGTGGTTGAGCACGGTGGTCGTCACCAGTATCTCGTTGGGCACGATCGCCTCGATTCCGTCGAGGCTGCGCACGACGACATAGCGCGCGGTCGCCTTGGTCACGACCCCGGAACGATTGTCGACGGTGATCAGGTCCCCGATGCGGATCGAGTGGTCGAGCAGAATCGTGAAGCCGGCGATGTAGTTGCTGGCGAGCTTTTGCAGGCCCAGGCCGATGCCGACCCCGAGTGCGCCGCCGAACACCGAAAGCACGGTGAGGTCGATGCCGAGCAACGGCAGCGATATCAACAGGCCGATGATCAGCAACAGCGCGCGGGAGAATTTCGCCATGACGACGCGTACGTTGCGATCGACGTTGGGCAGACGCATCAGCCATGACTCGACGAAGCCCGACACCCACAGCGAAATCATCAGCGACAGCACGACGATGACGCCGGCGCGCGCCAGGTCGAGCAGGTTGAGCTTCGAGCGCCCGATCGAGAGCTCGGCACCCTCCAGCGTGTTCATCAATTCGGGCAGCACGCCAACGTAATAAAGCAGCAGTGCGCCCCAGATGACGAAGCTGACGGTGCGCTCGGAGGCCGGCAGCTGGCGGCCTTGGCCAAACGCGCTGCGCAGCGCATAGACGCACAACCGGATCAGCGCCAGCGCCACCGCCAGCGGAATCACGTACGGCAGGAACACCGGCTCGTGAATTGCGTGCGTGGCGGAGCGAACCAGCATCAGCAGGGCCAGCGTCGTCAACGGGAAAATCAGGCGATTGACGCCTCCCGTGCCGAACTTTGCCATGCGCGAATCGTTGGGGCTCGACAAGTGCACCTTGCGATCGATCCACCACCCAACCAGGAAACACGCCACGATCGCGATGAGCTCCAGCCAGCCGTTTCGCTCGGCGAGCGCGGCCTGAATGCGTTCGATTCCCAGTGGTTCGATCATGCTTTCGAGTTTAGCGCATTTGCGTCGGCGGATTTTCGTGCGCGCGAGAGCTGCGCAACGTCACATCGTCGCCGCCTCCAGCTTCACATCCGCCGCGCGCCACGCGCGCTCGAACTGCTTCTGCACCGCGCGCGCCTCCTGCTCGCGACCTTGCGCCAGCAACGCCGCGCGCAACCCGAAAAGCGCACGGCCGCTTTGCGCGTGCACGGCGAGTTCATCGCGAAACACTTGTTCGGCTGCCGGATAGTCCCCCGCACGCAGCAGCGCCGCGCCGAGCGCGTCGCGCGAAGGCAGGTACCATGCCGGAGGTTCGTCATAGACTAGTTCGTCCTCGGCGACGACGGCCTGCCGAAGCAACGTGATCGCCGCGGTCGTGTCGCCAGCCATCAGTGCGATTCGGCCGTCGAGATACGGGCGCGCCACCGCCATGATCGCCGGAGCGTTGTTGTTGCCGTATTCGATCGATTTGCCCAGCGCACGCGCCGCTTCGAGGAATTTTCCACGCTCGACCTGCGCATCATTGAGTCGGCCCTTGCCCGCGAGCGCCAGGGCGCGCGCGAAATGCCAAAGCGCGCCGCTGATCGGCGCCTCGAACGCGGGCTCGGGCAGCGCCAGCACCTCGTCCCAGCGGCCGAATTGCACCAGCAGCAGCGCGGGGGTGAACAGGAAGCCATCGACGAAAGGCACTTCCTTGATGCGCGGCGACTGGACGTCATAGAGCTTGCGCGCCGCGGCGATCGCCTGCGCCGAGTTGCCGGCAAAGGCGTTGCTGATGGCCAGAAAGTGCAGGTTGTGCCCGTAGTAGCCGATCAGATAGAACGATTCGACACCCGATTTCGCGAGGCGCTCGTCAGCGGCGGCTGCGATGACGTTCGCGTGTGCTGCCTCGAGATAGTCGCCGGTTCGGATGTAGACGTGCGCAGGCATGTGCACCAGATGACCGGCCGAGGGCGCGAGCGTTTCCAGCCGCTTCGCCGCCGCGAGCGCTTTTTCCGGATGCGGCGAGGCTTCCACCGCATGAATGTAGTAGTGGTTGGCGCCGATGTGCGTCGGCTGCCGCGCCAGCACGCGCTCGAGCACCGCCACGATTTCGAGCGTGCCGTCGGCGGGCTTGCCATCCGGCGTCCAGAACTTCCAGGGATTGAGGTCCATCAGGCTCTCGGCGTAGAGCACCGCGGCGTCGTTGTCCTGCGGATAGCGCGCGACGAGTTTCTTCATTGCGTCGCGGTATGCCTCCGACAACGGGCCCACGGCCGCTTCCGGATCGGCGCTGTAGCGCGCCGCCAACGCATCGATGTAGGCGCGCTCCGCGGAAGACGCGTGCGGCTTGAGCGCGATCGCCTTTTGCAGCGCCGCGTACGCCGCCTTGTGCGCCTTGGCGTCCATCGGCATGTTGATGTTCGGGCCGAGTGAGAGCGCAATGCCCCACTGCGCCATCGCAAGGTCGGGATCGAGTTCGAAGGCGCGCTCGAAGGACTTGATCGCGGCTTCGTGATTGAACGCGAACACGAGCTTGAGCCCCTGATCGAAGTACGCCTGCGCCTGCGCATTGCGGGTCGACACCGGATGGTGCAGTGGTCCGAGGCCTGCATCGATCCCTGCCAAGGTCGAGGGCGCGGTCTCGTGGGCGTGCGCGGCGAAGGCAACGACCAGCGCGAACAATGCGGCGAGTACGAACGGCATGATGCACCTCCTCGATCAGCTTAGGGCGGCGAAACTCCGGGCCAGGGCAACGCTCGGGCGTTCAGGCGCAACCAGTTGTCGCGATATGCTTTCGCCGCCGGCGCGTTGTCGCGCAATACCAGGACGTTTTCGGCGTTGCTGCGCTGCGCGGCGATGGTGTAGTTGTAGCTGCCGGTGATGGTCGTCGCGCTCGGGCCCTCGGCATCGATCACGATCACCTTGTTGTGCGCCGCCTGAAAGCGTCCCTCCAGCGAAACCTCCACGCCGCCGTTGACCAGGTCCTGCAGCACGTTGTGCGGCAGGCTGCGCGCCTGTTCGCGATCGGCGACGACGCGCACGAGGACGCCGCGCTCGCGGGCGCGCACCAGCGCCCGGGCGATGTTGCGATCGGTGAAGCTGTATGCCAGCACCAGCACTTCGTGCTGCGCGTCGTCGATCGCGGCGACGATGAGCCGGTCGACTCGATCGCGCGGGGTGAATGCGATTTCGATGGTCCCGGTTGCCGGAAAGCGCGCGGTCGCGGGCGCATCGCCGGCTGCCGACGCTGTTGCGCCGCACGCTGCGACCAGAATGGCAATGACAAGTCGATGCAGGACTCGCACGACGATTTCAGGCCGCCGCGCGTTCGAGCACCGCGGCGAAGAATCCGTCGCAACCGTGCCGATGCGGATAGAGTTTCAGCGTCGGCCCGGTGTCGAGTGCCACGCCTGCGCGCGCAAGTTCGGCCGCGGCGTTGCCGGGCGCGAAATGCGGATGCGCGGCCAGGAAGGCGTCGACGATCGCCTCGTTTTCCTCGGGCAGCACGCTGCAGGTCGCGTACACCAGCCGTCCGCCGGGTTTCACCATCGTCGCCGCCGCGGCGAGGATGCGCGCCTGCTTGGCGGTCAGTTCGTCGATGCCGGCGGCGGTCTGGCGCCACTTGAGATCGGGATTGCGGCGCAGCGTGCCGAAACCGGTGCACGGTGCATCGACAAGCACGCGGTCGATCTTGCGCGCCAGACGCTTGACGTGCGTGTCGCGTTCGTTCTGGATCAGCGTCGGCTGCACGTTCGACAGACCCGAACGCGCCAGCCGCGGCTTGAAGCGTGCGAGACGCTTGGGCGCCACGTCGAACGCATAGAGGCGGCCCTGCGAGCGCATCAATGCTCCCAGCAGCAGCGTCTTGCCACCGGCGCCAGCGCAGAAGTCGACGACCATGTCGGTGCGCTTGGGCGCGACCAGATAGCCGACGAGCTGGCTGCCCTCGTCCTGCACCTCGATTGCGCCGGACTTGAACAGCGGGTGGTTCTGCAGCGCGGGTCGCCCGGCAACGCGCAATCCGATCGGCGAATACGGTGTCGCTTCGGCGGAAATGCCCGAAGCCGCGAGCGCGGCCCACGCCGCATCGCGTGTGCCCAGCATGGTGTTGACGCGCAGGTCGAGCGGCGCGGGCGTGAGCCAGGCGCGCGCCAAGCGCGTCGAGTTCGTCCGCGGCGAAGGCTTCGCCGAGTCGCGTCCACAGCCAGTCGGGCAGTTCCGCGGCTTCGGCCGGTGTGAGCGTGGGCTTGCGTGCGCGAAATGCCGTCGCCCAGGCGTGCTCGGGCGCGGACAGCGCGCCGTCGAGTTCGCGCATGGACAGGCCCAGGTCGCGCAAGGTCACGCCGATCGCCAGCGGACGCGGTGCGCCGCTTTCGGCCTGCGCGGTCAGCGAGCGCAGGCGGCGCAAGGTCGCAAACACGCCATCGGCGATGAAGGCGCGGTCCTGCTGCCCGAGCTTGGTGTGCTTGCGAAAGAAGTGGTGCAGCGCCGTGTCGGACGGCTCGGTCAACGGCAACACCGCGGCCAGCGCGTCGGAAAGCGCTCCGAGCTGGTTCGCGCGCAGCGTCATTGCTGCGCGACGGTGGCGTCGACGCGGATGCTGTCGAGCAGCAACTCGACGGTGGCGCGGGGGTTGGACAGGCGCACCTTCACCGCGACGAAATGCAGCGACGGCGCCATCCAGACCTGTGCGTCGAGCTGGCCGTCGCCGCTCTCGCGCTCCCATACCTGCGCTTCGACATCGCCGAACGGCAGGCTGACGGTCTCGTCGCGCACGCGCCGGAAGCCGTAGTGGTACACCTTGCGCGTGGTCGCGATGTTGAACTTGATCGCGTCCTGTTCCGGCGGCGCGAAGTAGAACTGCCAGAGCACGACCAGCGGGTCGAAGGTCGGGACCTCCAGCGGCACCGCCTTGTCGCCGTTGAGCACGACGATGCCGGTTTCCCAGTCGAAGCTGACCGTCTCCTGGCGATCGTTGCTCGATCCGGTGCGGGCGAGCGTGAAGCTGCTCGACTGCAGTCCGGTCGAAGTGATCGTGCCCTGGCTGGTGGCTCGGCCCTGGCCGTGGAAAAACAGCGACGCGAGTCCGCGCGCCTGCGCGACGGTCGAGATCTTGTAGTCGTTGCCGCTGTGGTCGAGCCGATACACCGCTTCGCCGATCAGGAATCCACTGCTGCCGAGGAAGGCCTGGTAGGCGAGGTCGACGCGCGGCGGCAGCGGTTTGGTCGGCGTGAGCGGCTCGGCCGTCGCCACCGCGGGAACATCGAGCGGCGGCGCGGCTTCGACCGGCGGCTCGGGTTGCGCGGCGGCAGTCGAGTCGGCCGCCGGCTCGGTGGGCGTTGCGGCAGGAATTTCGGCAACCGGTGCTTCGGGTGTGGCGACCGGCACCGCGCGCCTGACCCGCGGTTTCGCGGCCGGCTTCGGCCTGCGGCGCTGCCGCGACGGGCGGTGGCGGCAGTTCGGTGAGCGTGGCGGACAGCGGCGGCAGCGGCTCCGGTTCGTCGGCGGCGCGGATCGGCCACTGGGTGAGCGCCAGGTGCACCAGCAGCGAGACGAGCAACGCCAGCACGAGCGCCGACCAGCGGCGCCGTGCGCTCGCCTGCGGGTCGGAACGAAGTGCGGCGGAATTCATGACCGCTGGACGCCTTTCACAGTTGTTCGGATCTTCATTCGCCCACCGGAACGGTCAATGCGGCCGCGCCGGCACCTGCCCCATTAACGCGCACCCTGGTTCCGGCGCTGACCAGTCGATCGGCGCAGAACCACCGCAGCGCGGCGACCAGCACGCCGTGCTCGACGGCGAGCACGCGCGCCGCAAGCGTGGCTTCGGTGTCGTCATCGTGCACCGCAACCGCCGCCTGGGCAATGATCGGTCCGTGGTCGACCGTTGCGGTCACGAAGTGCACCGTGCAGCCATGGATCTTCACGCCGTCCGCCAGCGCGCGCCGGTGGGTGTGCAATCCGGGGAACGCCGGCAGCAGCGAAGGATGAATGTTGATCAGCCTGCCCGCGTATCGTGCGACGAAGGCCGCGGAGAGGATGCGCATGAACCCCGCCAGCACCACCACGTCGGGTCGCAGTGCATCGATGGCGGCCGCCAGCGCGTGTTCGAAGGCGTTGCGATCGGCATAAGCCTTGTGATCGACGGCCTGCACATCGATCCCGCGCTGCGCCGCGAGGCCAAGTCCCGCCGCATCGGGCCGGTTGCTGATGACTCCGGCGACCTGCGCCGCGATGCGGCCCGCGCGCACCGCGTCGAGCAGCGCCGCCATGTTGGAGCCGCGGCCGGAGATCAGGATCACCATGCGTTTCATGGGCGGCCCGCCGGCCATCGGGTCGCGGCGATTCGCGCGGCGCCGCTCAAGCGACGACCGTGGACGGTTCGACGGACGCGGCCGAGCTCGACGCTGCCGATCGCCATCGCGGTCTCGCCCAGTTCGCCAGGCGCGCGAGCACGGCCGGCGCGATCGCCGCGTCGACCACCAGCACGAAACCGATGCCGCAGTTGAACACGCGGTGCATTTCCTCCTGCGCGACGTTGCCGCCCTTCTGCAGCCAGTCGAATATGGCAGGACGTTGCCAGCGCCGCGCGTCGATGCGCGCGCACAGATGCGCAGGAAACATGCGGTGGGTATTTTCGGTGAGCCCGCCGCCGGTGATGTGCGCCATCCCCTTGATGTCGAATTCGGTGAGCAGCGCGAGTACCGGCTTGACGTAGATGCGCGTGGGCTCGAGAAGCGTTTCGCCCAGCGTGCGTGTGCCCGTTACTCCGGTCACGGGTCGCGTCAGGTCCGCGCCGGTGGTCTCGAGAATGCGACGGATCAGCGAAAAGCCGTTCGAATGCGGGCCACTCGAGGCAAGCCCGATGAGCACGTCGCCCTCGCCGATTCGGCTGCCGTCGACCGCGCGCGATTTTTCAACCACGCCGACGGCGAAGCCCGCGAGGTCGTACTCGCCGGGGATGAACGCCTGTGGATGTTCGGCGGTCTCGCCGCCGATCAGTGCGCAGCCGGCGAGCTCACAGCCATGGGCGATGCCCTTGATGACGTCGGTCGCAACCGCGACGTCGAGGCTTTCGCACACGAAGTAGTCGAGAAAGAACAACGGTTCGGCGCCCTGCACCAGGATGTCGTTGACGCTCATCGCGACCAGATCGATGCCGATGGTGTCGTGGCGGTCGAGCGCGAAGGCGAGCTTGAGCTTGGTGCCGACGCCGTCGGTGCCGGACACCAGCACCGGCTCGCGAAAACGCTTGGGCAATTCGACCAGCGCGCCGAATCCGCCGATGCCGGCGATGACTTCCGCGCGCATGGTGCGCTTGGCAAACGGCTTGATCGCCTCGACCAGGCGATCTCCGGCATCCATGTCGACGCCGGCTTCACGATACGAAAGAGTAGGTTGGGATTTGAGCATGGGAATCATTGAGTCGCTGCGGCGAGCAGGTTAGAGTGAGCGACTTTTTGGCAACGAGTTTACCGGAAATGCCTCCTTCCGACCCACCGCCGTCTGTCGCGCCACTGCCGCAGCCCACCGCGATCGATCGCGCGCGGAGCCTCCGCCGCGCGCAGTATCTCTGGGTGGTCGGCGCCGCGGCGACGATCGCCGCGTTGCTGCACTACCTCGGCCCGATCCTGACGCCGTTCATGATTGGCGTCATGCTCGCCTATCTGGGCAATCCGGTGGTCAATTGGTTCCAGCGGCGGCGCACGTCGCGCACCATCGGCACGCTGGTGGTCATGGCGGTGATGTTCCTGTTGCTGCTCATCCTTGCGCTGGTGCTCTGGCCGCTGATCCATACCGAAGCGACCCAGCTTTACAAGCGTTTGCCGCAACTGCTGGCCATGGCCAACGCCCAGGTCGGGCCGTGGCTTACCGAAAACTTCGGCGTCGAGCTGGATTTCGACCTCACCTCGATTCGCGAGCTGATTGCCGACAATCTCGGCGGCACCGAGGCGCTGTCGCTCAAGCTGCTTTCCGGACTCAAGGCCGGTGGCATGGTCGTACTCGGCGTGCTGATCAACCTGGTGCTCATCCCGGTGGTGACGTTCTACCTGTTGCGCGACTGGAACCGCATCGTCGCCCGCATTGGCGAGCTCATGCCGCGGCGCTGGCTGCCGACGGTCAGTACCGTGGCCAGGGAGATCGATGCGGTGCTCGCCGAATTCGTGCGCGGGCAGGTGTCGGTGATGGTCGTGCTGGCGGTGTATTACGCCATCGGCCTGTCGCTGGTCGGATTGCAATTCGCGGTTCCCATCGGCGTGCTCACCGGCCTCCTGGTGTTCATCCCCTACGTCGGCTTTGGACTAGGCCTCATCCTCGGCATTGTCGCGGCGCTGCTGCAGTGGCACGGGCTGCCGGGCTTTGCGGCGGTGATGGCGGTCTACGGCATCGGCCAGCTGCTCGAAGGCTACGTGCTGATCCCGTGGCTGGTGGGCGATCGCATCGGCCTGCATCCGCTGGCGGTCATTTTCGCGCTGCTCGCGTTCGGCCACGTGTTCGGCTTTGCCGGAGTCCTGATAGCGCTGCCTGCCAGCGCCGCGCTGCTGGTCGGCCTGCGCCACCTGCGCGCCGAATACCACGACTCCGAACTGTATCGATAGCGCGGCGGCGGGGCGTGGAACAGCTGGTCTTCGAACTCGCGCTGCCCGAGCCGCCGGGCTTCGGCAATTTCCTGCCAGGACGCAATGGCGAGCTGGTGGCCGTCCTCCCGCGCTTTGCCGCCGGTGCGCTCGACGAGACCGGCATCCTGCTCTGGGGCGCGGCGGCCGCGGGCAAGAGTCACCTGCTGGCGGCGACGGTGGCACACGCACGAAGCCTTGGCCATGCGGTGCAATTGCACGCCCATCCGGGGGAGGTCGACACCACGGCGCCGGTCAGCGCCGACATGCTGGTGGCAATCGATCGCATCGATGAAGCCGACGCGCATGCCGCGGGCCGCATGTTCACGCTCTACAACGCGCTCAAGGCGACGCGCGGCCGCCTGATCGCCGCGGCGCGCGCGCCGCTGACCGCGCTGCCGCTGCGCGAGGACCTGCGCACACGCCTGGGTTGGGGCCTGGTTTACGAAGTACTGCCGCTGGCCGATGCCGACAAGCCTGCGGCGCTGGCCGCGTATGCACGGGAGCGCGGCTTCACGCTCTCCGGTGAAGTCATCGACTACCTGTTGCGGCACGGTCGGCGCGACATGCGTTCGCTGCTCGCGACGCTCGCCGCGCTGGACCGACGCTCGCTGGCGGCCAAGCGGCCCATCACCGTGCCGCTGCTCAAGCAATGGCTGCAAAGGGAACTCGAATGGGAACCACCGGCGCGCAACGCCTGACGCTTTTCGATCTGGACAACACGCTGCTCGCCGGCGACAGCGACTATGGCTGGGCGCAGTTCCTCATCGAACTGGGTGTGCTCGACGCGGCGAGTTACGAGCGCCGCAACGCCGCCTTCTTCGCCGACTACAAGGCCGGCCGGCTGGATATACACGCGTTCCTGGACTTTCAGTTGCGTCCGCTGGCCGAGCACGATCCGGCAACGCTGTTTGCCTGGCGCGACCGGTTCCTGGACGAGAAGATCCGCCCGATGCTATTGCCGGCGGCGCGGCAGGTCGTCGACGCAAGCCTTGCCGCCGGCGACCTCGTGGCGGTGGTGACTGCGACCAACAGCTTCGTGACACGGCCGATAGCCGCGATGTATGGCATCGGGCAACTGGTCGCCACCGAGCCCGAAATGGCCGATGGCCGCTTCACCGGCCGTGTCGCCGGCGAACCCTGTTTTCAGGCCGGCAAGCTCAAGTGCGTGGCGGCGTGGCTGGCGAATATGCAGCGGCAGTTGGGCGACTTTGGGCAATCCTGGTTCTACAGCGACTCGCACAATGACCTGCCGCTGCTCAGTGCAGTGACCCACCCGGTCGCAGTCGACCCGGATGCGACACTGGCCGCCCACGCACGCGCCAGCGGCTGGCCGACCGTGAGCTGGCGGGAGGCGTCTTCGCCCTGACGCCGACAGGCTGTCATGTCCCTGTCAACCGTTGTGTAAAGGGGCCCGTTATAGGCGGCGACACGCTTCCAGAAAAGTGTCGACCAACCCAAACCACATTTGAGGAAACACCATGACCAAGATGTTGACCGCGCTGATCGCCGGCGCCTTCGCTGTTTCACTGACGGCAGCTGCACAGACCACGGCGCCCGCGCCGGCGGCGACTGTGCCCGCCGCAACCCCCGCGGCCGCCCCGGCGCCCGCCAAGGCAGCAGCCGCGCCCGTCGCGGCACCGACTGCGGCCGCTCCGATGGCCAGCACCACCCCGGAAGTCAAGAAGACCTCGACGACGACGACCGGCGATCCGGCTACGAAGAAGTCGAAGAAAAAGGCCAAGAAGTCGTCGACCGCCCAAAAAGCGCCGACAACCACGGACACGCCGAAGACCGGCGCGACCAAGTAAAGGCGTTGTTTGCCCGCAACGGCCCGGTCTGCGCCTTGATTCCGGCCGTTGCATTTCAAACCAAAAGTCAATAGAATCATTGCGGTTTTACATTTCCGGACTCCGAGCCAGTGGTTCGGGCAGGCGCGGAAACACAAGTAATCCCCGAACCAACCATTGAGGACAATTTCATGAACAAGCTGATTCTTGCACTGGCTGCAGGTGCATTCGCACTCGGTTCGACGGCAGCGTTCGCCGACGGCAGCGATCTGAAGCCGCTGAGCAAAGCGGAAACTGAAATGTACAAGCAGCAGCGTGCCGATGCGAAGGCCGCGCTGGAAAAGATGACGCCGGAAGAGCGCGCTGCGATGCGCAAGGCTTCACAAGGCAAGAAGCAATACGAACTGTCGGCGATGGAACTCGCCAATCAGGACGGCTACGACACCAGCGGTGCGCGCAAGGAAGCGAAGGCTTCCAATGCGACGTCGAAGGCAATGGCCGCGCCGACCTCGGCCGAGAAGGCTGCCGACCTCAACAAGCAGGTCAAGACGCAGCAGGATACGGGACCGGCGCCGCTGCCCCCGAAGAAATAAGCGCCACTAGCAATCAAGAGAAGGCAGGGGCTCCGGCTCCTGCCTTTTTTGTTTGTCCTGCGCAATGACGCAGTCCGGGTAGCGATTTTTCGAGTTCCGTGGCCAAACCATTGTCTGCCAAGCGCCGCATCGTTGTCGGTCTGTCGGGCGGAGTCGACTCGGCGGTGGCCGCGTGGCTGCTCAAGCGCGCCGGGCACGATGTCGTCGGCGTGTTCATGAAGAACTGGGACGACGACGACACCGACGAGTACTGCACGTCGCGCGTCGACCTGGTCGATGCGGCGTCGATCGCCGACGTCATCGGCATCGAACTCGAGGCGGTCAACTTCGTCGCCGAATATCGAGAGCGGGTGTTCGCGCAGTTCCTGGCCGAATACCAGGCCGGGCGAACGCCCAATCCGGACGTGCTGTGCAACAGCGAGATCAAGTTCAAGGCGTTTCTGGACTTCGCGCGAAAGCTCGATGCCGAGGCGATCGCGACGGGGCATTACGCGCGCGTACGCACCATCGACGGCCGCACGCAGTTGCTCAGGGCCGCGGACGGCACCAAGGACCAGAGCTATTTCCTGCATCAGTTGTCGCAGCAGCAGCTAGCGGCGACGCTTTTCCCGCTCGGCGACATGACCAAGCGCAGCGTCCGCGCGCTGGCGCGCGAGCAGGGGATTCCCGTGCACGCGAAGAAGGATTCGACCGGCATCTGCTTCATCGGCGAACGGCCGTTTCGCGATTTTCTGGCGCGCTATCTACCCAAAGTGCCGGGGGCGATGGAAACGCCGGAGGGACACGTCGTCGGCCGCCATGTCGGGCTGGCGTATTACACGCTCGGCCAGCGTCAGGGCCTGGGCATCGGCGGAACGCGCGAGGGAAGCGCGGCCCCGTGGTTCGTTGCCGGCAAGGACCGCGAACGCAACGTGCTGGTCGTCGTCCAGGGCCATGCCGATCCGCGCCTGTACGGACGCAGCGTCCTGACCGGACCCATGCACTGGATAAGCGGTGGTCGCCCCGGCGTTGGGCCAAGCGTTGACCGCAATGACCCGGTACCGGATGGTCCCGGCGCCGTGTCGCATCGAGGCGCAAGACGCCGGACACTGGCGAGCGGAATTCGACGCGCCGCAATGGGCGCCGACGCCCGGGCAGTACCTGGTTGCCTACGACGGCGAGGTCTGCCTCGGCGGCGCAGTGATCGAAGGCGTGACCATGGAAGGCGCAGCGATCGCTAAGCAAACTGCGTTGGCGTGAGTGCGGAGTGATTGGCGGCAGGGCGGCCTGCTGCATGCCGTCGTTCCCGCGAACGCGGGAACCCAGCGTCGTTGAACGTCACTGGGTTCCGGCTCGCGCCCGACAGGCGGGCGCGTCCGGAACGACGTGGAGTTGCACAACGAACCTGCAACTTACGACACTAGAACGGAATATCGTCGTCCAGGTCGTCGACGTTCTTCTTGGCGGGCGCGCCACTGCCTTTTGCCCCTGAGCGCGGCTCGCCGCGAGGCTCGGCCGGCGCACCATGGTCCGGCGGCTCGGACGCCATCGACGCACTGCCGCCCTCGCGGTTGCCGAGCATCTGCATCCTGTCGGCGACGATTTCGGTGGTGTAGCGGTCCTGGCCTTCCTTGTCCTGCCACTTGCGAGTCTGCAGTCGGCCCTCGACGTAGATCTGGCGGCCCTTCTTGAGGTATTCGCCGGCGACCTCGGCCTGCCGGCCGAAGAAGACGATGCTGTGCCACTCGGTGCGCTCCTGCTTTTCGCCGGCCTTGTCCTTCCAGGTGTCGGTGGTCGCCAGCCGGATGTTGGTCACGGCCTCGCCGCCGGTGGTGTAGCGCGTTTCCGGATCGCGGCCGAGATTGCCGACCAGGATCACCTTGTTCACTGAAGCCATTGCAGTCCCCCAAGCAGACGTAGACGAGTCATTCGATGATATTCCTGCGCGAACGGAACCGGTATCGGTCGCTCGGATGAGGCGCAGCGCGGTCTTGCCCGTCCGCTGAATGCGGCCTTAGAAATCGTGCGCGGAAAGGAGTATATTAGCAGGTTGCCCATTCGCCCGTCAGGCAGTCGCCGATCCCGCGCAGCACGCGCGCCGGCAAACTGTCCCGCGACGCGATGCGGCGGTACATCCGGGACCCCATCCGCATGGAATACATCCGCATTCGCGGCGCAAGAACGCATAACCTCAAGAACATCAATCTCGATCTGCCACGCCACCGGCTGATCGTCATCACCGGGCTGTCCGGCTCGGGCAAGAGTTCGCTGGCCTTCGACACGCTCTACGCCGAAGGGCAGCGCCGCTACGTCGAGTCGCTGTCGGCGTATGCGCGCCAGTTCCTGCAGCTGATGGAAAAGCCCGACGTCGACTTGATCGAAGGTCTTTCGCCGGCGATCTCGATCGAGCAGAAGGCAACCTCACACAATCCGCGCTCGACGGTGGGCACCGTCACCGAGATCCACGACTACCTGCGCCTGCTTTTCGCGCGGGTCGGTGAACCGTATTGCCCCGATCATCCGGAACAGAAGCTGACCGCGATGACGATTTCACAGATGGTCGACGCGGTGCTGATGCTGCCCGAGGAAACCAAGCTCATGATCCTCGCGCCGATCGTGGCCAATCGCAAGGGCGAACAGGTGGAGCTGTTCGTCGAGTTGCGCGCCAAGGGTTTCGTGCGCGTGCGGGTCGACGGCAAGGTCTACGAGATCGACGCCGCGCCGAAGCTCACCAAGAACCAGAAGCACACCGTCGAAGTCGTGGTCGACCGGCTGCGCATCCGACCGGACCTGAAGCAGCGGCTCGCGGAATCGTTCGAGACCGCGCTGCGCAACGGCGACGGCCGCGCCATCGCGGTCGAAATGGACAACGGCGAGGAGCACCTCTACTCGGCCAAGTTCGCCTGCCCGATTTGCAGCTACGCGCTGCAGGAACTCGAGCCGCGGCTGTTCTCGTTCAACAATCCGATGGGCGCGTGTCCGCGCTGCGACGGCCTGGGCTCGATCAGTTTTTTCGATCCCAAGCGCGTCGTTGCCTTCCCGCAGCTGTCGCTCGCGTCCGGCGCCATCAAGGGATGGGACCGGCGCAACCAGTTCTATTTCCAGATGCTGCAGAGCCTCGCCAAGCATTACGGCTTCGACCTCGAGAAGCCGTTCGAAAAGCTGCCCGATCGCATCCAGCATATGATCCTGTACGGCAGCGACAAGGAAAAGATCGCCTTCACGTACCTGTCCGACCGCGGCAAGCCGATGCTGCGCGAGCACGCGTTCGAAGGCATCCTGCCCAACCTCGAACGGCGCTATCGCGAGACCGATTCGGTGATGGTGCGCGAGGAACTGGCCAAGCACCTGAACTCCAAGCCGTGTCCCGAGTGCGACGGCACCCGGCTGCGCCGCGAGGCGCGCTTCGTCAAGGTTGGCGGGCGCGCGATCTACGAGGTCAGCAACTGGCCGCTGAAGGAAACCGGCGAGTTTTTCAGCGCGCTGCGCCTCGAAGGGCAACGCCAGGCCATCGCTGACAAGATCGTCAAGGAGATCATCAGCAGGCTGCAGTTCCTCAACAATGTCGGGCTCGACTATCTGTCGCTGGATCGCTCGGCGGAGACGCTGTCGGGTGGTGAAGCGCAGCGGATCAGGCTGGCCTCGCAGATCGGCTCCGGGCTCACCGGGGTCATGTACGTGCTCGACGAGCCGTCGATCGGCCTGCACCAGCGCGACAACGATCGCCTGCTGCAAACACTCAAGCACCTGCGCGACCTCGGCAACAGCGTCATCGTCGTCGAGCACGACACCGACGCGATCCTGTCCGCCGACCACGTCGTCGACATGGGGCCGGGCGCGGGCGAGCACGGCGGACAGATCGTTGCGCAGGGCACGCCCGACGAGATTCGGCACGCCGCACATTCGCTCACCGGCCAGTACCTTGCGGGCCACCGGCAGATTCCCATGCCGGAGCGCAGGCATCGCGCCGATCCCAAGCGCGTGCTCTCCATCGTCGGTGCCACCGGCAACAATCTGAAAAGCGTCACGCTGAAACTTCCGGTCGGCCTGTTTGTTTGCGTGACGGGCGTGTCCGGGTCGGGCAAGTCGACGCTCATCAACGACACGCTCTACCAGGCGGTCGCGCGCCACCTGTACGGCAGTTCGGCGGAGCCGGCGCCATATGCCGAAATGCACGGCCTGGAATATTTCGACAAGGTCATCAGCGTCGACCAGAGTCCGATTGGCCGCACGCCGCGCTCGAACCCCGCGACCTACACCGGCCTGTTCACGCCGATCCGCGAAATCTTCGCGCAGGTCAAGGAAGCGCGCGAACGCGGGTACGGTCCGGGACGCTTCTCGTTCAACGTCAAGGGCGGTCGCTGTGAAGCGTGCCAGGGCGATGGCCTGATCAAGGTCGAGATGCACTTCCTGCCGGACGTCTACGTGCCCTGCGATGTCTGCCATGGCCAGCGCTACAACCGCGAGACGCTCGACATCCAGTACAAGCACAAGAACATCCACGACGTGCTCTCGCTGACTGTCGAGCAGGCGTTCGGCTTCTTCGAGCCGGTGCCGGTGGTGGCGCGCAAGCTGCGCACGCTTCTCGACGTCGGATTGGGCTACATCACGCTCGGCCAGTCGGCGACAACGCTCTCGGGCGGCGAGGCGCAACGCGTCAAGCTGGCGCTGGAATTGTCCAAGCGCGACACCGGACGCACGCTCTACATCCTCGACGAGCCGACCACGGGACTGCACTACCACGACATCGAGATGCTGCTGACCGTGCTGCACCGGCTGCGCGATCACGGCAACACGGTGATGGTCATCGAGCACAACCTCGACGTCATCAAGACCGCCGACTGGGTGATCGACCTGGGTCCCGAAGGCGGCGCGGGCGGCGGGCAGATCATCGCCGAGGGCACGCCGGAGCAGGTGGCCGAGACGCGCGGCAGCTATACCGGCACCTATCTCAAGCCGATCCTCGCGCAGCACAATGCGCGGCGCGGCGCGCGTGCCCCCGTGGAGGCGCGCGGCGGACGCGGCAAGAAGGCGGTCGATCTGCTGGGTTGATGCCGTACCGGGGGAGTGACGATGGCGATCCGCAAGGCGCGCGACCAGCTGGGCCGCATCTTCAGCCAGCGCTGCTTTTATCTCTTCCTGCTGCTGCTGGTGCTCATCGGCGTAGTGCCGTTCATCGACCCGACGCCGACCGGTCGCTTTCTTGTCAACGCGCTCAATATCATGATCATGATCGCGACCGTGGCCGCGGTCGGTCGATCGATCTTGTCGTTCGTCATCATCCTGCTCCTGGCCTTGGGCGTGATGGCAACGCAATATTTCGGCATCAGCTGGGGCGATGCCGAGCATCTGGCGCATTCGTGGGCCTTCGGCGCGGCGCTCTACGCGGTGACCGTTGGGTACATGCTGCGCTACGTCTTCCAGCCCGACGTGATGACTGCCGACAAGCTCTTCGGAGCTGCCGCGGCATACCTGATGCTGGGCGAATTCTGGACGCTCGCCTACGCGCTTGTCGGGCACTACTATCCGGACTCGTTTTCCGTGGCCGGTGCCGCGGCCACGCCACCGCCGGTCGATCTGCTGTATTTCAGTTTTACCGTGCTCACCAGCACCGGCTTTGGCGATATCGTGCCGCTGACGCGGCAGGCACGCGCAATATGCGTACTCGAACAACTCACCGGCACGCTGTTTCTCGCGATCTTGATCGCTCGCCTCGCCGGGGTTTATCCCGCTTCGCGTCGTGGCGAACAGGCGTAGTGGGATACGACTCGCCGTAGCCGAAACCCGAAAGTCCGAATTTCGAGAGGAGTGACAGTATGAGTGATGCAAAGACGTCTGGCCTTCCGGCCGCGGCGCAATTTCGCCGGGTGTTCCTGCAGCGATCCACGGCACTGGCAGCGCTGGGAGCATTGGGTGGCATGGGCGTGTCGCGGATCGCGTTCGCCGACGCGCTTGACCAAGGAACAGCGCGCCGCCATGTCGCCGGACCAGATCATCGCCGCCATGAAGGAAGGCAACGATCACTTTCGCCGCGGCTACACCAAGGCGCGCAATTACCTCAACGAAGCCAGGGCATCGGCGGCGGGCCAATATCCCGCCGCCGTGGTGCTGAGCTGCATCGACTCGCGCGCGCCGGCGGAGGTGGTCCTGGATCTGGGCATCGCCGAGATCTTCAGCGCGCGCGTTGCCGGCAACATCGTCAACGACGACATCCTCGGCAGCATGGAATTCTCGTGCAAGCTGATGGGAGCGAAGGTGGTCGTGGTGATGGGCCACACGGCCTGCGGCGCGATCAAGGGCGCCATCGACAACGCCGAGCTGGGCAACCTGACCGGGCTGCTCGCCAAGATCAAGCCGGCAGTCGCGGCGACGAAGTACGAAGGCGATCGATCGGCGACGAACTACACCTTCGTCGATGCCGTGGCGAAGACAAATGTCGAGATGACACTGGCGGAAATCCGCGCCCGCAGCAGCGTACTGAGCGCGCTCGAAAAAGCCGGCACGATAAAGATGGTCGGCGCGATGTACAACCTGAAGACGGCGATCGTACAGTTCTACGCCTGAAGCAGGATCGCGCCTGGTCGACCTGCAACCGGCGCGGCAATATTGATCGGGGATGGCGGGCGCTCCGCCATCCCCGGCCGATCAACGCGATTTAGTTGATCGTGATTTGCTTCACATTCACCTTGGCGACCTTCGGCAGCGTCAGTTGCAGCACGCCGTCGACCTGCTTCGCCTGGGCGGCATTGGCGTCGACCGCTTCCGGCAGACGAATTGCACGCGATGCCTTGCCGTAGGTGCGCTCGCGCAGGAGCGCCTTGCCGTTGGCTTCGACTTCCTCGCGGTATTCGACGCTGATGGTGACGTCGCGATCCTCGACCTTGACGTCGATCTGGTCCTTGGCGACGCCCGGGACCTCCGCCTTGACGATGTAGGCATCGGCGGTCTCGACGACGTCAAGGTCGATCGAGCCGTTGCCAGCGAATGCCGCCCCGTTTTGCGCGGCCACCGCGCCGAAGGCGCGCTCGAATGCCCGATCCAGCGGGCTGTAGTAACGAATCAGACTCATGGTTTCATCTCCGTAAATTGGGTTTGCCGACCGGCTGCTGCCCGGCATGCATCCAAGATGGCGGCCGGCGGCGGGATTTCAAGGCCCGCGAACGACCCGGAGGGGGCGAAACGGGCGCGCTATTTCACGCGCATGCCCGGCAGGGCGCCGGAATCGGGGGCGAGCAGGAAAATGCCCGGCCCGTCGCCGGATGCCGCCAGCACCATGCCTTCGGAGAGCCCGAATTTCATCTTGCGTGGCGCGAGATTGGCGACCATGGGCGTCAGGCGTCCGACCAGGTCTTCCGGCTTGTACGCCGACTTGATCCCGGCGAACACTGTGCGGTGCCGCGCTTCGCCCACGTCGAGTGTGAGCTTCAGGAGTTTGTCGGCGCCAGCGACGTGCTCGGCAGCAACGATGCGCGCGATACGCAAGTCGACCTTGGAGAATTCGTCGATCGAAAGGGGCGGCGCGGCGGCCGATGCCGGCACGGCCGGCGCCGCAGACGGTGGGGCGGCTACCGCGGGAGGACCGTCGAGGAGCGCGTCGATCTGCTTGGGATCGATGCGTGCCATGAGGTGCGTGAACGGTGCGATACGCGCCGGTGGTTCACTGGCGTCTGACCACACGAAGTCGCGGTCCATGCCGAAGAGTTCGCGCGCGACCCTCGACGCCAGCGCCGGGAGTACCGGAGCAAGGATTACGCTGAGGTATTTGAAGCCAAACAGCGCACGCGAGCATATGCCGTGCAAGGCTTCGCGCTGCGCCGGATCCTTGGCCAGCGTCCACGGTTTGGCGAGATCGAAGGCCTCGTTGAAGCGATCAGCCGTGGCCATCGCATCGCGCATCACTTGCGAATACTGGCGTCCCGCGTATTGCGACGCAATGTGTTCGGCCTTCGACTTGAGGTCGCGGACAATCTCGTCGCGCCCGGCATAGTCGGTCTTCAATGCGCCGTCGAACTGTTCTGTGATGAACTTGGCCGCGCGACTGGCGATGTTGACGTACTTGCCGATCAGGTCGCTGTTGACCCGCGCGACAAAATCGTCCGGGTTGAAGTCGATGTCCTCGACATGGTCGTTGAGCTTGGCGGCGATGTAGTAGCGCAGCCACTCGGAATTCAGTCCCAGATCGAGATAGTAGTCCGGGCTGATGCCCGTGCCACGCGACTTGGACATCTTCTCGCCCAGCGCCGTCAGGAATCCGTGGACGTAGACGTCGTCGGGCACTTTATAGGGCGCGCCCGCGAACTTGAGCATCGCGGGCCAGAACAACGTGTGGAAATACACGATGTCCTTGCCGATGAAGTGGACCTGCCGGGTGTCGGGGTCGGCGAGGATCTGCTCGAAGCTGCGGGTCTCGCCTGCGGCACGTGCCTTCCCGGTCTCGACGTATTCCTTGAAGCTGGCCAGATAGCCGACCGGCGCATCGAGCCACACGTAGAAGTACTTGCCCGGCGCATCCGGGATCGGGATGCCGAAGTAAGGGGCGTCGCGCGAGATGTCCCAGTCGCCGAGCCCCTTGCCGTCGGCGCCAAGCCATTCCTGAGCCTTGTTGAACACTTCCGGTTGCAGCCGTGGCGCGCCCGTCGCGTCGCTGCGCGTCCATTGCTGCAGGAACGCCACGCACCGCGGATCGGACAGCCGGAAGAAGTAAGTGCTCGGACGATTTCAGCACCGGCGTCGCGCCTGAAATGGTCGAGTAGGGCCGGATGAGGTCGGTCGGTGCGTTCAACGTGCTGCAGTTCTCGCAGGCGTCGCCGTACTGGTCCTTGGCGCCGCACTTGGGACACTCGCCCTTGATGTAGCGATCCGGCAGGAACATCTCCTTGACCGGATCGTAGAACTGCTCGACCGCCTTGGTGTACACGAGGCCGGCCGCCTTGAGCTTGCGATAGATGTCCTGCGACAACTCGGTGTTGGCCGGACTGTCGGTGCTGCCCCAGTGGTCGAAGCTGATGTGGAAGCCATCGAGGTGCTTCGGGCGTGTCGCGGCGATCCTCGAGACCAGTTCGCGCGGCGTCACGCCTTCGGCCTCCGCGCCGGAGCATGATCGCCGCGCCGTGCGTGTCGTCGGCGCAGACAAAGTGCACGACCGTGGCTGGCTGCATGCGTTGGAAGCGCACCCAGATGTCGGCCTGGATGTACTCCATGATGTGCCCGATGTGAAACGGCCCGTTGGCGTAGGGCAGGGCAGTAGTGACAAATAACGTGCGGCGCGACATGCGGCGAAGACCTTTGACGCAAAAGGGGAATCCTGCATTTTAGCAGCGGCCACTTGCGATGAGTACCGAGCGGCACGCTTTTTGGTTAGACTTTGCGTCTACCCACCTGAACGCGATCCAGCCCTCCATGCCGATCACCGAGGCCGATGTACAGGCCAGCCTGCGCGCGCTTCCGGACCCCAACACCGGCCGCGATTTCGTCACCGACAAGTCGATCCGCAAGATAGCGATCGCCGGCGCGGATATCGCTGTCGACGTGGTGCTCGCCTACCCGGCAAAAAGCCAGCACGACCTGTTGCGGCGCTTGATCCAGAAGCAACTCGCGACGCTTCCCGGCACTGGCAAGGTGACGGTGAACATCAGCCAGAAGATCGGTACGCACGCGGTGCAGCGCGGCGTCAAGCTCATCCCCGGCGTGAAGAACATCATCGCCGTCGCCAGCGGCAAGGGCGGCGTCGGCAAGTCGACCACGGCGGTGAACCTCGCGCTGGCGCTGGCCGCCGAAGGCGCGCAGGTGGGCGTGCTCGACGCCGACATCTACGGACCCTCGCAGCCGATGATGCTCGGCATCGCGGGGCGCCCGGAATCCAAGGACGGCAAGACGCTGGAACCGCTCGAAGCGTACGGCCTGCAGGCGATGTCGATCGGCTTCCTGATCGACGTCGATACGCCGATGGTCTGGCGCGGGCCGATGGTCACGCAGGCGCTCGAACAACTGCTCAAGGACACCAACTGGCGCGACCTCGACTATCTCATCGTCGACATGCCGCCGGGCACCGGCGACATCCAGCTCACGCTGTCGCAGAAGGTTCCGGTGACCGGTGCGGTGATCGTCACCACGCCGCAGGACATCGCGCTCATCGACGCGCGCAAGGGCCTCAAGATGTTCGAGAAGGTGGGCGTGCCGATTGTCGGCGTGGTCGAGAACATGGCGATCCACGTTTGCTCGAAGTGCGGGCACGCCGAGCACATCTTCGGCACCGGCGGCGGCGAGAAGATGTGCAAGGACTACAACGTTCCGTTCCTCGGCAGCCTGCCGCTGGACATTCGCATCCGTGAACAGGTCGACTCCGGACGGCCGACGGTCGTTGCCGACCCCGACGGCCCGGTCGCCGCGATCTACCGCGACATCGCGCGCAAGACCGCGGTGTTCGTCGCGCAGAAGGCCGGCGATTTCTCGGCCAAGTTCCCCAACATCGTCATCCAGAATACCTAGCGCCAGGGCTGGCGCGCGGCGAGGCATCGAAGCGCATGATCAAGTCTGACAAGTGGATTCGCCGTATGGCGCAGCAAAACGGGATGATCGAACCGTTCGAGCCCGGGCAGGTGCGCGAGGTCAACGGCCGCAGGATCGTCTCCTATGGCACCTCGAGTTACGGCTACGACATTCGCTGCTCGAGTGAATTCAAGCTGTTCACCAATCTCAACAGCACCATCGTCGATCCGAAGAATTTCGACGACAAGTCCTTCGTCGACTTCAAGGGCGACTCCTGCATCATTCCGCCCAATTCCTTTGCGCTGGCGCGCACGGTCGAGTACTTCCGCATTCCGCGCAACGTGCTCACGATCTGCCTGGGCAAGAGCACGTACGCGCGCTGCGGCATCATCGTCAACGTGACGCCCTTCGAGCCCGAGTGGGAAGGCTACGTCACGCTGGAGTTCTCCAACACCACGCCGCTGCCGGCCAGGATCTACGCCAACGAAGGCGTCGCGCAGGTAATCTTCTTCGAATCCGACGAGGTCTGCGAGACGTCGTACAAGGACCGCGGCGGCAAGTACCAGGGCCAGCAGGGCGTGACGCTGCCAAAGATGTAACGCCGCCAGAGGCGAAGACGAGGCCGAAGCGATGAGCCCGTGGGCAGGATCGAAGGCCGCGTCGATCGCGATCATCGCCGGCTGCCAGGTGGCGGCGATGGCGCTGTGGTTCTCGGCATCCGCGGTGGTGCCCGCACTGGCCGCCGAATTCCACCTGTCGCGTTTCATGCAGGCCGCGCTGACCAGCGCCGTACAGGTCGGATTCGTCGTCGGTTGCCTCGCCAGCGCCGCGTTGGGCCTGCCCGATCGCGTCGATCCGCGACGCCTGTTTGCGGCGTGCGCATTCATCGGCGCGGCGGCCAATGCGCTCCTGCTGGTCGTCGATCCGGCGTCGCTCGCCGCACCGTTGCTGCGTGGAGTCACCGGCATTTGCATGGCCGGTGTCTACCCGGTCGGCATGAAGCTTGCGGCGACCTGGGCCAAGGGCGACATGGGATTGATGGTCGGCATCCTGGTCGGCGCGCTGACGCTGGGCTCGGCGTCGCCGCATCTCTTCGACGCCTTTGCGGGGTACGATTGGCGCGTTCCGCTCGGCGTTTGCTCGCTCACCGCGCTCGCGGCGGCGGCGCTCATCGGCCTGGCCGGCATCGGTCCCAACCGCGCGCCTTCCCCGCGCTTCGATCCACGCGCCGCGCTGGCGGCGTGGCGGGACAAACCCTTGCGGCTGGCCAACCTGGGTTACCTCGGACACATGTGGGAGCTGTACGCGATGTGGGCGTGGATCGGCGCATTCTTTGCGGCCAGTTTTGCGCTGCGGTTGCCGCCGGAGGCCGCGCCCGCGGCGGCCAAGCTGGCGGCGTTTGCGACCATCGCCGCCGGCGCGGTCGGGTCGGTGGGTGCCGGCCTGCTCGCCGACCGGCTCGGACGCACGACCTTGACCATTGCCGCGATGGCCGTGAGTGGAACCTGTGCGGCGACCATCGGACTGCTCTTCGGCGGCAATCCCGCGTGGCTGGTGGCGCTGGCGCTGGTCTGGGGCGTGAGCATCGTCGCCGACTCGGCGCAGTTCTCAGCGGCGATCGCGGAGCTGGCCGACCGCAGCTACGTCGGAACGATGCTGACGGTGCAGACCGCGCTCGGGTTCACGTTGACGCTGGTCACCATCCAGCTGATGCCGTACCTCGTGGACGCCGTCGGCTGGCGCTACGCGTTCATTCCGCTCGCCGTCGGACCTGCCGCCGGCATTTGGGCGATGGCCCGGCTGCGGGCGCATCCGCGATCGGCTGTGCTTGCCGGCGGACGTCGTTGAATACTGGCGGTTGTCGAATACGCACGTAGCGTCGCGGGGAGCGTGGGCGTAGGATGGCTGCGCGTCGGCGGGTTGCCGAACCAGCCGGCCCAATCCATCTCTTTTCCGAGGAGGCAATCATGGCTTATCACCTCGAAGGGCGTCTGCTCGAAGTCTGCAACTGCCGCGTACTTTGTCCGTGCTGGATCGGCGAGGACCCGGATTTCGGCACCTGCGACACCATAGTCGCGTGGCGCTTCGACCGCGGAACCATCGACGGGGTCGACGTCTCCGATCGCACGATTGCCGTGATCGCCCACGTGCCGGGAAATATCCTCAAGGGCAACTGGCGGGCCGCGGTCTATCTCGACGATCGTGTCACGCCCGAACAGGAAGCGGCGATCCTGAAGGTGTACACCGGCAAGGCCGGCGGACCGGTTGCCGACCTGGTCGCACTGATCGGGGAGGTCGTGTCGGTCGAAAAGGTTCCGATCACCTTCACCGTTCAAGGCGGTCGCGGAACCATCAAGCTCGGCGACGCAGGCTACGCCGAACTCGAACCGTATACGAGCGCTTCCGGCAAGACGACGACGCTGCAGGACACCGTCTTCTCGACGGTCCCCGGCGCGCCTGTCTACGTCGGGAAGTCGCCCAGCTATCGCGCCAAGAATGCGAAGCTGGGCATCGACCTCAACCTGAAGGGCCACAACGCGCTGCAGAGCACGTTCGTCTTCCAGTCGTAGCCGAAGTCAATTGCGGTGCGCGACGAGGCGACACCGACAGGGGGCCGCAGGACGATGAACGTCGGACGCTCGCTGGCTTCGGTACTGGGCGCCACGCCGCGCATCGACTCGCAGCGCTTTTGGTTCATCGCGCTGCTGGTGCTGCTCGTCGTGGCATCGTGGACCGCACTGTGGTTGTGGAGCGCCAGCCCCTATGGTCGCTACCTCGACCATGCCGGATGGGTGGAGGCCGGCGCGCTCGCGCCATTGTGCCGCGCCATCCCCGGCGGCACCGTGCTGGTGCCGCTGGTCCTGCATGCGGCGGCGTGGGTGCTGATGATCGCGGCGATGATGTTGCCCACGACGTTTCCCTTGCTCGCGATGTTCCGGCGCATCACCGGCGCGCGCCCGGATGCCGGCCGACTTGTCGCGCTCGCGATACTCGGCTTCTTCGCCGCGTGGCTCGCCTTCGGCGTTGCCGCACATTTCGCCGACGCGGCGCTGCGCGGCCTCTCCGAGCGCTGGCTGGGGTTTGCCGAGCATGCGTGGTGGGTGGGTGCGGCGGTGCTTGCCGGCGCCGGGGCGTTCCAGTTCAGCGCGCTCAAGTACCGCTGCCTCGAGGAGTGCCGAACGCCGTTCGGATTCGTGGTCGCTCGCTGGCACGGCAAGGCACCCTTGCGCGAGGCGTTCCGGATCGGCTTCGACCATGGCGTGTTTTGTGTCGGCTGCTGTTGGGCGCTGATGCTGCTGATGTTCGTCGTGGGCACGGGCAGCATCGGCTGGATGCTCGCGCTCGCCGCGCTGATGGCGGCCGAAAAGAACCTTCCCGGCGGGAAGCGTCTGCGGACTCCGGTGGGGCTCGCCCTGTTCGCCTGGGCCGGGGCGGTCGTCCTGGCCAACGCCTGAACGTTTCCGCGCCGGCGCTGTCGCGCCCCGGTCCGGATCGCGGCTCGTCCCGCAGTCGCGACGGCGCGACAACGTCGGGCCGTCGGCGACATTTTTTCTGGCCAGCGGCGTTCAATCACCCCATAATTCGCGCCTTTCCCCGGTGCCCGCTGCGGGCCAACCGGAGCGACGATCTTCCAGCGAGGATGCAACGCCCATGAAATTCCGCTTCCCCATCGTCATCATCGACGAAGATTTCCGATCCGAGAACGCTTCGGGGCTCGGCATCCGCGCGCTCGCCGCTGCCATCGAGAAGGAGGGACTCGAGATCCTCGGCGTGACCAGCTACGGCGACCTTTCGCAGTTCGCGCAGCAGCAGTCGCGCGCCAGCGCCTTCATCCTGTCGATTGACGACGAGGAATTCACCCCGGGACCCGAACTCGACCCGGCGATCCTCAAGGTACGCGCGTTCATCGAGGAAATCCGCTTCAAGAACGCCGAGATCCCGATCTATCTGTACGGTGAGACGCGCACCTCGCGCCACATCCCGAACGACGTGCTGCGCGAACTGCACGGCTTCATCCACATGTTCGAGGACACGCCCGAATTCGTCGCGCGGCACATCATCCGCGAGGCCAAGGCCTACCTCGATTCGCTCTCGCCACCGTTCTTCCGCGCGCTGGTGCACTACGCGCAGGACGGTTCCTATTCATGGCACTGCCCGGGGCACTCGGGCGGGGTAGCGTTCCTCAAGAGCCCCGTGGGCCAGATGTTCCACCAGTTCTTCGGCGAGAACATGCTGCGCGCCGACGTGTGCAACGCGGTCGACGAACTCGGACAGCTTCTCGATCACACCGGGCCCGTCGCGGCGTCGGAACGCAATGCCGCGCGCATCTTCAACGCCGACCACTGCTTCTTCGTCACCAACGGCACGTCGACGTCGAACAAGATGGTGTGGCACGCCAACGTCGCGCCCGACGACATCGTCGTCGTCGACCGCAACTGCCACGTGTCGATCCTGCATGCGATCACCATGACCGGCGCGATCCCCGTGTTCCTGACGCCCAAGCGCAATCACCTCGGCATCATCGGCCCGATCGCGCTCGAGGAATTCGCGCCGGAGAACATCCGGCGCAAGATCGAGGCCAATCCCTTCGCCCGCAGCGCCAAGAACAAGAAGCCGCGCATCCTGACCATCACGCAGAGCACCTACGACGGCATTGCCTACAACGTCGAGATGCTCAAGAGCACGCTGGGCAATGCCATCGAGACGCTGCACTTCGACGAGGCGTGGCTGCCGCACGCCGCGTTTCACGAGTTCTACAAGGACATGCACGCCATCGGCAAGGACCGGCCGCGCAGCAAGGAAGCGATCATCTTCGCGACGCACTCGACGCACAAGCTGCTGGCCGGCATCTCGCAGGCGTCGCAGATCATCGTGCAGAACTCGGAGACGCGGAAGCTCGACCGCCACATCTTCAACGAGGCGTACCTCATGCACACGTCGACCTCGCCGCAGTACGCGATCATCGCGTCGTGCGACGTGTCGGCGGCGATGATGGAGCCGCCCGGCGGCACCGCGCTGGTCGAGGAATCGATCATGGAGGCGATCGACTTCCGCCGCGCAATGCGCAAGGTCGACGACGAGTGGGGCAAGGACTGGTGGTTCAAGGTGTGGGGTCCGGAGCGCCTGGTCGCGGAAGGCATTGGCAAGCGCGACGACTGGATTCTCAAGGCCAACGAGCGCTGGCATGGCTTCGGCGACCTGGCGCCGGGCTTCAACATGCTCGACCCGATCAAGGCGACTCTGATCACGCCCGGGCTGGACGTCTCCGGAAAGTTCGCCAAGACCGGCATTCCCGCGTCGATCGTCACCAAGTATCTGGCCGAGCATGGCGTCATCGTCGAGAAGACCGGGCTCTATTCGTTCTTCATCATGTTCACCATCGGCATCACCAAGGGCCGCTGGAACACGCTGGTGACTGCCTTGCAGCAGTTCAAGGACGACTACGACAAGAACCAGCCGCTGTGGAAGATCCTGCCGGAGTTCTGCGCCAAGCAGCCGAAGTACGAAGCCGTGGGCCTGCGCGACCTGTCGCAGCAGATTCACGACATGTACAAGGCGAACGACGTGGGACGGGTGACGACGGAAATGTACCTGTCCGACATGCAGCCGGCGATGAAGCCGTCGGACGCGTTCGCGTGCATGGCGCATCGCGATATCGATCGCGTCGAGATCGATCAGCTCGAGGGTCGCGTCACGGGTGTGCTGCTGACGCCGTATCCGCCGGGGATTCCACTGCTGATTCCAGGCGAGCGGTTCAACCGGACCATCGTCCAGTACCTGCAGTTCGCGCGCAATTTCAACGAAAAATTTCCTGGCTTCGACACCGACATTCACGGGCTGGTCGAAGAGGAGGAAAACGGCAAGCTGCGTTACTACATGGATTGCGTTCGGGCGCGGTAACGACGCGAGCCATCCGGCGAGGGGCCCCATGCGCAGCATGGGGATCGACGGCAAGGCGAGTCGGCGCTGCGGCCGACATGCTGGTGCAACGCTTTCTCAGTGACGGTGCAAGGAGGCCGCGGCCCCAAGCGAAACGCGTCACGCGGCGACGCGCACTCCACCCACGGTGACCGGGCCGGCCTGCGCCGCGCTCGCCGCTTCCGCGGCCTTGGGCAATTGCGCGACCAGCGATGCCAGCACGCAGCTCGCCATGCGCACCTCCATGGAGTCGCTGCGAGTCGACAGCACGATCGGCACCTTCGCGCCGAGCACCACGCCAGCTGCGAGCGCCGAGAACATGCCGGTGAGCGTGCGCAGCATCAGCGCGCCGGCTTCAAGGCTGGGCACGATCAGGACTTCGGCCGCGCCCGCCATCTTCGATTCGACGCCATTGGCGCGCGCCGCGGTCGCCGACATGGCGCTGTCCACGGTTAGCGGGCCTTCGAGGTTGGCGCCGCGGATCAAACCCTGTGCGGCCATCTTGACCAGCGCGGCGGCGTCGCCGGTCGCGGGCAGCGCCGGTGTGACACCCTCCACCGCGGCCAGCAAGGCAACCTGCGGCATGGCAATGCCCAGTGCGCGCGCGAACTCGATCGCGTTCTGAACGATATCGCGCTTGGCGGCAAGCGTTGGCGCGATGTTGAGCACGGCGTCGGAAAGCACAAACGGCCGTGCGAATCCCGGCACGTCGACAAAGTAGGCGTGGGTGAGACGATGTTCGCCGCGCAGTCCCGCTTCCGGCGCGGCCACCGCGCGCATCAGGTCGTCCGGATAGAGGCTGCCCTTGATCAGCGCGTGGACCTCGCCGCTGTGGGCAAGCGCCACCGCGCGCTGTGCGGCGGCGAAAGGCTCGTCGGGCGTGTCGATGACGGTGATGCGCGCAAGATCGAGTCCGGCCTGCGCCGCGGCATCAGCCATGCGTGCTTCGGGGCCGACCAGCACCGGCGCGAGATAGCCGGCGAATTGTCCTGACAGGGCGATCTGCAACGAGTCGCGATCGCAGGGATAGACGATGGCTGCCCGGAGCGGCGGAAGATTCCGCACTCGCTCGACCTGCCGCTGGAAATGCGGACGCGCAGCCATGAGGCCAGCGTCGCAAATGGCGAGGACCCTGTCAACCCTGCGCCGATGACCGGCGCGCGGCGGGGTGCAGGCGTCACCGTGACTGCAGCTGCGGCTCGGCCGGGCTGGCCGTGGCAGGCCCGAAGCTTGCTGAGCGGCTTGTATCCTTAGTCAGATCTTGCGTGATGCCCCGCCATTGTCGTCCCCGCGAAAGCGGGGACCCAGTGTCGTTGAACGTTGCAGGGTTGCCACTTAACTTCAAAGCCACTGGGTTCCCGCTTTCGCGGGAACGACGGCCTGCCTAGATCGTTGCCAGCGTCTTGCGCAGGATGTCGACGATGGCGTCGACGTGCGACTTTTCGGCGATCAGCGGCGGCGAGACGATGACGCAGTCGCCCGTCGCCTTCAGGTGCAGCCCGTTGTCGAAGAGTTTCTTCTGCAGCGCGTGGCCGCGCTTGCCCGGGGTCGTATCAGGGTGGATCTCGACGGCCGCGAGCATGCCGTAGCCGCGCAGATCCGCGACGGCAGGCAAACCCTTGAGCGACCAAAGCGCATCGAGAAAATACGGCGACGTCGCGGCGCCGCGCTCGAAGAGCCCTTCCTTTCGGTAGATGTCGAGCGTCGCCAGGCCGGCGGCGCACGGTCCGGGATGCCCCGAGTAGGTGTAACCGTGGAAGAATTCGATGGCTCCGTCGGCGGCCGCGCCCATGATCGTGTCATGAATGCGTTCGCTGATCGCCACCGCGCCCATTGGCTGCGCGCCGTTGGTGAGGCCCTTGGCCATGGTCATCAGGTCGGGCGTGACGGCGAAGCTCTGCGATGCAAAGGCCTTGCCGGTGCGACCGAAACCGCAGATCACTTCGTCGAACACCAGCAGGATGCCGTTGGCATCGCAAATCGCGCGCAGCCGTTCCAGGTAGCCCTTCGGAGGCACCAGGCAGCCGGTGGAGCCGGCGATCGGCTCGACGAAGCATGCCGCGATGTTCTCTGCACCATACAGGTTGATGAATCGCACCAGATCCTCGGCGAGCTCGACGCCTTGCGCGCCCTGTCCCTGCGTGTAGAAATTTTCCTTCAGATGCGTATGCCGCATGTGCGCGATACCGGGCAGCGTCGGACCGAACTTGCGACGGTTGTTGATCATCCCCGCCAGCGACACGCCGCCGAAATTGACGCCGTGATATGCACGCTCGCGCGAGATGAACATGTTGCGGCCGCCCTGGCCGCGCGCCTGGTGGTAGGCCAGCGCGACCTTCATCGCGGTATCGACCGCCTCGGAACCCGAATTGACGAAGAAGATGCGGTTGAGGTCGCCGGGTGTGAGCTCGGCCACGCGGGTCGCCAGCTCGAACTGCTTGGGATGGCCGCGCGTGAACGGCGCGATGAAGTCGAGCTCGCGCAGCTGTGCGCCGACCGCGTCGGCGATTTCCCGTCGTCCGTGTCCGGCGTTGACGCAGAACAGGCCCGCCGAACCGTCGAGGATCTTCTCGCCGCGATCGCTCCAGAGGTACATGCCCTCGGCGCGAACGACCATCTTCGGGTCGTGCTTGAAATCGCGATTCGGTGTGAACGGCATCCAGTACTCGTCCATCGAGATCTGGAGCGGCGCGGCTGCCTTGCTGAGGGTGGGGTCGGCGTGGGTCATGGGGTACCTCCAATTCGGTCGCGGACGGGTCGGTCTGGCGCGTGGCGCGGCTGCTGCCGACACCCGCGTGTGCTACGATTCTACGCCAGTCGGGACGCTGGCAATGGCCCGCATTCCGGGGGTATGACGCACGGTTTTCCTTTCCTTCGGATCGAATCCAGAATGCATCGAGTTGCGCCTGCCGCACCGAGCGGGGCCATGAATCCTCGCGTCGGCCCTCGCGTTGCCCAATGACGCGCTACGTCGCCTTCGACAACCGCGCAGGGCAGCAGACGTACTTCAGCACCTGCTACATGTGCGCGTGCCGCTGCGGCATCAAGGTGACGGTCGAGAACAACCGCGTGCGCTTCATCCAGGGCACGCGCAATCATCCGGTCAACCAGGGCGTGCTTTGCGCCAAGGGTTCGGCGGGAATCATGAAGCAGGAGTCGGCGGCGAAGCTGTCGAAGCCGCTCAAGCGCCGGCGTGGCAGCGAGCGCGGCGCGGGCGACTTTGTCGAGATCGAATGGGACGAGGCGCTCGACATCATGACCGAGCGCCTGGCGAAGATCCGCTCGACCAATCCAACGCAGCTGGCGTTCTTCACCGGGCGCGACCAGATGCAGGCGCTGTCCGGCCTCTGGGCGCAGCAGTTCGGCACGCCGAACTGGGCAGCGCACGGCGGATTCTGCTCGGTGAACATGGCGGTCGCCGGGCTCTACACTATTGGATACTCCTTCTGGGAGTTCGGCGCGCCCGACTGGGACTACGCCAAGTACTTCCTGCTCTGGGGCGTTGCCGAAGACCATTCTTCGAATCCGATCAAGATCGGCCTGGACAAGCTCAAGCGGCGCGGCGCGAAGTTCGTTTCAATCAACCCGGTGCGCACCGGCTACTCCGCCATCGCGGACGAATGGATACCGGTGCGACCGGGCACCGACGGGCTGTTCGCGCTCGCGCTCGCGCACGTGCTGCTCAAGCGCGGGCTCGTCGATTGGGAATTCCTGATCCGCTATACCAATGCGCCGTGGCTGGTCGTGCAGACGCCGGGCATGCCCGGAGACGGCCTGTTCGCGCGCGGCGACGACGGCGACCCTCTTGCGTGGGATCAGGACGTGCAGCGAACGGTCAACGCCAACCTTCCCGGCATCGCGGCGTCGCTGTATGCGACGGTGGATCTGCCCGACGGCCGACGCGCGAAGTCGGTGTTCGCGCTTGCCACCGAGCGCTACCTCGACGAAAAATATTCACCGGAGCAGGTCGCCGCGCAGTGCGGCGTGCCGGCGGAAACGATCACGCGCATTGCGCTGGAAATGGCGCATGTCGCGTTCAAGGAAGCCATCGAGCTTCCGATCCGCTGGACCGATATGCACGGCCGCACCCACGACAAAATCATCGGCAGGCCGGTGTCGATGCACGCGATGCGCGGCATCTCGGCACATTCCAACGGCTTCCATACCTGCAGGGCGCTGCACCTGCTGCAAATGCTGCTGGGCGCGCTCGACAATCCGGGCAGCTTCCGCGCCAAGACGCCGTATCCGCGTCGCATTCCGATCCGTTCGCTGCCGGAAAACGATCCCGCGGTGATTTTCGCACCCGACACGCCACTCAAGCGCATGCCCAACGGCTACCCGGCGCAGCCCGAGGACCTGGTGGTCGACAGCGACGGCAATCCGCTGCGCATCGACAAGGCGTATTCGTGGGAGACGCCTCTCTCGGCGCACGGCCTGATGCACATGGTGATCACCAACGCGGCCAATCGCGATCCGTATCCGATCGACACGCTGCTGCTGTTCATGGCCAACATGGCGTGGAATTCGACCATGAACACAACCGAAGTGCGCGACATGCTGGTGCGCAAGGGCGCCGATGGCGAATACGCGATTCCCTTCCTGGTGGTCGTCGATTCATTCCATTCCGAGACCGTCAACTTCGCCGACCTGGTGCTTCCCGACACGACCTACCTCGAGCGCTACGACGCGATTTCGCTGCTCGATCGCCCGATCTCCGAGCCCGATGCGGCCGCGGATTGCATTCGCCACCCGGTGCTACAGCCGGATCGCGACGTGCGACCCTGGCAGGACGTGCTCGTCGAGCTCGCGTCGCGCCTGAAATTTCCGGCCTTCACGCGCCCCGACGGCACGCGCAAGTTCGAGGACTATCGCGATTTCATCGTCAACTACGAAAAGCTTCCGGGCATCGGCTTCCTCGCCGGCTGGCGGGGCGAGGATGGCGAAGCGACGCTGCGTGGCAAGCCCAATCCGAAGCAATGGGAGATGTACATCGCGAACCAGTCGTTCTTCACCCATCCGTGGCCGGAGCACATGCGCTACTACCGCTACGCGAACAAGGACTACCTGGAGTTCGCGGAAAAGCACGCGCTGTTCGGCACGCCACCGGTGCAGGTGGTGCTGCAGTTGTATTCCGAGCCGCTACAGAAGTTTCGCCTCGCCGGCCAGGGCCTCTACGACGGGCCGCAGCCGACGTCGCCGGTCGACCGCGAGCGCCTGGCGAAATACTTCGATCCGCTGCCTTTCTGGTATCCGCCCTTCGAGGGTGCGCAGGCTTTCGCAAAAGGCAGCGTCGACGAAGCGTTCCCGCTGCATGCCATTACGCAGCGCCCTATGATGATGTACCACTCATGGGATGCGCAGAACGCGTGGCTGCGCCAGATCATTTCGGAAAACCGCCTCTACATGAACCGCGGCACCGCGCGCGCACAAGGCCTCGCCGACGACGACTGGGTTTGGGTGACCTCGCATCACGGCAAGCTGCGCTGCCAGATCAAGACGATGGAAGGCTGCGAAGCCAATACGGTATGGACGTGGAACGCGATCGGGAAACAGGCGGGCGCGTGGGGACTCGCCGACGACGCCAGCGAAGCGACCGCGGGTTTCCTGCTCAATCACCTGATCTCCGAATTGCTGCCCAAGGGATCCGGGGAGCGCCGACTGACCAACTCGGATCCCGTCACCGGACAGGCGGCATGGTTCGACCTGCGGGTGAAGGTGACTAAGTGCGCGGTGGGCGAATCCGGTATCTGGCCAGTGTTTCCCGCAATCCGCCGACGACCCGACGACGATGGCGCGCGACCTGCGGTGCTACGCTACGACACTGCACCGAGTCCAGTCGAGGCAGCCCTGAAATGAAACTGGGCCTGGTAATCGACCTCGACACCTGCGTGGGCTGTCATGCCTGTGCGACCGCGTGCAAGGAATGGAATACGTCGTCGCCGGTCAGCGGGCCGCTGTCGGACTACGAGCCTTACGGCGCCGAACCCTCGGGCGTGTGGTTCAATCGTGTGCGCCACTACGAGGTTGGTGAATACCCCACCAGCAAGACCATCAACTTTCCGCTGTCGTGCATGCATTGCGAAGACGCGGCTTGCGTCACCGTGTGCCCGACCGGCGCGTCGTACAAGCGCGAGGACGGCATCGTTCTCGTCGACCAGGAAAAGTGCATGGGCTGCAACCTGTGCGCATGGGCGTGCCCCTACGGCGCGCGCGAACTCGATGAATCGTCCGGCACGATGAAGAAGTGCACGCTGTGCGTGGACAGGGTCAACGACGAATTGCTGCCACCTGAAGAGCGCCAGCCCGCTTGCGTGCTGGCGTGCCCGACCCACGCGCGCTTTTTCGGCGACTTCGACGATCCGCAGTCGCAGGTCTCGCGACTGACCGCCGAGCGCGGCGGCTTCGGTCTCATGCCGGAACTGGGCTATGCACCGGTCAACAGATACCTGCCGCCGCGAGAACCGAAGCCCATCGTAGGCCTCGACGACGCGCGCGCATTGCTCGAGCGCGGCCTTGCGAGCCTCGCGAGCCCGGTGATCCGCCGCTGACGATCGGGCGGTGCGGTGAAGCCCACCTTCAGCATCATATTCTTCACCGTTGTGTCCGGCGCGGGCCTCGGGCTGCTGTCGCTGCTGGCACTGGCGGATATCTGTCCGGTCCGACCGTTGCCACGCAACGCCTTGACGACAGGTGTCGCGCTGGCGCTCGCGTTGATCACCGTCGGTCTCGCGTCGTCGGTGCTGCACCTGGCCAAGCCTTCCAACGCCTGGCGCGCGTTCTCGCGCTTTCGCACTTCGTGGCTGTCGCGCGAGGCGGTGTTCTCGGCAGCGCTTGGCGCGCTCACGCTTGCGTATGGCTGGATCATGGCGGCGGGAGTGAGTGGGGCGCCACGCGTGGTGCTGGCCGCGATCGTGTGGGTGCTTGCGTGTGCAGTGCTTTATTGCACCGCGATGATCTATGCCAGCCTCAAACCCATCCGGCAATGGCATACGCGCTGGACTCCGGCGAACTATCTGCTGCTCGGACACTGGTCGGGGGCGCTGCTGATGTTGGCAGTCGCGTCGGCGTACGGCGTCGATCTCTTGCCGTTCGTCTGGCTGGCCGCGTGCATCGGCGTTGCAGCGCTAAGCGTCAAGCTCGTCTACTGGCGCGTGATTCGCGATGATTCCGCCGCGCCGACCCTGGAGCGCGCCATCGGCGTGCGCGAAGGCGTGCGGCCTCCGGGAGTGAGCATTGCGCAGGCGCGCCTGTTCGATGTCGGCCACTCGCATGGCACATTCCTGACCAGTGAATTCGGATTCACGCTTGCCCGCCGCCACGCAACTGCGCTGCGTTACGCCGCGCTGGCGCTCGCCTTCGGCCTGCCGGCACTGGTCATCATCGCCGGCGCGCGCGGCGCGTTGCTCACGGCGCTCGTGGCAGCATCCTGCATCATCGGGCTGCTGGCCGAACGCTGGCTGTTCTTCGCCGAGGCGAGGCACACGGTCAGGCTGTACCATGGTGATGCGCGTACCTGATATCCCTGCCGGGAATGACGCGCAGCCTAGACGGTTGAACATGGCATCGCGATGATCGCCTGCTCCAAATGTACCGCGCCCAATCGCGAAGGGCGGCGTTTCTGTGCCGACTGCGGCGCCGCGCTGCCCGAAGCGTGCGCTGCCTGCGGTTTCGTCAATGAGCCTCAGGAAAAATTCTGCGGCGGTTGTGGTGCGACGCTGGCGATGGCCAAAGCGGCGCCGGAGCAGGCAGCGACAGCAAGCGGTGGCAATGCCTCCGCAGAGGGCGAGCGGCGTCCGATCACGGTGCTATTCGCCGATCTCGTCGGCTTCACCCGCCTGTCGCAGCAGCTCGATCCCGAGGAGGTGCATCGCCTGCTCGAGCGCTACTTCCAGACGGTCGACGAGATCGTCGAGCAAGCCGGCGGCAGCATCGACAAGCATATCGGCGACAGCGTCATGGCGGTGTTCGGCGCGCCCATCGCACATGGCGACGAAGGAGCCCGGGCGGTGCGCGCGGCAGTGAGGATCCATCGCGCCGTCGAGGCGCTGGGCATCGAGCTGACGCGGCCGCTGGCGGTGCATATCGGCATCGCCTCGGGCGAGGTGATCGCCAGCGGCCTGGGCAGCGCGCGGCACCGCACATACACTGTCATCGGCAATTCGGTGAACCTGGCGGCACGGTTGCTGCAACTTGCCGGTCCCGGCGAGACGCTGCTCGACGACGCGGTCCACGCGGCGGTACAGGGCATTGCGCGTTGCGAGCCCATCGCTGACGCCCGCGTCAAGGGCATCGACGCGCCATTGCAAGTGTGGCGGTTGCAGGAGATCGGCGAAGGTACAACGGCGGACCTGCAAGCGTTCGTCGGCCGCCAGGGCGAGCTGGCGCAGATGACTGCGTTGCTCAGGAATTGCGCGGCCAGCGGCAGAGGTGCCGCGCTGCTCGTACGCGGCGACGCCGGGATGGGCAAGTCGCGCCTGATCGGCGAATTGCGTCGCGCAGCGCAGACCGAGGGCTTCGCCCATCACACCGGACTGGTGCTCGACTTCGGCATCGGCAAGGGTCGCGATGCGATCCGCGAACTCGTCGCTGGCATGCTCGAACTTGCGCCGGACGCACCCGCGGACCAACGCCTCGCAGCGCTGGAGAGGGTCCTGCCCGAGTCGGGCGCGTCACTGGCGCAGCGTGCTTTCCTGGCCGACCTGCTCGACCTGCCGCAGCCGGCATCGACGCGCAGCCTCTACGAAAACATGGATCATTTCGCGCGAGCGCGCGGCCGCGCCGAGGCCTTCATTGGTCTCGCGCAACGGACGAGCGCGCGGCAGCCGTTGCTGCTCGTCGTCGAGGACCTGCACTGGGCGGACAGGGCGACGCTCGAGCATCTCGCCGCATTGACCCGTGCAGCGAACGCATTGCCGCTGGTGCTGGCGTTGACCACCCGGCCCGAAGGCGATCCCGTCGACGCCTCCTGGCGCGCGAGCACGCACGGCGCGCCTCTCGCGACAATCGATCTGGGCCCGCTGCAGGAGCATGAGGCACGTGCGCTCGCGAGCGGCCTGTTTGCGACCTCGCAGCGCTATGCGCAGCAATGCATCGAGCGCGCCGCCGGCAACCCGCTGTTTCTCGAGCAGCTTCTGCGCGCCGCCGACGAGCACGAGGACGCCTTGCCGGCGTCGCTGCACAGCCTAGTGCTCGCGCGCGTCGATCGCCTTCCCGAGCGCGACCGCGCGGCCTTGCGCGCGGCGGCGGTCATCGGCCAGCGCTTTGCGCTGCCGCTGGTGCGGGAGCTTGCCAACATCGCCGATTACGACTGCGCCAATGTGGTCGCGCACACGCTGGTCCGCCCTGATGGCGACGAATGGCTGTTCGGCCACGCGCTGATCCGCGACGGCGTCTACGCGTCGCTGACGCGAACCCGGCGCGCCGAATTGCATCGCGCAGCGGCCGCGTGGTTCGCAGCCCGCGACCCAACCTTGGCGGCCGAGCATCTCGATCGCGCGGACGCGCCGGAAGCCGCACACGCTTACCTGGTGGCGGCGAGGGCACAGGCAACGGCGTTGCGATTGGAGCGTGCCCTGGCACTCGCCGAACGCGGCGCGCAGCTCGCCAAGGAGCGCGCTGACGTCCATGCGCTCAATATGCTGCGCGGCGAGCTGCTGCGCGAAATCGGCGACGGCAAGCCCGCGATCGACGCCTATCGGGCGGCGCTGGCCGCGGCCGACGCGCCGCTCGAGCGCTGTCGCGCCTTGCTGGGCGTGGCGGCAGGCGAACGCCTGCTCGCGGGTGTCGACGGAGCACTCGCGGCACTGGCCGAAGCCGAAGCGATAGCGCGCGAAGAGGAGCCTGGACGCGAATGGATCGAGTTGCATGCGACGCGCGGCAGCATACGCTTCGCGCAGGGCAGGATTGCCGAGTGCCGCGCCGACCACGCGATCGCGTTCGAACACGCGCGAGCGTTGGGCGATTCCGAGTGGGAGGCGCGCGCGCTGTCCGGCCTCGCCGACGCCGACTACCTGCAAGGGCGCATGCGCACCGCTTATGCAAAATTTCAGGCCTGCGTCGCGCTGTGTGACCGCCATGGCCATGCGCGGATCGCGATCGCGAATCGCGTCATGGTCGCCCATTGCCTTTGCTACCTGACCGAGTTCGATGCAAGCCTTGCCGCCATGCGTTCGGCCGCCGAAACTGCGGTGCAGAGCGGCAACCGACATGCGGAAATGTTCGCGCTGCAATCGCATGCGCTCACGCTCACCACTTGCGCGCGTTTCGCCGAGGCGGCGCCGTATCAGGAGCGCAGCCATGCGTTGGCCGAGGCACTGGGCGCGCGCCGCTATCTGGCGGTCATCAAGGCGCACCGGGCCGAATGCCTGATCGGGCTCGGGCGCGTCGCCGAGGCACGCGAGCTGCTCACTGCGGGACTCGCCCTGGCGCGTGAATCCACCATGACCTTTTGCGGACCTTACATTCTGGGTCTTCTCGAGGCAATTGCCGAGACTCCGGCGACTCGCGAAGCCTGGCGCGCCGAAGCTGAAGCACTGCTTGCCAGTGGTTGCATCAGCCACAGTCACATTCTCTATCACCGCCTCGCCATCGACGACGCCATTGCGCGTAGCGACTGGCCGCGCGCACTCGAACAGGTGGCAGCGCTCGCCAACTTCACCCGGGCCGAGCCCGTACCGTACTGCGACTTCCTCATTGCGCGAGGACGCGCGCTGGTGGCGCTCGGCCAACATCCGGGCGATGCGGGTGCGCGCGCGGAAGTGGCGGTGCTCAGGGCAGAGGCGGAGCGCCTGCGCTGGCCCATAAGGTGGCCGGAGTGGGCGCTCGCCGACAGGTCGCCGGCGACCTGACGCAGGACGCCTCCGCCGGGCGCGAACCTGCCGCGCGTCACGGCGCTGTCACAATCGGCGGCTACCATCCGGGAAGTCAATCAACCCGAGATTTCCCGATGCGTATCAGCAATGCATTTTTCACCGCCGCCATCGCCGCGCTGGCGGCGTTGTCCACCACCGCGGGCGCGGTCGACATCACCGGCGCCGGCGCGACCTTTCCCTACCCGATCTACGCCAAGTGGGCCGAAGCCTACAAGGCGAAGACCGGCGTCGGCATGAACTACCAGTCGATCGGCTCGGGCGGCGGCATCAAGCAGATCCAGGCCAAGACCGTCGACTTCGGCGCGACCGATTCGCCGCTCAAGCCTGACGAACTCGAAAAGGCCGGCCTGGCGCAATTCCCGGCGATCATCGGCGGCGTGGTGCCGGTGATCAATCTCGAAGGCATCAAGCCGGGCGAAATGAAGTTGACCGGCGCCGGTGCTCGCTGACATCTACCTCGGCAAGATCAAGAAGTGGAACGAGAAGCCGATTGCCGAACTCAATCCCGCGCTCAAACTGCCCGATGAAAACATCACGGTCGTGCGCCGTTCGGATGGCTCCGGCACCTCGTTCCTGTTCACCGATTACCTTTCCAAAGTCAGCCCCGAATGGAAAGAGAAGGTCGGCGCGAGCACGGCAGTCGCCTGGCCCGAGGGCGTGGGCGGCAAGGGCAACGAAGGCGTGGCGTCGTATGTGCAGCGGATCAAGGGCGCGATCGGCTACGTGGAATATGCGTACGCCAAGAAGAACAAGATGGCGCACACGCAACTCAAGAACAAGGACGGCAATTTCGTCGCGCCGGACGATCCGAAGTTCCAGGCGGCCGCTGCGAACGCCCAGTGGAAGGCCGCGGAAGGTTTCTACCAGGTGCTGACCGAGCAGCCGGGCAAGGATTCGTGGCCGATCACCGGCGCGAGCTTCATCCTGCTCTACAAGGCGCAGGACAAGCCCGCCAGCGGCCAGGAAGTCCTCAAGTTCTTCGACTGGGCGCTCAAGAACGGGCAGAAAATGGCCGAGGAACTCGACTACGTCGCACTTCCCGACCCGGTCGTCAAGTTGATTGGCGAGTCGTGGAAATCGCAGATCAAGGACGGCGCCGGCAAGGCGCTCTGGAACTAGCCCGAATTTCCTCGATCGCTGCATTCGCCGGCTCCAGGGCTTCGCACCGGGGCCGGCGTTCTGTTTGATGGGTATATCATGACGAGCACCGCAGCCGCCTCCATGTTGACGCCCGCCGATCGCGTGCCGTTGCAACGGCGCGAGCCCGTGCCGCCCCCGCAGCAGATGACGGCGGGGCGATGGCAGGACGCGCTGTTTGAAAAAACCACGATGGTCTTCGCGTTGCTGGTGCTGGCGCTGCTGGTTGCCATCATCGGCTCGCTGATCTACGGCGCGATTCCCGCGCTCGACAAATTCGGTCCGGCGTTCTTCGTCACCAACGTCTGGAACCCGGTCACCAAGCAGTTCGGCGCCCTCGCGCCCATCTACGGCACGCTGGTCACCTCGGGTATTGCGCTCCTGATCGGAATTCCGGTCAGCTTCGGCATCGCGCTGTTCCTGACCGAAATGTGCCCACCCATGCTCAAGCGGCCGCTGGGCACCGCAGTCGAACTGCTGGCGGCAATTCCCAGCATCATCTACGGCATGTGGGGCCTGTTCGTCTTCGCGCCGGTGTTCGGCGATTACATCCAGCCGTTTCTCGCCAAGACTTTCGGCAACATGTGGCTGATCGCACCGCTGTTCCAAGGCGCGCCCAACGGCATCGGCATGCTGTCGGCGGGAGTCATCCTGTCGATCATGGTGATTCCGTTCATCGCCTCGGTGATGCGCGACGTCTTCGAGATCGTGCCTCCGGTACTCAAGGAGTCTGCGTACGGTCTCGGTTGCACGACATGGGAAGTCGTCAGGAACATCGTGCTGCCGTACACCAAGGTCGGAGTCATCGGCGGCATCATGCTGGGGCTCGGACGCGCGCTGGGCGAGACGATGGCGGTCACCTTTGTCATCGGCAATGCGTATCGCATCAACCCATCGCTGTTCAGCGCCGGAAATTCGATCGCCTCGGCGCTGGCCAACGAATTCAACGAAGCATCCGACCCGGTGCACCTGTCGTCACTGATCACGCTCGGGCTGGTGCTGTTCATGCTGACCTTCATCGTTCTCGCCTGTTCGCGCCTGCTACTGGCGCAGCTCGCCAAGGGCGAAGGACGGCAGACATGAACGCGGACTCCACCATGGCCACGCATACCGGACTCTACAAGCGTCGGCTGTTCGTCAATCGCTTCAACCTGGCGATGGCGCTGGTCGCGATGACCTTCGGCATGGCATTCCTCCTGTGGATCCTGTTTACGCTGTTCGCGCGCGGTTTCGAGGCATTGGGGCCGACGCTGTTCACGCAGATGACGCCGCCACCGGGCAGCGCCGGCGGACTGCTCAACGCGATCTTTGGCAGTTTCCTGATGGTCCTGGTCGCGACCCTGATCAGCACTCCCATCGGCATCCTGGCCGGCATCTACCTCGCCGAGTATGGCAAGGACGGCTGGATCGCCAATGTGACGCGCTTCATCAACGACATTCTGCTGTCGGCGCCGTCGATCGTGATCGGACTGTTCGTCTACACGGTTTACGTCGCCCAGGTGCAGCACTACTCCGGCTGGGCGGGATCCGCTGCTCTGGCGCTGCTGGCGATTCCGGTCGTGGTGCGCACTACCGAGAACATGCTTCGGCTGGTGCCGAACAGCCTGCGCGAGGCCGCAATAGCACTCGGTGCGCCGATGTGGAAAGTCATCCTGATGGTGACTCTGAAGGCGGTGCGTGCGGGAGTGACGACCGGCATCCTGCTGGCGGTGGCGCGTATCTCCGGCGAGACCGCGCCGCTGCTGTTCACGGCCCTCAACAACCAGTTCTGGAGCGTCGACATGAACGCACCGATGGCCAATCTGCCGGTGGTCATTTTTCAGTTCGCGATGAGCCCGTTCGAGGAATGGCAGCAACTGGCCTGGGCGGGAGCATTGCTGATCACGCTGGCCGTGCTCACGCTCAACATACTCGCGCGCACATTGTTCCGTCAGCGCGTTGCCAAGTAGATCAGGGGCATGAACATGAATGTCGAGGAAGTCGCGGTACGTCCAGCTGCCGAGGCCGGAAGAACCGCCGCGGCATCGGTAAAGATGTCGGTCCAGCACCTGAACTTCTTCTACGGGAAGTTCCAGGGACTCAAGGACATCAACCTCGACGTGGCCGAGGGCCGCGTCACCGCGTTCATCGGCCCCTCGGGCTGCGGCAAGTCGACGCTGCTGCGCACGATGAACCGCATGTACTCGCTCTATCCGGGGCATCGCGCCGAGGGACGGATCATCTTCAATGGCCGCAACATTCTCGACTCCGACGTCGACCTCAACACGTTGCGCGCCAAGGTTGGCATGGTATTTCAGAAGCCGACGCCATTTCCGATGTCGATCTACGACAACATCGCCTTCGGCGTGCGGCTCTATGAGAACCTGAGCACGCGCGAAATGGACGAACGCGTGGAGTGGGCGCTGACCAAGGCGGCCATGTGGAACGAGTCGAAGGACAAGCTCAAGCAAAGTGGCATGGCCCTGTCGGGTGGCCAGCAGCAGCGCTTGTGCATTGCGCGCGCGGTTTCGGTCAAGCCGGAAATGCTGTTGCTCGACGAGCCCACCTCGGCGCTGGATCCGATCTCGACCGCCAAGATCGAGGAGCTGATCTCCGAACTGAAGAACGACTACACGATCGCCATCGTCACCCATAACATGCAGCAAGCGGCGCGTGTCTCGGATTACACTGCGTACATGTACCTGGGCGAGCTGATCGAATTCAGCGCGACGGACGATATCTTCCTGAAGCCGAAGCGCAAGGAAACCGAGGACTACATCACCGGCAGATTCGGATAGCCGTTCATCAAGGAAACCCGCATGAGCGATCACACCTACAAACAGTTCGACGCCGAGATGGAGGAAATCCGCTCCGGGGTCATGGCGATGGGAGGCTTGGTCGAGACGCAGTTCTCGCGCGCGATCCAGGCTCTCAAGCATGCCGAAGTCGACCTCATCGACGGTGTGGCCGCCGATGAGCAGGCCATCAACAAGATGCAGGTGAGCATCGACCAGCAATGCAGCCAGATCATTGCCAAGCGGCAACCCACCGCGGTCGATCTGCGCATGGTGCTGACCGTGGTCAAGATCGTCAACGAGCTCGAGCGCGCGGGCGACGAGATCAAGAAGATCGCGTACAAGGCGCAGCAGATCCAGCGTCCCGAGCGCCTGTCGACGGTGCGTTCGCACGAGATCACGCGGGTGGCGGAGTTGGCCGAGAGAAATCTCCAGCTCGCGCTCGATGCCTTCGCGCGACTCGACGTGAGCGCCGCAGCGCAGGTCGTCAGCAACGATGAGGCGATCGACTTCGCGTTCGGCGCGGTGCTCCGGCAGTTGATCAGCTACATGATGGAAGACCCGCGCACGATTACGCCGGCGCTGGAGATCGTGTTCATTGCCAAATCGATCGAGCGCATCGGCGATCACGCCAAGAACATCGCCGAAAACGTCGTGCACGTCGTCAAGGGCAAGGATGTACGTCACGCCACGGCCGAGCAGATCCGCGCCGAGGTTGCCGAGTGAGGACGAGGCGGAAACCGCGATGACGGCGTCGATCCTGGTGGTCGAGGACGAGCCCGCGATCGCCGAACTGCTGCGCGTGAATCTCGAGGATGCCGGTTTCGCGGTCGACGCCGTAGCCGATGCCGAAAGCGCGCAGATCCGGATTCGCGCGGCGCTGCCCGATCTGGTGCTGCTTGACTGGATGTTGCCAGGACTGTCGGGCCTGGCTTTTGCGCGATCGCTGCGCGCAGATGCACGCACGCGCGAGCTGCCGATCATCATGGTCACCGCGCGCGGCGACGAGGCCGACCGCGTTGCCGGGCTCGAAGCCTGGGTCGACGACTACGTGACCAAGCCGTTCAGCCCGCGCGAACTCAAGGCTCGCATCAAGTCGGTGCTGCGCCGGCGCGCGCCGGAGGCGGCGCAGGAAACGCTCACGGTCGGCACACTGCAGCTCGACCCGGTCGCGCATCGTGTGACCGCGGCAGCCATTCCGGTGGCGCTCGGACCGACTGAATTCCGCTTGCTCAAGTTCCTGATGGCGCGACCGGACCGCGTACACACCCGTACCCAGTTGCTCGACCAGGTGTGGGGCGATCATGTGTATATCGAAGAGCGTACCGTCGACGTGCACATCCGGCGCCTGCGCGTCGCGCTCGAGCCCGCAGGTCACGAGGGCATGGTCGAAACGGTGCGCGGCACCGGCTACCGGCTCTCCGCCCTGAAGTAGCGACGCGCGTCCATGGATCGGCGGCGACAAGGATGAATTCGATCTGGACGCGCGGCCTGTTGGCACCTGCGATCGTGGCGGGGCTCACCGGGCTCGCGTGGATCGCCGGCGGTTTGCCGGCGGCGTTGCTGGTGCTCGCCGTGGGCGCACTGGCGATTGTCGTCTGGCACCTCTACCAGCTCGACGCGCTGACACGCTGGGCCGGCGGGCACATCGACGTTCCAGTACCCGAGGGACGCGGTACCTGGGCGCTGATTTATGCGGCAATGTACAAGAGGGTGCGCCTGCGCACTGCGCAGCAGCGCGATCTGCGCCACGCGCTCGAACGCTTCGTCAGCGGCGCCGAAGCGCTGCCTGAAGGCATCGTCGTGCTCGATGCCAACGATCGAATACAGTGGGCGAATCCGCGCGCGGAAGCCCATCTCGGCCTCGATCTCGCGCAGGATCTGCACGCTCCGATTGCTAATCTCGTTCGCCAGCCGGCATTCGTCCAGTACATGACTAACGCCGACTTCCACGAGCCGGTGGTGTTCGAGTCGACGCGCGAAGGCGCCGCCACGCTCTCGGTGCAGGTCGTGCCGTTCGGCGTCGAGGAAAAACTGCTCATGAGCCGCGATGTGACGCAGTTCGAGGCGGTCGCGCGCGTACGGCGCGACTTCATCGCCAACGTCTCGCACGAGCTGAAAACACCGCTTACGGTACTGATGGGATTTCTCGAAACCTTCGCCGACGTCGAACTCGACGGCAAGCAGCGCCAGCGCTACCTGGCGCTGATGCAGGAGCAGGCGCGCAACATGCAGCGGCTCGTTGATGACCTGCTGACGCTGTCCGCACTGGAAAGCGAACAGAACGTCGCGAGCGAGACCGAGTTCGCTATCGTGCCGCTGCTGCTGGAAATTTCGGCGGACGCCAAGGCGCTGTCGGCCGGTCGGCAGGAAATCACGCTCAACATCGGCGACGCGGCGGGCATCGTTGGCAGCCGGGACGAACTGGCGAGCGCATTCGGCAACCTGGTCAGCAACGCAGTCCGCTACACGCCCGACGGGGGCAGGATCGAGCTGGACTGGCGCGTCACCGTAGACGGTGGCGATTTCAGCGTGACTGATACCGGCATCGGCATCGCCTCCGAGCACATTCCGCGTCTGACCGAGCGCTTTTACCGGGTCGAGCGTGGGCGTTCGCGCGCGACCGGCGGCACCGGCCTGGGGCTGGCGATCGTCAAGCACGTGCTCATCCGTCACCAGGCGGAACTCATCATCGAGAGCACGCCGGGGCAAGGCAGTCGCTTTACCGTGCATCTGCCGTTGCGGCGAGTGCATGCACTCGGCAACGGCGATCAACCTGGCTTGGCGCAGACTGCGACGGTAACGTCACTGCCAGTAGCGCATCGCCGCGCTGAATAGCCCTTTCAGATCATCCTTCGTGACGTCCTTGGGCGCGTTGCGAATGACGCGCCACTGCGGTTCGGCGCCCGAGGCCAGCGCGTCCACGTCCGCCTCACCCATTCCCAGGCCCGAGAGTCCGTTTGGCATATTGGTGGCGCGCATGAGCTCGATGACGCGTTCGGCGAGCGCTTCGCCCGCTTCGGTGCCGCTGCCGGGCTTGACATCGCGCGTTGCGGCGCCCAGGCAATGCGCGCCGTGGACGTGGCGCTCCGGACAGCTCGCCGCGGTATAGCGCCACACCGAAGGATTGTTCAGCACGACCGCCATGCCGTGCGGAACGAGCGACTTGCCTGGCGGATAACCCGGCAGCTCGAAATTGCGCGCGAGACCGGAAACCGCATACGACAAGCCGTGGGGAAGATGGCAGCCCGAGGCGTTGAAGGCGATGCCGGCGAGCATCGCGGCGTACATCATCTCGGTGCGCGCCTCGACGTCGGTGGCATCGCTTACCGCGCGCACCAGGAATTTGCCGACACCCTTGAGCGCCTCGGTCGCCAGGGTGTCCGAAAACGGATTCGCGCCCTGCGACACCGGCCGCGCCACGCCGCGCGCCGGATTGAGCCGGCGCGGCCATGCGCGCGCGGTCAACGCTTCGAGGGCGTGACTCATGCAATCGAAGCCGCTGGCCGCCACCACGTTTCTGGGCAGCGTCGCGGTCACGTCCGGGTCGATCAGAGCAATGGTGGGTATGAGCCGGCGCGAAATGATGCCGGTCTTCGCATTGATGTCGGTCAGGTTGAAAATGGAGATGCCGGTCACCTCCGAGCCGGTGCCGCTGGTGGTGGGACAGGCGATGTGCGGCGCCAGCGGGCCGGGTACCTTCTGGCCGCCGCCGATGGGCGCGTTCACGTAGGTCATGAACTCGGCGGGATGGCTGGCGTAGAGATTCGCGGCCTTGCAGGTGTCCATGACCGAGCCGCCGCCGACCGATACGTAACCGTCGAACCTGCCTTCGGTCGCGAATTGCGCCGCCGCCTTGAACGACGCCGTCGAAGGTTCGACCGAGACCTCGTCGTAGACGGTTGCGTCGACTCCCGCCGCGGCGAGCGATGCGCGCACGACTCGCCAGGTGCGGCGAATCCCTCAGTCCACGGTCGGTGAACAGCGCGACCCGCTTGAGCGAGAGCTCCTGGGCCTGCGCGCCGGCCTCGGCAAGGCACCCGGAACCAAAGGTGAAGGTCGGCATGCCGACGGTGAAGGCTTTGTCGCTGGTTTCGGTGTAGGCGAAGTCGACGTGACAGCAGGGCATGGAGTTCCTCCGGGGATCGCGCCAACCTTAGGCGGATTTGACGGCGGCCGCAATCGTATGGCCGGGGATCACAAAGGCCATTTTGCCGGGCGTCTGCGGCGCCCGCCGGGGCTAGATATCGGGCTCAAATCTTCGGATTTGACACTTGGGAACGGAAATTGCTAGAATGTGCGGTTTCGTCGGAGGGGTACCCAAGCGGTCAACGGGAGCAGACTGTAAATCTGCCGGCTCTGCCTTCGAAGGTTCGAATCCTTCCCCCTCCACCACTTAGGAAACGCTCTGACAGCTTGCTGGAATCACTCTGTGACCGAGTGGAATCCGGGGCAAGGAAGGTAGCAGAACCATACGTCAACCCCGAATCGCGGGTGTAGCTCAATGGTAGAGCAGAAGCCTTCCAAGCTTACGACGAGGGTTCGATTCCCTTCACCCGCTCCAGCAGTTGCATGAACGCAAGTCGTTGCGAAGTAAGAAATTGTAGATTGCATGGCTCGCCGGTGCGGGTCAGCTCGAAGGGCAGAATCGCCCCCGTAGCTCAGTGGTAGAGCACTCCCTTGGTAAGGGAGAGGTCGCGCGTTCAATCCGCGCCGTGGGCACCACGGACCAGTTGGTGCGGCAACAGTAATCGTTAGGAGCAGGAATCATGGCCAAGGGCAAGTTTGAGCGGAAGAAGCCGCACCTGAACGTAGGGACGATTGGGCACGTGGATCATGGGAAGACGACGCTGACGGCGGCGCTGACCTTGGTGCTGTCGAAGAAGTTTGGTGGCGAGGCGAGGGCATACGACCAGATCGACAATGCGCCGGAAGAGAAGGCGCGGGGGATCACGATCAACACGGCGCACGTCGAGTACGAGACCTCGAAGCGGCACTACGCGCACGTGGATTGCCCGGGGCACGCGGACTACATCAAGAACATGATCACGGGCGCGGCGCAGATGGATGGCGCGGTGCTGGTGGTGAGCGCGGCCGACGGCCCGATGCCGCAGACGCGCGAGCACATTCTGCTGGCGCGGCAGGTGGGTGTGCCGTTCATCATCGTCTACCTGAACAAGGCGGACATGGTCGACGACAAGGAGCTCTTGGAGCTGGTGGAACTGGAAGTCCGCGAGTTGCTGTCGAAGTACGAGTTTCCCGGGGACAAGACGCCGATCGTGATTGGTTCGGCGAAGATGGCCCTGGAGGGTGACGCCAGCGAGATGGGCGAAGGCTCGATCATGAAGCTGGCCGATGCGCTGGACAGCTACATACCGGAGCCGAAGCGGGCCATCGACGGGCCGTTCCTGATGCCGGTGGAAGACGTGTTCTCGATCTCGGGTCGGGGGACGGTGGTGACGGGCCGGGTGGAGCGTGGGGTGGTGAAGGTTGGCGAAGAGCTGGAGATCGTGGGCCTGAAGCCGACGCTCAAGACGGTGTGCACGGGGGTGGAGATGTTCCGCAAGCTGCTCGACCAGGGGCAGGCGGGGGACAACGTCGGGGTGCTGCTGCGCGGCACGAAGCGCGAGGAAGTGGAGCGCGGCCAGGTGCTGGCCAAGCCGGGCTCGATCAACCCGCACACCAAGTTCACCTGCGAGACGTACGTATTGAGCAAGGAAGAAGGCGGGCGGCATACGCCGTTCTTCAATGGTTACCGGCCGCAGTTCTATTTCCGGACGACGGACGTGACGGGCAGCGTGGAGCTGCCGGCGGGAACCGAGATGGTGATGCCGGGAGACAACATTGCGATGACGGTGACGCTGATCGCGCCGATCGCTATGGAAGAGGGCTTGCGCTTCGCCATCCGCGAAGGCGGCAGAACCGTCGGCGCCGGCGTGGTTACGAAGGTTATCGAATGATTTGGTTGCTGTTTCAGCGTCGAATCGTCTGGCTCTGCCAGCGATTCGATGGTAGACAACCCGGCCGAAAGTAGGTTTTTACTTTCGGACGAAATACATATAGGCCAGTAGCTCAATTGGCAGAGCGGCGGTCTCCAAAACCGCAGGTTGGGGGTTCGATTCCCTCCTGGCCTGCCACTCGCTGCAGTGAGCTGTCAGCCGGTGGCGATACGATGAACGTGCAATGCAACGCTGCGGGCGAGATGCCGAAAGCTGATACGTGACATGGACAAGATCAAGATGACGTTGGCGGTGCTGCTGGTGGTGGCCGGAGTCGGCGGCTACTACTACTTCAGCGACGCCGCGCAGGTGCTCCGGGTGCTGATGGTGCTCGGCGGGCTGGTGGCTGCTGCGGGCATGGCGTGGTTCACGCAGACCGGCAAGGAATTGTTCGCCTTCGGCCACGAGGCTTGGGCTGAGGCGGGCAAGGTCTCCTGGCCGACGCGCAAGGAAACGCTGCAGACGACCCTGGTGGTCTTTGCTTTCGTGTTCGTAATGGCACTCTTCCTGTTCGCGATCGACACTTCGCTGGCATGGATGATCAAGATGATTACCGGGCGGGTCGAATGATGAGCGACAAGATGGTCAGCGACAAGAAATGGTTCGTCGTGCACGCCTACTCGGGTTTCGAAAAGAGCGTGCAGCGGGCGCTGACCGAGCGCATCCGGCGCTCCGACATCACCGACAAGTTCGGCCAGATCCTGGTCCCGGTCGAGGAAGTGGTGGAAATGAAGAACGGCGCCAAGGCGATTTCCGAGCGCAAGTTCTTCCCCGGCTACGTCCTGGTCGAGATGGAAATGACCGACGACACCTGGCACCTGGTAAAGAGCACGCCCAAGGTCACCGGTTTCGTCGGCGGCACGGCCAACAAGCCGACGCCGATCACCCAGAAGGAAGTCGACTCCATCCTGCGCCAGGTGCAGGAAGGCGTCGAAAAGCCGCGCCCGAAGGTGCTGTTCGAACTGGGCGAAGCAGTGCGCGTCAAGGATGGTCCGTTCACCGACTTCCACGGCAACGTCGAGGACGTGAACTACGAAAAGAGCAAGTTGCGCGTGTCGGTCACCATTTTCGGGCGGTCGACACCGGTGGAATTGGATTTTTCGCAGGTGGAAAAAGCATAAGTTCGTCGTCCCCGCGAAAGCGGGGACCCAGCGTCTTTCGTAACGACACTGGATTCCCGCTTTCGCGGGAACGACGGGAACTAACCGGGGAGGATCTTCGGATCCGCTAGCACCCACTAGGAGAAACAGATGGCAAAGAAGATCGTCGGATACATCAAGCTGCAGGTGCCCGCGGGAAAGGCGAATCCGAGCCCCCCGATCGGCCCGGCGCTGGGCCAGCGCGGCCTGAACATCATGGAATTCTGCAAGGCGTTCAACGCCCAGACGCAGAAACTGGAAGCCGGCCTGCCGATTCCGGTCGTCATCACGGCGTTCGCGGACAAGAGCTTCACCTTCATCATGAAGACGCCGCCCGCGACGGTGCTGATCATGAAGGCCGCCAAAGTGGAAAAGGGCAGCGCCAAGCCGCATACCGAGAAGGTCGGCAAGCTCACCCGCGCCCAGGCCGAGGAAATCGCCAAGATCAAGACGCCCGACCTGACCGCCGCTGACCTCGACGCCGCCGTGCGCACCATCGCCGGCAGCGCGCGCAGCATGGGCATCACCGTCGAAGGAGTGAAATAACATGGCCGCCCAAGACAAGTCGCCGCGCCTGACCAAGCGGCTCAAGGTCGTGCGCGCCAAGGTCGAGCACAACAAGGCGTACGCGATCGACGAGGCGCTGAAGCTGGTCAAGGAAACCGCGACCGCCAAGTTCGACGAGTCGATCGACATCGCCGTCAACCTCGGCATCGACGCCAAGAAATCCGACCAGACCGTGCGCGGTTCGGTCGTGCTGCCGTCGGGCACGGGCAAGAAGGTGCGCGTGGCCGTGTTCGCGCAGGGCGACAAGGCCAAGCAGGCGCTCGACGCCGGTGCCGACATCGTCGGCTTCGACGATCTCGCGGCCAAGATCAAGGAAGGCTTCATGGACTTCGACGTCGCCATCGCGACCCCGGACGCCATGAAGGTCGTCGGCCAGCTGGGCCAGATCCTCGGCCCCCGCGGCCTGATGCCCAACCCGAAGGTCGGGACGGTATCGGCCGACGTGGTCACCGCAGTCAAGAACGCCAAGGCCGGTCAGGTGCAGTACCGGACCGACAAGGCCGGCATCGTCCAGTGCACCATCGGCCGCGCGTCGTTCACGCCTGAAGCGCTCAAGACCAACCTGATGGCGCTCATCGACGCATTGAACAAATCGCGCCCGAAGGACACCAAGGGCATCTACCTGAAGAAGATCAGCGTCTCGAGCACCATGGGCGCCGGTGTCAGGGTCGACACCGCCGGCTTGGGCCAGCAGGCGCCGGCACATTGAACGCGGACTGAGCGCGCATCAAACGAACAGCAACGAATTTGAGGGAGCGCCGTGCAAAGCACCGCACGTCGAGCCGTCAAAGACCGTAGGAGTCCGCAAGGACTTAATCGCCAGCCGTTGGGGCGTCCTACGCAGATGGTGCCCCGAACACAGGATCACTCCTGACGTAAGGTCACCGAAGGGCGCGAACCGGAGCATCGGCGAGCGTGAATAAGTAACTGGAGAAAGACCTTGGGTCTCAACCTAGAGCAGAAGCAAGCGGTAGTCGCGGAAGTCGCGAAGCAGGTCGCGGGTGCTCAGGCCATCGTGATGGCCGAGAACCGCGGCATGGCAGTCGCCGACATGACGCAGCTGCGCGCGAAAGCACGGGCTTCCGGCGTTTATTTCCGGGTGGTGAAAAACACCCTGGTGCGCCGGGCGGTTGCGGATACGCCGTTCGCCTCGCTGGCCGACAAGATGGTCGGTCCGCTGGCGTACGGCATCTGTGCCGACCCGGTTGCCGTGGCGAAAGTGCTGTCCGATTTCGCCAAGGGCAACGAGAAGTTCGTGATCACTGGCGGCGCCATGCCCGGCCAGATGATGTCCGCCAAGGACATTGTCGCGCTGGCTGCGCTGCCTTCGCGCGACGAGTTGATTGCCAAGTTGATGGGAACGATGCAGGCGCCGATCGCCAAGTTCGTGCGGACGCTCAACGAAGTGCCGAGCCGATTCGTACGCACGCTGGCCGCGGTGCGCGATGCAAAGTCCACGGCGGCATAAGACTTACACCGACTACCTCATTTCAAACCTTACGATTCAGGAGCAGAACATGGCTGTTGCACAAGCTGAAGTACTCGACAAGATTGCGTCGATGACCGTCCTCGAGCTCTCCGAGCTCATCAAGGCGATGGAAGAGAAGTTCGGCGTGTCCGCCGCTGCCGCGGTGGCCGTCGCCGGCCCCGCCGCCGCCGGCCCCGCCGCTGCGGTCGAAGAGCAGACCGAGTTCACCGTCGTCCTCGCCAGCTTTGGCGAGAACAAGGTGAACGTCATCAAGGCGGTGCGCGAAATCACCGGCCTGGGCCTGAAGGAAGCCAAGGACCTGGTCGACGGCGCGCCGAAGCCGGTCAAGGAAGGCATCAACAAGGCCGACGCCGAAGCCGCCAAGAAGAAGCTCGAAGAAGCTGGCGCGAAGGTCGAAGTCAAGTAAGTACTTGAAATACGCGGGCGGCAACCCCATTTGTTGTCGCCCGCGATTCGTACCCCAGCAACAAGGGGGCGAAGAAGAACGGATTCACCGTGAGTCTTTTCTTCTTCGTCTTCTGACCCGGCTGCAGAAGACAGGTTTGGTCGGACGGTGCGCGAGAACAAGCAGTCAGGCGCATCGTTGTCCGCCAGCGGTTGGTAGTGGCCAACCACCATCCTCAGGGAGCGCAAGGCTCCCGACCAGTCGATGAATGACGGGCATTGTGTCGAGCGCATATCCATGGCGTCCGGCGCGTGTTCGCGAAATCGCTAACGAGGTCAAGGTCCATGACTCAGTATTCGTTCACCGAAAAGAAACGCATCCGGAAGAGCTTTGCCAAGCGCGCCAGCGTGCTGCCGGTGCCGTTCCTGCTGGAAACCCAGCTGGCGTCGTATCGCGCGTTCCTACAGGCCGACGCGGCCTCGGAATCGCGCAAGAACCAGGGCCTGCAGGCCGCTTTCACGTCGATCTTCCCGATCTCCAGCCACTCGGGCAACGCCCGCCTGGAGTTCGTCGGCTTTTCGCTGCTGCCGCCTGCCTTCGACGTCACCGAGTGCCAGCAACGCGGACTGACCTACTGCTCCGCGCTGCGCGCCAAGGTGCGCCTGATCATCATGGACAAGGAAGCGCCCAAGGAGACGGTCAAGGAAGTCAAGGAGCAGGAAGTCTACATGGGCGAAATCCCGCTCATGACCGACAACGGCTCGTTCGTCATCAACGGCACCGAGCGCGTGATCGTCTCGCAGCTGCACCGCTCGCCGGGCGTGTTCTTCGAGCACGACCGCGGCAAGACGCATTCGTCGGGCAAGCTGCTGTTCTCGGCGCGGGTCATTCCCTATCGCGGCTCGTGGCTGGACTTCGAATTCGACCCGAAGGATTACCTCTATTTCCGCGTCGACCGCCGTCGCAAGATGCCGGTCACGACACTGCTCAAGGCGATCGGCTTGTCCAACGAGGACATCCTCAAGCAGTTCTTCGCCTTCGACACCTTCCACCTTGGTCAGGAAGGGCTCGCACCTCGACCTCGTGCCCGAGCGGCTGCGCGGCGAAGTCGCGCGCTTCGACCTGGTCGGCAAGGACGGCAAGGTGCTGGTGCAGAAGGACAAGCGCATCACCGCGCGGCATACCCGCGAGCTGGTCGAGGGCGGCGTCAAGAAGATCACCGTCCCCAACGACTACCTGCTTGGGCGTACGCTGGCCGAGAACATCGTCAACAAGGAAACCGGCGAGATCATCGCGTCGGCCAACGACGAAATCACCGAAGAGTCGCTGGAGAAGCTGCTCGAGGCGGGTGTCGCCAGCATCCACACGATCTACGTCAACGACCTCGACCAGGGCGCGTACATCGCGCAGACCCTGAAGATGGACGACACGCCCGACCAGATGGCCGCGCGCATCGCCATCTATCGCATGATGCGCCCCGGCGAGCCGCCGACCGAAGATGCGGTCGAGTCGTTGTTCCACGGCCTGTTCTTCAACGAAGAGCGCTACGACCTGTCGCCGGTCGGTCGCATGAAGTTCAATCGCCGCGTCGGCCGCAACGAGCTGCTCGGTCCGGGAACGCTGCACAACGACGACATCATCGCCGTCATCAAGATCCTGGTCGAACTGCGCAACGGTCGCGGTGAAATCGACGACATCGATCACCTGGGCAACCGGCGCGTGCGCTCGGTCGGCGAACTCGCCGAGAACCAGTTCCGCTCGGGCCTGGTGCGCGTCGAGCGCGCGGTCAAGGAACGCCTCGGCCAGGCCGAGAGCGACAACCTGCTGCCGCACGACCTGATCAACGCCAAGCCGATCTCGGCGGCGATCAAGGAATTCTTCGGCAGCTCGCAGCTATCGCAGTTCATGGACCAGACCAACCCGCTGTCCGAGATCACGCACAAGCGTCGCGTCTCGGCGCTGGGACCGGGCGGCCTGACGCGCGAGCGCGCGGGCTTCGAAGTGCGCGACGTGCACCCGACGCACTACGGTCGCGTGTGCCCGATCGAGACGCCGGAAGGCCCGAACATCGGCCTGATCAACTCGCTGGCGCTCTACGCGCGCACCAACGAATACGGTTTCCTCGAAACACCGTACCGCAAGGTGGTCAACGGCAAGGTCACCGACGAAATCCATTACCTGTCGGCGATCGAGGAAGGCGCGTTCGTCATTGCGCAAGCCAACGCGACGCTGGACAAGACCGGCAAGCTCAAGGACGAGCTGGTCTCCTGCCGCTGCAAGAACGAGTTCATGCTCTCGACCGCGGACAAGGTCCAGTTCATGGACGTCGCGCCGGCGCAGATCGTGTCGGTGGCGGCCTCGCTGATTCCGTTCCTGGAACACGACGACGCCAACCGCGCGCTGATGGGCTCGAACATGCAGCGCCAGGCGGTTCCCTGCCTGCGCGCCGAGAAGCCGCTGGTCGGCACCGGCGTGGAGCGTACCGCTGCGGTCGACTCGGGCACCGCGGTGCTCGCGCGCCGGGGCGGCAAGGTCGATTACGTCGACGCCAACCGCATGGTCGTGCGCGCACATGACACCGAAACCGCCGCTGGCGACGTCGGTGTCGACATCTACAACCTGACCAAGTACACGCGCAGCAACCAGAACACCAACATCAACCAGCGTCCGCTGGTGAAGATCGGCGACGTCATCGCCAAGAGCGATGTCATCGCCGACGGCGCGTCGACCGACATGGGCGAACTGGCGCTGGGGCAGAACATGCTGGTCGCGTTCATGCCGTGGAATGGCTACAACTACGAAGACTCGATCCTGATTTCGGAGCGCGTCGTCGGCAACGATCGTTACACCTCGATCCACATCGAGGAACTGACGGTGGTCGCGCGCGACACCAAGCTGGGTCCCGAGGAAATCACGCGGGACATCTCCAGCCTGGGCGAAGCGCAACTGGGTCGTCTCGACGAATCCGGCATCGTCTACATCGGCGCCGAAGTCGAGGCCGGTGACGTGCTGGTCGGCAAGGTCACGCCCAAGGGCGAGACGCAGCTGACGCCGGAAGAAAAGCTGCTGCGCGCGATCTTCGGCGAGAAGGCCTCCGACGTGAAGGACACGTCGCTGCGCGTTCCGTCGGGCATCTCGGGCACGGTCATCGACGTGCAGGTGTTCACTCGCGAAGGCATCGAGCGCGACAAGCGCGCCGCGCAGATCATCGACGACGACCTCAAGGGCTATCGCAAGGACTTGAACGACCAGCTGCGCATCGTCGAGAACGACGCCTTTGCTCGTATCGAGAAGCTGCTGCTGCGCAAGACCGCGAACGGCGGCCCGAAGCGTCTCGCCAAGGGCACCGTCCTGACCAAGGAGTACCTGGACGGCGTCGCGCGTCACGACTGGTTCGACATTCGCCTGGCCAGCGAGGAATCCGCGGCTCAGCTCGAAGCGATGAAGGATTCGCTGGCACAGTCGCGCGTGCGCTTCGACGAGGCCTTCGAAGCGAAGAAGAAGAAGCTGACGCAGGGCGATGAACTGCCGCCGGGCGTGCAGAAGATGGTCAAGGTCTACGTCGCAGTGAAACGTCGTCTGCAGCCGGGCGACAAGATGGCCGGACGCCACGGCAACAAGGGCGTGGTGTCGAAGATCGTGCCGGTCGAGGACATGCCGTACATGGCCGACGGCACGCCGGTCGACATCGTGTTGAACCCGCTGGGCGTGCCTTCGCGCATGAACGTCGGACAGATCCTGGAAGTCCACCTCGGGTGGGCCGCCAAGGGGCTGGGGCATCGCATCGCCGACATGCTGCGGGCCAATACCAACGTCGGCGAAGTGCGCAAGCTGCTCGACAAGATCTACAACGGTACCGGCAAGTCGGAAGACATCGAGGGGCTCAACGACCAGGAAGTCGTGCAGCTGGCGACCAACCTGCAGGATGGCGTGCCGTTCGCGACGCCGGTGTTCGACGGCGCGACCGAAGCCGAGATCAAGGACATGCTCGAACTCGCGGGATTGCCGCGCTCGGGCCAGGTCACCTTGTTCGACGGCCGCGGCGGCGAAGCTTTCGATCGCCAGGTCACGGTGGGTTACATGCACGTGCTCAAGCTGCACCACCTCGTCGACGACAAGATGCACGCGCGTTCGACCGGTCCGTACAGCCTGGTCACCCAGCAGCCGCTGGGAGGCAAGGCGCAGTTCGGCGGCCAGCGCTTCGGCGAGATGGAAGTCTGGGCGCTCGAGGCCTACGGCGCGGCGTACACGCTGCAGGAAATGCTCACGGTGAAGTCCGACGACGTCAACGGACGTACCAAGGTGTACGAGAACATCGTCAAGGGCGAACACAAGATCGAAGCCGGCATGCCGGAATCGTTCAACGTCCTGGTGAAGGAAATTCGTTCGCTGGCCATCGACATCGATCTGGAGAGGCACTGAGGGTTGCGCTAAAGCGAAACCGCTGAATCGCCCAATGCCCAACGCTCAACCAAGGAGTACTGAATGAAAGCACTACTCGACCTATTCAAGCAGGTAACGCAGGAAGAGGAATTCGACGCGATCAAGACCGGGCTGGCTTCGCCGGAGAAGATCCGCTCGTGGTCGTACGGCGAAGTGAAGAAGCCGGAGACGATCAACTACCGCACGTTCAAGCCCGAGCGCGACGGCCTTTTCTGCGCCAAGATCTTCGGCCCGGTCAAGGACTACGAGTGCCTGTGCGGCAAGTACAAGCGGCTCAAGCACCGTGGCGTGATCTGCGAAAAATGCGGCGTCGAAGTGACGCTCGCCAAGGTGCGCCGCGAGCGCATGGGCCATATCGAGCTCGCCTCGCCGGTTGCGCACATCTGGTTCCTGAAGAGCCTGCCCTCGCGCATGGGCATGGTGCTCGACATGACGCTGCGCGACATCGAGCGCGTTCTGTACTTCGAAGCCTACGTCGTGACCGATCCGGGCATGACGCCGCTCAATCGCGCGCAGCTGCTGACCGAGGACGACTACCTCGCCAAGGTCGAGCAGTACGGCGACGACTTCTCCGCGAGCATGGGCGCCGAAGGCATCCGAGAGCTGCTCAAGGCGCTCGAGGTCAACAGCGAAATCGAGAAGCTGCGCAAGGAACTCGAGACCACCGGCTCCGACACCAAGATCAAGAAGATCGCCAAGCGCCTGAAGGTGCTCGAGGCGTTCCACAAGTCGGGCATCAAGCCCGAGTGGATGATCCTGGAAGTGCTGCCGGTGCTGCCGCCGGAACTGCGGCCGCTGGTGCCGCTCGACGGCGGCCGCTTCGCGACCTCGGACTTGAACGACCTGTATCGCCGCGTGATCAACCGCAACAACCGGTTGAAGCGCCTGCTCGAACTCAAGGCCCCCGACATCATCGTCCGCAACGAAAAGCGGATGCTGCAGGAGGCGGTGGACTCGCTGCTCGACAACGGCCGTCGCGGCAAGGCGATGACCGGCGCCAACAAGCGGCCGCTGAAGTCGCTGGCCGACATGATCAAGGGCAAGGGCGGCCGTTTCCGCCAGAATCTGCTCGGCAAGCGCGTCGACTACTCGGGACGTTCGGTCATCGTGGTCGGTCCGCAGCTCAAGCTGCACCAGTGCGGCCTGCCGAAGCTGATGGCGCTCGAGCTGTTCAAGCCGTTCATCTTCAACAAGCTCGAAACCATGGGACTGGCCACGACCATCAAGGCGGCCAAGAAGATGGTCGAGAGCCAGGAACCGGTGGTCTGGGACATTCTGGAAGAAGTCATCCGCGAGCACCCGGTGATGCTGAATCGCGCACCGACGCTGCACCGGCTGGGCATCCAGGCGTTCGAGCCGACACTGATCGAAGGCAAGGCAATCCAGCTGCATCCGCTGGTCTGCACCGCATTCAACGCCGACTTCGACGGCGACCAGATGGCCGTGCACGTCCCGCTGTCGCTGGAAGCGCAGATGGAAGCGCGCACGCTGATGCTGGCGTCGAACAACGTGCTCTTCCCGTCCAATGGCGAGCCCTGCATCGTGCCGTCGCAGGACATCGTGCTGGGTCTCTACTACGCGACGCGCGAGCTCATCGGCGCCAAGGGCGAAGGCATGCTCTTCGCCGACATCGCCGAAGTCAACCGTGCCTACGAGTCACGCCAGGTCGACCTGCACGCCAAGGTCAGCGTGCGCCTCAAGGAAAGCGTGGTCGGCGCGGAAGGCGAGCGCTCGGAGAAGATCACCCGCTACGAAACGACGGTTGGCCGTGCGCTGCTCTCGGAGATCCTTCCCGCGGGGCTGCCGTTCGAGACCATCAACAAGCCGCTCAAGAAGAAGGAGATCTCGCGCATCATCAATGCGAGTTTCCGTCGCTGCGGACTGCGCGAGACGGTCATTTTCGCGGACCGGCTGATGCAGGCGGGTTACGGCCTGGCGACGCGCGCGGGAATTTCCTTCGCTGCGGACGACATGCTGATCCCCGACGAGAAGCACAAGATCATCGCCGACTCGGAATCGCAGGTTAAGGAAATCGAGGCGCAGTACACCTCGGGCCTGGTCACGCAGGGCGAGCGCTACAACAAGGTGGTCGACATCTGGGGCCGCGCCGGCGACGACATCGCCAAGGCGATGATGAGCCAGCTGGGCACCATCGACGTGCTGGATCGCGAAGGCAAGACGGTCAAGCAGGAGTCGTTCAACTCCATCTACATGATGGCGGACTCCGGCGCGCGCGGTTCGGCAGCGCAGATCCGGCAGCTGGCCGGCATGCGCGGCCTGATGGCGAAACCCGATGGCTCGATCATCGAGACGCCGATCACCGCCAACTTCCGCGAAGGTCTGAACGTGCTGCAGTACTTCATCTCGACGCACGGCGCGCGCAAGGGCCTGGCCGACACGGCGTTGAAGACCGCCAACTCGGGCTACCTGACCCGTCGTCTGGTCGATGTCACCCAGGATCTGGTGGTGACCGAAGACGATTGCGGCACCAGCAATGGCGTGGTGATGAAGGCGCTGGTCGAAGGCGGCGAGGTCATCGAGCCGTTGCGCGAGCGCATTCTCGGCCGTTCGGTGGCCGCCGACGTCGTCAATCCCGAGACGCAGGCGACGCTGTTCCACCCGGGTACGCTGCTCTCCGAAGACGAAGTCGAGCAGATCGAGGCGCTGGGCATCGACGAAGTGAAGGTGCGCACTCCCCTGACCTGCGACACGCGTTACGGTCTGTGCGCCACCTGCTACGGTCGTGACCTCGGTCGCGGTCACCTGGTCAACGTCGGCGAAGCCGTGGGCGTCATCGCGGCGCAGTCGATCGGCGAACCGGGCACGCAGCTCACGATGCGGACCTTCCACATCGGTGGCGCGGCGTCGCGGACCGCGGCGGCTTCGCAGCTCGAGAGCAAGTCGGCGGGAGTCATCCGCTTCTCGGCGCAGATGCGTTACGTGACCAACGCCAAGGGCGAGATGATCGTCATCGCGCGCTCGGGCGAAGTCACCATCCACGACGACAACGGACGTGAGCGCGAGCGCCACAAGGTTCCGTACGGCGCGACCATGCTGGTCAAGGATGGCGACGCGGTGAAGGCCGGCAAGGTGCTGGCGACCTGGGACGCGACCTCGCGTCCGATCATCACCGAGTACGCTGGCCGCGTGAAGTTCGAGAACGTCGAAGAAGGCGTGACCGTGGCCAAGCAGGTCGACGACGTCACCGGCCTGTCCACGCTGGTGGTCATCGATCCCAAGCGTCGTGCAGGCATGGCGGCCAAGGGTGTGCGGCCGCAGGTGAAGCTTTTGAACGAGCAGGGCGACGAAGTGAAGCTGGCCACGGGCGACCAGTCGGTCAACATCACTTTCCAGCTGGGTTCGATCATCACCGTCAAGGATGGCCAGGATGTGGCGGTCGGCGAAGTGCTGGCGCGCATCCCGCAGGAGACGTCGAAGACCCGCGACATCACGGGCGGCCTGCCGCGCGTGGCGGAGCTGTTCGAGGCGCGCTCGCCCAAGGATGCCGGCCTGCTGGCCGAAGTCACAGGCACGGTGTCGTTCGGCAAGGATACGAAGGGCAAGCAACGCCTGGTCATCACCGACCTGGACGGCGCCGCGCACGAGTACCTGATCCCGAAGGACAAGCACGTCACCGCGCACGATGGCCAGGTGGTCAACAAGGGCGAGTCGATCGTCGACGGACCGGCCGATCCGCACGACATCCTGCGTCTGCTGGGCGTCGAATCGCTGGCTCGCTACATCACCGACGAGGTGCAGGACGTCTACCGGCTGCAGGGCGTGAAGATCAACGACAAGCACATCGAGGTGATCGTGCGCCAGATGCTGCGCCGGGTGCAGGTGACCGACGCGGGCGACACGCGCTTCATCGTCGGTGAACAGGTCGAGCGTTCGGATCTGCTGGACGAGAACGATCGCGTCTTCGAGCACGGCGGCATCAAGGGCGGCGCGGACGCGAAGCGGCCCGCCACCTACGAGCACATGCTGCTGGGCATCACCAAGGCGTCGCTGTCCACCGACTCGTTCATCTCCGCGGCGTCGTTCCAGGAGACGACGCGGGTGCTGACCGAGGCGGCGATCATGGGCAAGAAGGACGAGCTGCGCGGCCTGAAGGAAAACGTCATCGTCGGCCGGCTGATTCCGGCAGGCACCGGACTGGCCTACCACAACGCTCGCAAGAAGCAGAAGGCGATGGGCCCTGTGCTGGAGCTGCCGCCCGATGCGACGCTGGCGGTGACCCCGGCCGCGGAAATCAGCGCCGACGCCGCCTGAGCAAGCAGTACGGAGGAGAATGGACGGGCGGGGCGCCCCTGAAGGGGCCCCGCCCGTGTTTTTGCCGGGACAGGCGCGTTGACAGAACAGCGCTAGTGCCCTAAAATCGATAGTCTTTTCGCCTACCACCCGACCGCCCAGTTCCACAGACTGCGCCGCGGGCCCGTGGGGGCGTGTGTACCCGGTCGCAGGGCTGGTCAGTCGGCAGCAGTGAAGTCAAGCAAACTGAGGCGAACTGATCCAGCCGGTTTGTCGGCCGAGGCGCGAGAAGAGTGGCCTTAAGCAGGCGATGCTTGGGCCACTTTGATTTTGTTGTTCAAGCACGGTGTGCGAAGCAAGTACGGAAGCAGTTTCGCGAAACGATGCAAACGACCCGTTTCGGGCCGGGCGCAGACGAAACGGAAAATCAGGATGCCAACGATCAATCAGCTGGTACGCAAGGGCCGTGTCGCCCCTGTGTCGAAGAGCAAGGTGCCGGCGCTCAAGCAGAGCCCGCAGAAGCGCGGCGTCTGCACGCGCGTGTACACGACGACGCCGAAAAAGCCCAACTCCGCGCTGCGGAAGGTTGCCAAGGTGCGCTTGACCAATGGGTTCGAGGTCATCAGCTACATCGGCGGCGAGGGGCACAACCTGCAGGAACACTCGGTCGTGCTGATCCGCGGCGGCCGCGTCAAGGACCTGCCGGGCGTGCGCTACCACATGGTTCGCGGCTCGCTGGACACCGCAGGTGTCAAGGACCGCAAGCAAAGCCGTTCCAAGTACGGCGCCAAGAAGCCCAAGGCGGCTTAAAAGCACACGGAAAGCACAGTCATGCCCCGACGCAGAGAAGTCCCCAAACGCGAGATCCTTCCCGATCCCAAGTACGCGAACAGCGACGTCGCCAAGTTCGTCAACGTGCTGATGAGCCAAGGCAAGAAGTCGGTCGCCGAGCGCATCGTCTACGGCGCCTTCGAATCGATCGCCAAGAAGGGCGGCAAGGATCCCCTGGAAGTGTTCACCCAGGCGTTGTCCAACACCCGGCCCATGGTCGAGGTGAAAAGCCGTCGCGTCGGCGGCGCCAATTTCCAGGTGCCGGTCGAAGTGCGCCCCGTGCGGCGCATGGCGCTGGCAATGCGCTGGTTGCGCGAAGCGGCGCGCAAGCGCGGCGAAAAGTCGATGGGCCAGCGTCTGGCGGCGGAACTGCTCGAAGCCTCCGAAGGTCGCGGCGGGGCGGTGAAGAAGCGCGAGGAAGTGCACCGCATGGCCGAAGCGAACAAGGCCTTCTCGCATTTCCGGTTCTAGAAGAGACAGATAACCCAGCGGCGACGGACGGACGAGTTTGACCTCCACGACGCGCATGCAGACAGCGACAACCAAGTGCCAAGAATCACTCCCATCGAGCGGTATCGGAACATCGGCATCAGTGCTCACATTGATGCCGGAAAAACCACGACCACCGAGCGCATCCTTTTCTATACCGGCGTTTCGCACAAGATAGGCGAAGTGCACGACGGTGCGACCGTCATGGACTGGATGGAGCAGGAGCGCGAGCGCGGCATCACCATCACGTCGGCCGCGACCACCTGCTTCTGGAAGGGGATGGAGAACAACCACCCCGAGCATCACATCAACATCATCGACACGCCGGGCCACGTCGACTTCACCATCGAAGTCGAGCGCTCGATGCGCGTGCTCGACGGCGCGTGCATGGTTTATGACGCGGTCGCCGGCGTGCAGCCGCAATCGGAAACGGTGTGGCGGCAGGCGAACAAGTACAAGGTGCCGCGCCTCGCGTTCATCAACAAGATGGACCGCCAGGGCGCCGACTTCTTCAAGTCCTACGACCACATCCGTACCCGCCTGAAGGGCAACCCGGTGCCGATTCAGATTCCCATCGGCGCGGAAGAGAAGTTCGAAGGCGTCGTCGATCTGGTCTCGATGAAGGCGATCTACTGGGACGACGCGACGCAGGGCATGAAGTTCGAGCGGCGCGATATACCGGCGCACTTGCTCGACGAAGCCAAGAAGTGGCGCGAGAAGATGGTCGAAGCCGCCGCCGAAGCCGACGACGACCTGACACACAAGTACCTCGAGGGCCACGACCTGTCGGTCGAGGACATCAAGCGCGGCCTGCGCGTGCGCACGATCAAGAACGAGATCGTGCCGATGCTCTGCGGCAGCGCGTTCAAGAACAAGGGCGTGCAGGCGATGCTCGACGCGATCATCGACTACATGCCGTCGCCGGTCGACATCAAGCCGGTCGAAGGCGAAGACGACAAGGAAAAGCCGGTGTCGCGCAAGGCCGACGACAAGGAGCCGTTCGCGGCGCTGGCATTCAAGATCATGACCGACCCGTACGTCGGTCAGCTGACCTTCATCCGCGTGTATTCGGGCGTGCTCAACTCGGGCGACACCGTCTACAACTCGGTGCGTGGGCGCAAGGAACGTATCGGCCGCCTGCTGCAGATGCACGCCAACCAGCGCGAGGAAATCAAGGAAGTCCGCGCCGGCGACATCGCCGCGGCGGTGGGCCTGAAGGAAGCGTCGACCGGTGAAACGCTGTGCGCTCCGGACCACGAAATCACGCTCGAGCGGATGGTATTCCCGGAGCCGGTGATTTCGCAGGCGGTCGAGCCGAAGACCAAGGCGGACCAGGAAAAGATGGGCCTGGCGCTCAATCGCCTGGCGCAGGAAGACCCGTCGTTCCGCGTGCACACGGACGAGGAATCGAGCCAGACGATCATCTCCGGCATGGGCGAGCTGCACCTCGAAATCATCGTCGACCGGATGAAGCGCGAGTTCGGCGTCGAAGCCAATGTCGGCAAGCCGCAGGTCGCGTACCGCGAGGCGATCAAGAAGCCGGTGCAGGTCGAAGGCAAGTTCATCAAGCAGTCGGGTGGACGCGGCCAGTACGGCCACGTCTGGCTGAAGATGGAGCCGCAGGAATCCGGCAAGGGCTTCGAATTCGTCGATGCCATCAAGGGCGGAACCGTGCCCCGCGAGTACATCCCGGCGGTGGAAAAGGGCCTGCGCGAAACGTTGCCCAACGGTGTGCTGGCAGGTTTCCCGGTGGTCGACGTCAAGGTCACGCTGTTCGACGGTTCGTACCACGACGTCGACTCGAACGAAAACGCGTTCAAGATGGCCGCGTCGATGGCGTTCAAGGACGGCATGCGCCAGGCCACGCCGGTGCTGCTCGAGCCGATGATGGCGGTCGAAGTCGAGACGCCGGAAGATTTCATGGGCAACGTCGTCGGCGACCTGTCGGGCCGCCGCGGCATGATCCAGGGCATGGAAGACGTGGTTGGCGTGAAGGTGATCAAGGCCGAAGTCCCACTGTCGGAGATGTTCGGCTATTCGACGACGCTGCGTTCGCTGTCGCAGGGTCGCGCGACGTACACGATGGAATTCAAGCACTACACCGAGGCGCCCAAGACCGTCGCCGAAGCGGTGATCAACAAAAAATCGTAAATCCGAACTGAGGTAAGCAAAATGGCCAAGGGCAAGTTTGAGCGGAAGAAGCCGCACCTGAACGTAGGGACGATTGGGCACGTGGATCATGGGAAGACGACGCTGACGGCGGCGCTGACCTTGGTGCTGTCGAAGAAGTTTGGTGGCGAGGCGAGGGCATACGACCAGATCGACAATGCGCCGGAAGAGAAGGCGCGGGGGATCACGATCAACACGGCGCACGTCGAGTACGAGACCTCGAAGCGGCACTACGCGCACGTGGATTGCCCGGGGCACGCGGACTACATCAAGAACATGATCACGGGCGCGGCGCAGATGGATGGCGCGGTGCTGGTGGTGAGCGCGGCCGACGGCCCGATGCCGCAGACGCGCGAGCACATTCTGCTGGCGCGGCAGGTGGGTGTGCCGTTCATCATCGTCTACCTGAACAAGGCGGACATGGTCGACGACAAGGAGCTCTTGGAGCTGGTGGAACTGGAAGTCCGCGAGTTGCTGTCGAAGTACGAGTTTCCCGGGGACAAGACGCCGATCGTGATTGGTTCGGCGAAGATGGCCCTGGAGGGTGACGCCAGCGAGATGGGCGAAGGCTCGATCATGAAGCTGGCCGATGCGCTGGACAGCTACATACCGGAGCCGAAGCGGGCCATCGACGGGCCGTTCCTGATGCCGGTGGAAGACGTGTTCTCGATCTCGGGTCGGGGGACGGTGGTGACGGGCCGGGTGGAGCGTGGGGTGGTGAAGGTTGGCGAAGAGCTGGAGATCGTGGGCCTGAAGCCGACGCTCAAGACGGTATGCACGGGGGTGGAGATGTTCCGCAAGCTGCTCGACCAGGGGCAGGCTGGGGACAACGTCGGGGTGCTGCTGCGCGGCACGAAGCGCGAGGAAGTGGAGCGCGGCCAGGTGCTGGCCAAGCCGGGCTCGATCAACCCGCACACCAAGTTCACCTGCGAGACGTACGTATTGAGCAAGGAAGAAGGCGGGCGGCATACGCCGTTCTTCAATGGTTACCGGCCGCAGTTCTATTTCCGGACGACGGACGTGACGGGCAGCGTGGAGCTGCCGGCGGGAACCGAAATGGTGATGCCGGGAGACAACATTGCGATGACGGTGACGCTGATCGCGCCGATCGCTATGGAAGAGGGCTTGCGCTTCGCCATCCGCGAAGGCGGCAGAACCGTCGGCGCCGGCGTGGTTACGAAGGTTATCGAGTAAAACCAGGTCGTCGCAAGGACCAGAGGTTCACATGGCAAACCAGAAAATACGCATCCGCTTGAAGGCGTTCGATTACCGGTTGATCGATCAGTCGGCACAGGAAATCGTCGAGACGGCCAAGCGCTCCGGCGCGGTCGTCAAGGGTCCGGTGCCGCTGCCGACCAAGATCGAGCGCTTCGACATCCTGCGCTCGCCGCACGTGAACAAGACTTCGCGCGACCAGCTCGAGATTCGCACGCACCTGCGCCTGATGGACATCATCGACCCGACCGACAAGACCGTCGACCAGTTGATGAAGCTCGACCTGCCCGCGGGCGTGGACGTGGAGATCAAGCTGCAATAAATGAAGGACTCGGGATGCGTTGCGAGGACATTGGTTCTCGACTTCAGATCCCGGATTTAACACGCCGCCGGTCAATCGTAATCGGTGGCAGACAAGGACAACGAAGATGAAGCAAACGATAGGATTGGTCGGCCGGAAGGTCGGCATGACCCGCATCTTCACCGACGACGGCACTTCGGTTCCGGTCACGGTGCTCGATGTGGGCAACAACCGCGTCACGCAGATCAAGACGCCGGAGACGGATGGATACGCGGCGGTGCAGGTCACCTATGGCAAGCGTCGCGCGAGCCGCGTGACCAAGGCCGAAGCCGGTCACCTCGCCAAGGCGGGTGTCGAAGCGGGTGAGTTGCTGCGCGAGTTCCCGGTCGAGAAGGACGCGCTGGGTACGTTCAAGGTTGGCGAGACGGTTCCGGTCGCCACCTTCGCGGTCGGACAGCTGGTCGACGTCCAGGGCACGACCAAGGGTCGCGGCTTCTCGGGTGTGATTCAGCGCCACAATTTCAGCTCGAACCGTGCCTCGCACGGCAATTCGCGTTCGCACAACAGCCCCGGCTCGATCGGCATGGCGCAGGATCCCGGCCGCGTCTTCCCGGGCAAGCGCATGGCGGGCCAGTACGGCAACGTGACGCGCACGGTGCAGACGCTCAAGGTGGTCCGCGTCGACGAAGCGCGCGGCCTGCTGCTGGTCAAGGGCGCGGTGCCCGGCGCCGATGGCGGTCACATCGTCGTGCAGGTCTCGGTCAAGACCCCTGCGCAGAAGGGGGCCTGAACATGGACCTGAAACTCATCAATGACGGCGGCCAACCCGCGGCGACGCTTTCGGCGCCCGACGCGGTGTTCGCGCGCGAATACAACGAAGCGCTGATCCATCAACTGGTCATCGCGTATCAGGCCAATGCACGCAGCGGCAACCGCGCGCAAAAGGGCCGTGCCGACATCAACAAGTCGCACAAGAAGCCGTGGGCCCAGAAGGGCACCGGTCGCGCGCGTGCGGGCCAGGCCAACAGCCCGTTGTGGCGCGGCGGCGGCAAGATTTTCCCGAGCTCGCCCGACGAGAACTTCACGCACAAGGTGAACCGGAAGATGTTTCGCGCTGGCATCGCGTCGATCCTGTCGCAGCTGGTGCGCGAGGGACGGCTGTCGGTGGTCGAACAACTGGCGCTCGATTCGCCCAAGACCAAGGCCTTCGCCGGCAAGATCAAGGCGCTGGGCTTCACGGGCACGGTGCTGGTCGTCATCGACAAGCTCGACGACAACATTCACCTGTCGTCGCGCAACCTGCCCAACGTGCTGGTGCTGGAGACGCGGGAAGTCGATCCGGTCAGCCTGGTGCGGTTCGACAACGTGCTGCTGACCAAGGCGGCCGTGACTCAGTTCGAGGAGATACTGGGATGAGCGCCCCCAAGACATCGCAGGCACCCAGGTACAACCCGGAGCGTTTGATGACGATGCTGCTCGCGCCGATCGTCTCCGAAAAGGCGACCTACATCGCCGACAAGCACAACCAGTTCATATTCAGGGTCCGTCCCGATGCGACCAAGGGCGAGGTCAAGGCCGCTGTCGAGCTTCTGTGGAAAGACAAGAAGATCGAAGTCGAGAGCGTGCAGATCGTCAACGTCGCGGGCAAGGTAAAGCGCTTCGGTTCCTACAAGGGCCGTCGCCGCAACTGGAAAAAGGCGTACGTGAGCCTGAAGCCGGGCCAGGAACTCAGCTTCGCATCGGAGGCCTGACATGGCGCTCATCAAAGTCAAACCGACCTCGCCGGGCCGTCGCTCGCTGGTCAAGGTCGTCAATCCGAACCTGTACAAGGGTCGGCCGGTCGACGCACTCACCGAATCGAAGAAGCGCGGTTCGGGACGCAACAACAACGGCCACATCACCATGCGGCACAAGGGTGGCGGCCACAAGCAGCAGTACCGGATCGTCGATTTCCGTCGCAACAAGGACGGCATCGCCGCGACGGTCGAGCGGCTCGAGTACGACCCGAATCGCAGCGCGCATCTGGCGCTGCTGCTCTACACCGATGGCGAGCGTCGCTACATCATCGGCCCGCGCGGCGTGCTCGCCGGTGCGGAACTGATGAGCGGAGCGGAAGCTCCGATCAAGCCGGGCAATTGCCTGCCGTTGCGCAACATTCCCGTCGGCACGACGATCCATTGCGTCGAGATGATGCCAGGCAAGGGCGCGCAGATCGCGCGTTCGGCCGGAGCTTCGGTGCAGCTGATGGCGCGCGAAGGCGCGTACGCGCAGCTGCGCATGCACTCGGGCGAAATCCGCAAGGTGCACGTCGACTGCCGCGCGACCATCGGCACGGTCGGCAACGAGGAACACAGCCTGCGTTCGATCGGCAAGGCCGGCGCAAAGCGTTGGCTCGGCATTCGTCCGACGGTGCGCGGCATCGCCATGAATCCGGTCGATCACCCGCACGGCGGCCGTTCCAACGGCGGCGGCCATCCGGTATCGCCGTGGGGCACGCCGACCAAGGGCTACCACACCCGGCGCAACAAGCGCACCGACGGCATGATCGTCCGCCGTCGCCACGCAGCGAAGAAGGGCTAACGCCATGTCACGTTCGATCAAGAAGGGTCCGTTCGTCGACCATCACCTGCAGGCCAAGGTGGAAGCGGCACGCGCGACTTCCGACAAGCGTCCGATCAAGACCTGGTCGCGCCGCTCCACCATCACTCCGGATTTCGTCGGCCTGACAGTCGCCGTGCACAACGGGCGCCTGCACATCCCCGTCTACATCTCGGAAAACATGGTCGGCCACAAGCTGGGCGAATTCGCGCTGACGCGGACCTTCAAGGCGCACTCCGCCGACAAGAAGGTCGCGGCGCCGACATCCGGCCCGAGGAAGTAAGGAGCACTCATGGAAACCAATGCGATCCTGCGCGGCGTGCGACTGTCGGCCCAGAAGGGCAGGCTGGTCGCCGACCAGATCCGCGGCCTGCCGGTGGACAAGGCGCTCAACGTGCTCGCTTTCAGCCCGAAGAAGGGCGCCAAGATCATCAAGGCGGTGCTCGAGTCGGCGATCGCCAATGCCGAGCACAACGAAGGCGCCGACATCGACGAACTGAAGGTCAAGACGATCTACGTCGACAAGGCGACCAACCTGCGCGGTTTCTCGGCGCGCGCCAAGGGGCGTGGCAACGTCATCCTGAAGCAGACGTGCCACATCCACGTCACCGTCGGTGACGGAAAATAAGGAAAGTCATGGGACAGAAAATACATCCGACCGGCTTCCGCCTTTCCGTCAACCGGAATTGGGCGTCCAAGTGGTATGCGAACAGCAAGAACTTCCCGACCATCCTCAACGAGGACATCAAGGTCCGCGAGTTCCTGAAGAAGAAACTGGCGCACGCCTCGGTGGGCAGGATCACCATCGAGCGCCCCGCCAAGGACGCACGGATCACGATCCACAGCGCGCGCCCCGGCGTCGTCATCGGCAAGAAAGGCGAGGACATCGAGACGCTGCGCGCCAGCCTGCGCAAGATGATGGGCACCGAAGTCGGGCTCAACATCGAGGAGATCCGCAAGCCCGAGATCGACGCGCAACTGGTCGCCGATTCGATCGCGCAGCAGCTCGAAAAGCGGATCATGTTCCGCCGCGCGATGAAGCGCGCCATGCAGAACGCGATGCGCCTCGGCGCGCAGGGCATCAAGATCATGAGCTCGGGGCGCCTCAACGGCATCGAAATCGCCCGTACCGAGTGGTATCGCGAAGGTCGCGTGCCACTCCACACGCTGCGCGCCGACATCGACTACGGCTTCGCCGAGGCGAAGACGACCTACGGCGTCATCGGCATCAAGGTGTGGGTGTTCAAGGGCGAAGTCCTGCCGCACAACGCGGAGCCGCAAGCCGCGCCGGCGCCGGAACCCGAAGCGCCCAAGCGCGCCCGCAAGAGCCCAGGAGTAAAGCATGCTGCAACCAGCTAGAAGGAAGTATCGCAAGGAACAGAAGGGCCGCAACAAGGGCGTTGCGACCGTCGGTGCCAAGGTGAGCTTCGGCGAGTACGGCCTGAAGGCCGTTGGCCGTGGTCGCCTGACCGCGCGGCAGATCGAGGCGGCGCGGCGCGCTATGACGCGTCACATCAAGCGCGGCGGCCGGATCTGGATCCGCATTTTTCCGGACAAACCGATTTCGCAGAAGCCGGCCGAAGTCCGCATGGGCAACGGCAAGGGCAATCCCGAGTACTACGTCGCGGAGATCCAGCCCGGCAAGGTGCTCTACGAGATGGATGGCGTGACCGAAGTCCTGGCGCGCGAGGCATTCGCCCTCGCCGCGGCAAAGCTGCCGATCAGGACGACTTTTGTACACCGGCTGCTCGGCTAACGAGATTTGCACATGAAGATATCTGAACGAAGAAAAGACCTGAAAGACAAGTCGCCCGAGGCGCTCAAGACCGAGCTGCAGGCACTGTTGAAGGAGCAATTCGGGTTGCGCATGCAGAAGGCGACCCAGCAGCTCACCAACAACGCCAAGATTCCCGCGGTACGGCGCGACATTGCCCGGGTGAAGACGTTGATGAACCAGAAGGCGAGGCAGGCATGAGCGGCCAGACACAGCAGGTCGAAAGCGCGACGACGGCGCAGGCGCCGGTCAAGGGCAGCCTGATCCAGACCCAGATTGGTCGCGTCACCAGCGACAAGATGGACAAGACCGTGACGGTCCTCGTCGAGCACAAGGTCAAGCACCCGCTCTACGGCAAGGTGATGACGCGGTCGCGCAAGTACCACGCGCACGACGAGGCCAACGAGTACAAGCAGGGCGACCTGGTCGAGATCGAGGCCTGCCGGAAGATCGCCAAGACCAAGGCGTGGCGGGTCAAGCGCCTGATCGAAAAGGCCAAGCCGGCCTGAGGCAAGGGCTTGATTTGTCAGGGTGCTTGCTAGAGAGCAATAAACCTGCCATACTTGAAAGCTTCGCCTGCCGCCGGCAGTGTGAAGCCCGGGTTGGCGGTGTGCAGCAAGCAGGACCGTGACCACGGGACAACAATGCGGCGGCCGGATTTTCCCTTACGGGATCCAAAACTGACCGTCGCGGCCGCGCCTAGCACGCAGCGGGTTAAGTTGGAGATGTTGCAATGATCCAGATGCAATCGATGCTCGAGGTCGCCGACAACACCGGCGCCCGCAAGGTGATGTGCATTAAGGTGCTTGGCGGTTCCAAGCGCCGCTATGCGCACATCGGCGACGTGATCAAGGTCAGCATCAAGGATGCTGCGCCGCGCGGTCGCGTCAAGAAGGGCGAGATCTACAACGCGGTGGTCGTTCGCACCCGTCATGGCGTGCGCCGCGACGATGGCGCCAAGATCAAGTTCGACGCCAATGCCGCAGTCCTGCTCAATCCCAAGCTCGAGCCGATCGGCACGCGCATCTTCGGGCCGGTGACGCGCGAGCTGCGCACCGAGCGTTTCATGAAGATCGTGTCGCTCGCGCCGGAGGTTCTCTGATCATGCGCAAGATCAAGAAGGGTGACAACGTTGTCGTCATCGCCGGTCGCGACAAGGGCAAGCGCGGTGATGTGAAAGCGACGCTGGGCGACTCGCACGTCGTCGTCGCCGGCATCAACCAGGTCAAGAAGCACACCCGTCCGAACCCGATGCAGAACCAGCCGGGCGGCATTGTCACCAAGGAAGCGCCGATCGCCGCGTCGAACGTGGCGATCTGGAACCCGGTGACGCAGAAGGCCGACCGCATCGGCTTTCGCACGCTGCAGGACGGCCGCAAGGTGCGTTTCTACAAGTCGAACGGCGAAGTACTCGGAGCATGACGATGGCGCGCCTCAAGGAAATCTACAAGAAGGAAGTGGTGCCGGCGCTGACGAAGCAGTTCGGCTACAAGTCGTCGATGCAAGTGCCGCGCATCTCGAAGATCGTCCTGAACATGGGCGTTGGCGAAGCCATCGCCGACAAGAAGATCCTCGACAACGCGGTCGGCGACATGCAGAAGCTCGCCGGCCAGAAGCCGGTTATCACCAAGGCCAAGAAGTCGATCGCCGTCTGGAAGCTGCGCACCGGCTACCCGCTGGGATGCATGGTGACGCTGCGCCAGGAGCGCATGTACGAGTTCCTGGACCGCCTGGTGTCGATCGCGCTGCCGCGCGTACGCGATTTTCGCGGCGTGTCGGGGCGTTCCTTCGACGGCCGCGGCAATTTCAGCATGGGCGTCAAGGAACAGATCATTTTCCCGGAGATCGAGTACGACAAGATCGACGCGCTCCGGGGCATGAACATCACGATCGCGACGACGGCCAAGACCGATGCCGAAGCCAAGGCGCTGCTCGCCGCGTTCAAATTTCCATTCAAGAACTGAATCGAGACCGGGGACGCCATGGCCAAGACGGCTGTCATCAACCGCGACCTGAAGCGGCGCGTCATCGTGAAGAAATTCACGAAGAAGCGCGCCATGCTGCAGGCGATCATCGACAACGCCAAGATGTCCGACGACGACCGACTGGCGGCGCGACGCAAGCTGCAGCAGCTGCCGCGCGACGCGAGCCCGACGCGGCTGCGCAACCGCTGCAAGCTGACCGGCCGCCCGCGCGGAGTCTTCAGCAAGTTCGGCCTCGGCCGCAACAAGTTGCGCGAGATCGCGTTGCGGGGCGAAATCCCCGGCGTGGTCAAAGCCAGCTGGTAATGGGATGCAGGTGACAAGATGAGCATGAGTGATCCGATCGCCGACATGCTGACGCGCATTCGCAATGCGCAGCTGGCGGAGAAGGTAACGGTACAGATGCCGACGTCCAAGGTGAAGATTGCAATCGCCAAGGTACTCAAGGACGAGGGCTACATCGACGGTTTTGCGGTCGTGGGCGAGGGCGTCAAGTCGCTGCTCGAGATCGCGCTGAAGTACTACGCGGGCAAGCCCGTGATCGAGAAGATCGAGCGCGTGTCCAAGCCGGGCTTGAGGATCTACAAGAGCAAGGACGACATCCCGCGCGTGATGAACGGGCTGGGCATCGCCATCGTCTCGACCTCGCAGGGTGTGATGACCGATCGCAGGGCGCGCGCTACCGGTGTCGGTGGCGAAGTGCTGTGCATCGTGGCCTGACGGGGAGCCAGACGATGTCGCGCATAGGCAACAACCCGGTCAGCGTGCCGCCGAAGGTCGAAGTGACCATCGGCAGCGGCGAGATTTCGATCAAGGGCCCTCTGGGCACGCTGTCGCGCCGGTTCGGCGAGACGGTGAGTGTGGAAAAGTCCGGCGATACGCTGGTATTCAAGGCGGTGACGCCCGAGGCGAGCGCGCTGCACGGAACGCTTCGCGCGCTGGTGGCCGGCATGGTCAAGGGCGTCACCGAAGGCTACGAGAAGAAGCTGACGCTGGTCGGCGTCGGCTATCGGGCGCAGGCAGCGGGCGACAAGGTAAACCTGTCGCTCGGCTTTTCGCACCCGGTGGTGCACAAGATGCCCAAGGGCGTAAAGGTGGAGACGCCGGTACAGACCGAAATTGTGGTCAAGGGCATCGACAAGCAGCAAGTCGGCCAGGTCGCCGCGGAAATCCGCGCCTACCGTCCTCCCGAGCCGTACAAGGGCAAGGGCGTGCGTTACGCCGACGAGCGAGTGACGCTCAAGGAAACGAAGAAGAAGTAAGCGTTGCAAAGCGAAAATCGGAATCGGAGATAAGACGCCATGAACAAGAAGGAAGCTCGAGCCCGCCGCGCCCGCAAAACCCGGGTGCGCATCGCCGAGCAATGCGCCAACCGGCTGGTAGTGAGCCGCACCAACAGTCACATCTACGCGCAGATCATCGCGCCGTCGGGTGACAAGGTGCTGGCCAGCGCATCGACGGTCGAGGTCGACGTTCGCAAGGACCTCAAGAACGGCGGGAACAAGACCGCCGCGGCCTCGGTCGGCAAGCGCATCGCCGAGAAGGCCAAGGCGCTGGGCATCGACGCGGTCGCGTTCGACCGTTCCGGATACAAGTACCACGGCCGCGTGCAGGCGCTGGCTGACGCTGCCCGCGAGGGCGGCTTGAAGTTCTAGGGCGGGAACAGCATATGGCAAAGCCAATGGGCAGGCAGGGGCAGAACCGTCAGCAGCAGGATGACCGCGGCGACGGCATGCGCGAGAAGATGATCAGCATCAACCGCGTCACCAAGGTGGTGAAGGGCGGCCGCATCCTCGCGTTCGCGGCGCTGACCGTGGTCGGCGACGGCGATGGCCGGGTCGGCATGGGCAAGGGCAAGGCCAAGGAAGTCCCAGTCGCCGTGCAGAAGGCGATGGAAGAAGCGCGCCGGCGCATGGTCAAGGTGCGGCTCAAGAGCGGCACGCTGCACCACGCGGTCATCGGCCGTCACGGCGCGACCAAGGTTTTCATGCAGCCCGCCTCCGACGGTACCGGCATCATCGCCGGCGGCCCGATGCGCGCGGTCTTCGAGGTGGTCGGCGTGACCAACATCCTGGCCAAGTGCCATGGGTCGACCAACCCGTACAACATCGTGCGCGCGACGCTGGACGCGCTCGAAAAGTCGAGCGCACCGGCCGACATCGCCGCCAAGCGCGGCATGACGGTCGAGCAGCTCACGGGAGTATGAGCATGAGCAGCGGAAAGAAACTGCGCGTGACCCTGGTTCGCGGCGTCATGGGCAAGAAGCCGGCGCATCGCGCGACGGTCATCGGCCTGGGACTCAAGTGGCGCAGCCATACGGTTGAAGTCGCCGACACGCCGGAGATTCGCGGCATGATCGGCAAGATCTCGTACATGCTCAAGGTAAGCGAAGTAAGCGAAGCGAACGGCTGAGGATTTCAAGATGCGAATGAACACCATCAAGCCTGCCGAGGGCAGCAAGAAAGCCCGCCGTCGCGTCGGTCGCGGCATCGGCTCCGGCCTGGGCAAGACCGCGGGCCGCGGCCACAAGGGCCAGCGCTCGCGTTCCGGCGGCTTTCACAAGGTCGGCTTCGAAGGCGGCCAGATGCCGCTGCAACGGCGCCTGCCCAAGCGCGGCTTCGTCTCGCCGACGCGTGGCGACACGGTCGAGGTGCGGTTGTCGGATCTTGCGCGCCTGCCGGTGGTCGAAATCGACATGCTGGCGCTGAAGTCAGCGGGACTGGTGCCCGCTGCCGCCAAGACGGTCAAGGTCATCAAGGCAGGCAAGCTCGAGAAGGCGGTCAAACTCTCGGGCGTACTGGCCACCAAGGGCGCGCGCGCGGTGATCGAAGCCGCGGGCGGCAGCATCGCCTGATTTCAAGAAAACACTGAGCAAAGACGAGACACAAGTTGGCAACGAGCAATCCGGCCCAGAAGAGCGGCAACAAGTACGCAGACCTGAAAAAGCGTCTGCTGTTCCTGCTTGGCGCGCTCATCGTCTACCGCATCGGGACCCACATCCCCGTGCCGGGGATCAACGCGTCGGTGCTCGACGAACTGTTCCGCCAGCAGCAGGGCGGCATCCTGGCCCTGTTCAACGTGTTCTCGGGTGGCGCGCTGTCGCGCTTTTCGATTTTCGCGCTCGGGATCATGCCGTACATCTCGGCGTCGATCATCATGCAGCTGTGCACGGTGGTCGTGCCCTCGCTCGAGGCGCTCAAGAAGGAAGGCCAGGCCGGCCAGCGCAAGATCACGCAGTACACGCGCTACGCGACGCTCGGACTGGCGTTCTTCCAGGGCCTGGGCATCTCGATCGCACTCGAACAGCAGGCCGGGCTGGTGCTCGATCCGGGTCTGGCGTTCCGCTTCGTGTCCGCGATCACGCTGGTCACCGGCACCATGTTCCTGATGTGGCTGGGCGAGCAGATCACCGAGCGCGGCCTGGGCAACGGCATATCGCTGATCATCTTCGCCGGCATCGCCGCCGGCTTGCCGCGCGCGATCGGGCAGACGCTGGAGCAGGTCAGCACCGGCGCGTACTCGGTGCTGCTGGTGATCGGGATTCTCGCGCTGGTCATCGCGGTGACCGCGTTCGTGGTGTTCGTGGAGCGCGCGCTGCGCAAGATCCAGGTCAATTACGCCAAACGCCAGGTCGGCAACAAGGTCTACGCCGGCCAGCAGTCGTTCCTGCCACTGAAGCTCAACATGGCCGGCGTGATTCCGCCGATCTTCGCCTCGTCGATCATCCTGTTCCCGGCGACGCTGGCGCAGTGGTTCGGCTCGGGCGAGAACACCATCTGGCTGCGCGACCTCGCGGCGGCATTGGGGCCGGGCCAGCCGGTGCACGAGATCCTGTACGCGGCGGCGATCATTTTCTTCTGCTTCTTCTACACGGCGCTGCAGTACAACCCGAAGGACACCGCCGAGAACCTCAAGAAGAGCGGCGCGTTCATTCCGGGCTACCGTCCTGGCGAGCAGACCGCGCGCTACATCGAGAAGATCACGCTGCGGCTGACGCTGCTCGGTTCGATCTACCTGGTGGTGGTGTGCTTCATCCCGAACTTCCTGATCGCTTGGAAGAACGTGCCGTTCTACTTCGGTGGCACTTCGCTGCTGATCATCGTGGTCGTGACGATGGATTTCATGACGCAAGTACAGGCGTACGTAATGTCGCAACAGTACGAAAGCCTGCTCAAGAAGGCCAACTTCAAGGGCGGATTGCCGACGCGCTGATGTCGAAGGAAGAAACGATACAGATGCAGGGAGAAATCCTGGAGACGTTGCCGAACGCGACGTTCCGGGTCAAGTTGGAGAACGGCCACGTCGTGCTCGGACACATTTCCGGGAAGATGCGGATGCACTACATAAAGATTCTGCCGGGCGACAAGGTGACAGTTGACCTTACGCCGTACGACCTGTCCCGGGCGCGGATCATCTTCCGCGCCAAGTGACACGCGTCGTCAAGAGAGGTGTGACATGAAAGTGATGGCTTCGGTAAAAAAGATTTGCCGCAACTGCAAGATCATCCGGCGCAATGGCGTCGTACGCGTGATCTGCACGGATCCGCGGCACAAGCAACGGCAAGGCTAACGGACAGGATAGGGTAGGCACATGGCCCGTATTGCAGGCGTAAACATTCCGAATCACCAGCACGCCGAGATCGCGTTGACGGCGATCTACGGCATCGGGCGCTCGCGCGCCCGCCTGATCTGCATGGCGGCAGGCGTGGCGAGCTCGGCAAAGGTCAAGGACCTGTCCGATGCGCAGATGGACAAGCTGCGCGAGCTGGTCGGGCGCTACACCGTCGAGGGCGACCTGCGCCGCGAGGTGACGATGAGCATCAAGCGGCTGATGGACCTGGGTTGCTACCGCGGCCTGCGCCATCGCAAGGGCCTGCCGGTCCGCGGCCAGCGTACCCGCACCAACGCCCGCACCCGCAAGGGTCCGAAGAAGTCGCGTCAGGCGAGCCCGTCGAAGCCGACCGGCAAGCCGGCCGGCAAGTAACACGGTCAGCGACCAGGAACCGAGGAATTAGAGAATGGCACAGGCACCAACCAAGCAGACAGGCACGCGGGCCCGCAAAAAGGTCAAGAAGAGCGTATCCGAAGGGATCGCGCACATCCACGCGTCCTTCAACAACACGATCATCACCATCACCGACCGGCAGGGCAATGCGCTGTCGTGGGCAACCTCGGGTGGCGCTGGCTTCAAGGGTTCGCGCAAGTCGACGCCGTTCGCGGCGCAGATCGCCGCCGAGTCGGCGGGCAAGGCGGCGCAGGAATGCGGCGTCAAGAACCTGGAAGTGCGGATCAAGGGGCCGGGCCCCGGCCGCGAGTCGGCCGTGCGCGCGTTGAACGCGCTGGGCCTGAAGATCACTAGCATCTCGGATGTCACGCCGGTGCCGCACAACGGCTGCAGACCGCCGAAGCGCCGTCGAATTTAACTTAGTCAAACTAGAAACTGGGATAGCAACGTGGCTCGATACCTCGGACCCAAATGTAAGCTGGCGCGACGGGAAGGCACTGATCTCTTCCTGAAGAGCGCGCGGCGATCGCTCGACTCCAAGTGCAAGCTGGAATCCAAGCCCGGCCAGCACGGCGTGCGCTCCGGCATGCGCCAGTCGGACTACGGCAAGCAGCTGCGCGAGAAGCAGAAGCTGCGCCGTACCTACGGCATCCTCGAGCGCCAGTTCCGTCGCTACTTCCAGCTGGCCGCGCACGGCAAGGGCTCGACCGGTGAAAACCTGTTGCGCCTGCTCGAATCGCGTCTCGACAACGTCGTCTACCGCATGGGCTTCGGCTCGACCCGCGCCGAGGCGCGGCAGCTGGTGTCGCATTGCGCGGTGACGGTCAACGGCAAGGTCGTCAACATCGCCTCGGCGCTGGTGAAGACCGGCGACGTGATCGCCGTCAAGGAAGGCGCCAAGACCCAGCTGCGCATCGTCGATGCGCTGCAGCTGGCAGAAAAAATCGGCTTCCCGTCCTGGGTGGACGTGGATGTCAAGAAGATGGTGGGAACATTCAAGGGCGCGCCGGACCGCTCCGAGTTCGGCCAGGACATCAACGAAAGCCTGGTCGTCGAGCTTTACTCGAAGTAACCGGCGAGCCTCGATTGCCACGACTCGGGTCAGCTCCCGTCAGAGTTTTGTTTTAAGGACCTAGCATGCAGAGCAACGCTTTCCTGAAACCGCGCATCATCGATGTGCAAAGCACGTCGCCGTTCCACGCCAAGGTGGTGATGGAACCGTTCGAGCGTGGTTATGGCCACACGCTGGGCAACGCGCTGCGGCGCGTGCTGTTGTCGTCGATGCCCGGCTACGCGCCCACCGAGGTCAAGATCACGGGCGTATTGCACGAATATTCGGCGCTCGACGGCGTGCAGGAAGACGTCGTCGATGTACTGCTCAACCTCAAGGGCGTGGTGCTCAAGCTGCACAACCGCGACCACGTCACGCTGAAGCTCGCCAAGACCGGCGAAGGCCCCGTCACGGCCGCGGACATCGAGGCGCACCAGGACGTCGAGATCATCAATCCCGATCACGTCATCTCGCACCTCACCGCGGGCGGCAAGATCGAGATGGAAATCAAGGTCGAGAAGGGCCGCGGATACCAGCCGGCAACGGTGCGCATCAAGCCCGAGGGTGGGCGCAGCATCGGCAACATCCTTCTCGATGCGTCGTTCTCGCCGGTGCGTCGCGTGAGCTACTCGGTCGAAAGCGCGCGCGTCGAGCAGCGTACCGACCTCGACAAGCTGGTGATGGACATCGAGACCAATGGCGTCATCGAGCCCGAGCAGGCGATCCGCTACGCGGCGTCGATCCTGGTCGAGCAGCTGGGCGTGTTCGCCGACTTGAAGGGCACCGAAGCGCCGGCTGAACAGCGTCTGATGCCGCAGGTCGACCCGATTCTGCTTCGGCCGGTCGACGATCTGGAGCTGACGGTGCGCTCGGCCAACTGCCTCAAGGCCGAGAACATCTATTACATCGGCGACCTGATCCAGCGCACCGAGACCGAGTTGCTCAAGACGCCGAACCTGGGCCGCAAGTCGCTCAACGAGATCAAGGAAGTGCTCGCTTCGCGCGGCCTGTCGCTGGGCATGAAGCTCGAGAACTGGCCGCCTGCCAATTTGGACCGGCCGTAACAAGGAACCACCAGGAAACGTCATGCGCCACCGCCACGGACTCCGCAAACTCAACCGCACCAGCAGCCATCGACTGGCAATGCTGCGCAACATGACCAACTCGCTGTTCAAGCACGAGCTGATCAAGACGACGCTGCCCAAGGCGAAGGAACTGCGCCGCGTTGCCGAACCGCTGATCACGCTCGCCAAGAACGGGACGCTGGCCAACCGTCGCCTCGCTTTCGATCGCACGCGCGACAAGGACGTCGTCTACAAGCTCTTCAACGAGCTGGGTCCGCGCTACGCCAAGCGGCCAGGCGGCTACCTGCGGATCCTGAAATTCGGCTTCCGTCAGGGCGACAATGCGCCGATGGCGCTGGTCGAACTGGTCGATCGTCCCGAGCCTGCCGCCGAGGCAGGCGCCGAGACCAAGGCTGCCGCGTAAGCGCGCGACAGTGACGCAATCAGGCCGGGCCGCGTGCCCGGCTTTTTTGCGCCCGCGAATAACGCTCGCGTAACATGTGAACATGGCAGATACCGTACTGGTTACAGGAGGCGCCGGCTACATCGGTTCGCACGTGGTGGCGGCGCTGGCGGAGCGAGGCAGCATACCGATCGTTCTCGACAGCTTCGTCAACAGTTCGCCCGAGGTGGTGACGCGCCTGCGGCGCATCGCCGGCCGGCCGATTCGCTGCATCAAGGCGGACGTTCGCGACCGTGCCGCGCTCGATGCCGCCTTTGCCGCCCACCGCGTTACTGCGGTCGTGCATTGCGCCGGGTTGAAGGCGGTCGGCGAGAGCGAGGCGCAACCTTTGCGCTACTACGACTACAACGTCGGCGGGGCCATCGTCCTGGTGGAGGCCATGGCTGCGGCGGGAGTCAAGTCGCTGGTCTTCAGTTCGTCGGCCACCGTGTATGGCCAGCCCGACATCAATCCGGTCGGTGAAGATGCGCCGCTGCGCCCCGCAAGCGTCTATGGCCGGACCAAGCACATCATCGAGGAGATTCTCGGCGACGTCGCTGCCGCCGATGGCGAGTGGCGGGTGGCGCTGTTGCGCTACTTCAACCCGGCCGGGGCGCATGCGACGGCGCTCATCGGCGAAGCGCCGACGACGCGCGCCAACAACCTCGTGCCGATCCTGGCGCGCGCCGCCGTCAATCCTTCGAGCTGCATCGATGTCTACGGCGACGACTGGCCGACACCCGATGGCACCGGCGTGCGCGATTACCTGCACGTCGCGGACCTCGCCGAGGGTCATGTGGCAGCGCTGCGCCACCTGGAGGTTCAACGCGGTGTGACCACGCTCAATCTGGGCACCGGTCGCGGCTACTCGGTGCTCGAGGTGGTCGCCGCATTCGAACGCGCGTGCGGGCACAGCATCGCGCATCGGATCGTAGCGCGTCGGGCGGGCGACATCGCGAGCTGTTTTGCCAATCCGGCGCGTGCCAACACGCTGCTGGGCTGGCGCGCAACGCGCGAAATCGACGCGATCTGCGCCGATGCGTGGCGCTGGGAAACCAGTTCGTGGAACGCTTCTACACCGCGCTGAACCGCTTTGACGCCTACCTGCTGCTGCATCGCCTGCAGCAGGTCGGAGTGGCGGCACATGTGTTCAACGAGCACGCGTCGAGCATCGTCGGTGATGTTCCGCCGGACGTCGCGCAACCGCAGGTGTGGATCGAGCATGCTCGCGACCGCGAGCGGGCGGAACTGGCGCTCGCTGCCCTGGCGGCCGAGCGCTCGCAAACCGGCAGCGTGCGTTGTGGCGCCTGCAACGAAGAGTGTCCCGCGAACTTCGAACTGTGCTGGAACTGCGGCGCCAACCTCGCGCCCTGAAACCGCTACGCCGCGTCGTTGCCCTCCAGGCGCGAGCGGGCGCGCGCCTGTGCGTCGACATCCGGCGTCGTCGCCGCGCTGCTACCTCCATGGCGCGAGCCGATGCTCACCCACAGCAGCCCACCGCACACCAGGAGCGCGAACGGTCCGCCCCATAACAACCAGGTCGTCATCTTGATGGGCGGGTTGTAGAGAACGAAGTCGCCGTAGCGGGCGACGAGGTACGCCTTGATTTCGTCGTCGCTCTTGCCGCTGGACGCAAGGGTGCGGACCTCACGCCGCAGGTCGCCGGCGAGTTCGGCGTTGGAGTCGGCCAGCGTCTGATTCTGGCAAACCAGGCAGCGCAGCTCACCTTCGAGCTTTCTGATGCGCGCGTCGAATGCGGTATCCGCTGCGGGCGCGTCCATCTTGGTTGCGCACGCCACGCTCGCCAGCAGACACAACAGCAGCGCCTGTGTCACTCGCACGCTCCAGCGCGTCACTTCTCGAGCTCCCGCACCAGCGGCAAAATCGTTTTCTGCAAGGCCTCGTCGGTCAGCGGGCCGATCTGCTTGTAGCGGATGATGCCCAGCTTGTCGATGACGAAGGTCTCGGGCACGCCATAGACGCCGTAGTCGATGCCAACGCGCCCATCAAAATCGAGCAGCGACGCGGCGTAGGGATCGCCGTTCTGCGCGAGCCACGCACGTCCTGCTTCCGGTTTGTCCTTGTAGTCGAGGCCATAGACCGGCACTGCCTTCGAGGCAGCGAGTTGCATCAGCACCGGGTGCTCGACCCTGCACGACACGCACCACGATGCCCAGACATTGAGCAGCCACACCTTGCCCTTGAGGTCCGCGTTCGAAATGGTCGCCGCAGGGTCGTGCAGGCGGGTGAGTGCGAACGCCGGCGCCGGCTTGCCGATCAGCGGCGAGGGCACCTCGCGCGGATCGCGGCCCAGCCCGACCCACAGGAACGCAAGCAGGACCACGAAAATCGCGAGAGGTATCGACCAGCGGGCGGCTTTCATGTCGCGCTATTGCTCCAATCCGGCATCAGTCCGCGGCGGCAGACGCCGTGGTCGCGTCGGCCACCGGCGCGCGGCGCCGCACCGCGAGCCGATAGCGGCGGTCGGCGACGGCGACGAATCCGCCGAGTGCCATGAGGAAAGCGCCGCCCCAGATCCAGTCGATGAACGGCTTGAGATAGATGCGCACCGCCCACGCGCCGGCGATGTCGTTGCTGCCTCCCGCCCCCACTGGTTCGCCCATCGATACGTAGACGTCGCCGCGCAGGCCGGAGTCGATCGCGGCGATGGTCATCGCCTGTCCCGACGCATTGTAGATTCGCTTTTCGGGTTGAAGTTTCTCGATCAACTGGCCATCGCGGCGCACCTCGATGTTGCCGGCGATCGCGCGATAGTTGGGTCCCTGCGAGGGCGTCACGCCGAGGAACTTGAACTCGTAGCCACCCACGGTGACGCTGTCGCCGACGTCGAGCCGCACATCGCGTTCGATTTCGTAGCCCTTCACCAGCGTGACGCCGACGACGAACACGCCGACACCGAGGTGCGCGAGCAGCATGCCGTAGTACGACGGCGAATTGGCGCGCAGCTTGGCGAGCAGTTGCGGGCGCGGCGTGCTGGCAAGCCGTTGGCGAAGGTTCGCCGCGGTCGAGGCGAAGATCCACAGCGCGAGGAACAGGCCGAAGGCGATCAACGGCGACCAGCGGCCGAGCACGAAGGGAAGGATCAGCGCGCTGACGACCGCGACAGCCAGCGCCCATCGCAGCCGCGTCCACAGTTCAGGCAGTGGCGCATTGCTCCATCGCGCGACGGGTCCGACGCCCATCAGGAACGCCGCCGGCGCCATCAGCGGAAAGAACACCGCGTCGAAGTAGGGCGGCCCGACCGAAATCTTGCCGAGGTTGAGCGCATCGAGGAACAGCGGATAGAGCGTGCCGAGCAGCACGCTTGCCATCGCCACCACCAGCAGTATGTTGTTGGCGAGCAGCGTCGATTCGCGCGATACGATCGAGAACGTTCCGCCGAGGCCGACGCTGCCGGCGCGCCAAGCGAACAGCGCGAGCGATCCGCCGATGACGATCGCGAGAAACACGAGAATGAATACGCCGCGGGCGGGATCGGTCGCGAACGCGTGCACCGACGTCAGCACGCCCGAACGCACGAGGAAGGTGCCCACCAATGACAGTGAAAAGGCAAGGATTGCGAGCAATACCGTCCAGCTGCGAAACGCGCCGCGCTTTTCGGTGACCGCGAGCGAGTGGATCAGTGCCGTGCCGACCAGCCACGGCATGAACGATGCATTCTCAACCGGATCCCAGAACCACCAGCCGCCCCAGCCCAGCGTGTAGTACGCCCACCCGCTGCCCAGCGCGATGCCGATGGTGAGAAAGCTCCACGCGATGGTCGTCCAGGGCCGCGACCACCGCGCCCACGTCGCATCGAGGCGCCCGCCCAGCAGCGCCGCCACCGCGAAGGAAAACGCCACCGAAAATCCGACATAGCCCATATAGAGCAGGGGAGGATGGAACACCATTCCGGGATCCTGCAATAGCGGATTCAGGTCGCGACCGTCGGCCGCCGGTGGTACCAGCCGATCGAAAGGGTTCGAGGTGAGCAGCAGGAAGAGCAGGAATCCGACGCTGATCAGACCCATGATCGAGAGCACGCGCGCCACCAGCGGTTGCGGCAGGTTGCGCGAGAACAGGCTCACCGCGAAGCTCCAGCCGCCCAGCATCAGCGTCCACAGGAGCAGCGATCCCTCGTGCGAACCCCACGTCGCCGCGATGCGATACTGCAGCGGCAGTTCGGAGTTCGAATTCGCGGCGACGTTCTGCACCGAGAAGTCGTTGCTGATGAACGACCACGCGAGGCAGCCGAAGGCGAAAGCGACCAGCAGCGCCTGCGCGCGCGCGGCGGGTCGCGCGATCGCCATCAGTCGCGTCGCGCCGGTGGCGGCGCCGATCAGCGGCAGCGTGCCCTGCGAGAGCGCAACCAGCAACGCGAGGATCAGCGCGAAGTGGCCGAGTTCCGGAATCATCGCGCGCCGGCCCGCGGTGCCTGCAGGCTTTTCATGCTCATTCCCTTTTGTGCCGTGTCGATGGCGGCCTTGGCTTCCGGCGGCATGTAATTCTCGTCGTGCTTGGCAAGGACTTCGGTCGCGTGAAAGACCCCGTCGGGTCCGACGCTGCCCTGGGCCACCACGCCCTTGCCTTCCTTGAACAGGTCGGGAAGCAGACCAGTGTAAGTCACCGGAATCGTCTGCGCCGTGTCTGTCACGCGAAAGCGCACGGTCAGCGTGTTGGGCTCGCGCACCAGGCTGCCGGTCTCGACCATGCCGCCGATGCGAAAGGCGCGACCCTGCGGTGCTTCCTTCGCCGCGACCTGCGATGGCGTGAAGAAGAACACCAGGTTCGACTGGAAGGCATTGAGCACCAGCGCGGCGGCGATACCCAGCGCGGCGAGCCCGGTCGCGATCCACGCGAAGCGGCGGGTGCGTGGCTTCAAGGCGCGCGCTCCGCATGCTTGGTGGCGCGCTGTGCGGCTTTGTAGCGCAAGCGCACCGCGACGACTTCGGCAAAGATCAGCAGCGCCGTGACCACGTAAGACCCCCAGACGAAGAAGCCGTAACCGCCCATGGCGAAGAAATCGCCGGCGTTCATCGCCCGCCCTCGGCGATCCACGCGGCACCATGCTCGCGTTCGAGGATGATCGCCCGCACGCGCAGCAGCGCCACGGCGATGGAGTAGAACCACGCGGCGAAGCTCATGACCAACATTCCGGTCAGCATGATCGAGGCCATCCTGGGTGCGGCGGTGAGGCTGACGGACGCACCCTGGTGCAGAGTGTTCCACCACTTGACCGAAAAATAGATGATTGGCACGTTGACCGCGCCGACGAGCGCCAACACCGCGCTGGCACGGTCGGCGCGGCGCGGATCGTCGATCGCGTTGCGTAACGCCATGTAGCCGAAGTACAGAAAGAGCAGGATCAGTTCCGAGGTCATGCGCGCGTCCCACGCCCAGTAGGTGCCCCAGGTCGGGCGGCCCCACAGCGCGCCAGTCCACAGCGCGATGGCGGTGAACAGCGCACCAGTCGGTGCCAGCGCCTGCGCCAGCATCGCAGCCAGTCGGGCGTTGTAGCCGAGCGAGATCGCGCACCAGAATGCCATGACCAGGTAGAGGAACATCGACATCCACGCGGCGGGCACGTGGATGAAGATGATGCGATAGGCATCGCCCTGCTGGGCATCAGTGGGCGCCACGACCAGGCCGATCCACACGCCGACGACGGCGAGCACGGCGGCGGCGAACCCAAACCACGGCGCGAGCTTTCCCGCCAGCGGAAAGAACGACGCGGGCGATGAGAATCTGTACCAGTTGACGGTTGCGGAGGTCATCGGGTCGCCTTAGTCCAGCGCGATTCGCACGCCTGCCGCCGCCGCCAGCGGCGCGCCGACGGCAGCGGCGAGCAGCGCCGCGCCGAGCAGCGACAGCTGCGGGTTTGCCGAGACGCCGTCGCGCACCGCATCGACCGCACCGGCGCCGAAAATCAGGATGGGGACGTACAGCGGCAGGATCAGCAGCGCCAGCAGCCCGTTGCCGGACCGCACTCCAAGGGTGAGTGCGCTGCCGATCGCGCCGAGCAGCGACAACGTGGGAGTGCCCAGCAGCAAACCCAGCGCCAGCACCACCAGTTCGTCGCCGCGCAGTCCGAACTGCAGCCCCAGCAATGGCGAGAGGACGGCCAGCGGCAGTCCGGTCGACGCCCAGTGCGCAATGATCTTGCCGCCGACCAGCGCCGCCAATGGGTACGGCGAGAGCGCGATCTGTTCGAGCGTGCCGTCGGCGAAATCGGCGGCGAACAGGCGTGGCAGCGACAGCATCGACGCGAGCAACGCGGCCACCCACAGCACGCCCGGACCCATCGCACGCAGCAGCGTCGGTTCGGGTCCGACACCCAGCGGAAAGAGCGTTACGACGATGACGTAGAAAAGGAGCAGCACGCCGATCTCCGCCTTGGATCGTGACGCGAGGCCGAAGTCGCGCGCGGCGGCCCATGCGATGCCGCCCCAAGCTCCGGCGCGCGGAGCGACGTCCATCGCGGCGGTCGTGGTCGTCATTGCAGGCGCAGCGTGCGCTTGGTGCCGGCGTTCAGCGACAGGTCGTCGTGTGTCGCGACAAGCGCGATCCCGCCATCGGCAAGATGAGACGAAATGTGCTCTTCGAGCAGCGCCACGCCTTCCGAGTCGAGCGCGGCGGTCGGTTCGTCGAGGACCCAGAGCGCGCGCCGCAACAGGCGCAGACGCGCGAGTCCCACGCGCCGGCGCTGGCCCTGCGACAGTGCTCGCGCTGGCAGCGCGCGCTGCGCCTCGAGGGACCAAGCAGCGAGCGCCGCGCCAACCGCCGCGGCATCGGCGAGCGCGCCGTGCAGACGGACCAGCGCGCAGAGATTCTCTTCGGCGGTGAGTTCGTCATTGATCGCCGGGGCGTGGCCGATGTAGAGCGTGCTCGCGCGTAGTGCGGGGTCGAACGGCGAGACTGCAGCGCCCAACCACGAAAGTCGTCCCGCCACCGGCCGGGTCAGGCCCGCGGCGATCTTCATGAGCGTGGTCTTGCCGCTGCCGTTGGCACCGGTCACCATCAGCGCTTCACCTGATCGCAGTGTGAAATCGACATTGGCGAACAGGACCGCGGAGCCTCGCTGCGCGGCGAGTTGCTGCGCTTCCAGCATGGTGAATGCCTGCGGAAATAGGATGGGGATTATAGCCGAGCGCCCTCGGGCGGCCCGGGCGGGTCAAGGCACCACCTGATCGATGACGATGCGCAGGTCCGCGGCGCCCGGCTTGACCGGCGTGGTACGCCCGAACAGGTCGCCGGGCTGCGGCAACGCGCCTCCGCTCTTGGAAATACGCGCCTCGACTACCACCGTCGGCGTGGTCGACAGCTTCACGCCCGGGGCCATGCTCATGCTGTCGTCGAGCCGGAAGTCCTTCGGCAATTCGCGCGCCGGAATGCGCAGCACCGCAAGCGGCATGCGCGAACCCTCCGCGGCGCGCGCGAAGATGAATACGGTATCGCTGAGCGCGACCTTGGCGGCAAATGCCGGCGCAAGATCGACGCGGCCGCTGACCGCGCCCGCTGAAGATTGCGCTGACGCCTTTGCCGGCGTCGTATCGGCGGACGCAGTCGCTGCGGGGCGCGGCGTGGATTTTGTGTCGGCGACCTTGCCCTGGGCTTGCGCGGAGATGTCGGCAATGAACCCGGCCACCTGTCGCCCCTCCTCGGATTCCGGAGGCAGTTCGGCGGCGAGCCGGCGCCAGTAGGCGAGCGAAGCTGGCAGATCGTGCGCTTCGAGCGCAACGGTCGCGGCCAGCGCCAGCGCTTTCTTCTGCTTTGGATTGATGGCAAGCGCGCGCTCGACCAGCGCCGCAGGCTTGCCGGCGAGTTTGCGGCCCTGCGCCATCGCCAGTGCATCGGCGTAATCGGCCAGCAGGTTTGCGTCGTCCTTGATGAGCGCATCGGCATGCGCATAGGCGTCGGCGGCCTCGGGGAAGCGGTCGAGTGCCTGATACGAGTGCGCGAGCAGCACCCAGCCATCGGCATCGTCGGGCTTCTGTTTGAGTCGCTGCGCGAGGCCTTCGACCATGGCGTTGACCTGTTGCTCGGTGACGTCGTGACCGGCAGCCACCGCCGCCACCGCGCTTGCACCCGGGTTGCCGAGTCGCTGGTAGAGCAGTAACGCGGCAACGGGAACGATGGCGGCGACGATCAATGCGATCGGCCAGGCGCGGGGCTCGCGTGCATGCGTGGCGGCGCGCGGTGCATCGCCGCTCTCTTCGGCGACCCGGCGTGTGAGTTCAGCCAGCGTGGCCTCGTATTCGGTCGCGCCGATGGTGCCTGCCGCCTGTTCGGCGTCGAGCGCACGCTTCTGGTCGCGAAAGACCGCGAGCGCCGCCCGTCTCCGCGTCGGGCGCGTCAACGCGCGTTGCGCGGCGCAGCAATGGCCACAGCAGCGTGGAGAGCGTGGCGGCCACGAGCAGCGCCGCGATAAACCAGAACTGGGTCATGGGGTGATATTCGACGCTGCCTGGCGCGTGCCGGCAACCTCCCAATTATAAGGGCGCCAGCCCTCGACCGCGTCGTCGAAACGGGCTGGCGGACCGATTCTGCTATCATCTTTTTCCCTCCGTCCTGACCTAAATCAAGGACACTGCGATGCCGGACAAAGAAATCCGCGAAGCATCTCTCGAGTATCACCGGGCGTACCCACCCGGCAAGATCTCGATCCTGCCGACCAAGCAACTGACCAACCAGCGCGACCTGGCGATGGCGTACACGCCGGGGGTCGCCGCCGCGTGCGATGAAATCGTGCGCGACCCCCTCGAGGCGCGCAATCTCACCGCGCGCGGCAACCTGGTCGGCGTGGTCACCAACGGCACCGCCGTGCTGGGCCTCGGTGCCATCGGCCCGCTCGCAAGCAAGCCGGTGATGGAAGGCAAGGCGGTGTTGTTCAAGAAATTCGCCGGGATCGACTGCTTCGACATCGAAATCGACGAACGCGATCCCGACAAGCTGGTCGACATCATCTGCGCGCTGGAGCCGACGTTTGGCGGCATCAATCTCGAGGACATCAAGGCGCCGGAGTGCTTCTACGTCGAGAAGAAGTGCCGCGAGCGCATGAACATCCCGGTGTTCCACGACGACCAGCACGGTACCGCCATCATCGTCGGCGCGGCCATCACCAACGGGCTGCGGGTGGTCGGCAAGAAGGCCGCGGACGTGAAGCTGGTGTGTTCCGGCGCCGGTGCCGCAGCGCTTGCCTGTCTCGATCTGCTGGTGGGACTTGGCGTCAAGCGCGAGAACATCTGGGTTGCCGATATCGCGGGTGTTGTCTACGTCGGACGCAAGGAGGAGATGGACGACAACAAGGCGCGCTATGCGCAGAAAACCGATTCGCGCAAGCTCGCCGACATCATCGGAGGCGCCGACATCTTTCTTGGACTCTCCGCGGCACGCGTGCTCAAGCCTGAATTGCTGAAGCTGATGGCGCCGAAACCGCTGATCATGGCGCTGGCCAATCCCGAGCCCGAGATCATGCCCGACCTCGCCAAACAGGCGCGGCCCGACGCGGTCATCGCCACAGGGCGCTCGGACTTCCCGAATCAGGTCAACAACGTCCTCTGCTTTCCATTCATTTTCCGCGGCGCGCTCGACGTCGGGGCGACGACGATCAACGAGGCGATGAAGCTCGCCACCGTGCACGCGATCGCGGATCTTGCGATGGCGGAGCAATCGGACATCGTCGCCGCGGCGTACGGAATCGACGACGTGAAATTCGGCGCCGAGTACCTGATTCCCAAGCCCTTCGATCCGCGCCTGATCGTCAACATCGCGCCGGCGGTGGCGAAGGCGGCGATGGATTCCGGCGTGGCGACGCGACCGATCACCGACTTCGACGCGTATCACCAGCAGCTGATGCAGTTCGTCTACCACTCGGGCCTGCTGATGAAGCCTATCTTCCAGGCGGCCAAGCGCGCTCCCAAGCGAATCGTCTTTGCCGAAGGCGAGGACGAGCGAGTGCTGCGCGCGGTGCAGGTGGTGGTCGACGAGGGACTCGCCAAGCCGATCCTCATCGGACGCCCCGCCGTCATCACTCAGCGCCTGGAGCGTTTCGGCCTGCGCATCCGTGCCGGCCGCGATGTCGAGGTCATCAATAACGAAGACGACCCGCGCTATCGCGCCTACTGGACCGAATACCACCGGCTGACCGGTCGTCGTGGCGTCACCGAACAGCTCGCCAAGATCGAGATGCGCCGCCGCCTCACGCTGATTGGCGCGATGATGATCCACATGGGCGATGCCGACGGCATGCTCTGCGGCACTTACGGCACCTACGATTCGCACCGCCAGTACATCGATCAGGTACTCGGCCTGCGGCGTGGAGTGCGCACCTGTGCGGCCATGAACGCAGTGTTCATGCATGGCCGCACCGTGTTCATCGCCGACACCTACGTCAACGCCGACCCGACCGCCGAGCAGATCGCCGAAATCACCCTTCTGGCTGCCGACGAAGTACGCCGCTTCGGCATCACGCCCAAAGTGGCGCTGGTGTCGCACTCGAACTTCGGATCGAGCACGCACCCGCAGGCGAAAAAGATGCAGGCCGCGCTGGCGCTGATCAACGCGATGGATTCCGAGCTCGAGGTCGACGGCGAAATGCACGGCGACGCCGCGCTGTCCGACGAAGTGCGCCGCGGCGTGCTGCCCAACGCGCGATTGAAGGGCGACGCCAACCTGCTGATCATGCCGACCATCGACGCGGCCAATATTTCCTTCAACCTGCTCAAGGTCGCCGCCGGCAGCGGGCTCACGCTGGGGCCGATGCTGCTCGGCGTGGCCAAGCCGGCGCACATCCTGACCCCTTCGGCGACGGTGCGTCGCCTGGTGAACATGACGGCATTGACGGTCGTCGACGCCAACTTCGATCGCCAGCGCGCCTTGCTCTAGACGCGCTTGAAAATGCGGCCGATCGGCATCAAGTAGCGTCGTATGGCGCCTCTTGATGGATTCTCGCCTGCGCGGCTGCGCTATGCGCTGGACGATGCGCCGGCACGCGACCCCGGCGCGCTGCCCGTTGCGCCGCTTCCAACCGACGCAGTGCTGCTGGATGCCTATTCGTCGGCGGTCAGCTCGGCCGTCGCGCATACCAGCCCGGCGGTCGTGCACATCCGGGTCGAGCGGGCGGGGGCTGGGCGCGGCAAGCGCGAAGGCTCCGGTTCAGGCTTCATCATCACTCCCGACGGGTACGTCGTTACCAACAGTCACGTCGCCGGTGGCGCGAGCGCCCTCGAAGTCACGCTGCCCGATGGTCGGGAGGCATCCGCCGAACTGGTCGGCGACGATCCGGACTCCGATCTCGCGCTGGTCAAGGTGGGACTTGCCGGACTGGCGCACGCGCAGTTTGCCGACTCGACCCGCGTCAAGGTCGGGCAGATCGCGATTGCCATCGGCAGTCCGCTGGGATTCCAGCACACCGTCACGGCGGGCATCGTCAGCGCGCTCGGCCGCTCGATGCGCGGGCAGACCGGTCGCCTGCTCGATAACATCATCCAGACCGACGCGGCGCTCAACCCCGGCAATTCCGGCGGACCGCTGGTCGACTCGGCCGGCGCGGTGATCGGCGTCAATACTGCCGTGATCCTGCCCGCGCAAGGCATTTGCTTCGCGATCGCCGCGAACACGGCGGAACGCGTCGTCATCGCGCTGATCCGCGACGGGCGCGTGCGCCGCGCGTACCTCGGCGTGGGCGGCCAGGACACGGTCATCTCGCGACGAATCGTTCGCCACTTCGCGCTCGCGCACGAATCGGGCGTGCGCGTGAGCAGCGTCGAACGCGATTCACCGGCCGCGCACGCCGGGATCCGCGACGGCGACATCATCGTCGGATTCGGCGATGCGGCGGTCACCGGCATCGATGACCTGCACCGCATGCTTACCGGCGGACTGATCGGCGACGGCGTCGACATCACGGTATTGCGCCGCGACCGCCGGCTTGCGCTGCGTGTGACGCTTCGGGAGTCGGCGCAGGCTCGTTCCCAGCGCTGATCCGGGCCGCACGCCGGGGGCAACGACTTGGGCCTCGGGCCGGAGCGCATTTGATTCTTGCGAGATCACCGCGAGCCGCGCATCATTGGCCATAGACGGGGATTCGCCGGCGCGCATTGCCGTAGGGCGAGGTAGGGTCCCCTTTCCGCCCGCGACCGCCCGACCAAGATTGCTCAGGAGACTTCGATGGATAGCAAGCACGCCTGCAACCCCCGTCGCCGTACGCTGCTCAAGGCGATGGCCGGGCTTCCCGGTGCCGGCTTCGCCGGCGGCCTTGTTTCCCTCGACGCGTCGGCCCAGGCGGGCGGAAAGGCCGCAGTCAATCTCCAGCTCGGCTGGCTGCCGGGCAACAACCAGATCGGCGAAGTGGTCGCCAAGCAACTCGGCTATTTCGCGCAGGAAGGCCTCGACGTGACGATCCAGCCCGGCGGCCCGTCGATCGACGGTGTCGCGATCGTCGCCTCCGGCAAGTATGAAATGGGGCAGGTGTCGTCGAGCCCGTCACTGATGCTGGCGGCCTCGCAGGACCTGCCGATCAAGTGCTTTGCGACGGGATTGCAGCAACATCCGTACACGTTCTTTTCGCTCAAGAAGAAGCCGGTGAACACGCCGCAGGAAATGGTCGGCAAGAAGGTCGGCATCCAGGCGACCGGCGTGATTCTGCTGCGCGCGTTGCTCGCCAAGAACAACATTCCCGAGAGCAAGGTCGAGATCGTCACCATCGGCGCAGACATGTCACCGCTGCTGACCGGACAGGTCGACGTGGTCACCGGTTGGCAGACCAATGTCACGGCACTCAAGCCGCTCGGTCCGGATCGGGTCGACCTGCGTTTGTGGGATGCAGGCGTGCGCCTGTACGCGCTGCCGTATTACGCGACGGTCAAGACTATCCAGACGCGTCCCGACGTGCTGCAGAAATTCCTGCGCGCCACCGCCAAGGGTTATGCCTATACCAACGCCAATCGCGACGCAGCGACCGACCTGCTGATCAAGGAGTATCCGAACCTCACGCGCGCCGATGAAAAGGTCGGCATCGACGCGATGATGGGCTACGCCTTCAACGACGCGACCAAGGCGAACGGCTGGGGGACGATGGATCCGGCGGTCTGGCAGGACCAGATTTCGCTCTATTCCCAGCTCGGGCAATTCTCCAAGCGCACACCCAAGCTCGACGAAGTAATGACTATGGAGATCCTGGCGGCGACGCGCGACGCTCGCGCCAAGATCTGACGCCGTGGCCTTCGCCGCCGTCGCTCGACGGCTCAAGGCGCGCGCGAAACCGGGAGGTCCCGAGGCGGCAGCGGACCCGCGGCAGGCGGTCACCTGCCGCGGTCTGGGTGTGCGTTTCTTCACCGACCGGCGCGTGGTCACGGCGCTCGCCGGCATCGACCTCGACGTGACGCGCGGCGAATTCCTGACCCTGCTCGGTCCTTCCGGCTGTGGCAAATCGACATTGCTGCGCGCGGTCGCCGACCTGGTCGCGCCGTCCGGCGGCGACATTCGCATCCTCGGTGGCACCGCACCGGCTGCACGGCGTCGTCGCGACATCGGCTTCGTCTTCCAGGACGCGGCGCTGTTGCCGTGGCGAACCGCGCTGCAGAATGTCGCGCTGCCGCTCGAAGTCGCGGACGGGGCGAAGCACAAGGGTAAGGCCACGCCGGAGGAGTTGCTGGAGCTGGTGGGCCTCAAGGGTTGGGAGCATTCCTATCCGCACGAGCTCTCGGGCGGAATGCGGCAACGGGTGTCGATCGCGCGGGCGCTGGTCAGCGACCCGCAGATCCTGCTGATGGACGAACCATTCGGTGCGCTCGACGAAATCACGCGCGACCGGCTCAACGAGGAGTTGCGCCGGGTGTGGCGGGAAACCGGGAAGACGTCCTGTTCGTGACGCACAGCATCTACGAAGCCGCATACCTCGGGCAGCGGGTGCTGATGCTTGCCGCCAATCCGGGGCGCGTGCGCGAGATCGTCCCGGTGAAGCTGCCCGAGGAGCGCACGCTCGCCATCCGCGAAACCGCCGAATTCGTCGAACTCGCGGCGTACCTGCGCCGCGTACTGGAGGCCTGCTGATGAGCACGCCAATGACCCTGACTGCCGGCGATGCCGCACTCGCCATCGACCCCGAAGCGCTCGCGTATTTCGCGGGCCGGCGCCGCGACCAATTGCGCCGGCGAATACTGCCGGCGCTCGGCCTGATCGGCCTCATCGTCCTCTGGTGGGCGCTCGTCGAGGGCTTCGACGTCAAGCCGTTCATCGCACCGTCGCCGCAACTCGTCCTCCAGACGATGATCGCCAAGTGGAGCATTCTCTGGCAGAACCTGATGGTCACCGCAGTCGAAGCGCTGGGGGGATTCTTCATCGGCAATCTCGCGGCGATCCTGCTGGCGACCGTGTTCGTGCACAACAAGGCCATCCAGGAAGCGTTCTTCCCGATCGCGGTGATGATCAACACCATTCCGGTGGTGGCGAAGGCGCCGATCCTGGTGTTGCTGATGGGCAACGGGATAGAGCCGAAGATCGTGATCGCCGCGCTGATCTGTTTCTTCCCGACGCTGGTCAACATGGTGCGCGGCCTGGAGGCCGTCAATCCCCAGTCGATGGAACTGATGCGCGTGCTATCGGCGTCGAAGACCGAGGTGTACTTCAAGCTGCGCCTGTACAACTCGCTGCCTTATCTCTTCTCGGCGCTGAAGATCGCGGCGTCGACATCGGTGATTGGCGCAGTCGTCGGCGAGTGGATCGGATCGACCCGGGGCATTGGCGCGCTCATCATCCAGGCCACCTACAGTTTCGATTCGGCACTGCTGTATTCCGCGGTCATCATGAGTTCGCTGTTTTCCGGCGCGTTCTTCCTCGTGATCACCATGATCGAGAAGCTGGTCGTCAAGTGGCAGCCGGCGAACATTCACTGACGTCTTTCGGGAAACACTGACAGGCACAAACACCATGGCACACATCGAAGAACGAATTGCCGAGCCAGCCGGCGAAGCCCGCGTCGCGGCACGCGCAGACGTGGTCGTCGTCGGCGGCGGCCCGGCAGGCATGTCGGCGGCGATCGCTGCGGCACGCAACGGCGCCAAGGTCACGCTGCTAGAGCGCTACAACCACCTTGGAGGGCTCGCGTCCGGGGGCATGGTGCTGGTGCTCGATGACATGTGGGACAGCCATCACAACGAGATTTCGGTGCGCGGCATCTGCATGACCATGCTCGAACGGATGGCGAAGCTGAAGCTGGCAACGTTTCCGCGCGCGCACGAGTGGGGCGAATTGCCGGAGCACTATCGCCGCTGGGCGCGCTGGGGCACCTTCGACTTCCACAGCCACAAGACGCCGCATCCGATCTGCTTCGCGGCGTCGTTCGACCCCGAGGGCTGGAAGCGCGTTGCGCTGGACATGGTCGAGGAACTGGGCATCGAACTGCGTCTGCATTCGTGGTTCTCGCGCGCCGTCGTCGACGGGACGGCAGTCAAGGGCGTGGTCTGCGAGACAAAATCCGGGCGCGAGGCGATCATGGGCGACATCGTCATCGACGCTACCGGCGACCTCGACGTTGCGGCGTCCGCGGGGGCAGCGCACGTCAAGGGCAACTACATCATGACCACGGTGTTTCGCCTCGGCGGCGTGGACACCGACGCGGCCGAGCGCTTCGAGTTCGACGATCCCGAGGGCTTCGCCGCGCTCGATAAGGAAGCCAAGAAACGCATTGGCGGCTCGTGGGCCTACTGGTGGCTCAAGACGCCGCTGCCCGGAGTCGTCTGGTGCAACTGTCCGCACATGGCAGGCCTCGACGGGCTGGAGGTCGCCGACCTCACCCGGGCGGAGGTGCAGGGACGCAAGCACATTGCCGCACTGGTCGACTACGTTCGCGATCACATGCCGGGCTTCGAGAACTGTTACGTGGTCGATGTCGCGCCGCAGACTGGCGTGCGGCAGACTCGCCTGCTCGACGGCGAATACGTTGTCAACAAGGAAGATCTCTCGCTGCGTACGCGCTTTGCCGACACCGTGGCGCGCGGCCGCGACTACACGACACCCTACCGTGCAATGCTGCCGAAGAACGTCGAGAACCTGCTCGTCGCCGGCCGGCACTATTCGGCGACGCCGGCGGCGCAAAAGATGTCGCGTGAAATTCCGCCGTGCATGGCGATGGGCGAAGCCGCCGGCGTTGCCGCGGCGCTGGCGCTGGAACGAGGCGGGCGCGTGCGCGACGTCGACGTGGCGTTGTTGCAGAAGAAACTGCGCGCGCAGGGCGCCGACCCCGGCGATCATCGCGGGCCGAACATCGATGTGCCGCTTATCGCGCGTGCCGACAGTCCTCTGGAGCTCATCGCATGAATGCCGCACTTCCGAACAACCTGCCGCTGTCAGGCATCCGCGTGATCGACTTCACGCAAGTGATGCTCGGTCCGGTCTGCACCCAGATGCTGGCCGACTACGGCGCCGACGTGATCAAGATCGAGCGCAAGGGCTCGGGCGATCTCTCGCGCGGAACCTTCGAGCCGATCGCCGGCCACGATAACCCGGTCTTCTGCAGCCTCAACCGCAACAAGCGCAGCGCGGCGCTGGACCTCAAGCATCCGGACCACCTCGCGGCGGTCCGCGCGCTGATCGCCGGCGCGGATGTCGTGGTCAACAATTTCCGCGCCGGAGTCATGGAGCGCATGGGCCTCGGCTACGAGGATTGCCGGCGCCTGAATCCGCGGATCATCTACGCGGTCGGCACCGGATTCGGCGAAACCGGCCCCTACTCGCACAAGGGCGGCCAGGACGTGCTGGCGCAGGCGATGAGCGGTGTGATGGCGCGCCGCTCCGAAGCGTCGCATCCGTTATCGATCTACGCGACGACCTTCGCCGACTATTCGGCGGGCATGCACCTGGTGCAGGGGATCCTGCTGGCGATTCTCCAGCGCGAGCGCACCGGCGAAGGCCAGAAAGTCAGTGTCGCGCTTTACAATTCAATGCTTGCTGCGCAGATGCAGGAAGCCGCGATGATCATGAATGCCGATTCGGAAATCAACTGGGCGGCGATGCCGCTGACCGGCGTATTCGCCACGACCGACGGCGCGGTCGTCGTCGTCGGCGCGTTCAAGGCGAATCCCCTGCGCGACATCTGTGCCGCGCTCGATATCCCCGATGTTTCGGGCGACCCCCGGTTCGCGACGCTCGATGCGCAGATCGCGCACAAGCAGGAACTGCACGCGTTGTTTCGAGAGCGCTACCGGACCCAGAGCACGGCCTATTGGCTCGAGCGGCTGGAAGCGCAGGATCTGCTTTGCGCGCCGGTGCGTAGCCTCCGCGAAGCGCTGGCGGATCCGCAGACGCTGCACAACGAAATGCTCATCGAAGGCGACGACGGTGGGCAGAAGATGCGTCTGGTGGGAAGTCCAATCCGCATGTCCGCCGCGCCGACGGGTGTGCGCCGTCCTCCGCCCCGCCTGGGGGAGCACACCGACGAGGTGCTTGCGGAGGTACTCGCAAGCGTCGTCGTGCAGCCTCGAACATGAGCAACGTCGCCTTTGAGTTGCGTGACCATGTCGCGCGGGTCACGCTGGACCGACCGGCGGCGATGAACGCCATCGACCGTGCGACCGAGGAGGAACTCGAACGCATCTGGACTGCGATCGAGGCGGATCATGAAGCGCGGGTCGTCGTGCTCACTGGTGCCGGCGAGCGCGCATTCTGTGCCGGCGCCGACATGAAGAATTCCGGCAACCAGACCGGCCTGGAGTACTGGGCGGCGACGCGCCACGGTGGCTTCGGCGGCATCGCGCTGCGGCAGACGCTCGACATTCCGGTCATCGCGCGCGTCAACGGCGTCGCGTTGGGCGGCGGTTTCGAGATGGTGCTCGGCTGCGATATCGTCGTGGCTTGTGAAGAGGCGAGCTTCGGTCTGCCCGAGCCGCGTGTCGGCCGGATGCCGCTCGATGGTGGAATGACGCTGCTGCAGCGCCAGATTGCGTTTCGCCCTGCGATGGGCATTCTGCTGACCGGACGCCGCGTTCCGGCGCGCGAAGCGCTGGCACTGGGTATCGTCAATGAAGTCGTGGCGCGTACGGAGCTCGATGCGGCGGTCGAGCGCTGGGTCGCCGACATTCTGGCCTGCGCTCCGCTGTCGATACGCGCCATCAAGGCCGTCGCGCGGCGCACCGCGCACCTGAGCGCGAGCGAGGCACAGGCGCAGCGCCTGCCGGCGCTGGTTGCGGCGCTTGCTTCCGAAGACGCGGCGGAAGGCGTCGCCGCATTTCGCGAGAAACGCGCCCCAGTGTGGAAAGGGCGCTGATGGCGTACGTCATCACCGACGCCTGTGTCGACATCAAGGACCGTTCCTGCGTCGCGTGCTGCCCGGTGGACTGCATCTACGAGGGGTTGCGTACGCTCTACATCCAGCCCGAGGAGTGCATCAACTGCGGCCTGTGCTTGACGGTTTGCCCGGTCGACGCGATCTACGACGAACCAGACGTTCCCATGGCGCAGCGACACTTCATCGCGATCAACGCGGAATTCTTCGGTTCGGCGGTGAGCGGCGTCGGTGCCCCGGGAGGACCCGACGGCAAGGTATACCCGCTCGACCATCCGTTCGTCGCTGCATTGCCGCTTCGCAACCCAAATCCGTGACCATGTCCACCGACAAACCGCCGGCGTCGCACATCCGGCTGACATCCCACCCGGTCGAAGGCGCCTACGGCGCGCTGCCGTTACGCTGGGGCGCGGCCGATCCGGCCGAGCGCGGGCCGGTCGTCGGCAGTACCGCGAACCGCAGCCAGCGCAACGTGATCGGCACGCACAGCGGCAGCTATGGCGTCTATCGCGCACTGGCGGTCGCCGCAGGTGCGCTGCTGCGAGGCCACAAGCCCGACCTCACCAACACCATGCCGACCGATCCGATCGGCCCGTACCCGCAATGGGGCGATCCGACGAAGATCGTGGCGATGGATCCCTTCGGCGCCATCGTCGCCGAAGCGTTCAAGGGCGAGATCGCGCAGGGCTACGACATTCGTCCGACGATTGCAGTGACCAAGGCGCACATCGACATGCCGGAAGTGCGGCAGGCCATGGCCGCAGGGAGATTGCAGGCCGACGGCAGGATCCTGCATGCGAACGGCTCCGCGGTCGTGACCAAGGCGGCGATCGAACCGGTGTGGTGGCTGCCCGGAGTGGCAGCGCGCTTCAAGTGCAGCGAGGCCGAATTGCGGCGCGCGCTGTTCGAGGAAACCGGCGGCATGTATCCCGAGCTCGTGACGCGCAGCGATCTCGAAGTCTTCCTGCCGCCGATCGGCGGGCAGACCGTCTACATCTTCGGCAACCCGAAGGACCTCGCCAACCCTGCGGTCACGCTGGTGGCGCGTATCCACGACGAATGCAACGGCTCGGACGTATTCGGTTCGGACATCTGCACCTGCCGTCCTTACCTGACGCACGCGATCGAGGAATGCATACGCAATGCGCAGGCGGGAGGCGTCGGCCTGGTGATCTACTGCCGCAAGGAGGGCCGCGCGCTCGGCGAGGTGACCAAGTTCCTGGTCTACAACGCGCGCAAGCGGCAGGAGGGGGGTGACAGCGCGAGCAATTATTTCCTGCGCACCGAATGCGTCGCGGGCGTCCAGGACATGCGCTTCCAGGAGTTGATGCCCGACGTCCTGCATTGGCTCGGCGTGCGGCGCATCCATCGCCTGGTGTCGATGAGCAATCTCAAGTACGACGCGATCGTCGAATCGGGCATCGAAGTCGGCGAGAGGGTGCAGATCCCGGAGGGCTTGATTCCCGACGACGCGCGGGTCGAGATGGACGCCAAGCGCGCGGCGGGCTATTTCAGCGCCGAAGCGCCTCCCGACGCGGAGCAGCTGGCGAGCACCAAGGGCCGCGGCCTGTGACCGCTGCCGATCGCGTGGCCGATACCACGCACGCGTCGCTCACGTCGGTGGACGCGCTGCTGGCACCGGCGACGATCCGCAAGCGTAGCCGCAACATCCTTGCCGCGGCGATCGCGGGCGAGACACAGCATTTTCGTGTCGACCTCGCGCACCTGGATGAAGCAGCGGCACTTGTCGAGGTCGCAACGCGGCGTCGCTATCCCGCGTTGCGCATTCCTTATCACAGCCGCTGGCGTCATTTCGAAGCCGGCGGGTTTGATCGCGCCGTTGAACTCACGCGTTCCCTCGCCGGTCAGGATCCTGCCGCTTGTGCACGCGCACGCATCGATCTCTCGGTGGTGAGCGTGCTGCTCGATGCAGGTGCCGGACCAGCATGGTCGTATCGAGAGAGCGCCACGGGCGAGCGTTACACGCGCTCCGAGGGCCTCGGCGTCGCCAGCTTCCGCGCCTTCATGGCAGGCAGTTTTTCCGCGCGGCCTGACGAGCCTTGGCGGGTCGACGCGGCCGCACTCTCGCAAATCGACAGCGCGCGACTCGCCGCAATTTTTCAGGTCGACAGCGACAACCGCCTCGTCGGCCTCGAGGGGCGCGCTGCGCTGTTGCGGCGGCTGGGCGACACGCTGACGACGCAGCGGAACATTTTCGGTCAGCAGGCGCGCCCCGGCGCGCTGTACGACGCATTGGCGGCCGGAGGCGACGCTGTGGTGTCTGCACCGGCACTGCTGCGGGCATTGCTTGAAGGCTTCGGCTCGATCTGGCTGACTGGCAATGCGCTGCATGGAGTTGCGCTCGGCGACGCCTGGCGCCATCCGCACGCAGGAGGCACCGGCCCGACGGCAGGCTGGGTACCCTTTCACAAGCTTTCGCAGTGGCTCGCCTACTCGCTGTTCGAGCCTTTCGAGTGGGCGGGGCACACCGTGCACGATCGCGATGCGCTGACCGGATTGCCCGAGTACCGCAACGGCGGTCTTCTGCTCGATACGGGAGTGCTGAGGTTGGTCGATGCCTCGGCCGCACGCGCGGTTCACGAAGTCGGCAGCGAGCTCGTGGTCGAATGGCGAGCCTTGACGGTCGCGCTGCTCGACCTCTTGGCAGAGCGCGTACGCGCACGCCTGGGCACGCCGGACTTGCCGCTCGCCTGCGTGCTCGAAGGCGGCACGTGGGCGGCGGGGCGCGAAATCGCGCAGGCGCTGCGCGGCGGCGAACCCCCTCTGTCGGTGCGCTCCGACGGAACCGTTTTCTGACGCAGGAGTATCCAATGCCCGGCACCGTGCACGTCTTCGATCATCCGCTCGTCCAGCACAAGCTCACGCTGTTGCGCAAGAAGGAAACGAGCACGACCAGTTTTCGCCGACTGCTCAACGAAATCGGCTCGCTGATGGCCTACGAGGTCACTCGTCAGATGCCGATGCACGAGGTCGAGATCGAGACCCCGCTGGAGAAGATGACCGGGCGCCTGATCGACGGCAAGAAGCTCGTGTTCGTCCCGATCCTGCGCGCCGGCACCGGTTTGCTCGATGGCTTCCTGTCGATTGCGCCCGGAGCGCGCGTCGGTCACATCGGCCTCTATCGCGATCCGAAGACGCTGGTCGCCATCGAGTACTACTACAAGATGCCCGGAGGCATGTCCGAACGCGACGCGATCGTGCTCGACCCGATGCTGGCCACGGGCCACTCGGCGGTTGCCGCGGTGGAGCGTCTGAAGGAATCGCGGCCCAAGTCGATCCGCTTCGTGTGCCTGGTGTCGTGTCCGGAAGGCATCGCTGCGTTTCAGCAGGCGCACCCCGACGTGCCGATCTATACCGCGGCGATCGATCGCCAGTTGAACGATCACGGCTACATCCTGCCCGGCCTGGGCGATGCGGGCGACCGCATCTTCGGCACCAAGTGACGCGGATGTCCAAGAGCAAGACGCGCAGCGTCGCGGCGATTGGATACAGCCGCGTCATCCCCGCGAAAGCGGGGATCCAGTGTCGTTCCACAGCTGGCACATGTCTGATCTGCTGATTCGCAACGCCACGCTGCCCGACGGTCGCACGGGCGTCGATGTCCTCGTCGACGGTGGGCGCATCGCAGAAGTCGCGCACGGCATTGGCGCCAAGGCCGCACAGACGATCGAAGCTGACGGCCAGTTGCTCTCGCCGCCGTTCGTCGATGCGCATTTCCACATGGACTCGACGCTCACTTACGGTACGCCGCGTGTGAATCTGAGCGGCACGCTGCTCGAGGGCATTGCGCTGTGGGGCGAGTTGAAGCCGCAACTGACTCAGGACGCGATCGTCGAGCGCGCGCTAGCCTACTGCGACTGGGCAGTAGCGCGGGGCCTGCTCGCGATCCGCTCGCACGTCGACGTTTGCGATCCGCGGCTGCTCGCGGTCGAAGCGCTGCTCCACGTGCGCGAGACAGTGAAACCTTACGTCGACCTGCAGCTGGTCGCGTTTCCGCAGGACGGTGTGCTGCGCAGCGCCGGCGCGCTCGCGCAGCTCAAGCGGGCGCTGGCGATGGGCGTCGACGTCGTCGGCGGCATTCCGCATCTGGAGGGGACGACGGCCGAGGGCACCGAGAGCGTCAGGTTGCTGTGCGAACTCGCGGCCAGCGAGGGCCGGCTGGTCGACATGCACTGCGACGAGACCGACGATCCGCAGTCGCGGCACATCGAGACGCTTGCGTTGCAGGCACAGCGGCTCGGACTTCAGGGGCGCGTCACGGGCTCGCACCTCACGTCGATGCACTCGATGGACAATGATTACGTGTCCAAGCTGATCCCGCTGATCGCGGCCGCTGGCGTGAGCGCGATCGCCAATCCGCTTATCAACATTACGCTACAGGGTAGATACGACACATACCCGAAGCGCCGCGGGATGACCCGCGTGCCGGAACTCATGGCGGCTGGCGTCGACGTCGCGTTCGGCCACGACTGCGTCATGGATCCCTGGTACTCACTGGGCAGCGCCGATATGCTCGAGGTCGCGGCAATGGGCCTGCACGTCGCGCAGATGACCGGCCAGGATGCGATGCGGCAATGCTTCGACGCGGTCACCGTCAACGCGGCGCGCATCCTGCATCTCGACGGCTACGGCATCGCGCCGGGCAGTCGCGCCGACTTCGTATTGCTGCAGGCGCGCGACCCGGTCGAGGCGATCCGGCTTCGCGCGACGCGCCTCAAGGTCGTCCGGGCGGGCAGGGTGATCGCGGAGTCGCCCGCCAGCGTGGCAGAACTGCGAATAGCGGGGCGTCCCATGCAGGTGGATTGGACACGCCGCGCACCCGCATAGACCACTTGCGGGCGCTCTCGGGGGAGCGGACCGCTTTGCAAGCGCCTAGAACTGTGCAAAAATCGCCTTAACTTGCAGAATCAAGGTGATAGTGATGCTGGACCGTGACGGGTATCGCCCGAACGTCGCCATCGTCATCGCGAGCTCGAAGAACCAGGTTTTCTGGGGCAAGCGGATCCGAGAGCACTCGTGGCAGTTTCCGCAGGGTGGCATCAATCCCGGCGAGACGCCCGAGCTGGCGATGTATCGGGAGCTGAAGGAAGAAGTCGGTCTGGAGCCGCAGCACGTCAAGATTCTCGGGCGCACCCGCAACTGGCTGCGCTACGAAGTGCCGCAGCACTGGATCCGGCGCGAATGGCGCGGCAGCTACCGCGGCCAGAAGCAGATCTGGTATCTGTTGCGCCTGACCGGTCGCGACAACGACGTGTCGTTGCGCGCCAGCGATCACCCGGAATTCGACGCGTGGCGCTGGCACGAGTACTGGATCCCGCTGGAGAACGTCATCGAGTTCAAGCGCGAGGTGTACCGGCGCGCGCTGACCGAGCTCGAGCGCTACCTCCATCAGCGGCCGCAGACGCGCCGCGAACGCCTTTATGGTTGGGCCACGCAAAGCGTCATGCCGTCGCCGTATTCGAACTCGTCCGGCGACGCCTGAAGACGCTGGGCCTGCAGGCGCCAACCATCAACCGCCAGCGCTAATTGCAGACGGTGCCGGGTGCGCGGAACACCTGGCGAGTGATCGCCTTTGTCTGGCTGGATCGGGGGGTACCGTCGCCGAGGTCGACATCGTAGGCGAACGTGCCCGCATTGCCGTCGGAAAAGCTAAAGGTCGCCCTGCCTACAGATTGGTGCTGCACCGGTCCGAACGGCACCGTACCGAACGGCGGCCCCGTCGTCCGGTCCAGTGTGCCTGAGAAGGTGCCTAGGGCAATTTGCGTGGCCACGGCCGAAAGCCATACCGGGTCGCGATTCGCGTCGTGGGTGAACCAGATCGCAAAGATCGTCGTCCCCTGCTGGGTCAGATTGACACCCCAGTCCTTATCGGATTCCGCTGGCGGCCCGTACCACAAGCCCTGATAATTCGTCGCCTTGCTCAGATCGGATTGCATACCCCAGACACATGTTGGAACCGGCCCGAAGGATTGCAGCACAATCGGCTTGGTGACCCACGTTACGAAGCCATGCGCACCGCTCTCGACGCTATAGGTAATGGTTCCAGCGGTAGCACTGTCAAAACTCAAATACGCGGTTGCGAGGCCCGCAGCCGACTCAAACACATCGATTGCATCGAGTGGCGCGCCGTTATGGGCGTATAGCCCACCTTTGTAGGCCCCGTCGCGTCCCCTGACCAATATTGGCATCCACAGCGGTTTGCCATTCGCATCATAGGTGAACCAGGTACCGAAAATAGTGTCACCCTGGTGCGAGAAATTAATGCCCCAACCCGGTTCAGAGCCAGCGGGTGCCGCCCACCATAGGCCGGTGTAGTTGGTGAACGGTTCGAACGCGACAGCAGCCCGCACTTGTGCAGGCGACAGCGATGAGTCCCACCACAGTGCATTGAATCCATCTCGCGGAAGCACATCGTATTGGGCGCTGTTAGTGACAACGCCGACCTCTTCAAGACGCACCGAGCCGTTCTCCGGAAACAGGAAGCCGTCCGGAATGGTGTAATCGGAGGGCCGTCCGTGGGCCGTAGCCAGGTCGCCGAATGATTTGGTTGCGATTAGGATGGATGGGTAAGTAACGCAGATTGGTTCTCCCCAATCGTCTGTGCTGTTGCAGGTCCAGGCTCCCGACCACGGATTAGGATCAGTCGGAAATGCAAAGCGATGTTCACTAGTGCCATTGCTGGCGACGAGCGTATAGCCTCTCATATGTGTGGCGGGTACTAACTGCCCAAAACCTGGATACCCGTCCCAAAGTGTGGTGCGGTATGGATCAGTCTCCAACATGACGAACTGCATCGAGCCGTCGCCATTGGAATAAAGTTCGGCGATGCGTTGCGCCGAAGCTGTGGTTCCGATGAAAAGCGCACCAATCAGCGACGCGACGATCCGTAGCAAATATTTCAACATGTCGGCTCCCCGTAGTTTGACGCATTGTTGGTGCAGCAAGGTCAAGCTATCGCCGCGAACTTTGAATTTCGGCACGTCAGTTCTCCAGTCAATGAGCACGTTGTCAGATCGAGCCTTACGGCATCCGCACGCCGACCGCGCGAACGCATCCTCCTGAGATCGGCGCGCCGGCGAGGTCGGTGAACGCGACCAATCCGATCAAGTTCCAATGATCGGCGTCCACAAGGTCCAAATCCCATTCGACGCGCTGCCTGCCCCGCGTGTAGTTGCCTGCGGTGAATTGAACAAACGCTTCGAACACGACTTCGAACGAGCGCCGTTGGGTGTGCTTCCAGTAACCGAGTCCGGGACTGCGCTGGCCCGCCTGGAAACTTGGATTCGAGGTGGTCTCGGTCAACGTTCCACCGGAGTGGAAGGTCATCAGCGAGTCGAATGAAAACTGCGGAGGCAGGGGCACCCCCGTGCTGCAGATGTACGGTGTAAGGTTGACCCGCCAGGAGCCCACCAAATTCCCAGACTTGTCCAGGTCGTCGCCGTCGGCGGCGGCCGGGCAGGAGACGATTGCAAGGGCGAGTGCAACTGCGGCTGGTCCAACGATCGCTTTGACGTTCATGATTTAGTCCTCCGTAATGGCGCGGCAGGGTTGCCGCTCCATGGAAGGAAAGATGAACGGCCGGCGGCGACGCGTCTTTGGGCGTTGGTGAATCGTTCTGAAAACTTCTGAGCGCACCGCGTCACCGGCGGCCGCGAAGGGCCGGCGTTACTTGAGCGCGAGACGCTGGCTGAGCGCGCGGAACCGCGGCTCGTCGCGGAGCGGGTCCAGTGCCGGCTCCACGTTGAGGTACCCCTGCAACTGCGAGTCGTCGTCCATCCCCCGCTCGAGCCAGTGGAGCGCCTGATCGCGATCCCCCAGGTCCAGGTGGATCATCCCCGCCTCGAAGCCCACGCCGAACCCTTGGGTCTCGCGCAATTTGAGGCGATCGATCTCGGCCCTTGCCCCGGCGACATTTCCCGTTTGAGCATAGGCCCGTCCCAGATTGGAGTAGTAGCTGGGGGCCGGCTCGTTGCGGCCTTCAAGCAGGCGTACGACTTCCGCCGCCTTCCCGCGCATGAGCATCACATGTGCGAGGAACTGCCGCGGCAACGGCGCTTGCGGCGCCGCCTCGACAATGCGCGACAGCTCCCGTTCGGCATCGTCGAACGCGCGCGTGAAATAGTGGACCCATCCTGAAATTGCCTGGAATGAAAGGTTGGCCGGCTCGAGCGCCTGCGCCTTGCGAATGTACTCGCCGGCACTTGCGAGGTTCCCGGCCTGGGTTAGGTTCAGCGCCATCAGCTGCATCGCCCGCGCGAATTCCGGCTGCAACTTGAGCGCCTGCAGGTACAGCGTGCGCCCCGTCTCGAGAGCGCGATCATACTGCGTTGCGACATGCCCAAGCGCCATATGCGCATCCGGCAACCTGGGATCGAGCTCCAGCGCACGCAGGGCAGCTTGACGTGCCTGACCAAACCCCCTGGAGGGAGTCGCCACGTCGAATATCACGGTCAGCGCGTGCGCATCCGAAAGGCCGGCGCTCGCCAGCGCGAAGCGCGGATCGCGGCGCAATGCCGCCTCGAAGGCCTCGATCGCGGCCCGCATGCTCGACGCGTCACGGCGCTCGAGCAGATATCGTCCATTCGCGTAAAGCTGCCAGGCCTCGACATCCGTTGTATCCCGCGCAATTACGCCCGAGCGCGTCTCGTTCGAAAGCTCCGCAGTGACGGCGCTGACCAGCTGACTGGCAAGGGTGTCCTGAACCGCGAGCAATTCAACCAGCGGTACGGTGAAGTTGTTCGCCCACAGTGACGCGCCGTCGTCGACGGCCAGCAGCCGGGCGGTGAGCCTGACATGATCCTCGTGGACGTACAGGCGGCCGTCGACGACGGCCTCGACGCCAAGCTTGCGTCCGGCCTCGAGCGGATCCACATCGCCGGAGGCAAAACGCATCACGGAGCTCAACGGTGTGACGACGACACCAGGCAGCCGACTCAGCCGATTAATCAGGAGCTCGGTAACGCCGAGCTCCATCGCCGGACTGCGCGCCTCCGGCAGCAGCGGCTGGAATGGGAGGACTGCGATTGACTTGGGCAGGCGCGACCGCTGTCGCGATCGATTCCACCAGATTCCCGTGCCGATGGCGGCAGTCACCGCGATTGCCAGACCGGACATCACGGCGCGGCGAGACACGCGCGCTTCGTGTCCGGCCGCCGTCGCTGGATGCACTAATGGCAACGCCGCGTCCGGGACGGAGTCGCTCGACGACTCACTCCGGACCGAGTCGGAGGCCTGCTGCGCCGCTGTGTCCGGGGATTCGGCCATACCCTCTGTCAAGGGCATCACGTCGCCGATGAACTGGTAGCCGCGACCGGCGATGGTGACGATGAATCTCGGCGTGCCGCGCGAATCTCCCAGCGCCCGGCGAACTATCGTAATCGCCTGATTGAGGTTGTTGTCCTCGACGACGCTGTGCGGCCAGACGGCTCTGATCAGCTCGTCCTTGCCGGCCACCCGGTCGCGATGCTCCACGAGATACGCCAGAACGTCGTAAGCGCGCCCGGAAAGAGGAATGGCCGTCCCATCCGATCCACTCAACCGGCGCTTGCCAAGGTCAAGGCTGAACCCAGCGAACCGATAGCCGCGAATTTGCTGCACGTCCATGACCTACCGTCGCATCGCGTTGTGCTTGTCGATGAAGCCGGTGATCGCCATTACGAATGCGGCGTCGATGCCCATGAACAGGTGGTGTCCGCCACAGTCGCCTGTGTTGCCGCCTTCAAGGGCTACAAGCTCCTTCGCAGGGGCGGAGTTCAACGCATTGAACAGAGGATTGACGAAGCGGGCGGACAGCTCATCCTGCGAATGAAAGACCACCAGGGTCGGGCGCCGCACAAGCGCGGCCCGGTCGAGGTTGGGCTGCCATGGGGAGAAGATGATGAGGCCCACCGGCTCGTCCTGCGGAAGGTCGACCGCAAAATCCAGTGCAGCCATGGTCGAAGCGCTGCCGCCGACGATCCAGGTGGGCACGCTGTCGCGGGCACGGACGTAGCGAACGACCTCGCGAATGTCGCCGAATTGTCGGATCTTGCCGTCCGACGTCTGGTCGATGAGCGCCACCGCGAAGCCGCGTGCGGCAAATGCGTCGCGGTTGCGGGCGAAGGGTGCGCACCGGCCGCCCAAGGTCGGCATGGATCCGTCGTTCGCGATGCCCAGGACGCCTGCATTTCCCGGAAGGAACACGATGTTCGCCACCGGGGCGTCCGGGCGCACGTAGAGAAAGCGCTGCGTCGCATCCCGCGTCGGAATGTCGACGACTGTCGTGGTCACCGCAGCGTCGGCAGAACTCGCCACCAGCACGGCGACCACGCAGCCGACGATGCACCTTCGTGCATAAAACACGTGCTCTCCCTGTCCCCTTACTTGAATGCGTACCCGAGCCCCACCCAGTAGAGGCGCCCGTGTGGATCGGCATACGATGGATCGTAGCCTACCTGATAGTTCTGGCTCTGGTTCGAGAACGGCGGGTCGCGGTCGAGCAGGTTCTTGATCCCGGCGGACAGGGTCCAGTTCCGCAACCCGGCATAGATGACGCCGACGTTCCAGATATCGTAGTCGCCGATGGTACGCGACTGCGTCCCGGTGCCGGGTCCCGGCGACTGGTCGTAGCCCCCCGTCTGGAAGTTCTCCGTGACCGTCACCGACCACGGCCCGTAGTTCCAGTCGAGCACGAGATAATGGTGCCAATAAGGAATGACCCCAGGGTTCCCGCCCACGATCGAGTAATGGTTGACCTGGTTAGGGTAACTCCCGTCGAGCTGCTGGCGCCGGTTTTCGATAGTGTACGTTCCGGTGTAAGTCAGTTTGAGCCGACCCCAGTCCTGTGGCGGCGCCACGAATTGAAGATTGAAGTCGATGGCGCTCGCTTTTTGCTTTCCCAGGTTGGTGAGGAACTGGTCGACCTGGACGATGGGCCCGGGCAGCGTCGGATAGGCAGGATCGATCGGCCCGCGGTGGATCAGGTAGCACGTCTGGCCGGTGACGCCATCGGGGCACTGCGCGAAGATCTGCTGGGCAGGGAGGAAGTTTATACGGTCGTCGAGCAAGATCGAGACGTAATCCAATCCCAGCGAGAGGCCTCGCGTCGGCGCCCACATGCCCCCCACGCTCCATTGCTTCGACGTGGTCGGTTGCAGCGCCGGGTTGCCACCGCCCAGTATCGGGAACTGCGTGTTGCAGTCCTGCGGCGAGCTCGTGACGGGGCAGCGGGCCGGGTCGCTTAGCTTGCCGGGCGTGAAGCCGTAGATGGGAGGTGTAAACAGTCCCGTCAGGGCGGGGGCAAAGAATCCGGTGCCTGTCGAAGCACGCAGCAGCAATGTCGGGGCCGGCTGCCAGCGCAGTGACACTTGCGGATTGGTGGTGCCTCCGAAATCGCTGTAGTGATCGTACCTGGCGGCGAGGTTCGCCTCGAACCCGCTGCCTATTGGAACGTTCGCCTCGGCGAATAGCGCCCGCACGTCGCGTGTCCCCGTCACCGATGACGCGGTGTTGAGATTGAGGATGTCGCCAGTTTCGAGCGCGGGGGCGGATGTCTGAGAGACGGTTTCGCGGCGAGCGCTGAGGCCGAGGGCCACGGACAGCGGGCCCGATGGAAGCGCCTGAACGTCGCGAGACGTGATGAAGTCGAGCGCAGTCGTGCTCCCGTTGCCAGAGCGTAGCGTCCCGTTGAACTTCGCCGTCGACATCAGGTCGACGATCGACTGCGTATTCGGGCCGAAGGGATTGACCACACCGCTGTTCAGGATCGGCATCAACGCCGACTCGCGCACGTAGCCGTTGGTCGCCCTTTGGTCGACGTTGCTGCGGGAGTAGTTGAAGGCGCCGTTGTACGCCCAGCCTAACGCCGTGCCCTGCAAGCCTGAAACGACGTTCCACTGTTCGGTAATCGGCGAAATCGTGCGTGGTCCGAGCTCGACCGCGCTCCAGTAAACGTTGAGCGGCGTGCCGTCGATACCGAAAGTGCGTGCGAAGTCGTGCGGATAGTAGGCGCTGCTGGCAGGGAGAAGGAAGCCAGTCTGATGAAGAGTCGTTTGGCTGGAAACCTGCGTGGGCTCGATGGCAAATTCGAATTGGTTACGGACATAGGTACCGTAGAGATAGAACTGGCTGTTCTGATCGAGCTGCCAGGTGAACGCACCGACGAGGTTGAGGCGATCGCTCGGGTTGAAGATGCTCGACGCGCCGTCGCCGTTCCAGTTGCATTGAAACCGGTTGGCGTTGCCCGCGGTGGGGAATGACAGCGGCGGCGCACACGATGGGTCGGCATAGCCGCGCGCCGGGTCGCCGGTGGGGTTGCGCACACCCACACCTGGACGCGTGTCGACGTTGGCCGGAAGCGAATTGATGCTAGTGCGGTCAACGCCTTCCTCCGGAATGTAGTTTCTCGCCGCAAACGGCCGGTCGCGCGCCGCTATCCCGCCGAACTGCTGGTAGTCGACCATTGCATAGGCGTTGAAGCCCTGGCGCGCGAGGCTGCCGTAACCCACCTCGGCGGTAAATTGCTTTGCATAGCCGCCTGTGTGTTCAGGCGACGTGTACTGGGCATACGCCTGCACGCCCTCGAATTCCTTGCGCAGGATGAAGTTGATCACGCCGGCGACCGCGTCGCTGCCGTAGATCGCGGACGCGCCATTCTTCAGGACCTCGACACGCTCGACTGCCGCCATCGGAATGGAGTTGAGATCGCCGCCGAGGGTGGTGAAGGCCCAGTTGGCGATGCGGCGACCATTAAGCAGCACCAGAGTGGCCTGATAGCCGAGCCCGCGCAGCCCAGCCGCGGCGTATCCCGCCTGTCCGATGCTGCCGCCTTGGCCACCCAACGCCTGGGCCTCGTTGAATGCACCGAAGCTCATCGCCGCCGAGATGGTGTTGACGAGCTGAGCCGCGGTCTGGATGTTCGCCCGTTCGATCTCTTCGCGCGTGATGATCTGGACCGGCAATGCAGTTTCGCGCTCGATGGTCGGGATGTTGCTTCCCGTAATGATCACCTTGATCCGGCCTTCGGCGGCGTCGGTCGCGAGAGCGGAGTCCTGAGCGAACACCGGCGGTGCGAGGCCTGCAACCAAACTCACCGTTCCGAGCGCATTGCGAATGGCGCGGCAGGCGGTTTTCTGCGGAATTGCTACGCAGGTTCGACGCCGGAGACGTGAGTGACGACGCAATGGGGCGACATTGCTCGAGGTCAATGCGACCTCTTATTCTGTGCATGCGAATGCGTAGCGCGCACGTTCAAAAGTGGGGTCTACAATTGGGCCCTGATTACGCGGTGACAAGTATACGATGGCCCGATGCCACGCAGCGAACGCGCAAACCGCTCGCCAGTTGGCGAGCCGGTGTCAGAGCAGCACGAGATTGTTGCGGTGAATCAGCTCCGGCTCGTCGACGTAGCCCAGGATCGCCGCGATCTCGGCTGAAGGCTTGCGCAGGATTCGCTGTGTTTCGCCGGCGCTGTAGTTGACCAGTCCGCGCGCGATCTCGCGCCCCTCCGGGTCGAAACAGCCGACGACTTCGCCGCGTTCGAACGCGCCTTCGCAGGCGACGACGCCGATCGGCAGCAAGCTCTTGCCTTCGCGCAGCAGCGCGCGTGCGGCGCCGGCGTCGAGTTGCAGCTTGCCCGCGGTGCGCACGTGGTCGGCGAGCCATTGCTTGCGCGCGGCCAGCGTGAGCTTCTCGGCGATCAATTGCGTGCCCAATGCCTCGCCCGCGGCAAGCCGCGTGAGCACGCGTTCTTCACGGCCGTCGGCGATGACGGTCGATGCGCCGCTGCGCGCGGCGCGCTTGGCGGCCTGCACCTTGGTGAGCATTCCGCCCTTGCCGATCGCCGAGCCGGCGCCGCCCGCCATGGCCTCGAGGGCAGGATCGCCGGCGAACGCGGATTGCAGCAGCGTGGCCGTCGCGTCCTTGCGCGGATCACTGCTGTAGAGCCCCGGCTGATCGGTCAACAGGATCAGCGCATCGGCTTCGATCAGGTTGGTCACCAACGCGCCCAGCGTGTCATTGTCGCCGAGGCGAATCTCGTCGGTGGTGACAGTGTCGTTTTCGTTGATGATCGGGATCACCGACAGGCCGATCAGCGTGAGCAGCGTCGAGCGCGCGTTGAGATAGCGGCGGCGATCGGCGAGGTCCTCATGCGTGAGCAGGATCTGCGCGGTGTGCAGGCCGAAGGCGGAGAACGCCGCTTCGTAGGCCTGCACCAGGCCCATCTGGCCGACGGCGGCGGCCGCCTGCAGTTCGTGCATCGCGGCGGGTCGCGTCGTCCAGCCGAGGCGTTGCATGCCCTCCGCGATCGCGCCGGAGGAGACGAGCACGATTTCCTTGCCGGCGCGGCGCAGGCCGGCGATTTCTTCCGCCCAGCGTGCGACCGCTGCGTGATCGATGCCGCGGCCTTCGGCGGTCACCAGGCTCGAGCCGACCTTGACCACCAGGCGACGCGCGGCAGCGACTACGGATGCCGATGCCGCAGCAGTCACGGCGTCGGCTCCGCAGCCGGTGCTGCAGGGTGCGCTTCGAGCCATGCCTGGATCGCGTAGACAAGTTCCTTGCAACCCTCGCCGGTGATCGCCATGACCGGAAACACGGGGCCCTTCCAGCGATACGACTTCACGAACGCGGCCACGCGTTGCTTGCGCTCGCTTTCGTCGATGAGGTCGAGCTTGTTCAGGACCAGCCAGCGCGGCTTGGCCGCCAGCGCCGGGTCGTAACGCTCGAGTTCCTTGACGATGGCGCGCGCATCAGCGACCGGATCGACGGCGCCGTCGAAGGGTGCCATGTCGACGATGTGCAGCAGCAGCCGCGTGCGCTGCAGGTGGCGCAGAAACTGGTGACCGAGGCCGGCGCCGTCGGCGGCACCTTCGATGAGCCCCGGAATGTCGGCAACGACGAAGCTCCTGTTCTCGTCGACGCGCACGACGCCCAGGTTCGGCGCGAGCGTGGTGAACGGATAGTCGGCGACCTTGGGGCGCGCCGCCGAGATGGCGCGGATCAGCGTCGACTTGCCGGCATTGGGCATGCCGAGCAGTCCAACGTCGGCGAGCACCTTGAGTTCGAGCTTGAGTTTGCGCTGCTCGCCTTTTTCACCGGGCGTCGCCTGGCGCGGTGCGCGATTGACGCTGGTCTTGAAGTGCAGATTGCCAAGGCCGCCCTGTCCGCCCTTGGCGACGAGCGCGATCGCACCGTCGATGGCGAGGTCGGCGATCGGATCGCCGGTTTCGGCGTCGGTGATCACGGTGCCGACGGGCACACGCAACACGATGTCCTCTGCGCCACGTCCGTACTGGTCGGCGCCGCGGCCATTGCCACCGCGCTTGGCGCGATGGATGCGCGCGAAACGGTAGTCGATGAGCGTGTTGATGTTGCGGTCCGCGATCAGGCTGATGCTGCCGCCGCGGCCGCCGTCGCCGCCGTCGGGTCCGCCGCGCGGTATGTATTTCTCGCGACGAAACGACGCGGCGCCGTTGCCGCCATCGCCCGCGATCACCTCGATCATCGCTTCGTCGATGAATTTCATGACAAGACTGGACGGCGGAAGAGAAGAAAGCGCTCGGTGTCGTCTCCGCGCCGCCGTCCTTCCCAGACTTTTTCCCACGCCGAGTCGGGCGGGACGTCGGAATCGTCGCGGCCGACCTGCATGAGCAGTGCCTTGCACGCGTGACTCGGCTCGATTTCTTCTCGTACCGTGGTTAGGCCGATGAAATACTCGAGGAGCGCACGCTGGGGTTCGCCGAGATTGCGACTCGCCACACAGGTGCCGGCGGGCAGATGCACAGCGAGCGATTCGGCGACCGGGCGGTAGCTGCGCCGCGAGTCCAGATACGGCAGCCAGATCGTCGTGTACAGGCCCCATACCAGCGTCATGCCAGCCGCCCAGTTGAGGATGGCGCGCCGGTTGGAGCGGCGCGCCGGACGTACCAGCACGATCCACAGGATGGAGAGGAAGATGGCGGCGACGAGTGCGAGCACCTGCAACGGCGGCTGGTAGCCAGGCTGCGTGTCACGGAACAGGCGCGCCGCCTGCTCCGGCAATCCATTGCGCAGAGCCTCCAGCCAGAGTCCCCACAGCAGGATGCCGACCAGGCCGAATGTCAGGATGCCGAACCAGTCCAGCGCTCCGGAGAACCCGCGCTTGAGCGTGTCGACTTCCGCGGACGCGAGCAGCGACAGCGGCAGCAGCATCCACAGCGTGAGCATCGCGCGTGGTTCGATCGACGCCACGGAAAGGACGATCAGCTGGACCGCGAACATGATGCCCGGCAGCACGATGCCCGGCGAGGTGACGCCGCCATTGCGCCCGCGCAAGCGGATCCACAGCGTCCACAACGCCAGTGGCAACGCAGGCCACGCGAACCACGGCAGGTTCTTCAGGTAGTAGAAGTAGTCGAGCGATGGTGCGTCCGCGGTCTGCCCGAAGAAGCGTGCGATGTTCTGCGCGTTGTACCAGCGCGCGAACAATGAAGGGTCGCGCAGGTAGAGCGCCAATGGCCAGATCGCGATCAGCGGCGCGGCCACGACGATGGCGATACCCAGCGTCGCCAGATGCCCGCGCGTGCGCCAGGTCTTCGATAGCGGCAGCAGCGCTGCGGTCGCTGCGATCAGCGACGGCGCGAGCGCGCCCTTGCACATGAACGCGATGCCGGCGGCAAGGCCCAGCAACACCCCGCCCAGCGCGCAGCGTCGCGGCGCAAGTGCGAGCGCATAGAGCGCAAGCGAATAGGCCGCCAGCACTCCGATGTCGGGTGCCAGAAAGTGCGCACGCTCCCACAGGCCGACGCACCCGATGAAGACCAGCACCGGCAGCCAGCGGAAGGCGCGGCCATTCAGTTCGCGTCCGGTAAGGCCCAGCAACCACAATGTCGCCGCGAGCCAAAGGCCGGTCGCGAGACGCGCGCCGTTGTGCAATGCCAGCAGCGGGCTGAACAGTCTGGCGGTCGTGGCAGCGAGCGCGTGGAACAGGGGCGCGCGTTCGGGGATCGCCACGCCAGCCACCTGCGGCACGAGGTAGTCGCCGCTCTTCGCCATGTCGAACGCGATGCCGAAGTTGGTTGCGTCGTCGGGCTTCCAGGGGTCGTGGCCGAACAGTCCGAGTGTGATCCAGGCCGCACAGAGCAGCACCAGGCCCGCCTGTTTGATCGCGCGGTAGGGCCCCGACGGCGACAGCTCGGACGCGTCCTCCGGATTACCGAAGTGCTCGGCGAGTGGCATGGGGCAATTTCGATGCGTTGGAAACAAAAAGGCAGCCGAAGCTGCCTTTCACTTGGTCGCCACGGGTGTGACCCGGGGTTACCTTCAAGCCGCCTTCGGGGCGGTCTTGGTTGCGTAGCGTTGCCGGAACTTCTCGACTCGGCCCGCAGTATCGACAATCTTCTGCTTGCCAGTATAGAACGGATGGCATGCCGCGCAGACTTCGACGTGCAAGGGCTTGTTGACGGTCGAGCGCGTCGCGAACGTGTTGCCGCAGCTGCACGTGACCTGAATCTCGCTGTAAGTCGGATGAATGCCGGTTTTCATCGAAAGCCTCTTTGGTTGGGCGCTCTGGGCCCCACTCTGCGTTGGCCGGACCGGATTTGAGGGCCGATCCCTGAGCCACGAGGTGGAAGCCGCGCCGCGCGTAGCAAAACTGATCAATTATCCTTGTTTTTGCGCTGCAGTGCAATATTGTCTGACACCGGGGAAGTTGGGGACGGCTACCGCCAATTCAAGGTCTTAGCGACGACACAAGCCGGCCGGATGCCTGCGGACCGGATTTTCAGCCTCTGCGCATCGAGTCAAAGAACTCAGCGTTGTTCTTTGTCTGCTTCACCTTGTCCACGAGGAACTCGGTGGCCTCGAGATCGTCCATCGGGTAGAGCAGCTTGCGCAGCACCCAGATCTTTTGGAGCACGTCGGCCTTGAGCAGCAACTCTTCCTTCCGGGTGCCTGAGCGGTTGACGTTGATCGCCGGGTAGGTGCGCTTTTCCGCCATGCGGCGATCGAGGTGGATTTCCATGTTGCCGGTGCCCTTGAACTCCTCGTAGATCACGTCGTCCATGCGCGAGCCGGTGTCGATGAGCGCGGTGGCGATGATGGTCAGCGAGCCGCCTTCCTCGATGTTGCGCGCGGCGCCGAAGAAGCGCTTCGGGCGTTGCAGCGCGTTGGCGTCGACGCCACCGGTCAGCACCTTGCCCGACGCGGGCACGACGGTGTTGTAGGCGCGAGCGAGGCGGGTGATCGAATCGAGCAGGATCACCACGTCCTTCTTGTGCTCGACCAGGCGCTTGGCCTTCTCGATGACCATTTCCGCCACCTGCACGTGGCGAGTGGCCGGTTCGTCGAAAGTCGACGAGACGACTTCGCCGCGCACCGAGCGCTGCATCTCGGTCACTTCCTCGGGCCGCTCGTCGATGAGCAGCACGATGAGCATCACGTCGGGATAGTTGGCGGCGATCGAGTGCGCGATGTGCTGCAAGCATCACCGTCTTGCCGGACTTCGGGCGAAGACACCAGCAGGCCGCGCTGGCCTTTGCCGATGGGCGCGATGATGTCGATGATGCGGCCGGTCATGTTCTCCTCGGCCTTGATGTCGCGCTCGAGGATCAGCGGCTCGTCCGGAAACAGCGGCGTCAGGTTCTCGAAGAGGATCTTGCTCTTGGCGTTTTCCGGCGGCTCGCCGTTGACCTTGTCGACCTTGACCAGCGCGAAGTAGCGCTCGCCGTCCTTGGGGGTTCGGATCTCGCCTTCGATGGTGTCGCCGGTGTGCAGGTTGAAGCGACGGATCTGCGACGGCGAAATGTAGATGTCGTCGGTCCCGGCGAGGTAGGAAGTGTCGGGCGAGCGCAGGAACCCGAAGCCGTCGGGCAGCACTTCGAGCGTGCCGTCGCCGAAGATGCTCTCGCCTTTCTTGGCCTGATTGCGCAGCAGCGCGAAGATCAGGTCATGCTTGCGCATGCGGTTGGCGCCCTCGATCTCGTGACCGTTGGCAATCTCGACGAGTTCGGTGACCGGCTTGGACTTGAGTTCGGACAGCTGCATAGGGAGGGGTGAACCAGGTTGCGGAGGAGGGGAAAGGCGGAGGATGCGGCACGAAAGCGGCGAATGGCCGCAGGATTCAATCGGGGAGGTGGGCGCCGGAGAACCTCGGACGGCGCCGGTGATGACACCCTGCGGGGGCTTGAGCCCCGCAGAGCGCACTTCAATGGCTCAGGAGCGTAGCCGGTTCACAGATGGCTGTCAATAAAGGCTGTCAGCTGCGACTTCGACAGGGCGCCGACCTTTTGCGCGGCGATTTCGCCGTCCTTGAACAGAATCAGCGTCGGAATGCCGCGAATGCCGTATTTGGCCGGCGTGCCCGGATTGGCGTCGATGTCGAGCTTGGCCACGGTGAGCTTGCCCGCGTACTGCTTGGCGACGTCGTCCAGGATCGGCGCGATCGTCTTGCATGGCCCGCACCACTCGGCCCAATAGTCGACCAGCACCGGCGTTCCGGCTTTCAGGACGTCGCTTTCGAAAGAAGCATCGCTGACGTGCTTGATGTTATCGCTCATGGATTCCTCGCTGTGGGCGCGTAGCGCTCGCCCGGTGGGTATGCCGCAGGTCCTAAGTTAGCGTAAAGGATACGCCTGCGCAAGCGACGCCTCGAGAGGTGTCCGCTACGATCCTAGATGGAGACCGATTTGGTAGAATCAATGGCTCAATTACGGCGCCTGCCCTTCAGGAATGTGAAGCAATGACCTACGTTGTCACCGAGACCTGCATCCGCTGCAAGTACACCGACTGCGTCGACGTGTGCCCCGTCGACTGCTTTCGCGAAGGACCGAATTTCCTGGTGATCGACCCGGATGAGTGCATCGATTGCACGCTCTGCGTTGCCGAGTGCCCGGTCGAAGCGATTTACGCCGAGGACGACGTCCCCGACGATCAGAAGGACTTCACCGCGCTCAATGCCGAATTGTCCAAGCTGTGGAAGCCGATCATCGAACGCAAGCCGGGTCCACCGGATGCCGACGAATGGAAGGACGTGAAGGTGAAGCGGCACCTGCTCGAACGCTGAGTGCTGCGCGCAAACCCGCATGTGCGTTTGACCGTGCCGGCGCCCACCGCGTAAAATGCGCCATTCGCGTTGCCTTGATCACGGCGGCGCACCCAGTCGCGAAAGTCCTTCGATGTCCAAGATTGCCCAACTGATCTGCGCCTTGGCGCTTGCGCTGCCGGCGTTGGCGTTCGCGCAGACCGGTGCCCCTGTCGGCGATGCGGCCCGGGGAGCCACCAAAACCGCCATGTGCACCGGTTGCCACGGCATCGTTGGCTGGCGAACTGCGTACCCGGAAGTCTACAAGGTACCCAAGATCGGCGGTCAGCACCGCGACTACATCGTCAAGGCGCTGACGGAATACAAGACCGGCGAGCGCTCGCACCCCACGATGCGAGCGATCGCGACATCGCTCTCGGAGCAGGATATGGCTGACCTGGCGGCCTACTATTCGGCCAGTGCGCCCGTAACCGCCAGCAAATAAGGCTCGCCCATGCGCACCTTCATGTATGCGGCAATTGCGTTATCGACGGCTTGCGTTGGTCTTGCTGGACCCGCAAGCGCCGCCGACACATCGGCCGGCGCGTCCAAGGCCAAGGAAGTCTGCCAGGCGTGCCACGGCCTGGACGGCAACAGCCCTACGGGCGACTTTCCCAAGATCGGCGGGCAGTATCCGGATTACCTGTCCAAGGCGCTGCGCGACTACAAGTCCGGCGCGCGCAAGAATCCCATCATGGCGGGTTTCGCAGGCACGCTGAGCAAGGCCGATATCGACAATCTGGCCGAGTACTACGCTTCACAGCCTCCAGTCGTCACCACCAAGCACTGAACCCCGCAGCTTCGAAGATCAGGGCGCTCGCTTCGAGCGCCCTTTTTGTTTCGCTGCCGGCGGCGCCGTAGCGACGGTCTTGTCGCGATATTCGCACAGGTCCGCGATCACGCATGCTGGACACGCCGGCTTGCGTGCCAGACAGACATAGCGCCCGTGCAGGATCAGCCAGTGGTGCGCGTTGCGGCGAAATTCTTCGGGCGTGAATTTCACCAGTTTCGCCTCGACCGCATCGGGTGTCTTGCCGGGTGCGAGGCCGGTGCGATTGGCGACGCGAAAGATGTGCGTATCGACCGCGATCGTCGGCTGGCCGAACGCGATGTTGAGCACGACGTTGGCGGTCTTGCGACCGACCCCGGCGAGTTGCACCAGCGCGGCATGGTCGGCGGGCACCTTGCCGCCGTGGTCCGCGAGCAGTTTCTTGCACAGCGCGATGATGTTCTTGGCCTTGGTGCGAAACAGACCGATGGTCTGGATGTAGGGGATCAGTCCCGCCTCGCCCAGTGCGAGGATGGCTTGCGGCGTATTGGCGCGCGGAAACAATTTCGCGGTCGCGAGATTGACGCTCTTGTCGGTCGCCTGCGCCGACAGCACGACCGCGACGAGCAACTCGAACGGCGATTTGTACTCGAGTTCGCCGCGCGGGTCGGGCGTTTGTGCCCGCAGCCGTCGATAAATTTCCAGGCGCTTCGCTGCGTTCATGTTCTGCTGCGACGGCGAGCGCGCGCTCGCGCGAGCGCGGCGGCCAGCGCGGCCTTGCGCTGCGCGGTGGCGTCGCGTGCGGGCGGTGGCACGGCCTCATCGCGCGGCGAGGCGGAGCGAGCCAGTCGCGTCCTTTGTGCCGCGTGCCAGGCGCCTGCGTTGGCTGCGTCCTCGCGACTCCATTCGCGGTTCGCCGGGAGGAGGTCGATGCAATCGACGGGACAGGGCGGAAGGCACAGCTCGCAGCCGGTGCAACGATGCGCGTGCACGGTATGCATCTGCCGCGCTGCGCCGACAATGGCATCGGTCGGACACGCCTGTATGCAGAGCGTGCAGCCGATGCACGTCGCTTCGTCGATCGCAGCGATCCGCAATGGGCCTGGCATGCCGCAAGCCGTATCGAGCGGCAGCGCGGGGACGTTCAGCAGCGCCGCAAGTTCGGCGATGGTTGCGCTGCCTCCGGGCGGACAACGGTTGATCGGCGAGCGACCTGCGGCGATCGCCTCGGCGTAGGGGAGGCACCCAGGCTCGCCGCAACGGCGGCATTGGGTCTGCGGCAGCAGTGCGTCGATGCGACGGGCGAGTTCGGATTGGCGCAGACGGGGCATGCGCCATTTTAGCGGGACAAGCGGGACCTGCGCGTTGCGACCCGCGCCGCGTTGGCCGACAATGGCCAACGACACAGCATCCCGCCATGGCCGAGCATCATCATCACCATCACGGACTTCATGCGCATCCGCATGGGAAGCCCTTGCCGTCCGAGCAAGCGCATTCGCACGCGCCGCCGGCACGCGATCCCGCAGTCTGGAGGGCATTGACCTGGGCGCTGGTGCTCACCGGCGGATTCGGCATCGTCGAAGCGGTCGGGGGTTGGCTGGCAGGCTCGCTGGCACTGCTGTCCGACGCCGGGCACATGTTCACCGACACCGCCGCACTGGGACTGGCGCTGTTCGCGCAGTGGATTTCGCGGCGACCACCGTCGACCCGCGCGACTTACGGTTACGCACGCGCGGAAGTGCTTGCCGCCTTTGTAAACGCGCTGGCACTCATGGGATTGGTCGTGTTCATCGTCGTCGAGGCGGTGCGCCGGTTGCTGACGCCGCAACCCGTCGCCGGCGGCATGGTGTTGGTCATTGCTCTCGTCGGCATGGCGGTCAATGTCGTGTCCGCCTGGATACTGTCGCGCGCCGGAGGCTCGCTCAACACTCGCAGCGCGTTGCTGCACGTGCTGTCGGACTTGCTGGGCTCGGTTGCGGCGGTCGCCGCCGGGGCAGTGATCCTGTTCACCGGATGGACACCGATCGACCCGATCCTGTCGATCGTGGTCTCGCTGCTGATCGTGCGCTCCACCTGGCAACTGCTGGCACAGTCGACCGGCGTGCTGATGGAAGGCGTGCCGGCGCATCTGGACTACGAGGAAGTCGGGCGCGCGCTCACGCAGGTCGCCGGCGTGAGCGCCGTGCACGACCTGCACGTCTGGCAGATGAGCAGCGATCGCGCAGCGCTATCCGCGCATCTGCTCATTCGCGAGCCAACGCAGTGGCCGCAGACGCTCGCCGCCGCGCAGCGGCTGCTCGCACAGCGCTTTCACATCGACCATGTGACCCTGCAACCGACCTGGCATCAGGCGCCGCCCGGGAAGCGCGTCATTCCGGTGCTGCCCGTGTCCTCGGGATGACCCCGACCACTACAGCCACTTGCTCTTGCGGAACTGCACGTAGAGCCAGATGTCGAGCACGATCATGACCACGATCGACGCCGGATAGCCCCACACCCACTCCAGTTCCGGCATGTTCTTGAAGTTCATGCCGTAGATGCCGGCAATCATCGTCGGTACGGCGATGATGGCGGCCCAGCCCGCGAGCTTTTTCGTCACCTCGGTCTCGTTCAGGCTGATCATGCCCAGGTTGACCTGGATCGCCGTGGCCAGCATTTCGCGGATACCTTCGACGGTGGCGTGCAGGCGTTGCAGGTGATCGTAGACGTCGCGAAAATATTCGCCCATGCCGGCGCAGACCTGCGGCACCCGGCCCCCATAGAGCTTGCCCACAGCCTCCATCAGCGGATCGACCGCGTGCTTGAGCGTCATCAGCTTGCGCTTCAACTCGTACAGGGCCTCGATGTTCGAGCGCGCCTGGTTCTTGATGAAGATCTGTTCCTCGATGGTCTCGAGTTCGGACTCGAGCAGGTCGAGCACCGGGAAGTAGCGGTCGACCACCTTGTCGAGCAGCGCGTAGAAGACGTAGGACGCGCCGTACTGAAGCAAATGCGGCTCGTGTTCCGAGCGGGCGCGCACATCGGTGAAGCCGCGCTCGCTGTTGACCCGTACCGACAGCACGTAGTTGCTGCCGACGAAAATGTCGATCTCGCCGACGCGCAGCTCGCCATCGGGCTGCGGCTCGATGGCATGCAGCACAGCGAACAGCGAATCGCCGTATTCTTCGATCTTGGGCCGCTGATGCCCGTGCCGGGCGTCCTCGACGGCAAGCTCGTGCAGGTCGAACTCCTGCTGCATGTCCTCGAGTTCGCCGGGTTCCGGGTCCTTGAGCGCGACCCAGACGAAGCAATCGGGGCGCTTCAGGTACTCGCTGATGTCCTCCTTGGGGATGTCGGCGAGCTTCTTGCCTTCCTGGTACGCAACGCAGTTGACGAGCATGGCAGAGCCCCCGGCGGCAGAGCGCCGATGATAGCCGCCCTACCTGTGAATTGCCACCGCGCCGCTGAGGCTTGCGGTGGCCCCGCCAGATGACAGCGGGTAACATGACGCCGTTCCCGTCTCGGCTCATCACGCATGATCATCGAGTCACTGCTCGACACCGACCTGTACAAGTTCACGATGATGCAGGTGGTGCTGCACCATTTCCCGACGGCGCAGGTGGAGTACCGCTTCAAATGCCGCACGCCAGGTATCGACCTGACGCCGTACATCGGCGAGATCGAGCGCGAGATCGGCGGCCTGTGCGGACTGCGCTTCGCGCGCCGGGAGCTGGAATACCTCCGACGGTGGCGATTCTTCAAAAGCGATTTTGTGGACCTGCTGGAGCTGTTCCATCTGGACGAACGCTTCGTCAGCGTGCGCAGTTCACCGACGGTACCCGGCGAGATCGACATCAGCATCCAGGGTTCGTGGCTGCATACGATCCTGTTCGAAGTGCCGCTGCTCTCGATCGTCAGCGAGGTCTACTTCCGCAACAATCAGCCCAGGCCCGATGTCGCCGAAGGGCGCAAGCGCCTGCGCACCAAGATCGCGGAAATCAATTCCATCGCCGATCCGGAATTCCGTGTTGCGGACTACGGTACGCGCCGGCGTTTTTCGCGCGCGTGGCAGGACGAAGTGCTGGCCACCCTCAAGGAGGGCATCGGGCCGAAGTTCGTAGGTACCAGCAACGTCCACTTCGCGCTCGAGCATGGACTCACGCCGCTGGGCACGATGGCGCACGAATACCTGCAGGCGTGCCAGGCGGTGGGTCCCCGCCTGCGCGACTCGCAGGTGTTCGCGTTCAACATGTGGGCGCGCGAATATCGCGGCGACCTCGGTATCGCGCTGTCGGACATTTGCGGCATGGACGCGTTCTTGCGCGACTTCGACCTGTTCTTCTGCAAGCTCTTCGACGGCGTGCGCCACGACTCGGGCGACCCGTTCGCGTGGGGCGAGAAACTGATCGCGCACTACCAGAAGATGCGCATCGATCCGCGCAGCAAGGTGATGGTGTTTTCCGACAGCCTCAATGTGCCGCTGGCGATCCGACTGTTCGAGTACTTCAAGGGCCGCAGCCAGACCGCATTCGGCATCGGCACCAATCTGACCAACGACCTGGGCTACAAGCCGCTGCAGATCGTCATCAAGATGACCCGCTGCAACGGCCAGCCCGTCGCCAAGATCAGCGACGAGCCGTCGAAGGCAATGGACTACGATCCGTCGTATGTCGCGTACCTGCGCGAGGTGTTCCAGGTGCCCGAGCACGCGGAAACCTGATCAAGCGTTGTGCTGCGTACTGGAATCCGCGTGCAACGCGGAGTTGTACAGTGCAAGTGTCTGCGCGCTGGAGCACGCAAAAATCACGCGCTGGAGATCGTCGAGCCGCGTAAACGCGCGCACCTCGGACACGGCCAGCGGCACCGCCAGCTCCAGCGGGTAACCGTAAACGCCGCAACTGATCGCCGGAAAAGCGATCGACGTCAGCGAATGGCGCACCGCCAGTTCCAGAGAGCGCCGATAGCAGGAGCGCAGCAGGTCTGGTTCGTTCGAATTGCCACCGTGCCATACCGGCCCGACGGTGTGGATGACGTGGCGAGCGGGCAGCCGGTGACCGCGGGTGATGCGCGCATCGCCGGTGGCGCAGCCGCCGATCGCAATGCATTCCGCCAGCAGATCGGGTCCAGCAGCGCGATGGATGGCGCCATCGACGCCGCCGCCGCCGCGCAGCGAAATGTTCGCGGCGTTGACGATGGCGTCGACGCTAAGCGTGGTGATGTCGGCCTGCAGGGCGATCAGATCGATGGTCATGGCTGCCGACGGCCGCTTCCAGGCCGGCAGGCAGCCTGAATCAAACCTTGCCGAGGTCCGCTGTCATCCCGGCGCAGAACCTGCCTCAGACTCGATCCGGGGCCGGCATCCAAGGTTGTCATCGCAAAGTGTTGCCTTCCTGGTCAGCACCAAGGTTCGGAATGGCATTGCAGCATAGCTATTCTGTCACCGCCAGCAAGTTCGGTTTATAGTATGTCGATGGCATCAAACAAGCACGCTGCCGCACCCGTTCGCGTGGCCGAGCCGGCACCCGCCGCGCCGGCACGTCCGGAACGTCCGGCGCGCCCGCCCGACCGCCGGATCCGGCTCGAAGACATCCTCAAGCTGATGGTTGCCGATGGCCTGGTGTCGGGCGCTGATGCGGAACAACTCGGTCGTTCGCGCACCCAGCGCTTCGAAACGGCGCTGGAACTGGTCGCCGACGCCAAGTTGCGCTCGCTCGCCGACCCCAAGAAGGTGCTGACACTTGAGGTTCTGGTCGAGTGGCTCGCGGGCAGGCTCAAGGTGCCGTACTACCACATCGATCCGTTGAAGATCGACCTGACCGCGGTGACGCAGACGATGTCCAATGCGTACGCCGAACGCTATCGCATCCTGCCGGTGGCGATCACGTCGAGCACGCTGACGGTGGCGACCAGCGAACCCTTTGTTCGGGCATGGGCCGACGAACTCGAGGGCATCCTCCGCCGCAGCATCACGCTGGTGCTCGCCAACCCGCAGGACATCCGTCGCTACGTCGGCGAGTTCTTCACGCTGGCGCGGTCGATGAAGAAAGCGTCCGAGACTTCGCGCGGCGAAGTCTCGCTGGCCCGCAACTTCGAACAGCTGGTCGAACTGGGCAATCGCGGCAATCTCGACGCCAACGACCAGCACGTCGTCCACATCGTCGATTGGCTGTGGCAATACGCGTTCGAGCAGCGCGCATCGGACATCCACATCGAGCCGCGGCGCGACCTGGGCGTGGTGCGCTTTCGCATCGACGGCGTTCTGCACCAGGTCTACGCGATCCCTCATCCTGTCCTGCTGGCGATGACCAGCCGCATCAAGCTGCTCGCGCGCATGGAAATCGTCGAGCGGCGACGGCCGCAGGACGGGCGGATCAAGACCATCTCGCCGCAGGGTGGCGAAGTCGAATTGCGCATCTCGACCATGCCCACCGCGTTCGGCGAAAAGGTCGTCATGCGGATCTTCACGCCCGACGTGCTGGTGCGCGACTTCGAGGAATTGGGCTTCACCAGCGACGATCGCGAGCGCTGGGAAAAGATGATCAAGCAGCCCAACGGGATCATCCTGGTCACCGGGCCGACCGGGTCCGGCAAGACGACGACGCTCTATTCGACCCTGAAGCTGCTCGCGACCGAGGACGTCAACGTCTGCTCGATCGAGGATCCGATCGAAATGATCGCGCCGGAGTTCAACCAGATGCAGGTGCAGCCCGCCATCGGCGTCGATTTCGCGACCGGCGTGCGCACGTTGCTGCGCCAGGACCCGGACATCATCATGGTCGGCGAAATCCGCGATCGCGACACCGCCGACATGGCGGTGCAGGCGGCGCTGACCGGTCACCTGGTGCTCTCCACGCTGCACACCAACGACGCGCCTTCGGCCATCACGCGCTTGCTCGACCTCGGCATTCCGCCGTACCTGATCAGCTCGACCGTGCTGGGCGTGATGGCGCAGCGTCTGGTGCGCACGCTTTGCCCGCATTGCAAGAAACCGACCGAACCGCCCGACGACGATACCTGGCGTCTGCTGACCGCGCCCTTTGTCGCGGACATGCCGCGTCATCCGCAGACGCAGGTCGGCTGCCTCGAATGCCGCATGACCGGTTACTACGGCCGCATGGGCCTCTACGAGATCATGCTGGTCACGCCATCGATTCGCGCGCTGATCCACAAGGAATCGAGCGACGCGATCATTCGCGACCAGGCGTACAAGGAAGGCATGAAGCCCTTGCGCGTATCGGGCGCGGCCAAGATCGACGCGGGGTCGACGACGGTCGATGAAGTCGTGAAGGTGGTGCCGCTGGCATAGCGTTGCAACAGTGCCGACAGTAATCGGCACTTGTCGGTCATAGTCCCAGTTTCGCCTCGATCGCCTGCAGTTTGCGTCTGAGTTGCGCGATCTCCCGATTCTTTTCCCGCATCATCTGGTGAAGTCCCTGGATTGCCGCGAGCGCGACCCCGTCGGCATCGACGGTGCTGATGCCTTTATCGGTCTCGCCCAATCCGAACGCGGCACTGAAATCCTGCGCCATCGGCCCCATGTGGCGAATCGAAGCGTCCTGCGCTCTTCCAGTTCCAGGTCGCGATGGGGAGGGCCACGAGCTTGCGCAGCACCTCGCGCGAATCGACCTGGCGAATGCTGTCCTTGCCTGCGCGGTCGCTGAATGTCGTCCAAGCACCCGCGCCGGTTGGCAGTTGGGCACCGGTGTAGGGTCCGGTACCGGCGGTAAGAAAGTAGAAGCCGCCGACGGCACGCATGACGACCTGGTTGAGTCCTCCGCTGCAATTGACCTCATTGTTGGTGGAGAAGTCACCCCAGACAAAGCATCCGTCATTGTTGGCTTTTGCGTGAAACCCGGCGGCAAAGCTGCCGCTGCCGCTGGCAGTGTTGTTCTGGCCCCCAGGTACAGTGCTTTTGTAGCCGCTGGCTACGTTGAAATCGCCTCCACCGACGGTGCTCGCTATGTTGCTGGCGGTGTTGCCGCCTCCTCCGGCGACGGTGGATTCCGTAAAAGTCGCGCTGTTGATGTATCCGCCAGCAACGGTGGAGACGTCACCGCTTGCGATGTTGGTGTCGCCGCCACCGACGGTGCTCCGTTGCCCGCTGGCCGTGTTGGTGGTCCCTCCGGCGACGGTGCTGTAGACGTTGCTGGAGGTGTTGTCGAACCCCCCACTGTCAGTCGCGTAGATGCCGGTGATGACATGCGTTCCGCCGTAGTTGCCCGGTCGCCTGAAGTAGCCGACCGCATCGGCAATTACGTGCGTCGTGACTTGTGCTGGCAATCCGAGGATAGAACTTCACCGTTGCGTCCACCGGCACGATCGCCGTATTGGCAAGGCCGCGATTGGCGCTGAAGTCCATCACCACCGATTGGGTCAGGGTGGCGAAGTTGCTGGTGTTGCTCGCCGCAAGGAAGGCATCGAAGTTCGGGTTCAGCACGGTAAACGTAACGGCGATGGCCTGGAACGATGGACGGCAGGGTGCAGCTTGTTGCCGAGCCGCCTTGGGGCGCGAAGTTGGCAAGATTGGCGGTCACCGGGAAAGCCGCCCCGCCGACCATCACCGAGTTGTACGGGGCGATGGTCCCGTTGCGTGTATCGAGGATGCGGCACGGCGTGATCGGCGTGTAGACCAGGTCAACGTTGGTGTCGCCCAGAGCCATCGCCGAGACCCGGCCGGGTTTGAGCGGCGCGGTCGAGGTCATTGCAGTGGCGACAACGTCGCGCAGACCGTCGAGGCTGCCGGCGAGGCTGGCCGCGAGCAGAGCATCGGCACGCAGGCCGCCGAGGATCTCGCGCAGCTGCGCGGGAGGAATGCCGGCGCTGGAACTCGCCAGCCGGTCGCCCCACTCGCCGACGATGCGCTCGATTACGGTGGGGCGATTCTGGTCGATGGTGAGCAGTGCGTTGGGGACTATCCGTTCGGTCGCGGCGGCTTTGGCGACCAAGCACGCGACCAGTGAAATGATGAGCAGCAATCGCTTCTGGTACATGACACCTCCATGATAGGTGTGTGGATGGAAGCGACGGCGCGATCTAAAACTGTCGCCGCGAAGTCGCGCGCATTGCGCACGCGTCCCTCGCGGCAATATCATCCTCCGTCCCTTCGCAAAAGACTAATTGCGACGATTGCCGATGAGCGCAGTATTCGTTACTTCCCGACGGTCGTTGGCGACGTAGCGCTTTCCGCGGGCGTTGCGGCAGGAGCACCTGTAATGAACACCGGGCCGCCGGCAAACGTGAAGTAGAGTTTGCGCTGGCTGTGCGCGACCAACACTCGATGCGCACGCAGAAAGTCGGCGCCGAGCAGCATCGGCTGCTGCTGACTCGCACTTCTTCGCACGTTGCTGCCGGTCGACGTGAACTTCATGTCCTTGTACAGATCTTCGAAAACAATCGCCGTGTCGTGGATAGTCTCGTTGCCGATGGTGAAACTTTGAATCGGACCGATCCACGAGTCGACGGAGTTTGCCCCGAGCCCCCGTCCAGCGCCCGCGGCGACGACCCCTGGCGTTTCCGGCGTGATGCCGACGACAGCGGCATCGCGTTTGGTCAACACCGAGGCCGAGGCGCCGGAATCGAGCAGCGCTCGGATTGGGTGGCCGTTGACCTGGACGTCCAGCAGGATCTGCGGACGCGCGTCGGAGAATGCGTCGATCTCGACTTCGCCGGCGACCTCCCGCGTCCAGTACGCCAGCGACTTGCCGTCGCAATCCTTGGATTGGAACAACCTGACCGCACCGTGGTGCAGATCGAATTCGACATCGAACTTGTGAAGGAAGTCTTCGCCAAGGATAACTTCGAAGCCTGCGGCGAAGTCGTTTTCTCCGGCGACCAACAAGCGCATGTCCTTGAGTGTGGTTTTGCCGATGGCGAATTCATCGACGATGGCGACCTCGACTCGGGTCTCGCCGCCAACCCCGAACAATCGAATTCCGTTGGCGTCCTGCTTCGGCAGGTCAAGACGCGCGGCCGCTGCACGCAGTATCAGACTTAGCGATGACCCGGTGTCCAGCATGATGCCGACCTTGCGGCCGTTGATGGCACCGTCGACCACCAGATGGTTGTGCACCTTCCGAACGGGCCACTCCTCGACCTGTGCCAAGGTGCATTTGGGCGCAGACGAGGCTACGCCGTAGGCCATGGCCACGCCTATGGCCAGCGACGCGACCACGAATTTTCGTGGCTTCATCGAATCGCGGGCGATTATTTATCTTCCCGGGATACGGCAACACACGGTGGTCGCGGCAAACTGCGCAGCATTCACTATGTGCCCTGTGTTGTTTACCCAGGCGCAATAGCTGAACAGGTCGAACATATTCCCCGACGATATGAGTGGCACGCGCGACTCGTAGTCGGTGCTGTCGCAAGCATGGCCAGTGACCGCATATCCCGCTGCGCACTGCGGAAGCACCAGGAGAATATCGCCACCATCCGCAACGGTTCCGGACCCTGACGCAACGGGATACTGGCAATCCAATTTTGTCGCCTGGGACACCGCGAAATAGCCGACAACATCGAAGATGACGTTGGCCGACAAGCCTGCGGGCATCGCGAAGTATATGATGTTACCGGACACCGTTTGCGGAACGATGTACAGGGTCGAGAGGCCCTGGCCGTGCGTGTAGTTCAACGCCACCGTCGACAGCGTGGCGGTCAGCGTGTTCTTGTCGCCCACGCCTAGAAAGGCGTCGAAATTCGGATTGAGAATCGTGATTACGAGAGCGACGGCCCAGATGTTGGGTCCGGCCGAACCGTTGAGCCCGCAGTCGGAGGTCGCGTTGCCGCCGAAGTTGCCCCAGTTTGAGCCGATGCCAATGAATCCCGGGAGCTGATAGAGCAGGTTACCCCCAAGCGGACCCTGCACGCCGCTGGCCACCGTCGCACTGCGCGAATCCATGATGCGGCACGGTTCCAGCGTCGTGAAGACAGTGTCGGCAGGGCCGGAGCCGAGGTTCGGCTCCAACTTGGACCCGGAATCCTTTGTTGCCACCTTGCCACTCTTGGCGAGGCTTTTCGTGGCCACTACACCCTTCTGCAGCGTTCCCTGCTGCAACTGCTCAAGCAGCGTCAGATTTGCCTCAAAATCCTGCCGTGTCGTCGACGCCAGCATGCTCTGCCGCAGCAATGGCGGCGCGGCGCCAATCAGGCCCCATACTTTGGCGAGCCATACCGCCCGGTCTTCGATCGCACCAACAGGGGACGTCGCCAGCGGTGAGGGGTAGAACCTTGTCAGTGATGCTGCGTCGGTCGCGCCAGCATCCCCGGCGACGCTGGTATTGTCCGGCAACGATGCCGCAGTCGCCACGCATGCCCCGAGCGCAATCGAAACGCCCATCCACCGCCACTTTTCTACAGCGGCCATTGTTATCTCCATTTTCTTAAGAGCCGCAGTGGAATTACCGTCCGGGTATCCGGCAGCAGGTGGTGTGGTTAGAGAGGCTGCCGGCAGGAATAGTGCTGCCTGTGCCGTTGTACCAGACACATGACGCGGCAAGTCCGTGCCCTATAAAGTTCAAATTTGGTAACGTATTCGTGTTTGCACATCTAATGCCGGTCGGCGAATAACCGGATAAGCAACCGCTAAACGTGACGTACAAAAAGTTGCCAATCGCGGTAGCAGTGTTATCGCTGGTCTCTTGGCAATCAAGCGCGGTTGCCTCCGAAACCGCGAAGTAGCCGACGACGTCGAAGATGATATTGGCGGAAAGCTGCGCGGGCATCGCGAAGTAGATGGTGTTGACGACGCCTTGGGGCACGATGTATTGCGTCGAGAGGCCCTGACCGTGCGTGTAGTTCAGCGCCACCGTCGACAGTGTCGCGGCCAGCGTATTCTTGTCGCCCACGCCGAGAAAAGCGTCGAAGTTCGGATTGAGAATGGTGATCACGATCGCGACCGCCCAGATGTTGCCTCCGACCGTATCGTTCAGACCGCAGTCGGAGGTTGCGTTCCCACCATAGATTCCCCAATTCTGCCCCGCGCTGATGAACCCGGGCAGGAGATACAACTGATTGCCGACCAATGGTCCACGAACACCGCTGACCGCCGTGGCATTGCGCGTGTCCATGATCCGGCACGGCTCCAGGTATGTGAAGACGGTGTCGGCCGGGCCGGAACCGAGGTTCGGGCCCACTTTGCCATCGCTGTCCTTCGCGGTCAGCTTCCCACTTTTGGCCAAGCTTTTCGCCGCAGTCACGCCCTTCTGTAGCGTCCCTTGTTGCAACTGCTCGAGCAGTGTGAGATTGGCCTCGAAATCCCGCTGCGTTGTCGATGCCATCATGCTCTGCCGCAGCAATGGGGGCGCGGCGGCGATCAGCCCCTGCACTTTGGCCAGCCACACGCCCTTGTCTTCGGTCGCGCCGACTGGGGACGTTGCAAGCGGCGAGGGATAGAACTGCAGCAGCGTGACCGCGTCAGCGGCTGTCAAGCCATCGGCAGCGTCGTTGGTCTGGGTGGTGGATGCATTTGCATTCAGCCCACCCATTATCACCAGCATGATGATCGCTCGCAGCAGCATCGTCGTCTCTCCCTTTATCTTCCCGGGACACGGCAACACGCGCTGGTCGCGTTCAGACTGTGTGCATCGGCGGTGAACCCCATATTGTTTTCCCAGACGCAAAAATTGCTGCTCAGGTCGGCAAGGAGGTTTCCTGTCGATACGAGTGGAAAATTCGGATTGCTGTAGCCGTTTTGGCAAGCAACGCCGGTGACTGCGTATCCTGGGTCGCAGCTGGGCGGCGAATAATCAAGGCTGCACCACTCGCAACGGGTCCGACTCCGGCGATGGAAGGGTACACGCACTCCAGTTTTGTGACCTGCGACACCGCGAAATAGCCGACGACATCGAAGATGACGTTGGCCGACAAGCGCGCGGGCATCGCGAAGTAGATGATGTTGCCGGACACTGTTTGCGGAACGATGTACAGGGTCGAGAGCCCCTGACCGTGCGTGTAGTTGAGCGCCACCGTCGACAGAGTCGACGCGAGCGTGGCGATGTCGCCCACTCCGAGAAATGCGTCGAAGTTCGGATTGAGGATGGTGATGACGATGGCGACCGCCCAGATGTTGGCTCCGGCCGATGCTGTTCAGTCCGCAGTCGGAGGTTGCGTTGCCGCCGAATCGTCCCCAGTTGGAACCATGCCGATGTAGCCATCGATGTGATAGAGCTGGTTGCCGACCAGCGGTCCGTGGACACCGCTGGCCACCGTGGCATTGCGCGAATCCATGATGCGGCATGGCTCCAGCGTCGTGTAGACGGTGTCGGCGGGGCCGGAGCCGAGGTTCGGGCCGACTTTGACGGCGCTGTCCTTCGCGACGAACTTGCCACTTTTGGCTACGCTTTTCGCGGCAATCACTCCCTTCTGCAGCGTGCCTTGCTGCAGCTGCTCGAGCAACGTGAGATTGGCCGCGAACTGCTTCTGGGTCTTCGACGCCATCATGCTCTGCTGCAGCAATGGCGGCGCGTCTTCGATCAGCCCCTGCACTTTGGCCAGCCACACGGTCTTGTCTTCGATCGCGCCGACCGGGGAGGTGGCAAGAGGCGTGGGATAGAACTGCAGCAACGACACGGCGTCGGACGCAGCCAGCTGCCTCGGCGACGGCGGCGTTGTCTGGTAACGATGCGCAGTTGCATGCTTGCACCAAGTGCCAGTGCAACGGCCATGCACGCCAGCGTGTCTACGAGCACCATATCGCCTCCCTTCTCTTTCCAGCCGCGGATGGGATTACCGCACGGGAATCCTGCAGCATCCGGTCCTGGCAGAACAGGTCGTTGGCAGGGACCGTGATGCCGCTGCTGTTGTACCAGTTGCAATCGCCTCGAGGGTTCAATCCCCGAAACGTTCCACGTTCCGCGTACTGAGTGATGTTTCCACACACCACGGCGGTATGCGAGTAACCGGCCGGGCATCCGACTGTTCCGACGGACAGGAAGAGGGAACCGAAACTCAACGTCCTGGCTACGACGGATAGGGATCCGGGCACTGAAATGCCGTCGCCTCGGAAACCGCGAAATAGCCGACGACGTCGAAGATGATGTTGGCGGAAAGCTGCGCGGGCATCGCGAAGTAGATGGTGTTGCCGGACACGGTTTGCGGAACGATGTACAGCGTCGAGAGACCTTGACCGTGCGTGTAGTTCAGCGCCACTGTCGACAGTGTCGAGGCCAGCGTGTTGTTGTCGCCCACGCCGAGAAATGCGTCGAAGTTCGGATTGAGGATGGTGATGACGATGGCGACCGCCCAGATGTTGGGTCCGACGGTGCTGTTCAGACCGCAGTCGGAGGTTGCGTTGCCGCCGAATCGTCCCCAGTTGGAACCGGCGGCGATGTAACCGTCGAGGTGATACAGCTGATTGCCAACCAGTGGGCCATGGACGCCGCTGGCCACCGTGGCATTGCGCGAATCCATGATGCGGCACGGCTCCAGCGTAGGTGAAGACGGTGTCGGCGGGACCAGAGCCGAGGTTCGGGCCCAGCTTTGCGTCGCTGTCTTTTGCGACCAGCTTGCCGCTCTTGGCGACGCTTTTCGCGGCGACGACGCCTCCTTCTGCAGCGTTCCTTGCTGCATCTGCTGCGAGCAGCGCGAGGTTCGCCGCGAACTGCTTCTGGGTCTTCGACGCCAGCATGCTCTGCTGCAACAGGGGAGGTGCGTCTTCGATTAGCCCCTGAACTTTGGCCAGCCACACCGCCTTGTCTTCAATCGCGCCGACCGGGGAGGTAGCCAGAGGCGTGGGATAGAACTGCAGCAGCGTGGCCGCGTCAGCGGCTGCCAAGCCATCGGCAGCGTCGTTAGCCTGGATGGCGGCCGCGTTCGCAGTCAGGCCACCCATGATCACCACCATGACGAGCGCTCGCAGCAAAATCATCCCGCTCCCTTTCTTCGAATTCTGGCTGATCGGGAGTTCGTCTTAGTTCGGGGCGTCAGCAGCAAGCGGATTTCGTCTGCTGAAACCCCGCAGACCCCCACCGTCCAACACAGTAAAACACCAGCCTTTCACCAAGCCGCCGGTCCGCAGAATGTGCGGCAATAGTCGAGAATGTCCGAGCTTCGCTTCGATCGCCTGCAGCTTTTCCTTCAAAAGGGAAATCTCGCGCTCCTGCAAGATGAGTCTCGCATCCTTCTGCTGCATCATCTGGTGCAAGCCTTGAATTGCCGCAAGCGCGACGCCGTCCGCGTCCACGGTGCCGATGTAGCGCTCGCTGTCGCCGAGTCCGAATGCGCTGTGGAAGTCTTCGGCCATCGGCCCAATGTGCTGAGCCTTTGATTCGCCCTTGTAGCGCCAGGTAGCGATGGGTAGTGCCGCCACTTTCGCCAGCACCTCGGATGCGTCGATCGGCACCACGCCTTCCTTGAACGTCCGACTCGAACCGTTGGTCCAGATGCCGCCCGCGGTGAGATGCGCGCCGTTGCCGTTCGCGGTCGTGCTTCCGACGGTCAGGGGGTCGTTACTGCTGGGGGTGGTGAGGACACCGACGAAGCCGGAGGTTCGGACCATCGAGATGACGTCACGATCGCCGCTCAGGGTGCAGTCGTTGGTGTTGTGAATGCCGATACGAATCGATTCGCGGCGCCATCGTGATGAAGGTATCCACCGCGGCAGTTTGTTGCACTTGAGCCCTCGCTAAAGCGCATGCGACCCGATTCGACCGAGTCGGCGACGGTGTTTTGCAGGAAGATTGCGGGGCTGGTTGCGTCCTTGACCGTCAGCGTTGCGGTTGATTCGGGCGTAGTGGTATTGATACCGACTTTGCCGCCGGGTACGACCGAGAGCGTCTCCGTGGGGGCGCCGGTCGCAACGTCGACGGCTGTGACCAAGCGGAAGCCGCCGGTCGCGCGGACTGCAAATTCATTGGGACCGACCGAAGTGAAATTCAGATCAGTGGCATCGGCCCAGAGGAACGTGCCCTGATCGCCATCGGTGTCGCCGCCGCCGACAATAGCCGGAGTGCGTACGCGCGCCCGCCGTCCCGCGGCGAAACTGAAATCCCCTCCGGCCAGATTTCCGAAGCCGCCGGGAATCATGCTCGACTGTCCGGAAGCGACGTTGCCGGAAATGGAAGTTGAGACCGAGGTCTCGAAGATCCCGCCGCCGCCGACGAAAGCACCGGTACCGGAGGCGTTGTTGTCCTGACCACCAACTACGCTGGCGCCCTCTGCGCTGGCGATGTTACCCGCGCCGCCAAGGACCGCCGCTTCCAACGCGCTCGCAACGTTACCTAGGCCACCGCCCACGATCGAGAACTGTGCAGTTGCTGCGTTGATTTGCCCGCCGGCAACGGTGCTTTGATCGCCGCTGGCGGTGTTATTGACTCCGCCACTGTCGGTGGCGGCGATTCCAGTGATCACGTGTGTACCAGCTGTAGTTGGTCGGGCGCCTGAAGTAGCCCACCGCATCGGCTATCACGTGTGTAGTCACCTGCGGGGGAAGCCCGAGAAAGAACTTCACCGTGCCATCGACCGGGACGATCGCGGTGTTGGCGAGTCCTTTGTTGGCGCTGAAGTTCATCACCACCGATTGCGTCAGCGTGGCGAAGACGCTGGTGTTGCTGGCGGCGAGGAACGCATCGAAGTTGGGGTTCGTGACGGTGAAGGTCACCGCGATCGCCTGGAACGACGAGGGCAGGTTGCAGTTGGTCGCCGAGCCGCCCTGCGCAGCGAAGCTGGCAAGGCTGGCGGTGACGGGAACCGCGGCGCCGCCGACCAGTACCGAGTTGTAGGGCGGGGCGGTGCCGTTGCGGGTGTCGAGTATCCGGCACGGCGTGATCGGCGTATACGTCAGGTCGGCGTTGAGATCGCCGAGCGCCATGGCCGAGACGCGGCCGGGCTTGACTGGCGAGGTCGAGGTCAGGGCATTGGCGACCACATCGCGCAGGCCGTCGAGGCTGCCGGCGAGGCTGGCCGCGAGCAGGGCATCGGCGCGCAATCCGGCCAGAATTTCGCGCAGTTGCTCGGCGCCGATGGCGGCATTCGAGGCGGCCAGCCGGTCGCCCCACTCGGCGACGATGCGCTCGATTACGGTGGAACGATTCTGATCGATGGTTAGCAGTGCGCTGGGAACGACGCGATCGATTGCGTTCGCGTTCACGATGGACAACATCACCAGCGCCGGGACCAACACGATTCTTTGCAGGAACATGACACCCCCTTGTCGATGCGCGCAATGAAACAGGTCGATGACGATTCAGGCGCGCGCGAGTTGCCTCCCGGGCACTCGGCAGCAGGCCGTCGCGGCGTGGAAAACGCGAAAATCTGGCGGATGGGGAGGGATTCGAACCCACGAAGGGCTTGCGCCCTTGCCGGATTTCAAGTCCGGTGCATTCAACCGCTCTGCCACCCATCCCTTGAATCGCGCCGCGCCGTCCCAATATCCTGGACCGAACGGGCAAGCAAGGTTGTTGAAACCTTCGGAATATCTGCTAGTCTAACGGAGTGACGGAATTCCGTCGCCTTGGCAAAGGGTAAAACACTATGGAACCGCAACTCAAACCTGTCCCCCTGCAAAATGCGCAGATCGCGCAGTCCGGTTGGGCGTTCGACCGGGTCGGGCTCGACGGTCACGCTGGACTCCAACAAAGTCCTGCGCAACACCTATTGGCTGCTCGCGTTGTCGATGCTGCCGACCATTTTCGGCGCGTATGTCGGCTCGTCGATGGACTTCGCCGCCTTCTACCGCACTTCGCCGATCATGGCGCCGCTGCTCATGTTCGGCGCGATGTTCGGAATGCTGTTCGTGGTCTCGGCGCTGCGCAACAGCGCGTGGGGCATCGCGGCGGTGTTCGGCTTCACTTTCGTTTCCGGGATCATGCTGGCGCCGATGCTCCAGCACGCGGCGGGCCTGCGCAACGGTGGTCAACTGGTCGCACTCGCCGGTGGCATGACCGCAGCGGTGTTCCTGGTGATGGCCACCATCGCGACGGTTACCAAGCGCGACTTCAGCTTCATGGGCAAGTTCCTGTTCATCGGGGTGATCCTGCTGATCATCGCGTCGCTCGCCAACATCTTCCTGCAGATCCCCGCGATGGCGGTGACGATTTCGGCGATCGCGGTTCTGATCTTCTCGGCGTACCTGCTCTACGACCTGTCGAGCATCGTGCGCGGCGGCCAGGATAACTACATCATGGCCACGATCAGCCTGTTCCTCGACATCTTCAACATTTTCGTGAATCTGCTGAACCTGCTGATGATGTTCTCCGGACAGCGCGACTGACCGGAAACATGCTCCAGAAAAAGGGCGCCCTTGCGGCGCCCTTTTTTATGGACTGGATCTACAGACGCTAGCGTTCCTGGAATACCACGGTGAAGGGTCGGGGCAGGAGTGCCTTGTCGTTGACCATTTGCACCTGGATGAACGAGCTCAGCTCGCGCATTGCGCCACGGATTTCGCGCGCGCCTTGCGAGATCGTCTTGAAGCGGCCCCATCGAGCGCGGCGCCACGGAGCGCGTGACTGCACAACAATGCCCAATTCGAGCGACGCGAGTCGCGCTTCGTGCTTGAGGTAGTGGCCGAACGGGGCAATGAGCTGAATCTCGAGTGGGTTTCGCGTCCACTCGACGTTGATCCGCGTCCCGAGTTCGCTGGCCTTGACCAGGAGTTCCTTGGCGCGCTGTCGAGGCAGCGGCTCGACGACGCGCGCCGCCGCGAATTCGTGAAACCGTTCAGTGAGCCGGTAACAGTCGCGCTGCTCGGTCCGAGGCACGAGCAGCCCATTGCTCACGAAGCCCTCTACCAGCGCGTCGCCTTCGATGGTGTTCATTCCGAAGTCTCGGCACAGGCTCCTGCCGCTGACGTGTGCGGACTGCTGCGGCAGGCCGGCGATTCGCGCCAGCACCCGCTCAGAGGCGGCGCGCAAGTCGACGGCGCTCATGCCGAAGTACAAACGTTGCGTGACCAGCGTGCGTTCTCTCATTTGCTGCGAGACTCCAAGACCGGGATTTCCATGACGATAGCATAAATTGGAAGCTCGTCAAGCGGTGAGGCCGGCGGCGTCGGCGTCAACCTCTGATGGCGGGCATCGTGTCTCACTCGAACAGTGCGATCGACTCTACGTGCGCGGTGTGCGGAAACATGTTGGCGATGCCCGCCGCACGCAGCGTGTAGCGTTGCTCGTTGACCAGAACGGAAGCGTCGCGCGCCAGCGTCGCGGGATTGCACGACACGTAGACGATACGCGAGAGCCCCGCGGCGGGCAGCGCCTTGACCAGCTCGATCGCGCCTTCGCGCGGCGGGTCGATCAGCGCCTTGTCGAACGGACCGAGCGCGGCAAGGCTTTCAGATGTCGCTTCGAACAGGTTCGCGGTCGTGAATTGCGCCAGTGCAGCGAGTCCGTTGGCGGCGGCGTTGGCCGCGGCGCGTCGGACCAGCGTCGCACTGCCTTCGACGCCGATGACGCCGGCGCCGCGGCGCGCGATCGGCAGCGTGAAATTGCCCAGTCCGCAGAAGAAATCGGCAATGCGCTCGCCTGGCGCCGGATCGAGCAGACCGATCGCACGACGGACCAGCACTCGATTGACGTCGGAGTTGACCTGGGTGAAGTCGGTGGGATCGAAGTCGAAATGCACGCCAAAATCGGGGAGCGCGTATTCAAGGTGGCTGTCGCGCGGATGCAGCGGAAGCACCGTTGCCGGTCCACCCGTCTGCGTCCACAGATGCACGCGATGCAGATCGGCGAACGCCGCGAGCTCGAGTTCGTCCTTGGGAGAGAGTGCCACAAGAATTCGCAGCACCAGTACGTCGACCGGGCCGTCCGCGCTTTCGCCGCGCGCCAGCTCGATCTGCGGGATGCGATCGTGGATCGACAGCCTGCCGATCTGTGCGCGCAAGGCGGGCAGCAGCGCGGAAATGTTCGGCGGCAATACCTCGCAGCTCGACATGTCGGTGACGTAGGTCGATTTGCGCTCGCGAAAGCCGATCAGTACGCCGCCTTTCTTGGGCACGTCGCGCACCGACAGGCGCGCGCGCTGGCGATAGCCCCACGCCGGGCCGTGGATCGGCGCGAGCAACTGCTGTGGCCGCAAGCGACCGATGTGCCAGAGCGCGTCTTCGAGCACGCGCTGCTTGACCGCGACCTGCGCGGTCGCGTCGATGTGTTGCAGGCTGCAGCCGCCGCAGGTACCGAAGTAGGGGCAACGCGGTGTCACCCGCAGGGCGCTGTGGTTGAGGATTTCCACTGCCCGCGCGCGCTCGTAATTGGGCTTGCGCTGGTAGACCTCGATGGCAACTCGCTCGCCGATCAGCGCACCCTCGACGAAGATGGCCTTGCCGTCGACACGTGCGATGCCGCGGCCTTCCTGGTCGAGAGCGGTGATGACGACGGGATCCATGTGCGGGCTTCGGCGCCCGCGTGAATGCGAGCAGAGCCGCGATTGTACCGGGCGCGTGGCACAGCGCCGGGCAGGCGCGACACGGTAGAATCGCGGCATGCGAATCCTTGCACTCGATGCGTCGACCGAGATGTGCACCGTCGCGCTGGGCGGCGAGACGGGCTTCGTCGAGCGCTCCGTGCACGCCGGCCAACGGCACTCGGAGCTGCTGTTGCCCATGATCCAGTCGCTGCTCGCCGAGGCTGGCACATCGCTGCGCGAGCTCGATGGCATCGCCTTCGGCGCGGGCCCCGGTTCCTTCACCGGCTTACGCATTGCGTGCGGAGTCGCGCAAGGACTCGCGTTCGGTGCGGACCTGTCGGTCGTCGGCGTGCCTACGCTCGCCGCCATGGCCGAGGATGCGCGCGCACGCGGTCACGGCGAGCGCGTCTACGCGGCACTGGACGCGCGCATGCGCGAGGTCTATGTCGCCGCCTACGAGCACGACGGCGCGGGATGGCGCGAGCGCGTTGCGCCGGCGGTGCTGCCGGCGGAGGACGCCCCGCTGCCTCAGGATTCGGGCTGGTTCTGCACCGGCCCGGGCTTCACCGCCTATCCTGCGTTGCGCACGCGTCTTGCCGGCGCGCTGGCGGCATGCGATCCGACGTTGATGCCGTCGGCAAGCGCAATCGCCAGGCTGGCGCTGCCGCGGCTCGCGGCGGGCGAAGGCGTCGCCGCAGGTGCCGCTGCGCCGCTCTACGTGCGACACCGTGTCGCGCTGACCACGGCAGAGCGCGCTGCGGGGGCGGTTCTGTGAACGCCGCGCTTGCCCGGCCGTACCTCGGCGCGGGGGAACTCACGTGGCGACCGATGCGTGACGGCGATCTGGCGGCGGTTGCGGCGCTGGAAGCGGAATCGCATCTCGCGCCGTGGACCATAGGCAATTTTCGTGACGCGCTCGGCGCGGGCTATGGAACGCTGGTGGTCGAGTCCGCGGGCACGATCATCGCATACGGTGTGCTCATGCTCGCACCGGGCGAGGCGCAGCTCCTTAACCTGACCGTGAGCAGCGCCTCGCGCCGGCACGGCCTTGGCCGCGAACTGCTACGTCGATTCTTGCGCGCCGCGCGCGAGGTCGGCGCGGAACAATGTTTCCTGGAAGTGCGCCAGTCCAACGCTGCTGCCATCGGCCTGTATGTCGCCGAAGGATTCGCCGCGGTCGCGCGGCGCGTTGGCTATTACCCGGCCGCGCTGCCTGACGGCAACCGCGAAGACGCGCTGGTGTTGCGCCGGGCGCTGGCGGGTCCATAGCGTGACCGATCGCCAAGCGATGCTGCAGGAACTGGGCCTGACTCCGGTCTGGCGGCGGCGCGCGCCCGCTTCGAAGGCAACCGCCGCGAGCGACAAGGCGACTGCCGCGGTTCCCGCAGCCAGCGACGCGATTGCGCAGTACCCAATGCGCTCCACGACGGAGCCGATGGTCGATCGCAGCGCGCGTATCGCGACGCTGCAGTGGGCCGACATCGCCGCCGATGTTGCCGCTTGCACCGCGTGCGAATTGTGCAAGACGCGCAATCGCACCGTGCCCGGCATCGGTGACGCACGCGCGGAATGGATGTTCGTCGGCGAAGCGCCCGGTGCCGAGGAAGACGCCAAGGGCGAGCCGTTCGTGGGCCAGGCCGGCAAGCTGCTCGACAACATGCTTGCCGCGCTGGGCATGCGCCGCGACCGACAGGTGTACATCGCCAACGTGCTCAAGTGCCGCCCACCGAACAACCGCGCTCCGACGACGGAAGAGTCCGAAGCGTGCCGGCACTATCTCGACCGGCAAATCGCGCTCATTCGACCCAAACTCATCGTTGCGCTGGGCCGAAGCGCGGCCACGACGCTGCTTAACGTCGACGCCACCATCGCGAGCTTGCGCGGCCGCGTCCATCGCTACCGCGGCGTGCCATTGGTCGTTACCTACCATCCGGCCTACCTGCTGCGAACCTTGCCCGACAAGGCGAAGGCGTGGGAAGATCTCTGTCTCGCACGGGCCACCATGCGAGCGTTGCCGCCGGATGAGGGCTTGCAACGCGCGGCATCGGCCTCAAACTGAGAAACTGCGGGTCCATGCCCGCTCCGGCACACACGGGGGTTCAACAATGCACAAGCGCTTGGTTTCGACATTCGGACTGATCGCCGCGGTAGTCGCGGTGCTGTCGCTGTCCGGTTGCGGCTACAACGACCTGCAGCGCCAGGACGAGGGCGTCAAGTCGGCCTGGTCCGAAGTGCTCAACCAGTACCAGCGGCGCGCCGACCTGGTTCCCAACCTGGTGAACACGGTCAAGGGCTACGCCGCACAGGAAGCCACCGTGCTCACCGAAGTCACCAACGCCCGCGCCAGCGTTGGCGCGATCAAGGCGACGCCCGAGCTGATCAACGATCCGGCGGCCTTTGCCAAGTTCCAGGCGGCGCAAGGGCAATTGCAGTCGGCACTGTCGCGCCTGCTGGTGGTTGCGGAAAACTATCCGAACCTCAAATCCGATCAGAACTTCCGCGATCTCGCGTCGCAACTCGAAGGCACCGAGAACCGCATCACCGTTGCCCGCAACCGCTACATCAAGTCGGTGCAGGAATTCAACACCACGGTGCGCACCTTCCCGACCAATTTGACGGCAATGCTGTTCAAGATGGACATCAAGCCCAACTTCGCGGTCGACAACGAGAAGGCGATCAGCGCACCGCCGGTCGTCGATTTCACCAAGCCCGCACCTGCACCGGCGCCTGCACCGGCGAAGAACTGAGCGCGCCGGCTACGGCGCACCGCGGACTGGCGGTCGGGTAGGTATGATGGCCACGCGTCCGGTGTTTCGCGTCGCCGTCGCGCTGTTCGCGATGGCGTTGGCGTTCGCGTTCGCGAGCGGCGCCATCGCCGCACCGTGGGAACTCAACAAGGACGGCATGCCGCCGGTGCCGCCGTTGACGAGCCCGGTGACCGACCTTACCGGAACGCTTGAGCGCGGCAGAGAAAGCGGCGCTGGAGGCCAAGCTGCGCGACTGGGAAGCGCGCACCACCAACCAGCTGGCCGTCCTGGTGGTTCCCTCGACCCTGCCGGAGACGATCGAGGACTACGGCATTCACGTCGCCGACGCCTGGAAGATCGGCCAGAAGGGCAAGGACAACGGCGCGATCTTCATCGTCGCCAAGGACGACAAGAAGATGCGCATCGAAGTCGGTTACGGCTTCGAAGGCGTGCTCACCGACATCACCTCGCGGCGCATCATCGGCGAGACCATCGCCCCGTATTTCAAACAGGGTCAGTTCGGCGCGGGCATCAACGCCGGCGTCGACCGCATCATGGAAGTCGTCAATGACGGCAAGCCGCTGCCGCCGCCCGGCAAGCAGGCGCGCAAGAAGTCGTTGGCCGACATCGACTTCGGTACGCTGTTCATCATCCTGCTCGTTGCCGTGCCGGTGATCGGCGGCATCCTGCGCTCGGTGCTCGGCAACCTGGGTGGTTCGCTGGTTGGATCCGGCGTCGCCGGTGCGGCCGCATGGATCGTCGCCGGGTCGCTGCTGATCGGCGGCATCGCCGCCGTGATCGCGTTCTTCCTGATCCTGTTCTCGAGCTTTGGCGGCCGCGGTGGATGGATTCCCGGCATGGGTGGCGGTGGCGGCGGCATGGGCGGCGGCGGTTTTGGTGGCGGCGGAGGCGGCTTCTCCGGCGGCGGTGGCGGTTTTGGCGGCGGCGGAGCGTCGGGTGGCTGGTAGCGCCGCGCGCCTGCGAGCACAGATCGACTAAGAGTAGTTCATAGTCATAATCCAGGAGGCGGCGGCATGGCCGATCGCAGACCCCTACGTTTCGGCAGACATCTGGTCATCGACCACTGGACCGCGCGGCGCGCATTTCCGCCGGTTGTGATGAAGCGCATCGAGGAGGCGATCGCCGCGGGCGAGCGCATGCACGGCGGACAGGTGCGCTTCGTCGTCGAAGGCTCGCTGCCGATGGGTCAGCTGGTGCGCGGCGAAACGCCGCGCGAGCGTGCGCTCGAGGTATTCGGACGCCTTCGCATCTGGGACACCGAGGAAAACTGCGGCGTGCTCATCTACCTGCTGCTTGCCGATCGCGATGTGGAAATCGTCGCCGACCGTGGCATTCATCGCAAGGTAGGCGACGATACCTGGCAGGCGCTTTGCCGCGGCATGGAGGTTGCGTTCCGGGAGAAGCGCTTCGCCGACGGTGCGATCGACGGCATCGACACGGTCAACGCCCTGCTGGCGCAGCATTTTCCGCGCACAGGCGCGGGGCCGAACGAACTGTCGGATCAGCCGGTCATTCTCTGACCCGGCGCCACGGCGTGGCCCGAAGCCACGGCCGAGTGGTCGGATGCGATCAGGTGCATCACGTCGCCCTTGGCCAGGTTGCGGCGATGGCGCCACATCACCAGCAGCATCGCGCCCGCGACGAACATCCCGAAGAGGATTATCACGGTGTTGGTCGACAATCCCAGGAACACCAGCAGTGCGTAACACGACAGCATGACCAGCACGCCGATGTTCTCGTTGAAGTTCTGCACCGCGATGGAATGTCCTGCGCCCATCAATACGTGGCCGCGGTGCTGCAGCAGCGCATTCATCGGAACCACGAAGAATCCGGCGAACGCGCCGATCATCGTCATGACCAGCACCGCCGTCTCGAGGCTCATGATGAAGATCATGCTGGTGACGCCGACGCCCATCAGCACGCCGATCGGCAGGACCTTGACCGCGCCGCGCAGCGACACGAATTTTGCCGCCGCCACCGCGCCGAGCGCGATGCCGACCGCGACCACGCCCTGCAAGTACGACGCGCGCGACAGGTTATAGCAGAGGTGCGACGCCGCCCAGTCGATGACGATGAACTGCAGCGTCGCGCCCGCACCCCAGAACAGCGTCGTCGTCGCCAGCGAAATCTGACCAAGCTTGTCGCGCCAGAGCAGCGCGCAGCAGTGGCCGAATTCGCGTATCAGGAACAGCGGATTCTTGCTCGGCGCGCGATGCGCGACGCCGGTGTCGGGGATGTACCAGTTGAACAGCGCGGCGACCGCGTACAGACTGATGAGCACTGCAATTGCGGCCTGCGGCGGCGTGTTGATGCCGGTGTCGATGCGCGGGATGTCGATCGCGAGCAGCATGCTCGATGCCGGTCCGCTGATGAGCAAGCCGCCGAGCAGTACGCCGAGGATGATCGAGGCGACTGTCGTGCCTTCGATCCAGCCGTTGGCGACGACGAGCTGCCGTGGCGGCAGCAGTTCGGTGAGGATGCCGTACTTCGCGGGCGAATACGCGGCCGCGCCGAGGCCGACGATCGCATATGCGGCCAGCGGATGCAGCGTGAACAGCATCAGTGAGCAACCAATGATCTTGATGCCGTTGGTGTAGAGCATCACGCGACCCTTGGGCATCGAGTCGGCGAAGGCGCCGACCAGTGGCGCGAGCAGCACGTACGAGACGACGAAGCACTGCTTGAGCGCGGGAGTCATCCACGCCGGCGAGTCCATATCGCGCAACATCTGGATTGCCGCGACGAGCAACGCATTGTCTGCCAGCGACGAGAAAAACTGCGCCGCCATTATGATGTAGAACCCGGCCTTCATTTTCCTCGTAAGGCGTGAACGCTCGTTGGCGCTGGGCGCCTGTCGGCGTGCGCATCAAAGTGTGCGCGGCGCTTGTGTATAATTGCTCTTCTCGTGGCGCTAGCGGCTCGCGCCTTATACCACGTTATTCACATCAGACAAAACCGGCGCCCGCTGGTTCATTACCGCCGCACACCGCTGTCTCTTCGCGCGCCGTCATGACTCGCCCGATCCTGGCCCAGATCAACCTCGCAGCATTGCGCGCCAATCTTGGCGTCGCCAGGCAGCGCAGCGTCGGCGCGCAGGTACTCGCAGTCGTCAAAGCCGACGCTTATGGACATGGACTCGCGCGCGTGCTGCCTGCGCTTGCCGATGCCGATGGCCTGGCGCTGCTCGAACTCGATGCCGCGATTGCTCTGCGTGAGAAGCATTATGCGCGACGGATTCTGCTCATCGAAGGTTTCTTTTCACCCGATGAGCTGCCGGAGATCGCTGCGCGGCGGCTTGCGATAGTTGTGCACCACACCGAACACCTCCGCATGCTGGAGACTGCAACGCTGTCGCGACCGCTGGAAGTGTTCATCAAGATCAATACCGGCATGAATCGCCTCGGATTCAGGCCCGAAGAGGCGGGCGCCGTGGCCGAGCGGCTGTCGCGCGCGGCCAGCGTCGCGGCGCTGCGCATGATGACGCACCTTGCGCGCGCCGATGAGGAGGAAGGTCTGCACGAACAGCTGCGCGTCTTCGAGCAGGCGTGCAAGGGCTTGCCGTACCCGCGTTCGATCGCCAATTCCGCCGGCGTGCTGCGCTTCGACGAAGTTGGCGGCGACTACGTCCGACCAGGCATCATGCTCTACGGTGCGTCGCCGTTGCATTACGACACAGCACAGTCGCTGGGCCTGACTCCGGTGATGACGCTGCGCACCGAACTCGTCGCCATCCAGGATCTCAAGGCCAACGACAGCGTGGGCTACGGCGGCGACTACACGGCGGCGCGTGCACACCGGGTTGGTGTCGTGGCCTGTGGCTATGCCGACGGCTATCCGCGCCATGCGCCCAACGGCACTCCGGTGCTCGTGTGCGGCCGGAAGGTGCGCACTGCAGGACGGGTGTCGATGGACATGATGACCATCGACCTGACCGACGTGCCGGAAGCGGTGGTCGGCAGCCCGGTGGTATTGTGGGGCGAGGGCCTGCCCGTGGAAGATGTTGCCGCGGCGGCGAGCACGGTGAGTTACGAATTGCTGTGCGCGGTCGCGCCGCGTGTGCCGTTCGTGACGACGCACGTCGGCAAGGTCGACATCGAGTTATGACGCCCCGAATGCAAGAGGAACCCGCGTGTACACCGTAGTCACTGGCGCCGCCGGCTTCATCGGCTCGAATCTGGTCAAGGCGCTCAACGCCCGCGGCGAGACGCGCATTTTCGCGGTCGACAATCTCGGTCACGACGACAGGTTTCGCAACCTCGCCGACTGCGAAATCGCCGACTATTTCGACCAGGACGAATTCACGCGTCGGCTCTCCGATGGCGACTTCGACGACGACATCGCGGCGGTTCTGCATCAGGGCGCCTGTTCCGACACCATGGAGACCGACGCGCGCTACATGCTGGCCAACAACTACCGTTATTCGGTCACATTGCTCGAGCATTGCCAGGACAACGATATCCCGTTCCTGTACGCGTCGTCGGCGGCGGTCTATGGCGGGAGCCGGGAATTTCGCGAGGAACGCGCCTGCGAAGCGCCGCTCAATGTCTACGGCTATTCCAAGCTGCTCTTCGACCAGTACGTGCGGCGCACGCTGCCGGAACGCACCGCGCAGATCGCCGGATTCCGCTATTTCAACGTGTATGGCCCGCGCGAAGCGCACAAGGGACGCATGGCGTCGGTGGTTTGGCATTTTTTCAACCAGTACCGCGCGACTGGAAAGGTGCAGCTGTTCGAGGGCTCGGGCGGCTACTCCGCAGGTGAGCAGCAACGCGACTTCGTCAGCGTCGACGATGTGGTCGCGGTGAATCTCGACTTCCTCGACCATCCGCAGCGCTCGGGGATATTCAACCTGGGTACCGGACACGCCGCGACCTTCAACGCGGTGGCAATGGCGACGATCAATGCATGCCGGCTCGCAGACGGCTCACCGGCGATGACCTTCGACGCACTGCACCATGCGGGCTCGATCGAGTACATCGCCTTTCCTCCCGGCCTTGCGGCCAAGTACCAGAGCTTCACCCAGGCCGATCTCTCCCGATTGCGCGACGCGGGCTACGCCAGACCGCTGTCAGACGTCGCGGAAGGCATTCCGCGCTGTGTAAACGCGCTCCTTGCCCAAACCCCTGTCAACGGTTAACATCGCGCGGCCGTTTTAGGGACCGGCGACTACTGGCGCGATAGACGCCTGTGGGGACGAAGCACATTTTCCGTTTCGGAGGGGTCATGAAAAGATTCATATTGCTGCTGATCACGCTGCTGTTCTCGGCGTTTGCATTGGCGGCGGTCAATATCAATACCGCAACCAAGGAACAGCTCGACGCGCTGCCGGAAATCGGTCCGGTCAAAGCGCAGGCGATCATCGATTACCGTACCAAGAACGGGCCGTTCAAGACGCCTGAAGACATCATGAAGGTCAGCGGCATCAAGGAAGGTACGTTCGCCAAGATCAAGGATCAGATTGCGGTCAGCGGCGCGACGACCGCGGCTCCGGCCGCACCGGCCAAAGCCGAGCCCAAGGCGGCCGCACCCGCAGCGGCGCCAGCTCCAGCACCGGCGGCACCTGCAGCCGCAACTACCGCAGCACCTGCGGCCAAGGCGGCGGCAACGCCTGCCCCGGCAGCAGCGCCCGCACCTGCGGCGCCCGCTGCCAAGGCTGCGCCGGCCGCTGCAGCCGCCCCCGCGGCCGCAGCTCCTGCTGCCAAGGCCGCTGCACCCGCCGCTGCCCCCGCCAAGGAAATGACCAAGGCCGAGAAAGCGAAGGCGGACAAGGAAGCCAAGGCCGAAAAGGCAAAGGCTGACAAGGAAGCCAAGGCCAAGGCCAAGGAGGACGCGGCGAAGGCGGAAAAGGCGAAGAAAGATGCGGCCGATGCCGACGCCAAGGCGAAGAAGGATGCCAAGGCCGCCGAGGCGAAAGCCAAGAAGGAAGCCGCCGCGAAGAAGTCTGCTCCGGCGGACGACAAGGCAAAGAAGTCCACGACCGCCAAGGACGCGCCGGCCGCAAAGGATACGGCCGCCAAGGACACCAAGGCCGCCGACACCAAGGCCACCAAGTAATCGGGTCGAGCTTCTCGCAAACCCCGCCCATGTGGCGGGGTTTGTTTTTGTGCAGTCGTATCCGGCAGTGACGACGATAGCACTCGCAGCACGAGGCGCGAGCGTCGTCAGTTACAATTGGCCTCGCATCGAATGATTCGCGTCCCGTGTACAAGACCATCGAAGACACCGTCGGCAACACGCCGCTGGTTCGGCTGCAGCGGTTGCCGGGCCGGACGACCAACGTCGTCCTCGCCAAGCTAGAGGGGAACAATCCGGCGGGATCGGTCAAGGACCGGCCGGCCTTGTCGATGATTGTCGAGGCCGAAAAGCGCGGCCAGATCAAGCCCGGCGACACGCTGATCGAAGCGACCTCCGGCAACACCGGCATCGCGCTGGCGATGGCGGCGGCGATGCGCGGCTATCGCATGATTCTGATCATGCCCGAGCACCTGTCGGTGGAACGACGGCAGACGATGCGCGCGTTTGGCGCGGAGATCGTCCTGACACCCAAGGCCGGCGGCATGGAAAGCGCGCGCGACATTTCCGAGAAGATGCGCGACGAAGGCAAGGGTGTCATCCTCGATCAGTTCGCCAACCCCGACAATCCGCTGGCGCACTACCGCGGCACCGGCCCCGAGATCTGGCGGGATACCGACGGCCGGATCACCCATTTTGTGTCAAGCATGGGCACGACTGGCACGATCATGGGCACCGGTCGCTTCCTCAAGGAAAAAAATCCCGCCATCAAGATCATCGGCTGCCAGCCCGACGAGGGCTCGCAGATACCCGGTATTCGCAAGTGGCCCGAGGCGTACCTCCCGAAGATATACGACGCCAAACGGGTGGACGAAGTCCTGTCGGTCTCGCAAGCCGACGCCGAGGACATGGCGCGCGCGCTGGCGCGCGAAGAGGGCATTTTCGCCGGCATTTCTTCCGGCGGCGCGTGTGCGGTGGCGCTGCGCGTTTCGCGCGAGGTGCACGACGCCACCATCGTATTCATCGCCTGCGACCGCGGCGACCGTTACCTGTCGACCGGCGTGTTCCCGGGCTAGAACAGCGCGCGCCGGCGGCATTCATGACTCCGACGCTCGTTTTCGATATCGAGACGATCCCTGATGTCGCGGGATTGCGTGTCCTGCATCGCCTGCCGGCGACGCTCGCGGACGCCGACGTGCTGGCCTGGGCATTGCAGCAACGGCGCGCCGCGACCGGTAGCGACTTCATGCCGCTGTATCTGCAGCGCGTCGTCGCGATCGCCTGTGCCATGCGCGAGGGCAACAACTTTCGCGTGTGGTCGCTGGGCGAAGCGTCCGATCCCGAGCCCGAGTTGATCCGCCGCTTCTACGACGGCATCGATCGCTACACGCCGCAACTGGTGTCGTGGAACGGCGGCGGCTTCGACCTGCCGGTGCTCAACCATCGCGCGACTCATCCACGGCGTCACCGCGGCCAAGTTCTGGGACTGGGGCGACGAGGATCGCGAGTTCAAGTGGAACAGTTACCTCGGCCGCTATCACACGCGCCATCTCGATCTCATGGACGTGCTGGCGATGTACCAGCCGCGGGCGAGTGCCGGCCTCGACGCGATGGCGCGACTGTGCGGCTTCCCGGGCAAGCTGGGCATCGACGGCAGCCAGGTGCACGCGGCATTTGCCGCTGGAAAACTCGACGAGATCAGGCGCTACTGCGAAACCGACGCGATGAACACCTACCTGCTTTACCTGCGCTTTCAGTTGTTGCGCGGGACGCTCTCGGCGGGCGAATACGCGGCGGAGGTATCACTGGCACGCGCGAAGATCGCTGCGACGGCGCAGCCGCACTGGCAGGAATTCATCGCGGCGTGGGACGCGAACGCAGCTTAGACACCGCCACTCTCGAACGGTAGCAGAGACGGCGCGATGGAAACTATGCGCGCAATATTGGCACCGACGCGAACCGCCCGCCGAGCGGTCCCTGCGACGGCACGCCCCACCAGCGATCGAGCACGGTGGCGTACACGCTGCGAAAGTCGATGGCGTAGCCGGGATTGCCATCGCCGGACAGGCGATCGAGCGCCGGTTGCTCGCCGTAGAGTCCGCCCGCGACGCGTCCGCCGAGCGCGAAATGTACGCTCGACGTGCCATGGTCCGTGCCGTTGGAGAGATTTTCCTTGGGCCGCCGGCCGAATTCCGCGTAGGTCAAAAGCAGCGTGCTGTTCCACTTGTCGAGTTCGTCGAGCGCGCCCTTGAGCGCGACGATGCCGCTGGCGAGTTCGCCGAGCAGCCGGGCCTGCGTGCCAGGCTGGCCGCTGTGGGTGTCGAAGCCGCTGAGGGTGACCCGCACGACCGCGACGCCGGCCTGATTGGCGATCACCTGCGCGGCGGTGCGCATGGCGTTGCCGAAACCGGTCGCCGGAAATTCGGTGCGAAACACCCGGTTGGCCGACAAGTGCGAAGCAGCCTGCAGGATGTCCGACTCGACCTTGAGAATGTGCTTCAAGGCCTTGTTGTTCGACTGACCTTCAAGCGTTGCCAGTCTCGCCTGGCGCAGAAACTGCTCGGTGTTGGCGAGCGCGATGGCGCGTGTTCCGCCTCCGGCCAGCGGACCGAGATCAGGCGAACCGATGAGCACGCCGTCGGCGACAAAGCTTGCCGGCGTCGGCACGGCACCAAAGGTGCGGGTCAACCAGCCATCCTGCAGATAGTCCTGACTCTTCGATGCCGTGTCCCAGATTTCGATCGAGCGGAAATGCGAGAGATTGGGCTCGGGGTAGCCCACGCCTTGCAGTACGGCAAGTTCGCGACTCTTCCAGAAGGGCAGCAACGGTTCGAGGGCGGGGTGCAGGCCGACGCTGTCGCTCAGCGCGACGACCTGTTCGCGCGGGATCGCCAGTTTGGGGCGCAATGCGTAGTACGACGGATTGGCGAACGGCACCACGGTGTTGAGGCCGTCGTTGCCGCCCTTGAGCTCGATGAGCACCAGCAGGTTACGGTAGTCAGCGCCGGCCGGTGCGGTCGCCCACGCAAGATTCGCCATTGCGCCCGCGGGCAGCGAGACCAGCGGGGCCGATGCGGCGAGCCTGAGAAAGTTGCGACGATCCATCGTCGGTCTCCCGGTCATTTCAGCTGATAGGTTACGTCGAGAACGATGCCGCGCACCAGCGCCAGCGGCTCGCTGTTCGGATCGGGAGGCAATTGCGGTGCGGTCGCGAGCAGCAGGCGGCTCGCGACGCTGCTGCGGCGCGCCGGATCGGCGTTGGCCCCAAACTGCGCGAACCACGACTTGCTGTCGAACTCGATGCTGGTGACGCCGCGATCCATGGCGCGACGGAACTGCGCCTGGCGAACCTTCTCGTCGTCCTGCGCGCCGTTGGGTGCGATCGCCTGTTTCGGGGCCGGTTTGTCGATGGTCGAATCTCCAGTCGCGGCCATCGTTGCCGTGCCCGCTTCATCGACACGAAAAACGCGGTCGAGAAACTGCTTGCGCGCCAGCAGCGTGGTGGAGTTGATCCACGTGTCCTGTCCGGGCCAGCCTTTGACGTTGGGCGGAGAGAACAGGTTCTGCCCCATGCCGGCTGCAGCGACTGCGAAGGGCAACGTCTGGCCAGGCTTGAGGTCGAACTGGCGCAGCGTACCCACGACCAGCTCGATCGGCGACTTGACCAGCGTCGCGCGATTTTGCGGTGCATAGAAGGCGTTCGAGGTCAGCAGGCCGTAGAGCGCCACCTTGACGTCGTAGCGCGCATCGCGAAACTGGCGCGCGATGCGCTTGACCTCGGCCTCTTCGGGCTCCGGCGAGACGAATTCGCGCCACAGCTTGCGAGTGATGAATTCGGCGGTCTGCGGCTGCGCGAGCAGTATGTCTAGCACCTGGTCGCCGTCGAAATTGCCGCTCTTGCCGAGCACGGTCTTGGTGCTGTAGTCGTGGATGAACGGCCGGAACAGAAACTGCCCCGTGGCGCGATCGAGACTCCAGCCGGTGAACGCGCGCGCCGCTTCCTTGACGTCCTGTTCGCTGTAGTTGCCTTCGCCGAGGGTGAACAATTCCATCACTTCGCGCGCGAAGTTTTCGTTCGGCGTGCCCTTGCGGTTTTGCGCGCTGTCGAGATAGATGACCATCGCCGGATCACGGCCGACAGCGTGCAGCAATTCGCCGAAATTGCCGAGCGCGTTGGCACGCAGCGTGACATTCTGGCGATACATCAGCTCGGCGAGCTTGACCTTCTGCTGGCTGGAAACGAAATGGTTGTGCCAGAAGAGCGTCATTCGCTCGGTGAGCGGCGAAGGTGTATCGAGCATTTCGCTCACCCACCACGCGCGCAGCTGCAGCCCCTCGCGGAGCTGTTCCTGCTGGAACATCTTCTTCTCCGCTTCGGTGGCTTTTTCTCCGGCGCGCGGATAGCGCAACGGTCCCGTGTCGGCGGTCCATGCCGGCGGCGGGGTAAGCGCGATGGTGCGCGTATCGGCGAGGAGCTTGCGCGCAGCCTGTTCGCGGGTCAGGCCGGCAAAGCGCTCGACTTCGGCCTGGCTGGCGCCAAATCCCGTGCGGTTGAGCAGATGTCGGGCGTCGTCGTAGCCGAGTACCGACGGGACATAGGTCCCGGACTGGACCGGTGCGGCGACCACGACCGTCGCCAACGCCAAACCAATTGCCGCGAGCGCACTACGCATGGCTGCTCCCCGTGCTGGCTCCCCTTCAGGGAGCGCGTGTACGCCTACAACGATCCACAGTAGCCGGCTGTTGACGACGCAACGAAGGGCTTTGTAACCGCCTGCTACAGGTTCACGCTGCCGCTGCCGAGTTCGATTGCCCTGCCGGAGACGAAAATCGTGCCGGCGGCGTCGACCGTCAGTCCCAGATGGCAACGCCGGCTGACGGACTCGCCCTGGGAAAGCGCCAGGGTCTGCGGTCGTGGTGCCCCGGTGGCGACGAGCCAGCCACCGAGGTTGGCGCACGCCGAACCGGTGCCCGGATCCTCGATCATCGCACCGTGCTTGGGAAAGAAGAACCGGCACAGCACTTTGCCGGGCCCGTCCGCGACCCAGATGTAGGCCATGGCGCGCGCGCTGGCGCCATCGCTGGAGACGTTGCCGAATTTCATAACCAGTGCCGGATTCGGTGCGGCGCGGCGCACAGCCTCGCTGCTGACAAGTGGAATCACAAGTTGTTCGCTACCGGTATCGACCCAAAGCGGTTGGGCGCCGAGATCGCTGGCGCGAAGTCCGAGCATCGCCGCGAGGTCTTCGCCACTGGCATCCACCTTGCGCGTGCGTGGCGACTTGGCCTGCAACGTCCAGCGATCGCCTTGCGCAGTCACCGGCACGATACCCGCGCGCATTTCCAGCGTCAGCGAGTCGCCGGCATGGGTGAGCGCACGCACGACCTGCGCGCTGCCCAGCGTCGGGTGTCCCGCGAACGGCATTTCGAAGGTCGGCGTGAAGATGCGCACGCGCGCGGTGGCGACTGTCGACGGCAGGATGAACGTTGTTTCCGAAACATTGAATTGCAGCGCGAGCGCCTGCATGGTCGCGTCGTCGAGACCGCGGCCATCTTCGAAGACCGCCAGCGGATTGCCGCCGAGGCGCTCCTCGGCGAAGACGTTGACGATGCGAAATTTGTAATCTGGCACTTGGTAACTCCTCTAGTTGCTGGCGACACGCTCGCGCGCGTCGATGCGTGAACGCAGGTCGTGCGCGAGGGTGGCAAAGGCGCTGCCCGACGCGTCGGGTACGTCGATGGTCAGGCCGGGGCCGGTCGCCGGAAAATTCGCACGTAGCGATCGGCTGTAGGCAGGGTCGTAGTGGCGCTCGAGCAATTCGCCAACCAACGCGTCCCAGTCGCCTTCCTGTGCCAGCGCCGACCAATGCGCCAGCGTCGCCTTTCCATGCAGAAGCACCAGGGGCTGCAGGCATTCGTCGAGTCGTGTCGCCTCGCCGATGAAGTGTGCGTACTCTTCCTTGAGCAATCCCACCCGCTGTGCGAGCGGCGTGCGCAACGTGATCGCGCGACCCGAACGCATGGCGGCGAGCAGTGCGTCGGGTAGCTGCAACATGCCGACGCGCCTGCTTTCGGATTCGACGAACACGGGACGCGTGGGATCGAGACGCTCCAGCGCACAGTAGAGCTGACTCTCGAATGCCTTCTGCGAGGGTTGCGGCGCGTTCGGCCATCCGCCCAGAAGCGAGCCACGATGGCGTGCCAGGCCTTCCAGATCGAGCGTTTGCGCGCCATCCGAAGTCAGTGCCGCCAGCAGCCGGCTCTTGCCCGACCCCGTGAGCCCGCAGACGACGACGAATTCGAAGGCGGCCGGACGAGTCGTGAGCTCAGCCACAACGTGCCGTCGCCAGCTCCGATAGCCGCCGTCGAGCTGCATGGCGCGCCAGCCGACTTCGTTGAGCACATGCGCGAGCGCGCGGCTGCGCTGGCCGCCGCGCCAGCAATAGACCAGCGGCTTCCAGTCGCGGGGCTGGTCGGCGAACAGCGTTTCGAGCATCGCGCCGATGCGTCTCGCCACGATGGCCGCGCCCAGTCGACGCGCGGCGAAGGGCGACGCGGCGTAGAGCGTGCCGACCCGCGCACGTTCGATGTCGTCGAGCACCGGCGCGTTGATCGCACCCGGAATGTGATCCATCGCGAATTCGGCGGGGCTGCGCACGTCGATGCGATCTGGAAACTCCGAAAGCGCCCCGATCGCGACTCGCTGGCTGTTGACCTGCCGGTCGTTGCTGGCGTTCATGGTCCCTTGGCCGGCGCGCTCAACATCGGCTTGAGTTCGCGCCAGATGGTGTCGAGCATCTTCGGTTGTGCCGCGGCAGCCGGGTGAAAGCGATCGGCCTGAAACATGGTTTCCTCGGCCGCGAAGCCATCGAAGATGAACGGCACCAGCGCGACCTTTCGCGGTTTGGCGACCTCGGCGAAGCTCGCGTCGAAGCGTTGCACATACGCCGGACCGTAATTGGGTGGCATGCGCATGCCGATCAGCAACACCTTCGAGCCGTTTTTTTCTGCGGCGCCGATCATCGCATCGAGATTCTGGCGCATGACTTCGACGCTGCTGCCGCGCAGGCCGTCGTTGCCGCCAAGCTCGACGATCGTGATCGCCGGGCGATGCTGCGCCAGCAAGGCGTCGAGCCGCGCGCGACCACCGGCGGTCGTATCGCCGCTGATGCTGGCGTTGACTACGGTGTAGGGATAGTGCGCGGCGGTGAGCCGGCTTTGCAGCAACGACACCCATCCGGCGCCCGCGGGCAGACCATAACCCGCCGAAATGCTGTCGCCGAGCACCAGGATGACCTTGCCCACGGGCGCGGCAGCGTGCGCGCTGAATAATGCGAACGCCAGCAGCAGGGCAACGATCGAGCGTCTCGTGAGCATGGTGGGGTGCGTTGCGACGTGTGCGTCGTTGCGCCATTCTACTGGACCGGCTCGTGACTGCCCTATTCCGGGTGCGGTGAAGCGACACGTTACAATGGAGTTGATTAACGCAGCTTGATTTGCATATCCCGGGCCCCATGTGCTGTGAAGTGCACAGCTTGCACTTCGCGTCGGCCCGGCGCGCCATATTTAAGTTTCGTCACGCGATCCCATGTCCAGTACCGTCATTCGTGCTCGAAGTCTGAGCAAGCAGGTCCAGAGCGGCGACGCGCCGTTACTGATTCTCGACGACGTCAGTTTCGATGTCGCAGCAGGCGCGACGGTGGCCATCGTCGGTGCGTCGGGATCGGGCAAGACGACGCTGCTGGGCCTGCTCGCTGGACTCGACCGGCCCACATCGGGCGAGGTCTGGCTGGGCGAGACGGGGCTCAACGACCTCAGCGAAGACGCGCGCGCTGCGTTGCGGCAACGCTGGCTCGGCTTCGTGTTCCAGTCCTTCCAGTTGCTGCCCGCGCTGACCGCGCTGGAGAACGTGATGCTTCCACTTGAACTTGCTGGGGCGGCGGATGCGCCGGCGCGCGCGCGCGATTGGCTTGCCCGCGTGGGTCTCGCGGCGCGGGTAACGCACTATCCGCGGCAGCTTTCGGGGGGCGAGCAACAGCGGGTCGCGTTGGCCCGTGCGTTTTCGGGCGAGCCGAAAATGCTCATGGCCGACGAACCCACCGGCAATCTCGACGCCGCGACCGGCGGGGAGATCGCCGATCTTATGTTCACGCTGAACCAGGAGCGGGGGACGACGCTGCTGCTGGTCACGCACGACGTCGAAATTGCGTCGCGCTGCAGCCGGCGACTGTCGCTCGCGTCCGGCAAGCTGGTCGGCGATGAAATGGCGACGACGGTACGCGCGTGAATACGCTGCGGCTCGCGCTGGTGATGCTGCGCCGCGACTGGCGCGCGGGCGAATTGTCGGTGCTGTTCGCGGCACTGGTGCTGGCGGTGGCCAGCGTCGGCACCGTCGGGTTCTTCACCGACAGGGTCAAGGGCGCGCTGACGCGGCAGGCCAACGTGCTGCTCGGCGCGGACCTGCTGCTTTCCGCGGATCGTCCGTTTCCTCCTGCGTTCGAACAGGAGGCGCGCTCGCGCGGCCTGGCGGTCGTGCCGGCAATTCGCTTCAACAGTATGGTGGCGCCGGCCGATCCAGCCGCGGCGGTTGAACCGGTGCTGGCCGACGTCAAGGCCGTGGGCGCAGGTTACCCATTGCGCGGCGCGATCACGTTGACCGATCCGCGCGATCCCGACGGGCGGCCTGCGAAGGGCATCCCGGCGCCCGGTGAGCTGTGGGTCGACACGCGTCTTGCGGCGCGTCTCGGTGTGCAGGAGGGCGCGCTGCTCGGGGTCGGCGAGACAACGCTGAAAATCTCGGCGATCGTGCAGCAGGATCCCGAGGTGACCGGCGGCTTGTTCACGCTGGGTCCCAAACTGCTGATGAACATCGACGACGTGGCGGCGACCAAACTGCTGCAGCCGGGCAATCGCGCGAGCTGGCGCCTGCTTGTCGCGGGCGAGGGCAGCAATGCCTTTCGCGACTGGGCCAAGCCCCGGCTGGAACGCGGTCAGCGACTCGAGTCGATTCGCGACCTGCGGCCCGAAGTGCGGCAGACGCTCGAACGCGCGGAACAGTTCCTCGGTCTGGCGGCGCTGGTCGCGGCGATACTCGCTGCCGCGGCGGTGGCGCTTGCGGCATCGCGCTACCTGCGCCGGCATCTCGATGCGGCGGCATTGATGCGCTGCCTGGGCGCGGGCGAGCGGCAGGTGCTCGCGCTGTTCTCGCTGCAATTCCTCGTGCTCGGCACGCTGGCGAGCGTCGTCGGCTGCGTTCTCGCGCTCGGCGGCCAGCAGTTGCTGGTGCTGCTGCTGGGCTCGATGGTGCGCGCGGATCTGCCGCCACCCGGATTCGCGCCGGGCATGGCCGCGTTTGGCACTGGATTGCTGCTGTTGCTCGGCTTTGCGTTGCCGCCGCTGGTTGCATTGGCGCGGGTGCCGCCGCTGCGCGTCCTGCGCCGCGATCTCGGGATGCCGCGCGCGGGTGGGGCAGTGGCGTATGTGCTGGGCGCGATCACGGTCGCGCTGCTCATCGGCGCGCAGGCACAGGATGCTAAGACCGCACTGATCATGATCGCCGGAATCGCGGGACTGCTGGCCGCGGCAGCGCTGGTGGCGCGGATGCTGGTTGCGTTGTTGCGCCTTTTGCCGCAGCGCGGATACAGCTGGCGCTACGGCTTGGCCAACCTGCGCCGGCGGCCACTGGCGGTGAGCATGCAGATCGGTGCGTTGGGGCTGGGCCTGATGGCGCTGCTGTTGCTCACCCTCGTGCGCGGCGATCTGATGCAGACCTGGCGCGCGAGCCTTCCGCAGGACGCGCCCAACGCTTTTCTGATCAACGTACTTCCCGACCAGAGACAGGGCGTGCCGGCGCTGATCAAGCGCGAACTCTCGGTGGACGCGGTCACCTACCCAATGGTGCGCGGACGACTGGTCGAGGTTAACGGCAAGCCCTTCGATACCAGCCTCCTTACCGACGCCCGCTCGCGCCAGCTGGGCGAGCGCGAATTCAACCTCTCGTCGGTGGCCGATCTGCCACCGAGCAATCGAATTGTCGACGGCGCGTGGTGGAAGCCCGGAGAAGCGGGCGGCATGTCGCTCGAAGACGGCATCGCCAAGTCGTTGAACATCCATCTCGGCGACACGCTGACCTGGGACTTTGCCGGCGCACGCGCCAGCGCCAAGGTCACCAGCCTGCGCAAGGTCGCCTGGGATAGTTTCCGCGTCAATTTCTTCGCACTGTTTCCGCCCGGCGCGCTCGATGCGATGCCCACGACCTACATCGCGGCGATTCGCGCGCCTGCCGGCAACGCTGCTTGGCTCACGTCGCTGCTGCACGAGTTTCCGAACGTGCTGGTGATCGACGTCGGCGAAATCCTGCACCAGGTGCAATCGATCATCGAGCAGGTGGCGCGCGCGGTGGAGTTCGTCTTCCTGTTCACGCTCGTCGGCGGCGTACTGGTGCTGGAGGCTGCCATCACCGTGACCCAGGACGAGCGACGCTACGATGCCGCCATCCTGCGCACGCTCGGTGCGAGCCAGCGCCAGCTGACTGCAGCGCAAGTCGCCGAGTTCCTCACGCTGGGCGCGCTCGCCGGACTGCTCGCGGCGACAGGCGCGACGATCATCGGTTATGTGCTCGCGGAGCGTACCTTCCAGATTCCATTCCACTGGAATCCATGGATCTGGCTGATCGGTGTCGGCGGCGGAGCGATCGGCGTGGCGATTGCCGGTTGGCTTGGCACGCGCGGCACGTTGCGCCAGCCGCCGTTGACCGTGTTGCGGCAACTTGCCTAGTTCAGTCGCGTGATCCCAGCGCGGTCTCGCGGCCGAGGCGGCGCGCGACCACCAGCAGTGCGAGCAACGTCAGCGCGATCGGCACGATCGCGCTCTGCGCCCAGTCGAGCAACGCAATCGCATCGCCGCGCAGGGCGCGCGTGAGCAGCGTGTACTGCGCCGAAATCGGCACCCAGAGCAGCCACGGCGGCTCCTTCTTCTGTAGAAATAGCTGTATCACCGGCATCATGCTGACGACGAACAGCAGCACCGAAATATTGGCCTGCGCTTCCTTGAGCGTGCGGCCGCGCATGCCCACGTAGAGCAGCGCCGCCGGCAGCATGGCCATCAACGGCAGCAGGATCGCGATGAAGCGCAGGAACTCGAGCGTCCCGAACAGGAACGGTACGCCGATCGCCGGCAGCGGCGCGAAATTGAGCGTCAGGTAGAAGCCGAACAGCGTCAGCACGACCACCAGGGCGTCGAAGGTCGCGATGGCGGCCCATTTGCCGGCGACGATTTCGAGCGGCGTCAGCGGCGTCGCGAGCAGCGGCTCGAGCGAGCCGCGCTCGCGCTCGCCCGCGGTGGCGTCGAGAGCCAGCGCCATGCCGCCGATCAGTGCCGCGAACAAGCCGTAATACGCGACCAGGAACAGGATCAGCGCGCCCGACTGCTGCGGTGTGGCGACGTCTACGCCCTGGATATCGAGCGGCGAGGCCACCTGCGGCGCGATCCCGCGCAGCAGCAAGCGCTGCGTTCCCCATTGACGGTTGTAGGCGCGCAGCAGCGACTCCGCGGCGTCGATCGAGGCGCGCGCGCGGTCGCGCGAGCGGTCGTAGACCAGGCGCACGGTCGCGGCCTTGCCGCTGGCGACGTCGGCCTCGAAGGCGGCATCGATCACCAGGGCGACGTCGAGTTCGCCGGCGCGAATCCTCGCGTCGTAGTCGGGCGGCGCCTGCTGGATTACGACCTGCTGGCGCTCCAGAAACGCGATCAGCGCCGGCGCGTTGCCGGCACCCTGCACCGGCAACTTCAACTCGCGCGCCCGTTCGGCCTGGTTCGCCGTCATGTTCAGGATCAGCACCAGGAACAGAGGGCCGGCCGCGATCGAGGTCAGCAGCGTGACCAGCATCGTCCGCCGGTCGCGCAGCGTGTCGACGATCTCCTTGGCGGCGACGGTGAAGGCGCGATTCATCACCCGCCTACGCCGCCAGGCCTTCGCCCGAACCGAGCAGTGACACGAAGGCATCTTCCAGCGTCGCCCGACCGGTGCGGTCGAGCAGCTCGGCACCGGTGCCGTTCGCGATCACCCTCCCGTGCCCGAGGATCACGATCGTGTCGCAGAGCGCGCTCACCTCCTGCATCACGTGGGTCGAGTAGAGAATGCACTTGCCCGCAGCGCGGAGGTTGCGCAGGAGGTCGCGCAGCGCGCGGATGCTCATGATGTCGAGCCCGTTGGTGGGCTCGTCGAGCAGCAGAGTCTTCGGGTCGTGCACCAGCGCGCGCGCGATCGCCACCTTCATCCTCTCGCCTTGCGAAAAGCCCTGCGTGCGCCGATCGGCGAGCGCTTCGAGTCCGAGGCCGGCAAACAATTCGTCGATGCGCGCGTCGAGTGCGGCGCCATCCATGCCGTGCAGGCGACCGTAGTAGCGGACGTTCTCGCGCGCGGTGAGCCTGACGTAGAGTCCGCGTGCGTCCGACAGCACGCCGATGTCCTTGCGCACGAGATAGCGATCGCGCACCACGTCGTGGCCGTCGACGGTCGCGCTGCCGGCGTCGGGTGCAATCAGGGTCGAGAGCATGCGCAGCAGCGTGGTCTTGCCGGCGCCGTTGGGTCCGAGCAGGCCGGTGATCGCGCCCGCCGCGGCATGAAAACTGGCACCGTCGACGGCGACAATCTCGTGCTTTCTGCCAAAGCGCTTGACCAGGCCGTCGACAGCGATCATTGCGTCTGCAGCAGTGAAGTGAAAATGGGAGGGCGCGTGCTGGTCGCCAGATGATCGAGGCAAGACTGCGGCAGCGTGTTGAAATCGGCCTCGTCGATGAATTTCTCGATCAGCCGGGGCGCGCAGGCGTGCGCGGAGACGATGTGACCGTAACCGGCGGCGATTACGTGGCGGCTGTTGGGCAGTGTCTCGGCAACCCGCTTGCCATTGGCCGGCGGCGTCACCGGGTCGAGGCCACCGGAGAGGATGAGTACCGGCTTGTCGCTGACCAGCGGCGCGTTGAAGTCCGGTGGCAGCGCCGGGCGCGGCCAGCCATCGCACGCGGCGAGATTGTTCCTGGCGAGCGTGGGTGCCCGCAGTGTGGCCAGGACCTGTTCGGTATCTTTCGCAGCGATTCGTGGCGCATCCTCCGCGCAGGTGACCGCGTAATGCAGCGCCAGGTTCATCGACCGGTTGACGTCGTCGGTGAGCGTGAGCGCCGCGGCCGCCAGCGGCGCAAAGTCACCCGCTTGCGCGCGCTCCAGCACGACCGGAATCAGGCTGGCGAATTCCGGGGTGTAGATCAGTGCGTGCAGCGCGCCGATGACCAGGTCGAAATTCAGCATCACCTTGCGCGGCGCGCCGGTGCGCGGATCGGTGACTTGGACACTGCGTCCTGCGCCGAGATCTTTCTGGATGCTGGCGATTGCTGCGTTGGGATCGGGAAAGGCGCTCTTGCAGGCGGGGGCCTCAGCGCAAGCGGCGAATAATTGCGCCAGCGCCGCCTCGCGCGTGGGCCAGATGTCGAGGCTGATGCGCAGGTCTGGCGGCGCGACGCCATCGAGCACGACGCTGCGCACGCGCTGCGGAAAACGTCGCACGTATTCCTGCGCCGCGCGCGATCCGTATGATCCGCCCCACAGGTTGATGCGATCGTAGCCGAGCGCTGCGCGCACCGCATCGAGGTCGGCGACGTACGCCGGTGTGTTGTAGAGCGCGACGTCGGCGCTCCCGGCCGCCTTGATTTCGGCCAGGCAGCGCCGCGCGGCGGCGGCGGCATCCAAGTTGGCAAATTCGTCGAAGGGATCGCGCTGCGCCAATGCGGCGCAGTGCAAGGGCGCGGACTTGCCCGTGCCGCGCGGGTCGACCAGCACGATGTCGCGGTCGCGGCGCACCCCGCCGAGCATTCCTGCCAGCGGTGCCAGTGCCGCCGCGGACTGTCCGGGGCCACCGGCCAGCATGAACAGCGGGTCACCCTTGGGCCGCAACGTATTGGCAGGCAGCACCGCGAACGCTATGGGGATCTTGCGTCCACCCGGCGTCGCGCGATCCTCGGCGACCTCGATCGATCCACATTGCGCGGCCGATGCGAGTCGCGGCAGCCGGCATTCGGCAAGCGCGACCTGGCGGTGCGCCGCGTTGTCGCTGCAAGCGGTGAGCGCGCCGCTCACGAGCAATGCGCAGACAGCGGCTCGCACGGAGCAACTTGGCGCACGGAACGGCGAGCTGTGCATCGGGCGATGTTAGCAGACGCCGAAACACACGACAGTCGGGTGGACACGGTCCCGGCCGATTCCTATACTGCAGGCGCGATGGACACCTGATCGCAATCGGAAGCGCGCGGCAGGCGCCGAAACGGTTGCGGACACGCGGACATAAATCTGAATGAACGCCGCCTCCAACACCGCCGAAACCATCGTCGCCGCCGTCGCGGCGCTTGGGACGGGACCGCTCACCGAAAGCGCCATCGCCCGCCATGTCGCGCCGCTGTTCTCACGCGTGCTCGCGCGCAATGCGCGCCAGATCTACCTCGCCAATCATTCGCTCGGCCGGCCACTGGACGCAACGGCCAGCGACGTTGCCGTGGCGATCACGCTCTGGCAGACGCAGCTCGGCGGCGCCTGGAGCGGCTGGGCAGACGAGATGGCAGCGCACCGATCGCGACTCGCGCGATTGCTCGGCGCGCTGCGCAGCGATTGCGTCGTGCCCAAGGTCAGCGCCGGGCAGGGGCTGCGCGCGATCCTCAATACCTACGACACCGTGCCGCGCGTGGTGGCAACGCGGGGCGAATTCGATTCGATCGACGTGATCCTGCGCGAATACGCGCGGCGCGGGCGGATAGCGTTGCGGCTGGTCGAGGCGCGTAGCGATGGGCTGTTCATTGCCGAGGACCTGGAGTCGGCGGTGCGCGCGGGCGCCGATCTGGTGGTGCTCTCGCAGGTGCTGTTCAACAGCGGCCAATTGCTGCCTGACTTGCCGGCGTTGATCGCGACCGCGCGTGGCGACGGCGCCAAGGTGCTGCTCGATGTGTATCACTCGCTGGGCGTCGTGCCGGTCGACTTGACTGCGCTCGATGTGGACTTTGCCGTCGGCGGCGCCTACAAGTATCTGCGCGGCGGCCCCGGCGCGTGCTTTCTCTACCTGCACCCGCGCCATCTGGAAGGATCGCTCGCGACGCTCGACGTCGGCTGGTTCGCCAAGCGGGACCCGTTCACTTACCAGCGGCCGGATCCGCCGGCGTGGGCAGCCGGGGGAGATGCGTTCCTGGAATCGACGCCGCCGATCGTGACCTGGTACCAGGCACGCGCCGGCCAGATCTTCACTCTGGCGGTCGGTGTCGAGCGACTGCGGGTTCTGTCGCAGGCGCAACAGCGGCGACTGGTCGGCCTGCTGGCCGCAGAAGGCGTCACCGCAGTGGGTGGAGGCGACGATCGCGGCGCGTTTTGCGTCCTGACCTTCGACACCCAAGGTCAAGGCGCCGCACAACGATGTGCGCTGGTCCTGGCAGAACGCGGCGTCGCCTGCGACGCGCGCGGCTTCTGGCTGCGCCTGTGCCCGGATCTGCTCACGACGGACGACGAGCTTGTGCGCGCGGCCCGTGTCGTGGCCGAGGTCTTCCGGCAACAGCTCGCGTCGCGCTCTACCGGGTTATGAGGCGCACCAACGTCACGAGAATTGCGACCAGGCATGCGGCGCCCAGCACGCCGACGATGATGACGTGGACCAATTTGATGGTGACCTGATCCTGCTCCCCGGAAGCCTTCTTGCGGATACCCAGGAAACTCCAGAAGACCGCACTGACGACCTTGAGGAAGCTGGCGGGGCGTGGAGCAGGGGCGTTGGGATCGGGCAAGGGGTGCGCGGATCTGGTGACGAGGAAATACTAGCACGGTCGTCTTGCCCCGTCGGGGCGCGAGCAACGGCTTGAAAATCGGCTAATCTTCCCCAATTCTGTTGAAATCGCGCGTCCTCGCAGGGCGCGCCCGGAGAATCGTCATGCGCATGGACAAACTGACCACGAAATTCCAGCAGGCCCTGGGCGATGCGCAAAGCATGGCGCTGGGCAATGACAGCGGCTTCATCGAGCCGCAGCACCTGCTCGCCAGCCTGCTCGACCAGGACGATGGCGGCACCGCCTCGCTGCTCTCGCGCGCCGGCGTCAATGTTCCCGCGCTCAAGACCGCGCTGGGCAAGGCAATCACGCGCCTGCCCAAGGTCGAGGGCCAGGGCGGCGAGATCACGGTTTCGCGCGACCTGGGCAACCTGCTCAATCTGACCGACAAGATCGCGACCAAGCGCGGCGACCAGTTCATCGCCAGCGAACTGTTCCTGCTCGCGCTGACCGACGACAAGGGCGACACCGGACGCCTGCTCAAGGAGTACGGCCTGACGAAAAAGGCGCTTGAAGCGGCGATCGAGGCGGTGCGCGGCGGCGGCAATGTCGATTCGCAGGACGCCGAGGGCCAGCGCGAGGCACTCAAGAAATACACCATCGACCTGACCGAGCGCGCGCGCCTCGGCAAGCTCGACCCGGTGATCGGGCGCGACGACGAAATCCGCCGTACGATCCAGATTCTGCAGCGGCGTACCAAGAACAATCCCGTACTCATCGGCGAGCCGGGCGTCGGCAAGACCGCCATCGTCGAAGGCCTCGCACAGCGCATCGTCAACGGCGAGGTGCCGGAGACGCTCAAGAACAAGCGCGTGCTCGCACTCGACATGGCGCTGCTGCTGGCAGGCGCCAAGTACCGCGGCGAATTCGAGGAACGGCTCAAGGCCGTGCTCAAGGATATCGCCGCCGACGAGGGTCGCACGATAGTTTTCATCGACGAGCTGCACACCATGGTCGGCGCCGGCAAGGCCGAAGGCGCGATGGACGCGGGCAACATGCTCAAGCCCGCGCTGGCGCGCGGCGAGTTGCATTGCGTTGGTGCGACCACGCTCGACGAATATCGCAAGTACATCGAAAAAGACGCCGCGCTCGAGCGGCGCTTCCAGAAGGTCATCGTCGGCGAGCCGTCGGTGGAGTCGACCATCGCGATCCTGCGCGGCCTGCAGGAACGCTACGAAATCCACCACGGTGTCGACATCACCGATCCCGCGATCGTCGCCGCGGCCGAGCTCTCGGCGCGCTACATCACCGACCGCTTCCTGCCCGACAAGGCCATCGACCTGATCGACGAGGCCGCGGCGCGGATCAAGATGGAAATCGACTCCAAGCCGGAGTCGATGGACAAGCTCGACCGGCGCCTGATCCAGCTCAAGATCGAGCGCGAAGCGGTCAAGAAGGAGAAGGATGCCGCGTCGAAAAAGCGGCTTGACCTCATCGAACAGGAAATCACCAAGCTCGAGCGCGAATACGCCGACCTCGACGAGATCTGGCAGGCCGAGAAGTCACAGGTCGCGGGTACGCAACACATCAAAGAAGAAATCGACAAGATCAAGCTGGCGATGGAAGACGCCAAGCGCAAGGGCGACTGGCAGAAGATGTCGGAATTGCAGTACGGCAAGCTGCCGCAGCTCGAGGCGCAGCTCAAGAAGGCAGACAAGAAGCTCGCCGGCGAGCAGGCGAAAAAGCCGCAGCTGTTGCGCACGCAGGTCGGCGCGGAGGAAATCGCCGAAGTGGTGTCGCGCGCGACCGGCATTCCGGTGTCGAAGATGATGCAGGGCGAGCGCGAAAAGCTGCTGCTGATGGAAGACGCGCTGCACAAGCGCGTGGTCGGCCAGGACGAAGCGGTGCGCGTGGTCTGCGATGCGATCCGACGCTCGCGCTCGGGATTGTCCGACCCGAATCGTCCCTATGGCTCGTTCCTCTTCCTGGGGCCCACCGGCGTGGGCAAGACCGAGTTGTGCAAGGCGCTCGCCGGGTTCCTGTTCGATTCGGAGTCGCACCTGATCCGCGTCGACATGTCCGAGTTCATGGAAAAGCATTCGGTGGCGCGGCTCATCGGCGCACCGCCGGGTTACGTCGGCTACGAAGAGGGCGGATATCTGACCGAGGCGGTGCGCCGCAAGCCGTATTGCGTGATCCTGCTCGACGAGGTCGAGAAGGCGCATCCCGATGTCTTCAACGTGCTGCTGCAGGTGCTCGACGACGGGCGCATGACCGATGGCCAGGGACGCACCGTCGACTTCAAGAACACCGTCATCGTCATGACCTCGAATCTCGGATCGCAGATGATCCAGCAGATGCAGGGCGACGATTACGGCGTGATCAAGCTCGCGGTCATGGCCGAGGTCAAGACGCAGTTCCGGCCCGAATTCGTCAATCGCATCGACGAAATCGTCGTCTTCCACGCGTTGTCCGAGAAGGACATCGCGGCAATCGCGAAGATCCAGCTGCAGAGCCTCGAGGCGCGCCTTGCCAAGCTCGACATCAAGCTGACGATCACGCCGGCCGCGCTCACCAAGGTCGCCGAAGCCGGCTTCGACCCGGTGTACGGTGCGCGGCCGCTCAAGCGCGCCATCCAGCAGGAGATCGAGAACCCGCTGGCCAAGGAAATTCTCTCGGGCAGGTTCATGGCGGGCGACACGATCCACGTCGCAGAAAAGAACGGCGCGATGGTGTTCGACAAGCGCTGAGCGCGCGAGCCCCACACCCGCGCGCCGCTTGGCGCGCGGGCGCTCAGCAGTACGGCACCGTCTGGCGGGACAGGCGGCACGACCAGTCACGAAGCACGCGGGCGCTTGTGTCTCGCGCCCACGCCTCGACGCGCTCGACCGGCGACGGGGGTGGCGTCACCCGCAGCTGCGAATCCTCTTCGGCGACCACCACGGTCCTGCCGGTGCGATCGACTTCGAAGCGCATCCCCGGGAGCAGGATGATGTCGCGCGGATCGCGTTCGAGGGTGATCCAGAGGCAACCCGACTCGACGCTCAGGATGGTTCCCTCCGCGTCATCGAGAACAAGCGTATTGCGCCGGGGCAGGAAAGTGCGGTGTCCGGACGCGGTTGCGGCAGTGTCGAAGGGCATGGCTTTTCTCCTTCAGTATGCGTAAAATGCATGCATCTTGCGATCGACGCCGGTTGCTAAATGTACCGTCGTCATTGGGGAGTATCGGCGCAGTCTGGCGTCCGCTCAAACGAATTCGCCGCATATCTTGCATGCATAAACGGAATGGCTAAAGTCACCTCAGCGCTGCCGCGCATGCCGTCGCTGGACCTGCTCAAGGGTTTCGACGCTGCGGCGAGCCACCTGTCGTTCACTCGGGCGGCCGAGGACCTGTTCCTGACCCAGTCGGCGCTCTCGCGCCAGATCCAGACGCTCGAGGAGCAACTCGGCACGCCGCTGTTCGAACGCCGGCATCGGGAGTTGCGCCTGACCGACGCGGGCCAGATCCTGCAGGTCACGGCGCGGACGGTGCTCGACGAAGTCGCGCAGGCCATGACCAAGATTCGCCGCGAGCAGACGACCCGGCCGCTGACCGTGTCGACCAATCTGCCGTTCGCGTCGCTCTGGCTGGTGCCGCGCCTGTCGCGCTTTCGCGCCCGGCATCCGACCATCGACGTCTTCATTTCCGCGGACAATCGCATCGTCGACCTCGACCGCGATCGCATCGACCTGGCGGTGCGCTATTGCGCGGATGCAGCCGCTCCAGCAAATGCGCCGCGGTTGTTCGGCGAACGACTGCTGCCGGTCTGCTCGCCGGAGCTGGCGGCCGATCCCGCGCGGCCGTTGCGCCGACCCGAGGACCTGGCGCGACACGTGCTGCTGCACGTCGACGACGTCGGCGGACGCTACCCATGGCTCAACTGGACGGTGTGGCTGGCCGCGCTCGGCATTCGCGAGCTCACGCCCGCGGGATCGCTGCGTTTCAATCTTTTCGATCAGGTGATCCAGGCGGCGCTCGACGGGCAGGGCGTGGCGCTCGGTCGCGTGCCGCTGATCGACAGCCTGATCAAGCAAGGGCGGTTGGTCGCGCCGATGCGCGGCAGCAAGTACTCGACGGCGCGCGCGTACTACGTGGTGCGCGCGACGCGGACCGCGCTGCGACCCGAGGCGCAGTTCTTCATTGACTGGCTCATCGACGAAACTCGCGCCGACGCCGCGACGCAGGACCCGCCCGCAGCGCCGACGCGTCGCGTGGTGTCGCGGCGACGCACATGACAGCCCATGGCGCGTCGCACAGGGCACCCGACGCAGCGTCGCCGTGGGTGGAGCGATTCGCGCCGCTGATCGTTGCCGGCGGCAGCGTGCTCGACGTCGCGTGTGGGCACGGGCGGCATTGCCGGTTGCTTGCCGCTCTCGGCCATCGCGTAACCGGAGTCGATCGCGACACCGTCGCGCTGGCAGCGTTTGCGTCCACACCCGGAGTCATGACGGTCGCCGCCGACCTCGAAGCGGGGCCCTGGCCGTTCACCGACGCGAGATTCGACGCGGTCGTGGTGACGCGCTACCTGCATCGGCCGCTGTTTCCCGCATTGATCGCCAGTCTTGCGCCGGACGGCGTGCTGATCTACGAAACCTTTGCGCTGGGCAACGAGGCTTTCGGCAAGCCGTCGAACTCGGATTTCCTGCTCGCGCCTGACGAACTGCTGACCTGGATTCGCGCGCGGCTCACCGTAGTTGCCTTCGAACAGGGTGTCACCACCGGTGCGGCGCCGCAGGTCGTGCAGCGCATCGCTGCACTCGGGCGCGCTCGCGCCTGGCCCCCGGCGCTGCCGGTCTGAACCTCGTCGCGTCGCGGCGGTCTATCCGCTGCGCGGGCCTGGTTGGGCAGCGCAGGCACCCTCGGTATTGGGGTAAAATAGCGCACTTTTTTCGGATTGCTCCGCTTGTCCACAACTCTCGCCGGAAGTCTTGTCGCCATCGCGACGCCCATGCAAGCCGACGGCACGCTCGACCTGCCGGCGTTGCGCAAGCTCATCGACTTCCAGATCGACAATGGCACGTCCGGGATCGTCATCGTCGGCACGACCGGAGAGTCGCCGACGGTCGATTTCGAGGAGCATTGCCTGCTCATCAGCACCGCGGTCGAACAGGCCGCGGGCAGGGTGCCGGTGATCGCGGGGACCGGCGCCAACTCGACCAGCGAAGCGATCGAACTCACTCGCTACGCGAGGAAAGTCGGCGCCAATTTCGGCCTCTCTGTCGTTCCCTATTACAACAAGCCGTCGCAGGAAGGGCTCTACCAGCATTTCCGGATGATTGCCGAGAAGGTCGATCTGCCGCTGCTTGTCTACAACGTCCCGGGACGCACTGTCGCCGATCTGGGCAACGAGACGCTGTTGCGCCTGGCGCAGGTGCCGGGCATTGTCGGCGTCAAGGACGCAACGTCGGACCTGGTGCGGCATGTCGAGCTCATCCGCCGCCTGCCAGCGGGGCGCCCGTTCGCGCTGCTGTCCGGCAACGACGACACGGCGCTCGCGTACATCCTGCTTGGCGGGCATGGCGTCATCTCGGTCACTGCCAACGTCGCGCCGCGCGCGGTCGCCGACATGTGCGCGGCCGCGCTGGCAGGCAAGCTTGTCGAGGCCCGCGCGATCAACGCGCGCCTCATGTCGTTGAACACGAAATTGTTCGTCGAAGCCAACCCCATTCCAGTCAAGTGGGCACTCGCCGAAATGGGCCGCATCGGCCCCAGTCTGCGCCTGCCATTGACTCCGCTCGCCGCGTCGCATCACGACGTGGTTCGCGCCGCGCTGCGCGAAGCGGGCTGCCTCTAGGAGAGACCAGTATGTTCTTCAGCAAGTTTCTGGCCATTGCCGCCGTCGGAGCACTGGTGACGCTGCTCGCCGGTTGCGAGACGCTCACCATGTCGCTCGGCAAGAAGATCGACTACAAGTCCGCCGGCACCACGCCGACGCTCGAAATCCCGCCGGATCTGGCGGCGCCGACCTACGACGATCGGTACCAGGTCGCCACTGCGTCGGGCGTCGCGGCCCAGCGCACGCAAGCCAAGCCCAGCGAAGTGTTGCCGGTGAATGCCGATGCGAAGGTGCTTCGCGCCGGGAGCGAGCGCTACATCCAGGTACGCACGAGCGAAGACGCCGCCTGGAAGACCGTCCGCGATTTCTGGTTGAAGAATGGTTTTGTCATTGCCAGCGAGCAGCCGACGCTCGGCATCATGGAGACCGACTGGGCGGAGAATCGCGCCGGCGTTCCAAGGGACGCGCTGCAGAATTGGTTCAGCAAGTATCTGAGCTTCGTCAACGACACCTACACGCGCGACAAATTCCGCACCCGCATCGAGCGTGGCGCCGAACCCGGCACCATCGAGATCTACATCAGCCATCGCGGCTCGGCGCAACTGCCGACCAAGACCAACAAGGGCACGCCCGAGGATTTCCAGTGGCAGTCGACCCCTGCAGACCCTGGACTCGAGGCAGAATTCCTCAGTCGCATGCTGGTCGCGTTCGGCACGCCCGAAGCAACCGCGGCCGAGGCGGTCGCGGCGGTCCAAAAGGCACCCGAGCGCGCCTTCATCGAGAAGGGCAGCAACGGCACCAGCCAGTTGGTGGTCGACGATGCCTTCGACCGCGCCTGGCGCCGTGTCGGCCTGGCGCTCGATCGCACCGGCTTCACCGTCGTCGACCGCGATCGATCCAAGGGTCTGTACTTCGTGCGCTACGCCAATCCGGACCTCGACGCGAAAAAGGAAAAGGGTTTCCTCGACAAGCTCGCTTTCTGGAAAAGCGACGACGTCAAGCCCGAGCAGTATCGCGTGGTTGTGACGCAGGCAGATCCGCGCAGCGTGGTGACGGTGGAAGATCCGGCGGGCGCGCCCGAGCGCTCGGTGAACAGCGACAAAATACTGGCGTTGCTCAAGGACCAGCTTAAGTGACGGCAGCGTGCGCTTCGCCTGCCTAGGCAGCGGCAGCGAGGGCAATGGCCTGCTCGTCGAAGTCGACGGCACGCGCATCCTCATCGATTGCGGCTTCGGCATCCGCGACGCCATCGCGCGCCTGGCGCGCCTCGCGGTCGAGCCGGAATCCATTACCGCGATCGTTGTGACCCACGAGCACAGCGATCACATCGGCGGTGTTGCCGCGTTCGCGGCGAAGTTCGGTACGCCGGTGTGGCTGACCTTCGGCACGCTCTCCGCGGTGAGCGAGCGCTTTGCCAGGCTCCCGCGCGTCTGCGGCTTCGACAGCCACGACAGTTTCGCCATCGACGCCATCGAAGTCCGCCCGTTTCCGGTTCCGCACGACGCGCGGGAGCCGGTGCAATTCGTATGCAGCGACGGGCGTTGGCGCCTGGGCGTACTCACCGACCTCGGTGTGTCGACAGAGCACGTCGAGGCTTCGCTCAGCGGCTGCGACGCGCTGGTGCTCGAGTGCAACCACGATCTCGACATGCTGGCCAACGGCGATTATCCGTATCCGCTCAAACAACGCATTTCCGGACGGTTCGGCCATCTCGACAACGGTTCTGCCGCGGCGCTGCTGGCGCGGCTGGACAATTCGCGCCTGAAGCACTTGTTCGCGGCGCATCTTTCGCAGCAGAATAACCGGCGCGAGCTCGCTACCGCGGCGCTGGCCGGCGCGATGGGCTGTGCCCCCGACTGGATCGGCGTCGCCGACCAGCACGAGGGTTTCGGCTGGCGCGAATTCATTTGACACGTCACAACGCAGGAGCAGCAATGGAAAAGCGGCAGGAGCTCTACAAAGGCAAGGCCAAGACCGTCTACACGACCGACGACCCGAATCTGCTGGTGATGCACTACCGCGACGACACCAGCGCCTTCGACGGTGAGCGGGTCGAAAAACTCGAACAGAAGGGTGAGACCAACAACAAGATCAACGCCTTCATCATGGGCAAGCTGGCCGCCGCCGGAGTGCCGACGCATTTCATTCGCCTGCTCGACAACCGCGACTCGCTGGTGCGTGCGCTCAAGATGCTGCCGGTCGAATGCGTGGTGCGCAATATCTGCGCGGGTTCGATGTCCAAGCGCCTGGGCATTCCCGAGGGCACCGTGCTGCCCGAGCCGGTATTCGAATTCTTCTACAAGAGCGACCCGCTAAAGGACCCGATGGTCAACGACGACCATATCCGCATCCTCGGTTGGGCGAGCGCACGGGACATCGCCGAAATGAAGTCACTTACCCACAAGGTCAATGCGGTGCTCAAGCCGCTGTTCGCGAAAGCCGGCATGGACCTCGTCGACTACAAGCTGGAATTCGGCCACGCCGTCGATGACCCTCAGGGTCCGCTACTGCTCGGCGACGAATTCACCCCGGACGGCTGCCGACTGTGGGACCAGGGCACGCGCGAGAAGCTGGACAAGGATCGGTTCCGTCGCAACCTCGGCAACGTGATCGGCAAGTATCGCGAAGTCGCGGAGCGCATCGGCGCGCCGCTCTAGCGGTGGTGCGCGCGAGCGGGCGAATTCGCGCGGGCCAACCGTTCCGCCAAACAAAAAGCCGGCCTGAGGGCCGGCTTTTGCGTTACCGAAAGTACTGACTTACTTCTTGGGCGCGTCGGCAGGCGCCATCGCCGGGGCTGTCTTGGCGGCGGCGTTGGCCGCATCGACGGCCTTGGCTGCATCGGCCTTGGCCGAGCTCTCTGCAGCCGCACCAGCCGCCTTCGAGGCATCGGTCGCGGACGCGCCAGCTTGCACTGCCGCGGTACCTGCATCCTTGGCGGCGGTGGCAGCCTTGTCGGCGGCTTCCTTGGCCATCGCTGCGGCCTTTTCGCTCGCAGCCTTCGCCGCGTCAGCAGCGGCCTTGTTGTTGTCGCCGCAAGCGGTCAGCGCAAGCGCCAGCGCGGCGACGAAAAAAACGGACTTCTTCATTGATGTTCCCCTACTCGAGTATGGAATTGGATGGGTGTTAACGCGCAAATCGGATTCCGAGCCGTCCGATACTTGTTGCGGGATGGCAGCGGTCAAACCACCGATATATTTGAATACTACTACAAAATTGTAATGGATTCAAGCAGATCGTGTCGATCGCACCACGACGGCGCAATGCTTGTCGGAACTTCCCAGTGGCTCCGCGCAATTCTATCGCACTGCAACATCAATCGGCAATGACGATTCTAAAGGCCCAGCACTGTCCCGCTGGCCCCGGGTTCGCCCGTCGACCAGATTTCTTCGAAGCGGCTCACGAGCGGCTGCGTCTGCTCCGGCTGCTGGATGCCGAGCGCTGCACGAGGCTGTTCGAAGTGAAAGCGGTGCAGGTAGTGCACCCCGTCGACGATGATCAACGGGTCGGTCGCGACCCGCGCTTCGTCGCCGGTGCGCAGGATCGTCATCGCATGCCCGAAATTCTGCAGCAGTCGCAACATCCGCGGACAGGCGCTCTCCAGATAACGCGTGTCGTGGACGATGATATCGACACGGCGCCCGCGTACCTCGCGCAGGAACGCGCCCAGCTGATCGGCTCGCGCCGCCGCATTCCATCCGGTCTGCGCGAGGTCCTGGTCGAAGACGCGGATATGGTGCCGCGCCAGCGCGATCAGCTGGTCGATCGCGGCTGATTGCGCGGCAACCGTGTCCAGTTGCACCACACGCGGTTCAGGAGGCGCTGCCGGGTCAGTCGAGGGTGAGGTAGCCATCGCAATACCAGTCGTGCAGCACGCCGACGAGCACGGTACCGTCACAGTCCGTCCCGCCCAGCCGCCGCGCATTGGCGAGGTTCATGATCCGATCTGCCGCGCCATCAGGCCAAGCCAGGGCGACGCCGTTTACGTACACGTTGCGGTCATCGTATAGGATTTGCGAGCACGGATTCAAGCTCACGCCGCGCATTCCGGCAGCGCGCGCGAACGCGCGCAGGGGCAGCGCAGGGTCAGGTCGCGTGAATGTCACCTGTGGTTTGGGTTCGCTGAGGTAGCTGCCGACGAAGCGCGCCACGTCGGCGGCGTCCCAGCGTATCGCGCGCAGCATTGCGGCGCAGGCCGCGCGCATGGCGGCGTCGATTCGCGCCGGTTCGCGGGTTGGGCGCAGTTGCGGATCGGCATAGCGGCCATCGAGCGCCAGACCGTCGCGCAACCAGTCCAGGAACGCCGTGCCGAGCTCCTGCGCCGAAGGCGCGCGAAAGCCGATCGAGTAGGTCGTGCATGCGTCGACCGCGATCCCGTCATGGGCGTGATCCGGCGGCAGATAGAGCATGTCGCCTGAGACCAGCGTCGACTCGGTAGTCGGACGAAAGCGTGCCAGGATCTTCAGTGGCATCCGAGGCTTGAGCCCCAGGTCGCGCTGGCGGCTGATCCGCCAGCGTCGCCTGCCCTGGCCTTGCAGCAGGAAAACGTCGTACGAGTCGAAGTGCGGTCCGACGCCGCCGCCGGGCGCCGCGTAGCTCACCATCAGGTCATCGAGCCGCGCGTAGGGGATGAAGGCGAAGCGCCGCAGCAGTGCGTCGCCAGCCGGCACATGCAGATTCACGCCGTGCACCAGAAGCGTCCAGCCGCGTGCCGGAAGGCTTTTCTGCAGCGACTTGCGCAGCGGACCGTCGAAGGTGGTCCAGCGATTGCGTTCGCGCAGCACGATGCGCGAATCGACGTCGTCACGCCCCGCCAGAGCGAACAGCGCGTCGCGGGTCACACAGCCGGTGAATCCGGGGACGGCCCCGCGCACCAGCAGAGCGCGTTTCTGCCAGTGCCGGCGCAGAAATGCGGCGGCAGTCAGTCCGCCCAGCAATGCGCTCGATTCCGCGGTCGGCATCGGGCGATTATAGCGGCGCCGATCGTGGCGGGCCTTTGCGCTAAAATATCGGCGCCGTGCCGAGTCCGCCCGGCATCACCCCTTCATTCCGATTCGATCCTACGCATGAACATTGCCGACAATACGGTAGTCACGCTTTCGTACAAGCTCTTTTCCGCCACCTCTGAGCTGATCGAGGAATCGCCGCAGCCGATCACGTATTTGCACGGCGGCCACCATGGCATCTTTCCCAAGATCGAGGAGGCGCTCTCGGCGAAGCAGGCCGGCTACACCTGCTCGGTGACGCTCGAACCCGAAGATGCATTCGGCGAATACGACGCCGAACTCGTGCGCGTCGAGCCGCAGGATCGCTTCCCCGCCGAGGTCAAGATCGGCATGCAATTCGAGGGCTACGACGGCAAGGACGGCGACGATGAGGAGCAACGCGTGTACACCGTGACCGACGTGGCCGATGGCAAGGTCGTGGTCGACGGCAATCATCCCCTCGCCGGCCAGCGTCTGCGCTTCGATTGCACGGTACTCGACGTGCGCAAGGCGTCCACCGAGGAATTGCAGCATGGCCACGTGCACGGCGAAGGCGGCCACCACCATTGACGACCGCCGGCGCGCCGGCCAATGCGCACGGCGCCCGGCGTAGCCAGCTCTATTCGTCCGCGGCCAGGCGCTTGAGTTCGTAGAGCACTGCGTGTGCATCGCGTGGTGACAGCGCGTCGGGTTCGATGGCCGAGAGCCGATCGAGCACACTCGCACCCTGCGGCGCGGCGTCCGCGCGCGGCGCTGTCGCGCCGAACAGGTCGCCTTGCGTGTCGCGCTGTGCGCTGAACTGATCGAGCCGGGCCAGGAAAGTCCGCGCCTTGCGCAGTGCTTCCGCCGGCACCCCCGCCAACTTTGCGACCTCCAGCCCGTAGCTCTGGCTGGCCGGACCATCGGCGACTGAGTGCAGGAACACGATGCTGTCCTTGTGAAGAACTGCGTCGAAGTGCACGTTGGCGCACCCTTCCAGTTCCGCGGGCAGCGCGGTCAGCTCGAAATAGTGGGTGGCGAACAGGGCCAGGCAACCGTTGGTCCGCGCAAGTTCGCCGGCAATGGCCCATGCCAGCGCCAGACCGTCGAAGGTGGAAGTGCCTCGACCGATTTCGTCGATGAGCACCAGGCTCTGCGGCGTGGCGCGATTGAGGATGGCCGCGGCCTCAGTCATCTCGACCATGAAGGTCGAGCGGCCGCCCGCCAGATCGTCCGCGGCACCAATGCGCGTGTAGATGGCGTCGAGCGGTCCCAGGCGCGCCGACGCGGCCGGCACGAACAGCCCGCAATACGCGAGCAGCGCGATCACGGCGGTCTGGCGCATGTACGTGGACTTGCCGCCCATGTTCGGTCCGGTCACGATCAGCAGTCGCCGGGCAGGTGCCAGCGTGACGTCGTTGGCGATGAAATGCTCGACCTGCATTTCGACGACTGGATGGCGGCCGTCGCGAATATCGATGCCGGGTGTGGCGGAGAACTCGGGGCGGGTCCAGCCGAGCGCAGCGACGCTGGTGGCGTGCGCGCCGACGACGTCGAGCAAGGCCAGCGCGTGCGCCGCACGCTGCAGCGCGGGAATGGCTGGTGCGAGTTCCGCCAGCAACGCGTCGTAGAGTGCCTTCTCGCGCGAGAGAGCACGGTCCTGCGCGGAGAGTGCCTTGTCCTCGAAACTCTTGAGCTCCGGAGTGATGTAGCGTTCCGCACCCTTGAGTGTCTGGCGCCGGCGGTAGTCGTCTGGAATCTTCTCGGTGTGCGCGTTGGTGACCTCGATATAGAAGCCGTGCACGCGGTTGTATTCGACCTTGAGGCTGGCAATCCCGGTGCGCGTGCGCTCGCGCGCTTCCAGGTCGACCAGAAACGCGCCGCAGTTGTCCTGGATCGCGCGCAGCTCGTCGAGCTCGGCGTCGTGGCCGGTGGCGATCACGCCGCCGTCGCGCACCGTCGCGGCGGGCTCGCGCGCGATAGCCTTCCGGAGCAGCACGAGCCAGCGCGCGTCGATGTCGAGTCCCGCTGCCGCGTCGCACAGCAATGGCGACGCGCATTTGCGCGCGGGGTCCGCGATTGTGGGGATCAGCTCCAGCGTGTCGCGCAGACCCGACAGGTCGCGCGGGCGGGCGCTTGCGAGCGCGATGCGGGCAGCGACGCGCTCGACATCCACGCAGCGCTTGAGCAGTGCAGGCATGCCGGCGAAGTCCAGCGATGCGGCTATGAATTCGGAGATCCCGGCGTGGCGCTCGGTCGCCGCGGACTGGCTGCGCTGCGGATTGGTCAGCCATTGTCGTAGCAGGCGGCTGCCGGCGGCGCTGGCGCAGGTATCGAGCAGCGAGAGCAGGGTCGGCGCGCTCTCGCCGCGCAATGTCTCGGTGAGTTCGAGATTGCGACGCGTCGCGACGTCGAGCAACAGATGGTCGTCGGCGCGCTCCACGCGCACCGCGCGCACATGCGCCAGCGCCGCCTGCTGCGTGGATCGGGCATATTGCAGCAACGCGCCCGCGGCGATGATTCCCAGCGGCGCTTCGTCCGCGCCGAAGGCGGCGAGATCGCGGGTGCCGAACTGTTCGCACAGGCGCCGATCTGCGGCTTCCGCATCGAACTGCCACGGTGGCAGGGCGCGTGTCGGCACGGCATCGGGCGCGCCGATCGCGTATCCCTCCGCGTGCAGCATTTCGCTTGGCGCCAGGCGCTGCAGCAGCGGCGCCAGCTCGGAATGCGCCACATCGGTGACGCTGAGCGCGCCGCTGGCGAGATCGAGCCAGGCGACGCCGGCGCGTTGTGCCGGCCCATGCACCGCCACAAGGAGGCTTGCACGACGCGCGTCGAGCATGCCGGCATCGGTTACCGTGCCCGGAGTCACGATGCGCATCACCTTGCGCTCGACCGGCCCCTTGGCCGTCGCGGGGTCGCCGATCTGCTCGCAGATGGCGATCGATTCGCCGAGACGGACGAGTTTCGCCAGGTATTGTTCGGCGGCGTGGTACGGCACGCCGGCCATGGGAATTCGCGCGCCTGCCGAGGCACCACGCGAAGTCAGCGTGATGTCGAGCAATGGCGCCGCGCGCTCGGCGTCGTCATAGAAGAGCTCGTAGAAGTCGCCCATGCGGTAGAACACGAGCTTGTCGGGATGCGCCGCCTTGATGCGCAGGTATTGCTGCATCATCGGCGTATGCGCCGACAATGTCGGTTCGGCATCCGGTGACTTGGCCGTCATCGTGGCTGCCGCGCCGCGCGAGCGCTCGACCTAGTTGCTGTCCTGCGTGATCGCGCCCTGCAGCGCCGACGCGGGGCCGACGACGTAGAGGGTGTACGTCCGGGTACCAACCACATTGATCGCCGGCAGGGTGAGCACGGTTTGCGCCGTGCCGGCGACGTTGAACGAGAACTGGAAGGTCGTGCCGCTGATAGCGTCTGCCCCGAGCTCGAGCGAATAGGCCCCGGAGTTGCGCGGCAGACCGGCAATCTGCTTGCTGAAATTGACAAACACATCGAGCGCCGCGATGTCGGCCGAAGCGTTGACGATGCGCACGCGGGCATTGCCGGGGCCTGGCGGCAGGTTGCTGTCGGTGAGAATTACAGCGGTCATCGCGCCCGCCGGTCCTTCGAGAAGCACCGAGCTGTCGGTTGCCGGCACGAAGCTCGGCGTGATGGACAGCAGCGTCGCCCCCGGCGTCGCCGTTGCCTCGACCGCAAGCGTGTGTGCCGCCGCGGTGGTTCGCTGGTAGCTGGTTGCACCGGTGATGGGAATATTCGACAGTCTCAGGGCGCCGTCGAAGAACACGTTCAGCGGCGAGGCGACGGTCGAGGCGTTGACGACCTTGTATTGCGCCAGATCGTTGTTGAGGATGATGCCGTTGCCCGCGTTGTCGTTGCTGAGCAGGTTGACGTTGACCAGCGAGCTGCTGCCACGCGAGTACACGACGACGTTGACCGCCGAGCGCTCGGCGTAGGTCTGTGGAGGGGATTGGAAAATGACCTCCTTGGAATCAGCCGGCGTTACGCGCAGCTGCAAGGTGCCAGCGGGTATGGAGGCGAATATGCTCAGCCCGCCGTAGGATACGCCGCCGACGCTCGGCGCCAGCTGATTCAGGTCGGCGCCGGGCGTGGTCAGGTAGATGTCGACCGCACCGATACCCGCGGCCGCATTGATCAGGCGCACGTTGAAGTTGCCGGCACCCGAGTCGGGGAAGGTGTCATCGTACAACTGGCCCTGCGGCGCAGTGATGGACCCGTACATGATGTACGAATAGTTGGTCTGGCCGAGCGGCGCGACGTTGGTGGTGATTAGTGTCGACACGCTGCCAACGACGCTGGCGCGAATGGTCCGTGTCGGATTCGATTGGGAAATCGAATTGGTATTCTGGTACGGCTGCAGGGTCTCGAAATTCAACCCCGCCGCAAACGGATTGTCGTCGACCGTGACATTGATCGCGCCGCCGGCGTTCGGGATCAGGTTGACGATGCGAACACTCGCCTGGGTACTGGCGACGGTGACGATCCCATTGCCGGTATTGCAGCCGGAAAGCAGCAGCGCGAACGCGCAGAGCGCGCCCAGGGCGGTCCTGTACACGCGCACGCTCAGTTGTCCTGCGTCACTATGCCAACGAGGTTCCCCGCAGGACCCGCGAGATACACCGTGTACTTGTGGGGGGACGTGATGACCACATTGGTGAGCTTGAGCAGCGAACTGGTCGTGCCAGTGACGTTGAAGTCGAATTCGTATGGCGTTCCGGTGACCGCCGATGCCGTCAGGTTAAGGTAGGACGAAGCGGTATTCTGCGTCAGGCCACTCACCTGCTTGCTGAAATTGACGAAGACGTCGACCGACGGAGAGCTGGCGGATGTGTTGACAAAGCGCACGCCGGCGCTGCCCACCGCGGGTGGAAGGTTGTCGTCGGCCAGTACCACTCCGTTGAGGGCGCCTGCCGGTCCGACCAGCGCTATCGAGGTGTCGGATGCCGAACTGAGCGTCGGGCTGAGCGTGAGCAGATTCGCGCCTGGCGTGGCCTGCGACTGCACCGTGATCTGATGAGCCCCCGCAGTAATCTGCTGGTAGTTCGAAACGCCGGTGAACGGAATGTTCGACAGCTGCAGACTGCCGTCGACGAAGACGTTGAGCGGCGACGCGACCAGCGACGCGTTGACCACCTTGTACTGGGCCAGCAAATTGTCGAGGATCACCCCGCCGCCGGATCCATCGTCGTTGAGCAGCGCTGCGTTGACCAGCGTGCCGCTGCCCTTGCTGTAGATGACGATGGTCGTGCCCGAGTGTTCCGCGAACAGCCTGGGCGTCGAATCGAAGACGACGTTCTTGGTACCCGTGGGCGTCATGCGGATCTGGAAGTTCGCGCCGATCGCAACCGACAGATAGGAACTCACTGCGCCGTACGAGACGTTGGAAACCGCAGGCGCCGCGACGGTGAGATCGGCGCCGGGTGGGGTGAGGTACACGTCGACCGGCCCGACGCCGGCAGCAGTGTTGATGACCCGCACCGCGTAAAAGCCGCTGCCGGGATCGTTGAACGAATCGGCGGCGAAGACGGTCCGCACCGCCGTCGTCGGGCCAAACACGATATAGGTGTAGTTGCCTCCGCCACCGATCGAGGAGCTGGCGGTGACCAGGGGCGCCGCCGCGCCAACGACAGTCACGGTGAAGGTCTGCACGCCGCTGGAGACGCTGACATACGGAGTCAATCGTTCGAACGCGGCGGCAGGGGCGATCGTCGTTCCGGCAACGACGACATTGAGTGCGGGCGCCTCGAGGAAAGCGTTGAAGAAGCGAATCCCGCCATTGCTGTTATTGCTGCTGCCGCCCTTGCTGCAACCGACGAGGGCAAGAACCACGAGACAGAGGGTGGCGAGCAGGGCGCGCGGCAGGGGCATGAGCTTCTCCGGAAGCGGCGGACGTCGCCGCGGGGCAGGTAACTGAAAACGATCGCAAATTATACGGGCAAGCCTCGCGCCGCGGAACGCCGGCAATAACTGCTTACCGTGCTGGAGGGGCCAGGCCACGGTTTCGGCGCGCAACCGATCGTGCTTGCGCATGCCTTGCCGAAATCGTGGTCTGACTCCTCGACTGGGGACCAGCAGGAAAGCTGGTCGGGGTGAGAGGATTTGAACCTCCGACCTCTACGTCCCGAACGTAGCGCTCTACCAGGCTAAGCTACACCCCGAGGTCTGCAGCGCGCGAAGCCGCCGAAATTCATGCGGTTCGGGTCACTGCAAAGGACGACAATTCTAACAGAGTTTGCCGGTAAGGCGAGGGCGCAAGCGACTCGATGCACGCAGCTGCCTTTCTGGATTCGGCCTCGGCGCAGGCGTGTGCGTAGTCCAGCGCGCCAGTGCGTTGCAAGGCGCCGAGTACCGGTTCGAAATCCGCGAGCCCGCCCGCGGCCAGCGCTCCTCGGATCAGTGCAACTTCCTCCGGCGTACCGGCTTGCAGCGCGCGGATCAGCGGCAGCGTCGGCTTGCCTTCGGCGAGATCGTCGCCAAGGTTCTTGCCGATCACGGATCGATCGCCGGTGTAGTCGAGCACGTCGTCGATGAGCTGGAAGGCGGTGCCCAGATGCATTCCGTAACGCGCCAGCGCGTCCTCCACGTCCGGCCCTGCGCCTGCGAGCACTGCGCCCAGCCGTGTCGAGGCCTCGAACAGCTTCGCGGTCTTGCGCCGGATGACGTCGAGATAGCGGTGTTCGTCGACGTTGGCGTCGCCCGAGTTCATCAGCTGCAGAACCTCGCCTTCGGCGATGACGTTGGTGGCGTCGGAAAGTATGCGCAGCACCTGCATTCGGTCGACGGTGACCATCAGCTGGAATGCCCGCGAGTAGAGAAAGTCGCCGACGAGCACGCTGGCGGCATTGCCGAAGTTCGCATTGGCGGTCGCGTGGCCGCGGCGCAGCGACGATTCGTCGACCACGTCATCGTGCAGCAGGGTCGCGGTATGGATCATTTCCACGACGGCGGCGAGCGTGTGATGGTGACTTCCCCGATACCCGCAGGCGTGCGCGGCGAGCAGCAGCAGCGCGGGGCGCAGCCGCTTGCCACCGCTGGCGATGATGTATTCGGCGACCTGGCGGATGAGTGCGACGTCGGACGCCAGCGCTTCGCGCAGGACCCGATCGACGGCCCGCAGATCCTCTTGCAGGACCGGTTGCAGCAATGGAATGGTCACGGTACGGGTTCCTGCCTGCGTTGAGCGGGCGAATCGTCGGGAATGGGGCGCGACGCGCAGGCTGCAGCACTCTTGCCCGGGTCATTCTACCCGATGGCAGCGGCTCCCCGTGCCTGAAGGGGCCTGGCGCCGGGCCGCTTTGACATGACAGGGCTAAAGTCTTAAACTAGCAGACTTTTCTTGCCGTTGCCGGTTCGGCCGCGGCGTTTCGGAGTCCATCCTATGTACGCGGTCATAAAAACCGGTGGCAAGCAGTACAAAGTCGCCGCCGGCGAAAAACTCAAAGTAGAACAGATACCGGCGGATGTGGGCGCGCAAGTCATTCTCGACCAGGTGCTCATGGTCGGTGACGATGCCAGCGTTCGCCTGGGGCAACCCACCATCGCGGGCGCGTCGGTGAAGGCAACCGTGCTCAGTCATGGTCGCGGCGAAAAGCTGCGAATTTTCAAGATGCGCCGGCGCAAGCACTACCAGAAGCATCAGGGGCACCGGCAGGGATACACCGAGCTGCAGATCGACGGCATCGTCGGCTGACGCTCGACCTCGCACAGGACACACGGCAATGGCACACAAAAAAGCAGGCGGCAGCTCACGCAACGGCCGCGACTCGAACTCCAAGCGGCTGGGCGTCAAGGCCTACGGTGGCGAGACGATCCACGCCGGCAGCATCATCATCCGTCAGCGCGGCACGCAGGTGCATCCGGGCGTCAACGTCGGCATCGGCAAGGACCACACGCTCTTTGCGCTGGTCGACGGGCACGTTCAGTTCGTCATCAAGGGTGCCAATCGACGCAAGCTGGTCAACATCGTTCCCGCGGCTTAGGTCGAGTCGCTCGCAGCGCGTCCGCGGCATCCGACGCGCTCAAAGAAGCCCCGCTCAGGCGGGGTTTTTTTTCGATCATCGAAATGTGTGAGCGTCGTTAGCGCCGCTCCAGCCACCACAGCATCGTCGTCGCAACCACGAAAAACGCCGCCACCGGAAATGCCGCGGAAAACAGCGGCGGCCAGTCGTTGATGACGCCGAGGTAGGAGAACAGCCGTCCGACCAGGAAGAACGACAGGCCGAGGATGGTGCCGGCGAAAATGCGAAATCCGACGCCTCCGCTACGCCGCTGGAAATAGGCAAAGGGCAGCGCCAGCACCATCATGACCAGCACGGCCGCGGGATAGAACACCTTGTTCCACAGGGCGATCTCGAAACGCGAAGTCTTCTGCTGATTGCTGCCGAGCACGTTGATGTTGTCGTAGAGCGAGCTCATTTCCAGCTTTTCGGGCGGCACCTGGTACACGGTCAGGATCGAAGGCTTGAGCACCGTCTTCCAGATCCATTCGTCGGCCTTGACCACTTGCGCGCCGGTGGGCGAGAGCTCGGTCGTGCGCACATTCTTGAGCAGCCATTGTCCGTCGCTGACAAAAGTGCCCGAATCCGCGACGCGCAATGCCGTCAGCCGAAAATTGGAGTCGAACTGGTAGATGCGCACGCCGAGCAGCGTGTTGTCGGCGAGCAGGCTGCGGATGTTGGCGAAGGTCTCGTATGGCTCGTCCGGATCCTGCGCGTACTGATCCTGCTTGCCCTGCTTGAACCAGAAGCCCGATTTGAACTGCTGGGCAATGACGCGCGTGCCCTCGCCGCGCGCCTGCACGCGCACCTGCTGCGCCAGGCGATCGGCCGGCGGCGCCAGGAATTCGCCGGCGAGGAACGTCGCGATGGCAAGCGGTATGCCGATGCGCACGATCGCCAGCGTGATCTGCGTCAGCGATGCACCCGACGCGCGCATCACGGTGTATTCCGAGTTGCCGACCAATTGCGAGATCGCAAACAGCGTGCCGATCAGCGCGGCAGTGGGCATGAGCTCGTAGAAGTGTCCAGGCAGGCTCAGGCCGACGAACAGGAGCGCGCGGCTGAGCGGGTAGCCATCCTTGCCAACGTTGCCGAGCTCGTGAATGAGGTCGAAGAAGGCGAACAGGCTGAGCAGGCCCGTAAAGATAAGCATCGTGCCGTAGAACACCTCGGTGCCGATGTAGCGACTGAGGATCTTCATGCGGTGCGGCGCCTCGGAAACCAGCCATACACCGACGTGCGACGATAGAACAGCAGGACCACGAGGATCGCCGCGGTCAGGTGCGTAATGAGGAGCCCCGCGACGATGGACAGGCGCCCCTGGGCGATGAAGCTTTGCACGATGTTCAGGCAGTTGCTGTACACCATGTACACGAATATCGCGGCGAACAGATTGAATGAACGGCCCATGCGCGTGTTGACGTACGACAACGGAATCGCCAGCAGCATCAGCAGAAAAGCGCTGATCGGGACCGACAGGCGCCAGAATAGTTCGGCACGCTCCGGCGCGCCTTCGGCGACGACCAGCAACGGCAACGGGATCGCCTTGAGCGACATCGGCAGTGCGCGCATTTCGGCGGGCTCGAGGCGACGGCCCAGCTTCTCGAATTCGGCGGTCCGGAAATCGGCACTGCCGGGTTGCCCTTCGTAGCGGCGGCCGTCCTGCAGCACGATGAAGCGGTCGCCGTTCTTGGCATCCTCGAGGCGCCCGGAACGCGCGACAGTGGTCACGTCCTTGTCGCCGTCGATCGAATGCAGGAAGACGTTGCGGATCGTCCCATCGAAAGTGTTGACGCTTTCAATGAAAACGACCAGGCGCGCCGACCGGAATTCCTTGAACAGTCCCGGGGCGAGCAGCGACAGGTCCTCTCGCGACTCGAGCTGGCGCTCGTACTCGAGGCGGCGCTGCTCAGCCCAGGGCGATACCCAGAACGACAGGACGACGATGCCGACCAGGAAAGGGAGGGCGAACCAGAGGATCGGCTTGAGCCACGAGGTCAACCCCTGGCCGGAGGTAATCCAGACGATCATTTCGCTATCGCGGTACCATCGCGTCAGCGTCAGCAGCACGGTGAAAAACAGTGCGACCGATAGCAATATATTGAAATAAAACAAGGCGTTGAAACCCAAAAGGGCAAGAATCCCCTCGGGGGCAACGGTTCCGCCCGCGGCGCGCGCCAACAGCCGCAATACGATGTTGGTAAAGAGAATGCCGAGCAGGACCACAAACAGGCCGACGGCCGTAACCGTCATTTCTCGTACCAGGCTGCGCCTGAACACCATGACGACGGAAATATTTTGACTTTTTTGGGGCGATTTGCCGATAATGCGGATCGTACCGCCCAAAGGCAAATGTTTCGTTCGAGGGAACGGCGATGGAATTTACCATAAAAAGCGGTAGCCCGGAGAAGCAGCGCAGCGCCTGCGTGGTCGTGGGCGTCTTCGACAACCGCAAACCCAGTCTTTCCGCCGATCTCGTCGATCGTGCGTCGGGTGGTTATATCAGCGAAATCATCCGTCGCGGCGACATGGAGGGAAAGCTCGGCAGCACGCTGCTTTTGCACAACGTCAAGGGCACGCTCGCCGACCGCGTATTGCTCGTTGGCCTGGGCAAGGAGCGCGACTTTCGCGAGCGCGAGTTCCGCAAGGCGATCCGCTCGGCGGTGCGTTTGCTCAATGAGACGGGCTCCTACGAGGCGGTGGTCTACCTGACCGAAGAGAAGGTCAAGCGGCGCGAAGTCGCCTGGCGGGTCGAGCACGCGGTGGTCGTGGCCATGGAGGCCGTGTATCGCTTCGACCAGATGAAAAGCCAGCCGGCCGAAGTGCGCCGCCCTCTGCGCAAACTGACGCTCTCCGTTCCCCAGCGCAGCGACCTCGCGGCCGGCGAGGCGGCGGCGGCACGCGGCCTGGCAATGGCCCACGGCATGGACCTGGCGCGCGACCTCGGCAACCTGCCCGGAAATGTCTGCACCCCCACCTACCTTGCCGAGCGCGGTCAGGCACTGGCGCAGGAGCTGGGCTTCAAATGCGAGATATTGGACCGACCGCAGCTCGAAGAGCTCAAGATGGGCTCATTCCTGTCGGTTACCAATGGCAGCGATCAGCCGCCCAAATTCATCGTTTTCGAATACAACGGGGCCGGCAAGAAGCAGCCTCCGGTGGTCCTCGTCGGCAAGGGGATCACATTCGATACCGGTGGCATCTCGATCAAGCCGGCGACCGACATGGATCACATGAAATACGACATGTGCGGCGCGGCGAGCGTGTTTGGCGCGTTTCGGGCGGTTGCCGAATTGAAGTCGAAAATCAACCTTGTCGGCCTGATTCCCGCCTGCGAGAACATGCCCAGCGGACGCGCGACCAAGCCGGGCGATATCGTCACCAGCATGTCGGGCCAGACCATCGAGGTGCTCAACACCGACGCCGAAGGGCGCCTGATCCTGTGCGATGCGCTGACCTACGCCGAACGCTACGAACCGGTCGCCGTCGTCGACATGGCGACGCTCACCGGCGCAATGGTGATCGCGCTGGGCCACGTCGCCTGCGGCGTGTTCAGCAACAACGACAGCCTGGCGCGCGCGCTGCTCAACGCCGGCGAGGAATCCTTCGACCGCGCATGGCAAATGCCGCTGTGGGACGACTACCACGAGGCGCTCAACAGCAATTTCGCCGATTTCGCCAACGTCGGAAACCGTGCCGGAGGCAGCATCACGGCGGCATGCTTCCTGGCCAAATTCGCCAGGAAGTACGATTGGGCGCACCTCGACATCGCCGGGGTCGCCTGGAAAGAGGGCAAGGAGAAGGGCGCGACCGGCCGGCCCGTCGCCCTGCTGACAACCTGGCTGCTGGCACAGGAAAGCGCAGTCTCATAAATGCGCAATGGCCTCCCTACACCCGCGCCATGAACGCGTTGCGCCGGCGAGTCGGCCACTGCCGAGATTCGTCTTGCCGTCGATCCCCGTGCTGCGCACGGGGCCCTCGCCGGATGACTCACTCGGCTAGCACCACGCCATGACTGCGATCGATTTCTACACGCATGTGAGCGATCGTCTCGACGTCGCGGCAAAGCTCGTTGCCAAGGCCTTCGCGTTGCATGGCAGCGTGCGCGTACTGACTCCCGACGCGGCAGCCACCGACGCGCTCGATCGCCGGCTCTGGCTCCTGCCCGCAACGGGATTCCTTCCACATTGCCGGGTTGGCGATCGCCTTGCGGCCGAAACGCCGATCTGGATCGATCACGCGCTCGATCACCAGGGGCCGGCCGCGGTACTAATCAATCTGCACGCTGCGCCACCGCCTTTCTTCGCGCGCTTCGAACGCCTGGCTGAAATCGTCGGCACGGACTCGGCCGACGCCGCCGGAGCGCGCGAGCGGTTTCGCTACTACCGCGAACGCGGCTACGAGCTGCGCACCCACAGTCTCGGCGGCCAGGGCTGATGGCGACTGCGCGCGAACTGCTGGAGCAGGCCGACGAACTCATGCGCCGTAATCGGCGCGCGGAGAGCGACATCCCGGTGCTGACCGATTCGATCGTCGGTGTCGCGTCGGTGCTCCGGATGCCGCAGGCGGATATTCCTGTGCTGACGCAGAAGGTCGAACCGGCAGCGGTCAAGGTGACGCCGGTTCCGGCACTGCCGATGGGCACCGGGACGGTCTTCGAGGGCGACCCGTCGGACTGGCTGGTCATGGATACCATCGATCCCTCCCTGCACAGCATCACTGGCGGGTCGCCGGACACTTTGGCGGTCGTGCCGCCAGTCACGCTCAAGGCGCCCGAGCCGGTTCCCGATGAGGTCGAAGGTCCGGCGCGGGTCACGCTCAAGGCGGCAGGCTCGGCAGCGACTCCGCCCCCGGCGGGGTCGATCACGGGCAGGTACGCAGTGTCGCAACTCATGGGCAGCCCACCTGCGGAGCCGATGCCACCGCTGCCGCGTTCCTTCGCCCCGGCCGTCGTTCCGCCTGTGCCACCGGACACGCAGGAATCGAGCGATTCCCCGGCGCCGATCGTCGCGCCGGAGCCCGTTACCGCGCCGAGTCCGGCGGCTTCGAGCGATGTCGACCCTGAGCCTAGCCGTGCTTCCGACGACGAGCGTTGGCGCTCGCTTGCCGAGCAGGTTTCAATGCAGGTGCTGCAGCGGCTGGACCTGTTTACCGACACCGGCCTCAAGGAACAGCTGACGCACCACCTTGAGCCCATCGTCGACCGTGCCAGCGTCGAACTCGTCGCGTCGATCAACGAACAGGTCGGCAAACTCATTCGCAGTTATGTCGCGGAAGCCATCGAGCGCGAAATCGCACAGTGGCGGCAGGACCATCACTGATGCGCGCCGTGGCAACTGTGCTAGACTTTTCCGCATGAATCGTCCAGCCGACTTGCAGCTCGCTGCTCTCGCCGCCTCGCGCGGAGGCCGGCACGTGGTCGCGTATGTCGCGTATTTCTATTTCGGGATCACTCCCCGGCGCCGCCCTTATCGGTAGATTTCACAGCGAATTCACCAAACATCGGGCGGCCCAGTGGCCGCCCGATTTTTTTTACTGGAGGCAATCGTGATCATCGTAATGCAGCCCGAAGCGGGAGCAACGGAAATCAATGCCGTCGAGAACAAGATTCGCGCGCACGGACTCGACGTGCATATCTCACGCGGCACCGAGCGCACGCTCATCGGCGCCGTCGGCGACGAACGCAAGCTCGATCCGGAAATGTTCGACTCCATGCCCGGCGTGGAAAAGTCGATGCACATCGTCAAGCAGTACAAGATCGTCGCCCGTGAGTGGCACAAGGCGAACACGGTCATCGATGTCGCCGGCATTCCCATCGGCGGCACGACGGTGCAGGTGATTGCCGGTCCGTGCTCGGTCGAGACCGCGCCACAGATGGCCGCCGCAGCAGCCGGCGCGAAAGCGGGCGGCGCGAGACTGATGCGCGGCGGCGCGTTCAAGCCGCGTACGAGTCCATACACCTTTCAGGGCAAGGGCGTCGAGGGACTCGGCCTGCTGCGCTCCGCGGCCGCGTCGCAAGGCCTGCCGATCGTCACCGAGCTCATGGACGTGCGCATGCTCGACACCTTCCTCGAGCACGACGTCGACATCATCCAGATCGGCACGCGCAACATGCAGAACTTCGACCTGCTCAAGGCGGTCGGGCGGGTGAACAAGCCGGTCATCCTGAAGCGCGGCATGTCGGCGACGATCGGCGAGTGGCTGATGGCTGCCGAGTACATCGCCGCCGGAGGCAATCACGACATCATCTTCTGTGAGCGCGGCATCCGCACTTTCGAGACGGCTTATCGCAATGTGCTCGACGTGACCGCGATCCCGGTACTCAAGCGCGAGACGCACCTGCCGGTGATCGTCGATCCTTCGCACGCCGGCGGCAAGGCGTGGATGGTGCCGGCTTTGTCGTGTGCCGCGGTGGCGGCAGGCGCGGATGGGCTGCTCATCGAGATTCATCCCAATCCCTGCGAAGCGTGGTGCGACGCCGATCAGGCGCTCACGCCCGCGGAATTCGCGACGCTCATGGGACAGCTGGGCGCAATCGCGCGCGCGGTAGGCCGCGAAATCTAGCGATGGTAACGATTTGCATGCTGATGCAACGACGCGGAGTGGAACCATTTCCCGCTATAATTTCAGGCTTTTACCCGGGCGCAGACGCCCGCTGAGCACATCCTCGCCAATGGAACTCGCCAAAAGCTTCGACCCGCGCTCAATCGAGACCCGGTGGTATTCGTACTGGGAGAGCAACGGCCTGTTCAAGCCGTCGATGCGCGCCGGCGCGCCCGCCTTCTGCATCCAGTTGCCACCGCCGAACGTCACCGGCACGCTGCACATGGGACACGCGTTCCAGCAGACGCTGATGGACGTGCTGATCCGCTTCCACCGCATGCGCGGCGACAATACGCTGTGGCAAGCCGGCACCGACCACGCCGGCATCGCGACCCAGATCGTGGTCGAGAACAAGCTGCAGGCGGAAGGCACGTCGCGGCGCGACATCGGTCGCGAAAAATTCGTCGAGCGCGTCTGGGAGTGGAAAGCCGAGTCGGGATCGACCATCACCCACCAGATGCGCCGCCTCGGCGCGTCCTGCGACTGGTCGCGCGAGCGCTTCACCATGGACCCGGGCCTGTCGAATGCGGTCGTCGAGACATTCGTGCGGCTCCACGAGGATGGCTTGATCTATCGCGGCAAGCGCCTCGTGAACTGGGATCCGAAGCTCGGCACCGCGGTCTCCGACCTCGAAGTCGAGAGCGAAGAGGAGACCGGGACGATCTGGGAGATTCGCTACCCGCTGGCCGACGGCAGCGGCCACGTCGCCGTCGCTACGACACGGCCGGAGACCATGCTGGGCGACGTCGCCGTGGCGGTGAATCCAGACGACGAACGCTACGCGCATCTGGTCGGCAAGGAAGTCGAATTGCCCCTGACCGGGCGCCGCATCCCGATCATCGCCGACGCGTACGTGGACAAGACCTTTGGCACCGGCTGCGTCAAGATCACGCCCGCTCACGATTTCAATGACTGGGAAGTCGGCCAGCGTCATCACCTGGCGCCGATCACCATCTTCACGCTCGACGCGAAGATAAATGATGCGGGCCCCGAAAAATATCGCGGCATGGATCGCTACGTGGCCCGCAAGGCGGTGCTCGCCGATCTGGCCGCCGCCGGGCTGATCGCAGCCGAAAAGCCGCACAAGATGGTCGTGCCGCGTTGCGAACGCACCGGCGAGATCATCGAGCCGATGCTGACCGACCAGTGGTTTGTCGCGATGACCAAGCCCGCGCCGGACAATCATCCGTACTTCCCCGGCCGCTCGTTCAAGGACATCTGCCTCGAAGCGGTCGACGGCGGCCTGGCGCAGCCCGGTACCGACCTGCGCGCGACGGTCAGGTTCGTGCCCGAGCACTGGACAACCTGGTACAACAACTGGCTCAACAACGTCTACGACTGGTGCATTTCCCGCCAGCTGTGGTGGGGACATCGCATTCCCGCGTGGTACGACGATGCAGGCAATGTGATCGTCGCGCGGACAGTGGAAGATGCAGCGCGCAAGTCCGGCAAGCCTGCGAGCGCGCTGCGCCAGGACGAGGACGTACTCGACACCTGGTTTTCGTCTCAGCTGTGGTGCCACTCGACCTTGGGCTGGCCCGAGGACACCGTGGAGCTGCGGACGTTTCTTCCGAGCTCGGTGCTCATCACCGGCTTCGACATCATCTTCTTCTGGGTCGTGCGCATGATCATGACCACGACCTACTTCACCGGCAAGGTGCCGTTTCGCGACGTCTACATCAATTCGATCGTGCGCGACGAAAATGGCCAGAAGATGTCCAAGTCCAAGGGCAATGTCCTCGATCCGCTCGACCTGATCGACGGTACCGAACTCGAGCCGCTGGTGCAAAAGCTCTCCTCGGGCCTGATGATCGAAAAGCAGCGCGAGTCGATCGAAAAGCGAGTTCGCAAGCAGTTTCCGCAAGGCATACCCGCCTTCGGTGCCGACGCGGTGCGTTTCACCTTCGCGAGCCTCGCCACCTTCGGCCGCACATTGAATTTCGACCTGGATCGCTGCGAGGGCTATCGCAACTTCTGCAACAAGCTGTGGAACGCCACGCGCTTCGTGCTGATGAATGTCGAGGGCAAGGACACCGGCCTCGACGAAACGCTCCCCAAAACCCTGAGCTTCGTCGACCGCTGGCTGCTGGGCCGCCTGCAGCAGGCCAAGCACGACATCAGCGAAAACCTCGCGTCCTATCGCTTCGACCTTGCGGCGAAGGCACTCTACGAATTCGCGTGGGACGAGTATTGCGACTGGTACGTAGAACTTGCCAAGGTGCAGCTGCAACGCGCCGATGCAGAGGGCGACGCCGCGGCAGGACGCGGCACGCGATCGGTGCTGGTGCGCGAGCTCGAGGCGTTGCTGCGGCTCGCGCATCCGTTCGTTCCATTCATCACCGAGGAACTCTGGCAGTCGGTCGCGCCGCTTGCGGGCAAGCACGGCGCGTCGATTTCGGTGCAGCCGTTCCCGGTGGCCAATTTTGATCGCGTCGACGCGGCCGCGATGGCGGACATGGACGCGCTCAAGCAAGTCGTCAATGCTTGCCGTACCTTGCGCTCCGAAATGAAACTCTCGCCGGCGCAGAAAGTGCCCTTGATCGCGGCTGGCGACGCGACGCGGTTGACCGCGTTTGCCCCCTATGTCGCCGCGCTGGCGCGCCTGTCCGACGTCAAGATCGTCTCCGAGCTGCCGCGCACCGATTCACCGGTGCAGATCGTCGGCGAGTTCAAACTGATGCTGCACATCGAAGTCGACCTCGTGGCGGAACGAATCCGGCTGGCCAAGGAGATAGAAAGGGTCGGGCCCGAGATTGCAAAACTCAAGGCCAAGCTCGACAACGAAAGCTTCGTCTCGCGCGCGCCACCAAACGTCGTCGAGCAGGAGCGAGCGCGACTGGCCGCGCTGCAGGCGACGCTGGCGAAGCAGCAGGTGCAGCTGACGCAGTTGGGGCAGTAGCGCCGGCGGCTGCGTGCACGAGCGCGCGTGCGCGAGTTCATCCACTGCGTGCGCAGTAACCGGTGATTTCTTCGCGATCGTGGTAGAGCTGTCGAAAGCGCAACGTGTAGCGCACACGACGCTGGTCCAACGCGTCGCGAATAATCGTTTGGCAGCGCTGCACTTCGGCGTAGCGCTTTTTCATCGGCAGCTTCAGGTTGAATATGCTGCGCCTGCACGCGCCGTCGGCAAGCCAACCCGCGACCAGCGTCGCGATGCGCGAGGGCTGCAGCACCATGTCGCACACCATCCAGTCGACCGCGCGGCGCGGGCGGTAGGTGAGTCCGTCGACGCGCAGGTGCTCGACCAGCGGATCGTCGGCGATGCGCGCCTGCAGCGGACCGTTGTCCACGGCAATGACCGAGATCCCGCGCTGGATCAGTTGCCAGGTCCAGCCTCCGGGAGCGGCACCCAGGTCGACTGCGCGCATGCCCGGGACCAAGGCCTGCTCGCGTTCGCGCTCGTCCATCAATGTCACCAGCGCTTCCGCCAGTTTCAGCGTCGAGCGCGATGGCGCATCTCGAGGCATCGCCAGGCGCGGTATGCCCATCGGCCAAGCACTTCCCGTCGACGGTTGGCTGGTGCCTGTCCATGCGCGCTCGGCGGTTTCGAACAGCACGTGCAGACGCGGCAGTTGCGCAGAGTCCCGGACCAGCAAGCCGTGCGACGCAAATTCGGCGTCCAACAGCGGCGCGAGGCGTCGGCACAGGCCGGAATGGGTCTTGCCTTGGTTGGTATCGGCCGTTTCCAGCCACACGCACTGAAAGGGCGGGCCAAGGCCGGCAGCCAGCGCGACCAGCGGCGCGATGCGATCGCGCGAGGGCAATTCGTGCGGACCCGAACCGACGAACAGCGAGCGTGCAAACAGTGGTGGTGCGGCGGCAAGCGCGCTGTTCCAGCGCCTGGTGTCGTCGACTCCGCTCGCCGTCACGAAGGCGCGGCCGGCAAGCGCGTCGATCGCAAGCGACGCACGCGCATGTTCGGCGACGCGTTCGATGTCACTGGCGCATTCGACTTCGAAGCCGGCGCGACAATGGGCGACGACCGTTGCGGGTTTTGACACTTCGATTCGGTGCGCGCTCGCTACCGTCAGCCGCGCGGCGCCCGCTTCGACGCGCAGGCGCGAGGAGCGCGTGCGGCTGGGTGTGACCCGCTCACACCCATGCGGCGCTAGACTTTTTCCGGAACCGGAGCGGACCGTTTCATCAGCAGCGCGGGGATGGGATGCCCGCGGCGCGTGGAATGCCTGGGCGCCTGGCTGGTCGAGGTCAGCGCCGGCGCGGAATCATTTTCGGGTCGTCGCGCGGGCAGCGGCTGGTCGGGATTGCGATCGAACACGCTGTCGTCGCGTTGCCGCCGTGGCGCCTCGGCCTCGGCGGGGACCTTTCGCGCTGGCCTGGCTTCGGCGGGCCGTGCTTCGCGGCGCGGCCGCGCCGGTGCGGCGGAGGCGCCGCTGCCTGCGAATTCAGGTACCGCGGCTACCGTCAGCGAGCGCTTGAGCAAGCGCTCGATTTCGGTGAGTAATTTTTCTTCCTCGGGGCCGCACAGGGAAATCGCTTCGCCCGATGCGCCCGCGCGACCGGTGCGGCCGATGCGGTGAATGTAGTCTTCGGGGACGTACGGCAACTCGTAGTTCACGACCAGCGGCAGGTCGTCGATGTCCAGACCACGCGCTGCGACGTCGGTGGCTACCATTACCTGAACCTTGGCGGCCTTGAAGTCGTCGAGCGCTTCCATGCGCGCGGCCTGACTCTTGTCGCCGTGAATGGCGGTCGTCTTGAGGCCGTCCTTTTCGAGCTGACGCGCCAGTCGCGACGCGCCATGCTTGGTGCGCACGAAGCACAGGACCTGCCACAGGTTGCGCGAAGTGACGATGTGCTCGAGCAGCGCGCGCTTCTGGTCGGCGGCGACCTTGTACACGGTCTGCGTCACGGTGTCGGCGGTGGTATTGCGCTTGGCGACTTCGATGAGCTGCGGCGCGTTGAGCAGCTGGTCCGCCAGTTTCTTGATCTCGTTGCTGAACGTCGCCGAGAACAGCAGGTTCTGGCGCTTCGCGGTGGCCGGCAGCAGCGCCATGATGCGCTTGATGTCGGGAATGAAGCCCATGTCGAGCATGCGGTCGGCCTCGTCGAGGACGAAGATCTCGACCTGGCCAAGGTTCAGCGATTTCTGTTCGATGTGGTCGAGCAGGCGTCCCGGCGTGGCCACCAGGATTTCGATGCCGGCGCGCACGATGGGCAGCTGCTGCTTGATGTCGACGCCGCCGAAGACGACGGTGGACCGAATGCCCGTGTGCTTGGCGTAGGTCTTGACCGATTCTTCGACCTGGATCGCCAGTTCGCGCGTCGGGGTCAGGATCAGGGCGCGGATGGGATGCCGTGCGGGCGACGGACTGACGTTGGCCAGCGGCAGCAGCTTTTGCAGGATCGGGAGGGTAAATCCCGCTGTCTTGCCGGTGCCGGTCTGGGCACCGCCCATGACGTCCTTGCCGGCGAGAATGATGGGTATGGCTTGCGCCTGGATCGGCGTGGGTATCGTATAGCCGGCTTCGGCAACAGCGCGGAGGATCTCCGGGCTGAGGCCGAGCTCAGCAAAGCTCGGGGTACTGCTCATCGATGGGGCTCCTGGCGCGGCCCACTCGCGCTATCGCGAGATCCGGTCCAGGCAGCGAAACTTCAATGTTGGCAACGGGATCGACCAGTGGCTAGCGTCGCTGGCTCCCGTCTGGGGATCTCGACGGTGACCGGATGGTCCGCCGAGTGCCGCGCATCATATCGGTAAACAGCGGATTTTGCAAATAATTCAGCGGCCTCGGGGCATAACTTGGTACAATCGCGGGTTAACTATTGCGCACTGCACCATTGCGTCTGACTATGACCGCCCGCAAGCTCCGCAACATCGCCATCATTGCCCACGTCGACCATGGCAAGACCACACTGGTCGACAAGCTGCTGGTCCAGGCGGGAACCTTCGCCGCCCACCAGCACATCGCCGAACGGGTGATGGACAGCAACGACCTCGAGCGCGAGCGCGGCATCACCATCGTCGCCAAGAATTGCGCGATCGAGTACGGCGACACGCACATCAACATCGTCGACACGCCCGGCCATGCGGATTTTGGCGGCGAGGTCGAGCGCGTCCTTTCGATGGTCGACGGTGTGCTGCTGTTGGTTGACGCGGTCGAAGGACCGATGCCGCAGACCCGCTTCGTGACCCGCAAAGCGCTCGCGCTCGGGCTGCAGCCGATTGTCGTGGTGAACAAGATCGACCGCCCGGGCGCGCGCGCATCGTGGGTCGTGAACCAGACCTTCGAACTGTTCGACAAGCTGGGCGCCACCGAAGCGCAGCTCGATTTCCCGGTCGTGTATGCCTCGGCGCTGCATGGTTACGCATCGCTGGACCCGAAGACACCCGGGACCGACATGCGCGCGCTGTTCGAAACCATTCTCAAGCACGTCCCGGCGCCGGTCGGCGATCCCGAGGGCGGCCTGCAGCTGCAAATCAGCGCGCTCGATTATTCGACGTACGTCGGCCGTCTCGGTGTTGGGCGCATTCGCCGCGGCAGCATCGCCCCGGGGCAGGAAGTCCTGGTGCTCCACGGCGACGCAGCTCCGCGGCGCGCCAAGATCGGCCAGGTGCTGGGTTTCGCGGGCCTCGAACGCGCGCCTGTCGAATCGGCCTCGGTGGGCGATATCGTGCTCATTACCGGCATCGACGAATTGTCCATCGGCACCACCATTGCCTCGGTCGAGATGCCCGAGGCGCTGCCGATGATCGCGGTCGACGAGCCGACACTGTCGATGCAGTTCCAGGTCAACACGTCTCCGCTGGCCGGCAAGGAAGGGAAGTACGTCACCAGCCGCAACCTGCGCGAGCGCCTGGCGAAGGAATTGCTGACCAATGTCGCTCTGCGCGTCGACGACACCACCGACACCGACGTATTCACGGTATTCGGCCGTGGCGAACTGCACCTGACGATACTGCTCGAGAACATGCGTCGCGAAGGCTACGAGCTGGCGGTATCACGGCCGCGCGTGGTGGTGCGCGAAATCGACGGCGAGGCGCGCGAGCCTTTCGAGCAACTTTCGGTCGACGTCGAGGATGCGCACCAGGGCGCGGTCATGGAAGCGCTGGGCACGCGGCGTGGCGAATTGGTGCACATGGAGTCCGACGCACGCGGCCGCACTCGCGTCGACTACCGGATTCCTGCACGCGGGCTGATCGGTTTTCAGGGCGAGTTCCTCAACCTGACGCGCGGCACCGGTCTGATGAGCCACGTCTTCGACGGGTACGGTGTTGTCAAGGGCGAAATCCCCGAACGACGCAATGGCGTGCTGATCTCCGCGGAAGCGGGCGATGCCGTGGCTTACGCCTTATGGAAGCTGCAAGAGCGCGGACGCATGTTTGTCTCGCCGGGCGACAAGCTCTACGAGGGCATGGTCATCGGCATCCACAGCCGCGACAACGACCTGGTGGTCAATCCGATCAAGGGCAAGCAGTTGACCAACGTGCGCGCCAGCGGCAAGGACGAGGCGATCGCGCTGACTCCGCCGATCCAGCTGACGCTCGAGTACGCGGTCGAATTCATCGCCGACGACGAGCTCGTCGAAATCACGCCCAAGTCGATTCGCATTCGCAAGCGCTTCCTGCTCGAGCACGAGCGCAAGAAGGCCAGCCGGGAAGCGGCGTAGTCACGGGAACTGCGTTGGCTTGCGGCAAGCTGCGTCACGCAGGCTTTGCCGTCGGACCATCGAAGACGTAAACTGCGCGGCGTGGAAGCCGCGTATCTCATTGCCGCAGTGGCACTTGGCCTGGTGTTGTTCGCAGGCCTGCTGGTCGCCATCCTGATCCGTCTCGCCGGACTTGCGCGCGGCGCCAGCGACGGCGCGCAGCTCTCGGCGCACCTGCAGACGCTGGGGGCGCAAAACGAGCGCCTCGAGCGCGAACTGCGCGCCGAACTCGCGCAGGCGCGCGGCGAGGCGACGCACAACGCGCAAACCGCGCGCAGCGAGCTGACAACGACGCTTGGACAATTCGCGCAGAACCTCCAGAACCAGCTCGGCACCATGGCGCACGTGCAGAACGAGCGCCTATCGGCACTCACGCAGAGCAACGAGCAGCGCCTCGACACCATCCGCGTGACGCTCGAGCAGCGCCTCGAAGTGCTGCGCGGCGACAACGCGCAGAAGCTCGAGCAGATGCGCGCCACGGTCGATGAAAAACTGCATGCGACGCTGGAGCAGCGCCTTGGCGAATCGTTCAAGCTCGTTTCCGAGCGCCTCGAGCAGGTGCACAGGGGATTGGGCGAAATGCAGTCTCTTGCGGCTGGCGTCGGTGATCTCAAGAAGGTGCTGACCAACGTCAAGACCCGCGGTACCTGGGGCGAGGTCCAGCTCGAAAACCTGCTCGAGCAGATCCTGACGCCCGCGCAGTACGACAAAAACGTGGTCACTCGCCCCGGCAGCAACGAGCGGGTGGAATTCGCGATTCGCCTCCCCGGACGCGATCTCGACGGCGTGCCCTGCCTGCTGCCCATCGATGCCAAGTTTCCGCTGGCCGATTACCAGCAGCTGATCGAAGCGCAGGAGCGCGGCGAGCCGCTCGCGGTCGAGTCTTTCGCCAAGGCGCTTGAGCGGCGCATCAAGGACCAGGCGGCCGACATTCACGCCAAGTACATCGCGCCGCCGCACACCACCGACTTCGCGCTGCTCTACCTGCCGGTCGAAGGACTATATGCCGAAGTGCTGCGCCGTCCGGGACTGACCGACGCGATCCAGCGCGATTACCGCGTCAATGTCGCCGGTCCGACCACGCTTGCGGCAATGCTCAACAGCCTGCAGATGGGATTTCGCACACTGGCCATCGAGCAACGCTCGAGCGAAGTGTGGAAGCGCTTGGGGCTCGTGAAGACCGAGTTCGCGAAATTCGGCGAGGCGCTCGCGGCAACCAAGAAGAAGCTGGAACAGGCGAGCAATTCGATCGGCGACGCGGAAGTGCGCACCCGCGCGATCGCCCGGCAACTGCGCGACGTCGAGGCGTTGCCCGCAGCAGAGACGGAGCGCGCGCTGACGAGCGAACCGCGACTCGTCTACGACGCAGATCTGGCCGCGGCGCCGGATGACGACAGCGACCCGCCTGTGCTGCGCGACGGTCGATGATGCGCGCGATCTCGACAACGGGACACTGAGACGATGCTCGACACGCTGCGCAAGTGGAAGCGCCGGCGAATCCTCTCGCAGTCGGCGATTCCCGAACCCTTGTGGCGGGAAGCGCTCGAGTCGCTGCCGTTCCTGGCCATCTATACCGAAAGCGAACTCGCGCATTTGCGCGATCTCGTCGTCGTGTTCCTGTCGGAAAAGGGCATCGTGCCGGCACGCGGTTTCGAGGTCACGCCGCTGATGCGGGTGGTCATCGCGATCCAGGCGTGCGTGCTGATCCTTCACCTGGACCACCGTTATTACGACGGCTGGGAAAGCGTCATCGTCTATCCCGACGAATTCGTGTCCGAACTCGAGTACGAGGACGAAGTCGGCGTGGTACATCGTCGCCACGAGCCGCTCGCGGGTGAGGCGATGCCGGGCGGCCCGGTGGTGCTGTCGTGGCCCGACGTCGAAGCCAGCGCCGACTGGGAAACCGCGGGTATGAACCTCGTCATCCACGAATTCGCGCACAAGCTCGACATGCGCAGCGGCGAAGCCAACGGCTGCCCGCCGCTGCCCGCCGAGATGCCGCCGCGCTCGTGGCAGAAGGCGATGAACGCCGCCTACGAGCATTTTCGTGCGCGCGTCGAAACGGGCGAAGACACCGCGATCGACCCCTACGCCGCCGAAAGCCCCGCGGAATTCTTTGCCGTGCTCTCGGAGGTGTTTTTTGCCGACCCGACCCTGCTGCTTCACGAATACGCAAAGATCTACGAGCTCTTCTCGTGGTTCTACAAGCAGGACCCCGCGAGTCGTACCGAACTCCTGCTCGAAGCCTAGGTCCGAGCGGCGCGTCAGGCCGGAAGCGCGCGATCGATGATCGCTCCGAAGTCCTGTGTCGCCGGCAGCATTCCGAGCGTGCCGGACGCGCCATCGCCGATGCGCGAACCGCAATAGGCATCGGCAATGGCGCGCGGCGCGTGCCGCACCAGCAGCGCGCCGGCCAGCGCCACCGCGATCGCGGCCGACTGGCGGCGAGCGTCGGCCTCACCCGCGCCGCTTGCCAGCATTGCGCCCAGCGCCTCGGTGTGGCGGTCGAGGTGACGATCGCCGCCGCGCGCAAGTGCCAACTCGGCCATGAGCGCTTCGACCGCTGCGGGTTCACGCTGTGCCGCGCGCTGCACGTCCAGGCACATGACATTGCCCGAGCCTTCCCAGATCGAGTTCAGCGGCGCTTCGCGATACAGCCGCGGCAGCACGCTTTCCTCGACGTAGCCATTGCCGCCGAGCACTTCCATCGCCTCGGCAACGACCGTCGGCGCACGCTTGCAGACCCAGTACTTGAGCGCCGGCGTCGCCAGCCGGGCGAGCGCCGCGTCGGCGGATGCCGCGTCCGCGTCGAAGGCGCGCGCGAGGCGCAGCGCGAGGGCGGTGACGGCCTCGTCCTCGAGCGCCAGGTCGGCGAGCACGTTGCGCATCAGCGGCTGTTCGCGCAGCGTCCGGCCGAAGGCATGGCGATACGTCGCATGATGCAACGCCTGCGCAACCGCGCCGCGGATCAGCCCGGCGCTGCCGATGACGCAATCGAGTCGCGTGTGACGGACCATCTCGATGATCACCGGCACGCCGCGTCCCTCGTCGCCCAGCAACCACGCGCTCGCGCCGGCGAACTCGACTTCGCTCGAGGCATTGGAGCGATTGCCGAGCTTGTCCTTCAACCGCTGCAGCGACACCGCATTGCGGGTCCCGTCGGGAAGGAAGCGCGGCAGGAACAGGCACGACAGCCCTCCAGGCGCCTGCGCGAGGATGAGATGCGCGTCGCACGTCGGCGCGGAAAAGAACCACTTGTGTCCGGTCACGCGGTATGTGCCGTCGCCGGCGGGCAGGGCGCGCGTCGTGTTGGCGCGCACATCGGAGCCGCCTTGACGCTCGGTCATGCCCATGCCGATCAACGCCGAGGTCTTCGCCGCCACCGGCAGCGAACGCGAATCGTATTCGTGCGTCAGCAGGCGGGGCAGCCAGACATCGGCGAGCCACGCATGCTCGACGACGTGGCGCCGCAGTACTGGCACCGAAGCGTAGGTCATCGTCAGCGGACACTGCGTGCCGTTCTCGACCTCCGCGTGCATGAGGTACGCCGCGGCGCGCGCAACCTGCGCGCCCGGTCGAGGTGACGACCATGGCGACGCGTGTTCGCCTTCGCGCATCGCCATCGCCATCAACTCGTGCCACGCAGGATCGAAGTCGACTTCGTCGACGCGATTGCCGAAGCGGTCGTAAGTCCTGAGTTCGGGCCCATGACGATTGGCGCGCGTGGCGAGCGACAGCGTCTCGGCTCGGCCCAGCGCCTCTCCCCAGCGCGCGAGCTGCGCGTCCGCCCAGTCGGCGCCCTCGCGCACCGCGGCGTCCTGCAGCGCACGATGCGTGCGATAGAGATTGCGCCCTTCGTATGGCGGCGGCTGGTTGGCGTCCGCGGCTTGCATGCGACGAGTCGTCAGGAGGGCGCGGGGCGCAGCGCGCTTTTCGGTCGGAACACCTTGCACACCGCGTCATGCGTCTCGACGTAAGGGCCGCCAATCAAATCGAGGCAATACGGGACGGCAGGAAAAATTCCGTCGAGCGTCTCGGCGATGGCCTTGGGCTGGCCGGGCAGGTTGAGGATCAGCGCGCCGTGACGAATCACGCCGACTTGCCGCGACAGGATCGCGGTAGGCACGTACTTGAGACTGACCTGGCGCATTTGCTCGCCGAATCCGGGCAGTACCTTGTGGGCGACAGCAAGCGTCGCCTCCGGCGTCACGTCGCGCGGCGCGGGCCCTGTTCCGCCGGTGGTGAGCACCAGATGGCAACCCACGACGTCGACGAGTTCAATGAGCGTGCGCTCGATCTGCGGCTGCTCGTCGGGTATCAGGCGCGTTTCCATCCGCCACGCCGTGGAGAGCGCCGCATTGAACCACGCCTGCAAGCCGGGGATGCCCTTGTCCACGTACGTGCCCGCGGATGCGCGGTCGCTGATCGATACGAGTCCGATGAGCAGGCCAGTCGATTCGGTCACGACATCCCTCGTTCAGCCATCGTGTTTGGACAACAACGCGTTGAGCTCGCGAAACAGTTCGCGATACGCGTGCGGCGGCGAACCGCGTACGCGCTCCGCTCCGGCGCGCGCGACCAACGCGGCAAGTCGGGGACGGTCGGCGAGCGGCGTCGTAGCACACAACTCATCGAGGGCAGCCGGCGCTTCCAGCAGGCGCGCGCGCCAGCGCTCGACCGCTGCGATGCGCGCCTTTTCCGCGTTCGGTGCATTCGACCATAGCGCGAGCTGCGCTTCGATGGGCGCCGGGTCGATATCGCGCATGAGGCGGCCGACATACTGCATCTGCCGGCGTCGGCCTTCGCGCCGATCGAGCCGGCGCGCGATGCCGATGGCATCGACCAATCGCTCAGGCAGCTCCAGCGCGGCGAGGCGGGCAGGGCTCAACTGGGTCAGTGTCTCGCCGAGGTCCTGCAATTCGATCATCGCCAACTTGCGCCGCGTCTTGGAAACCGGAGACTGCGGTGCCGCCGGATCCGTGTCGGACCCGTCCATTGCGGTCGGGTTGGCGTTGTCGACGGGTGCGGCCTCCTGTCCCCGCCGGCGGGGTCTTTCGTCAGGTCGCGGCATCGGGCGCTATCAGAAGACGAGGGGTTTGCTATCATAACCGATCGCCCCTGCTCGATTCCTTCACGCCGTCCATGATCGTCACCAAGAGCCGTTTTCCGCTCGCGACCGCCGCACTGTCCGACGTCGCGAGCCTTGTGCTGCACGAAGCCAAGACAGGCGGTGCAACGGCGGCGGAGTCCGAAGTCTCGCAAGCCTTCGGCCAGAGCGTCACCGTGCGCAAGGGTGACGTCGAGACCATCGCGTACAACCGTGACAAGGGCATAGGCGTGACCGTGTACGTCGGCAAACGGCGCGGACATGCGAGCACCGCCGATTTCGCGCCGACCGCGATCCGTGACACGGTGGCGAAGGCGCTGACGATCGCGCGCTACACCGCCGACGACGCATGCTCCGGATTGGCCGATCCAGCGCGACTGGCGCAGTCGTGGAGCGATCTCGATCTCTATCATCCGTGGGACTTGTCGGTCGAGCAGGCAATCGAGCTCGGCCGCGAATGCGAAGCCGCCGCGTTGGCTGTCGACAAGCGCATCAGCAATTCGGATGGCGCTTCGATATCGCTGCATGAGGCGCAATTCGTCTACGCCAACAGTCATGGTTTTTCCGGCGGATACGCGAGTTCGCGCCACGGCATTTATTGCTCGGTGATCGGCGAGGAAGACGGCGCGATGCAGCGCGATGACTGGTATTCGTCGGCGCGCTCGCCGTCGGACCTCGAATCGGCAAGCGCGGTCGGCCGGCAGGCGGGCCTGCGAACCATTCGGCGCCTCGGAGCGAGGCAGCTGGCCACGGTCGATTGCCCGGTCATCTACGAAGCGCCGATCGCCACCGGACTGTTCGGCCATTTCGTCAGCGCGGTCAGTGGTGGCAGCCTGTACCGCAAGTCATCGTTTCTTCTCGACAGCGCCGGCACGCAGGTGTTCGCGCCGCAGATTACGATTCGCGAGGAACCGCATGTGCCGCGTGGGCAGGCCTCTGCGCCTTTCGACGACGAGGGCGTGGCGACGCAGCCGCGCGACGTCGTGCGCGATGGCGTCGTTCAGGGCTACTTTCTCGGCAGTTACTCGGCGCGTAAGCTCGGTCTGGCCTCGACGGCCAACGCCGGCGGAAATCACAATTTATTCGTCAATCACGGCGACGACGATCTGCCGGCACTGCTTGCCAGGATGGGTCGCGGATTGCTGGTGACCGAACTGCTGGGCCAGGGAGTCAATCCGGTCACGGGCGACTATTCGCGCGGTGCGGCGGGATACTGGATCGAGGGCGGCGAGATCGCCTACCCGGTCGAGGAAATCACCATCGCAGGCAACCTCGCACGGATGTACCGTGACATCGTTGCCATCGGCAAGGACGTCGACAAGAGGGGGTCACGACAATGCGGGTCGGTACTGATAGGCGCGATGACCATCGCCGGCAACTAGCCGCCGCGCGCAGCGCGATGATGGCCAAGCGTGGATTGCGTGACCGGCTCGTGGCCTGGCGGCGTTCGCTGTCGGACCCGCTGCGCAATGGTTCCGCCGCTTCGCGCTGGATCGCCGGGCTGCCCGCCGGCGACAGCCTGCAACTGCAGCGCGAAGCGCTCGACCTGATCGCGGCATTTCCGGGCAACCGACGCGCCGTCGGTCCCAATCAGGCCGAAGCATTGCTGCGCGTCGACGCGCGCTTCGAGGCGATCATCCTGCAGCTCACCGCGCAATACGCGAAAAACTACCAGCGCTCGACCGGCGTCGAGACTCGCCTGTGGCATGGCGTGTTCGACCTGGTCAAGGCCTTCGTGGCCGCGTACCAGGCGATATTGAAGAACGGCTACAACGGCGATCAACGCCGCTGGAAGGGCATTCTCCCAAAAGTGCTCGTCCGCCTTGCGCATTACAAGGGCCTGGACGGCAAGTACCGGCTGTTCCGCTACGGCCACTGGATTCCCGCGCAGTGGCGCGAATTTCACGAACTCTACGAATTCGCGCGCATGCGTGGCTGGCAGCGCGAAACGCTCGGCTCCGAGGTCGCGACGTTTTCGCGCCCGGACGATTCGCTCGAGCACGAGTACGTCAAGGCGCTGCTGCTCATGCGGCTCGACAGCGGCAGCTTCACGCCGGACCAGGTCGAGTGGGTGGCGCGGATCCTCGAAGATTGGGTCGCGCCGCTGGTGCTGGCTCCGCCGCCCGGAACCGGCGCGAACTTCTACGTTGACCTGTCCGGCACGCAGGGTCTCAAGCGTGCCGACAAGCCGCGTGCGGGCGGCAGGCTGATGTTCCTCGACGCGAGCCCGGTCTATGCACGCGTGGCCGAGCGCATGCGCGTGCTGCCCGAATCCGACGCGGACACACACGAGCCGGGCGACCTGCCGGCGCGCGAGCAGAAGCTCCTGCTCATGCGCCTGGCGGCGCTCTATGGACCGGACGCGCTGGCGTTTTCGCCGCGCGCCCCGCGCAAGGCCGCCGACGCAGAGGTGCGCGTCGTCGTCGGATTGCAGGCGCTGACCCGCGCGGTTGCCGAAGTCGATCGCCTGCCCGCCGACACCCGTGCACAAGGCTCTCGCCATAGCTTCGACGAGATCACCCAGATGGTGAATCCGACTGCGAACCCGGACTCGGTCGCGCGGCGGGTGCGCGGCTCGCAGTGGAAGGTCGCCGACATGAGCGAATCGGGGTGCAGGCTGGTCGCGCCTGCCCGGGATGCGCCGGCACGGCTGGGCGAATTGGTCGCGTTTCGCGATGTCGAGGGCTGGTCGCTGGCGGTGGTACGACGCATGCAGCGCCAGCAGGTCGACGAGGTGATCTGCGGCGTCGAGATCATTGCGCGACGCATGGTCCGCGTCCTGCTGCGGACCTGGGTTGCACCCATGGATCCCAGCCACGCCGGCATGGACCGGCCATTCTTCGGACTGTACCTGCCGGCCCATTCGGACAACCGGATGGCCACGCAGCGCAGCCTGATCGGGCCGGACGAGCGCTTTCTGCCGGGCGGGATGATCGAGCTCGATACCGGCAGCGCGCGCTACCTCATCCGCTTTACCCAGACGCTGGAGCGCCAGGCGGGGTGGTCCTGGGCGCTCTTCAGCGCCGTGCGCAAACTCTCCGCTTAAGGAGTCGCCGGCGCCGCCAGTGGGGTTGCCCTGGTCCGAAGTACGTGATTTCGCGCAGGAAAATCGGTTAGAATCGCGCCAGACTCAAGGCCGGGGTGGGCGCGTGATTGGCGTCGCGCCGCGGGTCACGGAGCAAATCTGGTGCGATCGAATCGATGATTACGCTGATTCGATACGCGGTCACCTTTCGATCGGAGGATTCATGAAACGTCGTTCATTTCTCAAGCAGACCGGTGCCGGCATCGCAGCAGGCGCCGTCGCCGCACCCGCGCTCGCGCAGGGCGCGCAACCCGAAGTCAAATGGCGGCTGGCGTCAAGTTTTGCGAAGAGCCTGGACACCATTTATGGTGGTGCCGTAACGATTTCAGAGCGTGTCGCCGCGGCAACCAACGGCAAATTCCAGATCCAGGTCTTTGCCGCCGGTGAAATCGTGCCGGCATTCGGTGTCGTCGATGCGGTGCAAAATGCAACCGTGCAATGTGCCCACACCGCACCGTACTATTTCTTCGGCAAGGATCCCACGTTCGCCTTCGCCTGCGCCATCCCGTTCGGAATGAACGCGCGCATGCAGAACGCTTGGATGTACCACGGCGGCGGCCTCGCATTGATGCGCGAATTCTTCAAGGACTACAACATCATCAACTTTGTCGCTGGTAACACCGGGGCGCAGATGGGTGGCTGGTTCCGCAAGGAGATCAAGACCGTTGCGGACCTCAAGGGCTTGAAATTCCGGATTGGAGGCTACGGCGGGGCAGTGCTCGCGAAACTCGGCGCCGTGCCGCAGCAGATCGCGGCGGGGGACATTTATCCTGCACTGGAAAAGGGCACGATCGATGCCGCGGAATGGGTCGGGCCCTACGACGACGAGAAGCTCGGCTTCTACAAGGTCGCCAAGAACTACTACTATCCCGGCTGGTGGGAAGGCGGCCCGGAACTGGACCTGTTCGTCAACACCAAGGCCTGGGCCGATCTGCCGAAGGACTACCAGGCGATCCTCGAGGCGGCGTGCTTCGAGGCCAACGTCGACATGCTCGCCAAGTACGACGCAGTGAACCCGCCGGCGCTGCGGCGTCTCGTTGCGAACGGCGTGCAATTGCGCCCATTTTCGCGCGAAGTGATGCAGGCCTGCTACAAGGCGACCATTGAGGTGAACGACGAGACTGCGGCAAAGAACCCGAAGTTTGCGAAGATCTACGAGAGCTGGAAGAAGTTCCGCGACGAAGAAATACTCTGGTTCCGCGTTGCCGAGCAGAACTTCGACAGCTTCATGGCCTTCGCCAGCCAACAGGCCGCGAGCGCCAAGAAGTAGCAGCCGGCGTCATCTGCGAGAGCTGCACGAGTTACGCAGCAGCCTGCGAGAAAGGAAAATGCCCCGCAATTGCGGGGCATTTTTTGTAGCGCGCAACCAGCGCCAGTATCGGCTTACTTCTTCGCCGGCGCCGCGCCGCCCGGCGCCTTGAACGCATCTTCAAGCGACTGCGCGGCATCGTCTTCCTTTTTCTGTTCCTGTGTGCCGGCGGCGTCCGGTGTCGTCAGGCCAGGTTGGGGGTCAGTACCGATGCCGGTATCGAACGGCTGCACCTGGATCTGGACCTTGGTCGGATCGACCGTATTGTCCTTGGACTTGTAGACCATCACCATCTGCGGGAATGTGATTACTAGCGCGACCATGATGACCTGGATGATGACGAACGGCACCGCGCCCCAGTAAATCTGCCCGGTAGTAACTCGTGCCGTGAGTTTGCCGGTGATCTTGTCGAGAAAATCCTTGGCGGGCGCAACGCTGCGCAGGTAGAAGAGCGCAAACCCGAAGGGCGGATGCATGAACGAGGTCTGCATGTTCACACCCAGCAGCACACCGAACCAGATGAGGTCGATACCAAGCTTGTCGGCGACCGGGCCGACGAGGGGAATGATGATGAACGACAATTCGAAGAAATCGAGGAAGAACGCCAGCACGAAGATCAGGATGTTGACGACGATCAGGAAGCCGAGCTGGCCGCCTGGCAGGCCGCTGAGCAGGTGCTCGACCCAGATGTGGCCGTTGACTCCATAGAATGTGAGGCTGAACACGCGCGCGCCGACCAGTATGAATACGACGAAGGTCGACAGTTTGGCCGTCGTATCCATCGCCTGCCGAAGCAGTTTCCACGACAGGCGCCCGCGCACGAGCGCCATGAACAGCGCTCCCGATGCCCCCATGGCGCCGCCTTCGGTCGGCGTCGCGACGCCAAGGAATATGGTTCCCAGCACAAGAAAGATCAGCGCCAGCGGCGGAATCAGTACGAATACCACGCGCTCGGCGAGCCGTGACAGCAGGCCGAGCTTGAGCACTCGATTGGTGACCGCGGCGAGGAACGCGACGCCGGTACCGACACTGACCGATACGACCAGCATCTCGTCGGTCGGATCGTCCGGACCGTATTTCCAGTGGGCGAAGGCAATCGAGGCGAGCGCCGCGACGATCAATCAGAATGAGCAGTGAGCGCGTGCCACCCGAGCCGTCCGGTTCGCGCAGCGTGCGCGCCTCGAGAGGCAGGGCGGGTGCCCAGCTGGGTTTGACGAAGCAGACCCCCATCGCGTACGCAGCGTAGAGACAGGCCAGCGTGATGCCCGGGATGAATGCTCCCGCATACATGTCGCCCACCGACTTCCCCAGCTGGTCGGCCATGATGATGAGCACGAGCGACGGCGGAATGATCTGCGCGAGCGTGCCCGACGCGGCGATGACACCCGATGCAAAGCGCCGATCGTAGCCATAGCGCAGCATGATCGGCAACGAGATGAGGCCCATCGAAATGACCGATGCCGCCACCACTCCGGTCGTCGCCGCCAGCAGTGCACCGACGAAGATCACCGCATAGGCTAGACCGCCGCGCACCGGCCCGAACACCTGGCCGATGGTCTCGAGCAAATCCTCGGCCATGCCGCTACGTTCCAGTATGAGGCCCATGAACGTAAAGAACGGCACCGCGAGCAGCGTGTCGTTGGACATGACGCCCCACACCCGCTCGGGCAGCGCCTGCAGTGAGTTGGGCTGGCAGCAGTCCGAGTTCGATGCCCAGCAGGGCGTAGGCGATGCCCACCGCGGCCAGCGCAGAACGCGACCGGATAGCCGAGCAGCAGCGACCACCACCAGCGACACGAACATCAGCGGCGCGATGTTGGCGATCAGGAAAGCGCTCATTTGCGACCGCCCGTGGCCTGTTCGACGGCTTCCGATGCCAGCGCCTGCTCGCCGCGCGCGCGCAGGATGTCTTCAGCGAGCTGTTCCTCGGCGGTCTTGATGACCAGTGCTTCTCGGACGGATCGGGAATCAGCCCCATCAGAAAGGCGATCCGCTTGATCAATTCGGACAGTCCCTGCAGAGCGAGCAGGAAGAATCCGATCGGGACCAGCAGTCGCGCCGGCCAGATGATGAGTCCACCGGCGTTGGTCGAGACTTCCTGGCGCGCATAGGCTTCGATGAACACCGGCCACGACAACCACATCATCAGCAGACGCCATCGGCAGCAGGAAGAAGACGGTGCCGAAGATGTCGATCCAGGCCTGTGCGCGCTTCGACAACTGCCGGCGATGACGTCGATGCGCACATGCTCGTTGCGCAGCAGCGTGTAGCCCGCGCAGCCGAGAAACACGGCCGAGAACAGGTACCACTGGATTTCGAGAAAGGAATTTGAGCTTACGTTGAAGGCTTTGCGCACGACCGCATTGGCCGCGCTGATGAGCACGGCGGCCAGCACCAGCCAGTACAGCGTGTGGCCGACGCGTTCGCTGAGGCGGTCGATCAGCCGGGACAGTGCTAGCAACGCGGACATGGGTCTCCTCCAAGGGTGGTGCAAGCGACTCACCGGTGCCGGGCGGGCGTACCCACACTCTAAGACTGCACGATGTGGTTGATGACGCCCGCGAACCCGCGTCGAAGATTAACCCGCGACGGCAACGTTGGCAATCCGGTTTCGGCAACGCAATTGGCTTGTCCCGGCGGGCGTTGCGGCGGTGCTAAAATGACGGTTTGCCTTCGACAGATCCGACATGCCCCAGCGCACGCAGACACTCACCCAGGCCGACCCGGAACTCTGGAAGGCAATCAGCGACGAAAATGCGCGGCAGGAAGCGCATATCGAGCTGATCGCGTCGGAAAACTACGCCAGTCGTGCGGTCATGGCGGCGCAGGGCTCGCAACTGACCAACAAGTACGCCGAGGGGTATCCGGGCAAGCGTTACTACGGTGGGTGCGAGTTCGTCGACGTCGCCGAGCAACTGGCCATCGACCGCGTGAAGAAGCTCTTCGGCGCCGAGTTCGCCAACGTCCAGCCGCATTCGGGGGCGCAGGCAAACCAGGCGGTATTCTTCGCCGCGCTGCAACCCGGCGATACCATCCTCGGCATGTCGCTGCCACATGGCGGGCACCTGACGCATGGCTCGCCGGTCAACATGTCGGGCAAGTGGTTCAAGGTGGTCGCCTACGGTCTCGACCCCGCGACCGAGCTCATCGACTACGCCGCCGCCGAGCGTCTCGCCCACGAGCACAAGCCGAAGCTGATCGTCGCCGGCGCGTCGGCCTACTCGCGGGTCATCGACTGGGCGCGCTTCCGTGCCATCGCCGACAACGTCGGCGCGGTCCTGATGGTCGACATGGCGCACTACGCGGGACTGATCGCCGCCGGTGTGTACCCCAATCCGGTCGGTGCCGCGCACTTCGTCACCAGCACCACGCACAAGACCTTGCGTGGCCCGCGCGGCGGATTCGTGCTCACCGACAACGACCGCGGCAAGCAGCTCAATTCGGCGGTCTTCCCGGGATTGCAGGGCGGGCCGCTGATGCATGTCATCGCCGCCAAGGCCGTGGCGTTCAAGGAAGCGCAGTCGCGCGAATTCAAAGTCTACCAGGAGCGCGTGCTCGAGAATGCGCGCGTGCTCGCGGTGGTGCTGCAGGAGCGCGGCCTGCGCATCGTCTCGGGCGGCACCGATTCGCATATGTTCCTGGTCGACTTGCGTGCGAAGAGGATCACCGGCAAGGATGCCGAGGCCGCGCTCGGACGGGTGCACATCACGGTCAACAAGAACGCGATCCCCAACGATCCGGAGAAGCCGTTCGTCACCAGCGGCATCCGCATCGGCAGCCCGGCGGTGACCACGCGGGGGTTTTCCGAAATCGAGTGCGAGGAACTCGGGCACCTGATCGCCGACCTGCTCGACGCGCCCGCCGACACCAAGGTCGCGAAGCATGTGCTCGATGGTGTCAAGGCGTTGACGTCGAAGTATCCCGTCTATGCGTAAGTGGAGCCCGCGCGCGGAACATAGCGCGCGTCGCGCCGCCGCACGGTCTTCTGCCCGCGGTCAACGCGCATGAAGTGCCCGTTCTGCGGCAGCCCCGATACGCAGGTCGTCGATTCGCGGGTTTCCGAAGCGGGTGATTCGATCCGCCGCCGCCGCCGTTGCCTGGCCTGTCAGAAGCGATTCACGACCTACGAAACCGCCGAGTTGCGCCTGCCGCAGATCGTCAAGCAGAACGGCACGCGTTCCGACTTCGACGTCGCGCGCATTCGCAACGGGTTCCAGCGCGCGTTGCACAAGCGACCGGTGCCGACCGAGTACGTCGACCAGGCGGTCGAGCGCATCGTGCAGACGGTGCTCGGCCTTGGAGAGCGCGAGATTCCTTCCCGACAGGTCGGCGAGATGGTGATGCAGGAACTCTACAAGCTCGACAAAGTCGCCTACATCCGCTTCGCCTCGGTGTATCGCAGTTTCCAGGACGTTGCCGACTTTCGCGATGCGCTCAAGGAAGTCGAGCCGACGCCGGGCCGGCGCAAACCGCGCTGAGCGATCGCGGTGACGCTCGCCATCGAGGCCGCTGCGGCGCGCGCGCTCACCGACGCGCAGCTGATGGATCGCGCGCTGGAACTGGCGCGGCGAGGTCTGTACACGACGTCACCCAACCCGCGCGTGGGCTGCGTCGTCGCCCGCGACGGCATGATCCTGGGCGAAGGCTGGCATGAGCGCGCCGGCGAAGCGCACGCCGAGGTTCGCGCCCTCGACGATGCGCGGTCCCGCGGAAACGATCCGCGCGGCGCCACCGCCATGGTCACGCTGGAGCCGTGCAACCATCAGGGACGCACGCCGCCGTGCACGCGTGCGCTGCTGGCCGCGGGCATTGCGCGCGTCGTCGCGGCGATGCGCGATCCCGATCCGGTGGCCGCGCGCGGCAGCGAAGCGCTGCGCGCTGCAGGCGTGAGTGTCGACGTCGGACTGCGCGAAGCCGAGGCGCGCGAACTCAACATCGGCTGGATCAAGCGCATGCAGACCGGACGTCCCTGGGTGCGCGTGAAAATCGCCGCGAGCCTCGACGGCCGCACCGCGCTGCAGAACGGCGCGAGCCAATGGATCACCGGCCCCCTCGCGCGCGCCGACGGCCACGCCTGGCGCGCTCGGGCGTGTGCCATCCTCACCGGCATCGGCACGATCCGGCACGACGACCCGCAACTCACGGTGCGCGAAGTGCCGACGTCGCGACAACCGCTCAAGGTCATCGTCGATCGGCACGGCGAGACGCCCGCGGGCGCGCGCGCGCTGGCCGACGGCGATGCGCTGATATTCACCGCCATGGCGCCGCGCGTGGCGTGGCCGACGCGCGTGCAGTCGCAGGTCGCTGCCCGATCGCGAGGGTCGCGTCGACTTGGCCGCGATGCTCGACGCGCTCGGTGCGCGCGGCATCAATGAAGTCCACGTCGAAGCCGGTGCGAAGCTCAACGGCGCGTTGCTCGCGGCCGGTCTGGTCGACGAATTGCTGCTCTACCTGGCGCCGAGTCTGATCGGCGACCCGGCGCGGGGCATGTTCGACCTGCCCTCGGAGCTGGTCTCGTTGGCGGATCGCGTGCAACTGCGCGTGCTGGGCATCGATCCGGTGGGCGCCGATTGGCGGATCGTCGCCAGGGTCCTGGCGCGGGGCGGCTGATGTTCACCGGCATCGTCGAGGCGGTCGGACGCATCGCCGACGCGCGTCCGCGAGCGGGTGGGTTGCGACTCATGATCGACGCCGGCGCGCTGGACACGCGCGACGTCGCGATCGGCGACAGCGTCGCGATCGCCGGTTGCTGCCTGACCGTCGTGTCCATCGACGGGCCCGTGCTCGCCTTCGACGTGTCGCAGGAAACGCTGCGCTGCACCCATGGACTCGCCCAAGGACAGGCGGTGAATCTCGAAACCGCGCTGCGCCTGGGCGAGCGACTGGGCGGGCACCTGGTGAGCGGACACATCGACGGCGTGGGGATGGTCACCCGGATGGAACCGCCGCCTGGCGATCCCGACAGCAGGCTGCTCGAAGTCGAGGCTCCCGCCGAACTGGCCCGCTTCATCGCGGTCAAGGGCTCGATTGCGGTGGACGGTGTGAGTCTCACCGTCAATCGGGTCGCCGGCTGCCGGTTTGCGGTGAATCTCATTCCCCACTCGCTGGCGGTGACGACGCTGGGCAGCCTCATCGTGGGCGCCAAGGTCAATCTGGAGGTCGATGTGGTCGCGCGCTACGTCGAGCGACTCTCGGCATTTGGGAGCTAGTGCGAGACAATGCATTGCTGAAGCAGGAGGAACCATGGACTTGACTACACTGGAACGCTTGCCGCTCTGGATCGGCGGCCGCGCCGTTGCGGCGCATACGTCGCGCTATGGCGAAGTGACGAACCCCGCCACCGGAGAAGTGCTGCGGCACGTTCCGCTGGGCGATGCGCACGATGTCGCGGCGGCGGTGGCCGCGGCGACTGCGGCCCTGCCTGCGTGGCGCAGCGCGCCTGCGCTGCGCCGGGCGCGCATCCTCATGCGCTTCCGCGAGCTCATGGAGACCCACAAGAAGGAACTCGCCCGCCTGGTGTCGCAGGAACACGGCAAGACCGTCGTCGATGCCGAAGGATCGATCACGCGCGGCATCGAAGTCATCGAGTTCGCCACGGGCATCCCGCACCTGCTCAAGGGCGACTTCAGCGACAACGTGGGCACTGGCGTGGACAGCTTTTCCCTGCGCCAGCCGGTCGGCGTGTGCGCGGGCATCACGCCCTTCAATTTCCCGGCGATGGTGCCGCTGTGGATGTTCCCCGTCGCCATCGCGTGCGGCAACACCTTCATCCTTAAACCTTCCGAGCGCGTGCCGACGATGAGCCTGCGCATGGCCGAGTTGCTGCACGAGGCAGGGCTGCCGGAAGGCGTGTTCAACGTGGTTTCCGGCGACAAGGAAGCGGTCGACGCGATCCTCGCGCATCCCGAAATCAAGGCGGTGTCATTCGTCGGCTCGACGCCGATCGCGCGCTACATCTACGAGACCGGCACGCGCCACGGCAAACGGGTGCAGGCGCTGGGCGGCGCAAAGAATCACGCCATAGTGATGCCGGACGCCGATCTCGCGTTCACCGCCGAGGCGCTGATCGGCGCGGCGTATGGTTCGGCAGGAGAGCGCTGCATGGCGGTATCGGTTGCGGTGGCCGTCGGCGCGGCTGCCGATCCGCTGTGCGCCAAACTCGCCGAGCGTGCACGCAGGGTGAAGCTCGGTCCCGGCGACGCCGCCGAATCGGACATGGGGCCGGTGATCACCTGTGGCGCGCGCGATCGCATCGTCGGACTGATCGATCGCGGTGTCGCGGAGGGAGCGACGCTGGTCGTCGACGGCCGCAAGGCGCACGTGGCCGGTCACGAAGCCGGATTCTTCGTCGGCGCGACGCTGTTCGATCACGCGCGTCCGGAGATGACGATCTATCGCGAGGAAATCTTCGGACCGGTGCTGATCATCGTGCGCGTCGAGTCGCTGGAGGCGGCGATTGCGCTGATCAACGCCAACCCCTACGCCAACGGCGCGGCGCTGTTCACACGATCGGGTTACGCCGCGCGCCGATTCCAGCAGGACACCGAAGTCGGCATGCTCGGCGTCAATGTGCCGATTCCGGTGCCGATGGCTTTCTACTCGTTCGGCGGCTGGCGCAATTCGCTCTTCGGCGATCTGCACGTGCACGGCATGGACGGAGTGCGCTTCTACACCCGTGCCAAGGCGGTCACCACACGCTGGCCGGACGACGGCAGCGCGGCGCCGGGATTCACGATGCCTACCCTCGACTAGAACCTGCGTGCGATGCCCCGGCATTCGCGCTACCTCGCGCGGATGCTCGGGTCCTCACCCGGACGGCGGGCGCCTAGGCGCGCGCAGCGGGCGCATGGTGAATACGAACTCCAGGACCAGCCAGTACGGCGCCGGCTTTCCTTCGATCTCCGCGGGCTTGAATTTCGCTCCGGCGAGTGCGTTTTGCACGGTGGGGCCGAACAGTGTGTCCTCCGGCGTCAGCGTGGTCTCCAGTACTGTCCCGTTGGCGTCGATGATCAGCAGCGCGGCGATGCGCGCTTCGCGCCGGGCGCGGGCTGCCGGCGCGGGATAGGGGATCATCAGCGGGGCCTGCAACTGCGGCGCCTTGCCGATGCGCTCGGGGAAGCGTTGCGCGAGGCGCAGTGCAACGGTGTTGCCCATGGGTTCTGCGCCGGTCGCGGCACCCACTGCGACATCGCCCGGCGGCAGCGGCGCATCCTCGGCAACGGCGTCCGGCGTCGCTTCGGTGGGCGTAGGCGCACCCGTCGCCGGTGCAGCGGCTGGCCGTGGCTCGCTCTTCAGGATCGGTGTCGGGGGCTCGGGGCGCGGCTCGGGCGGTTTGGGTGCCGGCAGCGGAGTCGCGACAGGCACGACCACCGTGGGTGGCGGCGCTACTTCAGTGAGCGTCAGCGGCGGCGCAGCGGTCTCTGCGGGTTGCGGCGAAGTGATCAGCACCTTGAGCGCTGCGGGTTGCCCCAGACGAACCCATACCGGTGCCGGCAACGGCAGCAGCAGGCCCATAAGGATCGCCAGCGCCAGCGCGTGCGCGAGCGCTGAGGCGCCAAAGGAAAGCCACAGGCGCCGGTTGGCGGGCACTGCGCGTAGGGCGGGCAAGCTCATTGCGGCGGTGGACATAAGACCGGATTGTGCCAGCGTCCGCAAAATGCGGCGGCCGCCCCGCTTGCGCGAGAGCGGCCGTCGGTCAGTGCGCGCGGGCCCCGGCTACTCGCCGAGCAGACGCCACGACATGCGGTGCTGCGAGAACAGCGACGGCGGCTTCGGCTTGATAGTGATCGGTGGCTTGCTCTTGAGCGCCGGCGTGATCACGATCCGGATGTCGGGAATGCCACCTGCCGCGGTCGATAGCGACACGATTTCCAGGCCGACGCCGCCTTCCGCGACCGAGACGCTTTCCACCACATTGCCGCCCGAGTCCGTGAGGTCCGATTTCCCGGTCGCATAGTCGCGCCCGTAGACGGTCGCCTGCAGTCCGGTCAGGCACGGGTCGGTCTGCGCCGAGGTGCCGATGTACGCAGCAATCGACAGCGCCGCAACAGGCGGCACGACGATGCGCTGTCCGATCGGCAGATCGTCGAACCAACCCTTGGCGGGTTTGCCGGTGAGGCCGAAGTCCTGCGCAGCAATGTTGGTGATCAACTCCATGCCTACCGTACTGCGGCTGTTCGGCAATGCCGGCAATGGCCAAGGCGCGTCTGCCGTGCCATCGCGGATCGCGTAGAACGTCTGCTGCTGCAGGTCGACCTGATCGGAATCGTCGTACAGCTTGCCGGTGCCCACGAACACCCAGCGATCGATGCCGTTGCTGATGTCGATCTCGATTTGCGGTGGCGTTGTCACCGGCTGCGGCTGGTTGGCCGAGTCGACCAGCAATCCCAGCTGACCGACGGTCCAGTTGCCGGGGTTGGCATCGGATACGTCGAAGCGCCAGAGGTTACCCAGCAAGTCGCCGGCGTAGATCTGCTCGGCCAACTGGTTGTGGTAATCCTTGGTGTAACCCGACGGGTGCGCCAATCCGGACGGCGAACCCGGCGAACCGACGCCGGTCGACATCGTCTTGAGCAGGGCGCCGTCGCTGGCCCGCACGAAGTAGAGTTTGCCGACGCCGCTCGGGTTGTTGTAGCCCGTTGTCAGCAAGACCACCCATGCGCCACCGAAGGCACGGGTCTTGGTGATGACCGGCCTGCCGTAGCTGTAACCGATGTCGGCGGGCTTGAATTCCCACAGGACCTTGCCCGCGGCCGCCGCCTCGGTCGTGATCGCACCCGGATCGGTGACATCGAGCGCGTAGTACGCCATGCCGCCCTTGCCCAAACCACCGACGAGCACCGTACGCCAATCCTGACCGGACGTTTCCGCTGCGAAATTGACGTCGAGCACCCTCACCGTTCCATCGACAAAGTAGTGATGCTTGAACGGCGGAAGGCCACCATCCTGGTAGGCAAGTGCGCCTAGCCCGGCGTTGACATCGCCGCCCGCCAAGCCACCGCGGAACATGACGCTGGGAATGTAGGCCCAGGTTTCGTTGCCGGTCACATCGTCGAAGACATGCAGCATGCCGTCGTTGGCACCGGCGTAGATGCGTGTCGCGCGGCCCGAGAACGAAGCTTTGAACGCGCCATAGCCGGGATCGTCGCTGTCACGGTACGGTGCGCTGGGCTTGCCGACGACGACCGCTCCGGAATCTGCAAAGTCTCCCAGTGCGCTTACGCGCTGGCGCAATTTGCCGAGCTTGTCGCCTTCCTTGAGGCGATTGCCGCGCAGGAACTCCAGGATCATCTGACCACGCGCCGCCGGCTTGCCCGGTGCCAGCGAATCCCGCTGGTTCGCACTGAGGTTAGCCCACAGGAACGGTACCGCGGTCCCGGTCTCGGTCATGGTCACGATCTTGCGCTCGGTGAACCACGGCGTGTCCCTGACCGTGGGGATGATCGTGAGTTGCGCGTTGAGCTGGGTGGCTGCCTCCCAGAACGTCGACACGATGGTGACAGGATTGGTGGTCGGATCGATCTGCTGCTTGGTCAGGCTGCCGCCCCAATTCGGTTCGAAGCCGTCGCGATACATGATCACCGTCGAGCCAAGGTTGATGCTCGGGAAGCCGACACCGACGCGCACGCCGCCCGTCAAGGTCAAATCGGTAAAGATCTTGCCGATGCCGAACTTGGCCTCGTCCGGCGACTGGGCGTTGACGAAGCGGCCGCGGCCGTTGATCGCCGCGTGCCACAGGTCGTCCACGCCGGAGTTGTCGGGCCTGTACACCGTCGGATACGGCTTGGGCCATTGCTGCGCACCGGCGGTGAGCTGGCTTTCGGTGTAGGGAACGTTCGACGCATCCAGCTTTCCGCTGGTACCCAGCGACACGGCCGCGAAATTCAAATGTTGCCATGCCGCCGGATCTTGGGTGCTCGATATGACGGTGTTCGCCGCCTGCGGCCCCGCGGTGCGCATGTCGGTCACCCAGTACTTCATCGCGTAGTCGGACAACGAGTTCGACGCCGTTCCGGTGATGTCTTCGCGGAACGGTGAGGGCCACGGATTGCCGGGCACCAGGCCGGGGATCGGATTGGTGCCTTGATCCGGGTACGCAGGCACGAGATCGTCCTGATCGCCGACAACCACCGAGGGCAGGCCGCTCTGGTTGGTGAAGCCGTCGGTGAAGAACAGGTGATAGTTCTTCTGGCACGCCAGCACGATCGGATCGCTCGATCCGGCCAGTTGCGGATGCGTTCCATTGAGGAAGTACTCGCCAATGCGGGCGACCGCGGTCAGCGAGGGTGTTTCCTGGCCAAGCGGAATCTGCACCCCGAACAGCTGGTTGAACCATATCGCCTTCTGCGCCGCTGAGAAGTCGGCGATGTTGACGAACGACGCCAGGTTGTAGAGGTTGTGGAAGCCGACCCGGTACTTGTCGTTGAGTTCGCTGAATGTCAGCGAGGTCACCGACTTGGTCGCGGTGATGCGCGTGCGGTAGTACGCGAACCAGTTGGCATAGTTGGTCATCTCGGACACATCGGGCGTCGCGCCGCCGTAGGTGCGAGTGATCGTCTGCGCGTCGCCGGCATCGTCGGTCCACGAGTGCGTGTAGGTCGCGAGCGGCACCAAGTCCATCCGCTGGAACGCCGGTGTCGCGTAGTTGTCGATCAACGTCGGGTCCTGGCCGAACTGATAGAAGCGCGGATACTGGTGGGATACATCCGCCGCGTCCACGCAACTGCCCGTGCCGTAACCGAGCCACTTGTCGCCGACGGTGGCGATCTGGTGGTCGCACCATTGCACGCCAGTCTTGTAGTAGTGGCGCGGAACGTTGGCGTAGCGCGGCGACGCCGTGCACGCGTTGGGGCCGCTGCCGGCGGTGACCGGTGTGTTGAAGCGTGCATCCGGATAGTTGAACCGGTCCGCCAGGACTGCTCCGTAGGTCTTGTTGTTGTGGCGACAGACCAGGCCGGCGCCGTTCGCGTCCTCGACCAGGCTCATGCCGGTGGTGATCGAGACCTGGTCGATGAACGTCGTCTTGTCGCCGCTGCCGTCGGTGCCGCTGAAGGTGATGACGTGCGGACCCGCGGCGGTAATGCTGAACCCGAACGCAAAGGTGTTGAAGTAGAAGTCGGTCGTCGGTGCGATGGGCGCGCCAAGCGGCACGCCGTCGACGCTGACCTGGATCGGCTGATAGGTGCCCGCGGGGACGGCATAGAAGCGCCGCGCCGCCTGGAACGAAATCCGATACGACCCGGGAATCATGTTGATCGTCTGCGACATCGAACTCGCGCCCTGGATGAACGCGGTCTGCCAGAGGTCGTTGCTCGGATAGGCTCCGAATGAGCTGTAGTAGCGCTGGATGCCGGCGCTGCCGCTCCACGTCCAGCTCGATCCGGGCGGATTGGCCTGATAGTCCGCAACAAACGGCGACTCGAAATTGCCGTTGGGGACCGCCACCGACAAGGTGGTCGATCCGGCGACCAGGTCGCTGCAAACCGCGGCCGTCGATGCGGTGGGCACCGGCGGGCACTGGCTGTCGGCCGCGCAGCTGTTGTGGTCGATCGAACACTTGCCCGGCGTGTACACGCTCGGGCACCACGTGTAATCAAATGTCGGCGGGAAGAAGCCGTGAATGCAGGGGTTCCCGTCGACGCTGCAGGTGCCGCCCAGTCGCGGGCAGTACGCAGGCTGGGTGCAGGTGGCAAACGGCGAGAGGTCGCAATACGGATCGTACGTCGCGCCGGAGCACGCTTCGCCCGTCGTCGAGCAATGATTGCCGGCGGGTGCACAACCGGCGTCGCTGCTGCAGGCAAGAGTGGTTTCGATGCTGCAGTGTCCGACCAGTGTCGGGCAGTTCGCGTCGGTGGTGCACGCCGTCGGCACGCTCGAGCAGGTGCCGGGTACGGTCGGGCATTCGCCATTGTTGTGGCAGACCGAGGTGGTCACCGAGCACTGGCCACTGGGCGGGCAGTCGCCAGGCGTGCCATTGATCGTGCAGGTGCTGGCGTCGAGGCTGCAGGTCCCGTTGATGGTCGGGCAATTGGCATCGACGGTACATGCCGCGTGCGAGACCGTGCATTGCCCGTTGAGGTCCGGACACTGCACGTCGGTGAAGCAGGGCGCGTTGGAGAGCGTGCACTGGCCGGGCTGCGTCGGGCACTGTGTATCGATCTGGCAGATGTTGCCGACGATGGTGCAAGTGCCTTCCGCCGGGCACTGCGCGTTACTCATGCAGGGCGAGTTGTCGTTGCTGCAGACACCCGGAATCGTCGGGCACTGCGCGTCGCTCGTGCAGATGTTGCTGTCGGCGGTGCAGTGGCCTTCGTTCGGGCACTGGCCGCTGTTGAAGCAGGCGTTGTTGTCGATGCTGCAGTTGCCCGGCACCGCCGGACACTGACCGTCGTTGAGGCAGGGGTTGGAATTGTTGCTGCATTGCCCCGCATTCGGGCAGTCGCCATTGACGAAACATCCGGACGCGGTGGCCGAGCAATGACCCTGCGTGTTCGGGCAGGCCGCGTCATTGGTACACGCGACATGCGAACTCGTGCACTGGCCGATCGGCTGGCAATCCGCCCCGCTCGAACAGACCCCGTGGGTCACGCTACAGTTGCCGGCCAGCAGTGGGCAGTCGGCATTCGACGCGCAGGCGTTGTGCACGCTGCTGCACTGACCCAGGTTCGCGCAGTCGCCGGCGACCAGGCAGGCGGTATGGTTGATCGAGCACGTCCCTTGCTGCGGCGCGCAGTCGGCCGTGACATTGCAGGCATTGCCGCTGATGCTGCACTGCCGCGTGCCGGGGCAGTCGCCATTGGAGTTGCACGATCCGCCGGTGACGCTGCAATTGCCCGGCGGGCAAACGTGAATCAGGTGGCAATCGAGGCATTCCGAACCGCCGCACGGGCATTCGGGTCTGTTCCATTCGACCGGGCACGAATTCGGATCGGGCAGGTTGCAGACTTCGCCGACCGCGTTGCAGCTCTGCGTCTGAACGTTGTCGCAAGTCTGCGGGACGATGGCCTGGCAGATCTGGCTGATGGTGCCGTCGCAAGTCTGCGGAGTGATGCCGCCGCACGACTGGTTGATCGCGCCGTCACAGGACTGCGGCTGGGAGTTGATGCAGGTCGGGAATACCGCGCCGTTGCAGCTCTGCGGGGCCACGCCGGCACAGGTTTGCGGAACCGCATTGCATGTCTGCGGGGCGACGCCGCCGCAGGTCTGGTTCTGCTGGCCGGAACAGGTCTGAGATTGCTGCCCGGTGCAGGTCTGCGGCGTGACACCGCTGCACGTCTGGTTGTTGATGTTGTTGCAGGTTTGCGGTTGCGCGTTGTTGCAGACCTGCGGCGTGACTCCCACGCAGGTCTGCGGCGCGCCGCCGCCGCAAGTCTGGCTCGTCCACGTTCTGGCACACCTGCGGCACGATGACCGGCGCCGGATCGCTGCAAGTCTGCGGCTGCAGCGGGCCATAGTTCGGCCAGAGCGGACTGGTCGCGTCGCACCAGATGACGTTGTCGTTCTGGAAGTAATACTTCGGGTCCTTGGCGGTGGCCCACGTCGGCAGCAGCGCGTGCGACGTGGCGTCAACCTTGCCGAAGGCAATGGAAAAGGCGGTGCTGGAGCCCGCCGTCGGGTCGATGCCCGGCGGCGCCCACGGATAGTTGTAGTCGCCGTCGGGGCTGGTGGCGGACGACGACGCCGCGCTCGGGCCCGTGCCGTTGGTGCGGCAATAGCGCTGATCGCCTTCGAGGCCCTGGCTCCAGTCGGAATTGCACCAGAATCCGATGGTCACCTGCGCGGTCAGGTCGACGTACTTGATGGTCGTCGCCCACGGGTCGGCTTGTACGTGCGTCCAGTTGATCGTGTTGGCCGCGTTCATCTGCGGATAGCTGCTGCCGTCCGCGCGAACCGGAGGCTGGTAGGTGATTCGCGGGTTGTAATACGCCCGGTTGAGCTCGGTGTTATGCACTGGCGCCGGCCAGAGCGTCCAATACTCGTAGGGCTTTCCCGCCTTGGGCGACCGGGTGGGCGCCGGCGGGCCGGGGTAGCGCTCTATGCCTGGCAGCGCTCCCGGGTCGATGCCGCCCGAGCAGGTCGACGTCGCCAATATCGAGGTGTCACAACCTGCACCCGGCCCGCTGGTGTCGAAGCTCGCGTTGTACGCGGGAAACGGAAAGCCGAATTGTTCGTAGATGAAGCCCGGCGTGATGTACCTGCCGTGCCCGATGAGCGAGAGATCGACGTTGCTGTCGAACTGCCCGCACGAGGCATTCATGTTGCCGGTGGCATCGCGGCAGTACTTGGCAATCGCACCGTCGGGGAGGAAGTCGTAGAGCATCGACGACGAGTCGTCGATGGTGAGCATGATGTTCGGCTTGGACTGGTTCTGGACGCTCAACGGCTGGTCCGCGAGCAGCGTCAGCGCCGCATAACCCGGGGTGGCAAGAGGCCCCAGCGCCATGACGAACGCAAGCATGCTGGCGATCCATCGCCGGCATTTCGCAAAGTGGTTGCGTTGGTTCATGGTGTGTTCCTGGTTCGGGTCCGGTGGCCTACTTGAGCGTTGCCTGCAGGAACGATGCAGTATTCTGCGGGCCGTCGACGCGAATCGTTACGCGATAGAACGGTGAGCCGGGGAAAACGAAATGCTCCTTGTTCTCGGTGCCGGCCTCGCTGAATTTCGGCGGCAGCAAGTCACAGGTAGCCACCGTGGGCGCGCCCGCGGCTGTGCACATGCGCTCGATGACATAGCGGATCTCGGTATTCTGGCCGGTTGTGCTGTCGTTGGCCTGGATGACTGCAAACGGATATGCGCTCTTCTTCTGCAGCTTCGCCGGAACACCACGCGAATCCTCTCCTGGCTGACGCGAAGCGAAGTAGTTTTCCCCGGCGAAATCTGCGGTGAGGTCCGCGATGCGGACGACGTTGGCGATGTCCTCACTCTGAAAGAGTGCCGCCGCGGCCTTTTCGACCGCCAGATTGCCCGGCAGGATCGACGCCATGCGGAACGACAGATTGCCGATGACGGCGTTGGTCGTGTCGACCGAGCGCACCAGCGCGACGGCCGCAAGACTGAGCGCGACCATGACGATGAGCGCGACGAACAGGACGATGCCACGCTGGTGGCGCGGACCGGGTCGAAGCGCGGAGTGTTTGCTCGCATCATGACATCGGATTCCAGATCGGATTGCGCAATGGGATCGTCGTTTCGTACGTGCGATAACGGTAGTTGCCGCCGACTGCAGTGATGGTGTGGCTGATCTGGGTGCCTCCCTCGAACAGCGTCCACGTATAGTCGGGCGCCGCCTTGTCCCACTGCTCGCCCTGCACCACGAGCCCGATGCGTATCGCGCGGATCCGCGCGAGGGTCGAATTCGGCGCAGTGAGCAGCGCGGCTGGATCCCATATGCCCGCTGGCGCCACCCATTGCAGACCGCCCGCGAGATCGTCGACCCCATAGAGCAATTTCATATTGATGATGTTCGACGCGATCGGACTGGGCGTCGGCGATCCCAAAGCCGCGCCAGTGTCGTCCCAGAGGTTGGTGCTGCGCAGGACGCCGCTCGCCACGTCGTAGGCCATTCGCTGGCCACCGCCTTTCGGCCCGAGGTTGAGCAACAACGAATCGGTACCGAATGCGACTGACGCGCCGGTGTGCGAAATCGTGACAACACCGTTGACGTCGGGACCGATCACGCCGGTTACCCGCGACGGCTTGCAATCGCCGGCAAGAGAAATTGCCACGATGAGGTCGCCGGTCTTGAATCCGAGCGGGCTTTGCACCGAATAGTCCGCATCTGCAGCCGCGGGCCAATAAACGGCGCCGGCGCGGGCATGCGTTGCGCCTGACTGTAGTTCAGGACGAAGGAATCCGGGTCGGTGGCCGACGCGCCCGGGGTGATCAGCACCGGGATCGGTCTGAACGTCGTCGCCGGATCCGCGGTCGGCGTGCACGTGGCCAGTTCCTTCATGGCATACGCGTAACCATTGTTGGCATTCGCCAACTGCACATTGAGGATGAACGAGGACAGCAGGCCGTTCTGCTGCGCGTCGCCGACGCTGGTGGTGTTGCGCTTGATGCCCTCGGCCAGCGCAAACACCTGGTAGATCACCAGTACCGCGATCAGGCCGATCACGATGCCGATCATGATCTCGATCAGGCTGAATCCGTGTTGCGCGCGTGTCTGGCAGCGGACTGTGCTCATGGTTCGTCGGTCAGTTCTTGGCGACCACACCGGTCGTCGTGTAGTTGTGAACGATGGGGTCGCCGGGCAGCTGCCAGAACACCGACACCTGCACCACGTGGCTGTTCTTCGACGGCGCAGGCGGCAGCGACGGCGTCGTCGACGAGCACGATCGGATCGGTCGTCATCGCGGTCCCGAACGCCGTGTGCACATGGTTGTCCCTGAAGTCCTGATACTCGACGCCGCCCGGGCTGCTGTACTTGGTCACCAGCTGGTTGGGATTGTCGGTCCACATCTTCGAAATCAGCGCATTGGCCATGTACACCGCTTCGGCGCGGTATTCCGAATCGTTGGTCATGCGAATCGACTGCGCCTGCAGCCCGACGATGCCGAGGATGCCGAAGGAAAAAATGAGGATGCCGACCAGCGCTTCGAGCAGGTACGCACCGCGCTGTGCACGGCGGGCGGCGAGTGGATGTCGTATCGGATGGCGTTTTCATGACACGGGACAGTAGCGAGGGTCTGTGGAGGCGACATCGGGATCAGGATCGCAGAGCTTGATTCCGGTCGGGGTCGCGGGATTGACGACTACCCGCAGCTTCCTGCGGGCTGGCTGATGTTGGTGTTGTCGATTTCGACCCACTGGATGCGTGCTGGACGCGTCGATATTGTCCACGACCCGTCCGAGGCCGTTGAAGGTCACCTGGGTCGCGCCGCCGGGAGTCACACTCGGCGTGGTCCTGCAGGAACCATCGGCAAACGAGTAAGACTGGACCTGCTGATCGAAGAGCGCCGGTTTCGTCGTTCATCCGGTTGACCCGCCAGCCGCCGGTGCACGGCGTCGGGTCGAACACGAACTGGGTCAGGACATTGCCGCGCACCGCCTCGACCTGCGCCAGGCGCACGCCGGTGAGTGTGTTCTCGGCGCCGTTGCGAATCTGGCTGTTGCCGAGAAAGTCGGCGTACTGCGGTCCGGCGACAAGGATCAGAAACGCGAACACCGCGAGGCCGATCATCAGCTCGATCAAGGTGAATCCGCGGTTTCGCGTGCGCGCCATGGCGTGGTCAACTGCAGGAACCGTCTTTGCGCGTCACCCAGCACGTTGCGCTGGTCGGACCCCAGGACGTCCCTGTGGTCGCATGCACGTTGGACTGATTGATGGTAATAGGCGAAGCCGGTCATTCCTTCGCTCGCCTTGCCGGTGGCCGTGCAGAAGTAGGTCGTTGCCCGGTTGGCGCTAGTGCAACAGTCGAGGTCGAAGGCCTTGAGCGCCGCGCCCGCCGCCGTTGCTTCGCCAGGCAAGTATTGGCGCACCCGTCCGCATAGGTGCGGTTGTCGAGGTACCACTGCTCGAAACGCGTGCGCATGTCGGATAGCGCCGACTGGTGGCCTCGATGATCTTGCCGCGCTTGATGTAATCCGAGTAGTTCGGCAGCGCGATCGCGGCGAGGACGGCCACGATCGCCGTAACGATCATCACTTCGAGCAGGGTAAAGCCGCGAGCGGCGCCTGACGCCAGGGCGCGGGTGACCGACCGTGAGGGTGGTACAGCTTTGGTGAACACTGCTATTTCCCCTTTTTCAGCAATCGCATGGTATGTCGCCACGTCGAAGCGGCGCAACGCAAGCCGATTAGAGGTATTGCAGGCGGAACAGACGGTTGCGACCCGTTCCGGCGCTTTTTTGGCACAACCCGAGTGGCCACTAGTTGTGGTGTGCAGGCTGAACTTCAGGGACATATATCGGCGGTTTTTTCGATCCTTGCCCGCCCGCTGTTGGCCAGTACCACATTTAGCGCGTATTGGCCCGGCTTGCACACCACAAGGGTTCCCATTTGCAGGGCCCCGCTCAGCAGCCTGGCATGCCCGAGGGCGGTGTACGACACGTAGTCCGCCACCGGCCGGTTACCGTGCACGGTGATACCGTCGAGCGCAGGACCTTCCAGCCGGATGACCTGCTCGTCCGCGTCGATGTCGCCGTCGTGATTTTCGTCGACGTACATGATCCATCCTGATTCCCAGCCGCCGAGGTTGGTGCACTGGCGGCGATCCAGGCTCTTGCAAACACTGACCCGGTAGCCGTGCTTGATCGCTTCACTGCGGGCGAGATCGAGGGTATCGGCGATGAACTGCGCCTGGTTGGCGACTTGCCGGGAGGCAATCCACTGGTAGTACGAGGGCAGTCCTGCCACGACCAGGACGCCAAGAATGCTCAGCGTCACCAGAAGCTCGATGAGAGTAAGGCCGGTGACAGGCGTAGCAAGGCCACAGTGTTGAGATCGGCGTGCCATGTTTCCTCCTCGCTCGAAGGGCCAGGCGTGATGCCCGACCTGCTTCGATGCTAGGAGCCAACGCGTCGATTGGCATTTGCACCGACGACCTAACTCATTGGTCGTATTGACAAATTTCGAGAAGCCGGGTTGGGCGCAGACGTTCGGCGGGGTGGCGCCGCGTTTGCGCAGGCGCCCGCTGGACCGGGCCGCTCTCTTGCGCCGCGTGCGATAATCAACGCCCTACCCGGCACCCTCCGGTGCCGCTCAAACCGATCAAACCAAGCCGGTGTCGTCCAAACCTCGCTTCGTCTGGGAAGACCCGCTGCTGTTGGAAGCGCAACTGAGCTCGGACGAGCGCATGGTGCGCGATACCGCGCACGCCTACGCGCAGGAAAAATTGCTCCCGCGCGTCACCGAAGCCTTTCGGCACGAGCGCTCCGACCCGGCAATTTTTCGTGAAATGGGCGCCCTGGGGTTGCTCGGCTCGACCCTTCCCGAAGCCTACGGCGGGGCGGGTCTGAACTACGTTTGCTACGGATTGATCGCGCGCGAGGTCGAGCGCGTCGACTCGGGCTACCGGTCGATGATGAGCGTGCAGAGTTCGCTGGTCATGCACCCCATATTCACCTACGGCACCGAGGCGCAGCGGCAACGCTTCCTGCCCAAGCTCGCCAGCGGCGAATGGATCGGCTGCTTCGGGCTCACCGAACCGGACCACGGCTCCGACCCGGGATCGATGGTCACGCGCGCGCGTTCGGTCGCCGGCGGCTACCGCATTTCGGGCGCCAAGATGTGGATTTCCAACTCGCCGATCGCCGATGTGTTCGTGGTGTGGGCCAAGACCGACGACGGGATCATCCGCGGCTTCGTCCTGGAGAAGGGCATGGCGGGACTGTCGGCGCCGAAGATCGAAGGCAAGTTCAGCCTGCGCACCTCGGTGACTGGCGAAATCGTTCTCGACGACGTGTTCTGCCCCGAAGAAGCGCTGCTCCCCGGGGTCGAAGGCCTCGCGGGACCCTTCGGTTGCCTCAACAGTGCACGCTACGGCATCGCCTGGGGCGCGCTCGGGGCCGCGGAATTCTGCTGGCACGCCGCGCGCCAGTACACGCTCGACCGCAAGCAGTTCGGCCGGCCGCTGGCGGCGAACCAGCTGATCCAGAAAAAGCTCGCCGACATGCAGACCGAGATCACGCTCGGGTTGCAGGGCTGCCTGCGGCTGGGCCGCCTCAAGGATGAAGGCAAGGCGGCGCCCGAGATCACCTCCATCATGAAACGCAATTCCTGCGGCAAGGCGCTCGACATCGCGCGAATGGCGCGCGACATGCATGGCGGCAACGGCATCGTCGACGAGTTCCACGTCATCCGGCACGTGCTGAACCTGGAGACCGTGAACACCTACGAGGGTACGCACGACGTGCACGCGCTCATTCTCGGGCGGGCGCAGACCGGCATCGCCGCGTTCAGCTGACGTGCGGTCGTGCCGCACCGATTCCGCAAGGGGTCGGTGGCGCGATCGCCGAGACCAACATTGCCATGATCAAACTCTACAATTACTTTCGCTCGTCGGCGGCCTACCGGGTGCGCATCGCCCTGAATCTGAAGGGTCTGCCGTTCGAGTACATTCCCGTGCACCTGACCAAGGGCGAACAGCGCAACCAGGCGTACGTCGCGCTCAACGCGCAGGCACTGGTGCCGACGCTGGTGGACGACACGATCACGCTTCCCCAATCGCTGGCGATCATCGAGTACCTCGACGAACGTTATCCGCGCCCGCCACTGTTGCCCGCAACGCCGACGGAACGGGCGCGCGTGCGCGCGATCGCGCTCGCCATCGCCTGCGACATCCATCCGCTGAACAATCTGCGCGTACTGCAGTACCTGACGCGCACGCTCGCGGTGAGCGACGATGCCAAGAACGCGTGGTACCGCCACTGGATCGACACCGGGTTGAGCGCGCTCGAGACACAGCTTGCCGGCGACGCGGCGACCGGCGCGTATTGCCACGGTGCGGCGCCCACGCTTGCCGACATCTGCCTGGTGCCGCAGCTCGCCAACGCGCGACGCTTACGGGATCGCGCTCGACGCCTATCCGACCTTGCTGCGCATCGATGCGAATTGCGCAAAGCTTGCCGCCTTCGCGGCGGCGGCACCCGAGGCGCAACCCGACGCGGCCTGAACGGTGCGGGTGCTGCAGCGCACGCGTGCCGCTCATTGAATCTTTGACCAGAGGAGTACGACGATGAAGTTTGCGATTCCGGCGTGGGACACGCCAATGGTCCCGGTGACCGGCACCGACCTGCACTACCCGGTGCGCCATGTCTATTGCGTCGGCCGCAATTACGCGGAACACGCGAAGGAAATGGGCGGCGACGCGACCAAGGAGCCGCCGTTCTTCTTCACCAAGCCTGCAGACGCGATCGTGCCGATCGTGCCGCCCGCCACCGGCGAGGTGTTCTATCCGCTCGCCACGAAGAACTTTCACCACGAGATCGAACTCGTCGTTGCCATCGGCAAGAGCGGCGCGAAGGTCGCGCCCGAGCAGGCGAACGCGTTGATCTACGGTTACGCGGTGGGGCTCGACATGACCCGGCGCGACTTGCAGAACGCGATGCGCGAAATCAAGCGCCCGTGGGACATCGGCAAATCCTTCGCGCAGTCGGCGCCGATCGGACCCATCCATCGCGTCGATGAAGTCGGATATCTCGCGCGCGGTCGCATTTCGGTCGAGGTCAACGGCGTGGTCAAGCAGCAGGGCGATCTTGCCGACATGATCTGGGACGTGCCGCACATGCTGCATTTCCTGTCGCAGTACTACGAATTGTTGCCCGGCGACCTGATCTTCACCGGGACGCCTGCGGGCGTCGCGGCGGTGGTCGCGGGTGACACCATGGTCGGTCGCATCGAATCGCTGGGCGAGCTCAAGGTCAAGGTGCTCGCGCCACGTTTCGCCTGATGCCGGCGTTCAGCGCAGAGTTCGTCGAGCGCGAGTACAACAACCGGGCAGCCTGCCCGGACCATCCGCAATGGTTTGCGCGCTGGGCCGCGGAAAGCGAGGCGGCGCGCACTCGCCTATCCGCGCACCTTGATCTTCGCTACGGCAGCGGGCCACGGCAAACGCTCGACCTGTTTCCCGCGGCGCGGCCGCGCGGCGCGCTGCTGTTCATTCACGGCGGCTACTGGCGGGCGCTGGACAAATCCTTCCATTCGTTCATCGCCGCACCGCTGGTCGACGACGGCGTCGGCGTCGCGGTGCTCAATTATGACCTTTGCCCGCAGGTAAGCATCGCGCGCATCGTCGACGAGTGCCGTGAAGCGGTGGCATGGCTTGGGCAGGAAGGCGCGCGGCACGGTGTGCCTTGCGACCGGCTGATCATCGCGGGCAACTCCGCTGGCGGACATCTGGCCGCGATGATGCTGGCGACGGACTGGAGCGCCCGGAACGTCGATCCCGCGACAATCAAGGCGGCACTCGCCATCAGCGGGGTCTTCGATCTCGAGCCGTTGATCCAGTCCTCACTCAACGCGGATTTGCGACTCGACACCGTGGCAGCTCGCGCCGCAAGTCCGGTTCACCTGGCGCCCGCGGTGAGCGCACCGCTGCTGCTCGCGGTAGGCGCCAATGAAACCAGCGAATTCAGGCGGCAGACGCGGTTGCAGTGGGATTGCTGGCCGGGCGCGCGTCCGTCGGGCTGGTCCGGCCCGTACGAGGTCCCGGACCGGCATCACTTCAGCATCGTGAGCGACCTGGGCGACGCCAATAGCGGGCTCTCCACCCGCATACGCGCGCAATTTGCCCGGTAAGCCGCGCCGCGGCGGCGTTCCGCGACACTGACGCATCGGGATTGACAACTGACCAAGGGTCATTTACGATCCACAACTGACCCACAGTCATTTGAGCAAACCATGGTTGTCCGCCAGCGCGCCGTCCAGGCCGGAGACAAGCACGAACGCCACCACGCCATCCTCGATGCCGCGGAACAGCTACTGCTGCGCTCCCCCGAGCGCATCGCCAACATGGCCGAGGTGGCCGATGCGGCCGGGCTGGCCAAGGGCACCGTCTACCTCTATTTCCCGAGCAAGGAAGAGCTCCTGCTGGCGCTGCACGAGCGCAACGTCGACGGCTTTTTCCAGGCGTTGCTGGCGCTGCTCGACCGCGACGCGGGCGTCGCCATCGACGATGTCAATGCGCTAACGCGAATTCATATAGTCGCTCCGCCCCTGTTCCTGCCGCTGGCGTCGCGCTGCTTCGGCGTCATGGACCAGAACGTTCCCGAGGAAGCAGCGCGCGCCTTCAAGCAACGCATGGCCGACCGCCTCGAACGCGCTGGTGCCGGACTGGAACGGCACTTTCCGCAGTTGCCCGTTGGCGGCGGCGTGACTCTGCTGCGGCACAGTTACGCGCTGATCCTCGGCTTGTGGCAGATGGCGGGAAAGGCCACCGATCGTAGCGACGGCAAGGCAACCGTTCCCGAGTCTAAGGTGTTCGGCTGGAGCTACGCCGACGAGTTGGCCGACGCGCTGCGCGCGCTGTGGGAGGGCACGCTCTCGCGCGCCGCGCGCGACGGCGGTTCGCACTAACGCATTACCGAAGGAAAATTCATGTTGCCTGACTCCGCGTTTGCCAAACTGACCGCTGCGATCGCAATCGCGATGGCGCTCACCGCGTGCTCGCACAAAGAGGCGCCGGTCGAGACTGTTCGGCCGGTGCAGCTGCTTCAGGTCAAGGCCGGCGCGGCCGGCGAGCAGGCGGTGTATGCGGGCGAGGTCAAGCCACGTCATGAGGCCGACCTGGGTTTTCGCATCGGCGGCAAGATCGTGGCGCGAGCAGTTGACGTGGGTGCCACGGTGAAAGCCGGCCAGGTGCTCGCGCGCCTGGATCCCGCCGATGTCGGATTGCAGGCCGAAGCCGCGAAGGCGCAGCTGGCGGCAGCCGAGACCGAAGCGAGCTTCGCCAAGGCCGAGCTCGACCGCTATCAGGGGCTGCTCGATCAGAAATTCATCAGCCAGTCCGCGCTCGACGCCAAGCGCAATGCCTACAACTCCAATCGCGCGAAGTACGAACAGGCGCGTGCGCAACTGGCGGTCACGCGCAACCAGGCGGGCTACTCGACGCTGGTGGCCGATCACGACGGCGTGATCACCACGGTCAACGCCGACGTGGGGCAGGTGGTGCAGCCGGGGCAGGCGATCTTCCGCCTGGCGCGGCAGGACGAGCCGGAAGTGCTGATCAGCGTTCCGGAGAATCGCCTCGCCGAGCTCAAATCCGCGACGACCATCGCGGTGGCGCTGTGGGCCAATCCGGGCAAGTGGTATCCGGCGAAGATCCGCGAGATCGCGCCTTCGGTCGATGCGACCACGCGTACGTTCGCAGTGCGTGTCTCGATCGCCAATCCGGATGCCGCCGTGCGCTGGGGAATGACCGCCAACGTGGCACTCCAGGGCGAAGCGATCACCACCGGCACGATGCTGCCGCTGACCGCGATCTACCAGAAGGACGGCGCGCCCGCGGTGTGGATCTACGACCCGGCGTCGAAACAGGTCAATCTGCGCCCGGTACAACTCGGGCCTTTCCGTGAAGACGGTGTCCTGGTCAATGCCGGGCTCAAGGGCGGCGAGTGGGTGGTCACCGCGGGAGTCCACAAACTGCTGCCGGGCCAGACCGTGCGTCCGCTCGACAACATCGCCAAGTCCTGACGACGGCGCCAGCCATGCGCGATCCACTGCCTGATTTCGCAAGCCGCTTCAATCTGTCCGAGTGGGCGCTGCGCCATCGCTCGATGGTGTTCTACCTGATCGTCGTCTTTGCCATCATCGGGGTGCTGTCGTACCAGAAACTCGGCCAATCGGAAGACCCGCCGTTCACGTTCAAGGTGATGGTGGTGCGCACCAACTGGCCCGGTGCGACCGCGCACGAGGTCGAGCAGCAACTCACCGACAAGATCGAGCGCAAGCTTCAGGAGACGCCGAACGTCGACTGGATCCGCAGCTACAGCAAGCCTGGAGAATCGCTGGTCTTCATGGCGGTGAAGGATTCGGCGCCTGCGTCGGCGGTGCCCGAGACGTGGTACCAGGTGCGCAAGAAAATCGGCGACATCCGCAACCAGCTCCCGCCCGGTATCCAGGGGCCATTCTTCAACGACGAGTTCGGCGAGGTCTACACCAACATCTACGCGCTGACCGGCGACGGCTTCGATTACGCCGCGCTCAAGCTGCACGGCGATCGCATCCGCGCCGAGTTGTTGCGCGTCCCCGGAGTGGCCAAGGTCGACTTCATCGGCGAGCAGGAAGAAAAGGTCTTCGTCGAGCTCTCCAACACCAAGCTCGCCACGCTGGGCATCGACCCGGCCGCGATCTTCCAGACGCTGGCGGCGCAGAACGTGGTTGCGCCTTCGGGAACCTTCGACACGCCGACCGATCGCATTTTCGTGCGCACCACGGGGGCGTTCGACAGCATCGACGCGATCCGCGACATTTCGATCCGTGCCAACGGCCGCATCGTGCGCCTCGGCGACGTGGCGAACGTCAAGCGCGGCTACGTCGATCCGCCGCAGCAGAAGATGCGCTACCTCGGCAAGGAGGCGCTGGGCATCGGCGTCACCATGGCGCCGGGTGGCGACGTGATCGAACTCGGTCGAGCGCTCGACGCGCAGGTCACGCGCATCCAGGGCCTGCTGCCGGTCGGAGTCGAGATCGAGCACGCCGCGAGCATGCCGCGCGCGGTGCAGCGTTCGGTCAACCAGTTCCTGCGCTCGCTCACCGAGGCGATCGCGATCGTGCTCATCGTCAGCCTGGTCAGCCTGGGCTTGCGAACGGGGCTGGTGGTCGTCGTTTCGATTCCTCTGGTGCTGGCGATGACGTTCTTCTTCATGGCGATGTTCGACATCGGCCTGCACAAGATTTCCCTCGGTGCACTCATCCTGTCGCTGGGATTGCTGGTCGACGACGCGATCATCGCCGTCGAGATGATGGCGATAAAGATGGAGCAGGGCTTCGACCGATTCCGCGCCGCGAGCTTTGCCTACACCAGCACCGCGTTCCCGATGCTGACCGGCACGCTGATCACCGTCGCCGGATTCCTGCCGATCGCGATGGCGAAGTCGGGTACCGGCGAATACACGCGTTCGATCTTCCAGGTGTCCGCGATTGCGTTGCTCGCGTCGTGGTTGGTGGCGGTGGTGGTGATCCCCTACCTTGGCTATCGGATGTTGCCGAGCCTCGCGCAACGTCACGCGCCAAGCCTGGCGCGGCGGTGGTGGGCGCGCCTACGGGGGCAACCGGCTCCCGTCGCAGAACTCCCTCCCGACGATCCCGATCACGTCTACCAGACGCCTTTCTATCGGCGCTTTCGCGCGCTCGTCACGTGGTGCGTCGGACATCGCAGGACTGTCATCGGCGTCACGCTGCTCGCCTTCCTGGGCTCGCTGGCGCTGTTCCGAATCGTGCCGCAGCAATTCTTTCCGGCATCGTCGCGTCCGGAGCTGCTGGTCGACCTGCGCCTGGCCGAGGGCTCGTCGTTTGCGGCGACGCTCGATCAGGCTCGCCAGATGGAAGCCCTGCTCGCGCGCGAGCCCGGCGTCGAGAACTACGTCACCTATGTCGGCGTGGGCAGCCCGCGCTTCTACCTGCCGCTCGACCAGCAGCTGCAGCAGTCGAATTTTGCGCAGATCGTGGTCACCGCGGCGAGCAACGCCGAGCGCGAACAATTGCGCACCAAGCTGCTCAAGGCCTTCGACGACGGCTTTGTCGGCCTGCGTGGACGGGTGTCGCGCCTGGAGAACGGCCCTCCGGTCGGCTTCCCGGTGCAGTTCCGCGTCTCGGGCGAGGACATCGCGACCATTCGCGACATTTCGAGGCAGGTCGCCGAGGTCGTGCGCACCAATCCGAACGCGACCGGAGTCCAGTTCGACTGGGACGAGCCGTCGAAGGTCATCCGCCTGAAAATCGACCAGAACAAGGCGCGAGTTCTCGGTTTCTCGTCGCAGGACCTGGCCGCGTTCCTGAACAATTCGCTGTCCGGTTTCAACGTCACCTATTTCCGGGAGCGCGACAAGCTCATCGAAGTCCTGCTGCGCGGCGATCGCGACGAACGCGCGCGGATCAGCCTCATGCGTGACCTGGCGCTGCCGACGCGCGACGGCAAAGCGGTGCCGATCTCGCAACTCGCCGAAATTGAATACGGACTCGAAGACGGCGTGATCTGGCGCCGCGACCGACTGCCGACGATCACGGTGCGCGCGGATGTCGTGGGCGATGCGCAGGGACCCGACGTCACCGCGCAGATCAATCCCAAACTCGACGCGATTCGTGCCGGCCTGCCCCTGGGCTACCACATCGAGGTCGGCGGGGCGGTCGAGGATTCGGCCAAGGGACAGAAGTCGATCGCCGCCGGTGTGCCGGTGCTGATCCTCAGCGTGCTCACCTTGCTCATGATCCAGCTGCAGAGCATCAAGCGCACGCTGCTGGTGGTGCTGACCGCGCCACTCGGACTGATCGGCGTGGTCGTGGCGTTGCTCGCATTCGGCAAGCCATTTGGTTTCGTGGCGATGCTGGGCACGATCGCGTTGTCGGGCATCATCATGCGCAATTCGCTGATCCTGGTCGATCAGATCGACAAGGACATCGCCGCGGGTCACTCGCCCTGGGATGCGGTAGTCGGTGCCACGGTGCGCCGCTTCCGCCCCATCGTACTCACCGCCGCGGCGGCGGTGCTGGCGCTCATTCCACTCACGCGCAGCGACTTCTTCGGGCCGATGGCGGTGGCGATGATGGGAGGTCTCGTGATCGCGACGGTGCTCACGCTCATTTTCCTGCCTGCGATGTATGCGCTCTGGTTTCACGTCCAGCCGGAGTCGTCCCCCGTGCCTGCGGAGCCGAGGCTGCCACGCGCCGCGCATGCGCTGGAGACCGTGTCTTAGGCGCTCTACGGTCGCGTCGGTATAATGTGCGTCTGCCGTCACCGTCCGTGGTCATTGCCAACATGAGTTTGCCAAGGCTGCACGCAGTCGATCCCGCCGAACCGGCACGGTCCGGAGCCTCGCCGGCCGTCGCCACGATTCCGGAAATCGTCGCCGATCTCAGGGCCGGCCGCATGGTCGTCCTGGTCGACGAAGAGGATCGCGAGAACGAGGGCGACCTGGTGGTCGCCGCCGACGCCGTCACGCCCGAAATCGTCAATTTCATGGCGCGTTACGGGCGCGGCCTGATCTGTATGCCGATCACCGAAGAGCGCGCGCGCCAACTCGACCTCGCGCCGATGACTGCGGTGAACCGCTCGGTGCACGGGACCAACTTCACGGTCTCGATCGAAGCCGCGCAAGGCGTTACCACCGGCATTTCCGCCGCCGATCGCGCGCGCACCATCCGTGCCGCCTGCGCACCGGATGCGCGTCCCGAAGATATCGTGCAGCCCGGACACGTTTTTCCACTGATCGCGCAGGCCGGGGGCGTGCTCGCGCGCGCCGGACACACCGAGGCGTGCTGCGACCTCGCGCGGCTCGCCGGATGTTCTCCGGCGGCGGTGCTGTGCGAAATCATGAACGACGACGGCACCATGGCGCGGCTGCCCGACCTGGTCGAATTCGCCAAGCTTCATGGCCTGAAGATCGGCGCGATCGCCGACCTCATCCACTATCGTAGCCAGACCGAGCGGCTGATCGAGCGCGTCGGCGAGCGACCGATCCGCACCGCCGAGGGCGAATTCCGACTCGTCACTTTCCGCGACAAGCTCAACGATGCGACGCACCTGGCGCTGGTGCGCGGCACGATCGAGCCGGATCGCGAGACGCTGGTGCGCGTGCACGAGCCGCTGTCGGTGATCGACCTGCTCGACACCTCGAGCCGCACGCATTCGTGGACGATTCCTGCCGCGCTCGCGACGCTGTCAATGGCCGAGCGCGGGGTCCTGGTGCTTCTGCATCGGCCCGAGTCGGCGCTCGATCTGCGCCAGCGTGCGGTCTCCGATCAGGCGCGCGCCGACGTCAAAATGGACCTGCGCAACTACGGTATCGGCGCGCAGGTGTTGCGCGACCTCAACGTCGGCAAGATGCGTCTGCTGGCGCGTCCGCGCAAAATGCCGAGCATGGCGGGCTTCGGCCTCGAGGTCACCGGATACGAGCCACTGCCTTCCGATTCGCGTTCGCCGCGCGCCTAGCGGCGCACCGGCCTGCGCCCACCCCACTTACCCTGCGGCGGATGCTGCCTATCCGTCAAATCATGCCCGTTCGAAAACTACCCTCGACCACCCGCGCCGATCGCAGGCGCGTCGGCATTGTCGCGGCCCGCTTCAACCCGGAGATTGGCGAAGCGCTGCTCGCCGGTGCGTTGCAGGCGCTGGAGGCGGCGCGGGTCGCGCCGGAATCGATCACGGTGGCGTCGGTGCCCGGCGCGCTCGAAGTGCCGCTCGCGCTGCAGCGCATGGCGCAGACCGGCGACTACGATGCGCTGGTCGCGCTTGGCGCGGTCATCCGCGGCGAGACCTATCACTTCGAGATCGTCGCCAACGAGTCGGCCGCGGGCGTGGCCAGTGTGCAGCTTGAATTCGGCATACCGATCGGCAACGGCATACTCACCACCGACACCGACGAGCAGGCGCGCGCGCGCGCCGGAGAGAAAGGCCGCGACGCGGCGCTGGCGGCGCTGGAAATGGCCAACCTGATGATCGCGATCGATGAAGAATAACCGCCATCGGGCGCGCGAGTTCGCGCTGCAGGGCCTCTACCAATGGCAGCTCGCGAAGACCGACCCCGCGACCATTCGCGCGCAAATTGCGGAAGGTGTCGACTTCGGCAAGTGCGACACGCGCTTGTTCGACCGCATGTGGACCGGCGTGACTTCGGACTTCGACGCGCTGGTGTCGGCGTTCGCGCCGCATTGCGAGCGCGCCGCGGCGCAGCTCTCGCCCATCGAGCGCGGTGTGCTGGTCATAGGCACATGGGAACTGCTCCACCAACCCGAAGTGCCTTATCGCGTGGCGATCAACGAGGCGGTCGAGCTGGCGAAATCCTACGGCGGCACCGATGGCCACAAGTTCGTCAACGGCGTGCTCGACAAGCTCGCGGCGCAGGCGCGCGCGCCGGAGATCAGCGCGGCCCGCGTCTAGCGCGCTACCGCCTGCATTTCCCCAGCGGCACTGCGGCGATGGCGGCGCTCAGCGAATTCGAGGTCATCGAGCGCTTTTTCCGGCGTCCTGCGCGCCGGGCCGTACTGGGTATCGGCGACGACGCGGCGCTGATCGCACCGACTGCGGGCAGCGAGCTGGCGATTTCGGTCGACATGCTCGTGTCGGGGCGCCATTTCTTCGCCGACGTCGACCCGCGCTCGCTCGGCCACAAGACTCTCGCGGTGAATCTCTCCGACATGGCGGCCATGGGGGCGACACCGCGCTGGGCGCTCCTCGCTGGGGCGCTGCCGGGTGCTGATCCGGCCTGGCTCGCGCCCTTCGCGCAAGGGCTGTTCGCGCTCGCCGATGCGCACCACGTCGAACTCATCGGTGGGGACACCACGCAGGGACCATTGACGCTGTGCGTGACGATCATCGGCGAAGTCGCGGCGGGAAAGGCGCTGCGGCGCAGTGGCGCCCGCGTAGGCGATTCCATCTGGGTGTCGGGGACGCTGGGCGATGCTGCGCTGGCACTCGCGCACCGGCAAGGTCGGGTCGAACTCGAAGCCGAGGAATTCGCGGCATGCGATCGTGCGCTGCTTTGGCCGATGCCCCGGGTCGCGCTTGGCGAGCGTCTGCTCGGAACCGCGAGCGCGGCGATCGATGTTTCCGACGGGTTGACCGGCGACTTGGGCCACGTGCTCGAGGCGTCGGGCGTGGGTGCGCAGGTCGACCTGGCCGCGCTGCCATGCAGCGAGTCGATGCGCAGGCAACTGGCAGGACCGGCGCGCGAGACTGCGCTGCGCTGCCTGCTCGCCGGTGGAGACGATTACGAACTTTGCTTCACTGCGCCTGACCGGCACGCTGCCACGCTGCGCGCCGTCGCTGAAGAGCTCGGCACTCCGCTGGCCTGTATCGGTGCGATCCGTGCTGAGCGTGGGTTGGTCGTTCGCGACGAAGCGGGCCGGCCACTTGCGCGCCTGCCGTCGGCGTTTGATCACTTTGCCGGCTCGATGCCACGCGATTGATCAGCGCGCACAGCCAACCCTCGACGCGAATGACAAATGAGCATGCGATGACCCGCGCCAGAACACCGACCGTGCGTTTCCTGTTCGCGCATCCGGCGCATTTTTTGGCGCTCGGTTTCGGAGCTGGCCTGGCGCCGGTCGCGCCAGGGACCTTCGGCACGCTGGTCGCGCTGCCGCTGGCGGCGCTGCTGCGCGCCTATGCGCCCGACCCGGTCTATCTGATTTCGGTGGTCATCGCTTTCGCGGTTGGTGTGTGGGCTGCGGGACGCACTGGCCGCGAACTGGGAGTCGGCGACCATGGCGCCATCGTCTGGGACGAAGTCGTCGCCTTCCTGCTGGTGCTGTACTTCGTCGGCGCGGACCCGATTCGGGAGGCGTTCGCGTTCCTGCTGTTTCGCTTCTTCGACATCGTCAAGCCGCCGCCCGCCAACTTCATCGATCGCCATTGGCACGGCGGATTCGGTGTCATGGCCGATGACATCGTCGCCGCCTTCTATGCGCTGCTGGTGCTCGCGCTTTGGCAACGGGCATTCGGATGAACGCGGCAGACGCCTTCGCGCCTGCATCCGCACGGCGCCTCGAAGAACTGTCGCTCAACGCGTCGGGCGCGTTCCAATCGCTGCTCTACGACGGCTGGTTGCTGGGCTACCGGCCGGGACCCACCAAGCGGCTGCGCTGCGTCAACGCGTTCTACGCTTCGACGCTGCCGCTGGAGCAGAAGGTGGAACATTGCGTCCGCTTCTACGAGTCTATCGGCCTGCCGGCGATCTTCCGCATGCTGCCATTCTCGAATCCACCCGAGCTCGAGGCATGGCTGCAGCGCGCGGGCTGGGAGAGCTTCGAGCGCACGCTGGTGCAACATGCGCGCCTCGATGCATTGCCATCGCCCGAGCCGATGGCAGGCGAGGTCGCGGTGCTGGCGATGCCGGAGTGGCACGTCGCTTGCGCGGGCTTGTTGACGGTCGCCCCCGACGTGCTGCCGCAGCAGATCGAGCGCTCGCGCAGTTATCCGTTGCCGCACGCGGGTGCGGTGCTCGAGCGCGACGGCGAGGTCGTCGCGTGCGGCATGCTCAAGCTCGAAGGCGATCATGCCGGATTGTTCGTGATCAATACCGCCGAGCAGCATCGCGGGCAGGGCTGCGGACGGGCGATTGTCGCGGCGCTGCTCGGCGAAGCCGTGCGCCGTGGCGCGCGTGAGGCGTACCTGCAGGTGACCGCCGCCAATGCGGCCGCCATCGCCGTATATCGCCACTTCGGGTTCACCACGGCTTACGATTACTGGTATCGGGCACGACCGGGCGAACTGGGCTGAGAGACGATGCGCATCGACGCTGATCTGTACGAACTTGCGGAGCACCTGGGCCAGGCGCTGCTCGCGCGGCGGCAACTGCTGGCGACCGCCGAATCCTGTACCGGGGGACTGGTTGCTGGCGCGATAACCGCGGTGGCGGGCAGTTCGGCGTGGTTCGAGCGGGGCTTCGTGACCTACACCAACGAGGCGAAGACCGAGTTGCTTGGGCTGCCCAGGCAGACGCTCGACACCTTCGGCGCGGTGAGCATCCAGACGGCCGAGGGCATGTCGCAGGGCGCGCTGGCGTTCAGTCGCGCCCAGTGGGCGGTCGCGGTCACCGGCGTCGCCGGGCCGGGCGGCGGCTCGCCCGAAAAGCCTGTGGGAACCGTATGCTTTGCCTGGTCCGGGCCCTTCGGAGTGCGCTCCGAGCGCAGGCACCTGGGAGGGGACCGGGCGGACGTGCGGCGGGAGTCGGTCCGGATCGCCCTGGCCGGCCTCCTGGACTGACTCTCATAGGCCAAAAGACTAGTATATCGAACGATCGTTCTATGCAATAATGGTTTCGTCTCGACCCCCACCCACAGGCGCATCATGAGCAACGGACTCGGCAACGGAGTTGGCAGGAGCAACGCAATGAACGCAATGGACGACAACAAGACCAAGGCCCTCACCGCCGCACTGGCGCAGATCGAAAAGCAGTTCGGCAAGGGCTCGATCATGAAAATGGGCGAGGCCCAGGTGCAGAGCGACCTGACGGTGGTCTCGACCGGTTCGCTGGGCCTGGACATCGCGCTGGGCGTGGGCGGTTTGCCGCGCGGGCGCGTCGTCGAAATCTACGGTCCCGAATCGTCCGGCAAGACGACGCTGTGCCTTCAGGTCGTCGCGCAAGTGCAAAAGGCCGGCGGCGTGGCCGCGTACATCGACGCCGAGAACGCGCTCGATCCCGTCTACGCCGGCAAGCTCGGCGTCAAGGTGGGAGAGATGCTGATTTCGCAGCCCGACACGGGCGAGCAGGGGCTGGAAATTGCCGACATGCTGGTGCGCTCCGGCGGCGTCGACATCATCGTCATCGACTCGGTCGCGGCACTCGTGCCGAAGGCCGAAATCGAAGGCGAGATGGGCGACCAGCTTCCCGGCCTGCAGGCGCGGCTGATGAGCCAGGCGCTGCGCAAGCTCACGTCGAACATCAAGCGCGCCAACGTGCTGGTGATCTTCATCAACCAGATCCGGATGAAAATCGGCGTCATGTTCGGCAGTCCCGAGACGACCACCGGCGGCAACGCACTCAAGTTCTACGCTTCGGTCCGGCTGGACATTCGCCGCATCGGTTCGATCAAGCGCGGCGAGGAAGTCGTCGGCAATGAAACGCGGGTCAAAGTCGTCAAGAACAAGATCGCGCCGCCGTTTCGCGAGGCGCTGTTCGACATTCTCTACGGCGAGGGCATTTCGCGCGAAGGCGAGATCGTCGAGCTGGGCGTTCTGCACAACATCGTCGAGAAGTCCGGTGCGTGGTACGCATACAACGGCGACAAGATCGGCCAGGGCAAGGACAACACGCGCGAGTATCTCAAGGAGCACCCCGATCTCGCCGCGGAAATCGAGGCCAAGATCCGCGCCGCGGTGGGCATCGTCGCGCCAGGATCTGCGCGCGGCGCGGCACCTGCCGAAGTCGACGCCTGACCCGGTGTAACGGCGTGGCCGCGCCCGCGCTCAAGGCGCAAGCGGTCCGCCTGCTCGCGCGGCGCGAATACGCGCGCGCCGAGCTCGAAGACAAGCTGGTCGCCAAGGGCGCGGCGCGCAGCGAGGTGCGCGCGGTCGTCGACGAACTTGCCGCCGCCGGCTATCTGTCGAACGAGCGCTATGCGCACGCCGTTTCGCGCCAGATGGCAGGCCGTTACAGCCGGCGCAGCATCGCGGGTGAGTTGAAAGCCAAGGGCATTGCCGCGGAGGACATCGCGACGGCACTCGCCGCGACGGGTGTCGATGACGTTGCCGCGCTTGAGGCGCTCTGGCGCCGCCGCTTCGGTGAATTGCCCGCCGACGATCGCGAAAAGGCGCGCCAGATTCGGTTTCTGCAGGCCCGCGGGTTTGCCGTTTCGGCGATCCTCAAATTGCTGCGCGATCTCGCCCGCTGAGCGGCGTTCGCCCTTGGCGAGTGTGCTAACATGTTGAATTTGCAGTCTGTCTTATCTCAACCGACAGCACCAATACGCGCATGACAGCCGCCGACATCCGCCGCCAGTTCCTCGAATACTTTGCCGCGAAGGGCCACACCATCGTGCCCTCGGCGCCGCTGATTCCTGCCAACGACCCGACCCTGTTGTTCACCAACAGCGGCATGGTGCAGTTCAAGGACGTCTTCCTCGGCACCGATCAGCGCAACTACGTGCGCGCCGCCGACGTGCAGCGCTGCCTGCGCGCCGGGGGCAAGCACAACGATCTGGAAAACGTCGGCTACACCGCGCGCCACCACACGTTCTTCGAAATGCTCGGCAACTGGTCGTTCGGCGACTACTTCAAGCGCGACGCGATCAAGTACGCCTGGGAGCTGCTCACCAAGGTCTACGGACTCGCGCCGGACAAGCTCTGGGTCACGGTGTACCAGACCGACGACGAGGCCTACGACATCTGGGCCGGCGACATCGGCGTGCCGCGCGAGCGCATCGTGCGCATCGGCGACAACAAGGGCGCGCCGTACGCGTCCGACAATTTCTGGCAGATGGCCGACACCGGGCCGTGCGGGCCATGCAGCGAAATCTTCTACGACCATGGGCCGGAGATTGCCGGCGGGCCGCCGGGATCGCCCGATGCCGAGGGCGATCGCTACATCGAGATCTGGAACCTGGTGTTCATGCAGTTCGATCGCGACAACAAGGGCGCGCTCACGCCGCTACCCAAGCCCTGCGTCGACACCGGCATGGGACTCGAACGCCTGGCAGCCGTGCTGCAGCACGTGGCCAGCAACTACGAGATCGATCTGTTCCGCGACCTGATCAAGGTCGCCGCGAAACTTACCGCGACCAAGGACCTTGCCGCGCCATCGTTGCGGGTGATCGCAGATCACATTCGCGCCTGCGCGTTCCTGATCGTCGATGGCGTGATCCCGAGCAACGAGGGTCGCGGCTACGTGTTGCGGCGGATCATCCGCCGTGCGATCCGCCACGGCTACCAGCTCGGCCAGAAGCAGCCTTTCTTCAGCAAGCTGGTGCCTGAACTCTCGCGGCTGATGGGCGACGCCTATCCCGAGTTGCCATTGAAGCAGGCGTCGGTGATGCAGGTGTTGCATGCCGAGGAAGAACGGTTCGCCGAAACGCTCGAGCACGGCATGAAAGTCCTGGACGTCGCGCTCGGCGAAGCCAAGCGCAACGGCACGACGGTGCTTCGCGGCGAGACCGCGTTCACGCTCTACGACACTTTCGGCTTTCCGGCCGACCTGACCGCCGACGTGTGCCGTGAACGCGGCATGACCGTCGATGAGGCCGGGTTCGAGACGGCAATGAACAAACAGCGCGAACGCGCCCGCGCTGCGTCGAGTTTCAAGATGTCGGGCAATCTGGAATACGGCGGCGCGAAGACGATATTTGACGGCTATACGACGCTCGCCGAGGACGCGCGCGTCGTCGCGCTGTATCGCGACGGCAGTGCGGTCAAGTCGTTGAGCACGGGCGAACACGGCATCGTGGTGCTGGACCGCACGCCGTTCTACGCCGAATCCGGAGGCCAGGTCGGCGATCGGGGCGAGCTCTCGATCGGCGGGACCTGCCTGACCTTGTTCTCGGTACACGACACGCAGAAGATCCAGGCCGATGTTTTCGGTCACCACGGCGAGGTGAAGACCGGCGAACTCAAAGTCGGTGATTCGGTCAGCGCCAAGGTCGATGCCGACACGCGCCAGCGCGCCGCCTGGAATCACTCGGCGACGCACCTGATGCACGCGGCATTGCGCCGCGTGCTCGGCGATCACGTCACGCAAAAAGGCTCGCTGGTCGATGGCGAGCGCACGCGCTTCGATTTCTCGCATGCGCAGGCAATGACCACGGAGGAAATCCGCACCGTGGAATCGCTGGTCAATCGCGCGATTCGCGCCAACTATCCGGTCGAGGTCCGCGTCATGCCCTACGACGACGCGATCAAGTCCGGAGCGATGGCACTGTTCGGCGAAAAATACGGCGACGAAGTGCGCGTGCTCCGGATGGGCGATTTCTCCACCGAGCTCTGCGGCGGCACGCATGTCAGCCGCACCGGCGATATCGGCGCCTTCAAGGTCGTGTCCGAAGGCGGTGTCGCCGCGGGTATCCGGCGGGTCGAGGCGGTCACCGCCGACGCCGCGCTCGCGTACACGCATCAGCTCGAAGGCGGCCTGCATCACGCGGCGCAGGCACTCAAGTCGACCGTGGCGGAAGTCCCCGCCAAGGTGCAGCAAGTGCTCGACCAGGTCAGGACGCTCGAGAAAGAGCTATCGCGCCTGAAGAGCAAGCTCGCCTCGAACCAGGGCGGCGATCTCGCGGCGCAGGCGATCAACGTCAACGGCGCGCAGGTGCTCGCGGCGACGGTCGAAGGCGCGGACGCCAAGACGCTGCGCGATACGCTGGATCAGTTGAAGGGTCGTTTCAAGTCGGCCGCGATCGTGCTCGGCTCCACCGAGGGCGCCAAGGTGACGCTGATTGCCGGAGTGACCTCGGACCTGACGCACAAGATCAAGGCCGGCGAGCTGGTCAACCACGTCGCGACGCAAGTCGGCGGCAAGGGCGGGGGGCGTCCGGACATGGCCCAGGCGGGCGGAACACAGCCGGACAACCTGCCGGCGGCGTTGGCCAGCGTGAAGACCTGGGTCGAGCAGCGCCTGTAGCCGCACCCGCGCCATCACCGACGGCGACCCCGGACCTGCAGGCTACACCATGTCGCTACGTCCACACGCACTGCCTGGCCTGAAGGGCATGAGAGGAGTGGGCTGCGACCGTTTGTTCCGCGTCAGGCGCCTCTGATCGGGCTTCCTTGCCCGGCACCGGGGCGGCACCTATGATGGCACTCAATCTCCGTGGAACCGGGTACGTGGCCGGGCGTGGAGTCACCCAATCTCAACCAAAGTGGACCAATGATCATGAACAAGACTTGGCGATACGTGGTTGGCCTCGCGGCCGCCGCAGCGCTGTTTGCGGGAGCGTTGCCGGTGCAAGCCCAGGGCATGACCTCCGAGCAGGCAACGCAGATCCTCGAAGAACTCAAGGCGATCCGCAAGAATCTGGAAACGCGTCCGATCGCGCCGCAAGCCGTCGCGCCGGCGCCGCAGGCTCCCGTGAGCGACAAGGTCAGCTACGCTTTCGTGCCCGGCACCTACACCATGGGCAAGGAAGACGCGCCGCTGGTCCTGGTCGAGTACACCGACTACCAGTGCCCGTTCTGCCAGCGCTTCCACAACGACGCGTTTGCTCAGATCAAGACCAACTACATCGACACCGGCAAGATCCGCTTCGTGACCCGCGACTTTCCGCTGAGCTTCCACGAGAACGCGATGAAGGGAGCCGTGGCCGCACGGTGTTCCGCGGAGCAGGGCAAGTTCTGGGACTTCCGCAATACGCTGATCGTCAACGCCAGCCAGTTGCAGGCCGACAAGATCAACGACTATGCGAAGAACGCGTCGATGGACGTCGCGAAGTTCAAGTCGTGCTTCGAGTCCGACAAGTACAAGGCGGCGATCGACAAGGACATCGCCGAAGGTACGGTAGCGGGTGTCACCGGCACGCCGGCGTTCGTCCTGGGCCGGGTGCAGAACGGCAAGATCGAAGGGATCAGGATCGTCGGCGCCATGCCGTACGCGCAATTCGACGCCAAGATCCAGGATTTCCTGAAGCAGCCGGTGACCGCCAAGAACTGACGCTAGCGCGCCATCGCGGCCGGCCCCGGGCGATGCAACGCCCGTGCCGGCCGTTTTCATTGCTGACGTCGCGGCGGCGCTGAAGGCATCGCGTGCACTGCCTCCTGCTGGCATTCGCCCTCGGCGTCATCGCGCTGCAATTCCAGCCGGTGCTGCCATCCTCACCTTGGGTGGCCTGGGCCGCCGTTCCGATGTCCGTCGCGGTGGCCGCAGCGTGGCGCGCGCATCGCGGCGCGGGCCGGAGCAAGCGATTCGCGAGGAGCGTGGCGCTGCTTGGTGCCACGCTGGCAGTCGGCATGTCCGGCTTCGGCTACGCCGCCTGGCGCGCCGATCTGCGCCTTGCCGACGCATTGCCGTCGGCGTGGGAAGGGCGCGACATCGAAGTGATCGGCGTCGTCGACGAGTTGCCGCAGCGCGTCGATCGCGGTACGCGTTTCGCCTTCTCGGTCGAGCATGTGGTCACGGATGGCGCCATCGTGCCGTCCGAAATTTCACTGGCGTGGTACGCAGGCTGGTTGCGCGACAGCGCTGTCGAGGAAATACCCGAACTGCACTCCGGCGAGCGGTGGAACCTGGTGGTGCGCCTGAAGCGCCCGCACGGCACGGTGAATCCGCACGGCTTCGACATCGAGGCCTGGCTGCTCGAGAACAATCTGCGCGCGACGGGCTATGTACGCAAGTCCGATGCGAATCGCCGGCTCGACGCCTTCGCCGGACGCGCGGACGACTATGTGTCGCGCACGCGCGAATCGATCCGCGATCGCATGCTGATCGCGCTCGACGGCAAACCCTACGCGGGAGTCATTGCCGCGCTGGCCATCGGCGACGAGCGCGCGATTCCCGCCGAGCAATGGCAACTGTTCAATCGCACCGGCATCGGCCACCTGATCAGCATCTCGGGCCTGCACATCACATTTTTCGCAACGCTCATCGGCGCACTGGTGTTCTGGCTGTGGAAACGCAGCCATGCGCTCACCACGCGGCTGCCTGCGCGCAAGGCGGCTGCCGTCGCGGGCGTCGTCGCCGCGTTCGGATACGTGCTGCTGGCGGGCTTCCAGATTCCGGCGCAGCGTACGCTCTACATGCTCACCGTCGCCGCGATCGGCCTGTGGCTGGGCCGCCCCGGAACCGCGTCGGTGGTGTGGCTCTGGGCGCTGGCGGTGGTACTCGCGTGGGATCCGTGGGCCGGGCTGACTCCCGGGTTCTGGCTCTCCTTCGGCGCCGTGGGCCTGCTGCTCTACATCGGCGTCGGCCGCATCGGACGCGCGCCCGCGTGGCGCGAGGCGACGCGCGCGCAGGCTGCGATCACACTGGGGCTCATTCCGCTGACGCTGGTCCTGTTCGAACAGATATCCATCGTCGCGCCGCTCGCCAACGCAGTCGCGATTCCCGTGGTCACCTTCACCGTCGTTCCGCTGGCGCTGGCGTCGATCATCGTGCCGTGGGACATGCTGCTGGTCGTCGCGCACCAGATCTTCGCCTGGGTGGCTGCCTTCCTCGATCTGCTCAGCGCACTGCCCGCGGCCGTCTGGCAACAGCACGCGCCGCCGGCATGGGCCGCGATTGCCGGCGTGGTCGGCGTGGTCTGGTTGCTCGCGCCGCGCGGCGTGCCAGGTCGCGCGCTGGGGTTGGTGTGGCTCGCGCCCCTGTTCGTCGTCGTACCACTACTGCCGGCGCCGGGAGAATTCCGGGTCACCGTGCTCGACGTCGGGCAGGGACTCGCGGTACTGGTACAAACGCACGCACACGCATTGCTCTACGACACCGGGCCGCGCTACAGCGAGACCGCCGACGCCGGCAACCGCATCATCGCGCCCATGTTGCGCGGCATCGGCGTCGAGCGGCTCGACGCGTTGGTCGTCAGCCACCAGGACAGCGACCACAGCGGCGGCGCGCAATCGTTGCTGCAGACGTTGCCGGTCGCGACGCTGCTCTCGTCGTTGCCCACAGACAACGCGATCGTGCGGCAGCGCGAGTCGCGCGGCGACACCGCCACCCGCTGTACTGCCGGGCAGAGCTGGCGCTGGGACGGCGTCGAGTTCGCCATGCTGCATCCAGTCGAGGCCAACTACGTCAATCCAAAGCTCAAGCCAAACGACCTGTCGTGCGTACTGCGCGTCGCCAACGCGGGTGGCAGCGCACTCCTCACCGGCGACATCGAGGCGCGCACCGAGGCCGACCTGGTTCGGCGCAGTGGCGAGGCCTTGCATTCGAGCGTGCTGGTGGTACCGCATCACGGCAGCCGCACGTCGTCGACGCCGGCATTCATCGCCGCGGTGCATCCCGAGGTCGCCGCGTTCACGCCGGGCTATCGCAATCGCTTTCGTCATCCGCGCCCGGAGATCGTCGAACGCTACGTCTCCGCAGGCGTGACGAGCTATCGTACCGACTACGACGGCGCGCTGACCTTCGACTTTGGCAAATCGGCGCCGGCCGCACCGCGGCGCGAGCGCGAACATGACGCGCATTACTGGCGGGAAACCCCTTTGCGCGGCGACCTGCCACCGCTGGAATGAACACGCGCTCGCGTCTTCGCGCTTGCTATCGGTGGCTCCTGTTCGCGTCGGGAGTGCTCGTATTGTTCGCGGATCAGGCATCGGTGTACGCGCAGAACAAGCCCGAACCCGCCGTATTGAAAGTCTCGACGGTGCTTGGGCCGGCGTATGCGCAGGGCAAAGCCGGCGAAACGTGGTCCGCACTGATCGGCGAGCGCTCGGCGGGGCGGCTCGCGGTCAAGCACTTCCCGGGCGCCACGCTGGTCGGACGCGATGCGACGCGCGAGTTCGCGGCGCTGCGCGACGGGGCGATCGATCTTGCAGTCGGCTCGGCGCTGGTCTGGTCGGAGCAGGTCGTGGAACTCAACCTGAGCTCGCTGCCCTGGCTGATCGTGGATGAAGCGGCACTCGACGCGCTGCTCGCTGGTGAGGTTGGCCAACGCCTCGCGGCGCGACTCGAGGCCGCGGGTGTCGTGCCGCTGGCGCTGGTTGGCAACGGCTTTCCGGCGCTGGCGACGCGCGCACCGGTGCACAAGCCGTCCGATCTCAGCGCTCTGAAATTGCGAATTCCGGCGTCTCCGATCATGGTCGACACCATCGCGGCGCTCGGCGCGGCCAGCAGTTCGATGCCGGTGTCCGATGCCCGAGTTGCATTCGCCAGTGGTGTGCTCGACGGACAGGAGATCAGCGTTGCCGCGTACGCAGCCTCCAGACTGGACAGTTCCGGGCTGACGCACCTGCTGTTGTGGGAGGAGCGCGCCGACATTCTGATCTTCGCGGTCAATCGCGCGCGCTGGAGCACCTGGAGCGAAACCGACCAGGCGTTGGTGCGACTGGCCGCGCAGGACGCGGCACGCGAAGCCTCGGCAATGAACCGGCGCGCCGGCGACCCGGCGGCGATGGCGGCGCTCGCTCGGCAGGGCGTGGTCGTGACGCGACTCACGCCCGCGGGCAAGAGCGCGTTTCGGGCAAGCACCCTGCCGATGTACCAGCGCTGGGCGGCCACGGTCGGCGATGATCTGGTGCGCGGCGCCGAAGCCGCGATGAGTCCGTTGCCGGCGCCCCCGACACAGATCGTGCCGCGTCAGTGACCGGTTGCTAGCCGACGCGGCGGCCGATGCGCACTGCGGTCTCGCCTTTCTTGGGTCGCCGTGTCGGCATGATCAGCACGCTGTCATCGTGGGGTGTGCGCACGGGCGTGTCGCCGTCGATCGCGTACACCGTGTCCGCTCGCGCAATCGTCTGCAGTCCGTGCACGGGTTGGGTGAACCTGAAGGCATCGGTGGCGATGGTCACGGTCGTGGTGACTTCGATGACGCGTTGCGGCTCGGGAGGCAGCGGCGCGAGTTCGCGCTTGGCGAGTTGCGCATCGAGCAGTCCGAAGTGCTGCAGGAAGCGAAGGCTTGCCTGCCACGCGACTTCGGGCGCGGCCGCTTCCCAATGCTGCCCGCACTCGACGAGCAGCGCGTTGCGCGGGTCGGCCTCGTCGTCGAAGTACGCGTAGTCGCGCAGGCGGCGGCCGGCCGCGTGGCCGCCATCGACGATCACATGCTTTGGTAGTGCGATCGCTCGCGCCAGAGCCAGACCCTTGCGCCGGGTTCCGGCCATCGCCAGCGGCAGGCACGGCTCGGACATCGAATGCAGGTCGAGCAGGTAGTCGACACGATCGTAGAGTGGGCGCAATTCGCGCGCGCGCCGCAATTCGACGCTGTCGCGCGGGCCGTCGAGGACGGCGGGGGTCCACAGACGATTGAAATCCTCGTCGACGCAGCGCGAGACGAAGGGATTGGTGGGATCGAAACGCCGATACGCTTCGACGTTGGCGAATACCAGCGAGAGCGTCCCGCGCAGGGGTCGCACCGAATCGCGCAGCATCCGGTCGAGCGCGATGGCGCCGCACACTTCGTTACCGTGCGTGAGCGCCTGGATGAGGACGTGCGGGCCGGGAAGGTCGCTGGTGAAGGTCCACACCCAGGGCAGGCCGACGTTGCCCTGGCGGTGGGGCGCGAGGTCGGGAAACGCGACCTCGACCGGAGGTATCGCGGGCTCGGTCATCGTGCGCGTCCGCAGCGCGCCGGCGCGCGCGGCGCGTCCTTCACGCGATGCAGACCTGATCGGCAAGGCGGCGCATGAATGCCTCGCACAGCGCGAGCTGCTCGAGCGTCACCCATTCGTTGGGCTGGTGCGCCTGCGCGATGTGCCCCGGGCCGCAAATGATCGTCGAGATGTCGGCGTTGTGAAACAGCGACGCTTCGGTCCCGAAGGACACCTTGCCGAAGTCGTGCGTGCCGCTGCAGGCGCGCCCGAGCTCCGCGATCTCGCTGCCGCCATGCGTGTCGAAGCCCGGCAGCACCGACAGCGCGTCGAATTCGATGTGCGTGGCGGGATCGACCGCGTGCATGTCCGGCAGCAGCGTCGCGGCAAAGCGCCGGACCTCGCCCAGCAAGGCATCGGGGTCGTCGAACGGCAGATGCCGGAACTCGAAGTCGAAGGTGCAGTCGCGCGGCACGATGTTGAGCGCGGTGCCGCCATGGATCAGGCCGGTGTGGACGGTCGTATACGGGACATCGTAGGCCGCGTCGAAGCCACCGCGATCGCGAAAGCGGTGCGCCATGTGCGTCAGGAACGTGACGATCTCGCAGGCGACCTGCACCGCATTGACGCCCTGCGGTGTGAGCGAGGAATGCGCTTCGTGGCCGCGCACGCGGCAGCGAAACGCCTTCTTGCCCTTGTGCGCGACGACCAGCCGCATGCCGGTGGGTTCGCCGACGATGCAGCCGGCGGGCTTGATGCCGCGCGCGGCAACGTCGGCGATCAGCCTGTGCACGCCGATGCAGCCGATTTCCTCGTCGTATGACAGCGCGAAGTGCAGCGGCCGCTTGAGTCCGCGGCGCAGAAATTCAGGAACCATCGCCAGGCCGGTCGCGGAGAAACTCTTCATGTCGGTCACGCCGCGGCCGTGCAGGCGGTCGCCGATCAGCGTTATTTCGAAGGGCGGCGTGTCCCAGGGCTGGCCATCGACCGGTACCACATCGGTATGTCCCGACAGTACGATGCCGCCGGTCGTGACATTGCCGTCCTGCGCCGGCAGCGTCGCGAACAGGTTGGCCTTGCGCCGGTCGTCGTCGAAACTAAGATGCGTGGCGATGCCGTGTCCGGCGAGATAATCGCGTACCCAGTCGATGAGCGCGAGGTTCGACTCGCGGCTGGTGGTGTCGAAGGCGACCAGCGTGCGAATGAGGTCGAGGGCGACCAGCTGGGGTCGAACGGCGGCGGCTTCCGGGGCATTCACGATGCGACTTTCGCGCTTTGCAAGGGAACAGGATAGGAACGGCATGGGTCTATGTCAATGCCGCCCATGGAGGCGCATGCCACCGGCTGCGCGCCCGCTTCATTCCAAATGGAGGAGTCATCGATGCCGCGCGTGATTGTCGCGATTGCCGGTTTGATCATTGCCACCGCCACCGCGGCGCAGTCGCAGACGTTGCCGCTCGACAAGATCGTCCTGCCGCCGGGCTTTGCCATCGAGCTGGTCGCCAGCGCCGAAGGTGCGCGCGAAATGGCGCTGGGCGCGAAAGGGACGTTGTTCGTCGGTTCGAACCGGCCCGGCAAGGTCTACGCAATTCGCCCCGGCACGCGCTCGGTGAGCGAGATTTTCACCGTTGCGTCCGGTCTGCAGCTGCCGGTCGGCGTCGCGTTCAAGGACGGCGCGCTCTACGTTTCGGCGGTCGACCGGATCCTTCGTTTCGACGACATCGAGAACCGGTTGGACAATCCTCCCCGGCCGGTCGTCGTCACCGATCGCCTGCCGAAGGAAACGCACCACGGCTGGAAATTCATCGCCTTCGGTCCCGACGGCAAGCTCTACGTTCCGGTGGGCGCGCCATGCAATGTCTGCGAGCCCGATTCGGATCGTTACGCCAACATCATGCGCATGAATCGCGATGGCTCCGGCATGGAAGTATTCGCGCGCGGGGTGCGTAACACAGTAGGCTTCGACTGGCATCCGGCCGACGGGTCGCTGTGGTTCACCGACAACGGTCGTGACATGCTCGGCGACGATGTGCCGCCGGATGAACTCAATCATGCGCCGAAGGCGGGCATGAACTTCGGGTTTCCGTACTGTCACGGCGGCAGCATTGCCGACCCGGAGTTCGGCAGCAAGCACGCGTGCGCTGAATTCACCGCACCCGTGCAGCAACTCGGTCCGCATGTCGCGTCGTTGGGGATGCGCTTCTACACCGGGACGCAGTTCCCGACGCAATACCGCAACCAGATCTTCATTGCCGAACACGGCTCCTGGAACCGCAGTTCCAAGATCGGTTACCGCATAACGCTGGTGCGGCTGGAGAACGGACGCGCAGTGGCCTACGAACCTTTCGCGACCGGTTGGCTGCAAGGCCAGACCGCGTGGGGCCGTCCGGCAGACGTCATGGTCACGCCGGACGGTTCGCTGCTGGTGTCGGACGATTACGCCGGGGCGATCTACCGTATCAGTTATCGCGCGCCGCGCTAGATCGCGCCGCGATCATCAGTGGTTGTGGTAGTAGCCGATCCGGACCGGCGCGCGATAGTAACGCGCATAGGGTCGATACCACGGAGCCGGAGCGGGCAACACCGCGACCGGTGGCACGTAGGTCACGACCGGCGGCGCGTAGTAGGGCACTGCATAGGGCCGGGGCGAGGCAGCGACGTATCCAAAGCCGTTGTTCGAATAGCCGACACCGAAACCCGGCAGTCCGATCGAAACGGCGAAATTGCTGCTTGCCGACGCAGTCGACGATGCGGCCACGCCGCCTACGAGCAGTGCCGCGGCGGCCAGAGTGATCATGCGACGATTCATGCGTACCTCCATTTTGGGGGACAGCCCGCACCTGGCGGGACACTTCAAGAAACGTCGCGCGTCGCACCGTCGTTGACGACATTGCGCGGCGTTACAATCGGTTACCGATCGGCTATTCTTCCGCGACGGTAGTCTGTCATCGCAGGTTTCCGGAGGATTGATGGTTCTGCACCGCCGCCTGTTCGCCACACTGCTCGCCGCAGTATCCACGCTTGTCGTTCCCTTGATCTCCATTGCGGCAGATCTGACCATCGGCATCGGTGCCGACGTCACTGCGATCGATCCGCACTTCCATAATGTGACGCCGAACAACAACGTCGCCGCGCACATCTTCGATTATCTGGTGCTGCGCGACGAACGGCAGAAGCCGATTCCAGGCCTGGCCGAATCGTGGAAGACCATCGACCCGCTGACCTGGGAGTTCAAGCTGCGCAAGGGCGTCAAGTTTCACGATGGCAGCGACTTCACCGCTGCCGACGTCGTCGCGTCGATCGAGCGCGTGCCGCTGGTGCCGAACAGCCCGTCGGCGTTTACCGCCTATACCAAGCAGATCAAGGAAATGATCGTCGTCGATCCGTACACGATCCGCTTCAAGACGGCCACGCCGTACCCCTTGATGCCCACCGACATGACGCAGGTGGCGATCATCTCCAGGCAGATGGCGAAGGCATCGACCGAGGATTTCAACAGCGGCAAGGCGGCGATCGGCACCGGACCGTACAAGGTGGTGCGCTACGCCAAGGGCGACCGCATCGAGTTGGCCCGCTACGATGGCTACTGGGGCGGCAAGACGCCGTGGGAAAAAGTGACGCTGCGCCTGCTGCCCAACGATGCGTCGCGGGTGGCGGCGCTGCTCTCGGGCGACGTGCAGGCCATCGAATACGTGCCCACCGCCGACGTGGCGAAAATCAAGGCCGACAAGAAGCTCAATGTCTACACCGTGATCGCCGATCGATTGATTTATCTGCACATGGACAGCGATCGCGAGGTGTCGCCGTTCGTGACCGACCGCGACGGCAAGCCGCTGGCGAAGAATCCGCTCAAGGATCCGCGCGTGCGCAAGGCGATTTCCAAGGCGATCAATCGTCCTGCCATCGTCGAGAAGGTGATGGAAGGACAGGCGGTAGCGTCGGGGCAGTTGCTGGCCGAAGGCATGTTCGGTTACACGAAGAACCTCAAGGTCGAAGCCTACGATCCGGAAGGCGCGAAGAAATTGCTGGCAGAAGCGGGCTACCCGAACGGCTTCGGCATCACCATTCACGCGCCGAACAATCGCTACGTCAACGACGCCAAGATCGCGCAGGCGGTCGCGCAGATGCTCACCCGCGTCGGCATCGTCACCAAGGTCGAGGCGATGCCCTCGGCGCCGTTCTTCGCGCAGGCGACCGACCTCAAGTTCAGCCTCATGCTGCTCGGCTGGAGTTCGGGCACGGGAGAGGCATCGAGTCCGCTCAAGGCGCTGCTGGCGACGTACAACAAGGACAAGGGTTTCGGCACCGCCAATCGTGGCCGGTATTCCAATCCCAGGGTCGATGCCTTGCTCGAGGAAGGGCTCTACACCGTCGACGACCTGAAACGCGAGGCGATACTGCAACGCGCGACCGAGATTGCGGTCAACGACACCGGCATCGTGCCGCTGCATTCGCAGGTCAACGTCTGGGCCACGCGCGACGGCATCACCTATATTCCACGTACCGACGAGAATACGCTGGCGAACAAGTTCAAGCCGGCGAAGTAGTCGTCAGGCAATCACCGCCGAGGACGCCATGGATACTGCCGTTGTTCGCGTACCGCCGCAGCACTTCATCGCCAACGCCTTCGTCGCGCCGGCCTCGGGCGAGACGCTGGAGATGATCGACCCGAGCGATGGCCATGCCTTTGCAGCCATCGCGCGCGGCAACGCCGCAGACATCGATCGCGCCGTCGCTGCCGCACAGCGCGCGCGCGACGGTGCGTGGGGCAGGCTCTCGCCGGTCGAGAAAGGTCGCGTGCTCGCGCGGCTGTCTCGCGCGATCCTCGATCACGCCGACGAACTGGCGATGCTCGAGGCGCGCGACTGCGGCAAGCCTCTCAAGCAGGCGATGAACGATGTGGTTGCCTGCGCGCGTTACTTCGAATTCTATGGCGGCGCCTGCGACAAGCTACACGGTGAGACGTTGCCCTACGCGAATGGATTCACCGTGCTGACCTGGCGCGAACCGCACGGCGTGACCGGCCACATCATCCCATGGAACTATCCACTGCAGATTTTCGGTCGCTCGGTCGGCGGCGCGCTGGCCGCGGGCAACGCCTGCGTGGTCAAACCGGCCGAGGATGCCTGCCTGTCGCTGCTGCGTGTCGCCGAACTGGCGGTGGCGGCCGGGTTGCCCGACGGCGCGCTCAACATCGTCACCGGGCTCGGTAGCGAAGCGGGAGCGGCGCTCGCCGCCCATCCCGGCATCGAGCATATTTCATTCACTGGATCTCCCGCGACCGGCGCGTGGGTCGCGCAGGCGGCGGCGAAGCGGCACTGTCCGGTGACGCTCGAACTGGGGGGCAAGTCGCCGCAGATCGTGTTCGCCGACGCCGACCTCGGTGCGGCATTGCCAGTGCTCGTCAACGCGATCATCCAGAACGCCGGGCAGACATGTTCGGCGGGCAGCAGATTGTTGGTGGAACGCTCGCGCTACGAGGAGACGCTTGAAGCGCTCGGCAAGCGTTTCGCGGCGCTCAAGGTCGGTCCGGCAATGGCCGATCTCGACTGCGGGCCGCTGATCCGTGCGACGCAAAAGGACCGCGTTCGCGCGTTCCTGGACGAAGCGCGACGTGATTCGATCGCCAGCGTCGCGTGCGGGACGCTCGTCGCCGATGCACCGGCGTCGGGCTACTACGAGGTACCGCGCTTGCTGCGCGACGTTCCCGCGACGCATCGCCTCGCGCGCGAGGAAGTCTTCGGTCCGGTGCTCGCGGCGATGGCGTTTGACGACGAGGCCGACGCCCTGCGGCTGGCCAACGCGACCGACTTCGGCCTGGTCGCCGGCGTGTGGACGCGCGACGGCGCGCGGCAGTTGCGCATGGCGCGCGCGCTCAGGAGCGGGCAGGTGTTCATCAACAATTATGGAGCCGGAGGCGGCATAGAACTGCCCTTCGGCGGCGTCAAGTCCAGCGGATACGGGCGTGAAAAAGGTTTCGAGGCGTTATACGGATTCACGTACCTCAAGACCGTGGTGCTGCAGCACGGCTGAAGGGCGTGCTGTCGATGCGCTGACGCAGCGCTCAGTCGCCGTGCACGATCAGTCGTTCGAGTTCGCCGACGATCGGTGTGGCGGCATCGACGCCGATGCGCTTGACCAGCGCCTGCGCGAAATCGGGCAACAGGTCGTGCAGGTCGCGCAGGTTCGCGGCGCGCTGCAGGCGCATCATCATCAGGTAACCGCGAATGCCCAGGTGCGAGTTGATGGCGTCGTTCAATTTCTGCTGTGCGGTGAGAAAGCGCTGGACCTCGTTTTCGCTGCGCGCCGCGGGCGCTCCGCCCGCGTCGCCCGCCGAGGGCGCGCTGAAGCGCTTGGCGATGAGTCCGGCGCGCTCGAGGGCGGCAAAGGCGCTGGCATCGACCCGCAGCGCGCGTGCGCGTTCGAGCACCTGGGCGACGGTGCGGCTGCCGTCGATCATGATGAGCAGACTGCGCAGCGCGATGGGCAGGTTGCGGCCGCGCTCCTTGAGCTCACGCACTCCCTCTTCGGTTTTGGCGTAGATCTCGCCCGGACTCATCAGTCGGTCTCCCGGGCCCGCCCACGCGACTGCGATCGCGACCCTTCGTGTCGGTCGTCATTATAGACGAGCGAACCGGGGTCGCGGAGCGTTCACGGCCCTTGAAACGGCGTTTGTGGAATAATCGTGGACTACACATGCTCGATCCGTCGCTGCTCGCCGCGCTAGGCGAAATCATGGTGCCGTCGGCGCTGCTCACCGCGCCGGAGGATACACGCCCGTACGAATGCGATGGACTGACGATCTTCCGCGAGCAGGCGCTCGCAGTCCTGCTGCCGGAAAACGAAGCGCAGGTGGTTGCGATACTCAAGTTGTGCCATACCGCTCGCATACCTGTGGTCGCGCGCGGCGCCGGCACGGGCCTCTCAGGCGGCGCGACTCCGAACAAGCACGGCGTCGTGCTCTCGCTCGCCAAGTTCAATCGCATCGTGAACATCGACGCGCTGACCCGTACCGCCGTCGTGCAGCCGGGCGTGCGCAATCTCGCGGTGTCCGAGGCCGCAGCGCGCTACGGCCTGTACTACGCGCCGGACCCGTCGTCGCAGATCGCCTGCACCATCGGTGGCAACGTCGCCGAGAATTCCGGCGGCGTGCACTGCCTCAAGTATGGTCTGACGGTGCACAACGTGCGGCGCGTGCGCGCGGTGCTGATCAACGGCGATGTCGTCGAATTCGGCGGCGATGCGCTGGACAGTCCGGGCTACGATCTGCTGGCGCTGATCCACGGCTCGGAAGGACTGCTGGCGGTCATCACCGAAGTGACGGTGCGCCTGACACCCAAGCCGCAGGTGGCGCGCTGCGTGCTCGCGGCCTTCGACGACCTGGAAAAGGCAGGCGACGCGGTCGCCGCGATCATCGGCGCGGGCATCACCCCCGCCGGCCTGGAGATGATGGACAAGCTGACCATCAGCGCGGTCGAACCGTTCGTCAAGGCCGGGTATCCGCTCGACGCCGAGGCGATCCTGCTGTGCGAGTCGGACGGTGCACCCGACGAGGTCAGCGAAGAGATCGACACCGTGTCGGCGCTGCTGCAACGCTGCGGCGCGACCCTGATCGAAGTGTCGCAGAGCGAGACGCAGCGGCTCAAATTCTGGTCGGGTCGCAAGGCCGCGTTTCCGGCCGCGGGCCGCATTTCTCCCGATTACTACTGCATCGACGGCACGATCCCGCGCCGCTCGCTGGCGCCCACGCTCAAGCGCATCGGCGAGCTGTCGCAGGAATTCGGACTGCCTTGCATGAACGTCTTTCATGCCGGCGACGGCAATCTGCACCCGTTGATCCTGTACGATGCGAACAAGCCGGGCGACCGCGAGACGACGATAGCCTTCGGGGCGAAGATCCTCGAACTGTGCATCGCCGCGGGCGGAACGATCACCGGCGAGCACGGTGTCGGCGTCGAGAAGATCGACGAAATGTGCGTGCAGTTTGCGCCGCTGGAGCTGGAGCGTTTCCACTCGGTCAAGCATGCCTTCGACCCCGACGCCCTGCTGAACCCGGGCAAGGCCGTGCCGACGCTGCATCGCTGCGCTGAGATGGGCCGCATGCACGTGCACCAGGGGCGGTTGCCACACTCCGAACTGCCGCGCTTCTGAGGGAGCCCAACATGGACATGAAGACGATGCTGCGTCCCGATGCCGGTGCGGTCGCCGACGTGGTCCGCCGCTTGTGCGGCGACTACGGCGATCGCGCGATCACCTCGCACGCGGTGCGCGAGCACCACAGTCACGGCGAAGGCCTGGCCGACGCCGGCATGCCCGACGTCGTGGTCTATCCGCACTCGAACGAGGAGGTGGTGGCGATCGTGCGCCTGTGCGCCGCCGCGCGCGTGCCGGTCATTCCCTTCGGTGTTGGCACGTCGCTGGAAGGCCATGTCGCGGCATTGTTCGGCGGCGTGTGCGTCGACCTGTCGCAGATGAACCGGATGCTTGAGATCAACGCGGAAGACCTTGACTGCCGCGTGCAGGCGGGCGTCACTCGCGAGCAGGTCAACGCCGAACTCAAGGGCACCGGACTGTTCTTCCCGATCGATCCGGGCGCCAACGCGACCATCGGCGGCATGGCGGCGACGCGCGCCTCGGGCACCAACGCCGTGCGCTACGGGACGATGCGCGAGAACGTGCTCGGGCTCACCGTGGTGACCGCCGCGGGCGCGCTGATACGCACCGGCGGCCGCGCCCGCAAGTCGAGCGCGGGCTACGATCTGACGCGACTGTTCGTCGGCGCCGAAGGCACGCTGGGAGTCATCACCGAAATCCAGCTGCGCGTGTACGGCGTCCCCGAGGCGATTTCGGCGGCGGTGTGCCAGTTCCCGGATCTCGAGAGCGCGGTCAACACCGTCATCACCGCCATGCAATCGGGCATCCCGGTCGCGCGCATCGAGCTGCTCGACGATGTGCAGATGGACGCGTCGATCCGCTATTCCAAGCTCGAAGGGTTCGCTGTGCAGCCGACGCTGTTCTTCGAATTCCACGGTTCGCCCGCCGGTGTGCGCGAGCAAAGCGACGCCATGCAGGCGATCAGCGACGAATTCGGCGGCAGCGCCTATCAATGGGCGACGCTGGCCGAAGATCGCACCCGGTTGTGGAAAGCGCGCCATGCGGCCTATTACGCGGCGCTCGCCTTCCGGCCCGGCATGAGCGCCTTTGCCACCGATGCATGCGTGCCGATCTCGAGGCTCGCGGATTGCATCATGGAAACGAAGAAGGACATCGAGAAGAGCGGGCTCACCGCGCCGATCCTGGGGCACGTCGGCGACGGCAATTTCCATCTCGTCGTGCTGTTCGACCCGAAGGTTGCGGAGCAACGCGAGCGCGCCGAAGCGCTGGCCAAGGCGGTGTCGATGCGTGCCATCGCGATGGGCGGCACCTGCACCGGCGAGCACGGCATTGGCTGGCACAAGCTCGATGTACTGGCGCAGGAACACGGCGAGGCGGTGGAATCGATGCGCGCGATCAAGCGCGCGCTCGATCCCGACAACATCATGAACCCGGGCAAGACGGTGCCGCTCTAGGCGTGTATACGCTCTATATCGGCAACAAGAATTTTTCGTCCTGGTCGCTGCGCCCCTGGGTGCTGATGCGTCAGGCGGGGATTCCCTTCCGCGAGCAGATGGTCTCGCTGTACGCGCCTGACCGGACCGCGCGCATCCGCGTTGTGTCGCCCAACGGTCGCGTGCCGTGCCTCCACGACGGCGACACGGTGGTCTGGGACACGCTGGCAATCGCCGAATACCTGGCGGAACGCCATCCCGGACTGTGGCCCGCGAACCCGGTGGCGCGCGCCTGGGCACGCAGCGTCGCGGCGGAAATGCATTCCGGCTTCGCCGACCTGCGCAACGAATTCAGCATGGACCTGCGGCTGCGCCAGACACGACAGCCTGGCCCCGGCGCCGCCGCCGACATCGCCCGCATCGAGGCGCTCTGGCGCGAAGGACGATCGCGGTTCGGCAGCGATGGCGAATTCCTGTGTGGGCGATTCGGCATTGTCGACGCCTTCTGGTGTCCGGTCGCGTTCCGGTTCCGGGGTTACGGCGTCGCACTTTCCGGACCCGCGCTCGCCTACCAGCAGCGGCTGCTCTCGCTGCCCGCCATGGTCGAATGGGAGGCCGCCGCGGGGCTGGAGCGCGAAGGCCCGCCGATCGAGCAACAGGCGCAGCAACAATGACCGGATCGCCGCGCGCATGAGCGACGTCGTCACCGAGTGGCGCGAACGCATCCGCGCCGCGGCTGCAACGCAGACGCCGCTGCGCATCGTCGGCGGAGGCACCAAGGACTTCTACGGCCAGGAACTCTACGGCGATCGTTTCGATACCGGCGCGCACCGCGGCGTCGTCGATTACGACCCCACCGAACTGGTGATCACTGCGCGCTGCGGAACGCCGCTGGCCGCGATCGAAGCCGCGCTCGACGCCGAGCGGCAGATGCTGGCCTTCGAGCCACCGCACTTCGGCCACAACGCAACGCTTGGCGGTTGCGTCGCGGCCGGCCTGTCGGGGCCGCGGCGAGCCTATTGCGGAGCCGTGCGCGACGTCGTGCTCGGGGTGCGCATGCTCGACGGCCGCGGGGATGATCTGTCGTTTGGCGGCAGGGTGATGAAGAATGTCGCCGGCTTCGACGTCTCGCGGCTGATCGCCGGATCGCTGGGCACGCTGGGCGTGATCGTCGAAGTCTCGCTCAAATGCCTGCCGCGGCCGGTGGCCGAGACGACGCTGGAGTTCGCAATGGAGCAGGACGAGGCGCTGCGCAAGCTCAACGAATGGGGCGCCCAGCCGTTACCCTTGTCGGCCAGCTGCTGGTACCGGGACCGCCTGCGCGTGCGGTTGTCGGGCGCCGCCAGTGCCATTGCCGGCGCGGCGCGCCGACTCGGCGGCGACACGATGGCCGATGGCACGGCGTTCTGGGCCGACTTGCGCGAACAGCGGCACGCGTTCTTCGCCGATCCGACGGCCGCGCTGTGGCGCGCGTCGGTGTCGTCGACGGCGCCGCAGCCCGGTGTCGGCGGCGATGCATTCGTCGAGTGGGGTGGCGCGCTACGCTGGTACAACGTTGGTACCGCCGGCGATGGCGCCGCGTTGCGCGCATGGGCCGCCGCGAACGGCGGCCACGCGACCATGTTTCGCGCCGCGGACAAGTCGGCCGGCGTGTTCCAGCCTCTGCCACCGGCGCTGCTCGGCGTGCATCAGCGCCTCAAGGCGCAATTCGATCCTGCAGGCGTGCTCAACCCGCGCCGCATGTACGCAGACTTCTAAAGCAACGATGGAAACCAGGCTCGCCGATTTCATACGCGACACGCCCGACGGGCGCGAGGCCGATGCCATCCTGCGTTCGTGCGTGCATTGCGGTTTTTGCACCGCGACGTGCCCGACGTATCAATTGCTCGGCGACGAACTCGACGGACCGCGCGGGCGCATCTACCTCATCAAGCAGATGCTCGAGGGCGAGCCGGTGACCGCCAGCACGCAGCTCCACCTCGATCGCTGCCTGACCTGCCGCAGTTGCGAGACGACCTGCCCCTCGGGCGTGCGCTACGGCCGCCTCGCGGACATCGGGCGGCACGTCATCGACGGGTTGGTCGAACGGCCACCCGCCGAGCGCGCGCAACGCTGGCTGCTGCGCCAGGGCCTCACGCGCGGCGGCTGGTTCGCGGCTGCGCTCGCGGCGGGTCGCCTCGCGCGACCGCTGTTGCCGCAGGCGCTCGCCGCGAAGGTGCCCCGGCGCTCGCCGGCCAAGGCGTGGCCGGTGTTGAAGCATCGCCGCCGAATGCTCGTACTGCGCGGCTGCGTCCAGCCGTCGCTGGCGCCGTCGATCGACGCAGCGCTTGCGCGCGTGCTCGATCGCATCGACATCACACTGGTGCGCGGCGGCGGTGGCTGCTGCGGCGCTGTCAGCGAACACCTGGGCGCGCACGACGAGGCGCTGGATTTCGCGCGCCGCAATATCGATGCGTGGTGGCCGCACATCGAGCAGGGCGCCGAGGCGATCCTGGTCTCGGCCAGCGGCTGCGGCGTGCTTGTGAAGGACTACGCATACCTGCTGCGAGATGATGTGGACTACGCTGCCAAGGCGCGTCGCGTTTCCGAACTCGCGCGCGACCCCGTCGAGGTGATCTCCGCAGAATGGAAGCGCTTCGCGCCGCTGGTGGCGATGGACCACGGGCCGCAGCGCGTCGCTTTCCACGCGCCATGCACGCTTCAGCACGGCCAGCAGATCAACGGCAGCGTCGAGGAAATCCTCCACGCCATCGGGCTCGAGCTGACCGTGGTCGCCGACTCGCATCTGTGTTGCGGTTCGGCCGGAACGTATTCGATCCTGCAGCCGGAACTGTCGCAACGGCTGAAGGCCAACAAGCTCGCCGCGCTCGCAGCCGATGGCCCCGAAGTGATCGCCACGGCCAACATCGGCTGTCTGATTCACCTCGCCAGCGGCACCACGCAGCCGGTGCGCCACTGGATCGAACTCTTCGACCTGCGGCTGCGCACCCGGCGAATCGATGCCGAATCGTGAGCCCGCTGGGCCGCCCCAAGGGCCGAGTTTGCCAACTGAGCCGGAGCGCGAAGCGCGAAGGTATTCCAGCGAGCGGGCGGCGCCACTGGCACGAGCGGACTTTCGCCGCTTCCTGGCGATCCCGACACGCTGGATGGACAACGATAGCTACGGCCACGTAAACAACGTCGTGTACTACTCGTACTTCGATACCGTGGTCAACGAGCACCTGATCAGCGTCGGCGGGCTCGACATCGCCAACGCATCGGCGATCGGCCTGGTGGTCGAGACTTGTTGTCGATTCCACCGTCCGCTGTCGTTTCCTGGCGTGGTCGATGCCGGCATGCGCGTGGCGAGGCTCGGCGAGACATCGGTCAGGTACGACATCGGACTGTTCGGTCACGGCGATACCGAGGCCGCCGCGACCGGTCACTTCGTGCACGTCTGGGTCGACCGCGCCAGCAACCGTCCGACGCCGGTGCCGGCCGCGATTCGTGCCGCACTTGCCGACCTGCTGGTCGAAGGTCGATAGTTCGTGCCATGTCGCCGCCGCGCCGCTTCGCACTGATTGCCGCCGCGGGCGCGAGCACGCGCTTTGGTGGTGCCGAGCCCAAGCTGTACGCGCTGCTCGGCGGCGTGCCGGTCCTTCGGCGCTCGATCTCGGCGCTCAACGATGCGCTGGCACTCGACGCGGTGTTCGTGGTTCTCGCGGCCGACGATGCGCTGTATGCCCAACGTATCGGCGCGCTCCCCGGCGTGGTGCCATTGCCCTGCGGCGGGCGTACCCGCGCCGAATCCGTCAGCAACGGGCTGGCGGCGATCGGCAAGCATGCCGAGGCGGATGACTGGGTGCTGGTCCACGACGCGGCGCGTCCGTGCGTCGACGTGCCGACGCTGCATCGCCTGCTCAACGAACTCGAGGACGAGCCGGTGGGTGGCCTGCTCGCGATACCGCTTGCCGACACGCTCAAACGCGCGGAATCCGGTGCCGGGTTGCGCGTCGCCGCGACCGAGGATCGCGCGGGGCTGTGGTGCGCGCAGACGCCGCAGATGTTTCGCTACGCGATCCTCCACCACGCGTTGCAGCAGGCCGCCGGCAAGGCGCTGACCGATGAAGCGCAGGCGGTCGAGGCGCTGGGCGTCAAGCCGCGCCTGATCCAGGGCAGCCCTGCGAACATCAAGGTGACGTATCCGGAGGACCTCGCGCTGGCCGAGGCGATACTCGGACAACGCGCGAGGAACAAGGCATGAGCCCGCCGGGCCGCTCCAAGGGCGAATACCGGAGCGCGCAGCGCGGAGGTGCTCCGTTGAGCGCGGGCACGCCACGCGTCGGCAACGGCTTCGACGTGCACGCGCTGGTCGCGGGTCGGCGACTGGTACTGGGCGGGGTCACCGTGCCGTTCGACCGCGGTCTGGCAGGGCACTCGGACGCCGACGTCGTGCTGCACGCGATCTGCGACGCCGTCCTCGGCGCGATCGGCGCGGGCGATATCGGGCGACATTTTCCCGACACCGACGCGGCGTACAAGGATGCCGACAGTCGCGTGTTGCTGCGCGAGGTCTGGCGACGCGCGGTGGCCGCGGGCTATGGACTGGGCAACGTCGACGTCACGATCATCGCGCAGGCGCCCAAGGTGGCGCCGTATGTCGGCGCAGATGGCCGCCAACATCGCTGCCGACCTGGACGCGACGATGTCCCAGGTCAACGTCAAGGCAACGACCACCGAAGCGCTGGGCTTCACCGGACGCGGCGAAGGCATCGCCGCGCTGGCGACCGTGCTGCTCTTTACGCGCCCGGCTTGAGTTCGGGCTGCGGGAAGCTTACCCGCGCCAGCGTGCCGCCGCCGTCGCGCCGCACGAGATCGAAGCTGCCGCCGTGCATGCGCGCAATGCGATCGACGATCGCAAGCCCGAGTCCCGCGCCCGAGGCGCCGGTGCGCGCGGCGTCGCCGCGCGTGAAAGGACGCTTCAGCCGCTCGACCTGGTCGGCGGGAATGCCATCGCCGCGGTCGGCGACCTCGACGACAATCATTCGGCCGTCGACGCGCGTGGTCACCTCGACCGGTTCCCTGCCGTAGCGCAGCGCGTTGTCGAGCAGGTTGCCGACCAGGCGCGATACCGCGGTCGCGCGCAGCGGCAATGGCGGCAAGGTCCCGGGCGAGAAGCTGACGTCGCGGCCGTTGCGGCGTTGGCGTTCAACCTGCGGCGCGACGATGGCGTTGAGGTCGCGCGTATCAGCGGGCGCATCGCGATCCTCGCGCGCAAAATCGAGAAACTGTCCGATGATCTTGTCCATTTCCTCGATGTCGGACACCATGCCCTCGCGCTCGGACTCGTCGCGCATGCCGACCTCGATCCCCAGCCGCAGGCGTGCCAGTGGCGTGCGCAGGTCGTGCGAGACGCCGGCGAGCAACAATGCGCGGTCGTGCTCGGTCTGGCGCAGGCTCGTGATCATGTGATTGAAACCGCGGTTCAGGTTGACGATCTCCGCGGGGCCGGTTTCGGGCAGCGGCGGCGGCAGCGTGCCCTCGCCGACATGCGCCACCGCACGGTTGAGCTCGCGCAGCGGCCGCGCGATGTAGCGGGCGAACAGATACGCGCTGATCAGCAGCACCGCCAGCGCGATCAGGCTCCACACCAGCGCGCGTGAGGGCACGTCGTCCGAGGGACGCGCCAGCGGAAATCCGGCCCAGTACGCGCGGTCGCCGGCCTGCAGCTTGATCCACAGCAGTTTCTGCGTGGGCTGGACGCGAATCTCGGTTTCCGGTCCCAGTTCGGCCTGCAGGCGTTGCTCGAGTTCGGTGAGGACCGGGCCCAGCGGGCGGCCACCCATCGCCCGCAGTTCGCTGGCGGGGACGATGCGCGCCTGATAGGCCTCGCCGAAATGCGCCAGCGTTGCACTGGTGATGCTCGGGTCTGCAGTGGCGAGCGCCGCGCGCAGGGACTTCAGCTGCACGATCTTGGTGTCGCCGAATTGTCGCGCGATCAGCGCGGCGCGGTCCTGGCGGAACAGAAAGATCGCGGTGGCCTGGCTGATGCAGATCACCAGCAGCAGCAGCAGTGCGAGCCTGCCGAACAGCGAGCGCGGCCAGAGCCTCACGGTACCTGCCGGTTCAAGCGCTCGCGCCGGCGGAAGCGGGTTCGTCCGGGACCGCGTCGGGAACGAACACGTAGCCGAAACCCCACACCGTCTGGATGTAGCGCGGCGCCGAGGCGTCGGCTTCGAGCAACTTGCGCAGGCGCGAGATCTGCACGTCGATCGCGCGATCGAAGACGTCGTGATCGCGGCCGCGTGCGAGCAGCATCAGTTTCTCGCGCGCCAGCGGCTGGCGCGGGTGCGTTGCGAGCACCTTCAGCAGTCCGAATTCACCCGTGGTCAGGGGCACCACGACGTCTTCGCGCAGCAGGGTCCGCGTGGTCAGGTCGAGCCGGTACGGGCCGAAGCTGATCTTGCCGTCGACGGCAGGCGCGCCCGGAGCGAAGCGCTCGGTGTGCCGGCGCAGGACCGCGTGGATGCGCGCCACCAGCTCGCGGGGATTGAACGGCTTGGGCAGGTAGTCGTCGGCACCCAGCTCGAGGCCGACAATGCGGTCGACATCCTCGCCCTTTGCGGTCAGCATGATCACCGGCACCATTTCGCCGGCACCACGCAGGCGCCGGCACACGGCCAGCCCATCCTCGCCGGGAAGCATCAGGTCGAGCACCAGCAAATGCGGCGGGTCGCGCTGCAGTTTCTTGTCCAGCTCCCGGGCGTCTGCGAGCGCCTGCACCTGAAAGCCCTGCTCGCTCAGGTAGCGGACTAGCAGGTCGCGCAGGCGCGGGTCGTCGTCGATCACCAGGATCTTCGGTACGGCTTGTTTCATGGCTCCCATCGTAGGCGTGCGCGGGCGCAGCGTCTGTGCCGGCGTGTCACGAATTGTAACGCGGGCGTCGCGGGCAACATCTGGTTACAACAACGCGTCACGACGACGCCATCGACCGACCACAATGGCGACCTGCCGCCCCGCCAAACGGGTGCCCGCGTTGGCACGAATCGTTACAATCGCGACCGTCCGGGCAACGCTTTCGCAACAGCTCCAGTCTATTGTCCGAGGTGTACGCCACGCCAGTTGGCGCGGCAGCCACCGTAACGATTCGAGGAAAGATTCAACCCATGAAGAAGACTCTGTTGGCAACATTGGCGGTGCTGGCGCTGTCGGCCGGTGCCTTTGCTGCGTACGCGCAGATGCCGCCGCACGGCGATCCGCTGTCGATGATCGCCTCGCTGAAGGACAAGCTCAGTCTGAACACGTCGCAGGCACTGCAGTGGGACGCCGTCGCGGCGCAGACCAAGTCGGCGCGCGACGCGGCCCGCGCCAGCTTCGCCCAGCTCAAGACTGCAACGCAGGCCGAACTGGCCAAGGCCGAGCCCGACCTTGCGGCGCTGGCGGCGCAGGCCGACGCGATCCACGCGCAGAACGCGGCCACCCGCAAAGCGGTGCGCGATAGCTGGCTCTCGTTGTATGCGACATTCACGCCGGATCAGAAAGCGGTCGTCCGCGACGCCATCTCCGCCAGGCTCGCGCGCATGGAACAGTTTCGCGCGCACATGATGCAGCGCCACGCCCCGCAGTAAGGAAGGCGCCGCGGGGCGGCTTCCCGCGCGGGAGGCTGCGGCCGACGAACGGCATTGCATCGCCCGGCGCACGAGGCATAATGCTGATGTCATAACTCGCGCCGGACGGGAAACAGCCCCGGCGCAGAGCACAGTTCCATTGGTGAAGTGTCCCTGCAACAGCAAGCCGGGTTTACCCCCCCGACCCTAACCGGTCATCCCGAACCTGGCTTGTCCTCAGGCGCCCCTCGCGGGGCGCTTTTTTTTGCCTCTTACCTATTGCAACCTCGCCTGGACTACGTTCGTGGTCACGCAGCATGCGCAGTCGCGGCCGCGACGTCGGGGGTAGCAGGCTCGTTGCCCGCGATCAATCGCTCGGCGGCAGCGCGCAACTCCTCGGGGAGGACAGGTTTCAGCAGCACTTGCAAGTCCGAGGCGTGCATCGCCGCGATCGCGTCGGCGGATGCATCGCCACTGACCAGCAGCGCAGGGATGGTCATCCCGAGTTCATCGCGCAGTTGTGCGATGACGGAGGTCCCGAATTCGCCATCGGCAAGCCGATAGTCGGCGACGATGAGATCCGGGTACCGGCGCTCGCTGCCGAGGAGGGCGAGCGCCTGCGCGCCGTTTGCGGCGCCGAGCACGACCGCGCCCCACTGGGTGAGGCACGCACGCATGCCCTCGACGACGGTGGCATCGTCGTCGACGACCATGATCAGCGCACCGGGCAGCGCCGTGGCGCGCGCCGGCGGGCAAAGGGCGGCGCAGTCACCACGGGTCGCGATGGTCGCCGCGCGTGGCACCGCCACGGAGAAGCGCGCACCGCGGCCGGGCGCCGATGCGAGCGTCAGCGGATGTTCGAGCAGGTGCGCGAGACGGCGAACGATCGCGAGACCGAGCCCCATGCCGCGGTGGCCATCGGTGCGGCACGCGTCGGCGCGGTAGAACTCCTCGAAGATGCGCGCGTGGTGCGTTGCGGCGATACCGATGCCGGAATCGACGACGTCGATGCGGAAATGGCCCGCGCGGCGACGCGCGCCAACCACGACGCCCCCGCGTTCAGTGCAGTGGATCGCGTTGCCGATCAGGTTGGCAAGGATGCGCTCGAGCAGCACCGGATCGCTGTCGACCCAGGCGCGGGTCGGCACGACATGGAAGCGCAGGCGCCGCGCCGTGGCCAGCGGCGCAAACTGCCGCTCGAGGCGCGCGAACAGCGGCGCCAGCGGCACCGTTGCGCGCTCAGGCGCGACGGCGCCTGCGTCGAGCTTGGAGATGTCCATGAGCGCCGAAAACAGCCGCTCCAGCGCTTCAACCGAAGTGTTCATGCTGGCGACGATTTCGCGCAGCTCGGGCTCGCGCACCCTGGCTGACAGTGCCGCAGCGAACAGACCCATCGCGTGCAGCGGCTGGCGCAGGTCATGACTGGCGGCCGCGAGGAACTGGGTCTTGCCGCGATTGGCGGCTTCGGCGACGGCGCGTGCGGTGTCGGCCGCCACGGTCTGCCGCTGCAGCGCGCGAATCAGTTCGTCGTTCTCGTAGCGTATCGACAGCGAGTCGGCCATCAGCTTGTTGAGGCTGTGACCGAAGCGCAGGATGAACGCCAGCACCACGACCATGACCGCCGCGATGAATTCGTGCACCTGGTCGCCGACCAACGCGACGCGCACGATCAGCGGGACCAGCGCCGGCAGCGCGAAAGCGTAGAACGTGGGCTTGTACACCGCGGTGAGATTGATGCCGCCAAGGATCACGCCGAAGAGGCACACGATGAGCAGCGCCTGGTGGCCGATGTCGCCAGGCACGAACAGCACCGTCGCGGCAGCGCCCCAGAGCGCGCCGGCGAGTCCCGATCCCAGCGCCGACGCGTAGCCCCAACGGCGCTGGCCGGCGCCGGTCGGCGCGGCGCGGCGATAGCGGCGCGCAAGTTCGTAGCGCCATGCCTGGTTCGCGATGATCGCTGCCACCCAGGCCGCGAACAGCACGACGGGCGCGGTCTTCCACATCACCGCGATCAATATGCCCGCACCCAGCAGCATCGATGTCGTGGTACGCGGCCAGTGCGTGTACAGCGTGTCGATTTGCTGCCCACGCACCCGGGCGGCAAGCGCGGGTTCCGGAGCGCGCGCGAGGCTTCCCCCCGGCATGGTGACCGCGTTCAGCGCGCGGACGCCGAACGCGGCTCGAGCCGCACACCGCGACGCGCGAGTTCGATGACGACCTGCGTGCGCGTGTGGACGTTGAGCGCGCGCAGTATCGCGCTGACGTGAACCTTGACGGTGCCTTCGGACAGGCGCAGGTCGCGGCAGATCAGTTTGTTGGGCTTGCCCTGGACCAGCAGCTTGAGCACGTCGGCCTGACGCATGGTCAAGCCCAGATCCGACGGCCGCGCGACCGGGCGCAGCCGAATACTTTCGACGCTGCCGGAATCGGTGGGAACGTAGATACCACCGGCCAGCACCAGGCGCAGCGCGTCGATCAGCTGTCGGGCATTGGCCGTCTTGGGGATGAAGCCCATCGCGCCCATGTCGAGCGCGGCTTCGATGGTGTTTCGGTCGTGCGTGGCCGAGAGCACGAGCACCGGCGTGCCCGGCCAATCGATGCGCAATTCCTGCAGCAGTTCGAAGCCATCGCGCCCCGGGAGTGCAAGATCGAGCAGGATGAGGTCGATGTCCGGCCGCTCATCGAGCCGTGCGCGTGCCGCGGATGCGTCGTGCGCCTGGAAAAGCTCGACCGTCGCCTCGATCTCGGTCAGGACGTGCTTGAGCGCGACCTGAATGAGCGGGTGGTCGTCGACGACCAGGATCCTCATGCGCGTCCCCTTGTCCCCTTGCCCCACTGCCGCGTGAGAGCGATTGCGCGGGCGCTTACCGTCCGTTTTCGGATCTGCCTGCGCTACGTCGCCGGCTTGTTCTGGTAGGCACCGGTCAGAGGCAGTCTTCCAGCATCGATCGGGTGGCGCAACTGTAGAAAGTGACAGGTAGACGCAAGATACAGAAGCCGTGCAGGCGTGGCGCGAGGATTGGTGAAGCGGCGCGCGCTCGCCGCAAGTCGGCGCGTAGCTAACGCTTGCGCGGCGGCTCGCTGAGCGGCGTGCCGCTGACGGTCGCGCGGCCGTGCGTCGTGGTGTTGTGCGCAAACGTCGTGGGGTCGTCGTTGGCGCGCATTTCGGCGCGGTCGGTCATGCGCTCGGGACGGGGCTTGCGCGCCCTGGACGCGCGTCGCAGCTGCTGCTCGCGCTTCCTGCGCTTGACCAGCGCCCGGCGCGCGAGAATCAGCGCGATGACCAGGCCCAGAAGTATCCAGCCGCCGATGATCGCGTTCATTTGCGTATAGTTGTAGCGGACATGACCGAACAAACCAGGTTCAATAGCGACATGATTTTGCGCTGCAGTTTTTGTTTGTCGAGCCGCCCGTTCGGCGACCATCCCCCATCGTGGCGCGCGCCCTCCAGCCGCGACATTTGCGCCACCGCGAAAGCTTACCAGAGACGCGCGCACACCATCCGGGATGTTGTCGGGCGAACACTACCGTTCAGGTAACCTATCGCCTTCCCGGATTCATTCGCCACCGATGCTCGCTTATATCGTCCGCCGCGGACTGCAGGCGGTCGTCGTGTTGTTCTTCATGTCGTTGCTGGTCTTCGCCGGCGTGTACGCGATCGGCAATCCGGTCGACATCCTGATCAACCCGCAGGCCGACCAGGCCGAACGCGAGCACGCCATCGCCGTCCTGGGACTCGACCAGCCGCTGTGGGTGCAGTTCGGCCGCTTCATCCTCGGCGCCGTGCACGGAGACCTGGGCAAGTCCTTCGTTCATGGCAGCTCGGCGTTGGGGCTGATTCTGGAACGCATGCCGGCGACGATGGAGCTCGCGATCACCGCCATGCTCATCGCGATCGCGATCGGCATTCCGCTTGGCCTCTGGGCGGGCCTGCGGCCGAACTCCTTCGCTGGCCGCTCGATCATGGCCGGCTCGATCCTCGGGTTTTCACTGCCGACGTTCTGGGTCGGCCTGATGCTCATCATGGTGTTCTCGGTGATGCTGGGATGGCTCCCATCGAACGGCCGCGGGCCGACGACGCTGCTCTTCGGCGTGCCGGTCAGCTTTCTGTCGCTGGAAGGGTGGCGACACCTGATCCTGCCCGCAACGACGCTCGCCTTGTTCAAACTCGCACTGCTCATTCGGCTGACGCGATCGAGCACCCGCGAAGCGCTGCTGCAGGATTACGTGAAGTTCGCGCGCGCCAAGGGCCTGACGAGTGCGCGCGTGATCGGCGTGCACGTACTGCGCAACATCCTGATTCCGATCGTCACCGTCATCGGCCTCGAATTCGGCTCGGTCATCGCCTTCGCGATCGTGACCGAGAGCGTGTTCGCGTGGCCGGGCATGGGCAAGCTGCTCATCGACTCGATCAACCTGCTCGACCGGCCGATCATCGTCGCGTACCTGCTGGTCATTGTGCTCATGTTCGTCGCCATCAACCTGGTCGTCGACGTGCTCTATTCGGCGCTCGATCCGCGCGTGCGGCTCACCGAGGGCGGCAACTGATGCAAACGGAGCAAACGCCGCTGCGGCGCATTGTCGCGGATTTCGTCGCCAGTCCGGTCGCCGTCTTCGGGCTCGCGGTGTTCTGCGTCATCGTGCTCGTCGCGCTCTTCGCGCCGCTGATCTCGCCGCAGAATCCCTATGATCTCGCGCAGCTCGACGTGATGGACGGCCGCCTTCCTCCGCGCTCGCCGGCGGCAGGCGGCGGGACGTACTGGCTGGGCACCGACGACCAGGGTCGCGACATGCTCTCGGCGATTTTCTACGGCCTGCGCATCAGCCTCGCCGTCGGCGTGACCAGCACCGTGCTGGCGCTGGCCATCGGCTTGTCGCTTGGGCTCGTCGCGGCGTACTTCGGCGGCAGGACCGAGACGCTGATCATGCGCGTGGCCGACATCCAGCTGTCCTTCCCGGCGATTCTGGTCGCGCTGATCCTGCTCGCGGTGCTGGGGCAGGGCACGCTCAAGATCGTCGCCGCGCTGGTCACCGTGCAATGGGCGTATTACGCGCGCACTGTGCGCAGTGCCGCGCTGGTCGAGAAGCGCAAGGAGTACATCGAAGCCGCGCGCTGTCTAGCACTTGCGCCCTCGCGCATCGTGTTCGGCCACCTGCTGCCGAACTGCCTGCCACCGCTGATCGTGGTCGCCACCGTGCAGGTCGCCGCGGCCATCGCGCTGGAGGCGACGCTGTCGTTTCTCGGGCTCGGCCTGCCGATCACCGAGCCCTCGCTCGGACTGCTGATCGCCAACGGCTATCAGTACCTGCTGTCGGGGAAGTACTGGATCAGCTTTTTCCCGGGTGTCGCGCTGCTGCTCACCATCGTCAGCATCAACCTCGTCGCCGACCAGTTGCGCGACGTGCTCAATCCGCGGCTGCAACGATGAGCGCCGCCGGGCCGTCCCAAGGCGCGAGCCCCCTTGGGGGGAGGCGGCGCGAAGCGCCGCTGCGGGGGGATCAATGAGCGCCGTCGGGCCGTCCCAAGGCGCGGGCCCCCTTGGGGGAGGCGGCGCGCGGCGCCGCTTCGGGGGGATCATGTTAGCGCGCCGCTGCTCGCCGTCGATGGCCTGTGCACGCAGTTCTTCACGCGCGCCGGCGTCGTGCGCGCGGTGGAGGACGTGAGTTTCACCGTCGATCGGGGAGAGGTCCTGGGACTGGTCGGCGAGTCGGGATCGGGCAAGTCGATGACCGGCTATTCGATCATGGGACTGGTCGATCCGCCGGGCAAGGTTGTCGCCGGCACGATGCTGTTCGACGGCGTCGACCTGTCCGCGCTGTCGGCCGAAGAGATGCGCCAGGTACGCGGAGATCGCATCGCGATGATCTTCCAGGACCCGATGATGACGCTCAACCCGGTGCTGCGCATCGACACGCAAATGGTCGAAGCGGTGCTGGCGCACCGGCGGGTGTCGCGCGGCGACGCACTGGCGCGCGCACGCGCCACGCTCGTCAAGGTGGGCATCGCGTCGCCCGACGAGCGATTGCATGCATACCCGCACCAGTTCTCCGGAGGCATGCGCCAGCGCGTGGCGATCGCGATCGCGCTGCTCAACGATCCGCAGCTGATCATCGCCGACGAACCGACGACCGCGCTCGACGTGACCATCCAGGGGCAGATCCTCTACGAAATGCAGAAGCTCGCCCGCGATACCGGCGCCGCGCTGATCTGGATCACACACGATCTGTCGGTGATCGGGGGACTCGCCGACCGGGTGTGCGTGATGTACGCCGGGCGCATCGTCGAGCAGGGGTCGACCGCCGAAGTGCTGCTGCGGCCGCGGCATCCGTACACGCGCGGCCTGCTCGACTCGGTGCCGGGCAACGCCGACCCGCGTACCCGCCTCAGGCCGATTCCGGGGATGGCGCCGTCGCTGCTGGACCTGCCGGCGGGCTGTTCGTTTCGTGCGCGTTGCCCGCGCGCCGATGGCGAGTGCGAGCACGATCCGGTCATGCGCGAGCTCGGCGAGGACTGGGCATGCGCTGCGCTGTTTTCATCCGCTGGAGGCAGCATGAGCCCGCCGGTGCACGGCGCGAAGGTACTTCATTGAGCGCGATGGCCAGCCCCGAACGCGAAGGCGCGACGACGAAAGACCCTGCCGTCCAGGCGCCGCTGGTCGAACTTAGGGCCGCGTCGAAGCGCTTCGCGAAGTCACTCGATTTCGCCGCGCGAGTCGCCAGCCGCCTGGGTGGCACCTCACGCGCGGAAGTCGTACACGCCGTCGATGGCGTCGACCTGGCGGTGCGCGAGGGCGAGGTCGTCGGACTGGTCGGTGAATCCGGCTGCGGCAAGTCGACGCTGGGACGGCTCGCGGTTGGATTGCTCGAGTTGTCCGACGGCACGCGTTACTGGCGCGGCGCGCCATTGGCGGAGCTGTCGCCGGCCGCGGCGCGCGAGCAGCAACTGAAGATGCAGATGATCTTCCAGGATCCGTACGCGTCGCTCAACCCGCGCATGCGCGTCATCGACATCGTCGGCGAAGCGCCCGTCGTCCACGGCATGATCGGGCAGCACCAACAGGTCGAGTACGTCGGCCTGCAATTGAACCGCGTCGGCCTCGACCCGACGCTGATGCGGCGCTTTCCGCACCAGTTCTCCGGCGGCCAGCGCGCGCGTATCGGCATCGCCCGGGCGCTGGCGGTCAAGCCCGAGTTCCTGGTCTGCGACGAGTCGGTGGCGGCGCTCGACGTGTCGATCCAGGCGCAGGTGCTCAACCTGTTCATGGATCTGCGCGCCGCGCTCGACCTGACCTACCTGTTCATCAGCCACGACCTCGGCGTGGTGCGCCACATCAGTGACCGGATCGTGGTCATGTACCTCGGCCGCGTCGTCGAGTCCGGCGCGACCTCGGAAATCTTTGCCGCGCCCAACCATCCGTACACGCGCGCGCTGCTCGCCGAAGTCGGGCGCGTCGATGCAACCAAGCGTCGCTTCGTGCCGATCCAGGGCGAGATTCCATCGCCGCTGGCACCGCCAGCGGGTTGTCATTTTCATCCGCGTTGCCCGCAGGCCATGGCGCGCTGCCGGCGCGAAGCGCCGGTGCTCAGAGAGGTTTCGCCGGGCCGCTTCAGCGCGTGTTTCCTCAACGAGATGGAGCCGTCACCATGACTGTTGTGCGCCGACATGATCCGCGAGTTCCGGCGATCCCACTGGTGTTCGATTCGCCGCACAGCGGCACGGACTATCCAGCCGACTTCGACCACATCGCGCCGCGCTCGATCGTGCGCCAGGCCGAGGACACGCATGTCGCCGGTCTATACGGCGCCGCGCCAGCGCACGGCGCGACGCTGGTCGAAGCATTGTTCCCGAGGGCGTATATCGATCCCAACCGGCACGTGTCGGACATTGATGCCGCGCTCCTGGACGGCGTGTGGCCCGGTCCGGTCACTGCGTCGCGCAAGACCGAACTCGGCATCGGCCTGGTCTGGCGACTCGCGGAAGGGGGCACGCCGATGTACGGACGCAAGCTTTCGGTGGCCGAAGTTCAGCGGCGGATCGAGACGTACTACGACCCTTACCACTCGGCGGTGACGCGGGCGCTCGACGAGCAATTCGCAGCCTTTGGTGCAGTCTGGCACGTGAACTGTCACTCGATGCCCGCGGTGGGCGGCGTGATGTCGGACGATCCCGGGCGTGCGCGGGCCGATTTCGTGCTCGGTGATCGAGATGGCACGACCTGCGAGCCGGCATTCACCGCATTCGTGGCCGAGACGCTGCGCGCGATGGACTACACCGTTGCGATCAACGATCCCTACAAGGGTGTCGAATTGGTGCGCAAGCACGGACGCCCGGAGCGGCGGCGACACAGCTTGCAGATCGAGGTGAATCGCCGGCTCTACATGGATGAGAAGACGTTGGAGAAGACTGCCGATTTCGCCTCGTTGCAAGCTAATTTGACGCAATTCATCGCTTCGTTGCGGGGTTACGTGCTCGCCCGACTCTGAGCGCCATGCGCGCATCAGCGCCCAACAACGTCGCGCGGAGGGCTCGAATCGGCATTGGAAGCTGTCCCGAAGGGGCCATCGGCATCGCCTACGTGGCGCGAGCGCGAAGTATTGACAGGCTTGCTGCACCGCAGCGCGTTGACCCGGTCAGGCGCGCCGGGGTAAAATTGCTGGGTTATACCGGTATAGCCTGATCGGTGCGCGATCAGGCTGGCATGGAATCCAAAGCGATGCGCGGCAAGCTGGTCGTCGGCAACTGGAAAATGCACGGCGACTTGCGGCGCAACGACGCGCTGCTGGCCGACCTGCGCACGGGCTGGGCCTCGCCGGCGGGCCGGGCGATGGCAGTTTGCGTGCCATTTCCCTACCTCTGGCAGGCTCAGGCTGCGTTGTCGGGGTCGAGCATCGCGTGGGGTGCGCAGAACGCCAGCGAACAGCCGGCGGGTGCATTCACCGGCGAGGTGGCGGCGTCGATGATCGCGGAGTTTGGTTGCAGGTACGTCATCGTCGGGCACTCCGAGCGACGCACGCTCTACGGCGAGAGCGACGCTACGGTGGCGGCAAAGGCGGCAGCGGTCATCGCGGCGGCAATGACGCCGGTGGTGTGCATCGGTGAGACCCTTGCGGAGCGCGATGCCGGCGCCACCGAGGCGGTGGTGCTGCGGCAGCTCGACGCTGTGCTGGCGCAGGCGGGAGTGAGCATTGCGGGGTTGGTGTTGGCATACGAGCCGGTCTGGGCGATCGGTACGGGCCGGACCGCGACTCCAGAGCAGGCGCAGGCGGTGCACAAGGCCATCCGCAAGCGGCTGGGCACGGCAGGAAAGGACACGCTGTTGCTTTACGGCGGCAGCGTCAAGGCAGGCAACGCGAAGGAGCTCTTCGCGATGCCCGATATCGATGGCGGCCTGATCGGCGGAGCAGCGCTGAAGGCCGATGAATTTTTGGCGGTTGCCGCTGCCTGACGTTGCAGGCGGCGGACCGAAGGACAACGGATGATTCTGGAATCGGCAGTACTCGCAGTTCACGTGCTGGTAGCCATCGCGCTGATCGGCTTCGTGCTGCTTCAGCACGGCAAAGGCGCCGACATGGGCGCTGCGTTCGGCAGCGGCTCGTCGGGCAGCCTGTTCGGCGCGGCGGGCTCGGCCAACTTCCTGTCGCGGACCACGGCCATACTGGCGACGCTGTTCTTCGTGTCGAGCCTGGGCCTGACGTATCTGGGCGCGACCCGCACCGCGCCCAAGGATCTGATGCAGCAAGGCGTGACGCCGACGCAAAAGGCCGCCGAACCCGCCGCGAAAGACGCGGCGATTCCGCCGCCGGCCGCGGCGCCCGCACCGGTCGTCCCGGCGGTGCCGGCGGCACCGGGTGGAACGGCGACGAAGTCGGGTGAAGTTCCGAAATAAGCGACTTCAGACAAGAAACCTGAAGCTGGATCAAAGAGCTCGCAAAGCCGACGTGGTGAAATTGGTAGACACGCTAGCTTGAGGGGCTAGTGGCCGTAAGGCTGTGGGAGTTCGAGTCTCCCCGTCGGCACCAGAGGCGCAACAAGCGGACACCACCGCTCTAGTGGGGTGGGGCAGCACGGAGGCGGGCACGCGGCAGGGCAACGCCGCTTCGGATGCGATTGACGGGGGTTGGAGTCGTTCGATCATGCTGGAACAGTATTTCCCGATCCTGCTTTTCATTGTGATTGGCCTCGGTATCGGCGTGGTGCTCCTGACTGTGGGCAGCCTGGTTGCTCCCGACCGGCCCGACGCCGAAAAACTGTCTCCTTACGAATGCGGCTTCGAGGCCTTCGAAGACGCGCGCATGAAATTCGACGTGCGTTATTACCTCGTCGCGATCCTGTTCATCCTCTTCGACCTGGAAATCGCATTCCTCTTCCCGTGGGCGGTGGTGCTGCCCGACATCGGCCTGTTCGGGTTCTGGTCGATGATGATCTTCCTCGGCATCCTGATCATCGGCTTCATCTACGAATGGAAAAAGGGGGCGCTTGAATGGGAGTGATTGAAGGCGTCTTCGAGAAAGGATTCGTCACCACGTCGCTGGACTCGGTCATCAACTGGGCGCGCAACGGCTCGATGTGGCCGATGACATTCGGGCTTGCATGCTGCGCGATCGAGATGATGCATGCGGGGGCTGCTCGTTATGACCTCGATCGCTTCGGCGTGGTCTTCCGGCCGAGCCCGCGACAATCCGACGTGATGATCGTCGCCGGAACGCTGTGCAACAAGATGGCGCCGGCGCTGCGCAAGGTCTACGACCAGATGGCCGAGCCGCGCTGGGTGATCTCGATGGGCTCGTGTGCCAATGGTGGCGGCTACTATCACTACTCGTACTCGGTCGTGCGCGGCTGCGATCGCATCGTGCCGGTCGATATCTATGTTCCTGGTTGTCCGCCCACCGCGGAGGCGCTGCTCTACGGCATCCTGCAGCTGCAGAACAAGATCTGGCGCACCAACACGATCGCGCGCTGATGAAAATCGAAGCCCTGGCCGCTGCGCTGCCCGAAGCCCTGGGCGACAAGCTGGCCGGCGTCACGGTCGCGCTGGGTGAAGTCACCGCAGTCGTGCGCGCCGCCGAACTCCAGTCGACCATGCTCATCCTGCGCGACCTGCCGACGCTGCGCTTCGAGGAGCTCATCGATCTGTGTGGCGTCGACTACTCGACATACGGTGGCGGTACGCGCGAAGGACCGCGCTTCGCCGTCGTCTACCACCTGCTCTCGCTTGCAAACAATTGGCGCCTGCGCGTGCGTGCCTTTGCGCCGGAGGACGACTTTCCGGTGCTGCCGTCGCTGGTGGAGGTCTGGCCGAGCGCCAACTGGTACGAGCGAGAAGCCTTCGATTTCTACGGGATCATGTTCACGGGGCATCCCGACTTGCGGCGCCTTCTCACCGACTATGGGTTCGTGGGCCATCCGTTCCGCAAGGATTTCCCGCTTTCGGGACACGTCGAGATGCGCTACGACCCCGACCAGGGTCGCGTGATCTACCAGCCGGTGTCGATCGAGCCGCGCGAAATCGTTCCGCGCATCATCCGCGAAGACGCATACGCCGAGAGCGAAGGCTTCCGCAAGGGCTGACATGGCGGAGATTCGCAATTACACGATGAACTTTGGCTACGGCCGCGCGGCGTCGCCGCGCTTAACTTGCGCGAAGCGCAAGTTAGCCTTCACCGAAATTCATGGTGTCCGTGCCGTGTTGAGTCGTTTGGGGTAGGCAGACGTCATGGCGGAGATTCGAAACTACACCATGAATTTTGGCCCCCAGCATCCGGCGGCGCATGGAGTGTTGCGGTTGGTGCTTGAACTCGACGGCGAAGTGATCCAGCGCGCCGACCCGCACATCGGACTGCTGCATCGCGCGACCGAGAAGCTCGCCGAGTACAAGACCTTCATCCAGTCGCTGCCGTACATGGACCGCCTCGACTATGTGTCGATGATGGTCAACGAGCACGCGTACTGCATGGCCATCGAGAGGCTGCTCGACCTCAAGGTGCCCATTCGCGCGCAGTACATCCGCGTGATGTTCGACGAGATTACGCGCATCCTCAACCACCTGCTGTGGCTGGGCGCGCATTCGCTCGACGTCGGCGCGATGACGACGTTCCTGTACTGCTTCCGCGAGCGCGAAGACCTGATGGACGTCTACGAGGCGGTGTCGGGCGCGCGATTGCACGCCGCGTACTACCGGCCCGGCGGCGTCTACCGCGACCTGCCGGAGCAGATGCCGCATTACAAGGTGTCGCCGATCCACGATGCCAAGGCCGTCGCGCGCATGAACGAGAACCGGCAGGGCAGCCTGCTCGACTTCATTGCGGACTTCTGCAAGCGCTTTCCGGGTCACGTCGATGAATACGAGACGCTGCTCACCGAAAACAGGATCTGGAAGCAGCGCACGGTGGGTATCGGCGTGGTCACGCCGGAGCGCGCGCTGGCACTGGGTTTCACCGGGCCGATGGTGCGCGGCTCGGGGATACCGTGGGACCTGCGCAAGAAGCAGCCCTACGAAGTCTACGACCTGATGGACTTCGACATCCCCGTGGGCACCAACGGCGATTGCTACGACCGCTATCTCGTCCGCATACAGGAAATGCGCGAGTCGAACCGCATCATCGAGCAGTGCATTGCCTGGCTGCGCGCCAACCCGGGACCGGTGATCACCGACAACCACAAGGTCGCGCCGCCTTCGCGGGTGGAAATGAAGGAGAACATGGAAGAGCTGATTCACCACTTCAAGCTCTTCACCGAAGGCATGCACGTACCCGCGGGCGAGGCCTACGCCGCGGTCGAGCATCCCAAGGGCGAGTTCGGCGCGTACATCATTTCCGACGGCGCGAACAAGCCATACCGCCTCAAGCTGCGCGCACCCGGCTTCGCGCATCTCGCGGCCCTCGATGAAATGTCGCGCGGACACATGATCGCCGACGTCGTCGCCATCATCGGCACGCAGGACATCGTCTTCGGGGAGGTGGATCGATGAGCACCCCCGTTGTCCACATCGACGAGCTGGAGTTCACTCGCGACCTGCGCCACGGCGAGAAGTTCGAAGCGAAGATGGCGCCCGTGGCGCCGCGCGTGGGTGCACGCAAGCTCGGTTACAACATCACCGTCGTGCCGCCTGGCAAGCGCGCGTTTCCGTTCCACAGCCACCACGCCAACGAGGAAATGTTCTTCGTGCTCGATGGCCAAGGAACATTGCGCTTCGGCCCCGACGAGTATCCGGTGCGCAAGGGACACTTCATCGCCTGCCCACCCGGCGGGCCGGACGTTGCGCATCAGTTGATCAACACCGGAACGACCGACCTGCGCTACATCGCGGTGAGCACCACCATCGACACCGACGTATTCCAGTATCCCGATTCGGGCAAGTTTGGCGCGGTGGGCGGACGCGTCGCTGGTCGGCCACCCAACGAGGCGACCTTCCCGGCGAAAATGGTCCCGGAAGCCGCCGACGTCGACTATTGGCACGGGGAATAGACGTGTCCGAATCGCAACTGAGCGCAGCCGCGCTCAAGAAAATCGATCGCGAGATCGCCAAGTATCCGCCCGACCAGAAGCAGTCGGCGGTGATGGCGGCGCTCGCGGTAGCGCAGGACGAGAAGGGCTGGCTCGCCACCGAAACCATGGACGCGGTCGCCGAGTACCTGGGCATGCCACCGATCGCCGTGTACGAAGTGGCGACGTTCTACGCGATGTACAACACCGCGCCCACCGGAAAGTACAAGCTGACCATCTGCACCAACCTGCCATGCGCGCTGCAGAACGCGAACCAGGCGGCGGAACACCTCAAGCACACGCTGGGCATCGGTTTCGGCGAGACGACGCCCGACGGCATGTTCACGCTCAAGGAGGGCGAGTGCATGGGTGCGTGCGGCGACGCGCCGGTGCTCCTGGTCAACAACAAGCGCATGTGCAGCTGGATGAAGCCGGAGCAGATCGACGGCCTGATCGCCGAATTGCGCGCCCAACCGCGCACCGAGGGGCAGCGATGAACGCGCCGATGGAATTCATCGACTACGGTCCCGAGGCGATCATCCTGGCGGGACTCAACGGCCGCAACTGGAAACTGGCCGATTACGTCGCGCGCGGTGGATACGAAGCACTGAAGAAGATCATCGCCGAGAAGGTTCCGCCGGCGACGATCATCGCCGAGCTCAAGAAGTCGGCGCTGCGCGGCCGAGGCGGCGCGGGCTTCCCCACCGGTCTCAAGTGGAGCTTCATGCCGCAGCAGTTCCAGGGCGACAAATACCTGGTGTGCAATTCCGACGAAGGCGAGCCGGGCACCTTCAAGGACCGCGACATCATGCGCTACAACCCGCACATCCTGATCGAGGGGATGGCGATCGCTGCCTACGTCATGGGCTGCAAGCGCGGCTACAACTACGTGCACGGCGAGATCTGGGACACCTACGAGCGTTGCGAAGAAGCGGTCGAAGAAGCCAAGTCAGCGGGCTTGCTGGGCGACAACATCCTCGGCAGCGACTTCAGTTTCCACCTCTACAATCATCACGGCTACGGCGCGTACATCTGCGGCGAGGAAACTGCGCTCCTCGAATCGCTCGAAGGCAAGAAGGGCCAGCCGCGTTTCAAGCCGCCGTTCCCGGCCAGCTACGGTCTGTACGGCAAACCGACGACGATCAACAACACCGAAACCTTCGCTGCGGTGCCATGGATCATCCGCAACGGTGGCGAAGCCTTCCTGAATCTCGGTCGGCCGAACAACGGCGGCACCAAGATCTTCTCGGTCTCGGGCGACGTCGAGCGGCCGGGCAACTACGAAGTCAAGCTGGGGACGCCGTTCGCCAAGCTGCTCGAAATGGCCGGCGGCATGCGCGGCGGACGAAAGCTCAAGGCCTGCATTCCGGGCGGCTCGTCGATGCCGGTGCTGCCGGGCGAGATCATGCTCGCCACCGACATGGATTACGACTCCATCGCCAAGGCCGGCTCGATGCTGGGCTCCGGCGCGGTGATCATCATGGACGATACGCGCTGCATGGTGCGCTCGCTGCTGCGGCTGTCCTACTTCTATTTCGAGGAGTCTTGCGGGCAGTGCACTCCCTGTCGTGAAGGCACCGGCTGGCTGTGGCGCGTCGTCGACCGCATCGAGCGCGGCCAGGGCAGGAACGAAGACCTCGACCTGCTCGTCTCGGTCTCCGACAACATCGCAGGGCGCACGATCTGCGCGCTGGGCGACGCCGCGGCGCTGCCGGTGAAGAGCTTCATCAAGCACTTTCGCGACGAGTTCCAGCACCACATCGACCACAAGCACTGCCTCGTTCCGGACTACGTCTGACGCCCATGGCCACGCTGCTCAATCTCGAAATCGACGGCCAACCGGTGCAGGTGCCAAGCGGCAGCACGGTGATGGACGCCGCGCACAAGCTCGGGCTCTACGTGCCGCACTTCTGCTGGCACAAGAAACTCACCATCGCGGCAAATTGCCGCATGTGCCTGGTGCAGGTCGAGAAGGCTCCGAAGCCGCTGCCGGCGTGCGCGACGCCTGCCACCGAAGGCATGAAGGCGTGGACGCACTCCGAGGGGGCAGTGGCAGCGCAGAAGGGGGTGATGGAGTTCCTGCTCATCAATCACCCGCTCGACTGTCCGATCTGCGACCAGGGCGGCGAATGCCAGTTGCAGGACCTCGCCGTCGGCTACGGCGCGTCGAGTTCGCGATACGACGAGCCCAAGCGCGTCGTCTTCAACAAGAATCTCGGCCCTCTGATTTCGACCGACATGACGCGTTGTATCCATTGCACGCGGTGTGTCCGCTTCGGCCAGGAAATCGCCGGCATCATGGAGCTGGGCATGGCCGGGCGCGGCGAGCATTCGGAGATCATGACCTTCGTCGGCAAGACCGTCGATTCGGAGCTGTCGGGCAACTCGATCGACTTATGCCCTGTCGGCGCGCTGACCTCGAAGCCATTCCGTTTTTCGGCACGCACCTGGGAACTGGCGCGGCGCAAGTCCATCTCTCCGCACGACGGCCTGGGCAGCAACCTGGTCGTGCAGGTCAAGAACGAGCGCGTGATGCGTGTGGTGCCGCTGGAGAACGAAGCGATCAACGAGTGCTGGCTGTCCGACAAGGACCGCTTTTCCTACGAGGGGCTGAACTCCGAGGATCGGCTGCAGCGACCGCGCGTCATGCGCGAGGGCAAGCTGGTCGAGACCGACTGGCCGATGGCGCTGGAGCGCACCGTCGGCGAGTTGAAGCGAATCGTCGCGGCACACGGTCCGCAGTCGGTGGGGCTGCTAGCGTCGCCGCATGCGACGCTCGAGGAACTGCATCTGGCGCAAAAGCTGATGCGCGCGCTGGGCAGCGACAACATCGACTTCCGCCTGCGGCAGACCGACTCGGTCGGCAGTGGCGTTCCCTGGCTGGGCATGCCGATCGCGGAATTCGCCGCGCTCGATCGCGTGCTGGTCATCGGCAGCTTCCTGCGCAAGGATCATCCGCTGCTTGCGCAGCGCCTTCGGCAGTCGACCAAGAAGAAGACGCAGCTGTCGATTTTGCATTGCGCCGACGACGAGCTGCTGATGAAGGTTGCGCACAAGGCGATCGTCGCGCCGTCGCTGCTGTCGAGTGCGCTGGCCGAGATCGTGGTGGCCGCGGCGAATGCCGCTGGCAAGGCAGTGCCGGATGCCCTTAGCGGCGTCAAACCATCGGCGGCCGCACAGGCGATCGCCGCAAGCCTGCAGAGCGGCGAGAGCAAGGGAGTCTTTCTCGGCAACTTCGCCCAGCAGCATCCTGATGCCTCGCAATTGCACGCGCTCGCGCAGACGCTGGCGGAGTTGACCGGCGCGCGCATGGGCTTCCTGACCGAGGCGGCCAATTCGGTCGGAGGACATGTCGCCGAGGCGTTGCCGCGGCAGGGCGGTCTCGACGCGCGCGCGATGCTCGCGGCGCCGCGCAAGGCCTACATCCTGCTGCACGTCGAGCCCGAGCTCGACACCGCCGATCCGGCGCTCGCGCGCACGGCGCTGTCGGCCGCCGAATTCGTGGTCGCGCTCTCGTCCTTCCAGTCGGCCACACAGGCGCATGCCGACGTGCAACTGCCGGTGGCGCCATTCACCGAAACCGCGGGCACGTTCGTGAACTGCGAAGGCGTCGCGCAGTCCTTCGCGGGCGCCGCGCCGCCTTGTGGCGACACCCGTCCGGCCTGGAAGGTGCTGCGGGTGCTCGGCTCGATGCTGGCCTTGCCGGGCTTCGACTTCGAAACCATCGACGATGTCCGTGCCGAGCTTGCCGCGCGCGGCGATATCGCGTCACGACTGTCGAACACGACGCGCGTGGCGATTGCGACACCTGCGGCAACACCCGGCGGGCTGGAGCGCATCGCCGACGTGCCGATCTACGCGACCGATCCACTCGTGCGCCGTGCGCCGTCGCTGCAGAAGACGGGAGACGCGAAGCCGCCGGTCGCGCGCGTGAACCCTGCGACGCTCGCAGAATTGCGCCGCGCCGAGGGCGACACGGTGCGCGTGAGCCAGGGCTCCGGCTCGGCGATGTTGAAGTTGCAGGCCGACGCGGGCGTACCGCTTGGCTGCGTGCGTATCGCTGCCGCGCACCCCGCGACCAGTGCGCTCGGGCCGATGTTCGGCAGCGTCACGGTGGAGGCGCCCTGATGGAATCGGCGCTCATCCCGGTGGCGAACTTCTTCGGCCCGACCTGGCCCGTGGTCTGGACCGTGGCCAAGATCGTCGCCATTGCGATTCCGCTGATCCTGGGCGTGGCCTATCTCACGCTCGCCGAGCGCAAGGTCATCGGCTGGATGCAGGTGCGCATCGGCCCCAATCGCGTCGGTCCGCTGGGCCTGCTGCAGCCCTTTGCCGACGTGTTCAAGCTCATCTTCAAGGAAATCATCGTTCCGACCGGAGCGAACCGGTACCTCTTTTTCATCGCGCCGGTGCTCTCGATCGGTCCTGCGCTCGCCGCGTGGGCGGTCATTCCCTTCGCCGATGGCGTGGTGCTTTCGAATATCAACGCCGGATTGCTCTACATCCTCGCGATGACGTCCATCGGCGTGTACGGCATCATCCTCGCGGGCTGGGCGTCGAACTCCAAGTACGCGTTCCTCGGCTGCCTGCGCTCGGCGGCGCAGATCGTCAGCTACGAAATCGCGATGGGCTTCGCGCTTGTGGGCGTGCTGATGGCGGCGTCGAGCCTGAACATCTCCGACATCGTGCGCGGACAGTCCGGCGGCGCATCGCACTGGTACCTGTGGCCGCTGCTTCCGCTATTCGTCGTCTATCTGGTCTCCGGCATCGCCGAGACCAACCGCCATCCCTTCGACGTCGCCGAGGGCGAATCGGAGATCGTCGCCGGCTTTCACACCGAGTATTCGGGCGTCGCGTTCGCGGTCTTCTTCCTCGCCGAATACATGAACATGATCCTGATTTCGGCGCTGACCTCGATCATGTTCCTGGGCGGCTGGCTGGCGCCCTGGCCGCTGCTCAACCAGGCCGAGATCTTCGGCTGGCATCCGCTGGGCGACGGCATCGGCTGGCTGCTGCTCAAGATGTGCTCGATCCTGTTCATTTTCCTGTGGATCCGGGCGACGTTTCCGCGTTATCGCTACGACCAGATCATGCGCCTGGGCTGGAAGGTGTTCATCCCGATCACCCTGATCTGGATCATTTTTCTCGGCGCGATGATGCAGACGCGCTGGGCGTGGCTGTTCCACTGAGGAGACCGGAATGCTGCAGAGAGTCCGCGATTTCCTGAACACCTACCTGCTCGTCGAGTTGTGGCGAGGGCTGTGGGTGACCGGCGGGAACATGTTCGCGCGCAAGATCACGGTGCACTATCCCGAGGAAAAGACGCCGCAGAGCGCGCGCTTCCGCGGGTTGCATGCGTTGCGCCGCTACCCCAACGGCGAAGAACGCTGCATCGCCTGCAAGCTTTGCGAGGCCGTGTGCCCTGCGCTGGCGATCACCATCGAATCTGAGCAGCGCGATGATGGGACCCGGCGGACCACTCGCTACGACATCGACCTGACCAAGTGCATCTTCTGCGGATTCTGCGAGGAATCCTGCCCGGTCGACTCCATCGTCGAGACTCGCATCCTCGAATATCACGGTGAAAAACGCGGCGACTTGATCTACACCAAGGAAATGCTGCTCGCGGTGGGCGACCGTTACGAAGCCGAGATCGCGGCGGACCGCGCCGCCGACGCCAACTATCGTTGAATCGCAGATGAACTTCCAGACAGCCGTCTTCTACGTCTTCGCCGCGATCCTGGTGTTCGCGGCGCTGCGCGTCGTCACCAGCCGCAATCCGGTGCACGCGGCGTTGTGGCTGGTGCTGTCGTTCTTCACCGCGGCAGGCGTGTGGATGCTGCTGCAGGCGGAGTTCCTCGCCATCGTGCTGGTGCTCGTCTACGTCGGTGCGGTGATGGTGCTGTTCCTGTTCGTGGTCATGATGCTCGACGTGAATTTCGACAAGCTGCGCGAGCGCTTCAAGAGCTACATTCCGGTCGGCGCGACGATCGGCATCCTGTTCCTGCTCGAAATGACGCTGGTGCTGGTCGGCGGCTACCTGCAGCCGGGATCGACTCCGGCGCCGGGCCCCATGCCGGCGGGCTACAGCAACACCCGGACGCTGGGACTGCAGATCTACACCGATTACGCGTACCCGCTGGAGATCGCCGCGGTGATCCTGCTGGTCGCGATCATTGCCGCGATCGCGTTGACGCACCGCGAGCGGCGCGAGAGCAAATACCAGAATCCATCGGACCAGGTGAAGGTCCGTGCGGGCGACCGGTTGCGCGTGCTGCGCATGCCGGCGGAGAAAAAGGAACCATAGTCGGCAGTTTCCCGGGCATCGTGCCCGGGTTTTGGGGAGGGGCATTTGTCGTTATTGTCGCAACCGACGTTGACGCATTACCTCGTGCTGGGGGCGATCCTGTTCGCCATCAGCGTGATCGGGATATTCCTCAATCGCCGCAACGTGATCATCATGTTGATGGCGATCGAGTTGATGCTGCTCGCGGTCAATCTCAATTTCATCGCCTTTGCGCATTTTCTCGCCGATCCGGCGGGGCAGATCTTCGTCTTCTTCATCCTGACCGTCGCCGCCGCCGAGTCCGCGATCGGCCTGGCCATCCTCGTGCTGCTGTTCCGCAACGTCGGCACCATCGACGTCGAGGAACTCGGGCGCCTGAAAGGCTGATGCCGCGATGAGCATGGTGCAGGTCTATCTGCTGGTCGCGCTGTCGCCGCTCGTGGGCGCCGTTGTCGTCGGCTTGTGGGGGCCGAAACTGGGCAAGGCCGCCTCGCACTGGATCTGCATCGCCGGGGTCGCGGTCGCCACGGTCGCCTCCGCGTTCGTCCTGCGCGACGTCCTCGCCGGAAACGTCTACAACGGCGACCTCTACGTCTGGATGACCTCGGGTGGCATCAAGTTCGCGGTCGGCTTCCTGATCGACCCGCTGACTGCACTGATGATGGTCGTCGTGACCTTCGTGTCGCTGATGGTGCACATCTACACGATTGGCTACATGTGGGACGAAGACGGCTACACGCGCTTCTTCGCCTACATCTCGCTGTTCACCTTCAGCATGCTGATGCTGGTCATGTCGAACAACTTCCTGCAGCTGTTCTTCGGCTGGGAAGCGGTCGGCCTCGTGTCGTACCTGCTGATCGGCTTCTACATGACGCGGCCGACGGCCATCTTCGCCAATCTCAAGGCGTTCCTGGTCAACCGGGTCGGCGACTTCGGCTTTGCGCTGGGCATCGGCGTGATCGCCGCCTATTTCGGTTCGCTCGACTATGTGACGGTGTTCCACGCGGCGCCGCAGTTGGCGAATGCGACGATCAACCTGGTCGGCAATGCGCAGTGGCTGGTGCTGACGGTGATCTGCATCGGCCTGTTCGTCGGCGCGATGGGCAAGAGCGCGCAGGTGCCGTTGCATGTCTGGCTGCCGGATTCGATGGAAGGCCCGACGCCGATCTCGGCGCTGATCCACGCGGCGACGATGGTGACCGCCGGCATCTTCATGGTCGCGCGCACCAGCCCGCTGTTCGAACTCTCCGATACGGCGCTCTCCTTCGTGGTCGTGATCGGCGCCACCGGCGCGCTGTTCCTCGGCATCCTCGGCATCGTGGCGCACGACATCAAGCGCGTCGTGGCGTACTCGACGCTCTCGCAGCTCGGGTACATGACCGTGGCGCTGGGCGTGTCGGCGTATCCAATCGCGATGTTCCACCTGATGACGCACGCCTTCTTCAAGGCGCTGCTGTTCCTTGGCGCGGGTTCGGTGATCATCGCCATGCACCACGAGCAGGACATGCGCAAGATGGGTGGCCTCGGCAAGTACATGCCGATCACCTACTGGACGATGCTCATCGGCTCGCTGGCGCTGTGCGGCATTCCGCCGTTCGCCGGATTCTTCTCCAAGGACGCGATCATCGAGGCCACCGCGCTGTCCACGATCTACGGACATGGCTATGCGCAGTTCGCGGTGACGGCCGGCGTGTTCATCACGGCGCTCTATACGTTCCGCATGATGTTCGTGACCTTTCATGGCGAGGAGCGCTTCCGTCATGCCGCTGCTCATGACGACCACGCCGCAGACGCCCACGGCCACGCCGAACATCCACCGGGCGATCCGCACGAGAGTCCGTGGGTGGTGACGGTGCCGCTGATCCTGCTGGCGATTCCGTCGGTGTACTCGGGCGCGGCCTACGTGGGGAACATCGTGTTCGGCGGTTTCTTCGGCGACTCGATCATGATCGCGCAGAACCATGCGGGCGTTCGCGAAATGCGCGAGGACTGGCACGGCGTGGTGGCGTTCATGGTGCATGGCCTCACCGGCTTGCCGATCGACTTCGCGTTGGCCGGCATCGTCGTCGCATGGTACCTGTACATCAAGCGGCCGGACCTGCCCGCGAAGATTGCCGCCCGGCTAGGCTGGATCTATACGTTGCTGGTCAACAACTACTACTTCGACAAGTTCAACGACTGGTTCTTCGCCGGCGGCGCGCGACGCATCGGCACGCTGTTCTCCGAAGTGGGGGACCGCTCGATCATCGACGGCTTCATCGTCAACGGCAGCGCGCGCGTGGTTGGCGCCAGCGCGAGGCTTCTGCGGCACCTGCAGACCGGACGCGTCTACCACTACGCCTTCGCGATGATCCTGTCGGTGTTCTTCCTCCTGACCTGGTGGGTCGCCCACTAGGGCGCGGACGATGCTGCCTTATCTGAGCCTCGCCGTCTGGGTGCCGATCGTCGCGGGCGTGCTCGTGCTCGCGGTGCATCGCGACCAGGACGCGCCGGTGGCGCGCTGGCTGGCGCTGGTCGGCGCGCTCGCCGGCTTCGCGGTCACGTTGCCGCTGTACGCCCACTTCACCATCGGCACGCCGGAAATGCAGTTCGTCGAGGCGGTCGAGTGGATTCCGCGCTTCAACATCAATTACCTGCTGGGCGTCGACGGCATTTCGCTGCCGCTGGTGCTGCTCAACAGCTTCATCACGGTGCTGGTGGTATGGGCCGGGTGGGAGTCGATCCAGACGCGTGTCGCGCAGTACATGGCGGCATTCCTGATCATGTCCGGGCTCATCAACGGCGTGTTCGTCGCGCTCGACGGCGTGCTCTTCTACGTCTTCTTCGAGGCGATGCTGATTCCGATGTACCTGATCATCGGCGTCTGGGGTGGCGCCAACCGCGTCTACGCGGCGATCAAGTTCTTCCTCTACACGCTGCTGGGCTCGCTGCTGATGCTGGTCGCCTTGATCTACCTGTACTCGGTCAGCGGCGGCAGCTTCTCGATCCTGGAGTGGTACCAGCTGCCGCTGTCGATGAACACGCAGATCCTGCTGTTCGTCGCGTTCCTGGCCGCATTCGCGGTCAAGGTGCCGATGTGGCCGGTCCATACCTGGCTGCCGGACGCGCACCCGGAAGCGCCGACCGGCGGCTCGGTGGTGCTCGCGGCGATCACGCTCAAGGTCGGGGCGTACGGTTTCGTGCGCTTCATCCTGCCGATCGTGCCCGATGCCAGCCACTACCTCGCGCCGTTCATCATCACGCTGTCGCTGATCGCGGTGGTGTACATCGGCTTCGTTGCGCTGATGCAGGCCGACATGAAGCGCCTGATCGCGTATTCGTCGATCGCGCACATGGGCTTCGTCACGCTTGGTTTCTTCCTGTTCAGCGAGATGGGCATCGAAGGTGGACTGGTGCAGATGATTTCGCACGGCTTCGTCTCCGCCGCGCTGTTCCTCTGCGTCGGGGTGCTGTACGACAGAGTGCACACGCACCTGATCGCGGACTTCGGCGGCGTGGTGAACACCATGCCCAAGTTCGCCGCCTTCGCGATGCTGTTCGCGATGGCCAACGCCGGGTTGCCTGGCACCAGCGGCTTCGTCGGCGAGTTCATGGTGATCCTGGCCGCGGTCAAGGCCAATTTCTGGATCGGCTTCCTCGCTGCGCTGACGATGATCCTATCGGCTGCGTTCACGCTGTGGATGTACAAGCGCGTATGGTACGGCGCGGTGACCAACGCGCGCGTGGCATCGCTCACCGACGTCTCGCGCCGCGAGTTCTGGCTGCTCGCGGTGCTGGTCGTCGTGGTGCTTGCCTTGGGCATCTATCCGAAGCCGCTGACCGATGTCATGCACGCCTCGGTCACCGATCTGCTGGCCCACGTCGCGCAGAGCAAGCTCTGATGACGCCAACCTTCAACATGCTCGCCTCGGCGCTGCCGGAGATCGCGCTCCTGATCGCCGCGTGCACGGTGCTGATCGTCGACCTGTTCGTCCCCGAATCGCACCGCAAGATCTCGTTCTGGCTCACGGTGCTCGGGTTGCTGGTCACGGCATGGCTGACGCTGTACGTGTTTCACGGCACGCCGGCGCACGCCTTCAACAACACCTTCGTGGCCGACGCCTTCGGCGACCTGCTCAAGTTCCTCTGTTGCCTGGTCGTGATCGTCACGCTGTTCTATTCGCGCAGCTATCTGGCGGCACGGGGCCTGTTCCGCGGCGAGACTTTCGTGCTCATCATGTTCGCGCTCTTGGGCATGATGGTGATGATCTCGGCCAATCATCTGCTGATGCTCTACCTCGGCCTCGAGCTGATGTCGCTCGCGCTCTACGCGCTCATCGCGCTGCAGCGCGAATCGAAGGTCGCAATCGAGGCGTCGATGAAGTATTTCGTGCTGGGTGCTCTGGCGTCGGGACTGCTGCTCTACGGCATGTCGATGGTCTATGGCGCTACCGGTTCGCTGGAACTGGGCCGAATTGCCGCAACCGTGTTCGCCGGCCAGGCCAACCGCATCATCCTCGCCTTCGGCCTCGTGTTCATCGTCTCGGCCATCGCCTTCAAGCTGGGCGCGGTGCCGTATCACATGTGGATACCCGATGTTTACGAAGGCGCTCCGACCGCGTTCACGCTGTTCATCGGCACCGGGCCCAAGCTCGCCGCGTTCGCGTTCATGATGCGGCTGCTGGTGGCGGGGCTGGCGGCGCTGGCCTTCGACTGGCAGGGCATGCTGCTGGTGCTCTCGCTGCTGTCGATGATCCTCGGCAGCATTGTCGCGATCGCGCAGACGAGCATGAAGCGGATGCTCGCGTACTCGACGATCGCCAACATGGGTTTCATGCTGCTGGGCTTCCTGACCGCCGACCTCAACGGCTTCAGCGCGGCGATGTTCTACATCATCATCTACGTGCTGACCACGCTGGTCGGCTTCGGCATCGTCATGCTGCTCTCGCGCAGCGGCTTCGAAGCCGACAAGCTCGACGACTTCAAGGGGCTCAACCAGCGCAGCCCGTGGTATGCGTTCCTGATGCTGCTGGTCATGTTCTCGTTGGCCGGATTGCCGCCAACGGTGGGCTTCTACGCCAAGTTCGCGGTATTCGAGGCCGCGATCGACATCGGGCTGGTATGGTTCGTCGTGGTCGCCGTCATGTGCTCGCTGATCGGTGCCTTCTATTACCTTCGTGTGGTCAAGCTGATGTACTTCGACGACCCTATCGACCGGTCGCCGATCGAGGCCCGCGGCGACACCCGGATCCTGCTCTCGCTCAACGGCATCGCCATCCTGTTCTTCGGCATCTTCCCGCAGCAGCTGATGGGCGTGTGCGTGGTGGCGCTGGCGCGCTCGTTCTGATGACGGTAGGGCGCTCGCTCGCGTGCTAAGCTAGTCGTTGCGGCTCTAACCACCCCTGCAGATTCCATGCGCGTCGGCCTGTTCGTCACCTGTCTCGTCGACTTGATGCGGCCCTCGATCGGATTCGCCGCGATCAAGCTGCTCGAAGCCGGCGGCGCCGAGGTCTTCGTTCCGCCGACGCAAACGTGCTGCGGCCAACCAGGCTACAACTCCGGCGACCGCGCCGGCGCCGCGGCGCTGGGCGCGAAGGTCATCGCCGAATTCGAAGGCTGCGACTACCTGGTCGCGCCTTCGGGATCGTGCAGCGGCATGATCCGCACTCACTATGCCGACGTGTTTCGCGACGACCCCGCGATGCTCGCGCGAGCCTTGGCGCTGGGCGCGAAGACGCGCGAACTCACCGACTTCCTGGTCAGCGTGCTCAAGCTCGAGCGGGTTCCGGGGCGCCACCAGGGCAACGTGACCTACCACGACTGCTGCGCCGGGTTGCGCGAGATGGGCGTCAAGCAGCAGCCGCGCGTCTTGCTGGAGAAAATGCCCGGCGTGACACTCACCGAAATGAACGATTGCGAGACCTGCTGCGGCTTCGGCGGCACCTTTTCGATCAAGTTCGGCGACATCTCGGCGCGCATGGCCGACAACAAATGTCGCAACATCGCCGACAGTGGCGCCAGCACCGTCGTCCTCGGCGACCTGGGATGCGTGCTCAACATCGAGGGCCGGATGCGCCGTCGCGGCGACAACACGACCCGCGTGCTGCACATCGCCGAAATCGCCGCGGGAGTGCCGGAATGATGCGCGCAGCGATGCGGAGGAGTCGGCGATGCATGTAGCCTCGATGCATTTCCGCGAACGGGCGCACGAGAGCCTCGACGACGCGCAACTGCAGCAGAACCTGCTGAAGTTCCGCGGCAAGTTCGTCAGCAAGCGCCGCGAGGCGATGTTCGAGCTCGACGACTTCGAAGGTACCCGCGAGGCGGCGAAGAACATCCGTCAGCGCGGCCTCGACAACCTCGACACCTGGCTCGAGATCTTCGAGGCCAACGCCACCGCGCGCGGCGCGACCGTGCTCTGGGCCGAGACGCCCGCCGACATCAACCGGCACGTGCTCGACATCGCGCGCCGGCACCAGGTCGCCAAGATCATCAAGTCGAAATCGATGGTCAGCGAGGAGTCGGAGCTGGACCGGGCGATCGAGGCGGCGGGGCTCAAGGTGGTCGAGACCGACCTCGGCGAATACATCCTGCAGATCAACGATTACGAGCCGCCGTCGCACCTCGTCGGACCGGCGCTGCACAAGAGCAAGGACGAAGTCTCCGATCTGTTCGCCAAGGTGCACGGAACGCCGCGCAAGACCGAGATCACCGACCTCTGCTTCGAGGCGCGGCAGGTGCTGCGCGCGCACTACCTGACCGCGGACATGGGCATTTCCGGCGGTAACTTCTTCGTTGCCGAGTCGGGATCGGTGGTGCTCGTCACCAACGAGGGCAACGCGACGCTGACCACGACGCTGCCCAAGGTGCATGTCGCCATCTCGGGCATCGAGAAGGTCGTGCCGACGCTCGAAGACGTCGCGACCCTGCTGCGTCTGCTGGCGCGCTCGGCGACCGGGCAGTCGACGTCGAACTACGTCGATATCCTGACCGGACCCAAGGGCCAGGGCGAATTCCACGGCGCGGAGCACATGTACTTCATCCTCGTCGATGCCGGGCGTTCGGCGGTGCTGGCGAGCGACGTCAGGGAAGCGTTGCGCTGCATCCGTTGCGGCGCATGCATGAATCACTGCCCGGTGTACCAGAACATCGGCGGGCACTCGTACGGCTGGGTGTATCCTGGGCCGATCGGCTCGGTGCTCACGCCGTCGTACATCGGGCTGGAGAATGCACTCGATCTGCCGCAGGCATCGACCCTGTGCAACCAGTGCGGCGTCGTCTGCCCCGTGAAGATTCCGCTGCCGGACCTGCTGCGCAAGCTCCGCGAACAACAGTTCGCCCGCAACCTGCGCCCGTGGTACGAGCGCATCGGATTGCGCGGCTGGGCGTGGCTGGCGACGCGGCCGCGGCTCTACGCGCTGGCGACCCGGGTGGGCGCGCGCGTAATGCACTGGCTCGGAGACAAGCGAGGCATGATCCACAAATTATCTCCAGGCAGCGGCTGGACCGATGGCCGCGACATGCCGGCGCCCCCTGGCCGCACCTTCCGCGACCTGTACGCCAAGCAACGGAGCGGATCATGAATGCACCCCGCGACATGGCCGTGCCACGCGTGAGCCGCCGCGGCGAGAGCCTCGGCACCGAGAACGCCTTTGTCGTCCTCGCCGAAGTCAACGCGCTGGTGCGCCAGGGCCGGGACATCGTTTCCTTTTGCATCGGCCAGCCCGACTTTCCCACGCCGGTCAACATCCAGGACGCGGCGATCGCCGCGATCCGCGACGGCAAGCACGGTTACACGCCGTCGGCGGGCATCGACGAATTGCGTGCTGCCGCGGCCCGCGACCTCGGAGCGCGGCGGGGCCTGGATATTCCGCCCGAGCATGTCGTCGTCGGTGCGGGGGCGAAGCCGTTCATCGCCTATGCGATCGCGTCGGTGACCGATCATGGTGCCGGCGACGAAGTCATCTATCCGGTGCCGGGTTTCCCGATCTACGAATCGCAGATCCTCGCCAACGGCGCGGTGCCGGTACCGATCTACCTGCGCGAAGCGCGCGACTTCGCCTTCGATCCGCACGAGCTCGAGGCGATCATCACGCCCAGCACGCGCCTGCTGATCCTCAATACGCCGCAGAATCCCACCGGCGGCATTCTCCGGCGCGCCGACCTGGAAGCAATCGCCAAGATCCTGCGAGCGCACCCACACGTATGGGTGTTCGCCGACGAGATCTACTCGCGGCTGCTCTACGATGGCGAATTCACGTCGCTGGCCTCGCTGCCCGGCATGCTCGAGCGGACCATCATCTCCGACGGCGCGTCAAAGACCTGGGCCATGACCGGCTGGCGCATCGGTTACGTCGCGAATCGGACGCTGGCGCCGGTGTTCACGCGCTGGATCACCAATACCGATTCGTGCGCGTCGCAGATCAGCCAGTGGGCGGCGGTGGAAGCGTTGAACGGCCCGCAGGATTCGGCCGCCGCGATGCGCGCGTCGTTCCTCGAGCGGCGCGACCTCATCGTGGGCCTGCTCAACACCCTTCCCGGCGTGACCTGCAAGACACCGGGCGGGGCATTCTATGCGTGGCCGAACGTCACCGAGGCGTGCAAGCTGACCGGTTGCGCCGATTCCGAGGAACTGCGCAACCGCCTGCTCAATGAAGCCGGCGTCGCGGTGCTGGCAGACATCCACTTCGGCCGCCGCGTGCCCGGCGACGGACAGCACATCCGCTTTTCGTACGCGACCTCGCCTGCGGCCATTCGCGCCGGCGTCGAGCGCATCGCGGCGTTCATCGCCGGCAATCGCCGATGAATTCGGGGCGGGAAGCCATCCTGGAGCGGGTGCGCGCGGCGCTGGGCAAGACCGGCTCCGACGCGCGCGCGAAGAGCGAGGCCGAAGCCTACATCGCCGCGCACGCGCAGGGACCGCGGCCGCGTATCCAGCAAGACCTCGTCGCGCGCTTCCTGCAACGCGCCAGCGACATGGAAAGCACGGTCGAATCGCTTGCCGATCGGCGCGCGATCCCTGGCGCCGTCGCGCGCTACATCGATGCGCTGCAATTGCCCGAAATGCTCGCCGCGCAGAAGTCGAAGAGTGGCGTGTGCTGGCCGGAATTCGGCGACCTGGACTGGACCGGCGCGGGCCTGAACATCGCCGTGCGTCCGACGGTGGGCGACGACCGGCTCGGCATCACCGGCACGTTCTGCGCGATCGCGGAAACCGGCACGCTGGTCGTGCTTGCAGGTGCCGACACGCCCACCGCGACCACGTTGTTGCCGGATACGCACATCGCGGTGGTTCGCGCCGAGCGGGTCGTCTCCGGCATGGAGGAGGCAATCGCGCTGATCCGCCGCGAACGCGGCCAGCTGCCGCGCGCCGTCAACTTCATTTCCGGCCCGTCGCGTACCGGCGACATCGAGCAGACAATCGTCCTCGGCGCGCACGGACCGTACCGGGTGCACATTCTCCTCGTGCGCGACGCCTGACGTCGGCGGCCGCCGCTCAGCGATACGCCAGCGACAGCAGCACGAACATCGGCAGCAGGATCACCGAGGCGATCGCGAAGTAGACAAAGAACGTGGGCATGGGCACGCCGCGCGATTCGGCGATCGCCTTGACCATGAAATTGGGCGCGTTGCCGACGTAGGTGAGGGCGCCGAAATAGACCGCGCCCGCCGAGATCATGGCCAGCGTCCGCGCGTACGGGCCCATGAGCGCGTCGGCGTTGCCACCCGCCATGTTGAAGAACACCAGGTAGGTCGGCGCGTTATCGAGGAACGCCGAGAGCAGCCCGGTCACCCAGAAGTACATCAGGTAGCGCGGCTCGCCGCCGGGGTCGACGACCGCATTCACGACGCCCGCCAGCGCCCCGCGCTGTCCGGACTGCAGGCTGACGATCACCGGGATGATGGTGATGAAGATGCCGGCGAAAAGCTTTGCCACCTCGACGATCGGTCCCCAGTTGAAGGCGTTTGTTTCGCGCAGCGAGCGCGGCGTCCACTTGAGCGAGGCGAGCGCCAGCGCCACCAGCACGATGTCGCGCAGCGCGTTTTGCAACTCGAGCGGCGTGCCGGCAATGTCGAAGGTGATGCCGGGCTTCCAGAACCCGGACAGCAGCACCGCCGCCACGACGCCGACGATGAGCAGCAGGTTGAAGCTGCCGTCCAGGCGCAGCGGCACGCGCACCGCGGGTTCCTGTACCGGGTCGCCCCGACGCAAGACCGTATCGACCGTGGCGAAGAGCGCCAGTACCGCTGCTGCCAGCGCGAGTGTCGGCAGTGCGAGTTCGTGAGCGGTCCAGAAAAAGTGCACGCCCTTGAGGAAGCCGATGAACAGCGGCGGATCGCCCAGCGGCGTGAGCGCCCCGCCGATGTTGCCGACCAGGATGATGAAAAAGATGACGACGTGGACGCGGTGGCGGCGCCCTTCGTTGGCCGTCAGCAGCGGGCGGATCAGCACCATGGTCGCGCCGGTGGTTCCCATGAAGCTGGCGAGCATCGCGCCGATCGCGAGCAGCGCGCAGTTGGTGCCTGGCGTGCCCACCAGCGTTCCGCGCACCGCGATGCCGCCGGAGATGGTGTAGAGCGAGAAGAGCAGGATCACGAACGGCAGGTACTCGAGCAGCAGCACGTGCACCAGCTGGTAGCCCGCCTCGGCGACTCCGAACGCCGCCGCGAACGGCAGCAGGAACGCCGCGGTCCACGCCGCGGTGATCTTGCCGTAATGGTGGTGCCAGAATTCGGCCGCGAAGATGGGCCAGACGGCAAGCGAGAGCAGCACCCCGGCGAATGGAATGCCCCACGCCAGCGACAGCGTGCCGCCGTCGAGCGCGGAGGCGGCGAGTGCCGGCGTGCTGGCGAAGACCAGCGTCGCCAGGGCGATCGCGCGCCCTCGCGGCGCGCGTGTCACGGCCGTGCCTGAGACGTCGCGGGGACCTGCTGCGCGGCGCTGGCGCCCGGCGCCATGTGCTTGGGCTGCGGCACCCATCCCTGCACCGCGAGCATCACCATGAAGCCGACGACGTACGCGACGATCACATGCCAGCCGCCACGCACCCACGCGATCGCGTTCTTGCCGTCGGGATACATGTTGGTCAGCGCCACGCCGGCCGACGAGCCGAACCAGACCATCGAGCCGCCGAAGCCGACCGCGTAGGCGACAAAGCCCCAGTCGTAGCCGCCTTGCTTGAGCGCCAGCGCGGTCAGCGGAATGTTGTCGAAGACCGCGGAGACGAAGCCCAGTCCCATCGCGGTCTGCCACGACGCGGCGGGCAGTTTGTGCACCGGCATCATCGACGCCGCGAGCACCAGCGAGAGCAGGAAGATCGAACCCTTGAGCGCGCCGGGCAATTCGCTCCACGCGGGCGCGCGCAGCGGCGCGCACAGCAGCAGCACGATCCACACCGACGCGCCAATGAACGGAAACCGGTCGGAGAATTCGTTGTAGCGGACGTTGACGAAGACGTTGACCAGGATCGCGGTGATCAGGATCAGCGCGACGATGGCCACGCGCGTCCAGTCGATGACGATGCCGGCGGGCGCTTCCTTGACGATCGGCGAATAGCGCTGCTGCTGCAGCGATGCCGGCACGCCGAAGATGAGCATCGCGGTTCCCGCGGCGATGTAGGCTTCGACCACCTGCAGCGGATGCACGCCGTCGATCCACATCATGGTGGTGGTGGTGTCGCCGACGACGCTGCCCGAGCCGCCCGCGTTCGACGCCGCGACGATCGCCGCGAGGTAACCGATGTGCACCTTGCCGCGAAAGACCGCGCGCGCGATCGTGCCGCCGATCAGCGCGGCTGCTATGTTGTCGAGGAACGAAGAGAGCACGAAAATCATCACCAGCAGCACCAACGCGCCCTTCCAGTCGTCGGGCAGCCATTTCGGCAGCCATTCCGGAACCCGGCTCGCCTCGAAGTGCTTCGATAACAGCGCGAAACCGAGCAGCAGGCCGAGCAGGTTCGCGAGCAGCACCCACTCGTGTCCCAGGTGCGCGGCCCACCCGGACACCCCAGGGCCTTCGGGGAAGGGCGACACGGCGATCTTGAAGATCGAAATGACCAGCAGTCCGCCGACCGCGATCGCCAGCGTGTGGCGGTGAAACAGGGCCACGCCGGCCAGCATCAGCGCGAACAGGATGAAATCGATGGGAATCGACCCGACCGCCGGCGGCTCGACAACCGCGGCGAGAACGACGGTGGGCAGCGCGGCAAGCGCCAGCAAGCACGAGCCGGGGACGACTAGGCGGGAGAGGCGCGACAAAGGGGACTCCTGGGCTCCGGAGCCGGGCGCGGAGGGCTGCCGCCCGACGTGTTTTTGTGACGCTGATTGTAGCGTGCAGGCATGCCCAAACCAACGGCGTTGCGCTGGTGGGGCGCTTTGCCCCGGGTTTCATAGTTGAATACCACAGGCCCGATCCTTGCTTGTCAGACCCCCAAGGGACCCTTAGACTGACCCGCGGATCGCAGCCCGCAAGGACCGCGAACCAGGAAACATGGCCGTATGGCGCTGCCTCGATCACTAGTTCGCCTGGACCATCCGACGCTCCAAACCGTGGGCGAAGGCATGGAACGGGAAGCCATGCTGGCGCTCTCGCAGCGCAAGCTGAACGCGCTCGGCCTGCCGGTGTGCTACATCGACGCCCACCAGCGCTATCGATTCGTCAATCGCGCCTTCCTCGACTGGACCGGCAAGCCGCAGGTCGAAGTGATCGGGCGAGAAGCGATCGAGGTCGAGGGCCGCGAACTCTACCAGCTCTACCACGCCTACCTCGAAGCCGCGCTCTCGGGCGAGCGGGTGAGCTTCGAACGACAGCTCTCCTCGGTCAAGCGCAACGCTTTCTGGATCCGGGTCGACTACTACGCCGACCGCGGCCCGCGCGGCGACGTGCGTGGCGTGCTCGCCACCTACACCGACGTCGACAACATCAAGCGACTCGAACTCGAGGCCGGCGAGCGCGAGCACCGGTTGCGCATCGTCACCGACAGCGTCGGCCTGCCGATCTTCTACTTCGACCGCACGCAGCGCCTGCGCTTCGCCAACAAGCCCTACGGCGACTACATCGGCATTCCGATCGACGACGTGCTCGGCCAGCCGCTGAAGAACTTCGTCGCGCCCGACGCGCTTACCGAAATGCAGGGCTACATCGAGCGCGCCTTCGCCGGCGCCACGGTGAGCTACGAGCGGCGCGAGCGGCCCGCCGCAGGCGAGTTGCGCTGGGCGCGCATCACGCTGTTCCCCGATCGCGAGGCCGGCGGCAAGATCGGCGGCGCCTTCGCGGTGATCAACGATATCGAGGACGACATCCGCATCCGCGAGGCGCTCAAGTCGCAGGAAGCGCAGCTGCGTCTGTTCGCCGACAACATTCCGGGTCCGATCGCCTACCTCGACAAGAAGCTCAAGTACACCTTCGTCAACCAGGCGTTCGCCAACTGGGCGTGCCGGCCGCAGGACCAGATCTACGGCAAGACACCGTACGAAGTCATGCCGCACGACGTGAACTCGTTCCTGCGCCCGATCATTCAGCGCGCACAGAACGGTGAGAACGTCGACTACGAGCGCATCGGCACCAGCGCCGACGGACAGCGACGATGGATGCACGGCCGCATCGCGCCCGACCTCGACGCGACCGGCAACGTACGCGGGCTGTATTGCACCGAGTACGACATCCACGACCTCAAGCTCACCGAGCAGGCGCTGGCCACGCGCGAGGAGCAGCTGCGCCTGTTCACCGACAACATTCCGGAGCCGGTCGTCTACGTCGACCTCGAACGCACCTACACCTTCGTCAACGACGCGTTCCTGCGACTGGTCGGCCAGGACCGCGACTCGGTGATCGGCAAGTCGATCCAGGACGTGCTCGGGCCCGAGACCTACGAATTCCAGCAGCCGTTCATCGAGCGCGCCGCGCGCGGCGAAGACGTGACCTTCGAGCGCGAGGCGCAAGACGTCAACGGACGCATGCGCTGGCTGCGCAACAAGATCGTGCCGGACCTGCGCTTCGAGGGCACGATCAAGGGTTTCTACATCGTCGGCCACGACATCACCGACCTCAAGGTCGCGCAGGATGCCCTGGCCGCGCGCGAATCGCAGCTGCGCGCGATCATGGACGGCGTGCCGGCACCGGTGGCCTACATCGACCACGACGAGCGCTGCCAGTACGTCAACCGCACCTTCCTGCAGTACTTCGGCCTGACCGCCGAGCAGGTGGCGAGCCTGCGCCTGCGCGACGTCGTCGGCCACGGCATCTACGCCAGCGCGCAGGCGATGCTGAGCCGCGCGCTCGAAGGCGAGTCGACCTCGTTCGATCGGCTGGTGCCTGGCGCCGGCGGTGCGCGCCGCTGGATGACCATCCGCGTCGTTCCGGACTCGACGCCGACCGGCGAAGTGCACGGCGCGTTCGTGCTGATGAACGACATCCACGGCCTGAAGCAGGCGCAGGAAGCCTTGCGCGCGAGCGAGGCCGAGCTGCGCCTGATCATGGACAACGTGCCGGCGCGGGTGGCGTACATCGATCGCGATTCGCGCTTTCGTTTCGTCAATCGCCACAACGAGGAATGGCTGTCGGAGAGCCGCAAGGACCTCACCGGCCGGAGCATCGGCGAGGTTTTCGGCGACGGGCGCGCACGGCAGCTGGCGCCGCTGATCTCGCGGGTCTTCGCCGGCGAGACGGTGTCGACCGAACAGCTCCTGCTGCAACCCAACGACGAGCAGCGCTGGGAATCGGTGCACTACGCGCCCAACCGCGACGCCGAAGGCAATGTGATCGGCATCTACGCGGTGCACACCGACATCCACGACCAGAAGCGCAACGAGGAAGCGCTGCGCCGCGCCAACTGGATGCTGTCCTCGCACATCAACAACACGCCGCTGGCGGTGCTGGAATGGGACCGCGACTTTCGCCTGGTGCGCTGGTCGCCGCAGGCCGAGAACATCTTCGGCTGGCGGGCCGAGGAAGTGCTGGGCATGCCGATCACCGGCAGCCAGCTCACCCACGAAGCCGACCGCGACCAGGTCGTCACGCTGATCAACAAGCTGATGTCCGGCGAGGAACCGCGCGCGACGGGTCTCAATCGCAACTACCGCAAGGACGCGGAGACGATCTGGTGCGAGTGGTATCACTCGTGCCTGCTCGACGAGCAGGGCAGCATCGTTTCCATCCTGTCGTTCGTGCAGGACGTGAGCTCGCGCATCCAGGCCGAGGAACGTTTGCAATACCTGGCCACGCGCGACGCGCTCACCGGGCTGCCCAACCGACTGCTGCTGCAGGAACGCCTCGGCCAGGCCATCGCGCAGGGCAAGCGCAACGGCCGGCGCGTGGGCGTGCTGTTCATCGACCTCGATCGCTTCAAGAACGTCAACGACACGCTCGGCCACCGCATCGGCGACGAACTGCTCAAGCGCGTGACGGCGTCGCTGTCGGAAGCGCTGCGCGAGACCGACCTGCTGGCGCGCCTCGGTGGCGACGAATTCATGGTCATCGTCGAGGACTTCGAGGATGCCGCCGTTCTCAATCGCGTGGCGCAGAAACTGCAGGAGGCGATCGCACAGCCGTTCGTGATCGAGGAGCACGACATCTACGTGACCTCGTCGATCGGCATCGCGGTCTTTCCCGACGACAGCGACGATCCCGAGGGCCTGCTCAAGCATGCCGACGTGGCGATGTACCGCTCGAAGGAACTCGGCCGCAATACCTATCAGTTCTTCGACGCCGGCCTCGCCGAGCACCGTCTCAAGCAGCACACCCTGGAGGCCGCGTTGCGCACCGCCGTCAAGGATGGCGCGCTCAAGCTGCACTACCAGCCGGTGGTGCGCATCAGCGACAAGGCCATCATCGGCGCGGAAGCGTTGCTGCGCTGGACCGATCCGGAACACGGCGAAGTCGCGCCGCAGGTGTTCATTCCGCTGGCCGAAGAGTCCGGGCTGATCCACGTTCTCGGCGACTGGGTGATGCGCACCGCCGCCGAGCAATGCGTCGCGTGGCGCAAGGCGGGCATGACGATGCGGGTGTCGGTCAACCTGTCGGGACGGCAGTTCTACCGCGACGATCTGGCGATACGCATTTCCGACATTGTGCGCGAGGCGGGTTGTCAGCCCGACTGGATCGAACTCGAGGTCACCGAATCGAGCCTGCTGCACGACCTCGATTCCATCCGCAAGGTGCTCGAACAATTGCGCGCGGAGGGCTTCACGGTGGCGATCGACGACTTCGGCACCGGCTATTCGAGCCTGTCGCACCTGAAGCATTTCCCGATCGACACGTTGAAGATCGACATTTCGTTCATCGCCGACCTCGAGACCGATCCGGGTGACGCGGCGATCACCGAAGCCATCATCGCGCTGGCGCGCGGACTGGGATTGCGCGTTGTCGCGGAAGGCGTGGGCACCAAGGCGCAACTCGACTTCCTCGATCTGCATGGGTGTCACTGCTTCCAGGGCTTCTGGGTGAGCAAGGCGTTGCCGCCGACCGAATTCGCCGAGTTCACCAAGACCCGGCACTAGTGACACGTGGCGAAATGAGTGCCACGATACGCAATCCTACCGTCGTCCCCGCGAAAGCGGGGACCCAGTGGCGTTCAGTGAAAGACACTGGATTCCCGCTTTCGCGGGAATGACGGCGGTCATTGAGATCACCTGCGCATCATCATGACCTCGCGCGACCCATTGCACCCGGCACGACGCGAGTTCGTGCGCCGCCTTTCCGCGCTCGGCGGCGGAGTCGCGGCGACGTCGGCCTTCGGAGCGCTCGCCGCCGTACCCGAGACGGGAACACCGCTGCATGTCGTCATCGTCGGCGCCGGGCTCTCGGGGCTGTGTGCCGCCTATGAACTCGAAAAGCGCGGCCACCGGGTAACGATCCTCGAAGCAGACACGCGCCACATCGGCGGGCGCACCCGCACACTGCGTTTCGGCGACGGCCTGTATGGCGAAGCCGGTGCGATGCGCATCCCGACGCGCCACGAGATCACCCGCCGCTACGTCAGCGAGTTCGGCTTGCCGCTGCGCAAGTTCGTGCTGTCGAATCCGCAGGCCTATTACTTCCTGCGCGGCGAGCGCGCGCGCATCGCCGATGGCAAGCAACTGAACCGACTCTACGACATGCGCGAGGACGAGCGCACCAAGTCCAGCGATGACCTGTGGACCGATTCGGTGGGCAAGACGCTCGCCGGATTGAACGACGGCGAAAAAAAGGAACTGACCGCGACCACGTTGTCGAGCGCACTGGTGCGCGCGCTCGACCAGCAGTCACTGCTGCAGGTCTGCCAGGCTGCGGGCCTGTCGGACGAAGCCATCGAGTATCTCGCGGTGACGCAGGGACAGGAAACCGAACTGGCGACCGCGGCGACCGAGACCATCCGCGAGGAATTTCTCGAAGTCTGGTCGCAGGGCTTCGATGAAGTCGTCGGCGGCACCGACCGGATCGCATCGGCGTTTGCCTCGCGCCTGCGCTCGAAGCCACGGCTCGGTTGCGAAGTCGTCCAACTGACACAGCGCGCCGACGGCCGCGGCGCAGGCGCGGTGTACCGCGAGCGCGGCGTGGAAAAGCGCGTCGACGGCGACTTCCTGCTCTGCACGCTGCCCTTCAGCGTGCTGTCGCGAATCAGCGTGCAGCCCGAATTCTCGGGGCCGAAATGGCGCGCGATCCGCGAGCTCAACTACGATTCGTCGACCAAGGTGCTGGCTGTTGCCAATCGCCGGTTCTGGGAGATGGACGACGGCATCTACGGCGGCGGCACCTTTACCGACCTGCCGACCGGGACGACCTATTATCCGGCCGACAATGCCGAAGCCAAGGATCCGCGCGTGTCCCGCGGTCCCGGCGTGATGCTGGCTTCGTACTCCTGGGGACAGCAGGCGCGCAGGCTCGCGAGCCTGCCGCACACCGAGCGCGAGGCGCTGGTGCTGCGGCATCTGTCGCGCGTGCATCCGCAACTGCAATCGCCGGGCATCCTCCGGCAGACCGCGAGCTGGAGTTGGGACAATCATCCCTACAGCAGCGGCGCGTTTGCGTGGTTCATGCCGGGGCAGCACACCGCTCTGTATCGCTACGTTATCGCGCCGGAGGGCCGGATTTATTTTGCCGGCGAGCACGCATCGCTGGCACACACGTGGATGCAAGGGGCTTTGGAATCGGGGTTGCGCGCAACGCAGCAGATGCTCGAGGCGGCGCAGAAAGCTTAGCGCCGCGTTTGGCGCGCGAACACGTTCGCTCCTACGCGCTACTTCAACTTCCCCAACCAGTCCGCGATCGGCTGCGCCGCGGTTTCCCACTCTCGCTCCAGCATCATCATATGCGCCAGACCGGGCAGGATTGTCGGCGCGAGACCGTGACGGGTCGCCGTCGCCTTGACGTCGCTCGGCGTCGCGATGCGATCGTCGCGCGCACCGAGCACCAGGATCTGCGTCGGCGCGACCGGCTTGCCGTCGTGCAGCCGCAAGGTCAGGTCGAGCAGCGCGCGTGGTGACTCGATGGTCAGGTGCTCCATCGCTTCAACGAGGATCTTCGATGTCACGGTATTGCTGAAATACATCGGCTGCAGCGCTGCGAGCATGTCACCCGCCAGGTGCGGGGCATCCATGCGCCCCATGTTGATCAGGTACTCCGGTTGCCAGATCATCAGCCGGCTGGCGACCGGCGCGAGCCCACCGGGAGGGATGGGCGCGACCAGTGCCGCCGCGCGTACCGGGCGCGTAGTCATCAGGCGTTCGATAACTGCGGCGCCCATCGAGTGCCCGATCAGCACCGGCGGCGATGGCAGGGTCGAGGCGACGTGCTCGACGTCGGCCACATAGTCGTCGAGACCCGCGACAAACAGCGATTCACGCCCGCCGGACTCTCCATGCCCGCGCAGCGACAGCGCGTGCGCCGCATAACCGCGTGCCGCGAACCACGGCAGGAAATAGGGCTCCCAGCACCAGGCGTCGCAGTATCCTCCGTGCACGAACAGCAGCGGCGGCTTGCCGTTGCGCCGGGCAGGCAGCCGGGAGCGCACTTCAAGACGGGTTTCGGTGGGGAGCATAACCAGAAGACCTGCACCACGACATGCTAAAATCGGATTCGCCGCTGGCCAGCTCGAAGTGCAGCGATGGCCTCAGCGGAGCGCGAGCAAACGCGCCATTTTACATGACCCGAGCTTCCCGCCACGAACCCGTGGCCACTCCCGCGAAAACAACTTACGACCCTGATTGCCGTCGTTGCCCGCGCCTGGCGCATTTTCTCGACGAGGTGCGCGACGCGCATCCGGGTTACTTCTGCCGGCCCGTGCCGCCGTTTGGCGCGGCGCAGGCGAGCCTGGTGATCGTCGGCCTGGCACCGGGCATGCACGGCGCGAATGCCAGCGGCCGCCCTTTCACCGGCGATCACGCGGGCATCCTGCTCTACGCGACGCTGCACAAGTTCGGATTTGCGACGCAGCCACGGTCGACGGCGGTCGGACGATGGCCTGCGTCTGGTCGATGCGCGCATCACCAACGCGGTGAAGTGCCTGCCGCCGGGGAACAAGCCGCTGCCGGCCGAGATCAAAACGTGCAATGCATACCTCGCGGCGGACCTGGCAAGCCTGCGCGCCGGACGCCGCGATTCTCGCGCTCGGCCGCATCGCCCACGATGCCACGCTGCGCGCACTGGGCCTGTCGGGCAAGGATCATCCGTTCGCGCACGGCGCCGAGCACGCGTTGCCGTCCGGCGCGCGGTTGTTCGACAGCTACCACTGCAGCCGCTACAACACCAACACGCGACGCTTGACGACGGCCATGTTCGAACAGGTGTTCGCGGCCATTGCGAGCTACATCCCCGGCGCGCGCACGGTTGCGGCGGGCTGACATGACCGAGACCGCCAAGCCCGAATCCGCCAGTCCCGCGCCCTTCGATGCACGCGAACTGCTCGCGTCGCTGCCGAACCGGCCGGGTGTCTATCGCATGCAGGACCACGCGGGCGAGACGCTCTACGTCGGCAAGGCGCGCGACCTGAAGAAGCGCGTGTCGAGTTACTTCCAGAAGTCCGACCTGCATCCGCGCACTGCGCTGATGGTGGCGCAGATCGCGCGCGTGGAAACGACGGTCACGCGTTCCGAAGGCGAAGCGCTGCTGCTCGAGAACAACCTGATCAAGGCGCACCAGCCGCGCTACAACGTCGTCTTCCGCGACGACAAGAGCTATCCGTACGTGTGCCTGACCGGAGAGCGTTTCCCGCAGCTGCGTTTTCATCGCGGCAAGCTCGACAAGCCGCATCGCTATTTCGGGCCGTTTCCCAGCGCCGGCGCGGTGCGCGAGGGCATGGCGATTTTGCAAAAGGTGTTCCAGCTGCGCACCTGCGAGAACAGCGTCTTCGCCAACCGTTCGCGGCCGTGCATGCTCTACCAGATCCAGCGCTGCACCGGCCCGTGCGTGGGCTTGATTTCGGAAGCGGACTACCAGCAGGACGTGAGCGACGCGACGCTGTTCCTGCAGGGCAAGGCCAACGAAGTCGTCGAGGGCCTGCAGCGGCAGATGGAGGAGGCGGCGGCGACGCTCGCCTTCGAGCGCGCAGCGCGCCTGCGCGACAAGATCGCGCGCCTGACGCAGCTGCAGTCGCGGCAGTTCGTCGAGAGCGCGACCGCGGGCGACATCGACGTCGTGGCCGGCGTGATCGCGCAGGGCCTGACCGCGGTGAACCTGGTCATGATCCGCGGCGGACGCCACGTCGGCGACCGCACCTTCTTTCCGCAGCACGCCGATGGCGCGACGCTCGACGAGGTCGTGCCGGCGTTCCTGATGCAGCACTACCTGGATCACCCTGCGCCACCGACCATCGTCGCCGAGCACGGTGGCGACGATCCAGTGCTTGTCGAAGTACTGACGGAGCAGTCGGCGCACAAGGTGCAGCTGGTCACCAACCCCGGCGGCGAACGGCGCGTGTGGGTGACGATGGCGACGCAGAATGCGGAACTCGCGATCGGGCAGAAGCTCGCGCAGAAGACGACGCAGGAGGACCGGCTGGCCGCGCTGCAGGAGGCGCTCGGACTGCCCTCGTCGGTGCAGCGCATCGAATGTTTCGACGTCAGCCACACCATGGGTGAGGCCGCGGTGGCGAGCTGCGTCATCTTCGACCGCCTGGCGATGCAGACCGGCGAATACCGGCGCTTCAACGTCGCGCCGCCGACCGGGGGCGACGACTATGCGGCGATGCGCGAAGCGCTGTCGCGCCGCGTGGCGCGCATCGTCAGCGGCGAGTATCCGGCGCCGGACCTGTTCGTGATCGACGGCGGCAAGGGACAGGTGGGTGTAGCGGCGGAAGTGCTGGCGGAGCAGGGGCTGCATTCCGCAAAATTGATCGGCATCGCCAAGGGACCCGAGCGCAAGCCCGGGCTGGAGGAGATCATCTTTCCCGACCGCGCGGCCGCGCTTACGCTGTCGCCGGACCATCCGGGATTGCACCTGCTGCAGCAGATTCGCGACGAAGCGCACCGCTTCGCGATCCAGGGACATCGAGCGCGACGCGGCAAGGCGCGCACCACGTCGTCGCTGCAGTCGATCGGCGGCATCGGCGCGGCGCGGCGCAAGGCGCTGCTGGCGCACTTCGGCGGATTGAAGGGCGTGCACGCCGCCAGCGTCGACGACCTGGCGCGCGTGCCGGGCATCAGCCGTGCGCTGGCCGAGCGCATCTTCGGTGAACTGCACTAGCCTTTTGACGCGCATCAAAAGCACGGCCTGAGCCGGCGCGGTAGAATGATCACTGCTGTCGCGCCGATCGCCGCTTACTCATGTCGTTCAACCTGCCCACCGCGCTCACCTGGCTGCGGATCATCCTGATCCCGGTATTCGTGGGCGTGTATTACCTGCCCGCAGCGTGGCTGTCGCTGCCGGCAAAGAACTGGCTGGCGATGAGCGTGTTCACGCTCGCCGCGATCACCGACTGGGCCGACGGCTATCTCGCGCGCAAGCTCGGACAGACTTCGGCGTTTGGCGCCTTTCTCGATCCGGTCGCGGACAAGCTGATGATCGCCGCGGCGCTGATCGTACTGGTCCAGCTCGATCGCGCCGATGCGTGGCTGGCCATCATCATCATCGGCCGCGAGATCGCGATTTCGGCGCTGCGCGAGTGGATGGCGCAGCTGGGGCAATCCAAGAGCGTCGCGGTGGCGTTCATCGGCAAGGTCAAGACCGGCGCGCAGATCACGGCGATCATCGCGCTACTGCTCTACCAGCCGCTGATTCCCGGCATCAATACGGTGTGGCTGGGGACGACGGCGCTATGGGTCGCGGCGATCCTGACGCTATGGTCGATGTTCCACTACCTGCGGCTGGCGGCGCCGCACCTGAATCCGCCGCTGCCGTCTGCGCCACGGAATGACGCGGCCGCGCAGATTGACCCGCCCCGTGCCCGCACGGTAAAATAGCGGGCTATTCCCTGATAGCTCAGTTGGTAGAGCGACGGACTGTTAATCCGCAGGTCCCTGGTTCGAGCCCAGGTCGGGGAGCCAATCTACATGCGGCCCGCAGCGATGCGGGCCGTTTTTTTTTGCTCCGCAATTCCGGCCTTGCTCCGCAAAATGTGGATAACCTGTACCTGGCGCGATCGTCAATAGTGGCACCTACAAACGCACGCGTTTGCCGATCTCAGACATTGACGAAAGTCTGCAATCGACCCTGAGCAGCCCGTCGGACTTCTCCGAAGCAGCCGTTCGAGGAGCCAAGGTAATTCGGCGAGGACGGCGAGCAGAGTGAACCTTGCGATCTATGCGCTGCGAGCCATCACTCGATCAATTCAGCCTGCAGACGCAGCGCCTGCGGAATCGTGAGGCCGAGTGCTTTTGCTGTCTTGAGGTTGATTACGAAGTCCATCTTCGTCGGCTGCTCGATCGCCATGTCGGCAGGGTTCTCCCCCTTGAGGATGCGGTCTACGTAGCTCGCGGCGCGACGCCACAGCACCGCTTGGTCCGGTCCATACGACATCAGCCCACCCGCCTCCACTTGCGCGCGCGAAAAATAGATGGCGGGGAGGCCGGTACGCGCCACGAGCAGCGGGACCCTCTCAGGTGGATTGTTGAACACGGGATCACCTTGGATGAACAAGGCCTCAACCCGCTTGCCGACCGCACGGTTGATCGCAGGCTCGATCTCGTCCGTCGTGCGCGCCTCGACGGTTTGAACCTGGACGCCCAGTTGCCGCGCCGCATCTGGAATCTCCAGCGGGACACGGACGCGATGGACGTCGTTGGTCGGATTGATCAACATCCCGATGTTGGTCGCCTTCGGCACAGCCTGATGGAGGTATTCCAGAGACTTCGCCATGATGCCGCCTGCAACAACGGTGGCCACGCCGGTCAGGTTTTCACCGGGCCGAGCGAGGCTCAAGGCCAGTTTAGTTTTGACCGGGTCCGCAACGCCAATCATCACGATCGGGATCGTCTGCGTGGCATCCTTCACGGCACGGCTGGCTTGCGACCCCGATGCGACGATGAGGTCAGGTCGAAGCGCGGCAAGCTCCTTGGCAATCGCCGGCAACCGGTCAATCTGACTGGCTGCATCGCGGCGCTCGACGAGCAGATTCTGTCCCTCTACATAGCCCCGCTTACGCAGTTCCTCACGGAAGGCCAGATCATTCGGCGAGGGAGGGTTAGGCTGCGTGGTCGTGTAAAGGACGCCGATCCGATACACCTTCGCCGCCGTTTGCGCCGATGCGTCGAGCGGCAGAAGAAGAATGCCGGCGAAAAGGGCGAGCACGGTCCGCGATTGGTGGCGTTTCATCGCGACGCCTCGCATGACGTTTTCGGACGCTGTATCACTGAATCACCTCGTCCACGAGAGGAAGTCCAGACATCGTACGCCTACGGCGGGAACTGGGCGCCGCTTGCGAGTGGCTGCTTGTATATTGCGCGGCGTGGCAGTGGTAAGGTGGGGTCACGCTCTGCGAAAACGCGGGCAAGTGTACGTCATCTATAGAGCACGTACGCGGGTGCGCTCCGCTTCTCCCGCCACTTCCGCCGCGACTGATGATATTTCGCTGCGGTCGAAGCCAAGATCGCGCAATGTGCGATCATCGAGTTGCGAAAGTGCGTCGTAGATTGTCCCCGCGTGCCAACGTTGCTCGTAGCGGGCGTACACTCGGCGCACCATTGTCACGGCAGCCCGGACCACGGCGGAAATAGTCCCGCCGAGGACGAACGCGCGATGAGCGCGAGCGGTGTGATATAGCTCGTAACTCGTCGATTTCGCGGAATCTGCCGTAGCGGTGATCGCGAGATCGCCAAATCCGTTTGAAACTAGCGCATGCTGCGTCCACGGCTCGGCATCGACATCTGCGTCGAAGATCGCCGGATCGTTATCGGCGGACCCGTGCCATACGCTGATCGACGGGGTGTCGCCGCAGGTGCCGACATTGCAAGGCGCAACCTCTTCAGGTGCAGCCAAGATTGCCGAATCCCTCGATTTGCGCACGGGTATCCCCATTGGGGCGAGTGGCGTGTCGTAAGGCATGTTTTGCTCCTTCGTAAGGCTGCTGCTGTGTCAAACGTCGCGCTTGCATCCGGAAATAGAGTAGGTCGATGGAACTTTCGCTCATGCGCGAAGCGCTACTAGAACGCCCATCGAAGCGACGCACACGACCTGCGCTAAATACAGGCCGAAGCGAAGTGCGGCGACGTGTTCGGTCTGTGGACGCGTGATGTGGACGAGCGACTGTCCGATGCGGGCGGCGAGGAACGTGATGGCTAAGATATCGATATCGCGCCCGCCGACCCCTGCCAGGGCCGCGGCCAGCGCGACCGCGGCGTAGACCGGCAGATTCTCGACGCAATTCATGTGCGCGCGCATTGCCCGCTGATACCACTCACTTCCCTGCGTCGCGTCGGCGCGCCACTCAGCCATCGTTGCATGTCCGGCAAGGATTCGTGACCAACGGTAGACCCCGATGCCGCCCATCAGCACCGCGAGTGTCCAGGCAGCGAATCCGAGCATCACCCAGAGGGGGATCGTCATCGATTGAGTCATCGGAAGTCTCCATCAGGCCGCGAGTTCGCGCGCAACGGTGCTCGGCGCGCCTGTGTGTTCCCGCACGAACCGAGCGAATTGCTGCGTGACGACGCTCTGGTGGGTGATCGGCCCCATATGCCCCATCGCCGGCATCGTGCAGAACGTCGCGTTCGGCAATACGAAGCGCAGGAGTTCCCCGATACGCCGAATGGGTGCGCGCACTTCGCTTCCGGACAGCACGAGCACCGGCATGCGCAAGGAACGATAATCGGAAAGCCGTGGGGCCTCGATCGCGAGGGCTGCGAATTGCGCTGCGATGACACCCATTGACTTCATGACGCCGGCTTGCTGGCTGAAGGACAGTCCGAGCCACGCACCGCCGCCTCCCCAGTAATCGACGAAGCGGGCAGCTGCGCCATCGGCGTTACCGGACCGCAATTGGCGGCGCAAGTTGCTTGCAAGCTCGATGATTTCGGACGCGGGGCGCCCCCGGCCGTTAAAATCGAATAGCAGTCGAAACACGACGGGCTCGTAGACGGCGACGCTCGCAACGCTGTCGGAATGGCAGAGCGCTACACTCAATGCCACCGCGCCGCCATACGAGTGGCCGACCAGATGGACGCCTCCAGGAACACCTCTGGCAAGGCGGCCGATTCGAGCGACGTCGGCGGCGAAGATATCTTCGTCAGGGCCGTGCCACGCCGGCCCCGTGCCATGACCATGGAAATCAGGCGTCAGCAATTGAAAGTCGTGTGCTAGGTGCGCGCGCAGCGGAGCCCACTGCCCACCGGTGCTTCCACTCGAGTGCAGGCAAATGACCGTTGCCTGACTCATCTCGGGACGTTGCACATATTTTGTATCCATCACATTCTCCACAGTTTGTTGCGCGATTATTCAGCGCTCCGTTGGCTTGATTTGCTACTTGTGCGCGATAAAGTTGACCGCTTGGACGTGCAGGTCACCCGCCACCTTGACCTCTGCCGAGGTGTCCCGAAAGCAGTTGAAGTGTTCTGTGATTTGCGGATCGTGTAGCCCTGACGCGAGTGCAATCTCCGCAAGCTCCGCCTCCGGCAGCGCGCCGGCGATGCATGCCGCCCACAGGTCCGGGATTGTTGCGAACCTCGTACTTCAGTTCGCGCTGAACCACGACGTCGGCGAGATACAGCCGACCACCCGGACGCAGCACCCGCTGGATCTCGGCGAACACCTGGGATTTGTCGGGTGCGAGGTTGACGACGCCGTTTGAAATCACGACGTCGACGCTCTCGTCGTCCACCGGCAATTGTTCGAAAAACCCCGCCCGGATCGTGACGATCCCACCCAGGCCGGCTACGGTCGCCGCGTGGGTTGCGACATGTCGCATGGTGGGTGTCATGTCGACGCCGATGGCGTGACCACCCGGCCCGACGCGTCGAGCTGCCAGCAGCAGGTCCATGCCTGCGCCGCAGGCGTGGTCAAGGACGGTCTCGCCCGGATGGATTGGCCCGACGCGCAGCGGATTGCCGACACCGGCAAAACGCGCCGTGCACGCGTCGGGCAACAGCGCGAGCTCGTCGGCGTCGTAGCGAAGGTATTCGACTGCATAGCGCGGGCCGCGGTGAAAGTGAAAATCGCCACTGGGATCGCGCGCGACACGATCGTAGGTCGCAAGCACCTGTGCGCGCAGTCCGGCAACGTCGAATCCGATGGGACATGTTGCTGCCATGATTAGGTCTCCTGGTTTATTGACGGGCCGGTCAGGCCATGATCAGCGCGAGCGCGGCGCCGATTCGCTCGCCTTGCGCTGGCGTGATCATCCCGTTCAGCAAC
>CAVUHK010000004.1:0-730055 GCA_963741315.1 uncultured beta proteobacterium
ATTTGTCGATCGGTTCGAGAAGGAATTTGCGGAATTCGTAGGAATGTCGCATGCGATATCCGTCTGTAATGGAACGCTGGGTCTTCAACTGACAATTGAAGTATTACGCCGCTCCTTGGATGTCGAGAAGCCCTTTGACGTGATCGTTCCCAGTCTGACATTTATCGCAACAGCAAATGCCATCGTGCATGCGGGTGGCTACCCGATTTTCGCTGACACAGCCGCCGGATCACTTAACATGTCCCCGCAAAGTACGCGCGACCTCGTACAGCGAGAACAGGCCTACGATTTCAACAGCGATGCGCAGACTTGGCACTCTAAGTCAACGGGACACCGTTTGCTTGCCGTCATGCCGGCACATCTGATGGGGTGGACATGTGACATGGATGTCATGCGCTCGACTTGCCATGAACTCCGTGTCCCGCTCCTGGAGGATGCTGCCGTAGCGCTGGGGTGCTATGAGCGTGACGGAACGCATGTGGGGCATCATGGGCTTGCTGCCGTCTACAGCTTCAATGGAAACAAGATCCTGACGACGGGCGGCGGTGGAATGATTGTGACCAATGACGATGCGTTCGCAAGGCGCGCCAAGCACCTAAGCACTACGGCGAAAATCGACGGCGTACGTTTCACACACGACGAGGTGGGCTACAACTACCGCCTCGTGAACGTCCTCGCGGCTCTCGGTTGTGCCCAGATGAGGAAACTACCCGGTAGACTTGAACGTAAGCGCGCGATTGTAGAGCAATATCGCGCCTGTGTCGGAAGTTACCCGGACCTGCATCTTTATTCAGAGGGAACTGGCCGCTCGAATAATTGGCTTGCCAACATTATCTTCCCAAGCGAAGCACGTCGAGAGAAGGCACTGAAGGCTCTGCTTGAACATGACGTTCAAGCACGGCCTTTGTGGACTCCCAATCATCTGCAGCAGGCCTATGCGAACTATCCCCAGCCCGTAGTGGATTTTGCGAACGCTACAGACATTTGGCAGCGTTGCTTGTCGGTACCGTCGAGCCCACAGCTTGACGATAGCGTCGTTGCCGACATCAGTGCGGTAATTTGCGCGAGTCAACGCACGACGAGCTAGATTTTCAATGCCGAGTCGGCACGTGGAATGAACTTGAGTGGTCTCTTTGCAGGAATCAGCAATGACGACGGGTCAATTGAAGCAGGATACGCAGCACGAAGGTCGACGAGTGCTGGTCGTTGGCGGAGCGGGCTACATCGGATCGATGCTGACGCGGCGCTTGTTGAGCGACGGCTATCGTGTTCGCGTCCTGGATAATTTGATGTACGGGCACGTGTCGTCGCTCTCCGGGATTGCTGACAACGCGAACTTCGAATTCTTGCGCGGCGATTTGCGTGATGCGGCAAAGCTCAGGGAATCGATGCGAGGCATCAGCGATGTTGTATTGCTTGCCGCGTTAGTTGGGGATCCCATCTGCAAGAAGTATCCCGATATGGCTCGCCAGGTGAATGAATTTGGTGCGATTGGCGTGGTTGACGAAGCCGAGCGCAGTGCCGTACAGCGATTTGTATTTACTTCCACCTGCAGCAACTACGGCATTCTGCCCACCGATGACGAGGCCAGCGAAGACGCGCCGCTCAATCCGCAATCGCTGTATGCCGAGACGAAAATTGCGGTCGAGAGTTATCTCCTGAACAAGCCGAAAGGTTCGTGCGCGACAACGATCCTGCGCGTAGCCACTGCATTCGGCACGTCCGAACGCATGCGCTTCGATCTTACGGTGTCTGAATTTTCACGGGAACTGGCCTTGGGTCGGAGCCTCCTTGTCTACGACGAGTCCACCTGGCGACCCTACTGCCACGTGCAGGACCTCTGCACTGCAATCATTGCCGTTCTGAAATGCTCCGCGCACAAGAGTTGACCAGGAAGTTTTCAATGTAGGCAGCAGCCGCAACAATTTCACAAAGCAAATGCTGGTGGACGTCGATTGTGGAGCAGCTCGGCGTTTCTCCCGCGTTGATCACGTACAAGAAGGGTGGCCAGGATCCACGCAATTACAGGGTCGCGTTCGATAAAATTCAGAAGACATTGGATTTCCGTGCAGCTTATTCCGTGGAAGATGGTGTGGCGCAACTCGCACGCGCAATTGGACAAGGGCTATTTCAGGATGCAGATGAGCGCCGCACGTTTTACGGGAATTACGAAATTGTTGCATGACAGCGTGGGAGTGATTCCGTGAGTACGACGTTGAAGGATTTGTTTTCTCTCAAAGGACCGGACCGCGCTGGTAACCGGTGGCGCCGGGTATCTCGGCACCGCCATGTGTGAAGTGCTTGCCGAACTTGGGGCGAACGTGGTGATCGCCAGTCGCGATCAAGAAAAGTGCGACTCGGCTGCCGACTCGGTTCAGCGCGCGATCCCCTGAGGGCGTGCGGGTAGTCGGGCTGGGATTGGATCTCCTGGACCCTGCGTCTGTGAACAATTGTGTCCAAGCGGTGGAACGCGAGTTCGGCGGGCTGGATATTCTTGTCAATAATGCGTGGTCCGGAAAGAAAAATGGTTGGGAGAGCATTACCGAAGAGGACTGGAAATACGATATCGACATGAGCCTCAACTCGCCGTTCCGCATGATCAAGCTGGCGTACCCGATGCTCAGGGCTCGCCGAGGCGTGATATTGAATATCGCGTCGATGTATGGACATGTTGCCCCCGACTACCGCATCTACGAGGGCACGACATTTGCGAACCCGCCAAGCTACGGAGCGGCGAAGGCCGGGGTGATTCAGTTCACCAAGTATCTGGCGAGTTTTCTGTCTCCGCACGGAATACGTGTCAATGCGCTTAGCCCGGGCGCCTTCCCCCATCCGCCGACTCGGGAGCACAAGGTGTTCGTGGAAAGACTGTCTGCAAAGAACCCCATGAACCGACTGGGCGAGCCGAGCGACCTAAAAGGTGCCGTTGCATTGCTGTGTAGCGACGCTGGAAGCTACATCACCGGGCAGAATATTTGTGTCGACGGTGGCTGGGCGACATGGTGATACGCGTCGGGATGATTGGGCTTAGCGAAGGTAATGGACACCCGTTCTCCATGTCGGCGATCATCAACGGCTACTCGGACTCGGGACTGGCGGAATCGGGCTGGCCTGTCATCCACGAGTATGTCAAGCGCCGTCATCCATCTGAATTCGGAATCGGTGACCTGCGCGTGACGCATGCGTGGACTCAGGAGCCGGAGATTACTCGGCGCCTTTGCAAGGCTTCCCTCGTCGACCATGCGGTGAAGGACGCGGTAGACATGCTCGGCGCCGTAGACGCGGTGATCCTGGCGCGGGACGATCACGAGATTCATAGAGAAATGGCCGCACCATTTCTCGAGGCGGGTTTGCCAATCTTCATCGACAAGCCTCTTACGCTTTCGCAGACCGATTTGGAGTATTTTCAACCCTATATTGAGCGCGGTCAGTTGATGTCCGGCTCCGCCATGAGGTTCGCGACGGAACTGGATTCAGTCCGGGCGGAGATCGGCAGCTACGGCCACGTCAGACTTATTCGCGGTGCGGTGCTGAACGACTGGGCTAGATACGGTGTTCACATGCTGGATGCCATCCTGCCTCTCCTGAGTGGCAGGCCTGTAGCTGTGATGCCACATGCCGCTACGCACGACTCCGTTGCCATCACGACGGAAGGCGGAACGCTTGTACTCATAGACGCCCTCCAAGACATCCCCAAGACCTTCCGTGTCGACATCTTCGGGACCAAGCGGGTGAGTTCCCATGAAATCTCCGATAATTTCGGCATGTTTCGCCGCATGCTCTGGCAGTTTGCGGAGATGATCCGCACGGGTCGTCCCACGATTCCGGCGAAGCAAACACTCGACGTCGTTCACGTACTTATCGCGGGCCGTCTCGCAATGAAAGAACAGAGAACGGTAAACCTGGACGTCCACTGAGCTCATTACGACTATGGCACACGAAGATCTGAATCGAATCCATGAAGTTGAGGGATCGTCCAGCCGGGCGTTTGGCCTGATGGTGTGCGGGCTGTTTCTCGTCGTTGCGATTTGGCCGCTATTCGGCCACGAATCGCCACGATGGTGGGCGTTGGGGCTGGCGATCGTCTCCGCCGTGGTAGCGGGGTTCAAGCCGGCGCTCTTCGCAGGACCCAATCGTCTGTGGATCAAGCTCGGACTGTTGCTGGGCAAAATAGTGAGCCCAATTGCGTTGGCGATCGTGTTTTATTTCGTCGTCACCCCGATCGGAACGTTGGTTCGCCTCACCGGCAAGGACCCATTACGGCTAAAGCTCGATTCTCGCGCGAACTCGTACTGGATACTTCGCGAGCCACCTGGGCCCCCGCCGAATTCCATGAACAATCAGTTCTAGGAGACTGCCATGGACTTGCTTACGCAGATTTGGGCGTTCATGCGCACGTCGCAAGAAATACTGGCTTTGGCCAATATTCGTGACGATGGCACTGTTGGGCGTGCTCATCGTCCTGGCGCAGGGTTCGGTTGTTGCGCCGTTCATCTATACGTTGTTCTGAGGAGGCAGCTGCTTGCGCATCCTTGGGATCTCTGCTTTCTATCATGACAGCGCTGCGGCGCTGATCGAAGACGGCAAGATCGTTGCTGCAGCACAAGAAGAACGCTTTTCGCGCAAGAAGCACGACGCTCGTTTTCCCATGCACGCAATCCGCTACTGTCTGTCGGAGTGCGGGACCGGATTGAAAGGCGTGGATCGCGTCGTCTTCTACGACAAGCCACTCCTGAAATTCGAGCGCCTGGTCGAAACTTACACCACATTCGCTCCCAGGGGATTTCAGTCTTTTCGGCTGGCGATACCTCTTTGGCTGCGGGAAAAGCTATTCCTGAAAGACTTGCTGAAGAAGGAACTGGGAAAACTGGACGGACATGAGGGCTGGAACGAGGAGCTACTCTTCAGCGAGCACCACCTCAGTCACGCGGCGAGCGCATTCTTTCCTTCTCCATTTGACGAGGCAGTCGTACTAACGATGGACGGCGTTGGCGAATGGGCAACAACGTCGGTCGCGATAGGCAGGGGAAACAACATCGAGGTGCACAAAGAGATCCATTTCCCTCATTCGCTGGGGCTCCTGTACTCGGCATTCACCTACTTCACCGGGTTCAAGGTCAATTCTGGCGAATACAAGGTCATGGGGCTCGCCCCGTACGGGGTTCCAAAGTACAAGGACCGGATCCTTCGAGCACCTGATCGACGTCAAAGGCCGACGGCTCTTCCGCCTCGATCTGAGCTACTTCAACTTCTGCACCGGGCTAACCATGACGTCGGAGCGGTTTGGCGAACTGTTTGGCGGCAGCCCGCGCAAGCAGGATGAGCTGCTCACGGATTACCACATGGACCTAGCAGCATCGATTCAGGCTGTTACCGATGAGATAGTACTGCGGCTCACCCGGTCGCTGCGCAATGAGACCAGAATCAGGAATCTCTGCATGGCGGGCGGGGTCGCGCTCAACTGTGTGGCGAACGGAAAGATTCTTCGCGACGGCAGCTTCGAGCAAATCTACATCCAGCCCGCAGCGGGCGACGCCGGCGGCGCTTTGGGCGCCGCCCTGGTCGGCTATCACATGCAGCTCGGTCAAGCTCGACGAACAAACGGTGACGGCATGCGTGGCGCCTATCTTGGCCCCGCGTTTTCCCAAGCTCAGATCGCGGAACGCTTGACGTCCTGTGGTGCGCGATTCGACCTACTGGACGATGTCGCGTTAATCGCAACGTGCGCAGAAGACCTGGCTCAAGGCAAGTGCGCTTGGATGGTTCCAGGGGCGAATGGAATTTGGCCCACGGGCGCTCGGAAATCGCTCGATACTAGGCGACCCGCGCTCTCCGACGATGCAGAAGACGCTCAATCTCAAGGTCAAGTACCGCGAATCCTTCCGCCCTTTCGCGCCGTCGGTCCTACGCGAGCGTGTCAGCGACTGGTTCGAGATGGATAGTGATAGCCCTTACATGCTGCTGGTCGCTGACGTGGTGAAATCCAAGCGCCGCGAAATGACCGAGGTGGAAAAGCGGCTTTTTGGAATCGACAAGCTAAACGTGCCTCGCTCGGACATTCCAGCTGTGACCCATGTTGATTACTCGGCCCGCATTCAGACCGTACACGAGGACACAAACCCGCGCTATCACGCGTTACTGTCCGCGTTCGAGCGGGTTTCAGGCTGTCCGGTCCTCGTCAACACGAGCTTCAACGTTCGCGGCGAGCCCATCGTATGCACACCGGAAGACGCGTTCCGCTGCTTCATGGGAACCGAAATGGACACTCTTGCGATAGGCAACTGCTATCTGCGAAAGCAAGACCAGAATGCAGCGCTGAAGCAGAATTACGAGGCGGCATTTGATCTTGATTGACCGAAGATGCGCAAGCTAACTTCTGACTCCGTCGCCGCTTCTGGCGCCGCTCCGCCGCTTGATCAGGACGCTGCGCAAAAGACTTCGAGGGAACGCTACTTCGCGCGGATTCTGACGCTTGCCGCGGCTTTGCTCCTGATCGTGCTCGGCCTGTTGCCAACGGCATGGCAGCAAGATTGGGCCTCTGTGGCGAAATTTGCAGTTGTCGGCGCCATTGCGCTTTGGATGGCCAATTCGCGCTTCGAGATCCTTCGTCTGTTAGGTGTGACCATAGTTTTCGTGTTCATCGCGAACCAGGTGTTGTCGCCGTTCATCTTCACGCATCTACGCGAAAAAATGTTACTGACGCTTCCCCCGAACATCGATTGGCACCTCCGCGTCGTGGGAGACGTCATGCCAGGGTTCGATGGCGTTCAACATGTCACCACCGACGGCAAGGGGTTTCGTACTACGCCGGCGATCGATTACCACCAAAAACCGGCGGGCACGTCGCGAGTGTTCGCCATCGGAGCCAGTACCACGGAGGAGCTATACCTTGATGACCGCAAGACGTGGACTCATCTGCTGAAGGAGGGCCTAGCCCCCGCCATGGGCACTCGGGTGGAGGTGGTGAATACGGGAGTAAGCGGACTGCGCAGCCCGCATCACCTTGTGACGCTGAATCACATCGCGAACTACCAGCCGGACCTTGTACTATTCCTGATGGGTGTGAACGACTGGAACCACCATATCCTGGAGGCGATGGATGACAGCCGACACGGCCCCAGCAGTTGGTGGAGGGCGATGAACTACCGCGATACCGCATTGGCATTTGCCTGGCGCAAGATCCGCGAGGCAGCCCTCCGCGGTAGTACTCCCTCGGAGCGATCGCCCGCCAGCGCCGCCGTTGACGATTTCCACGGTGATCGCTACTCCAAGCAAAATAACAGCCTCAGCCGGCCCCAACGCACATTTCCGGGCGAGATAAAAGTCAGCCCGAACTATGTGGCGACCACGCAGCGGCTTGTCGCAGACTGCAACAAACTCAAGTTGCGCTGTATTTTCCTTACGCAGCCGACGGCGTACGATCCGACGATTGAGCCTGCATTGAAGCAGCGCCTATGGATGACACCGCCGAATGCCAATTTTACGCTTTCCCTAGCCGAGATTGCGCAGTTCGCCCATGTCTACAATCGCGCTCTATTGGACGTAGTCCGGTCGCAAGGTGGGGAAGCATGCGACGTCGCACGCATCCTGCCACCTACGACTCAGTACTTCTTCGACGACTGCCACTACAACGAGAACGGCGCCCGGACAATGGCTAAAGCCATACAGGCTTGCATCGTCGCGGCCCCGCAGTCGGTAAAGTAAAACCTAAAACTTGGGTGCTACTACTGAACTCGTCTTGGGCGGCGCACCAAACCGTCCGCTTTGCGTTGATCTGGATGGCACCCTGATTCGGAGCGACTTGCTCATCGAGACCTTCTTTGGCTTGCTGCGGACCAAGCCGTGGGTCGTGTTCCTCCTGCCGATGTGGCTGCTGCGCGGCAAGGCCTATCTAAAGCAGCGTATCGCGCGCGATGTGGATGTAGACGCTGCCATGTTGCCATACAACGATGTGCTACTCGAGTACCTTAGAAGTCTCCGTGCGTCCGGGCGCGTATTGGTACTCGCGACCGCTACTCACTCCAAGTACGCAAACGGGGTTGCAGCGCATCTACGGATTTTTGACGACATATTGGCGACCACAGATGACCACAACCTTTCCGGTGCAGCCAAACGCGCCGAATTGGTCAAACGATTCGGCAAGCGTGGTTTCGATTACGCGGGCAATGCTCGCGGTGACCTTATCATCTGGGCTGATGCGGCTGAAGCGGTCGTAGTAAATCCTGAGTGTGGTGTCCGTGCACGAGTTGAAAAACTCGGCATTCCGACGCACTACTTCGAGGATCGCGGCACAGCCGTACTCTCAATGGCAAAGGCGTTACGGCTTCATCAGTGGCTCAAGAATCTACTCGTCTTCGTGCCTTTGGTGGCTGCGCACCAAGTTGGGGATCCTCATTCACGGCTCCAGGCTGGGATTGCGTTTTTCGCTTTTTGCCTCATTGCGTCGAGTGTCTATGTATTGAACGACCTGCTCGATTTGGAGTCGGATAGGCGTCACCCTAGAAAAAAAGGCAGGGTGTTCGCATCGGGAACCCTGCCCGTTGTATACGGAATCGCAATGATTCCCCTGCTGCTCGTCCTTGGTGCCACGCTCTCGTTAGCGCTTCTTCCAGTGTCATTTCTATTGGCGTTGGCCGCCTACTACGCCCTAAGCATCGCGTATTCGCTCTTGGCCAGGACCAAAGTAATTTTGGACGTGCTGTTTCTCGCGGGCCTCTATACTTTGCGCATCCTCGCAGGGGCAGCCGCGGTGTCGGTGACCCCTTCGTTCTGGCTGTTGGCGTTCTCCATGTTCTTGTTCCTTAGCCTCGCACTGGTGAAGCGATATTCCGAACTGATGCTGATGCGGCACGAGGGCATAGCGAAGGCGGCGGGGCGTGGTTACACGGTCGAGGACCTGCCAGTCCTCCAGTCCCTAGGCGCGGCGAGTGGCTATATGTCAGTGCTTGTACTGGCGCTGTACATCAACAGTCCAGATGTGTACGCCCTTTATACCCGGCCCAACATGCTTTGGGGGTTGTGTCCGCTCCTGCTATTCTGGGTCAGCCGAATGTGGATGATTACGCACCGCGGCAGGATGCACGACGACCCCGTTGTTTTCGCAGCACGCGACCCGGTCAGCCTACTAGTGGCCGTGCTTGGTGGACTCACCCTAGCTGTTGCAGCAATATGAACATTGCACTAAGCGCGTGATGGCACTCATAACGACAATTTCCGCAAGCCTCCAAAGGGTGTGAACGTGGCACTTGAACGGCGACCAGGGGAGTTGTCAGCAAAGGCCAGGAAGCTATACAAAGATGGTTCCAGGCTCAGACGCCAGTCCAAGTGCCCCAAGCAGGCTTTACGAAGGTGAACGTTGATATTTGCCCAAAATAAATTGAAATGATGTCCAACGAATTCGACTCCTTAGGAACCACCGAACAGAGCGGAGACGACGATAGCCGTTCCGCGTATCGAATGGTGGGTCGCACCAGACTTCTTTTCTGGGTCGTCGCGCTAGCCATTGGCTTCATTCAAGCATGGTCGAACCGATTCGCCGTCTCCGAGGATGGATTGGCATACGCGGACATGGGAGACATGTTGTGGCGCGGAGATTTCCAAAGTGCGGTCAATGCAATCTGGAGTCCCGGATATCCTTTTCTGCTAGGGCTTGCGTTCAAGGTCGTGCAGCCTACACCCTACTTCCAGTCCACGGTCATTCAACTCGCAAACATGGTCATATTCGCTGGTTCCATGGCGAGTTTCGATTTTTTTCTCCGTCAGCTCTACCGGCTGTATCAAGATCGCTCCATCCTCCGTGAATCGACCGAATCGCTGACTATGCCCGGATGGGTATTCTGGGCGATCGGATACATGCTCTTCCTGTGGTCGGCATTGGTGCTAACAAACGTCTCAACGATTACGCCGGACATGCTCCTGTCGGTATTCGTGTTCCTGGCCTTCGGATTGCTCGTCCGCATTCGGTTAGGGGATTCGAGCAATGGGGCGTTCGCGTTGCTTGGTGTCACTCTCGGAGTGGGATACCTCTCAAAGGCTCCGATGTACATCGTCGCTTTCTTTCTCTTAGCGTCGGCCGCTTTGCTGGTCAAAGACTTCCGAATTGGATTGCGCCGCGGGCTACTAGCGCTTTCGGTGTTTGCTGTGCTTGCCGCGCCCTGGGTCATTGCAATATCGACGCAGACCGGGAGTCCTACATTTGGCAAGAGCGGGGCCTATCTCTATGCGCGGGAAGTAAACGATATTGCGATGCCAGTTCATTGGCAGGGGTGGCCGCCAACAGCCGGCACGCCCGAGCATCCCTCAAGGACGATATTCACGCGCCCGGAGGTATATGAGTTCGGTGCGCCCGTTGGTGGGTCGTACCCACCTTGGCAAGACATCTATTACTGGTACAAAGGCATCAATCCACACTTTGATCTCGTAGGTCAGCTTCGGGTGATCCGAAAGAACGCAGGCATGATGTTGCACATTGTTTTGGGAGCGCAAAGCAATGGGCTCCTATTCGGTCTGTGTGTGATGTTGGCAATGAGCGGTAGTGCGACATTGTTGAAACGGCGATTGACGACAGGATTGTTCATATTCATTCCGGCGATTGCGGCCCTTGCAATGTTCTCGTTGATCTTGGTTGGCGGGCGGTACGTCGCTCCGTACCTTGCTGTGATCGGGTCGGCCTTGCTCTTAGCCGTGATATTGCCTAAATCCGACGTCATGCGAAGATTGCTTCACCGCGTCGCATGGTTGATCATCGTGTTCTGGTGTATCGACATTGTTCTGTCGTACCTTAGCTATACGACGGTACAGAGAACTGGTGTCTCCGTCTTAAATGCGATCAGAGCTGTAGATCCCAGGGAGTTGAATCCCAACTACGAAGTTGCAGTGGCTCTCAAGGAAAATGGCCTGCACGAGGGCGACAAAGTTGCCTACATCGGGGAGTCATTCAATTTTTATTGGGCCAGACTCGCAAAGGTTCAGGTCAACGCGGAGGTGCGGCAGTTTCAGACCGAAGGTCCACCTACGTCGTATGCGTCAGATTTTGCTCTCGCCAGGCTACGTAGCGATGAATTGCGTCACGTCGACCATTTCTGGAAGTCAGGACCCTCAATACAGAAGGACGTAATGGCGACGTTCAAGAGGGCGGGCTCAAAGGCAGTCGTTACCGATGCAATCCCGATTGGTCAGGATGCCATTGGTTGGATCCCCATTCCTCGTACGCGTTACCATATTCACGTATTTTAGGATCCATAAAGTGTTCAACTTGCGCCCCGCTCTGGCAAGGTGCGACCAAGCAAGCGGCTCTCGAACGAAGCTTCCTCATTCCAGCGAGACAAGGCCTCGTGCCGCGCACTTTTCGAGATAGGCTTGGGCGGTGGCAGCGTCAAGTCCCACGGATGCAGCAAGGCTAGCGACGGTCTTCGGGTGCCGCAATGTAGGCAATTCGTCCATGAGCCGCCGCAGGCGCCGGCGCTGCTCATCCGGCACGTCGCCGAACGCAGGCTGCCCGGGATCGATGTACAGATCGTATCGAGGATTTGACAGGCAAACAGTGCCCTCGAACGTCTTGCGAACCAACGGTGTTGATTCGAGGTCATCTATCGCGCGTTCGAGCACGGCCACCGCCTCCTCCAGCGAGTGCTCGCTGATGATCGACATGTTGTCCCCGGAACTGTGGTACTCCGGATACGGAAACCGCGACAGTGACGACATCGGGATGTTGTATGCCTCCCAGATATACTCGTCATTGAGAATGATCTCGGGGTACGCGGCCACGCGATGCTTCGCGCCGCGAGGCCGCCAGGGCGGCAGTGATGAGAATGTCGAGCCCGGAGTCCCCTCCTTGGAGCGTTGAAATGCGAGTTCGGTTGAGGACCCAAGCATTTCGAGGAAGACACCCTCGAGAAAATTAGCGCGACGGACTTCGGACATGCGCCCCAGGTAGTACTCCGATCCGATGATCCCGGGCACCAGCGCAAGGACGTAGGTGAATCTCGTTTGCCGTCCGCGCAACCTGCGAAAAAGCTCCATGCCGACGACGCATCCAGCGGCCCCGTCATTCGAGACTCCTGGGTGGTCGAAATTGCCGCCGATGGCAATTGTAGTGTCCAACCTTCCGGGATGAATGTACTCGAGCACTCGCAACGGCGACGGCGACTCCCGCGTCTCGATGACGACGTCGTAGAGTCCGCTGTCGAGAGCGTCGTAGAGCCGTTTGGGCACGCAAAAGCCCCAATCCCGCGCCCACGGCCTGTAGGTTTGCCGGAAGTGAAATGGCAGGGCGTCGTCAAAGCGTGCATCAAAATGCAGGTGATGCTTCAGATCCTCCAGGCTAAGCCGCCCGCGAAAAGGCGCGCTGTAGGCAATGACTGCCAAGGGGTGTGACAGCCCGTCCCAAACCAGTCGCCCATCCTTCTCGATCGTGGCCCGCGTCACATCCGACTTGGGCGGAATAACCCAGCCGTTGTGGATCTCGTCCGGTGGGTACTCGAGAACCTTGAACGGAAGCGCTTGGCGCGCGCGCTCGATAGCAGTTTCATAGCCGGTGGCGCAAGGAAGCCGATTGAGGGGAGTCAAATCCCGCAGCATGTCGATCATGAAGCTCATGCCGCATGCCCCATGGCGGTGCGCGTCCATTCCGATAGGGGCGCCATGCCTTCGTGCGGCAGGTCATTGGTATCCAGCCGCGGCAGCACGAGGCGATCGTTCGCCTTGAGGTCGGCGATTCCCACCTCGACGCTCAGGCCGGCGCTGCAGCCGTGCGCGCTAAGCACTTCCAGCGTGGTCGCGTCATACCCGCCGTATGGGTAACACATGACCCAGCGCTTCATGTCGGGGTCTACCTTGCGGAGGAAGTCCAGGCTGCGGCTGACTTCGAGCTCTTGCGTCTGCCGGTCCACTGCGTTGAGCCAGACGTGGGAATACCCGTGGCTGCCAATGAACATCCCATGGCGTCGCATGCAGCGCAGTTGGTCCAGGTTCACGTAGAGCTCGCGCGCGAAGGTGCCCTCGTCTTCTGTCACATACCGGCGAAACAATTCGTCGACAATCTCCGTCCGTGGTGCTTCGGGAAGCAATTTCTGCAGCACACGCTTCACGAACGTGACTTCCCTGGTGTCGAAGCGGCTGGACTCGTCAAATGCACTCCAGTACTCGGCACCCCGGCGCAGCCGGAATCGCTCGTGGCGCGCATCGATGGCCGCAATGACGTCCCCGAGCAACGCCTCGGGCCGCGACGCGGAGGCCAGGATGAAATGGATCTTGTTGACGTCGAGCACACGGTCCTCGAGCACGGGGCGAGCCGGTGGAAAGAAGCTGCCCTGCACGCCGAGTTCGTCGAGGATCGGAAATACGTGGTCGAAGTGATCCGCATAGCCATCATCAAAGGTCAGCAGCGCCGCTCGTGGCGGAAGCCCGATTCCGCCGTCGGCGAGCGCATCGAGTACCGACTCCATCGTCACAATCTGATAGTGGCGCGTCAAATAGGCGAGCTGACCGCGGAAAGCGTCGACCGTGAGACCCTTGATCGCAGGGAACCGTGACCGCGCGAGGTCCCGGACGAAGTGGTACATCAGGATCGTCAAGCCGGAGGACACGCCGACTTGACCTACCAGGCGTTCAGGCCACCGTCCACGACCAGGACGTGTCCGGTGACGTAGCTCGATGCATCCGACGCCAGGTAGACGAGCGCCCCTACCATTTCCTCGCCGCGGGCCATGCGGCCCATGGGGATCCGCGCTGAGTAGCGCTGCTTGAAGGTGTCGTTCTGGCCGCTCTCCACGCCGCCAGGCACGAGGCAGTTCACGCGGATGTTCTTGTCGGCCCAATACGTCGCAAGCCAGCGGGTGAGGCCCACGACCCCGGCCTTCGAAGCGGAGTACACCGCCGGATTGTTGATCTGCATGCCGAGATAGTCTGATCCCTCGTATATCCTCTTGTCCGAGCCCATGATGCCGTAAATCGAGGCGGTCTGAATGATGCTGCCGCCGCGGCCTTGCCGCACCATCTGCTCGCCTACGTGCTTGACGACCAAGTACATGCCGTCAAGGTTGACCGACATGATCTTGCGCCACTCGTCCAGGGAGTATTCCTCGAACGGCGCGAAGAATTTTGCCAGATCGTTCGACTTCGATGCGGCATTGTTGTGGAGAATGTCGATTCCGCCGAATCTCTCCACCACACGCGTAACGAGAGCGGCCACGCTCGTCTCATCTGCGACGTTGCAGCCAATGCCAAGCGCCGACGCTCCCGTTTCACGTGTGATCTCGTCGGCGAATGTCCGAGCCTCTGCCTCGTCGAGATCCGCCACGACGACATTGGCACCGAAGTCCGCTAGCCCGCGGCAGAAACGGCGCCCCAGGATGCCGAGCCCACCAGTAACGATGGCAGTACGGCCCTTGAGCTCGAACAGGTCTCTATACGACGACATTCGTCGCGTAGGTCGCGCGGAACTGGTCGCCTAAGAAACGCTACGACAATGACGTGCGCAGACTGCTATGCATATGAACTTGATGAGCAGGTATTTGGCCGTCATCCAAGAATCTCATCCTTGACGACCTGCAAATACGCCTTACCGAATCGCAGGTCTGGCTCAAGATGATTTCCTTCGGCCCACTCGTTCCATGACTTAAGGAATATGATTCTTCGTTCTTGTGGAAACTCCTTGACAGACTCAATCGCCTTTTTCACCAGAAGTCGAAATAGTTCCGGCGTTGAACCATCAAGCACAAAACCATTCTTTCCGCTCCGCGGCGTATTGTCCCAATTTGGCAATATGCACGGATACATTTTGCCGTCCATTTTGTTCTGCTTGATAGTATCAAATACAAAGTCGTCGTACGAATAAACTACAAGCTTTCGAACTCGCTTGTCGAAAGCGTGTATCAGCTTCTTCACCGGCCGTCGCCACGGAACATGATTTGGGAAATTTCGCATTGGCGTGGCGCCATCGAACCCATGCATTTGTGGATTCCAGTCATCTTCCCAGGACATTCCGACCAAGTGCAAACCGCTAAGGCCCGCGGCCACCGCGATTTCTCGCCACAAACTGCTAACTTCCTTGACATCCGGAATATCCATCGGATCGAACACCAATAGCAATGGCTTCCCATCAACCTTCAAGTACCTGTGGTCGCGAAATGCCTCTAACAACATTTCAAAATGCGCGCGATGATCTGCTTCGCCGGGATAAGTCTGTTCAATGAGCATTCGCCCTGGGCACCCGGCCCAAACACCGGTCCATGAGTGATTCGCCCAACAGAGACAGAATGGAAAATCTGGTTTGCCCGATCTAAGCACCTCGGCAAAGGGTCTTTCTAGCAACCGTCTTCCACCGAACCAATAATAGTAATAGCAAAACGCCTCTATCCCGTATTCACTGGCCATCTGCGCCTGCGCGATCCGAGTCTCGGGAACGCGCAGATCGTAAAAGCCCAAGTCCGCAGGAATATGTGGTTGATAATGCCCTCGAAACATCGGCTTCGCCTTGGCCGCATTCGTCCATTCAGTAAATCCAGTTCCCCACCATTCGTCGTTTTCGGGAATTGGGTAGTACTGAGGTAAGTAGAACGCAATTGCTCTCGCCGCTGGTCTCCTCGAAGACATATTTCTTTCTCTTCCTTCACCAAAAAGAGCTCGGCACCCGTTGGTTAAAGCTTTATATACATAAATTGGTCGCTCGCCTTGCGCTCAAAGTATTCATAGATGCTCGCTACCGCCTTCTGCGCCTTATTCATCTGACTAGGCGAGATGTAAAAGCAGGCTATCTTAATTCTATCGGCGAACATATTTGAGCAGCTCTCAAGCGCGGAACAAAAGAATGATGCTATTACCTTCGGTATTTCTTCGCTTACCACAAGTTGATACTCGACAGGCACATCAAACTTCTTGATCTCAAATCCTAGTATGTCGTGCACGCTTTTTACCATTACTTCCGACTCTCGCGGATGCGGTATGTATTTTATCGCCTCGTCGCCAAAATACGCCTTCACTCGACCCAGGTAGTCCAAATAGGTTTCAGCGTCGACGTAGCCGTCATCAACAAGGCACTGGCCGAGAAAATAGATTTCGCCATTCGGTTTTGCGGCAGCCGCCAGGCTCCGCAAGTACCGATACTCATTCTTTACGACATGATCGCCGGGCCTTGTATGCAAATCATAGGTCGTAAAAAACGTGACGTTCCTTGCCTCGCTGATATCCCATCTCCAATATTTTCTAAGCAGGTGTCTCGCCACGTTACCCACTGGCAAACTAGTGACCCGTGAGTGTCCAAATGAATCATCAACATCGATATTATCAAGAGCTCTTCGTCGATTATTAACGTCGATTATGTCTGTTCCGTCGTCCAATATGTACAGATTTCTGTGCCTTATCGTGTTGGCGAAATGCCTCATGAAAGGCTTGTGATCCGCCCAATAGTGTCCCAGGAAGAGGTTGTTGACTTCAACAATTGACTCAGCGATCTTGGCGGCTATCCGCATTCGCTGAAGATTCAAATATCGCGCGTACCACCTTCGTGCAAATTCGGCGACGCGCGGTCCGAGTCGCACGTAATTGCACTTGTCAGTGTCAATTGCGAGCCAAACATTGATTACCTTGACCCAATCCTTACTATCAATAATCTTCTTGTAAGCGCCTGACAGTTGGCCAGCCTCGTTAACGATTATTAGATGGTTGTTCGACAGGCCCAGGTAGTTTGCCGCCTCTATCGCGTTCAGCAATTGATACGTCGTATCGACTATGAACAAATTGTCGCAACTGCTAGTTTCAGTCATGCCCGAAGGTCGCATGAAATCGAAGGGTCGCAGGAGCTGTCGTCAGCTTGCGCAATTCGACTTTTGAGAGATGCGCAATGGCGAAACGGATTGTTCCCACCGCAAGGCAGCATCCTGCCTGTAATACTGTGTGCCCGGACCGCTGACCCGGAACTTTATAACCCTATCCGCGGCGCACCCGTTCAGAAAGTCGACAAGCTCGAACTCATTTGCCGGCAGGTAGTTAAGCATCAGGCCATCGGCTGCGAGTTCGAGCGTGACTCGATAGGAGACCTCTCGTCCACTTTCGTATACCGCATCGACATATGCTGGCGGTATGCGAAAGAGAACTTTGCTGAAGTGACCAAATGGCGACAGCGAGAAATCCATGTGTGCAAACAAGAGGTGGTCCGATGGCGGGATGGCAATCCATTCATCAGGGTGGATCACTTTCTCAGCGATGACAGTCCGGTCTTCCGGCACTGGGTGGGATCTTTTCTTGAGGAGCACCAAGTTACGCCCAAGCTCCTCCCGATGAATTGCATAGTTCCTCAAAATGCTTCGCGTTATCGCCGGTGTGTCGAGTAGAAGATGTCGATTGTCGATCGAAACGAACTCTACGATCAGGAAGTCGGGAGACCTGTTTCCCATGTAGTGTTGGGCGTTCCACTGATCCAGCAATGGCGTAAAGGAGTTGAAGATTTGAATCGTGGCGTTTGGGACCCATTGTAGGTTGTCTGCAAGGGCATAGCTGAGCTCCCAAGGGATAACGTCGACAGTTCCATTGGCCTCCCTGATCTCGTCTATCCATGCACTTGGCAATGGCCTCGATGCTAGGTTTTTCGCACCCTCGAGGTCGAGCCTGGTACGCGTCCTTTCCAATGTGACGGCAGAAGCAATATTCAAGATACCGGTTTTTCCAAGCAGCGTTTGGTAAGCCGGAGGCAAGCGAGACTTTGGAGCATAGTGCGCGCCGACGGGCGCAGAGAGCGCCAGGACAAGAAGGAAGCTGATCGTCACGGTCTTGAAGTCTTTTCGCGTGGTCATGTTAAGAGCGAGGAGGCTAATCGCTGCCAATAAGAAGGGAAAAAAATTGCGTTCATGGCCATGTCCCTGGACGAACCCATGTTTGAATGCCAAGAATACCGCCAGCGCAAAGACTGGAGCAACGTAGCGTAACTTGGATTTCTGCTTGTGAAGCAAGAAAACCGTCCACGCATAAACCGCGACCGCGAGCAGACCCAAGACAAGAAATCGTCTCTGTCCAAGGAGACTCTGAGCCACGGTGTATCCGTCACTCATGCTGAGCGACCGTTCAATCCAAATGAGGAGATTGTGTACGGATCCAAGATAGACCGCGGTCAGCAGAGCGATTACGGCGAGATAGGAACCACCGACCACCAGAACAACTTTCCAAGCTTCCCTTTGCTCCGTGAGAATCCAAATCACCGTCGCCGATGCAAGAATCGCAGCTCCGGTAATCCCAATACCGAACTTCATGAACAGGATCGACGCGGCCAGAGCCCCGCACAGAGGAGCCGCAATCCACCAAAGCCGCTTATCCGTCAATGAAACACAGAAGATCAGTGCTTCGACAACAAGCAACTGGTACGAGAATTCAAGGGTAATTACTGCAACAAGGGAAAGTGCGTACCCTATGGCAAATACCAAGATCGGCAACGCGTTCTTTGCTCTATGAGCGTAGATGAAGAGACAACTCGCAAAGATACTGTGGATGACAAGTCTAAAAGAGATTGCATGGAGAATATTTGATCCAATGTTTAACGGATGAATCAAGTAACCAAGCGGCCCGTAAGGGTGCACGAAATCCTGCCCAAAGACCAAATCGGTCTGAGTCAGGTAATTCAACGCATGTACCCACGACGCGTCCAGACCGGGCCTGATTGCTTGATAATCACCAGGAAATGTAACTATCAGGAGCCAAAGAACCACCACGTATTTCCAGAGTGGGCTCTTTGCGGTAAGTATCTCAGGCATTGAAATCACGTTGACCTATGCGAATTTTCATTCCTGAACCGTTGGGCACCGCAATATTGCTTGGCGTCGCTCGACGCGGACGCATCGCTCACCGCATAGTTGGACGAAATGGCTGTTGTCGATCGGCCAACAATTGCCGAGAATTGACAGAAATGTGGACGATGTTGACATGCTGCGCAGAACTTGGAAAGACCAAGAGCAATGCTGTTTAACTCTTACCTATTCATTTTTGTCTTTCTCCCCGTTACTTTTGCCGGGTTCTTCTGGATTGCCAGGTCGAGCCATAGACTCGCGGCACTTTGGCTGGCGGCGGCGTCTGTTTACTTCTATGGCTACTGGAACCCAAAGTTTGTCACGCTACTGCTCGCCTCAATCATATTCAACTACGGCATGGGATATGCCATTGGGCATGTGCGCGTAGGGAGCGGCAACAGGGCAAAACTGCTCTTGATTATTGCGATAGCAGCAAATCTAATCCTGCTCGGGATATTCAAATACACGAACTTCTTTATCAAGACCATTAATGACGCTGCAGGCACCGGGATTTCCCTCCTGGACATCGTCCTGCCGCTCGGAATATCGTTTTTCACCTTTACGCAGATCACGTTCCTTGTGGATGTCTATCGCGGGATCGCTCGAGAATATCTTTTTGTTCACTACCTACTGTTCGTCACCTATTTCCCGCACCTAATTGCTGGGCCGATAATACATCACCAGCAAATGATGCCCCAGTTCGAGAACGCGGCCACCTACCGTATCAATTCGGAGGACATAGCAATTGGGGTTTCCATGTTTGCAATTGGATTGGCAAAAAAGGTATTGCTGGCCGATAATTTTGCCGACTGCTCGACAAAGGTCTTCACTGCCGCAAGCCGAGGAGACGAATTGCAATTTGTTGAGGCATGGTCCGGCGCGCTGTCTTATACGCTACAGCTTTACTTCGATTTCTCCGGCTACTGCGACATGGCAATTGGTCTGTCGAAGATGTTTGGTATTGATTTACCGCTCAACTTCAATTCTCCCTACAAGGCACCAAATATTATCGAGTTCTGGCGTCGGTGGCACATGACATTGTCGCAGTTCTTGCGGGACTATCTTTACATTCCATTGGGCGGCAACCGTAAAGGAGTCGGGCGCCGCTATGCCAATCTGATGTTAACAATGCTGCTTGGGGGCTTGTGGCACGGAGCGAGCTGGACCTTCGTTATATGGGGAGCCTTGCACGGCGCCTTTCTGATGATCAATCACGGGTGGCTTGCAGCAAAGGAACGATGCAGCATCGACGCAAGTCGATTTCCCTCTACTTTTAGGCGATGTCGTCGCAACGGGAATCACATTCCTTGCGGTTGTCTTTGCGTGGCTATTTTTCCGGGCCACTGATCTTGCCGGCGCACTTCTGCTTGCCAAGGCAATGGCCTTGGGTAACGGTTTATCACTTCCCGAGATATTCGCTGCGCCGCTTAGTAATGTCGGCTTGGCTGTCGATTCGACAGGGATTGTTTCCGATCACGGGCGCTTCGTCACGTTTTGTTTTTCCCCTAATCGTGTTCGGCTTGTATGTCGTATTCTTCTTGCCGAACTCCCAGGAGTTGGTGCTTGATCGCTCTCCTACGCAACGTCTGACCTTGCGGAGCCGCGCGGCCACTTCACATTCCGGGACTGTATGGCCCATAGGCACAAAGGCCGGCATCTTTGTTGCCACGTTGTTGGCCTGCAGTCTGTTGTCGTTGTCCGCAGGAAGCGAGTTCCTCTACTTCCAGTTTTGGCGGAAAAAGGCAGCATGCGTAATCCTTTGACTCGCTTCTTCTGTCCTGGTACTCGTCGTGGGACTTGTAATGCCGCTTGGCGGTGATGATATTCGTTGAACCTGTAGACGGTGATCTGACGCGAATCGGCTTTCTTCCAGAGCGCGAGTTTGGATGGAATCTTGCCCAACCCTCTTTTATTGGAAGAGCCAGCAACGCGACCACCGCTGAGGCGACGGTGCTTGTCCTTGGCGATTCGTTCTCGCGGAGAGGTCTGTGGCAGCAAATCGCGCTTGGTCGACGAGAGAAGTACGTGACTTTTGATGATCAGAGGCTCTGTGCCGGATCTCGCAAACAATTTCCGTCGCAAGGGATTGATGCCAAGAGTCGTCATAATTGAAACGGTTGAGAGAACCTTCAATTGGCGATTTTTCGAGGATTGCGAGAACTCCACGCTCGGAGAGCTCGCGTCAGTCAGCGTGAGTCCAGATCAAACGACGCGGAGTCGGTCGATTATCAGTGGAACGTTTGGGATGAAGTACACGATGGGATCTCTCCTCTATTTTTTTCATTCGGGGGACACAGCATCGACCCGGCGATTTTGGGGGAGTATTTGTGAAGCGAGTCTCGAACGGGTGCGCGCTTTTTTCGAATCTGGATTGCGCCTATGGTTTGTTCCTTGGAGACGACTACAAGCAACCTGCTCTTCCACTAGCGACGTACCGGAGCTCCGTTTTCGACTATCTGAGGGAAGTGGGTACTAGGCGGATTCTCATTGTGTCCATCCCAAACAAGACGTCGGTATATTTTCAGTCTCCCGAAGAGGCTGCACTCAAGGACGCCTATCTGGTCGAGTTTGGCAAGCGGAATGGCGCTGAGGTAGTTCTTCTCAATCAGAGATTTGTCGAAGCACGCTCCCAGATGAAGGATTTCTACCTGCCCAATAACACGCATCTCTCCCCGCGCGGTGAGGAGATCCTGGGCAAGCTTATTGGAGATGCCATCGACAATGAGCACAAGCAAAGTGGCGGGAAGTGATTTGTCGGTCTTCGTTTTCTTCTGCAACTTGCCGTCGGAATCTACGCAACAACGCTGACTCGTGTCACTGAGAGATCAGATCGCAACTGGATGGAGACATGACATTCGTAGCCGGCAAGGCGGCCAAAAGAGCACTAAATTCTCTGACAACAGATCCCTATTTGCTTGCGATCTTGTTGCTGAGTGCAATATTACGGATATATGACCTGCCGAGAAAAAGCATCTGGTTGGACGAAGGGTACTCGCTTGTACTCTCGCAGCAAAGCTTGACGGACATCTATTTTCAGAATCAAGACTCGCCCCCTCTATATTACGTTTTCCTGCACTGGTGGCTCCCACTTTTTGGCACCTCAGAATTCTCTCTAAGGCTCCCGTCTGCCCTATTTGGTATCGCTTCCGTATTCGCGATTTATAAAGTCGCGAGACAACTCTTCAATGTAGAGGTCGCCAGGCTAAGCTCCTTGTTGATGGCGGTTTCACTATTTCACATTGAGTATTCACAGGAAGCGAGAACATATACGTTGACGGTCCTGCTGACCCTCATATCGATGTATTGCTTTCTTGATCTGCTTCAGAGGAGGCGACACAGCACCGCGATTGCGTACTTTTGTTTTACGAGTCTACTTATATACTCGCACGTCTACGCGATCTTCATCATAGTCTCGCAAAACCTGTATTTTGCTGCGCACTACTTTTTGTCAGGCCAGCCGAAGAAGAATAGTCTTCGCGTTTGGATACTGCTTCAGATGGCTCTGATCGCTGTCTTTGCGCCCTGGGCAAGTATTCTTGCAAAGAACATTGTCAAGGCACACAAAGGTTTCTGGATACCAGAGCCTCGTCCGAGTGCTATGTATTCTTCCTTCATAACGTATGCATCTGAATCAAAATATCTGCTGCTGCTGTTCTTACTGCTATCAGTCTTCGCGCTTATTGGTCTTAAAAGGGATCGCGGTGTCTTCCACTTTGGGTCGATTTTCAAGTCATTAGATTCCTGCGAGTGGAAGTTGACTTTATTGAAAACTGATAAGACTAGCTTCCTGCTGGTTTGGCTGCTGATATCTATAATTGTTCCGTTTGCTATCTCCGTTTTGTTTGCGCCAATCTACGTCACTCGATACACGATGTTTGGTTCTGTCGCCTTCTTGATTCTGGTAGCGAGTGGACTCAGCAACCTTCGCACTGCCTATGTTAAGCCAATTCTAGTCGTCGTAATCATGGCGGTATCGCTGATACAGATTCGCGAATATTACTCAACATCAATTAAGGAGCAGTGGCGTGATGTAGCTCGAGATATTGATATGGATGCAAGAGCTGGCGATCTGTTGCTATTCAATGCAACGGGTGGACTGATGCCGTTCAACTACTACTCTCGTAATGACACGCTGGTCAAGAAGGGTATCAGTACCGTCGATGAAAGTAATATTGATGCGCTCTGGCAGTCCGTGGAGCACGCCGATCGAGTTTGGCTGATAGTCTCCCATCCGAGCAAGAACCACGCGTTTATATCAAGCAAGCTATTTGACTCACTCGCCCTGTCGTTTCGCAAAGAGTACTACGACATCGACATATATCTATTTAGTCGCGCGCTTGCTCCGTGAGTCGGCCGTACTTTGTAAGCGCTCACCATTGTTGCGCGATCAAAAGGCACCGTCGCCATATCGGACATCGACTCAAGCCGTTCCTTGTGTTGCGCGAATCAAGGTTGGGTAAAGATTTGCAGGTCCATTCATGACGCCCGGGGCATCGACGTAAATGGTTGAGGCAGGAAATCTGCGGTCATATTGTTCGCCTCCGCCGTGAAACTTGCTTCTCGCAACGGCACCCAAATAGTACAGTCCCATGCCCAAATGCATGGTCAATTCAATGCAAAATACCTTCTCCTCCCCTTCATTTAGCGAGAACTCGCCGGCCCCGAGGAGTTCCGTGGAAGTCTGAAAAATATTATAGAAATTGCCATCATATATATATACGTGAAGAGCCAGATCGGTGCAGAGAATGTCACTTTTCACGGCTACTGTGACCAAGATCCTCTCTCCCGTCACAATGCGTGCTTCAGCCTTTCCTGACCTCGTAACGCGTCACTTTCGATATGCGTATCTTGCTTTTCTGTGACGCGCTAGATTGTTTGGAATCGGACTCCAGATAGTGCTTTATCACTTCCTCCGACAATCCGCTCTTCACTGCCTTGCCGTGTTCCAACAGGATGCACTTCGTGCAAAGTTGTCCGACGGCCTTCAAATTATGAGAGACAAAAATGACCGTCGCTCCACCCTTGATAAGTTCCTCCAACTTCTGGGAGGATTTGCTCTGAAAAGCCCAGTCGCCGACGCTTAGCACTTCATCTACCAGCAGTATTTCCGGATCCACATGTGCGGCAACCGAGAATCCCAATCTCGCGTACATGCCGGTCGAATAGCGTTTGACTGGTGTATCAATGAATTCCTCGAGACCGGAGAAATGGACGATCTCATCGAACTTCCGGGCTATCTCAGCCCTCGACATCCCGAGAATTACACCATTGAGAAATATGTTCTCTCTTCCGGTCAGATCGTCGTGAAATCCCGCACCAACTTCGATTAGAGCCGACAATTTTCCATTTATCGCGATCGACCCACTCGTCGGTTTCATGATTCCGCTCAGCAGCTTAAGCAACGTGCTCTTGCCCGCCCCATTATTTCCAATGATTCCCAACGCTTCTCCGCGAGTAACTTGAAAACTAAGATCCTTGAGAGCCCAAAATTCGTGCTGCGCTAAGGTCGCCCGTCGTTGTCCTTCGTGATGATCGACCGAAAATCGCAGGAATGAAGTCTCTTAGCGAGTCGAATGACTCGCCTTTCTTGAATTTCTTCGAAACATTGCTGCACTCTAACGCGAGCTCAGACACAGGCCCCCCTATATCCTTTCCGCGAATCTTGGCTCCAACTTCTTGAATTTGGAATATGCAAGAAGCAGGAACAAAAGCGATACTGTCGCGCTATAGAGGAGCCACCAACTCTCAGGCGAGCGGTGGAGCACAACGCAGGAACTCATGGCTTCAAGAATGGGCGCGACGGGATTTATCAGAAGAATCCGCCCTGCCTCTCCGAACATATCAACATCATAGAGAACAGGTGTGAAGAATATTGCGAACGTCAGTATCACCTCGACCAGGTACTTAACATCTCTGAAGAACAGATTTAGAGCTGACAACATTATGCTCAAGCCCAGTGCCAGAACCACGAGCAAGATGATCAGCACTGGTAACCATAGCAAGTAAATGCTTGTCCCGGTTTTCAGAATCAACAGGACTACTCCGAGAACGGCTCCAGCGACGGCAAAATCAAATAACGACGACATCACGGCCGCAATCGGAAATATCTCTTTTGGAAAGTATATTCTCGTCACCAAGGTCTTGTTCTGCAATAGGCTATTCGTACCAAAGCGAATCGAGCCGACGAAGAACGCCCACGGGACAGCCTTGACCGAGACGGTTGCCAAGTCCGAGAGCACGATTGGTTTGCCAGAGAGAATTGAAATTGCATACTTCACCAGAATTCCAGCGCTTACGATCAGCATCGGCATGAAAATGGCCCACATGAAGCCCATCACCGATTGCTTGTATTTCACCTTGATATCGCGCCAGGTAATCATGAACAACAGTTCCCGGTACCGATAGAGCTCCCGCAAGTTTTTTATCATTCAAGCGCTTCGAAATCGGCATAGGTATGGGATGACATACGCTCGCTGCGCTGATCCTATGTCATTGGCTGAGCGCCTGGACGGTCCGGCGGTACTCCGCCCATTCGCCCGTGTCGAGCCATGCTTTTTCGCTTATGGGGTAGACACCGATCCTCCCACCGCGACCAATCACGGTTTCAATCAATTCGGTCGCGTGGCACATCTTGTTATCCGGGATGAGCTCAAGTACCTCGGAGCGCATGACGTACATGCCCGTATTGACCAAGAGATCGTAGTGAGGTTTTTCCACAATCCGCTTCAAACGCCCTCCAACTTCCAGCTCACAGACCCCGTAAGGAATGTGGTAGTCCCTGAGCGACGCCACTACCGTAATGTCGTTGCCTTCGCTCTCGTGCGCGTGCACGAGGTCCGCGTAGTCTGCGCGCACAATGATGTCGCAGTTGGTGACGATCAGCGAACCATCCACCTGCCCAACCAACGCTCGCAATCCTCCGACCGTCCCCAAAGGCCGATCTTCCTCGATGTACCTGACGCCGTAAGCGGGATGCAGCTCCTCAAAGAACGACTTGATCAGCTTGGCCTTGTGGTTAATCGATATGAGAAAGTCCTTGATCCCGTACCCGATGAAGGATTCGATGATTATCTCTATGACAGCTTTGTCTCCTATCGGAATAAGTGGCTTGGGCAGCACGCGCGTAAAGGGGTCGAGGCGTGACCCCTTGCCACCTGCCATGATGACTACCGAGACACTGATTGGTTGGAGTCGTGCAATAGTCTGCGGCCGATCCTGAAATACTTGTCCCCAGAACAGCAGCTCAACGATGAGTCGATCTTCATCGACTACTGGAATGCACGCGAAATTACGCTCGAGCATGGTCTGGCGGGCATCATCGAGGTGAAACTGAGGGGATAGCGTGTACGGCGACTTATTGCATACCTCCTGGATACATGCCTCGAGAGACTTGTCTGCCAGGATCCAGCGCCGGATATCGCCATCCGTAATTGCCCCGAAAAGCTTGCCGTCGTCGTCGATGACGAACAGTATTCGCTCCTCGGTCTCTTCCAGTTGCCGCATCGCGGCTTTCAGAGAGACGTCCTTATTGACAAGAAAACGACTGATGGATGCGTTCATTGGCCTGCTTCCGGCGCAAAGTCGTGGAACCTCTTTTTGAGTAGCTCGGCGGAGACTTGTATTTCTTTTAGCGTTTCCTTGATCCTTGACGATGTCTTGCCATCTTGAAAGACATCATAAGGATTTTCCATGCGTTCCAGAGACCGACGAAATTCAGAAGATCGTGCTCGTTCGATGCCAGCCACTATCGCATCGGATCCGTAATCCGTGTCGATGACGTTCTTGGCATGAAGGCGCCCTAGTTGCCGATTACCGACGTTCACCACTGGCAGACCAAATGAGGGTGCCTCCACGAATCCGCTGGACGAATTGCCGATCATCAGATCAAGTTGCTTGAGACAACTAAAATATACCAATGGACCGAGGTGGTCGTAGAGCCGATATCGCTGCGGTGCATCGCTCGTAAATCTCTCAATCGCTGCGTTGATTCGGCTGCCCATGGCATCGGCATTGGAGCGCGTGAATACGGCCGCGACGCCACTCCGTCTGATCGCATCCAAAAGATTTTGAATCTGGTCGTCACAATCGTCGAGCTCAAGCGTCACGGGATGGTAAGTAACCAGGGCTACGGGACTATTCAGGTCAAATTGCAGCCGGCTGGCGAGCTCGTTTCGCGTCATCAGCGGGTGATGGTACAAGCCGTCGAGGGCAGGAGCGCCATAGGTGAAAACGCGCTCGGGCGGCTCACCCATCTGAATCAAGCGTTGCGCATACGACGCAGTGGCGGGAAAGTGAATGGACGCCATCTTGCTGATACTGTGCCGAATCGCCTCGTCAACCGCACCCTGGCTTGTCTCGCCGCCGTGAATATGGGCAATGGGCACGCGCTGGAGAAGCGCCGCCAGCGCAGGTGCCATCAACTCGTAACGGTCACCGAGGCACACCATTAGCTCGGGGCGCAACTGCCCCCAAACGTCCGCGAAGGCGATGAGGCCGACCCCTACCGATTTCGCGATCGAGGCTTCGTCGTCCGATGCGAGAAGCATCGGTACTCGCTCGGCAATTTCAAATCCGTCGGCCTCGATGGCGTCCACGGTATGACCGTGAAGGTTGGATAGATGCATGCCCGTCACGACAACCAGCAGCTCGACGTCCGGATCGTCATGCATTTCCCGGAGAAGGTGGTACAGGCAGCCATAGTCAGCCCGCGAGGTCGTCACGACGGCAATTCGGCGCGCCATCAGCGGAACATCTCCCACGTGATGACCTCGTCCGAGGCGAGATCGCTGACGATGCGCCGGCCGATGACCTTGTCTAGATCCGCCGGCGTAATCCCGTAGCCCGGGCGCTTGATGGTCAAGTCATCTCTGCATATGAGCGCGCCAGCAGGGATTGGTCTCGCGGCGACGAGACTTTTGCGCGCGACAGGGATGTTGGCCAATTCGCACGCCGCGGGTCGCTTGATGCCGTCTCCGAGCGCTAGAGAAACTTCGCGAATGGCGTGTACCATGCGAGCGAATTCGCCGGGTTCCAGCGACGCCTTGTGGTCCGGGCCTTCCATCTGACGGTCAAGTGTGAAATGTTTCTCTATGATCCGGGCACCGATGGCCACTGCGGCAATTGGTATGTCGATGCCTTCGGTGTGGTCCGAATAGCCGATGGGAACGTCGAACGCAGCACGGAGTGTGAGCATTGCGCGCAGGTTGACCTGTTCGGTCGGGCACGGATACTCGGTGACGCAGTGAAGCAGCGTAACATCGGTGCCGCCATGTTTGCGAAACGCAACGAGGGCAGTTTCCACCTCGCCAAGTGTCGCCATCCCAGTGGACATGATGATGGGCTTGCCCTTGCGGGCGACATGGCCGAGCAGAGGCAGATTGGTCAGCTCGCCGGAACCGAGCTTGAAGCGTTCCACGCCCATCGCATCGAGCATGTCCGCACTCGACTCGTCGAACGGGCTTGAGAGGAACGTAATGCCGATTTGCCGGCAATACGCCATAAGGTCGGCATGCGCGTATGCGTCGAGTTCCAGGCGCCGTAACATATCGAACTGCGACTCTTCAGCGTCCGTGGTCTGGCGCTGATAGGCTGCCTTTTGCGCTCCACGAATGACTAACGCCTCCGCCCGAAAGGTCTGGAACTTGACTGCGTCGGCGCCTGTCTCTTTCGCTGTCTTGACGAGCTGCCGGGCAAGCTCCAAAGAGCCGTTATGGTTTACGCCGGCCTCCGCGATAACGTAGACCCTGTCGGTGCTCATTTTGTGACCCTAATAGCGGGACTCCCCATGTACACACCCGGCGCCAACAAATCGCGCGTAACCGTTGCGCCAGCTCCTACAAGACAGCGCTCTCCAATGCGAACGCCGGGTAGCACGCATGCGCCAGCCCCAATGATCGACTGGGCGCCCACCGACACCCCACCACATAGAACGACGCCTGGCGCGATGTGGCTGCAGGCACCTACGTTGCAGTCATGTTCGACCGTAGCGTTCGTATTCACGATGCTGCATTCACCAATCTTCGCACCTGGATTGACCACGACGCCATCCATAACGACAGTACCGTCGCCGATGACCACGTCGGAATTGATCACGGCCATTGGCGAGACGATGGCCGGAAGGACAAGGCCAAACGCGAGAAGCCTGTCGCGCAGCGCATTTCGGCTGGCATCGACGTCGACAATACCGATTCCCGAGCACCGCGCAAACCACCCGACCAGTGGCAACGAGGTCCGGCAATACATGGTCGTCCCCAAGATACACCGGGAAGTTGGGTGGTACCGATCCAGCCCCCAAGGCGGTGTAGCCGACAACTCGATATTGCCGGATCTTGTCCACAATGGCAGACACGACCTTGGCGTGGCCGCCGCCACCTATGAGTGACTATGGGTGTCATCCCCGCATCATCTGGAGGACAAGAGCGCCCTGCGCTCGATTTTGGCCCCGCTTACTGGATATTCATGGTCCCTGGCGACAACCCACTTAGGCCTGCTGTCAAATGTAATCGAGTACGCGCTGCGGCAGTTGCCCAGCTTCACGTACATCGCTTTGCCACAACGCCCTTGATCTTCTCCCGCAACGGACTACCTTCGCCAATGTACTTTTCCGATATCGCCGCAATCTCATCAATATCACGCTTAACTGGCATCGCCGAGAATTGCTTCTGCGTATCGTATTCCAATGTTCTCTGCAGGCTAGCCATCTTGTGCGAATGGGCATCGAGAAAGACGCACGGCGCCCCCCCAAGGATGCAAAGATGGTGGCATGAAATCCGCCGGAGATGAATACACGCGCGTTCGTGAGAATCGTGCCGGCCATCATGATCGGCGTATTCCAGGGAACGATTCCGCATCCGCTCATTCGCGCCACCTCCTGAAGAAACTGATCTCCGGCGCAGTTCTGAGTCAGGTACACCGAGTGTCCAAGCTGACGAACTCCTTCCAGGAGACCAAGGTAGTGCTCGACGGCCTGTTCCTGAAAGCCCGCTGCCCAGGAACTGCCACCGATGCAGATATAGGGACTGAGAAGTCCAGCTTGCCAAAATATTCACTCCTCTCCGGCGGAGGGATGACGAAGTCTCCATTCGGCGGGACCCAAGCACCAGATCGTTCATAAATCGGGAACCACGTGAACAGCACATCGGGGATGTACTCGGACTTTACTTCAGGCATTTCCCTCTGTACATACTCCAGCGACTCGGGATCGCGCACCAAAACGGCGTCGCACTTCGCAAGAGTCCTCCGGGCTAACTCGAGATCTCTGATTCCGCCCCGTGAAGGGACAGTCCGAAACGATCCCTTTTACGTAGAAGACCTTCTTCTCTAGCCTAACAGCAAGTTCGATCATGGCGAGGTAGACGAAGAAATCTCGCCGGAACGGAGTACTGAAGACGCCGCTGCCTTCGCCATTGATCACAACCAAATCGACTGCCGCGATCTAGCTGTAGATTTGCTCAAGCTCCGTATTTTGTGACTTGTAGCGAAAGAGGTTGTCTGCGCTTTTCGAGGGGTCGTTGGCGACAAAATCACGAGCTCCGAAGCGTTCTTCAATGCGGACATACCAATCAATCGGCTTCACCGCGTGTCGCATGCGGCGCAGAAATGGAAAATGCTTCAGGGGCAGCAATGTACCGACCAGATCCCGCGTACCACTGCAATCACACACTGTGTCGCCGGCGATCACGCTTTCGACTTCGAACTTCCGTTCAAGGAGTTGGTGAAGCGCGATTGATTGGCCGCGCCCTCCCCAATTCATCGCATCCCTGTGGTCCCCAACAAATAGAACTTTCATCGGCAATTTGGGTTGTTCAAATACCACTGCTGCCGTTTTCGCCGCTCTTGCGCCGCGCGAATACGGCTTCAAACTCGATAACATGTCCACTATTTCTATCGCGTTCGAGCGGAAATATCCCCGTGGGTTCGAAGCCGAGATTGCGATAGAAGGCAAGGGCTTCGAGGTAGTCAGGCATACCTTCATACAAGTGTATGACCGAAAGTTCGGATTCCACGCCAACGACATGGCGCAACGAGTCAGCTGCTCCTCTTACCACGCTCAAGTCGTAGCCCTGCGTGTCCAACTTAAGAAAGACTCGTGGCTCTGCAAGGCCTTCGACGATCTGATCAAAGACCGTATCCAGGCGCTTCACGGCTACAACTTGAGAACTCTTGATATAGGAATTCTGCAGATGCTGGCTCATATTGATCGATGGAGCAAAGAAGGAACTTAGGTCGTCCGAAGCAAAGACATTGATAACTTTGTCCTCGTCTTCTTCACCCAGTGCGATGTTCATTGCACGCCACGAAGAATCACCCTGAAATCTCCTGCATAGCGCGTCGTAGCACTCAGTTACAGGTTCGATTGAGACTATTCGTCCGGTATATCCAGCGCGCCGTATCATGGACGCGAACTGCCCACGATTGGCACCTACGTCGATAACACAATTGACTTCAAGGTTCCGCATAAAACTGTTCAGGTGCCCCGCAAGGAAAACGAAAGGCGACTGGTCTTTTCTAACATCCAAGACCGCGTAGCCGAATTTCAAGGTGAAGGCTCGAAACGCTGTCCTAAGAGTCTTGAGGACGCCTCGGCGGGCGATAACCCCACGCATTTCCCTTCCGAAGGCTAGAGGACTCGCTCTAAAAGACAAAGCGAGGCTCCTCGCGGCATTCGTGTATTCACTTCGACGCATCGACACCCGGCTCGCGCCGATGTGTGTACCTGCTAGGGCGTCCATCAGCAGCCGGCGGCGCTCGGGGCTCAAGCTATTCGAGTTCGCGAGCAGTGTCTCAAAAAGAAAAAAAGTCGCCTGGAGGTAAGAGGGCGTCTCTTTGTTGTGAATTCTTGTCAATCGAATGTTGTCTTCTGAATGCATTATTGTTCCGCACCCAGCTACAGCACATACCGGATAGAGTAGGCCCAACTTAAAGAAAAACAGCGTGTCCTCTCTTGTCCGGAGCTGCTCCGAAAGTCCTCCTAGTTCCAAATAGGCCTTACGGGCGACTACGCTCGCTTGCAGCATCATCGGCTGGATGCGCAGGAACACCCAGTCACCAGCATCGCGCTTCAATTCCCACTCGCCCTCTGGTGCAAATTCGCAACGGCTCCAATATCGACCTCCACCTTCCTCCGCCGGCACCTGCAGATCAGCAAAGTAAAGGGCAGCGTCGCCTCTAGTCGCATGTATCGCTGAAACCATTCGTTTCAGGTGGTCAGGCAGCCAGTAGTCGTCGGAATCTAAAAATGCAATCCAATCGCTTTTGGCTACCTTTACTCCTTGGTTACGCGCTGCAGATACTCCAGCGTTCGACTGGTAAGTCCATCTGATCCTTTCCCCATACGACTCAAGCATTTCTCGCGTATTGTCGACCGAACCGTCGTCAACGACGATGAGTTCGGCCGGCGCATATGCTTGATCGAGCGCACTGTCAATCGCCCTGCGAAGTACATGACTACGGTTGTACGTCGGAATGACGACGCTTATCTCAATATTGTTTTGCATGTTCTATCAGTGCATTTTCATTGCGACTGCGCTGCACCCGCTCCGTAGCGTCCGCAAAGCCGTCCCTATTGAAACGTATGCCGCGTCAGCGTTCAACATCCCGAATTGCCGAAATTAAGATGTACGTCGAAAGCCGGCGAGAATGGAGAAGCTCTCGATAAAACCCCATCTGCCCAAACACGCGCATGAGCATGATCCAATAGGCTCCAACATTACAATGCACGCCACAATTAACCTTGGCAATGACGTTTGCCAGCTGTTATGGACAAACTGATCCCACAAACCCGTTCCAAGTGTCCCTGCGCTCAACCACGCTACAAGTTCGTCATAACCAAGGACAGCGGTTGCGCCGGCAACTCCAGCAACAGCAGCCGAAATCAGTGGCTGTCTGGCGACTGCTAAGATGTCGCCAAGGGAAATCGACGTGTTCCGTACGCACCAAGCTACATGTGGAAGCACCCAAATAATCATTGCGACTGAAAAAGCCAATGCGACGCCGCTGGCCCCGTACGGAAGGCCGATGAGATAGGCCGAGATTGTCAGTGGAACGACTACCAAAGAGATTTTCAGAATGCGCTTTGCGAGTCCTTTGGCTAATAGCATCGATGCGAGTGGGTTAATCAATACCAGTACCAAGAAAGCCGGGCTCAAGTTGCGCAGGATGACCGCTGCGTCAGTCCATTTCGGACCAAGCATCACCATGACTACATCGCCTGCGAATAGTCCGGAAGCAATGACAACTGGCACCGCGATTGCCAGCAGTAGCGAATATCCCTTGAGAAAGTAGTTCCTGAACCGACTAGCATCGTTCTGCAGCCGCGACAGAGCCGAGAATGTAATCCCGCCGACTACGGAAAGGAGACTATCCGAAGGAATATTCATCAATTGGTAGGCACGTCCATAAAATCCCAACGCTTCCGCCCCCCACATACGGCCGAGAAGTACTTTGTCCGAGTTGTAGGCGACATACATCGCCAGAGAGTTAAGCGAAACAGCGCCGCCAAACCGAACCATCGAGCCAACCCCGGCGTTGCGGCGCGGCAGTCCCGGAATCCAAGCGACCACTAGCCAAACTCCGACCGCGTTAGTTACCGACGGAGCTATGGTCATTGCTACCAGCGCCCAGTATCCATATCCGAGAATTGCCATAATGATGCCGACAAGAATGGCAACCAGTTGGGACAGGATTTCGATGACCGCCATAGCTCCGAATCGCATCTGGCGATGAAGTAGCGCTCCATGTTGAACCGCAACGCCATTGAACAGGAATCCGACTGCGAGAGCCGCGGCAATCCAAAGTAGACGCGGTTCGCCGTAAAACGCCACCAGTAGTGGGGAGGTCGCTAGAACAAGTCCCGAAAGCATGCCCGCCACCAGGACATTCAGCCAAAATAGTGTCGAGAGCTGATCGTTTGTGATTGCGGCGCTTTGGACGATCGCGGCGGACAGTCCGAAATCCTTGACTATGCTCAGGATCCCTACAACCGCGGTGACCATGGCCACAAGACCGAAGTCGCTAGGTTCCAACAGGCGCGCCAGAATCACTATGGATCCGACACGGAACAGGAGGTTCGATGCCTGCGCAAGAACCCTTGCCAACCCACCACGAAGGGACGCTTCTTTGAGGTCTTTCGCCGCGGGATCAGGGTTCGTTGCGTTCAACGAGGTCACCTCTTGTGAGGTAGCGAGCCCGGCGATGGAACCACGAACGCGATTTTCTCGGGGGCCACGCCTGGCGCAGTAGTCGGTCCTCCAGCGTAAGTGGAGAATATCGCCGCGTAAATATGAGACTAGCCGCCCGCTGCACTACGCCTGCATCGCCCTACCTTAGATGCAGGCGTTGCGCATCGCGATGGTCGTCAAGGTGCTCTCGGCTCAGTTCTAATTTCTAACAATTTTGTCACATCTTCGCAAGACTCGACCTATCTTCCTTGCATATTGATAGGCCACTATCTTCTCTGCTGATATCAACGGATTCTCTAGACTGAACCTTTGAATCATCCTTTCGAAACTATCATCTAGAATGCCTCGAGTACCGAAACAAAGATCAACCTCTTTAGCCGCAAATATACGAACAAAAAATTCTCTCGAGGCGCCTGCGTCGGTATACGGAAATGCGAATATTCCATACGACAATCCAAATGCCGTCCTGATCGCCTTCACGCTCTCAATTGTCTGCGCAACCTGATCCTCCAATGGCAATGTCGAATACATTGGGTGATCCCTGCTATGTGCCCCAACGCCAAACCCCCCCTCGAGCAGTTCGCGCACTTGTCCAGACGTAAGATAGGGTCTGCAAGTTCTCAGATAACAGTCAAAATCTACATCCATCAGCGTCGCCAGGTCACCTAGGAGCTGCTGTTTATGGTAGCCAATGGCCATGAGCCCAGCGGTGATGTCGTCTTGAACGATTTCATTGTCTCGCAATATGTCCAGAATCTGCCGTCTCAATGCAATCGATCCACTTTGCCGAACGCGATCGACCAGCAGGCTTGCCTTGTGCTCGTGAGACAGTTTCTTGTTGTCAATGAAATCCGAGTTGAGAAAGAACAGCGCCGAGATCCGCTTTTCCAGGAGAATTGGCGCAACGATCTCATACATTTCCCGAAATCCATCGTCAAATGTGAGCAAGAAAGATTTCGGTGGGAGAGGTCGCCCGGTCCTGACACAAGTCAATATGTCATCAAGCTGAACTGGACAATACCTACTTAGGAGAAAATCGATATCTTTCCTGAACCCGTCTACATTTTTGTAGTTGTATAGATGCCTGACATGCACCGGATCGTCGTCACTGACCATGTGATAGTACGGCACAATGCATGCATTTTTCGAGAATACCGATGTCCAAGATGCCGGCAGGCGCGCAGCGACACTGGACACGATTCTGTACTTCATCGACGGCAAGGCCATGCTTCAGGTCTTCTTCCCTGGTGGTGGTGTCTTCTTGCTATTCCTGGAGCGAGCTGCAACAGAAGAGAGCAGAAAAAAGAACCATATGAGCGAGCTTCCTCTTAAAAAGCTGCTCTCTGTGAAGTTATGAATGCAAGTTATGATCAGAAAGACGAACCTGATGCTAGCGTATTCGAAATCATTGTAGAAATCTTGAATTACATTCTTATATCCTGAGTAAATGGACAAAATAAGGAGTGCGAGACCGAGAAGCCCCGTTTGCAAGTAGACGTCAATGTACCCGTTATGTGCCTGGGTCGGGTACCAGATGAATTGCTTCCAAAGACCATGGGTGTTTCCAATCCAAAAGCCTCCAAAACCCGTCCCCAGAATGGGGTTCTCGCTTGCAAGCTTTAGCAGGGCTACCCAAAGGTCTGTCCTACCTGTCAGCGTCGGATCTCGTCCAAAGGACTGCGAAATCACTACGTACAGCGAAGACCCCGATACCGCCTCAAATCCGTATTCGAGTAGAACGTAAGCCAGACACACAATTGCAGCCTTTTGCCACAGTCGCCGTGGGTCTGGCCGAAAGACTTGCAAGAACAATATGAGGACTAAACTCATGATGAACGCCAGCACCGAAGTTGCGCTACCCGCAGTTGACGAGCCGCGCAAAACCCAAAGTATCATCACCATTAGTGCAACATCGAACCATTTGATCTTCCGTCGACGCCAAGAATCCAGCAACGACAAGATCAATGGGATGCCGCAGACTAACGCGAGCGCGCCAAGCTCATTCTTGTGAGTCGTCACGCCCACCCACATAGTCTTCTCCCCGTCCTCTGTGTATGCAACGCCCAGGTGAGGGAAGTATTTTATGAAGACAATCGAGAGTGGCAAAAGAAGGATGCCACACCGCATGATCAGAACTTTGATAGCAGCTTGTGGATTTCTTTCCGTAACAACGATAAGCACCATCACAAGGTCACCTACCGCTCGAACCCATCTCTTAAGCGATATGTACTCATAATCGGACCATAGGACGGTCACGCCGACATAGACACACAACGCAAACAGCCAGTGATTTCTCTTGAGTATGAATCGCCAATCCAACCGTCTGTTTATGAGAATAACGACTCCGACTAGCAACAGCAGGCTAAATACTGCCCGATCAACCGGGCTACCGCTGACGAAATCGTAGTCGAGCTTTCCAAACGAGTCGGGGTTTATCCAATAGACGATAGGCCTTGATGCTGCGATGAGCAGCCATATCTGCGGTATCCAAAGACCGACTGACACGTCCGCTCTCTTGCGCTGCGCAAAGCGAAACGCAAGGCCAACAAAGGCAACATAGATCGAAAGGGAGAGAGCCTGCATACACTCAATATGATTTGCTTCAGGTCAGCTTCCCAACGTCATTGAAATGCTTCGTGCGGGTGGCTATGGTCATCCGACCCTACTCACCACGACGCGGGCGGCGGCGCAGGCGCCAATTCCACGCGGCTTTGTAACGCCCAATCGACTTCTTTATTCCCAGTGTCATGATCTTGGCAAATTTGCTTCGATGCAATGTAAAGTTCCCAAGAAAGCAGACTTCGATACCGCTCTTCCCACTCAGGCCCGTCTTGAACGTATAGCCACCCGGATTGCTTTCCTTGTCTATTCCCCTCAGGTCAAACCAATGTACGCCGTCCATGTGCATCAATCTCAGCATTTCCCAATTAGCAAGGTATGAGGCGTGGTTTTCGAGTGCGCGGGTTGTTGTAGCGGCCAACATTTGAAGACCAGTATCACCAATTGCCGAACCGACTACGCACGCGTCAATGCTCCCTTCTTTGCCTACTGCTATGACCTTAAGTTTGTGCTCCGTTGACAATCGTTGCTGTAGCAGCAACAGATCTTCCATACGAACATTTTCCTTGAATCCTTTTCTTTCGTGCATTTCGTTGTAAACGCGGAGACACTTCGCCAATAGCTCATGGTCAGTATCGATCGTCACATCCAAGTGCTCCTGCCGCGCATGGCGCAAATATTGTCTCCACCTTGGCCTAAGATTCTTCTCTAAGTCCTCTAGGGAAGTAGAGGTGTCGAGAACGAGCGTTCTCGGGTGCTCGTTGGCCGTCGTGAAACCCAGGCGAGTCAAGCAATTGGTGACTTTGTCTGCAGCATGCTCTCCGTCATGAATGAACGGATAAACGGTAAGCGAATATCTCCGTTGATCTACGTACTCTTTAACCAACGCTTTGATAAATAGCTCGAAGATGTCGCAATCCTCTGGAGCCCCCTTCGTTCTCCAGAGTGGGCCATAAACAAGGCTCGCGTGCTTGACCCCTGGAACACGACTTGCGATCCGCATTTGTGCGGCTGCTACCGCTTTGCCACCTATTTTCAATATTGCATGACTCAGTTGCCTCTCGCCCCATGCCATCGCGCCATATTCCCAGGTTTGAAAGATCGTCGCATCAGCAAAATTGCCTAGTAGCGCATGCCATTGAGCTTTCGAGACCGAATCAGTCTCAAGCAGGACACCGGCTTTATCGCTCATGGACATGCCAAATGCCTCGCGATTGCACCAACGTCCTACCTATGTTTGAGTATTTGACATTCATAGCCATCAGAGCGAACTGCAGCGCCGCACTTCATCGGAACACAAGAATTATTGACGGCTCGCCTTTCGGACAAATCTCCTCACGAACTGCAAATTCACTCTTTATGATCCCAACGATGCTCGAGTAACGGTCTCGATCACACATCCTGACGATCAGGAAGCCGTCGTCAAGCAAATACTCACCGAATCGCTTGAGTGCCTTCGAGATCCGCGATGTCGGCAGGTAAAAAAGCGACTCTCGAAAAAGTATTATTGAATATTGTTTTTGTGGAACAAACGTCAACATGTCGCCGACAAAGTAAGCGTTTTGCCCACCACGGCCACTATTGTTTGATCGTTCGATCGCCCTTTCAACCGCCTCTGGCGATACATCCACCCCGTCATAGTGACCATAGTGTCTGAGATCCAGTTCGTTACCTGTGTTACCTGCGCCACATCCTAAATCCAGGATGTTCCGACCTCTGCAATATTTCGCTAAACAGTGATAGATAGGATCGTTGTCAGTGTGGTCGATATATTCCCAGCTCCCTTGCCTGAACTCTTCGTCCCAAATGCGTTGCTTGGTGGCAGTCGTGCCAAATTTTCTCAGGAACTTGTGCACCAGTCCCTTCCGTACTTTCCTAACAACCCAATTCATGATGTCGTGTGCCGCAATCTTTTTATGTAGTGAGCTGATTAGGCGCTAACGCTGCGCGATGTCGACTTAGTTCTGAGAACGTTCCACGCTGGACCTTCGTGAGAAACTCTGCGCACCTGTCGCTCATCAGGAAGCTGAACTCGTCCGTCCGTTCGGGGTGAACCATAAGCTCGATATCGTGATCCCGCGAGAGGTCAATAATTCTCTCCAGAAACGACGGCTCTCGGTGTCTGCTTAGTGAGAAAAACATGTCTACACAGCGGTACTTTCGCAAAAGCCATAGATCTACGATTCGTCGATAGAGGCGATTTAGGTCGCTTTTCTCGCCTCGATCAAACGTAAAGCTCTTTCGAACCACTGCCCCATGACCGACATATTGGCCTAGCAGCATGTTCAAGCAGAGATGCGCGTGCCTATGTCCATCGAAATGGCTGGGATCTCGTCCAAACAGTCGACGGAACTCATCAATTTGTGCACTGCATACGTATTCAAACGCGGCGCTTAGCGTTGGATAAAACAACAAACTGCTGTGCTTGCTGCCTAATATGCATCGTGAAATGCGACGCTGATGGTCCTGAAGGGTTGCCGGCGCTCTGGGGCTATCGAATTGCGAGGTAAAATTCAGGTGGAGGCCGAGATCGATTCTACTTTCAAGAACCGCCGGCGCGGATTGCTCACAATCCTGCATGAAGACCATCGCGCTTGTTGACGTGATCCTGCCGAGAGCGTGGCACTCAAGCGTACGAGTAGTAGCCAGGCGATTTTTGCCAAGATCGTCCGCGTTTATGATCACCATCTGCTAGATAATCCCATTGTCGCTGCCTGCGGTCCGATCTATTTGTGAGAAGATGTCATCCATAATTCTCGCTGTGAGCAAGATTTCTCTGTAGGGAATAGGTAGCGGCGCGTCCTCGCTGATTGATTTGTAGAAATTCTCTATTAGGTATTTCATGCCGGCCTTCATATGGAAATCTCGCTTAGCGAACTGCATAGCGTTGTACTTTACGTTTGATGCGTATTCCTTCGCAAGCACCATCGGCGAAACAAATTTCTCCAGATAACTCTTGCGCCTTATACCTCCAAGCCTGACCAGCGTCTGTTGGTCGTGGTCTACAATTATCCCGTTCTTGCTGCCGTAGATCCTGAACTGATGCAAGGCCGGGCGGATTTGGGTGGAAAAAGTAAAATAGGCCGTAACGCCGGCACTATCTTTGATAATGGCTCGAAGCTCGTCATCAATTTCACTTTCACCCATCTGCCTCAATTGCGGGCTGGTAAATCCGTGAGCGATCACAAACGGATCGTCCGAGTTCAAATATTCGGCGATCCTCGAGATTCCGTGGCTTATTATGTTCTGCAACAATTTGCCGGGTAGCTTCCGTACCCAATGGCTGCGGTCCCCCAGCACCGCCTTTGCGTAACCGTCGGAACCCAGCTCGTAACAATAGTGACTTTCCATGTGAAGTGGCTTTCCTCCCAGGTAGCCTCCGTTGATCAAGTCACGCATCCTTCGCGTTGCATGAGTAAATTGATCATCGTGCCCAACCGTCAGCTTTAGGCCGGTCCTCGAGGCATGCGCAACTAATGTCTCTGCTTCGGAAAAAGTTGCCGTAAACGGTTTTTCGACATAGACGTGACAGCCGGCATTCATACACTGTGTTGCCAACGCGAAGTGACTTTGGGGTGGTGTTGTGATGTGAACCACGTCGGGTCTTGACTCTGCCAAAAGCGCTGATAGCTCACTGAAATGGCGCTCCACTCCGTATCGTCGGCTCAATTGTCTTGCCATCAGCTCTTCAACATCGCATACCCCGACGATCTTGGCGCCACGGATTCGCCGAATTTGGCCAACGTGTGACTCAGCGATCTTCCCGCAACCAACGATTGCCACGTTTATCATGACGAAATTGCAATGCTCTTTTCATGCTCGAAATAGGAGCGCAGGGCAGTCTTCATCGCGACGCTGGGGCGCCATCCCAACGAAGACTTCAGCTCACTGTTCGGGTAGCTATGTCTCTTCCAATAGGCTGAGCACATTCTCCGGTTGAATGTCGGAGGTAGTTGGCCTTCAGACCACGCCGAGTAACGCTCCCAGCCAAAACAGAAGCAATACCAAATCCAATAGGGTACATAGATCGATCTGAAGCGCTTCACACTGTTCTTATATGAAGACAGAAATTCCCTGCTCGTCGGCAGGTCGTCGTCGACGACGTTGAATGCCTGACCGTCTATTCCTGGTGTCAGACCGGCCAGGACAATCGCTTCAGCGCAGTTATCTACATACGTGAGCGGAATGCTGTTGCCACCGCCCAAATGCAAAAATACCCCAAACGTACCTATTCCGATTCGGCCGTGTATGCCCTTGTTGCCAGGTCCGAACACCACTCCCGGACGAAGCGTGACGCAATTGATGCCATATTTCTCAACGTATTCTTCGACGATCTCCTCCTGACCAACTTTGGCGAACGTGTAGGCATCGCCTCTGAGCTCAGGCCGGTCATCGACCACGCACGATTCGTCGAGCGCGCTGCCGTCTTTCATCGTAAAGTTTGAATAGACACTTAGCGAGCTTACGTTTACGAATCGTCTCAAGCTCGGAGTCGTTGTCACCGCGCTTAGTAAATTTCTGGTGGCCACTACGGTATCCATATAGGCCTGCGGAATCGATTTCTCGCCGCGCCCTGCCGCCAGATGGAGAACGACCCTCGCACCGTTCGTCACCAGGTTACAGTCTGCCGTTGACAATAGGTTGCCAACGATGACTACCACACGCTTCTGGTCGTATGCGGCCGTCATAGCTCTTAGCGCGGCAACACCATGTGACGACCTCACCAGGCATCTGATGTTCCGAAAGCCACGTGCGAGAAGGTTCATTACGACCCTCTTGCCAATGAAGCCATGCGCCCCGGTTACCAGTATGGGATCGTCAAAGCCACAGATCGGGACCGGAGGTGTCCGCTCACTGGATCCGACAGTTCCGCCGCTCACAGCAACGCCTTCGTTAGCTAATCAAGTATTTGTCTGCAAAGACCCGGAAACCAAAGAATGCAAGAAGTCTCCCAAGGTGATCGCAGGTCTTGACAAGGTAGGTCATGAAACGGTGATGCCCTAAGACGAGCAGAAAGGGCAACATGACACAATAGAGCGGCACTGCAACACATGACTTGATAATCGCCGAAGTCCCGAATTGAGGGATCATGCCGCGCTGGATAGCACGCTTGAGCATGAACGACCTCTGCCACCGATTTGGTGGCACGCTTTCGTACACAGGAGCCTCTGCGCACCATACAAATCGATAGCCCTTATCGATCAGTCGTCGGAAGAAATCGCGATCTTCACCTCCAATTCCGAACTCGGAGCGAAATCGGCTCTCCGTGTCGGACAACAATTGTCTCCCTAGCAATACGTTGCCGGTCCGGGTCTCGGACCAAGTCAGCCACGTCCCAGTATCATGGCTTGGTCGCTCAAAGAACCGTCCTTTGAGAACCCATGCCGGCGGAATTGACTCGTATCGCGGTAGAACCGGTCCAAGTACACCATCGGCACCGTAAATGCGGTACGCGCTAAGCAGCTCCGCGAGCCAACGCTCTCCCGGAATTTCGTCATCGTCAACAAACACGACAAAGTCGCCGGCTGCTTGCTGGAGCGCCATGTTCCTGGCCAACGCAATGTTTTGCGTCGATTCAACGGCATAGTGAATGGGATATCCCGTCATCGCCACTGCGGAAGCGACGACCGTCCGTGCCGATTCTGCGGCATCGTTATCCACGACGACCGCACTCATCCTGAAGTCGCCGTCTGTGATCTGGCCCGCTAGCGCCCTAAGCAACTTATCAAGGTAAATCGGCCTCCGATAAGTGCAAATGCAGACGGTTACGGACGGAGCCGAATTATTAGAATCGTCAACCATCGGCTCGCTCGATATGCGGCGCCGTCAGGAAGTCCTGTTCGTCGGTACCGTCACTGACGGTCTGTTCCGCAAGGGAACGATGCCATTGAGAAACTTCCTGAGTCGCTGCATTTGCTCCTTGCGGCGGAATTGTGCCAGCTCTTCGGAAACTCGTCTTTCTTCGCCGCGAAGATATGCCCAACAGTAGCCGGCCAATAGGCAAACACCGCCAAGCACGTACGGCTTATTGGTCAGTTGATATATCGACCGGAAGCCCTCCCACAAAGGATGGCTACCCAGGTAGTAGTCTTGCCTTCCAAATCGAAAGCGCGACGCAAGAGGCTTGCTCTTTCCCGTACCAATCTTCCGATGGTGCATACAGACCCTTTCGGGAAAGCTCCGCGTCGTCCACCCCATCATCCTGGCAGTAGTCACCGCAACAAGATCTATGCCTCCATCCTTTATTGGTCTGTAGCCACCGATGGATTCAAAGCACTCCCGCCGAAACAACTGGCAGGCGCCGGAGACATGATCCACGCTGGTAAAACGATAGTCGTATTGGAATGAGCCCTCACGGAAGGGAGTGCCGCCGACCCCGAGATTGGGGTCCTCGGAGAACTTTTGCAAGAGAAACGAAAAATAGTCATTTTCGTCAAACGAAATATCGGCATCAAGGTTTCCGATGATGTCGTACGCCACGTCCTCAATTGCCGAATATCCGGCATTAAACGCGTTAACTTTACCGGCAAAGTCCCGCACTTGCCGTTCTGGCATCCTTACATAACCAATCCACGCAAACTTGGCACAATAAGTCTTTATGATTTCGTCAGTGCGGTCGCTGGAACCATCGCTGACAATTACCCACTTGACCGGCAACACTGTTTGCTTTGTGACCGACAATATTGTTTGCTCGATATATGCCTCTTCATTGCGCGCGGGTGTAACGAGTGCGTAACTCAAAACACGTTGCTGCTCGTTCACCGAATCCACCAACGCATGTAAGGCCGCTTGCATTTCGATCCCCTATCGCACGGTCACCGGGCATTCCTCATACTCCATGACCTTTCCTCGATTGCCAGTCACCCTCCTGCTTCTATGTTCGAGTAGGATCGAAATAGCAAACAGCATCCAGGCTTGTGACCACCTCATGTAAGGAATATTGTTTCGATAAAGTGAAGTAATCTGATACCTGAAATATCCACGCTCGTCCCACATGTTTCTCATCGCCCACTCATACACAGAGCAGGCCAGCCGAAATCCACCCTCATCGAGGTCCTCAAATTCTAGTAATGTAATCATGCTCTGGGCAACACTGTGAATATCAATTGGATATGCGCGATCGTGAAAATATTTGGGAGCGCTGCCAGGTCCAAAGAAGTGATCCCGATAGAATTTAAATCCGCGATGTATATTGGAATCAAACTCCGACACGCCCGCGTTTTTTGCGATCGAACGCAGTGCGCATAGGTTATAGCCCGTGTGAAAATTGTCGACCCAACGCTGTTTGGCCGCTTCTCCGTAGTTCCACGAACCATCCTTGTGCTGCATCGCCGTCGAGTACCGAGCAGCTCGTAACGCCGTCTCACGGAATCCCGATTCACCACGGTATTTGTCGATCCGGCATAGCAAGCCCGCGGCCAGAAAATTGGCGTTATGTACAGGGCTTCGCGATGACGGAAGTGGATAGGCAAAGCAAGCCAAATCGTCCTCGCCTGTCCAAAAAAGGTCATTGACGAGATACTCCGCGGCACCAACCGCCATGCCGAGATACCGCAAATCATGACTAAATGCGTACGCGTCCAATAACGCGTCTGCGACGAACACCGTACACACAAGGTTCGGCGCTCCCCTAGGAACTAATTTCGCCCTTGTTTGCCATGGAAAATTATATCCCCAGCACCAGTATGAGCTCCCTTTTGACCTCGAGCCTGTCAATTTCTCGATCATCACTGAGATGAGGTCGGCATCTACGACGCCTTGACCAAGACTCGCGAGCTTCAGGAGCGTCATAAGGAATAATGCAATTGCCTTAGGGTTCTCCGTTTTGGGTACGAAGAGCATCGGCCTTAAGTTGACGGGGCTTCGCTTGAGAAATTGAGTCAGCGCAAGTCGAGGAATCCTGTAATCGAGAAAGGGAAGGACCTCAAATATCCTGCTGTTAAGAGCATCGTAAGGATCGTAGCCCTTCCAGTCATTCTTGCGACAGTATTCAAGCAGCTTACGCAAGATTGCGTCCGGCGATTGAACTAGAGATTCGTCCACGGTATGCATCGAGAAATGCTTTTACAAGCACTGCGCCGCGAAGTTCATTGTTCCACTGTTCGACTGCAACTGCTCACCTGCCGCTAACATGTGGAATGCTGTGCACCTACTTGCTATCGAGGGCGGCGAGGATCCCGTTCACGATCGCTTGAAGTGCGGCACGATTGTCGAAATTTGAATTCGATAACTTTCGCTTTATCAGTACGATCTTTTGTCGAACCTCTCCGACCGTCTCCACAAGTACAAGGCGGTCGTTTTCGGCCAAGAGTCTATCTACAGCACCAATCTTACCGCGAAAAATGCTATAGACCGGAACACCTAGTGCAGCGGCCTCCCGGTTCATCGTTCCGCCACCACTGATGACCAAGTCCGAATGCCAGATCAAGTTCAACCCGTCCACTGCGTGGCCAGGAATAATGATCTTTCCTCGTCTGTAGCATCGCCGGCCACCGCCGATAAATCGCCGCCTTTTGTCTGTCGTTGCGCGGTAGAAGTATCGTCCGCGTCCCTTCTGTTTCGCACAACCAGTCTATTACAGCAGTAAATAGATGTTCGCTTTCAGGATTGTGATAGTGGGCTTCGGTAGCCGGCGGCCGAACCGTCACAATAATTTCGCTAGGTGTTAGACTCAACTCCGCCAATATCGAAGGATCAGGCTGAAAGTTTGCTACGTAGACGTCCTCCTTGATTCCAGGGTACTTGACGACTTTCTTTGCCAACTTGCGTGCGACGTCCGTACGAATGACTTCGGGAACGATCACCCAATCAGGATGCGTCACGTGCCGTACGTGCTCGTAGTCCGCTATTACAACGGATGGAATTCCTAGGCATTCTCGCCACCATCGTTTGGGCTCGGGATCCATGGGAAACCGCAAGCGCCGGTCGCTCTCGAATCGCCAAAGGAAGTAGTTGCGCTGAGCGAACGAGTAGGCCAGCGACTTTCATGAACGGATTCTTGCCGAAGTGACGACCAATTGCCCTGCACTTGAGGTTATGCAACCTAGTTAACTCAGCAACCTGAAAAGCATCGCGCGCAGTCAACAGAAGTTCGCATCCCCTAGCCTGCAGCTCAGCGATGATTGGACGAAAGAAGGGAACATGGGGCGAGTTGTCTAGGTCGATCCAGACAAGTTTGTTTTTGCGCATCATCTTCTGCGGCTTAGCGTCGTAGTATGTGCTAAGCGACGACCTTTGTCATCGAATGGTCTTTAGAATACGATACGCGAATTGACGTTCTCGCAGCAATTCAAGTAATGGATTTTGTTGACGGCGCCGCCTCGCTTTTGGATGGCGATACGCACAAGATGGAGTCGCGGTGCACCAAGGAGCAGGTTGCATATGACCCGCGCTAGGCGGAAGCCGGAACCGCCTGCGGGGGCCGGCAGCTGCGGCGCTTCTACTTGGGGAAGCAGAAGTAGGCATCTGGGGTGACTATGGTACGCAGGATCGCATGCTATGTTTGGATCCATAAGGGATTGGAATTCGCGGTAAATTCGCATGTAAATCCACGGCGGCGCTCCCGTCACATACGTCCAAACCGCGGCAGGCATGCGGCAGGCACACGCCGGTTGTGAGGATTCGAGGAATTGCCAGTTGTAGCAACCTTCCTAGGTAACTGTCAGCAGTTCGGATGCTAGTGAATGAAATGATGCGAAATACTATTGTGTGGAGAGGCTTGAGACGCGCTGCCAAAAAGTCGGATCGTATCGTTCGCCTTCATCAGAGCTATCTCGGACTCAGACGACTCTGGGAATTGAAGCATTCGTACCTGGCATCAATGGGCTACTGGAATGCGTACCCAGAAGATTCAGAGGGCGAAGCCATTCCTTGGTATACCTACGCGGCTGTCGAATTCTTGAAGGATGTCGTCCAGACGCAGTGGAACGTATTTGAGTATGGATGTGGATACTCGTCCATATTTTGGAATAAACATTGTACGAAAACGGTGTCCGTCGAGCACAACGAACACTGGTTTGATCGGCTAACGGAGTGGTATCCGCAATTCGACCTTCGCCTTGTGAAGGAAGGCGATCTCGCAAGCGAATGCGCGGTCGAACTGATCAAGTCGTTCGAAGCGCGCAACTTTTGCCTGCCGCTATCGCCTAGCAGAGATCACAATGTTGAACACGGGCTACTCAATAAGGATTTTGCAGGCTACGCTGCGGAAGTGACGTCTTTCCCGCGAAAGTCCTTCGATGTCATCGTTGTCGATGGAATGGCTCGTAGCCTCTGTCTGTACATAGCTGCCGAGTACGTCTCCGACGACGGGATAATTATTCTGGATAACTCAGATCGGTGGCAGTACAACGATCTGCAGCACTACCTGATCGATGACAAGGGCTTTAAGCGGGTCGATTTTCAAGGCCTTGGTCCACTCAATCCCCATGGATGGACAACTTCATTCTTCTTTCGGAGCGCAGGGTTTCTGCTGGAGGCACCCGCCCGAAGGCCGCGCGGCGCAGGCGACTTGGGTTGGTAGGAGGCAATCTTATCCCTATGTCTAACAAGGTACTACCTTCCCTCGATGTAGCTACCTACAAATTGTGATGGTAACGCGTCACACACATCCAACTGCCGGCGGAAGGGATAGCTCAACGTTTTCCACCCGCCGCCATATAGCACGACCAATCGATGGTCCTTTTGGCTTGACTCCCCAAACGCCACATCAGAAGCTTGAGCCTTTTGGCCCTCCTAAGCCCTAGTACTTTCCGCGCGCATGAGAACCCCAAGGATTCCGCGGGCGAGCCCAAGACCGCCTAGGTCGGTGATCCGTTGCTTTGCGATACGAACAAATTCCGTCTCTTCGGGGCGAGCTCCGCAATAAGCTGACTGTACATATCTACGCATGCTTGCCTAGTTTTCGCACTGTCTTCCAGCGCAAGCAGGTGTCCTTTGCAAAGGTCTATCGAAAGAACGTACGCGCTGATCGAATTGCGCGATAGTTGGAAGCTCAAGCTTGAGGGATTACCGACACGATAGTAGCTTCGGGCCTCATTGCAAAATTTGACCAACTCACTTGCGGCGACGACTCTGCAAAAATACTCTCCGTCGTCATTCAATGACAGTCCGTTGTTCCATGGGCCAGCCATAGCAGTCAGTTTCCTGCTTACGAGCCACGCCGCAGGATGCATCATCAATCCGAATCCAAGTGAAGTAGTTAACCACTCTATAGGCCCTAAGTCTTTCCAGAGTAAATCGCGTTGAAAATTGGACACATCGATTCGGTAGAAGAACCTTCCCCAAGCGCAAGAATAAAGAACTCTCGTGTCCGAACGACTGTCGCTCTTCGCCAACTGAGATTCGATCTTGTTTCGCGCCAGAACGTCGTCGGCATCTAGCCATTGGATGAAGTCGCCCTGCGCGAAGCTAAGAGCCGTATTCCTGGCGGCGGCAGCACCTTGGTTTTCTTGAGTGACGACCTTGACGACTGGCGACGAGAGCCTCTTGACTATTCGCAACGTGTCGTCGGTCGAGCCATCGTCAACGACGATTATCTCTTTGGTTGGCCACGATTGATTCAATGCCGATTCGACAGACATCCTCACCCATCTTCCGGCGTTGTAGGCTGGGATAAGTATTGAAACCAGTGGGCCCATGCTTATTGCTCGACCAAGATTCTCGCAATGTCTAGCGGATTCGATGCGCCTTCAATTCGCGTGAGATCACGGGTGGGCTACGCTGCGTGCATCGCGCGCGGCGTTGAGCAGGCACGGCTTCGCCAAGGTTATCGCATTCGCGGATGTGCTATGTGTACGCGCTGAGCGCGGAGACGTCCGCCCAATCAATTCACGGCAGTCCCACACCGAGCCCCCGCTCGGGAATGAATAGCCCTGAGCGTCGGACTCAGACGACGTCCTACTGTACTCTCAAATTAGTAGGCGCCGGAAGGGCAGTCTGATTCGTCAACGGATGAGGATATTGATAGGGAGTGTATCCCGGCATACTTGAAAGAAAATAATGGGTATTCAAAAGAATGTCAGTGGGCGTGTAGGTTGTGGCCCCAACGGTCACGACTCCGGCATTTGCGTTATTCCATATGTAAAGATTATTTATCTGACCAAAGCAAGGTCCAAGTCCACCGCTACACTTCTCGCACGTGAGACTACTTTCACCACTTTGCCTTGAATGACAAAGGAGCGTATACCCAGCTGCGCGGATATTACCTGCGCTCAATGAACCGGTGTCATCTGTGATGTGCGAACGATAGTTTTCCAGGGTAGCGAGTGTCGCAAAGGACTGGCCGGTTCCGGAAAACGTATTGTTGAAAATAACCCCACCGCCTTGAAGTCCGCGAAGTTTTATCGCCATTGAAGCGCCGGGATAGTTTGAAGTAAACGTATTGTTATAGATTTCCACCGCATAGACCGCCCTCGCGTCGCCAACTGTGGAAAACTCAGACTCGAAACCGTGGGCTTCTATAGCCTTGTCCCACCGACAATTTTGGTGGTCACTAATGTTGTTGTACCTAAAAACAATTCTTGGTCCGCTGTTGCCGTCGAACATATTCTCAGCTATACCATTCGGGTCGGGAGCGTAGTGATCCCTGCAGGCATTGGTCAATGCGAACTGGTTGTCCTCGACGAAAATTGTTCCATTTTCATATCCACCGACTATTGGGCTCCTGGTAGCGGCAGCGGCACCATCCCCCCAAAGGAAAGAATTTCATCCAGTGCATCCTGAAATATGTTGTGATCCACTACACCGTAGCTATATCCATGAAAGAGAATCGTCCCGCTCGTGCTGTATGCTTTGTTCATGAACTTGTTATGATCAATTCTGAAGTTCTTGTTGCCTGTCCTTGATTGTCCGTGCTGAATAATGAAATTTGTTCCCCAGTTACCGTTGAAGGTAAAGCCCGTGATCCTGTAGTGATCAACTCCCGTTGGGATTGAAAACCCGTTTCCAATAATAATTGTGCTATCGATCCCTGTTCCATTGATCGAAACGGATTTGTTCAAACTCACAGGAACCGTCCACGTGCAGGTTCCAGCTGGAACAAGAATCGTATCTCCATTACTCGCGGACGCTATTGCCGTAGCCACCGCGGATGATGAGCAGGAAGCCGCAGAATAGTTTGCAGCCAACGCAACGGAAATATTTCCAAGCACGCACAAACAAAAGCCGTGCTTCACAAGGGCGGAGACTGACATGATTTACCCTCCAACAGTTGAGCAAGAGTTTTGATACCAGGCGTCGTGCTTCTCAACCAACGACGCTGTCGGGCACTCTCAAGCGCAAGTTAATTGACCACGAACGCGGGATCAAATCAGTAGCTGAAACTTAACTTTGGCCGCCAAGCCAAGTGCAAGCAGGCTCCGGCCTAGGTGCAGGAATCTGGCCCATCACAGCACACTCTACACTTTTAGCTCAATTTTCGGCGAAGGTATGTCTGTAAACCATTGATAACAAATAATTAGGACGATTCGTGAACTTAGCAGAATTGGCCTTTATAGTATATCTTATACCATGGGCATACTGCAACCACAAGTTTTCATGTCGGCGGCCTTTCCGAGGGTCGCATAGAAATATATCTGGGAAGAAGGCAATTGCCATCACGGCGGATTGACGAGATCAAAACCGCCCCTGCGTACAACGGACGTGCAACGCACGTGAACGTGGAAGCGAAAGTTTACACTTTGAATTGAACCTGAAAAATAAGCAAAACAGCTGCGAATTGGAAACAGCTCAGCGCGCCCCGGCATTGCCAGAACTATGGTCGCCACGTACGCTGATCAGGTGCCAGACGCACTCCTCCAGGACGAGGGTGTAATACCGTCATGTAGTTGCTTTGCGTCAGGGTGTTGCGACCGCCAGCGCCAACAACTGTGAGGCTGACCGTATAGTTGCCCGCGGCGGAGTAGACGTGAGCTGGATTCTGGGCGCTGCTCGTCGTGCCATCCCCGAAGGTCCAGATGAAAATATCGATGGCGCCAGTCGAAGTGCTCACAAAGTTCATCGCCAGCGGTGCCACTCCAAATGTCGTGCTGCCAATGAATTGTGCGACTGGCTCGCTGTATGGGACAGTTGCGCTTACGTCGTTGGAGAAGGCACTGGAGAAGACGCCCATAGTGCCCTTCGGGTCATATGTAGTCACGGCAAAGTGATACGTCGCTCCCTCGACAAGAGCTGAAGTCGCAAGGTTGGTCGTATTGCCGACATCGATTCGGCCAGCATACTGTCCAGCGGATGGCCCGAAGTACACCAAATACCCGACCAGCGATGAACTGGCTATCGGATCCCAAGCCAAGCTCACCGTCCCGGCAAAGGCACGCACTGCAACGAGCGTCAGGGTCCCAAAGAGAATCCATGGTAGGACTCGCGCATTTGATAGTTTCACGCCCCCTAGCGCGGGAATCTCTTTCGTAGCGCCTCCTTTAGTCATGCTCACGCAAGTCGTGCAAGAAATCGAGGTCGCGCAATCATCGTTAGCATGGCAATTCTAGCAACTTCATCCTACAGCGAGCGGATGGCGGCGGGCATCAATTACATTAGCGCATTTGTGGCATCGAAGAACAACAAGACTTTGGTCCGGGCCCTTGCGAAACCAGTACCATAACGCGAACCATGCGCACGAGGACTTGTTATATACAACTAATCTGCCAGCGAGATGGTGTCGATGTTGGATCGAAAAGCAATCGGATACGATGCTCGACTATTCTTGATCCGATCGGACCGATACTTTCGGAAGGGCACTCCACGGGGCGCACGATAAGTTCCCGCAGAGCACTTCGAGCGACGCACGACGGGAAAGCGCCTACCTACTAGTTGACTCGGATTCTCATGCTACCGCAAGGAAGAACTTGATAGTTCATCCTCAAGCAAACGCTGCGTGGTGCAGATTGCGATATCTTGTACACTCTGCTTTGTCGGTACGCAAGGCTCGCTGACTTGGGTTTTTCATGGTCGATGTGCCAATTTGGTAACCAGCAAAATCGCCAACGTTCAGACGAATATTAGCGGCAGCCTACGGTGAACTGATCGTCGCGAGCTAGTCGCGCTGCACAAGCACTGAACACAGTGTTCGACCGCAAATACAAATCTCGGTAAGACCAGGAAAAGAAAGGTCCGCCATGCCCATCTCCGATACAGTTTTCCTCGGAGAGAACGTAAACATCTTCCAACCGTCACTCGTTAACCTGTACGGGTGCACGATCGGCGACGAAACCAAGATTGGCGCGTTTGTCGAGATTCAGAAGAACGCGATCGTCGGTGCTCGGTGCAAGATATCTTCACACACGTTCATATGCGAAGGCGTTGTCATCGACGATGGTGTCTTCATCGGGCACGGCGTAATGTTCACCAATGATCGTTACCCCCGCGCTGCAAATGAGGATGGCAGCCTTCAGACCGAAGCGGACTGGAAGGTGATCACGACACGGGTAAAGCGCAGGGCGTCTATCGGATCGAACGCCACAATTGTTCCAGGGGTGACGATCGGTGAAGGGGCGCTGGTCGGTGCAGGTGCAGTCGTCACCAAAGACGTTGCGGACTACGCGATAGTCGCAGGCGTACCCGCACGAGTCGTTGGCAGCACTCGCACACGTACTTGATCCTGAATATGCAATCGACAAATCTAATGTGCGTCCCGAACTGGAGGCTCCGGGCGTCAATCCCGTCGGGATCGCAATGATGTCCAACCAGAAAGGTGCGGCCCAGTGATCAATGTCGGCATCGTCGGTTACGGTTACTGGGGCCCAAATCTCGTCAGGAACTTCTCCGAGACGCCGGGAGCCGTTGTCGCCGCAGTCGCCGACGTCGACACGGCGAAACTTGCGATCGTTCAACGACGCTATCCCGCAGTAAAGACGACCACGGATTTCCAGGATCTCCTTGCGGATCCGTCGATCGACGCCATTGCAATCGCCACGCCGGTCAGGACCCACTTCGAGCTTGGCATGGCGGTCCTTCGCGCCGGCAAGCATCTATGGCTCGAGAAGCCCATGACTGAGACTTCGGTTCAGGCTCAGGAACTAATCGACGAAGCTGCGCGGCGGCAGCGTGTCCTGTTCGTCGACCACACATTTGTCTACACCGGTGCGGTCCGCAAGATGGCCGAGATTATCAAGGGCGGAGAGCTCGGGCAGGTCTATTACTACGATTCGGTGCGGGTGAACCTCGGGCTGTTTCAACGCGACGTAAGCGTGATCGCCGACCTGGCAGTGCACGATTTTTCCATCCTGGACTATCTTCTGGGTGAATACCCTAACGCGGTCTCAGCAAGCGGCACCAACCATTTTCCCGGGACGCCTGCCAATCTGGCGTATATCACCCTGTTCTATACGTCGGGAATCATCGCGCACACCAATGTGAGTTGGTTGGCACCGGTCAAGGTTCGACAGATCCTTGTTGGCGGCAGCAAGAAGATGATCATCTATGATGATGTCGAGCCGAGCGAGAAGATCAAAGTCTACGACAAAGGAGTCAGCTTCACCGACGATCCGGCGAAGATTCAAGAGATGCGTGTAGGCTACCGGACCGGCGACATGTGGGCACCGAAACTATCGGGAGTTGAGGCACTCAGTTTGGGCGGCGAGCATTTTGTGGACTGCATCGAGCATGGCAAAGTGCCAGAGACTGACGGCAATCTCGGCATGCGCGTGGTTAAGTTGATCGAGGCGGCTTCCAGTTCGATGCAAAAAAAAGGCGAAACGGTATACATCCAACGCTAGGGGCAGCCAGCGTGATTCCATTCGTAGACCTTAAGGCGCAGTACGCGTCCATCAAGACTGAAGTGAACGCCGCGATCCAGGGGGTTCTCGACAGCTGCCAGTTCACGCTCGGTACTGAAGTGGCCGCATTCGAAAGCGAGTTCGCGGCCTACTGTCAGACAGCGCACGGGATCGGCGTAAACAATGGGACCAGCGCCCTACATCTCGCGCTTCTGGCCGCCAACATCGGCCCTGGCGACGAAGTCATCACCGTGCCATTCACGTTTGTTGCGACGGTTTCCGCGATCTATTACACGGGAGCGACGCCGGTATTTGTCGATATAGATCCGCGCACTTTCACGATGGACGTTGGTGCGATCGAAGCGGCGATTACCGAGCGAACCAAGGCGATCCTTCCGGTGCACCTGTACGGCCAGCCAGCGGATATGGATCCGATCCTGGAAATCGCACGGCGACGCGGACTGCTCGTGATCGAAGATGCCGCGCAGGCACACGGCGCGGAGTACAAGGGGCGACGCGCTGGCAGCCTGGGCGACATGGGCTGTTTTAGCTTCTACCCCGGAAAAAACCTGGGCGCCTACGGCGAAGGCGGCATGGTGGTTACAGACAATGCCGATTACACACGCACGATCCGCATGCTCCGCGACTGGGGCGCCGAGAAGAAATATCAGCATGTCCTGAAGGGCTACAACTACCGGATGGAAGGCATTCAGGGTGCCGTGCTGAGGGTCAAGTTACGGCATCTGGAAGCATGGACCGAGGCACGTCGCGCAGCATCGGAGCGCTACAACAGATTTTTGGCCGGCAGTGGCGTGCCCACGCCAGCAGCCATGTCTTATGCTCGCCACGTCTATCACGTTTACGCGATTCGAAGTGGCCAGCGGCAGCGGTGGCAAGAAGCGCTGCAAGTCCAAGGAATTCAGACCGGGATTCATTATCCGATCCCCATTCATCTGTTACCCGCGTTTGCAGATCTTGGTTACAGAGCCGGTCAGTTCCCCCACTCCGAACAAGCGGCGAACGAGGTGTTGTCGCTGCCGATCTTCGCCGAGTTGACAGCAGAGCAAGCTGAGGTCGTCAGCCATGCTGTGCGGAACCTTGCGTCCACGAGCCCGGCCACCTCGACTCCAGCATTCGCGAAGTAACGAGTCCACCGCCAGCGCGCTGGAAATTCTGGACGTACGCCGTGCTCGAACGTTTCTTTGTGCGCCGGCAACGTTGGACGCTGACTTGGACTGGAAGGCTGCTGGTCCTGACGGTCGCATGCCTACTCACCTTGATTCTGGTACGTGGACTCTCCGGCTTCCTGGCAATCAGCAGCCCGGTCGGCGGTCAGTTCCTGGTCGTCGAAGGGTGGATGCCGACGTACGTTTATCGCGAGGTCGCAGAACAGTTTCGCAAAGGCAGCTACGGGAAAGTCATTGCCGTCAGGGTGACACGGGACGACGCAGGTATTGAGACATACTTGCCCGAGCACTCAGGAGCGGAAAGGGTGATCGAGTTTGGCGTCCCCAGTGATCTGGTGTCGACGGCGTCCTCTGAGGAAGTTTACCGTGATAGAACATTTCACTCTGCAATGGCCGTCAAAAAGTGGCTGCGGGAGCAAGGCTTGCGCAACACGTCCGTTGACGTTGTTACCATCGGGCCCCACGCCCGCAGGTCCCGCCTACTATACGAAAAGGCCCTTGGCGATGGCGTTCGAGTCGGTGTGATTTCCATTGAGGATCGACGGTTTGACCCGGATCACTGGTGGCGGTCCAGCAACGGCGTTCGAACGGTTATCGATGAGTTAATCGCGTACCTCTACGCAAGGTTCGTCTTTTCACCGCCACCATAAGATCCTTCTGCGCGTTGCCAAAGTGGGTGTCCATTTGACAGGTCTGAGTCTGCAGGAGTATTCAGACAGCACTCGAAAATAACTCGGCGCCGCTCGCCAGGCCAAATGCCTCTTGCGCGTCCGCGATGGTGAGGACCACGCACAGACGACTACGATACGTGCGCTATCGCTCAACATATTGGACACCTAAATTTCTTCTAAAGACATTGGTGGTCGTCTTTAACCGCGAAGTCGCGACCTGACTCGCGCGGCGGCGAATCGCCCGCCGCACCATCGAGGTGGCGCAGCGTGGCGCACCCTAGTCGCCCGAGGCCTTGAGATCGGTAATGCCCGGTTGGTGGCCGCGCCCAGGCCTGCTTGACGCCTTGAGCACCGCTTGTGCGAGCGCGCTGCTCGTGGAAGCAGCGTTGCCGCTATCACCACCATAGGTCGCAACGATGTTGTATCGGCCCGCGGCGAGGCTCGTGGTGCACACTGCGGTCTTGCTGCTCGCGCTGCCGGCTGGCAGTACGACTGCACTACAGCCGCTGAGCGTCGTCCCATCGGCGGTGAAGCCGACGCTACCCGTCGGCGCAGTACCCGTCACCGTCGCCGTAAAGGTCACGCTCGTGCGGGCCACCGACGGATTGGCCGAGCTCGCTAGCACGGTGCCAGTGGATGCGGGGTTGACTACCTGTGCCAATGTCGCGCTGGCGGAGCCACTGTTGCTGCTGTCACCAGCATAGGTTGCAACTATGTTGTGGCTGCCGACGGCAAGGCTCGAGCTGCTGCACGATGCAGTCTTGGAGCTGGCGGTGCCAGCAGGTAGCGCCACGGCACTGCAACCAGAAATCGCGCCGCCGCCATCGGTAAATGCGACGCTGCCCGTCGGCGCCATGCCCGTCACGGTCGCCGTGAACGTCACACTCGTGCCAACCACCGACGGATTGGCCGCACTCGCCACGGCTGCCGTGCTTGTCGCTTTGTTGACCGTTTGCGTGAGCGAACTGCTTGTAGAAGCATTGTTACCCGCGTCACCCGAGTAGGTAGCAACGATGTTGTGCGTCCCGACGGCAAGACCGGCCGTGCTGCACGCTGCGGTCTTGCTGCTCGCGCTGCCGAGCGGCAGTACGACTGCACTACAGCCGCTGATCGTCGTCCCATCGGCGGTGAAGCCAACGCTGCCCGTCGGCGCCGTACCCGTCACCGTCGCCGTGAAGGTCACGCTCGTGCCGGCCACCGACGGATTGGCCGAACTCGCTACCGCAGTGCCAGTGGCTGCGGCGTTGACTACCTGTGCCAATGTCGCGCTCGTGGAGCCATTGTTGCTGCTGTCACCAACATAGGTTGCAACTATGTTGTGGCTGCCGACGGCAAGGCTCGAGCTGCTGCACGTTGCAGTCTTGGAGTTGGCGGTACCAGCAGGTAGCGCCACGGCACTGCAACCAGAAATCGCGCCGCCGCCATCGGTAAATGCGACGCTGCCCGTCGGCGCCATACCCGTCACCGTCACCGTGAACGTCACACTCGTGCCAACCACCGACGGATTGGCCGCACTCGCCACGGCTGCCGTGCTTGTCGCTTTGTTGACCGTTTGCGTGAGCGAACTGCTTGTAGACGCATTGTTACCCGCGTCACCCGAATAGGTCGCAACGATGTTGTGCGTCCCGACGGCAAGACCGGCCGTGCTGCACGTTGCGGTCTTGCTGCTCGCACTGCCGGCTGGCAGTACGACTGCACCACAGCCGCTGAGCGTCGTCCCATCGGCGGTGAAGCCGACGCTGCCCGTCGGCGCCATGCCGGTTATCGTGGCAGTGAAGGACACGCTGCCGCCGACGACCGACGGATTGGCCGCACTGGCCACCGCTGCTGTACTTGTCGCTTTGTTAACCGTCTGCGACAGCGCGCTGCTTGTGGAAGCACTATTGCCCGCATCACCCGAGTAGGTAGCAATAATGTTGCGCGTCCCCACGGCAAGACTGGCCGTGCTGCACGTTGCGGTCTTGCTGTTCGCACTGCCGGCTGGCAATGCGACTGCACCACAGCCGCTGAGCGTCGTCCCATCGGCGGTGAAGCCGACGCTGCCGGTCGGCGCCGTACCCGTCACCGTCGCCGTAAAGGTCACGCTCACGCCCACCACCGACGGATTTAGTGCACTTGCCACCGCCGTCGTTGTCGGCTGCGCTGTTGCCGTTACCGTGATGTAGTTGCTATTGGTCTTGGTATTGCTCCCGCCAGGGCCGGTCACCGTCAGACTGACGCTGTAGACCCCTGCCAGCGAATACACGTGCGCAGGACTCTGCACGCTGCTGGTCCCGCCATCGCCGAACGTCCAGGCGTAGGTGGTAATGGTTCCGGTGGACGTATTCAGAAAGTTCAGGGCCAGCGGCGCAGTGCCCGATGTCGTGCTGGCACTGAACTGCGCTACCGGGACCGCATACGGGACAGTCCCGCTTGCATCGTTGGAATAGCCGCTCTGCGTGTGCGTTGCATCGTAGGCCGTCGTCGCGAAATGGTAAGTCGTTCCTTCGACCAAACCAGTGACCGCGTAGGAGGTCGTGTTGCCAACATCGACGCTGGTCGTATAGTTACCTGCGGCCGGTCCGTAATAGACCATGTAGCCCGCAAGCGACGAACTGGTCACCGGGTCCCAGGCCAACGTCACGGTGCCCGCCACGGCGCGCACTGCAAGCAATAGCAGGAAGACGAACAGAAGGCCAGGACGTGCCATCCCACTTACCAGTCGCCACATCGAACGTTGACCTGTAGCGGCCACCCAACCTCCCTCAAAGCAATTCATTGCGCCACAACCGCCCACTGCACGGATTCTTGCCAAGCCAGCAACCCTGTCCCACCAGGAAACGAGATGGGCGCCGTTGTGTACTACCGCAATTGCGCATTCTCGATACCGCAGGGTGATTGGATTCTATACCATTGGCATATTACAGGTGTCAATAGCAGAATGGAATGGCGGCAGCAGAGCGCTAAGGTCAGAATTGGCCTTTTCAGCGCACCACGACAGAGGATTCACGCCGTTGTAGTCGACATAGCTTCGCGTCGATGGTTCCTTCGATGGAAATTGCGCGATGAAGAAAGTCAGACGACGGCCGTTCGACTTCAAGTCGAAGTCGGGCGGCGGTCACCGCTTTGTGCGGCGACCTCTACGCAGGAGGGCTACGCGGTGGGCGCAGCATCCACTCGGGGCGCCATGCCACAGTCTTTTGCAGTGGCGTTCAGCGGGCGCTACGCGCTGTGTACGTCGCTACGGCGTAATCTTTCCAGCGCGATCCCAGGTGGCACGGCCGTCGGAGAGTGCGAAGGCCATGCCGTTGAGTGTGCTGCCCTCGAGTCCGATGAGGGCGGCCGGTACGGCCAATCGCACCCACTGTCCGGTGGCGGGCAATGCGCCCATGTAGCGTCGGCTGTTGGTGCCGTCGCTGCCCCAGGGGATAAGGTTGGCGCCCCAATAGGCGCGGTGTGCACAAGTACCGTCGTTCCACTGCAGCATGACTTCGCTGCGGCGGATTGGCCGGATCGAGGTAGACGTACGTGTATAGAGTGTCGCCGGTGCTGACCGACAGGGTGGTCGTGGCGTCATAGAAGTAATGCTGGTGGATGTCGGAGAGCAGCGCCGACTGGTGCGCGAGCGCACCGGAGAACGGTGCGGGGTTGCTGCTCACCCAGGTCCAGCCCTCACCGGTGCCGGTTTGCGTCGCTCCTGCGGGGACGACGTCGTCGAACCAGATGACGTCGGTGCTGGCATTGACTCCTTGCGATAGTGCAGGGGTGTTGAACGAAGCCTGGTTGGCGGCGTCGCCGGAGTAGGTGGCGACGATGCTGTGGCTGCCCGCGACGAGTGTGCTGCTGCTGCACGCCGCGGTCTTGGTGTTGCCCGAGCCGCCGCTGAAGGCGACGCTGCTGCACAACGGGCTGCCGTCGGAGGTAAAGCTGACCGTGCCGGTCGGCGCCGCGCCGTTGACGGTTGCAGTGAAGGTGACGCTGACTCCAACGTTGGCGGGGTTGAGCGAACTGGCCAGCGTCGTCGTCGTTGGCGATGACGTGCCGGTACTCTTGCCGGCGCGATCGAAGGTGGCACGGCCGTCGTAGAGAGTGAAGGCCATGCCGTTGAGCGTGGTGCCTTCGAGTCCGACCAGTGCGGCCGGTACGGACAGACGCACCCACTGTCCGGTGGCAGGCAATGCGCCCATGTAGCGTCGGCTGTTGGTGCCGTCGATCTCCCCAGGCGATGAGATTGGCGCCCCAATAGGCGCGGTGTTCCCAGGTACCGTCGTTCCACTGCAGCATGACTTCGCTGGGCGGATTGACCGGATCGAGGTAGACGTACGCGTACAGAGTGTCGCCGGTGCTGACGGACAGGGTGGTCGTGGCGTCATAGAAGTAATGCTGGTGGACGCCGGAGAGCAGCGCCGACTGGTGCGCGAGCGCACCGGAGAACGGTGCGGGGTTGCTGCTCACCCAGGTCCAGCCCTCACCGGTGCCGGTTTGCGTCGCTCCTGCGGGGACGACGTCGTCGAACCAGATGACGTCGGTGCTGGCATTGACTCCTTGCGATAGTGCAGGGGTGTTGAACGAAGCCTGGTTGGCGGCGTCGCCGGAGTAGGTGGCGACGATGCTGTGGCTGCCGGCGACGAGTGTGCTGCTGCTGCACGCCGCGGTCTTGGTGTTGCCCGAGCCGCCGCTGAAGGCGACGCTGCTGCACAACGGGCTGCCATCGGCAGTGAAGCTGACCGTGCCGGTCGGCGCCGCGCCGTTGACGGTTGCAGTGAAGGTGACGCTGACTCCAACGTTGGCGGGGTTGAGCGAACTGGCCAGCGTCGTCGTCGTCGGCGATGACGTGCCGGTACTCTTGCCGGCGCGATCGAAGGTGGCACGGCCATCGGAGAGGGTGAAGGCCAGTGCCGTTGAGCGTGCTGCCCTCGAGTCCGATGAGGGCGGCCGGTACGGCCAAACGCACCCACTGTCCGGTGGCGGGCAATGCGCCCATGTAGCGTCGGCTGTTGGTGGCGTCGTCACCCCAGGCGATGAGATTGGCGCCCCAATAGGCGCGGTGTGCCCAGGTACCGTCGTTCCACTGCAGCATGACTTCGCTGGGCGGATTGACCGGATCGAGGTAGACGTACGTGTATAGAGTGTCGCCGGTGCTGACCGACAGGGTGGTCGTGGCGTCATAGAAGTAATGCTGGTGGACGCCGGAGAGCAGCGCCGACTGGTGCGCGAGCGCACCGGAGAACGGTGCGGGGTTGCTGCTCACCCAGGTCCAGCCCTCAGCGGTGCCGGTTTGCGTCGCTCCTGCAGGGACGACGTCGTCGAACCAGACGACGTCGCTGCCACCGCCGGCGGTTACCGTGATGTAGTTGCTATTGGTCTTGGTATTGCTGCCGCCAGGGCCGGTCGCAGTCAGACTGACGGTGTAGACCCCAGCCAGCGAATACACGTGCGCAGGGCTCTGCACGCTGCTGGTCCCGCCATCGCCAAATGTCCAGGCGTAGGTGGTAATGGTTCCGGTGGACGTATTCAGAAAGTTCAGGGCCAGCGGCGCAGTGCCCGATGTCGTGCTGGCACTGAACTGCGCTACCGGGACCCCATACGGGATAGTCGCGCTTACATCGTTGGAATAGCCGCTCTGCGTGTGCGTTGCATCGTAGGCGGTCGCCGCGAAATGGTAAGTCGTTCCTTCGACCAAACCAGTGACCGCGTAGGAGGTCGTGTTGCCAACATCGACGCTGGTCGTATAGTTGCCTGCGGCCGGTCCGTAATAGACCATGTAGCCCGCAAGCGACGAACTGGTCACCGGGTCCCAGGCCAACGTCACGGTGCCCGCCATCGCGCGCACTGCAAGCAATAGCAGGAAAACGAAGAGAAGACCGGGACGTGCCATCCCACTTACCCATCGCCACATCGCACGTTGAACTTTAGCTGCCACCCAAAAAACTCCCTCAAAGTAATTCATTGCGCCGCAACCGCCCCTGCACGGTTCTGCATAGCAAACAACCCTGCCCCGCTAGGAAACGCGATGGACGCTATTGGGAATACCGCTAGCCTGCTAGCACCTGACTGCTTTGCAACCGCAGGAGCGTAGCGGGCCACGCCACGAACTGACGTCGGCCCCATGCTGATTTTGCTGTAGGACGGAGAGCCGACACCGTGCCGTCCGCACTTGCGCGCCAGAAGATGTTGCCAACGTCATCCGCCACAAGAAGCGCGCAGCGCAGGCCAACAAGTCGTTGGCGCGCAGGGTAATCGGTCGGCTAATTCTGGCGGAGAGAGAGGGATTCGAACCCTCGATAAGCTTTTTGAGCCTATGCTCCCTTAGCAGGGGAGTGCCTTCGACCACTCGGCCATCTCTCCGAACGAGCGCGCGATTGTACCTTCAGTCGGCGCGCCGGTCAAAACAAATTCACTGCGAAATCCGTGAGTTAAGTACGTTCACAGCGCCTGTGGCGCTTGCTCGAGCTCGAACGCGCGATGCAATACGCGCACCGCGAGCTCGAGGTATTTTTCGTCGATCACGACCGAAGTCTTGATTTCGGAGGTCGAGATCATCTGGATGTTGATCTTCTCCTCGGCGAGCGTCTTGAACATCTTCGCCGCAATCCCGACGTGCGAACGCATGCCGATGCCGACCAGCGACACCTTGCAGATCTTGTTGTCCCCGATGATCTCGCGCGCGGAAAAGCCCTTGCCCTTTTCGCGCGACAACACATCGAGCGCCTTCTGATATTCGCCGCGATTGACGGTGAACGAAAAGTCGGTGTGACCCGACGCGCCGATGTTCTGCACGATCATGTCGACGTCGACATTGGCGTCCGCCACCGGGCCCAGGATGGCATACGCGATGCCCGGACGGTCCTCGACGCCCATGAGCGAAATCTTGGCCTCGTCGCGGGCGAACGCGATGCCGGAAATGATCGCCTGTTCCATGGTTTCGTCTTCCTCGAATGTGATGAGCGTCCCCGGCGAGCTGCTCTCGGGGTCCTCGAACGACGACAGCACCCGCAGCTTGACCTTGTACTTGCCGGCGAATTCCACCGAGCGGATCTGCAGGATCTTCGAGCCGAGGCTTGCCATTTCGAGCATTTCCTCGAAGGTAATGCGGTCGAGACGACGCGCCTCGGGCACGATGCGCGGATCGGTGGTGTAGACGCCGTCGACGTCAGTATAGATCTGGCATTCGTCTGCCGAGAGCGCCGCGGCGAGCGCAACGCCGGAGGTGTCCGACCCGCCACGGCCCAGTGTCGTGATATTCCCATCGCCGTCGACGCCCTGGAATCCGGCGACGATGACAACAATTCCCGCGGCCAGGTCGCGACGAATGTTTTCATCGTCGATCTTCAGGATGCGCGCCTTGGTGTGCGCGCTGTCGGTAAGCACCCTGACCTGCCCTCCGGTATAGCTGCGCGCCTTCACGCCCAGCTCGTGCAGCGCGATCGCCAGCAATCCGATGGTCACCTGCTCGCCGGTCGCGGCGACGACGTCGAGTTCGCGTGGATCGGGATTGGGCGAGATTTCCTTTGCCAGCCCGATCAGACGGTTGGTCTCGCCGCTGATCGCCGACGGCACGATGACGAGCTGATGTCCTTCGCGGTGAAAACGAGCGACGCGGCGGGCGACGTTGCGGATGCGCTCGACATTGCCGACCGAGGTTCCGCCGTACTTCTGGACGATCAGTGCCATGGCCGCGTGCGCTTCAGCTCAGAGCGTGCGAAAGGCCAGCGTCGCGTTGGTTCCGCCGAAGCCGAAGGAATTGGACAGCGCTGCGCGGATCTTCATCTTGCGTGCGGTATTGGGCACGAAGTCCAGGTCGCACTGCGGGTCTTGCTTGAACAAGTTCGCGGTGGGCGGCGCAACCTGATCGCGCAGCGCCAACACGGTGAACACCGCTTCGATGCCGCCAGCCGCGCCCAGCAGGTGCCCGGTCATGGACTTGGTCGACGACACCGCGAGCTTCTTCGCGTGATCGCCGAAGCAGCGCTTGACCGCGATGCACTCGGCAATGTCGCCAACCTGGGTCGAGGTACCGTGCGCATTGATATAGTCGATGTCGGTGGTGACCAGGTTTCCGTTCTTGAGCGCGTTGACCATGCTGCGCGCGGCGCCGCTGCCGTCTTCAGGCGGCGACGTGATGTGATGCGCGTCGGCCGACATGCCGTAGCCCGCGAGCTCGCAGTAGATCCTGGCACCGCGCGCTTTCGCATGCTCGTATTCCTCGAGCACGAGTATCCCGGCACCCTCGCCGAGCACGAAACCGTCGCGGTCGACATCCCACGGTCGGCTGGCCGTCGTGGGATCGTCGTTGCGATGCGACAGCGCGCGCGCCGCGCAAAATCCGCCGACTCCCAAGGGGCTGACGGTTGATTCGGCACCACCGGCAACCATGATGTCGGCGTCGCCGTATTCGATCAGGCGCGACGCTTCACCCATGCTGTGATTTGCCGTCGAGCATGCGGTGACCAGAGCGAGATTCGGGCCCTTGTAGCCGTAATGAATCGACGCGAGGCCCGAGATCATGTTGATGATCGAACCGGGTACGAAGAACGGCGAGATCTTGCGCGGGCCGCCCTCGCGATAGGTGTTGTTCGTGTCTTCGATCATCGGCAGGCCACCGATGCCCGAACCGATGCACACGCCGACGCGCTCCAGGTCGCCGCTGTAACCGTCGAGGCCGGCATTCTTGACCGCCTGCATCGTCGCCACCAGGCCGAAATGAATGAAGGTGTCGTAGCGGCGCGCTTCCTTGCCCGACAGGAACTGGGTGACGTCGAAGTTCTTGACCTCGCCGGCGATGCGCGACGGAAACGCACTCGCATCGAAGCGCGTGATCGCGGCGATGCCCGACCTGGCCGCCAGGATGTTCGCCCACGACTCATCGAGGCCGTTGCCCACCGGCGATACGATGCCCATACCGGTGACGACTACGCGGCGCTTGGTCATGGAATCGGAAAAATCGATTGCGAACGGGAGGCGGGGCGACGCCGTTCGCGGGCAATGCGCCGGACCGCGGGTCCGGCGCTCGTGCCTACTTCTTCAGATGCGCGCCGACGTAGTCGACCGCCTGTTGCACCGTTGTGATCTTCTCGGCATCTTCGTCGGGGATTTCGGTCTCGAATTCCTCCTCCAGCGCCATGACCAGTTCGACCGTGTCGAGCGAATCGGCGCCCAGATCATCGACGAACGACGACTCGTTCTTGATCTCGGCTTCGTTCACGCCGAGTTGCTCGGCCACGATTTTCTTGACTCGTTGTTCTACGTTTTCCATACCTGTCTCCCGAGCGGAATTTCCAGATGTCGCAAACGGCGCATTTTACCAGATCGCGCGCCATTGCCTATTGTCCCTCTGGACACCATGACTTGCAGCCAGCGCATGCCCCACGCGGGTGCTCGTGGCTGCGTTCAATTGCAGCGAACGAGGCGTTACGTCATGTACATGCCGCCATTGACGTGCAACGTCGCACCGGTAATGTAGGCGGCCTCGTCGGAGGCGAGAAAGGCCACGGCATTGGCAACGTCTGCCGGCGTGCCCAGGCGCGCGAGCGGAATGTGCTCCAGCAACTTGGCCCGCTGCGTCTCGTCCAGCGCACGGGTCATGTCGGTGTCGATGAATCCAGGTGCGACGCAGTTGACCGTGATGGCCCGCGAGCCGACTTCCTGCGCCAGGGCCTTGGTCAACCCGATCAGTCCCGCCTTGGCCGCCGAATAGTTCGCCTGGCCCGCATTGCCGCTGGAACCAACCACCGAACCGACGTTGATGATCCTGCCCTGCCGGGCCTTGATCATCCCGCGCAGGACCGCCCTGGACAATCGGAACGCGCCTTTGAGGTTGGCATCCATCACGGCATCCCACTCGTCGTCCTTCATCCGCATTGCCAGGTTGTCGCGCGTGATGCCGGCATTGTTCACAAGCACGGCGACATCGCCAAGGCGCGTGCGGATCGCGGTCATGGCAGCATCGATGCTTGCGACGTCGGTGACATCGAGACGCAGGCCCTCGTTGCCGTTGCCATGTTGCTTCAGCGCTGCGCTAACCGCGGCCGCACCTTCGTCGGTAGTCGCGGTGCCGACGACGGTAAAGCCGCGCTGCGACAATACTTCGGCAATCGCCTTGCCGATACCGCGAGATGCGCCGGTCACCAGCGCTACTTTGGCGTCGCTCATCACCCTCCCCTACGCGACCGCCGCCAGCGCCGCGCTCAGCGCCGCACCGTCGTTCGCCGGAAGGACCTCGAGATCGGGGGCGATGCGCCGGCAAAGCCCGGTGAGAACGGTGCCAGGCCCGCATTCGACGACATGCGTGACGCCGCCCGCGACGAAGGCCTGCACCGTCTCGACCCAGCGCACCGGACTCGCCGCCTGCCTGGCGAGCGCGCTGCGAATGCCGTCCACACCATCCGCAGTGTGCGCATCGACATTGTGCAGCACCGGCACGCTCGGCGGCGCGATGCTGACTTCGGCAAGATACGCCGCCAACCGCTCGGCGGCGGGCTTGAGCAGCGAGCTGTGAAACGGCGCGCTTACCGGAAGCAGCACGCCGCGCTTCGCGCCCTTTGCCTTGGCTGCGACGATGGCGCGTTCGACCGCCTCGCGATGACCCGCGATCACGATCTGGCCGGGCGCGTTGAAATTGACCGGCTCGACGACCTGCCCTTGCGCCGCTTCGGCGCATGCGGCGCCGAGCGCAACGTCGTCAAGGCCCATGATCGCCGCCATCGCGCCCACGCCCGCGGGTACGGCGTCCTGCATCGCCTGCGCCCGGAATCGCACCAGCGGCAGCGCCGCGGCAAGCGTCAACGCACCCGCGGCGACCAGCGCAGCGTATTCGCCGAGGCTGTGGCCGGCGACAATGGCCGGCTCTGGACCGCCCGCCTCGCGCCACGCGCGGTACACCGCGACATCCGCGGCGAGCATCAGCGGCTGCGTATTGACGGTCTGATTGAGTTGCTCGACGGGCCCATCCGCTGCGAGCATCCACAGGTCCTGCCCGAGCGCCGCGCCGGCCTCGGCGAGCGTGCGCTGCACGGCGGGATAGTCCTCGTAGCCCGCGAACATGCCTACCGATTGCGATCCTTGTCCCGGAAACACCATTGCCAGTTTCATGTTCGCCCTGCCTTTACCATTTCAGGAGCACCGAGCCCCACGTGAATCCGCCGCCGACACCGACCAGCATGACGTGCTGGCCGGCCTTGATTCGGCCATCGCGCACCGCGACGTCGAGCGCCATTGGAATCGACGCCGCCGAGGTGTTCGCATGCGTCGCGACCGTCGACACCATGCGTTCGGGCGGCAGTCCTAACTTCTTCAATGTCGCATCCATGATGCGGATGTTCGCCTGGTGTGGAATGAGCCAGTCGATCGCGTCGGCGGCGAGGTGGTTGGCCGCGAGCGCCTCCTGCGCGACTTCGGCGAGGACCTTGACCGCAAACTTGAACACGGCGGTGCCGTCCATGTGCACGAACGGCGTGCCGCTGACAACGCCATTGGCCACCGTACCCGGCACCGAAAGGATCTTGCGGTAGTGGCCATCCGCGTGCAGGTGCGTCGAAAGGATTCCCGGCGTGGCAGAAGGCACCAGCACCACCGCGCCCGCGCCGTCGCCGAAAAGCACGCAGGTGCCTCGATCGTTCCAGTCGAGGATGCGCGAATAGATTTCCGCGCCCACGACCAGTGCATTGCGGACCGCCCCACTCTTCACCATCAGGTCCGCGACGTTGAGCGCGTAGACAAAGCCGCTGCACACCGCCTGCACGTCGAACGCGGGACCGCCGCGAGCGCCGAGCTTTTCCTGCAGCGCGCAGGCAGTCGACGGAAATATCATGTCCGGAGTCGTCGTCGCGACGACGATCAGGTCGACGTCGGACTCCGCGATGCCGGCCGCAGAGAGCGCCTGGCGCGCGGCAGCCAGCGCGAGATCGCTGGTCTGCTCCTCGGGCGCCGCGATGTGCCGCGAGCAGATGCCGGTGCGCGTGCGCACCCATTCGTCGCTGGTGTCGATGCGCGTCGCCAGCTCGGCGTTGGTCAGCACCTTGGCCGGCAGGTAGCTGCCGGTGCCCGCGATGCGGCTAAACATCGGACGAGGCCGCCGCGGCGGGCGCTGCGTGACCGTTCTCGAAGATGGCCGGTACCGGCATTTCAGCCAGGCGCAGGGTAATGCGTTCGAGCACGCCTTGCGTCACTTCAGCGTGGGCTTTCTTGAGCGCGTTGCAGAAGGCCAGCGCGTCCGCCCCGCCGTGACTCTTCACGACGATGCCCTTGAGGCCAATCAGCGTGGCGCCGTTGTAGCGCCGCGGATCGACCCGGCGGCGGAACGAATTGAGGATCGGCAACGCGAACACCGCCAGCGTCTTGCGGAAGGCGTTGCGGGTGAACTCTTCGCGCAGGAAGTCGGCCAGCATGCGCGCCAGGCCTTCGGAGGTCTTGAGCGCGACGTTGCCGACGAATCCGTCGCAGACGATCACCTGCGTGGTGCCCTTGTAGATGTCGTCGCCTTCGACATTGCCGTAGAAATTGAGCCGCGACGCCCGCAGCAACTCGCCCGCCTGCTTGACGACGTCGTTGCCCTTGATGTCTTCCTCGCCGATGTTGAGCAGGCCGATGGTGGGTCGCTCGACGCCGTCGATGGCCGAGACCAGCGCGCTGCCCATGACCGCGAACTGGACGAGCTGCTCGGGCGTGCAGTTGACGTTGGCACCCAGGTCGAGCGCGGTGATCACGCCGGTGCGCGTGGGCAGCTGCGAGGCGATGGCGGGACGGTCGATTCCAGGCAGTGTCTTGAGCACGAAGCGCGAAATCGCCATCAGCGCGCCGGTGTTGCCGGCGGAAACGCAGGCCTGCGCTGTGCCGTCCTTGACCAGGTTGATCGCGACCCGCATCGACGAGTCCTTCTTGCGGCGCAAGGCCTCGGCGGGCGGCTCGTGCATCTCGACGACTTCGCTCGCCGCGCGTACCGTGGCGCGGTCACGCGCGGGCGAGCGTGCCGCATTCAGCGCCGCGCTCAGCGCAGGCTCGAGCCCGACCAGGACCACCGCCGCGTCGGGCGTGTCTTCGAGAAAGCGCAGCGACGCCGCGACCGTGACCCGCGGGCCATGGTCGCCACCCATCGCATCGACGGCAATGGTTACCGTCATCGCGGGGCGACTGCCGATACAAGCGATGGGCGCAAGGCAGGCAACAACCAGAAACCCGTCACCGCAGGGCGGCGATGCGGGTATGGCGCGTCATTGGGCGGCTGCGACATCGCGTTCGCCGGACGCGCGCGCAGTTGTTACTCGTCCGACTTGGTCTTGACGACCTTCTTGCCGCGGTAGTAGCCGCTAGGGCTGACGTGATGACGCAAGTGCACTTCACCGCTGACCGGTTCAACCGCAAGCGGCGGATTGGTCAGGAAGTCGTGGGCGCGATGCATGCCGCGCTTCGATGCCGACTTCTTGTTCTGCTGGACGGCCATGTTCAGTTACTCCTCAGTGATTCGCTGCAATACAAAAATATCAATTCTTCGGTTGTTGCCGTGCCTTGAGTCCGGCCAGCTGCGCGAACGGCTTATCCGCTGCCGTCGTAACCGCGCTCGCAGGCGCGGTCGCGGCGCATTCCGCGGCAGCGTGTCGTGGCGCAAACGGCAGCGACAACAACAATTCATCCTCGACCAGTGCCGCTGGTTCCAGTGGCGCATCGGCCAGCACCACTTCCGGCTCCTCCGCATCGAGCCGCGCCAATTCGCGCTCGTTGCGGGCCAGCAACAGCACCGTCTCCTGCGCAACCGGAACCGCAAACGATGACAGGCAGCGCTGGCAAGTCATGAACGCCTTGCCATGGAGGCTCAAATTCAATAGCGGATGACCCAGGGCGTCGTGGCCGCCAACAATGCGCCAGGCGATTCGTGGGGCATCAGCTACCGGTACGACTCGGTCGGACAACCGCGGCAACTGCCCCGGATCGACGTCGCCCTCGAGCATCGCGCCTGCTTCGGCGAGTTTCAACGCATCGAAACGCGCCGTCGCCTGCACACCCTTGTCACGCTTCACGCTCGGCCCCCGTCAGGTTCCAGGCACCCTCGACCGCAATCCAATGGCCAACCCTGCCGCGACGCCTGCATTGCCCGCAACCGCCGGTGCAACGCGATAAACGTAGCATAATAGCGTCCATTGCCTGTCTTGTCAAAGTTAACAGTGAAAACAACAACTTCGCCGCTGATTCTCGCGTCGGCTTCGACCTACCGCAAGGAGCTGCTGCAACGCCTGGGAATGCCCTTTTCGGTCGTCGTCCCCGACATCGACGAGTCGCCCTTGCCGGGCGAAGCGCCGGCAGCACCTCACCGTTCGCCTGGCCGCGGCCAAGGCCCGCGCAGTCGCCGCGAGCCAACCCGGGGGCGCTGATCATCGGTTCCGACCAGGTTGCCGAATTCGCCGGAGAACCGGTCGGGAAGCCACGCGACCGCGAGCACGCGCTCTCGATGCTGCGCCGGATGCAGGGCCAGAGCATCGTATTTCATACCGCGTTGGCGCTGCTCAACGCCGCGACCGGCCGACTGCAGACCGCGCTGGTCGATGTGTCGACCACCTTCCGGTCGCTCGACGACGCGGCACTCGCCGCCTACCTGGATCGCGACCAGCCCTACGACTGCGCCGGTGCGATGCGCGTTGAAACGCTGGGAATACTGCTGTGCACGCGAGTGGCCAGCGACGATCCGACGGCGCTGATCGGCCTGCCGCTCATCCGGCTGACCGACATGCTGCTCGCCGAAGGCGTTCGGCCGCTCTAGCACGCAGATCTCCATGCCCGCCCTCGGCACGCTCTATGTGATCCCCACCACGCTCGGCCCGACGTCGCCGGATGCAGTGGTGCCATCGGGCACGTTGCAAGTCGCGCGACGACTGCGTCACTTCGTCGCCGAAACGCCGAAAGTCGCTCGACAGTTCTCTCAAGGCGATGGAGCATCCGACGGCATTGCAGGAAATCGCCATCGCCGAACTCTCCGAGCACACGCCCGCCGATCAGGTTGCGGCATTGCTCGCGCCTGCGCTCGCCGGCCACGACCTCGGACTGGTGTCGGATGCGGGTTGCCCAGGGGTTGCGGACCCGGGCGCACTACTGGTCGCCGCGGCACATCGCGCGGGCGTGCCGGTGGTGCCGCTCGCGGGGCCGTCGTCGATCCTGCTGGCGTTGATGGCATCGGGCCTCGACGGCCAGGCCTTCGCCTTTCACGGCTACCTGCCGGTGAAGGCCGAAGCACGTATCGCAGCGCTCAAATCGCTCGACGAGGCCGTCGCGCGCACCGGCGCGACGCAGATCTTCATCGAGACACCCTACCGCAACGACTCGCTGCTCGACGCGTTGCTCGCAGCCTGCCGTCCGGCGACGATGCTCTCGCTGGCGATCGATCTCACGCTGGCCTCGGAACTGATCATCAGCCGGCCACTGGCGCAGTGGCGCAAGTTGCCGCGACCCGTGCTTGCAAAGCGCCCGACCGTGTTCCTGCTCGGTCGCGCCGCGGTTACTCGTCGGGCGAGTTCTTGATGTAGCTCTTGAGCATGCGGTTTTCGAAGCTCTGCTCGTCGTAGACCGCCTTGGCGACGTCGTGGAACGAAATGACGCCGAGCAGCGTCGGGCCGTCGATGATCGGCACGTAGCGCGCGTGGCGCTCGAGCATGCGCCGCCGCAGTTCCATGACGTCGAGGCTGGTGGTCGCGGTCAGCGGATCGCTGACGTGGATTTCGCTGACCTTGAGGTCGCCGAGCGCGCCCTGACGCGTGGCGAGCGCTTCGAGCACCTCGGCAAAGGTCAGCATGCCGACCATGCGGCCGTGATCGATGACCACCAGTGAACCGATGTCGTGCTGCGCCATGACCTTGACGGCTTCGAGCACCGGGCCGTTGGGCGGCGTCGTGAACAGCGCGTTGCCCTTGATGCGCAGGATTTCGCTGACGAGCATGTCCCCCTCCTTGCGTGTAACTCTCTCGCTTGGCGTTCGACTTCAGGTTACTCCCGGAAGCGCGCCCTGTGCAATCGGATTGCGCCCCCCATCGCGGCCCCTACCCCGCCAATGTTCGGCGCTCCCGCAACGCCTGCGCCAGCGTGCCGCTGTCGACGTATTCGAGTTCGCCGCCGACCGGCACGCCGCGCGCCAGCCGGGTGACCTTCAGACCGCGCGCACCGAGCAGTTCGCCGATGTAATGCGCGGTCGCCTCGCCTTCGTTGGTGAAGTTGGTGGCGAGCACGACTTCCTTCACCTCGCCGTCCTGCGCGCGCTTGATCAGGCGGTCGAGCCGGATTTCCTTCGGGCCGATGCCGTCGAGCGGCGACAGGCGCCCCATGAGTACGAAATACAGTCCGCTGTAGGCCTGCGTGTGCTCGATCATCAAAAGGTCGGCCGGCGTCTCGACCACGCACAGCTGCGTCGCATCGCGCTTGCCCGAGCGACAAAGCGCGCAGATCGCGTCCTCGGTGAACGTGTTGCAACGCTCGCAGTGCTGGATCTTCTGCGTCGCCGCCGCGAGCGCGCGGCCCAGCCGCTGCGCGCCGTCGCGATCGTGCTGCAGCAGATGCAGCGCCATGCGTTGCGCCGCCTTCGGCCCGACGCTCGGCAGGCAGCGCAGTGCCTGCGTCAATTCGTCGAGGCTGGAGAGCGGTTCCACGGCGCGTCAGTCGGGAAGGGCCGTCCCGACCGACTGACCAGCCCCCTGGGGGGCAGCGAGCGCAGCGAGCGTGGGGGGATGTTTCATCAGAATGGCAGCTTGAACCCCGGCGGCAGCGGCAACCCCGCGGTCATGCCCGCCATCTTTTCCTGCGATGAGACCTCGACCTTGCGTACCGCGTCGTTCATCGCGGCGGCCACCAGGTCCTCGAGGATCTCCTTCTCCTCGGTGAGCAGCGACGGATCGATGGTGACGCGCCGGACGTCGTGCCGCCCGGTCATGACGATCTTCACCATCCCGGCGCCGGACACGCCTTCGACTTCCATCGCGGCGATTTCCTCCTGCGCCTTCTTCATGTTCTCCTGCATCGACTGCGCCTGCTTCATCAGGCCGGCCAGCTGGTTCTTCATCATGCGGATGGTCCTCGTGAGCTATTCGGTGGGTTTGATCGAATCCGGCCTGACCTTGGCATCGAAGCGGGCCAGTACGTCCTGCACGAACGGGTCGTCGCGAAACGCGGCTTCGGTCTTCGCCTGTACCGCCGCGCGTTCGCGCTTTTCCTGCGCCGCCAGCGTCGCGGTCGTCGCGCCGCCGATTTCGAAGTTCAGGCGCACCTTGCGCGCGAACTTCTCCTCGAGCGCCGACTTGAGTTTGTCGGTGTAGCTCTTGTCGGTGAGGTGGCGCGCGCTTTCGGGAACGCCGAGCACGAACTCGTTGCCGGTCTGCACTTTGAGTTCGGTCTGGGCCGCGAGTTGCGCGGCGATGCCGGTCAGTTTCAGGCTGGCGACCAGTGCAGGCCAATCGGCGACCTCGGGGACCGCGCCAGATGCAGTTGCGCCGAGCACGACGCCCGACGCAGCGACACGCGCCGGTGACGCCGCGGTTGCACCCGCGTCCGGTGCCTTGACGATGCGTTCAAGCGTCGCGGCGCGTTCGGGCTCGCGACGCGGCGGCGGAACTGGCGAGGTCTCACGCGTGGCGCGGTGTACCGCGGCGCCAGCCGCACGCGAAGGCGCGCTCGCACCCATCGGTTCGAATGCAAGCAGCCGCAGCAATGTCATCGAGAAGCCGGTCCCCTCATCGGGGGCCAACGCCAGGTCGGTGCGGCCTTGCACGCAGATCTGGTAGGCGAGCTGGACCGCTTCCGGTGTCATCGCGGCGGCGTAACTCGCAACCTTGTCGGCGTCGGGCAGCGCGTCGACTGTTTCCGGCACCGTCTGCGCGACGGCAATGCGGTGGAACAGCGACGCCAGTTCCTCGAGCGCGGACGACAGCGCCAAGCCACGCTCGCCGAGCGCGCGCGCTTCGCCCAGCAGTGCGGCACCGTCGGCGACGAGCAGCGCGTCGACGATGCGATAGACGTGCTCGCTGTCGACCGCGCCGAGCATGGTGCGCACGGCGTCGGTGCGAACCTCGCCGGCCCCATGAGCGATCGCCTGGTCGAGCACGGAGAGCGCGTCGCGCATCGATCCGTGCGCGGCGCGCGCGATGAGCGCGAGCGCTGCTGCGTCGAAGGCGATGCCCTCGGCGGTGAGAATCTCAGTCAATCTGGCGACGATCAGCGTCGGCGAAAGCGCCTTGAGATTGAATTGCAGGCAGCGCGACAGCACCGTCACCGGAATCTTTTGCGGATCGGTCGTGGCCAGCACGAATTTGACGTGTCCGGGCGGCTCCTCGAGCGTCTTGAGCATGGAATTGAAGGCGGCCTTCGACAACATGTGCACTTCGTCGATCAGGTAGACCTTGAAGCGACCGACTGTCGGCGCATAACGCGCGTTGTCGAGAATCTCGCGCATGTTGTCGATGCCGGTGTTCGACGCGGCGTCGAGTTCGAGCAGGTCGACGAAACGCCCGGCGTCGATGTCGACGCACGCCGGACACACGCCGCACGGCGTGGATGTGACGCCGTTGACGCAGTTGAGACTCTTGGCAAGGATGCGCGCGATGGTCGTCTTGCCCACTCCGCGCGTGCCAGTCAGCAGATAGGCGTGGTGCAGGCGTCCGCTGTCCAGCGCATTGCCCAGCGCCTTGACGACGTGCTCCTGCCCGTAGAGCTCGGCGAAGTTCCGGGGCCGCCACTTGCGGGCGAGTACCTGATAACTCATCGTGTCGTCGCTAGCGGCAACGCAGCAGGTCGACCTGACGCGCGGTGTGTATGGGAGGCGAGCCGTTCCCCCGGCACTTGCGGAGGTTGGCTATGGCTGCTTCCTTCCGGACCTGACCAGGTTTGCCACCACGCAATGCGAGGCGGCCCGCCATTGAGCGTTGCTGCGTAATCTGCATGCAGCGCACCATTATCGGCGATGCGCGAGGTCGCAGCAAGCGCGACGGCGCCGGCCGCTGCGACCGCTATAATCGGTGCGGAGGCTATTCGCTTGCGAACTCGGCGCATCCTGCAAAGCCTTGCTGCCGCCACGGTGCTGTTGACCGCGTGCGGACCCACTCCGACGCCACCGCCACCGGCGGCGAATGACCTCATCGTGCTCATCCGCCCCGGCCCTGCAACTTGGTCGATTGGTCCCGATGCGCAGCACGGCGGGTTCGACTACGAACTGGCACAGCTGTTTGCAAAGCGGCAGCACCTGACCCTGAAACTTGTCGCCGCGAGCGATCCTGTCGCCGGTCTCCTCGCCGAAGGCAACCGCGCGGCGATGGGTGCGGGTGGTATTTTTCGTCCCGAGGCCGACGCCCCGCAAGCGCCGGGCCCAGCGCCGATCCATTCAACCGGCTACTACGCGGTCGAGCCGGTGTTGATCTACAACACCGATGGGTTCAAGCCCGAGTCGTGGGGTGACCTTGCCGGCGCGACGGTAGGCATGCTCGAAGGCAATGGCTTCGAAACCGTGCTTGCCAGGATTCGTGCCGCGCATCCCGACGTGAAATGGCGCGTGGTGGCGCTGCCCACGGTGCAGGCGCTCATCGGCCAGGTTTCCGACGGCGCGCTCGACTACGCGGTGGTCGCAGCCTACGAAGCCGAGGCGGCGCGCAACGTGCACCTCAATTTCGAACGCGCCTTCGCGGTGGCGAAGAAGCAGGAGCTGGCGTGGGTGTTTCCCGCGGCGCAGTCCGAGCTGCGCGACCGGGTCGACGCGTTCTTTGCCAGCCTGCGCCGCGACGGCACGCTGCAGCGCCTGGTCGATCGCTATTTCACCTACGCGCAGGTACCGCGCCTCGACGCCGGCAGCTTCCAGGAGCGCAGCAAGACGCTGCTTCCGGGATACCTGCCCCTGTTCCAGCGCGCCCAGGAGGCGACCGGCATCGAATGGCGCTTGCTGGCGGCCATGGCGTACCAGGAATCGCAATGGGACCCGCAAGCGGTGAGCGAAACGGGTGTGCGCGGGCTCATGCAGCTGACCGAAGACACTGCGCGACATCTCGGCGCGATCGATCGACTCGACCCTCAAGCGAGCGTCATGGCCGCGGCGCAGTACCTGCGCGGCCTCAAGGACAAATTGCCCAGGCGCATTGCCGAACCGGACCGGACCTGGCTCGCGCTCGCCGCCTACAACATCGGCATCGGCCACCTCGAGGACGCGCGCGTGCTCGCACAGAAGCAGAAACAAAGCCCGGATACCTGGCAAGCGGTCAAGCAGGCATTGCCGCTGCTTGCGATGCCGGAATACTACGAGGATGCGAAATTCGGTTACGCGCGTGGCGGGATGCCGGTTGCTTTCGTCGACCGTGTGCGGGCGTACTACGACATCCTGCTGGCACAGCAACCGCCCCTGCGGCCACGGCTGCGCATGTTTTCAGCGGCGAGTGATCTGCCCCTTACCCGACCCGAAGCGCCGGCCCTAGGCAACAAATAGTGTTCTTCAGGTCGCCGATCAAATTGCGGGGGCACAATTCGACGCCTGCCGCGATGGTCGCAGTCGCGAGGCGTCTGGCTGGGGCGAAGCCGATCGCATAGAATCCGTGCATGGTTCACCCCGCCTTGCCGCGTCTCGCGGGTCTGCTCACGTTGGTCACATTTTCCGCGCTGGCGCAGGTGCCGGATTCGGTCTTCCTCGAGGACTTCACTTGGACCGAACTTCGCGCCGCGATCCAGTCTGGCAAGACCACGATCATCGTTCCGATCGGCGGCACCGAGCAGAGCGGTCCGCACCTGGCGCTGGGCAAGCACAACGTTCGCGCCAAGGTGCTCGCCGAAAAGATCGCGCGAGGGCTCGGCAATGCGCTGGTCGCGCCGGTCATCAGCTATGTTCCGGAGGGCGCGGTCAATCCGCCAACGGAGCACATGCGTTTCCCGGGAACGATTACCGTACCCAACGCCGTGTTCGAGCAGGTGCTCGAGTCGGCTGCGCGCAGTTTCAAGTTGCACGGCTTTCGCGACATCGTGTTCCTTGGCGATCATGGCGGCTATCAGCAGGCCGAAAAAGCCGTCGCCGATCGCCTCGATCGCGAATGGGCCGCGACCCGCGTGCGCGTGCACGCGCTGCCCGAGTACTATCGAAGCGCCGACAGTGGCTTCGCGCAGGAGTTGCGACGGCAGGGCTTCAGCGCCGAGGAAGTCGGCACGCATGCCGGTCTCGCCGACACGTCGCTATCGCTCGCCGTCGATCCGCACCTGGTGCGCAGTGACCGGCTGGCCGCGGCGGCAACCGCGGGTGCCAAGGAAGGCGTCCATGGCGACCCGCGCCGCGCGAGCGCCGCGCTCGGTCAGGTTGGCGTCGACGCGATCGTGACGCAGACGGTCGCGGCGATCAAGGCGGCGACGCAGCCGCGCTGATCGGGACTCACGCTCGAACTCGAATACGACACCTTCCACCCAACCCAGAACAAGGACACACGTGACATTGCAACGACAGCTTCTTCCGGCGGCACTGGTCGCCGTCATTGCCGCGGCCGTCGCGGTCGCGCCCGGCACCAGCCAGCCCGTGGCTCCGCCAGCGGCGATCACGACGGTACCCGGCATGCCGGGCGTGCCCGACGCGTCCAATCTCTACAGCGAAGCGATCGCGGGGCGCATCAGCCCGGCGCTCGCAGGCGACCTCGTTCGGGTCTACGTCCCGAACCTACAGTCCAACGAGGTCTACGTCATCGATCCGGCGACGCTCAAGGTCGTCGACAAATTCAAGGTCGGCGTCAATCCGCAGCACGTCGTGCCCTCGTGGGACCTGCAGACCTTGTTCGTGGCGAACAATGCCGAAGGCCGCACCGATGGCAGCCTCACGCCGGTCGATCCCAAGACCGGAAAGCCGGGCAAGCCGATTCCGGTCGACGATCCCTACAACATGTATTTCACGCCGGACGGCAAGTCGGCCATCATCGTCGCCGAAGCTCTGAAGCGGCTCGATTTCCGCGATCCGCATACCATGGCGCTGCAGTACTCGCTTGAAACGCCACGCTGCGCGGGCATCAACCACGCGGACTTTTCCATCGATGGCCGCTTCGCGATCTTTACCTGCGAGTTCACCGGGACCGTCGTCAAGATCGATCTCGTCGAGCGCAAGGTTCTGCAATATCTGCAGCTGATCAAGCCGGGCCTGCCGACCAAGATCGTCAAGGGCTTCGACGGCCGCGACGAAGTCGTGTGCACCACCTGGAAAGGCATGCCGCAGGACATCCGCGTGTCGCCCGACGGCAAGCTGTTCTTCGTCGCCGACATGATGTCCAACGGCGTCTACGTGGTCGATGGCGCGACCTTCCGGCAGATCGAATTCATCCCGACCGGCGTCGGCGCGCACGGCCTCTATCCAAGCCGCGACGGACGAAAGCTCTACGTCGCCAATCGCGGTTCGAACAAGATTCACGGGCTGCCGCACGGCAAGGGAAGCGTGTCGGTGATCGACTTCGCGAGCCGCAAGATCGACGTCACGTGGCCGATTCCCGGTGGCGGCAGCCCCGACATGGGCAACGTCAGCGCCGACGGCAAGACCTTGTGGTTGTCGGGTCGCTACGACAATGTCGTGTATGCGATCTCCACGGCGACCGGCGAGATGACCGTCATTCCGGTGGGCAAGGAGCCGCACGGACTGACGGTGTGGCCGCAGCCCGGGCGGTATTCGCTGGGGCATACCGGTAATATGCGTTAGCTCCGTCATTCCGGACGCGGCCGCGGATGCGGCCGTGAGCCGGAATCCAGTGGCGTTCTACAGTGCCAAAGCCACGACGCTGGGTTCCCTCCCCGCTTTCGCGGGGACTAAAGGCCGCGGGAACGACGATCATGTAGAGGCTACGACAACCTTCATTCCGCCCATATACGGCTGCAACGCCACCGGCACGTCGACTCCGCCATCGGCCCGCTGATAGTTCTCCAGCACCGCCACGAGCGTTCTGCCGACCGCGAGCCCTGAGCCATTGAGCGTGTGGACCAGCTCGGTCTTGCCTTGCGCATTGCGAAATCGCGTCTGCATTCGCCGCGCCTGGTACGACTCGCAGTTGGAGCACGACGAGATTTCACGATACGCCTGCTGGCCCGGCAGCCACACTTCCAGGTCGTAGGTCTTCGCCGATGCAGGCCCGGTGTCGGCCGTGCACAGTAGCAGCACGCGATACGGCAACTCGAGCTTATGCAGGATCGCTTCGGCGTGCCCGGTCATCGCCTCGAGCGCGGCGTACGACGTGTCCGGGTGCGCGATCTGCACCATTTCCACCTTGTCGAACTGGTGCACCCGGATCATGCCGCGCGTGTCCTTGCCGTAGCTGCCCGCTTCCGAACGAAAGCTCGGCGTGTGCGCGGTGAGCTTGATCGGCAACTGCTCTGCGGGAATGATCTGGTCGCGCACGAGGTTCGTCAGCGACACTTCCGCGGTGGGAATGAGATACATGCGCTCCGCATCGGGCGCTCCGCCGCGCGTGACCCAGAACAGGTCGTCCTCGAATTTCGGCAACTGACCGGTGCCGGTCATCGTAGCGGCATTGACGATATAGGGAACGTAGGCCTCGGTGTAGCCGTGCTCCGTCGTGTGCGTGTCGAGCATGAGTTGCGCCAGAGCGCGATGCAGGCGCGCCACGCCGCCGCGCAGCGTGTAGAAGCGTGCGCCGGAGAGCTTGGCGGAGGTTTCGAAGTCGAGGCCGCCGACCGCGGCACCCACGTCGACGTGATCGCGTACCGGGAAATCGAAACTGCGCGGCGTGCCCCAGCGCCGGACTTCGACGTTGTCGGCTTCCGATCTTCCCACCGGGACGCTCGCATCGGGCAGGTTCGGCATCGCCAGCAGTTGATCGCGCACCTGCCCCTGTACCGCGGCCAGGCGCTGCTCCAGCGCCGCGAGTCCCTCGCCCAGCGTCGCTACGGCCGCCATCAGGGCAGTCGTGTCCTCACCCCTGGCTTTGGCCGCGCCGATCTGCTTCGACGCGGTGTTGCGCTTCGCCTGCAGGTCCTGCGTTCGCGTCTGGATGTCCTTGCGCTCGGCTTCGAGGCGCTCGAACGCTTGGGTGTCGAGTGTGTAGCCGTGCGTCTTCAGGCGCGCTGCAACGCCTTCGACATCGTTGCGCAATAATTGAATATCGATCATGCGGCGAATTTTATCAGACGACGCACGCGCGCTCAGGCGTCATCGTCTTCACGCGACGCGCCGGCCGCCCGATCGCGAGCCCGCAACGCATCGAGTTTTTCCCGGATGCGCGCTTCGAGGCCGCGATCGGTGGGTTCGTAGAACCGCGTTTCCGGCATGCCGTCGGGCAGATAGTGTTCACCTGCGGCGTACGCGTCCGGCTCGTCGTGCGCGTATCGATAACCCTTGCCGTAACCCAGGCCCTTCATCAATCGCGTCGGCGCGTTGCGCAGGCGTAGCGGCACCGGGCGCGACGTGTCTTCGGCGATGTGCGCCCTGGCCGCGCTGTACGCGGTATAGACCGCATTGCTCTTGGCGGCGCAGGCGAGGTAGATCACCGCTTCGGCGAGCGCGAGTTCGCCCTCTGGCGAACCCAACCGTTCGTAGGTCGCCACCGCGTCGAGCGTCAATTGCAACGCGCGCGGATCGGCGAGGCCGATGTCCTCGGTGGCCATGCGAATCAGCCGCCGGCCGACGTAGAGCGGATCGGCGCCGCCGTCGAGCATGCGGCACATCCAGTAGAGCGACGCGTCGGGATCGCTGCCGCGCACCGACTTGTGCAGCGCCGAGATCTGATCGTAGAACGCCTCGCCGCCCTTGTCGAACATGCGCAGCGAGCGGGCGATGGTCGTCTCGACGAATTCGAGGTCGAGCTCGCGCTTGCCGGATTCGCCTGCGGCCACTGCGAGTTGTTCGGTGAGATTGATGAGCCTGCGGCCATCGCCGTCGGAGTAGCCGATGAGCGCCTCGCGTGCCGGTGCGGCGAGCGTCACGCCCGGCAGTGCCGTGGCGAGCGCGCGATCGAGCAATGCGCCCAACTCTTCCGGCTTGAGCGCCTCGAGCACGTACACCGTCGCGCGCGACAATAGCGCGTTGTTCACCTCGAACGAAGGATTCTCGGTGGTCGCGCCGATGAAAGTGATGAGCCCGCGTTCGACAAAGGGCAGGAACGCGTCCTGCTGCGCCTTGTTGAAGCGGTGGACTTCGTCGACGAACAGGATGGTGTGCCTGCCCGACTGTGCCAGCGCGGCCTCGGCATGCGCGACGGCATCGCGGATGTCCTTCACTCCCGCCAGCACCGCCGAGATGGCGATGAAGTCGGCGTTGAACGCGTCCGCCATCAGTCGCGCCAGCGTGGTCTTGCCCACGCCCGGCGGACCCCACAGGATCATCGAGTGCGGCTTCTTCGCCGCGAAGGTCACCGCCAGCGGCTTGCCCGGATCGAGCAGGTGGCGCTGGCCGATGACTTCGGCGATGGATTTCGGCCGCAGCCGCTCGGCGAGCGGCGTCGCCGGATTGGCCACTGCGAACAGGTCAGTCGGTGACGACATCGGCGCCCGCAGGGGGCGTAAAGCGGAACAGGTCGGCGCCAAGCTTCGGATTGCGCTGCAGCTTGCTGAAGCGGATCACGGTGCGCTGGCCGAAGTTGTCGAGAATGTCCATCGCCGCGAGGCCGTTGGCGTCGAAACCCAGGCGCAGCTCGCGAAATGCGGACTCGCGGTCCTTGGGCGTGGCACCGAGCCAGTCGAGGCCGTCCGCAGCGGGCAACTCCTTCCAGTCGAAGGCGGCTTCCACCTCTTCGCGGCCGGACAGCAGGGCGGCAGGCGTGTTGCCCAGCGCGCGATCGGCCTTGCGCGAGACGACCTGATTCAGATCTTCGTCGTAGATCCACACCCGCTCGCCGTCGCCGACCAGCAGCTGCTTGTAGGGCTTCTCGACCGTCCAGCGAAAACGCCCCGGGCGCGCGATCGAGAACTCGCCGCTCGCCTGCGCGACCTGGCGCCCCTGCGAATCGGTAACGACCTGCGTGAAGCTGGCGTGCATCGTCTGCGTTTCGCGCACGAAGCTGCGCAGGCGCGCGAGGGTCGCGGCATCGACGATGCCGGCCACGAGGCAGCATATACATAGCGCAACGCGCAAGCGCACCGCGCTACTCCTTGCCGGCCGGCGCCAGCACTTCCCGGTTGCCGTTGGTTTGCATCGGCGACACCAGACCCGCCCGCTCCATCTGCTCGATCAGCCGCGCAGCGCGGTTGTAGCCGATGCGCAAGTGCCGCTGCACCAGCGAAATCGACGGACGCCGCGTCTTGAGCACGACCGCAACCGCCTGGTCGTACATCGGATCGGCTTCGGCATCGCCAGCTTCGATGTTGACGCCCTCCTCGCCGTTGCCGTTTGCGCCGCCATCGAGGATGCCGTCCAGATACTGCGGCCCACCCTGCGCTTTGAGATGCTCGACGACGCGATGCACCTCCGCGTCCGACACGAACGCGCCGTGCACGCGCTGCGGGTACCCGACTCCCGGCGGCAGGTAGAGCATGTCGCCCTGGCCGAGCAGCGCTTCGGCGCCCATCTGGTCGAGAATCGTGCGCGAATCGACCTTGCTCGCGACCTGGAAGGCGATGCGCGCCGGAATATTGGCCTTGATCAGCCCGGTGATCACGTCCACCGACGGGCGCTGGGTCGCCAGGATCAGGTGGATGCCGGATGCGCGCGCCTTCTGCGCGATGCGCGCGATCAGTTCCTCGATCTTCTTGCCCGTTACCATCATCAGGTCGGCCAGCTCGTCGATGACGATCACGATCAGCGGCATTTCCTCGATCGGCTCTGGCGCTTCGGGCGTCAGCGTGAACGGATTGGTCAGCGGCTTACCGCTTTTCTTCGCCTCTGCGACCCTCGCGTTGTAACCGGCGAGATTGCGCACCCCCAGGGTCGACATCAGCCGGTAGCGCCGCTCCATCTCGCCGACGCCCCAGTTCAGCGCATTGGCCGCGAGTCTCATGTCGGTCACGACGGGAGCAAGAAGATGCGGGATGCCCTCGTAGACCGAGAGTTCGAGCATCTTCGGATCGATCAGGATCAGGCGCACCTGGCGCGGCTCGGCCTTGTAGAGCAGCGACAGGATCATGGCGTTGACCGCCACCGACTTGCCTGAGCCAGTCGTTCCCGCCACCAGCAGGTGCGGCATGCGCTGCAAATCGCCGATGACCGGCTTGCCGGCGATGTCCTTGCCCAACGCCAGCGACAGCGGGCTCGCGGTGTCGTTGTAGGTGGTCGACGAGAGCAGTTCGACCAGTCGCACGATCTGCCGCCGCGCATTCGGCAATTCCAGGCCCATGCACGACTTGCCGGGAATCGTCTCGACCACGCGAATGCTCGATACCGACAGCGCGCGAGCAAGGTCCTTGATCAGGTTGACGATCTGCGCGCCCTTGACGCCGATCGCGGGCTCGATCTCGAAGCGTGTGATCACCGGGCCCGGGTACGCCGCGAGCACCTTCACCGAGACTCCGAAGTCGGCGAGCTTGCGCTCGATCAGGCGTGAGGTGAATTCGAGCGTCTCGGCGCTGACCTGCTCCTGCGCGGAGGGCGCGTCCTCGAGCAACGCCAGCGGTGGCAGTGGCGAATCGGGGAGGTCCTGGAACAGCGGCTTCTGCTTTTCCTTGACCACGCGCTCCGATTTGACGACCTCCGCCTGTGGCGGCACGACGATCACCGGCTCGCGATCGTCGATGGTCTCGCGCGCATGTTCGACATGCTGCTCGCGCTCCTCCAGCGCAACGGCGCCCAGCGCGCGGTCGCGACGTTCGTCGCGGCGGCGGCGAAACGTCGCGATGCCGGTTTCAAGCGCAGCGCCAACGCGTTCCATCAATTTCAGCCACGACATGCCGGTGAACAGCGACCATCCGATCGCGAATAGCACGATCAGGAGCAGCGTCGCGCCATTGAATCCCAGTGCGTGCGCCATCGCGCTGCCGAGCAGGTCGCCGATCGCGCCTCCCGGTACACCGGGCAGTTTTGCCGGCAACCGGTACAGGCGCAACGCCTCGAGTGCCGAACTGGTGATCAGGACCAGGAAAAAACCAGGCACCGCCAGCCAGGGGTGCAGCCGCTCGTTGTCGTCGCGGGTCAAGTGGCGGTAGCCGGTGACGACCAGGACGATGCCGGCAAACACCCACCACCAGGCGGAGACGCCGAAAAGGTAGAGCAGCAGATCGGCAAACCACGCCCCGACCACTCCGCCCTTGTTCCGAATCGCTTCACCGGTGCCGGAAAACGACCAGCCCGGATCGGACTTTTGATACGTCGCGAGGATGAGCGCCAAGTACGCGAATCCGGCCACGACCAGCAGCCACCAGGACTCTCTGACCAGCGCGGCAAAGCGTGGCGAAAGCCGCCTTTCCGCAGCGTCGCCGGCACGTCCAACTGGGGGATTTTTACTATGGAAAATCATTGACTTGTGGAGCGCATTTCACGCAGCACATTATACACCAGAGACGGGGCCTTGTGGGCTTGTCTTGCACCCCGGGGAAGGAACCCCACATCAGTTAGAATCGGACGCTGTTGTTCCGCAATACTTCCTCGACGAACGCGGCCCATGACCTCCAAGCTCGCTCCGAAACACGCCCGCCTGCTCATCCTCGGATCCGGCCCCGCCGGATTCACCGCGGCAGTATACGCCGCGCGCGCCAACCTCAAGCCGGTGCTCATTACCGGACTGGCGCAGGGTGGCCAGCTGATGACGACCACCGATGTCGACAACTGGCCCGCCGACGCGGACGGAGTGCAAGGTCCGGACCTCATGGCGCGCTTTCAGAAGCATGCCGAGCGATTCGAAACCGAGATCATTTTCGATCACATCAGCTCGGTCGATCTGAAGTCGCGACCATTGCGCCTGTCCGGCGATTCCGGCGAATACACCTGCGACGCGCTGATCATCGCGACTGGGGCGTCGGCACGCTATCTCGGCATTCCTTCGGAACACGCCTTCATGGGCAAGGGCGTTTCCGCGTGTGCGACCTGCGACGGCTTCTTCTACAAGGGCCAGGACGTGGTGGTGGTCGGCGGCGGCAACACCGCGGTCGAGGAGGCGCTCTACCTGTCGAACATCGCGCGCAAGGTCACGGTCGTGCACCGGCGCAACAAGTTTCGCGCCGAGGCGATCCTCATCGACCGCCTGGTCGGCAAGACCCACGGCGACGGCAATGTGCGCATCGCCTGGGACCAGACACTGGACGAAGTGCTGGGCGACAAATCCGGCGTGACCGGCGCGCGTATCAAAGACGTCAAAACCGGCGCGACCAGCGACATCCAGGCGCAGGGTGTGTTCATCGCCATCGGACACACGCCCAACACCCAGCTCTTCGATGGCCTGCTCACCATGAACAACGGCTACATCCGGGTCAAGGGCGGCAGCGAAGGCGATGCCACCGCGACCAGCGTGCCCGGCGTGTTCGCGGCCGGCGATGTCGCCGATCACGTCTACCGACAGGCGGTGACCAGCGCCGGGACCGGTTGCATGGCCGCGCTCGACGCCGAGGCCTACCTCGAATCGCTGGGCTGAAGACTCGCTCGGCGAGCGCGTGCCGTGGCAAAGCTCTCCGAACTCAAATCGCTGCTGGCCGCGGCGCCGAAGCGCAAGACCGCGACCCCCCACGCCAAGGCGAAGTCCGCAGTGACGGGCAAGGCCGCGGCCGCTCCCGACGTCAACCTGCTGCAGGCATTCGCCGACGTCACGCGGCTCGCGCCGCCCAATCGCGCGCGGCATTCCAAGCCACGGCCTCCGTCGATTCCCACGCAACGTCTCGCCGACGACCGCGCAGCGCTGGCCGCGAGCAAGTACGGTGACGAACCGTCGCCGACCGCGTGGGACATCGGACAGGAGCAGGAGGGACAGCAGACGTTCCTGCGGCCCGGCCTGGGCACCGACGTACTCGCGAAATTGCGCCGCGGCCACTGGGTCGTCCAGGGCGAACTCGACCTGCACGGCCACACCAGCATCGAGGCGCACGACGCACTGGCCGACTTCCTGTTCGATGCGCGCGCCCGCGGCTGGCGTTGCGTGCGGGTGATTCATGGCAAAGGGCTGTCATCGCCGAATCGCGAACCGGTCCTCAAGAACAAGGCGCGGCGCTGGCTGACCCAGCGCGACGAGGTGCTTGCCTACTGCGAAACGCAGGCCAATGCGGGTGGCAGTGGCGCGGTGGTGGTGCTGCTCAAGGCGCGCTGAGTCGAAGTCGACCTCCGATCGCTACACGCGCAGCGGTTCATCGCATCGCGCGACTACATCCGCCGATGCGCCAGTGCAGGCAGCTCGCTGCGCACGCCCGCCAAGCGGTTGGCGTCGACGTCGCCGATCACCACGCCCGGACCTTCGGCCAATTCCGCAACGATGTCGCCCCAGGGATCGACGAGCAGGCTATGCCCATAGGTGCGCCGGCCGTTGGCGTGCACGCCGCCTTGCGCCGCTGCCAGTACGTAGCACTGATTTTCGATGGCCCTCGCGCGCAACAGCAGGTGCCAGTGCGCCGCACCGGTCACCGCGGTGAAGGCGGACGGGACCAGCAGCAGCGCAACGTCGCGATAGTTGCGGTAGAGCTCCGGAAAGCGCAGGTCGTAGCACACCGACAAGCCGACGCGCCCGCACGGCGCGTCGAAGGAGACGGGCCGCTCGCCGGCTTCGATCGTGCGCGCCTCGTCATAGCGTTCCTCGCCGCGGGCGAACGCGAACAGGTGCATCTTGTCGTAGCGCGCAACGCGCCGCCCGTCGGGCCCGTACACCAGCAGCGCGCTGCGCACGCGCTGGGGGTCCGCGCAGGCCAGCGGGACGGTGCCACCCACCATCCAGATGCGGTGCTCGAGCGCGAGCCGCGCCAGGAAGTCCTGCTGCGGTCCCGCGCCTTCCGTCTCGCGGACTGCCACCTTGTCGGTCGCGCGTGCGCCGAAGATTCCGAAATATTCCGGCAACAGCACGAGCTGCGCGCCCTGCCGCGCGGCGTCGGCGACCCAGGGCTCGATCGCAGTCAGATTGGCGGCGACGTCGCCGCCGGACACCGTCTGGACTGCGGCGACCCGGAACGGCGCCGCGCTCATCGCTTCAACGTCTCGGTAGGCGCGCTCGCCGCGGCCGTTCCCGGACGTTCCACCTGCGGATCGGACCAACTGCCGGTGATCAGGTAGGTCGTCGAGAAAATCTGCTCGATGGGATCCTTCATGATCTTCTGCGCCAGCAGCGAGCCTGCACCGATCGCCGCACCGATGAGCGGATTGGCCAGCATGAGCGCGGCGGCACCCATCGACAGGCTGGCCGAGAGCGTCGGCTGCACCCGGACGCGCAATTTCTGCGTTTCACGCGCAAGGTCGGTCTCGCCCATGATCGAGATGCGCGCGGCAGGTCCGGCAATATTCAGGTTGTCGCTCTTCATGATGCCTTCCTGAATGCGCACGTCGCCGGTGATCTCGTCGAAGGCGAAACCCTCGCCGAAGAGATCCTGATAGTCGCCCGACATGCGCCGCCGAAACGCCTGCAGCGACAGCACGCCGAGCAGTTTGCCGATGCCCGGGTCGACTTTCAGGAACTGGCCCGGGCCGGTTTCGACGCTGAACTCGCCATTGAGCGCCAGGTAATCGAAATCCTGCGGGCTGCCCGCCCACGCCAGCTTGCCGCGCAGACGTGTCGGCGCACCGCGGATGGCGTCGGGCAGGCCCATGCGAGAGAGGTACTTGCCCGCGTCGCGCACGTCGAGGTCAACCTCGAGGTCGGTCTGCTGTGCGCGCAGCGTATTGCGCCACCAGCCGTTTGCCGTGAGTGTGCTCTCGTCATTGGAAATCTTCATGCTGTCGATGCGCCAGTCGGAATCGTGCGGCTGCGCGATGAGCTCGAGCTTTCCCAACTCGTGATTCTTCATCGTGAACGACTCCGCGCTGATGTCCAGCGCGGGCCACGGGTTGGTCACTGGCGGCGCATCGCTTTTCGACACTGGTGCGGACGGCGGTCGCGACGCCGCGCTCGGCGCGACGACCTTCTGCAGGCGCGCGACCAGCCGACCGTTGGGGCGCCCCGCGGCAGCTGCCTGCCAACGCGCGGTGCCGGTGAGCTCGGGGCCGCGCAGGTCGATCTGCCAATCGCCGGCGGCGCGCGTCGCGCCGATATGCAGATCCCGAAACTGTCTGCTGTAGACCTCCAGTGCGCCGATCGAGACGTCGGCGCCATTGAGCGGCAGATCGTCGCTGGTCTGCGCAGCGTCGAATTGCTCCTTCAACGCCAGCCATGCGTCGGCGTTGAGCACCGGTACATCGCCTCTGACCCACAGCCCGCGCTTGTCCGGCTGGCCCGACGCGCTACCGAGCGCGACCAAGGCGCGTTCGGCCGTGGCACCGGCGGCTGCCAGCCGCCGCTCGACCACCAGCTTGCCGACTGCGCCGTAGCTCACGGTCAGCAGATCGTGCTCGGGATTGGGCATGGCGCGTTCGATTTTCAGCGCCACGGACTCCGCGGCGGGTTTGCCCATGGGCGCGGGAAAGTCGACGACCGCGCCCTTGAGCGTCGACTCGACGACCCAGGTCATCGCGCCAAGGTGCGAGGTCACCGTGGATTCCCAATCGGTGGTACCGGACAGACGGGTGAGCGACGCCAGCTTCGGGTAATGGCTACGCAGCAACGCGAGGTTGATGCTGCCCTGCCCGTCGATGCGCACCTTGCCGTCGGTGGTTGCGACGACGAAGCGCGCCGGACCGCCGATGAGTTCTCCGGTGAGTGCCGCCGAGTGCACCTCGCGTTCGGAAAAGCCCAGCTTGCCGTTAAGTCGCTCGAGCGGAGGCGCGCCGGCGACCTGTACGCGGCCGTTGTCGAAAAGGTATTCGCCGTCGATCTTGTTGCCAGAGGGTTTGCCCAGCGGCAATTCCATCTTCAACGTCAGCGTGCCGTTGCCGCTGATGTCGACGCCCTCGCCGGGATGATCGAGCGTGCGGTCGAGCGGACTGCTGGCGATGTAGCGCAGAAAATCGTTCGAGGGACCGGCCGCCGTGCCGTCGACACGCAGCAGCGGCGCCACCGCACGCACGTCGGGAATGTCGATCTTGGTCGGACCCAGAGTGATCCCGTAGGTCCGGCCTTGCTGTGCGTTGACTTGCACGCGAGCACCGTCGATGCGCACGTCGGCCGCGACGTCGTCCATGATCGGCCAGTGGGGCGCGTACTCGAGGCGGACATCCTTGGCCTTCAGCAGGACCTGGAACTGTCCGGTCTTGCCATCGGCGAATGGGAAGTCGGCCATCGAGCCGACGACCTTGATGCGCGCGTCGCTGGCGCTGCCTTCCAGGATCGCGCCGCGCAGCCAGTCGCGTACTCCCTGGTCGAGCGCGATCGGCAGGTAGCGGTACACCGCGCGCGCATCCGCGCGACTGATCTCGGCAGTGATGTCGGAGCGGCCGCGCCCTTCGCCGGTATTCACATAGTTGCCGCGAGCGGTGCCGACGACGTCGGCGTTGGCGAACGCCATCTGGTCGATGTCGACCGTGGTCGTTTCGCCTTCGCGCCGCCAGCGCAACTGCGCGCGCAGCGTGTCGAACACAATCGGCGCCGGCATCGTGCGCGGCGCGTCCAGCGTGAGATTGCGACTGTCGAGCTTCAGGGTTCCGCCCTGTGGGCTCGCGTCGAAGTTTCCCGTTGCACCGGCGAGTCCGGGCAGGTTTCCTTGCGCCGCAAATCCCAGGTCGACGAATCGGCCCGACCCGGTGAACGCTCGCATCGTCGTTGGCTCGCCGGACCATTGCAGCGTGCCGCCTTCGAACGTGCCGGTCGGCGCGAAGCGCGCCAGCTCATCGCGCCACTTCACCGGCAACGGCAGATAGGCAGCGATCTCGCGCAAGGGCAGCAATTCGAGCCGCGTGAATTCAATGGCTCCCGTCGCGACCGCGCCCGCCGGATGGCGCATGACCAGCTTGAAGTCGGTGGGTTCGAAGCGGGTGCCGTTGCGCGCCGCAAATGTCAGTTGCTGCGCGACGAACTTCTGCTCGTCGCCATCGTCGCTCCAGCCCAGCCGTCCCTCGAGCCCCGAAAGCAGGAGTTCGGGAAGGTCGGACGCGAGCCGCGCCTCGACGTCGGAGAGCACGACGTCGGCGGTGACGGTGCCGACATTGCCCCGGTCGACGTTGAGCCACATGCGCATCGCGCCCTTGCCGCTCTTTATCGGCACCGACATCGGCAGCCATTCGCGCCAGGCCGCGATATCGGCGTAGTCCAGCCGCGCATACACACGCCCCGAGACGTGCTGCCAGTCGGACGTCGACACGCCGGTGAGGTCGCCACGCAGGTCCAGTGGCGCGGCCAGCGCCTGCGGCGGCGCGCCGCGAAGCCCGAAGCGATGGTGGCCGAAACGCTGCTCCAGCAGCAGTTCGACGCCTTCGAGAATCAGTTCCGATCCACCGCCGCGTTCGTCGCGCCAGGTCATCGATGCGCCATGAACGACAATGCGCGGCTGCTTGAGCAACCAGTCGGCCAGGCCGCGATCATGGTTTTGCGCCGCCGGGTCGATGGTGAGGCCGGCGAAATGCACCATGCCATCGCCGTCGCGTCGCACGACGAGCTGCGGTCCGTCGATGGTCAGTACCTTGAGGCGCAACTGCATGACCACCAGCGAGGTCCACGCGGCGACCAGTCGCACTCGCGGCAAGGTGACGGTGGCGACGCCGTTGTCGGGGTTCAGGACCTTGAAGTCCTCGATGTCGAGCCGCGGATTCCAGCCGTCCCAGCCTGTTCGCAACGAAGCGATCGCCACCGGCGCACCGATCTGCTGCGAGAGCATGCGCGTGAGCTCGTCGCGATTGCTTTCGATCCGCGGAAACAAGACATAGCGCACCGCCAGCAATAGCAGGCAGAACGCGACAATGGCGATCTGCAGCACGACCCATGTTGCGCGCAACACCGATCGAAGCCAGGAACGAGACGCCGCGGGAGATGTTGGGGAGGCGCTTTGCAAGGGCATAATGGGCGGAGTTTCTTGAGTTTAACCCGGAACGCGGACCCCGCCTCGTTGGATACCCCGATGGACCTTGCCGCGGCCTTCGAGTTCAGCCGCTATGCATCGCGCCTTCGCGCGGCCCGGCCTGAGCTCGTCGGGACGGTGCTGGCGGGCCTCGATCGATCGTGGCAATGGGCAGCGAGCGACGTCGTCGTTGCCGCGGACGCGCCGGCACTGGCCGCAGCCTTGCGCGACTTGCGGCAACGCGTGTTTCTTTCGACGCTGCTTCGCGACCTCATGGGACGCGCCGATTTGGCGGAAGTCTGCACGACGACCAGTCGACTCGCCGAGGTTGCCTTGCGCAGCGCTGTCGTCGCGCACACCCGCTGGCTCGTCGAAACGCACGGTGTGCCGCAGGCCGAAGGCAATGACGCTGTGCAGCAACTGCTCGTCGTCGGCATGGGCAAGCTTGGCGGCGGCGAACTCAACGTGTCCTCGGACATCGACCTGGTCTTCGTCTATCCCGAGGACGGCATCACCGCGGGATCGAAGGCCGTCGCCAATCAGGAATTCTTCGAGCGTCTGGGCAAGCGCGTCATTGCCGCCATCGGAGAAACCTCGGCCGACGGCTTCGTGTTCCGGGTCGACATGCGCCTGCGGCCCTACGGCGAGTCGGGTCCGCTGGCGTGTTCGTTCGCGGCGCTCGAGCAATACCTGGTCACCCAGGGACGCACCTGGGAGCGCTACGCCTGGCTCAAGGCGCGCGCGATCACCGGCGACCGCATGGGCGAGCTCATGGAGCTCGTCACGCCGTTCGTCTATCGCAAGTACCTGGACTACGACGCCTACGCCGGATTGCGCGATGTCCACCGGCAGATCCGCGAGCAGGGCCGGCGCAAGGACTACGCGCGCAACATCAAGCTGGGACCGGGCGGCATCCGCGAAATCGAATTCATCGTCCAGGCCTTGCAACTGGTGCGCGGCGGCCGCGAACCGGCCCTGCGTGAGCGCGGAACGCTCAAGGCGCTGACGGCACTGTCGACGCGCGGACTGTTGCCGGCGGCGGCGATCGGCGAACTGACTGCCGCGTATCAATTTCTGCGCAATCTCGAGCACCGCCTGCAGTATCGCGACGACACTCAGACGCAGGACCTGCCGACCGATGCCACCGAACGCGCGGCGCTGGCGACGGCGTGCGGCTGCCCCGATGCGACGGCGTTCGACCGCTTGTTCGATCGCCATCGCGCCGCGGTCGAGCGTCATTTCGACGCGATGTTCGGACCTGGCGAGGATGGTGCCCCAGACCCGCTGGGTGTCGTCTGGGTCGAACCCACCGAGGGCGAAGAATGCGCCGCGGCGCTCAAGGTCGCGGGCTACGCCGAGCCGGAAGCGATTGTCGCCATCCTTGCCCGGGTCCGAGCCAGCACGCGCTATCTGCAACTGCCCGCGGTGTCCCGACAGCGCTTCGATGCGCTGCTGCCGCAACTGCTGCGCGTCGCCGCGGACTCGGTCGACCCGCAGGCGCTTTTCAAGCGCCTGCTGTCGCTGCTCGAAACCATCAGCGGCCGCAGCGCCTACCTGGCACTGCTCGCGGAACATCCGCCGATTCTGCCGCGTATCGCGCAACTCATGGCCGCCAGCGCGTGGGCCGCCGAGTACCTCACGCGCCATCCGATCCTGCTCGACGAATTGCTCGACAGCCGCGCGCTGCTTGCCGAACCCGACTGGGGCGAGTGGCGTCGCGAGCTGGCCGAAGCGATGCACTCGCATGCGAACGATCCCGAGCGTCAGAACGACGCGCTGCGCCACTTCCAGCACGCCCACGCCTTCCGCCTGCTGGTGCAGGATCTCAACGGGCTGCTGTCGATGGAGCGGCTGGCCGATCATCTCTCGGCGCTGGCCGACATCGTGCTCGAAGCCACGCTCGCCGCCTGCTGGGCGCAGGTCGGCGGATCCGGCGCCTCGCCTCCGCGCTTCGCGATCATCGGCTACGGCAAGCTCGGCGGCAAGGAACTGGGCTACGCGTCCGACCTTGACGTCGTGTTCCTCTACGACGATGCCGCCGACAGCGCACCCGAGCGCTATGCGCGCCTGGCGCAGCGGCTCAACACCTGGCTGACCAGCACCACGACCGCGGGCCGCCTCTACGAGACCGACCTGCGCCTGCGACCGAACGGCAGCAGCGGCTTCCTGGTGTCCAGCATGGACGCTTTCCGGCAGTACCAGCGCACGCAAGCGTGGACGTGGGAGTACCAGGCGCTTACGCGCGCCCGCTACGTGACCGGCGATGCCGCCATCGGTGCCGCCTTCGAAGCCGAGCGCGAGGCGTTGCTGTGTCAGCCGCGGGACGTTGCCAAGCTCAAGGCCGACATCGTCGCCATGCGCCGCAGGATGCACGCCGCGCATCCGAATCGCAGCACCCTGTTCGACCTCAAGCACGACCCCGGGGGGATGGTCGACATCGAGTTCAGCGTGCAGTGCCTGGTCCTCGCACACGCGCATGCTCACGCCGAGCTCACGCGCAACGTCGGCAACATCGCGCTTCTGAAGCTTGCCGCGCAATTGAATCTGCTGGCCCCGCCGCTGGCCGAGGCCGCCGCCGACGCTTATCGCGAGTATCGTCGGTTGCAACACCAGATCCGGTTGCAGGGCGCGGCCGAGGCGCGTATCGATCCCGCACCCGAAGCGGCGCGACGAGCCACGGTCGCGGCGCTGTGGCAGCAGGTGTTCGGCGCGCCATGGCCGGAGCCGACGGCGAAAATCGGCTAAAATCACGCTTTAGCCGAAGCTCTGGAGTGGTGCGATGTCGATGGCAGACCGCGATGGGATGATCTGGTATGACGGCAAGCTCGTGCCCTGGCGCGAGGCCACCACGCATGTACTCACCCATTCGCTGCACTACGGTCTCTCGGTATTCGAAGGTGTTCGCGCCTACAAAACGGTCGACGGCACGGCGATCTTTCGCCTCGCCGAGCATACCGACCGGCTGTTCAATTCGGGGCGCATCTACCTGATGCATATTCCCTACAGCAAGGACGAGATCATGTCGGCGCAGCGCGAAGTCGTGCGCGCGAACAAGCTCGAGTCCTGCTACCTGCGCCCGATCGCGTTCTATGGTTCGGAAAAGATGGGCGTGTCGCCCAAGGGCGCGAAGGTGCACGTCGCGATCGCCGCGTGGCCGTGGGGCGCGTACCTCGGCGCGGACGCGCTGGAAAAAGGCATCCGCGTCAAGACGTCGTCGTTCGCGCGGCACCACATCAACGTGACCATGGCGCGCGCCAAGTTCGCCGGCACCTACGCCAACTCGATCCTCGCCAACCAGGAAGCGACCATGGACGGCTACGACGAGGCACTGCTGCTCGACGTCGACGGCTTCGTCGCCGAGGGCTCGGGCGAGAACATCTTCGTCGTCAAGAACGGCAAGCTCTACGAGCCGGAGTTGACGTCAGCGCTGGTCGGCATCACCCGCGACTCGATCATCACCGTGGCGCGCGACTTCGGACTCGAGGTCGAGGCCCGTCGACTCACCCGCGACGATATCTATATCGCCGACGAGGCGTTTTTCACCGGCACCGCCGCGGAGGTCACGCCCATCCGCGAACTCGACAACCGCACGATCGGCAGCGGTGAATGCGGCCCGATCACCAAAAAGCTGCAGACGGCGTTCTTCGACATCGTCAATGGCAGGAACCCGAAGTACAAGTCCTGGCTGACGAAGGTATAAGGCCACCATGCCCGCTGCCACCGAACGCGCGATCCCCATCGTCGACGTGAGCGCCAAGGATCTGCCGCTGCACTGCCCGAATCCGGCGATGCCGCTGTGGTCGAGCCACCCGCGCGTTTTTCTCGACGTCGCGGTCACCGGTGAAGCGATGTGCCCTTATTGCGGCACGCGCTATCGCCTCATCGGCGCACCGCCTCGCGGCGGGCACTGAGCGCGCCACTGCCGCCTGCGGCGCGCGGGCGGCCTGATTGACCAACGACCGATGCCCGAACGCATTCTCATCGTCGCGCCGTCGTGGGTCGGCGACGCCATCCTGTCTGAGCCGCTGGTCGCGCTGCTGCGCGAGCCGCTCGAGGCTGCCATCGTCGACGTGCTCGCGCCGCCGTGGTGTGCGCCGGTCTATGCCCGGATGCGGGGCGTGCGCGGCATCATCGAGAATCCGATCGGTCATGGCACGCTCGACCTTTCGCGACAACGGGCGATCGCGGCGCAGCTGCGCGCCAACGCTTACACGCGCGCCTTCGTCTTGCCCAATTCGTTCAAGTCCGCACTCATCCCGTGGCTCGCGGGCATCCCCAAGCGCACGGGGTATACCGGCGAAGCACGGCGCATCCTGCTCACCGACCCACGCCGGCTCGATCGCCGCGCCATGCCGCGGCTGGTCGACCGTTTTGTGGCGCTCGCCGCACAGCGCGACGAACGCCCGCCCCTGGCGCCGTCGCCACTGCTGGTGCCCAATCCGGCCAACGCCGCCGACGCGATGCGTGCCCTCGGACTCAATCTCCGTCGCCCGGTCGCGATCTTCTGCCCGGGCGCCGAGTTCGGTCCGGCCAAGCGTTGGCCCGCCGAACACTTCATCACGCTGGCGCGACGGCTGCTCGACTCCGGTTATGCCGTGTGGCTGATCGGTTCGCCCAACGATCAGGACGCCGCTGAGCCGATCGCCGCCGCCGTCCCCGAAGTACGCAATGTCTGTGGCCGAACCGACTTAGGCACCGCGATCGACCTGCTGGCGCAGGCGAGCGTCGTCGTCAGCAACGATTCCGGGCTCATGCACGCCGCCGCGGCGGTTGCTCGCCCGCTGGTCGCGCTGTTCGGCTCGTCGAGTCCCGAGTTCACGCCGCCGCTGTCGCCACTGGCGCAGATCGCCCGGATCGAAATCGAATGCAGCCCCTGTTTCAAGCGCGTGTGTCCACTCGGCCACTTCAAGTGCATGCGCGAACTCTCGCCCAATGTTGTGTATGATCTTGCGCGCGCCCCTCGGTAGCGCGTCCCGCAATCCACCATGGCCAAAGCCCGCACGCCGACGATCTTCACCTCGCCCCAGGACGCGGCCACCGCGTTCTACCAGGCCTTCGAGGGCAAGGACGTCGATGCCATGATGGCGACCTGGGCCGAGGACGAGGATATCGTCTGCGTGCATCCGGGCGGCCCGCGGCTGGTCGGCTACGAGGCGGTGCGTGCCGGGTGGGAACAGATCTTCGCCGGCGATGCCAGGCTGTCGTTCAATGTCGACGAAGTCGTCGTGCTCGAAACCGTGGGCATGGCGATGCAGAGCGCGATCGAACACGTGAGCGTTGGCGACGATCCCAAGCCGCGCGGTTCGGCGATCGCGACCAATATCTTCCTGCGCACGCCCTCGGGCTGGCGGCTTGCGGTGCATCATGCATCGCCGGCGCCCGCCGCGCTCGCCGGCTCGCCGACCGGTCCGCTGCACTAGGCGAGCGCGCTACCCGGCGAGGGGCCTCGCGCGTAGCGCGGGGATACGACACCGGAGGGAGGAGCAGGGGCCCCACGCCAGTGGGGATGCGACCCCGGAGGTGGCGAGGCTCGCGCCAACGTGGTGCTGAATTGCGATGAGCGAACGGCGCGAGCACGGCAGAGCGAGTCGACGCCGCGGCCGACGCTGCTTCGCTACGCGCTCGCATGGCGCGTGCAAGGAGGCCGCCGCGCGGCTACAGGATCCGGCTGAACCAGAGCACCGACAGGAATGCCGCCAGCAGCGCGAATAACGCCGCCGCACCCGCCACGAGCGCAGTGATCTCGGTTTCCTTCTTCTCGAAGACCAGCTTGGAATTGAGCGACTCGTAGACTTTCTTGAGTTCGGTCGCGGTCCCGGCGTAGAAGTACTCGCCCTGCGTGACATTGGCGATGGCCTTGAGCGAAGTTTCATCCAGGCGCACGCGCATCGACCAGCCTTCGGCGCCGATCAGCTCGCCCTTGGTGGTGCCGATGCCCACCGTGTAGACTCGGATGCCGCGATCGGCGGCCATGCGCGCCGCGTCGATCGGATCGGGACCGACGGTGGTCTGTCCATCGCTCAGCACGATGATGACGGCTCCGGAATTCGATCCCGCGGGCACTGGCGTAAAGGCTCCCTTGTCCTTTTCCTTTTTCGGCGTCGGATCGAGCGGCGAGCCTTTTTTCGCATCGCCGCGCATGCTGCCCGCGCGCAGGTCGAATTCAGCGTCCGGGAACAGCGTCTTGAGCGAAACGAGAATGCCGCTGCCGACCGCGGTGCCGCGCTGCAGCTGGAAGCGGTCGATGGCGGCCAGGATATCGTCGCGATTGCTGCTCGGAGGCTGCACCACCGACGCCGTCGCGGCGAACGAAACGATGCCGATGCGGGTGCGCGCAGGCAGATCGTTGACGAAGGCGCGCGCGGCGACCTGAGCCGCCATGATGCGGCTCGGGTCGACGTCGGTCGCTTTCATGCTGCCCGACACATCCATCGCCAGGATGACGGTCTGGTATGCCGACGGCAGCGTGACCACCGCCGCCGGACGCGCGATCGCCGCGATCATCAGGATGAGCGCAATGAGGAACAACGCAGGCGGCAAATGCCTGCGCAATCGTTGCCCCGGGCCGGAAGCGGCCTGAAAGACTCCGAGGTTCGCGTAGCGCAACGCCGCGCGCTGCTTGCGGCGCAGCAACCAGAAGTAGACGGCGACGAACGCCGGCACGAACAGCAGCAGCCAGAGCAGCTCCGGCCAGAGGAAGGTCATGCCTTGGCCACCAGATGCTGCGGAAAACCGCCCGCTGCGAGCTGGCTGCGCCGTTTGCGCAGATCCGCAAAGCGCATGATGCTGTCGACCAGGTCGTCCTCGGTTGACAGCTCGAGGCAGTCGACACCCGCAGTACGCAGCTGCGCGCGCAGCTCCGACTCGCGCCTGGCCGCGGCGGCGGCGAAGCGCTTGCGAAAGCCGCGGTCGTGCGTGTCGACGAAGAGCTGCTCGCCGGTCTCCGCGTCCTGCACGACCAGCAGACCCAAGTCGGGCAGCACCATCTCCAGCGGATCGTAGAGTCGCACCGCGACGACTTCATGGCGCTGCGCGAGCCGCGCCAGCACCTCGCCCCAGCCGGGCTCGCTGATGAAGTCGGAGACGACGAACACGACCGAGCGCCGGCGCACCATGTCGTAGGCGGTGCGCAGCAGCACGCGCAGGTCGGTGCCCTGCGTCGGCTTGCGTTCCGGGCGCGCAAGCATGTGGTGCAGGATATGCAGGACATGGGTGCGGCCGGTGCGCGGTGCAATCACCGTGTCGACCCCTTCGCCGTAGAACATCGCCGCGACGCGGTTGCCGTGTCGCGTGAGCAGGCGCGCGAGCACGGTGACGAAGTCGGTGGCGACGCCTTTCTTGCGTACCTGCGTGGAGCCGAAGTCCACCGACGCCGAAAGGTCGAGCAGGAACCACGCGGCGATCTCGCGTTCCTCGTTGTATTCCCTTACGTACGGTGTCTGCAGTCGCGCGGTGACGTTCCAGTCGATGTGGCGAACGTCATCGTGGTACTGGTATTCGCGCAGGTCTGCCAGGTCCAGCCCGGCACCGCGGAAAAGCGTGCGATAGTCGCCGTGCAGCAATCCGTCGAGACGACGGATGACGGTCCACTCCAGCCGGCGCAGGACGCTGTCAGGCGCCGGCGTCGACTTTGACATGGGTCTCCAGCGGCTTCTCGGGCGCGGGTACGCGCTGCATGATCCGGTGAATGATCTGGTCGGGCGTCAGGCCTTCGGCCAGCGCCTCGTAGGTGAGGACCAGGCGATGGCGCAGCACGTCGGGCGCGAGATCGGCGATATCCTCGGGCAGCACGTAGGTGCGACCGCGCAGGTACGCCAGCGCGCGCCCGCCTTCGATGAGGTGAATGGTCGCGCGCGGACTGGCGCCATAGGTCAGGTACTTCTGCAGGTCGGCGAGCCCGAAGCGCCCCGGCTGACGCGTCGCCGACACCAGCCGCACCGCGTATTGCATGAGATTCGGATCGACATAACCCATGCGGCATTCGCGCTGCAGCGCCGCGAGTTGCTCGGTGGTCGCGACCGGGGTGACTTCCTGCGCGGGGCCGGTCACGCGCTGCACGATGACGAACTCCTCCTCTTCCGACGGATAACCGACCAGCACCTTCATCATGAAACGATCGACCTGCGCTTCCGGTAGCGGATAGGTGCCCTCGGTCTCGATCGGATTCTGCGTCGCCATCACCAGGAACGGCTCGGGAACGCGATGCGTCGTACCCGCGATCGTGACCTGGTACTCCTGCATCACTTCGAGCAGCGCGCTCTGCACCTTTGCCGGCGCGCGATTGATTTCGTCGGCCAGCAGCAGGTGCGTGAACACCGGTCCGAGCGAGGTCGCGAATTCGCCGGTCTTCTGGTTGTAGATGCGCGTGCCGACGAGGTCGGACGGCACCAGGTCAGGCGTGAACTGGATGCGCTTGAAGGTGCCGCGCATCGTCCGCGCGATGGTCTTGACGGTCAGCGTCTTGGCCAGGCCTGGAACGCCTTCGACCAGCAGGTGGCCCTGCGCGAGCATCGCGACAAGCACTCGCTCGAGAAAATGATCCTGCCCGACGACGACTTTCTTGACCTCGTAGAGGATGCGCTCCATCAGCGAGGCGACGTCGGTGCGATGCGTTTCGGATTCGTTCATGCGCTCCTGCCTGTATTGGACATCAAATGAGTGGTCAAAACGGCGAAATGCCGACGGCGGCCGCGGCATTCTCGATCGGCACCGCAAAAGCGATGCCGATGAAGACACGTTGTTCGGTGGGATTCAGGATCGCGGTGACGATGCCGACCACTTCGCCATCCGCGGTGACCAGTGGACCGCCGGAGTTGCCGGGATTGGCGGCCGCGTCGAACTGGATCAGGTTGGTGAGCAGGCGTTTGCCTTCCTGCGACTGGTACTCGCGGCGCAAGCCGGACACGATGCCCGACGACGCCGACGGACCGATTCCGAACGGAAATCCGACCGCCACCACCTCGTCGCCGACTGCGAGATCGGCCGTCGAGCGCAGCGTGGCCGCGACCAGATCGTCGGGAATGGTCTTGGCCTGCAGCACCGCGAGATCGTGCTCGGGGCGCGTGCCGACCACGACCGCCTCGGACATCATGCCGTCGAAGAATTCCACCATGATCTTGTCCGCACCGTTGACCACGTGCAGGTTGGTGAGGATGACACCTTTGTCGACGACGACCACGCCGGTGCCCACGCCGGTGCTGTTGCCGCGGTTGAGGCCGTTGCCTTCGCCGGGGTCCGGCTCGGGTCCGAGCCCGACCACCCGCACGACCGACGGCCGCACCGCCTCGAAGGCCTTCGCCGCCATGGAAGGCAGCTGCGCGGTTTCCAGCGTGTGCAGCACCGCATCGTCGATGTCCTTCTGGGTCAACGCGCGCGGCGCGACGTGCGTGGTCGAGTAGATGCCGATGGCGGCAGCGGCAATCAGCAACCCGGCCAGCAGCCACAGCGGCCGCTCGAAGCGACCGCGAGTTGCCGCAGCCGTGCTCGCGCTGGACCGCCAGCCACGGTCGCCACGGGCACGGTGCCCTTGGTTGCTTCCTGCTTCGCCGTCCGGCCACGGTCGTTGGGAGCTGGCCGCGCGACGGGCTGCGGTCCCGGTGAACTGCTGTACAGAGGCACTTTTTTCATGCGCCGCTCTCAGGGTTCATTGCAGACAATTGCACGGGTCACGCCGTTCCGCCAACGGTGAGGCCATCGATGCGCAGCGTCGGCTGGCCGACGCCGACCGGCACGCTCTGACCGTCCTTGCCGCAGGTGCCGACACCCGAATCGAGCGCCATGTCGTTGCCGATCATCGACACCCGCGTCAGCGCATCGGGGCCGTTGCCGATCAGCGTGGCGCCCTTGACCGGATAGCTGAGCTTGCCATCCTCGATCATCCACGCTTCGGCAGCCGAGAACACGAACTTGCCGTTGGTGATGTCCACCTGCCCGCCGCCGAAGTTGGCCGCGTACAACCCGGACTTGACCGAGGCAAGAATTTCCGCCGGATCGCGCTCGCCGTTGAGCATGATGGTGTTGGTCATGCGCGGCATCGGCACGTGCGCGAACGACTCGCGCCGTCCGTTGCCGGTGGGCGCGACGCCCATCAGGCGCGAATTGAGCGTGTCCTGCAGGTAGCCTTGCAGTATGCCGTCGTCGATGAGCACCGTGCGCTGCGTCGGGTTGCCCTCGTCGTCGACGTTGAGCGAGCCGCGGCGGTCGGCGATGGTGCCGTCATCGACCACGGTGACACCCTTGGCCGCCACGCGCTGGCCGACTCGCCCGGCAAACGCCGACGTGCCTTTACGATTGAAGTCGCCTTCGAGGCCGTGCCCGATCGCCTCGTGCAGCAGGATGCCCGGCCAGCCGGGTCCGAGCACGACTGTCATCTGGCCGGCGGGCGCGTCGCGCGCGCCGAGATTGAGCAGCGCCTGATCGACCGCCTTGTCGGCGTAATCGCGCAGGACCGCGTCGCTGAAGTAGCGGTAATCCACGCGTCCGCCACCGCCGCCGCTGCCCTGTTCGCGGCGACCGCCCTCCTCGACAATGACATTGAGCGACAGGCGCACCAGCGGTCGCACATCCGCGGCAATCAGGCCGTCGCTGCGCGCGACGAGGACCGCCTCGTACTCGCCGGCCAGAGATGCCATGACCTGCGTCACGCGCGGATCGCGCGCCCGGGCCATGCGCTCCAGCCGCTCGAGCAGCGCCACCTTGTCGGCGTCGCTGATCGTCGCCACCGGATCGTCGGTCGCATAGAGCGAACGCGCGCCGCCGATGCGTCCCAGCGTCGCCACCGACGATGCGCCCTGGCGTCCGATGGCGCGCGTCGCGCTCGCCGCGGCGGAAAGCGCGTCGAGGCTGATATCGTCCGAATACGCGAACGCGGTCTTCTCGCCGGATACCGCGCGAACGCCCACGCCGCGATCGATCGAGAACGCGCCCGACTTGACGATGCCTTCCTCGAGGCTCCAGCTTTCGACGCGCGAATACTGGAAGTAGAGATCGGCGAAATCGACGTGCCGGATGTGGATGTCCGCGAGCACCTGCGAGAGCTGCCGGAATTCCAGCGCCGCGGGTGCGAGCAGCAGTCGGGTCGCTTCGTCGAGCAGGCGGGGATTGACGGTGGGAAGGGCGAGATCGGTCACGGGGTTCCTGCGTCGGGTCGGCAAGCTGTCATTGTCGGGCCGACAGGCTGCCGGCACAAGCGACCGGCATCGCCGCTAGGGATGGACAGGACCTGTCGCGGCGGGTTCCCGCTTCTGGCCCAGATAAGTTGCCGCCACCCGCGGGTCCACCGCGAGGTCCGTGCTGGCGCCTTCTGCGGCAATCTCGCCGGTCTCGAGCACATAGCCGTAGTCTGCAACCTGCAGCGCAGCCCGCGCGTTTTGCTCCACCAGCAGGATCGACACACCAGTGGCGCGCAGCGCGGCAATGATGGTGAAGATTTCCCGCACGATCAGCGGCGCCAGGCCGAGGCTCGGCTCGTCGAGCATGAGCAAGCGCGGCGTGCCCATCAGCGCGCGACCGAACGCGAGCATCTGCCGTTCGCCGCCCGAGAGCGTGCCGGCGAGCTGCGCGCGCCGGTCGGCCAGCCGCGGGAAGCGTTGGTAGACCTCATCGCGCGTGCGGGCAATGGCCTTGTCGCCCCGCCGATAGCGCTGGAAGGCGCCCAGCTCGAGATTGTCGGCCACAGTCATCGCCGAAAACAATTCGCGGCGCTCCGGAACCAGACACAGGCCCAGGGCAACGCGCTGTTCGACGGTCATGTGCGTCGCGGGGGCACCAAACAGGCCGACTTCGCCACGCGAGGGCAGCAAGCCCATGATGGCGCCGAGCAGTGTCGTCTTGCCGGCGCCGTTAGGTCCAATGACGGTCACGATGCGCGCTTCGTCGACCTTGATCGACACGCCATGCACCGCCTCGACCTTGCCGTAGGCGACGCGCAGATCGCGAACCTCGAGCAAATTGCTCACAGAGGAACCTTCGCGCTGCGCGCTCCGGTATTCGCCCTTGGGGCGGCCCGGCGGGCTCATAGGCCCCCCAGGTAGGCTTCCATCACTGCAGGATTCTTCTGGATGTCCGCCGGCAGGCCTTCGGCAAGCATCTGGCCGAACTCCATGACGACCAGCCGATCGGTCAGTCCCATGACGAAGTCCATGTCGTGCTCGACCAGCAGGATGGTCATGCCTTCCTGCTTGAGGCCTTTGAGCAACGTCGCGAGTTCCTGCTTTTCGAGGTAGCGCAGGCCGGCGGCGGGCTCGTCGAGCAGCAGCAGCAATGGGTCGGCGGCGAGCGCGCGGGCGATTTCCACGATGCGCTGCTTGCCCAGCGCGAGCGAGCCCACCGGCGCATGCAGAAATTCGCTCAAGCCGACACGCTCGATCTGCGCCGCGGCTTCCGCCTTGGCGCGGCCCTCTTCGTCCCGGTCCAGCCGCAGCGCCGCGCGCAAGACGCCGGTGTGGCCGCGCAAGTAGGCGCCGAGCGCGACGTTGTCGAGCACCGACATCGCCGGGATCAGCCGTACATGCTGGAAGGTCCTGCCGATGCCGCGTCGCGCGATGGCGAACGGCTGCAGACTGCCGATCGGCTCGCCGTTGAAACTGATCGCGCCACGCGTCAACGGCAGCGCGCCGCTGATCAGGTTGAACATCGTGCTCTTGCCGGCGCCGTTGGGACCGATGAGCCCGAGGATTTCACCTGGGCGTAATTCAAACGACAGGTCGTTGACCGCGACCAGTCCGCCAAATTCCTTGCGCGCGCGATCGACGACCAGCAGCGGCGCGGTGCCGTGGTTTCGGTCGCGCCGGCCGAGCGGCGCGGCGGGCGCAATCGCACGCGGCGCGGGTTGCGGCAGCAGTCGCGCGAACCACGGCCACACGCCGTCGCGCGTGCGCTGCAAAAGCAGGATCATCAGCACGCCGAACACCGCGACCTCGAAATTGCCCTCGCGCCCAAGCAGATGCGGAAGCGTGTCCTGCAGGACCTGCTTGAGCAGCGTGATCAGCGTCGCGCCCACCACCGAGCCCCACACGCTGCCCGCGCCGCCGACGACCGCCATGAACAGGTATTCGATGCCCTGGTTCAGGCCGAATGGTGTCGGATTGATGAAGCGTTGCAGGTGCGCGTACATCCACCCCGAAATGCACGCCAGCGCCGCCGCATAGACGAATACCACGATCTTGAGTCGCACCGCGTTCACGCCGAAGGCTTCGGCCATTTCCAGTCCGCCCTTGAGCGCGCGCACCGCACGCCCGGGTCGCGAATCGAGCAGGTTGTGCGTCATCCACAGGCATGCGAGCGTGACCGTCCAGATGAGGTAGTAGAAGTAGCGCTCGTTGCGCAGTTCCAGTCCGAACAGGTGCAGCGCCGGAATCCCGGTCAGGCCGGTGTGACCGCCAAGCGTTTCCAGGTTGCCGAAGATGTAGAAGAAGCTGATGCCCCAGGCGATGGTCGCCAGAGGCAGATAGTGGCCTTTCATGCGCAGGGTGATGAGGCCGAGGAAGAGCGCGATCAGCATGGTCAGCGCGAGGCCCGCGAGCAGATTCAGCCACGGCGAGATCGCCGGATAGTTGAGCGAGAGGTATGCGGTGGCGTAGGCACCGATGCCGACGAATGCCGCCTGGCCGAACGAAGTCTGCCCGGCGACGCCGGTCAGCAACACCAGTCCCAGCGCCACGATGCTGTACAGGCCGATGTAGTTGAGCAGGGTCACCCAGAAAGGGGGCGCCAGCAACGGCGCCGCGATGAGCGCCAAAAGCAGCGCAACGAGCAATCCCCGCTGCGCGCTCATAGATCCCCCCGAAGCGGCGCCGCGCGCCGCCTCCCCCCGAGGGGGCGAGCGCCTTGCGGCGGCCCGGCGGTCGGATGATCCCCCCGAAGCGGCGCTGCGCGCCGCCTCCCCCCGAGGGGGCGAGCGCCTTGGGGCGGCCCAGCGGTCGGATGATCCCCCCGAAGCGGCGCTGCGCGCCGCCTCCCCCCGAGGGGGCGAGCGCCTTGGGGCGGCCCAGCGGTCGGATGATCCCCCCGAAGCGGCGCTGCGCGCCGCCTCCCCCCGAGGGGGCGAGCGCCTTGGGGCGGCCCAGCGGCGCTCATTCGTCTTCCTCGTGATGATGCGTGGATAGCGAGCGCCAGAGCAGCACCGGGATGATCAGCGTGAACACGATCACCTCCTTGAAGGCACTGGCCCAGAACGACGAAAACGACTCGAGCAAGCCGACCAGCAGCGCGCCCGCGGCGGCCAGCGGATAGCTCGACAGGCCGCCGATGATCGCACCGACGAATCCCTTAAGACTCACCAGGAAACCCGAGTCGTAGTAAATAGTGGTGATCGGCCCGATCAGCACGCCCGAAAAGGCGCACAGCAGCGCCGCCAGTGTGAAGGTCAGGCTACCGGCCAGTCCCGGGCTGATGCCGACCAGCCGCGCGCCGACCCGGTTCAACGCAGTAGCGCGCAACGCCTTGCCATAGAGCGTGCGGCCGAAGAAGACATACAGCGCGGCGATGAACAGCAGCGAGAACAACAGCACCAACAGACTCTGTCCGCTGATGGTGGCATCGCCAAGCTTGAACGTGGCACTGGTAAACGGCGGCGTGCGCGAACCTTCGGCGCCGAAGAACCAGAGGCCGAGGCCGGTCATGGTCAGGTGCACCGCGACCGAAACGATGAGCAGCACCAGCACCGACGCCTCGGCCAGCGGCTGATAGGCGATGCGATACACCAGCGGACCCAGCGCCGTGACGATGGCGAGCGTGAGCACAATCTGGATGGGCAGCGCCAACTGGTAGGGTGCCAGGACGTACACCAGAGCTGCGATCGCTCCGGGAAGTGCCACGTACAAGCCGAGGCGGCCTGGCAACCGCGCCCATGCGTGATCGCGCGCCGCGGAGCCGATCTCGATCACGCCGGCCAGCGCCGCGAGGCCGGCCAGCAGGCCCACCGTGCCCGGCGCCTTGCCCAGTTGCAGTGCGGCGAGCGTCAGCGTGCCGTAGGCGACGAACTCGCCTGCCGGCACGAAGATCACCCGCGTGACGGTGAACACGAGCACCAGCGAAAGCGCCAGCAGCGCGTAGATCGCGCCGTTGGTGATGCCGTCCTGGGCGAGCAGCAGCGCGATCGTGGCATTCATCGCGGTTTGGCGGCGGATGCGTTGCGGTGCATTGAAGAAGAAAAAGCCGGCTGCGCGCGTGCCGCAGCCGGCCCCATCACGCTCGAGCTACTTGATCAGGACCCACTTGCCGTTCTCGATCTTCACCATCACGCGGGCCCGGTTGTCGAAGCCGTTGTGATCGCCGGCGTTGACATTGAATACGCCGTTGGCGGCGCTCGCTTCCTTGACGTTCTCGAGTGCGTCGCGAAGCGCTGCGCGAAACGCCTTGGTTCCGGGCTGACCTTTCTTCAGTGCCTCGGGGATCGCGCGCTGCAGCAGGACGTACGCATCCCACGCGTGGCCGCCGAAGGTGGTGCGGCTTCCCGGCCCGTATTTCGCTTCATACTTTGTGACGTACTCAGCAGCCGATTTCTTCACCGGATTGCTGTCGGGTAACTGTTCGTAGACCAGCATCGGGCCCGCCGGCAGGATCGCGCCGTTACCGTCCGCGCCGACGACGCGCAGGAAGTCGGCGTTGGCGACGCCGTGCGTCTGATAGATCCTGCCCTTGTAGCCGCGCGCAATCAGGTCCTTGTGGGGAGTCGCCGCGGGAGTGCCCGAGCCGGCGATGATGATCGCGTCCGGCTGCGCGGCGAGCAACTTCAATACCTGCCCGGTGACGCTGGGGTCGTTGCGGTTGTATTTCTCCTCGGCGACGATCTTGATGCCCGCGGTCTGCGCCGAACGCTTCATCTCGGTGAGCCAGCTGTCACCGTACGCGTCGGCGAAACCGATGAAGCCGACCGTGTTCACGCCGTTGGCGCGCATGTTGACTGCGACCGCATCGGCCATCAGCGAATCGTTCTGCGGTGTCTTGAACACCCACTTGGTCCTGGCGTCGGCCGGATTGATGATCAGCGCCGAGGCCGCCATCGAAATCATCGGCACCTCGGCTTCGACGACGACGTCGCGCATCGCCAGCGAATTCGGCGTGACGGTCGAGCCAACGATCACGTCGACCTTGTCTTCCGCGATCAGCTTGCGGGTGTTCTTGACCGCTTCGGTGGTATCCGATTTGTCGTCGAGCACGATGAAGTTCACCTTCTGCCCGCCGATGGTCGGCGAGCCGAGCATCTCGAAGGTGTTCTTCTCGGGAATGCCGAGCGACGCTGCGGGGCCGGTGGCGGACAGCGTGACGCCGACGTTGATGTCGGCGGCGGACACCGCGCAATAGAACAGCGCCGCGACAGCGACGTACGGGTACGAAAACGCGTGCGAAAACTTCATGCAACTCCTCCGGGTGATGCTGGAATGGCGGTTCGAGTCGACCGCGTGTCAGCGTTTGAGCGAATCGCGAATTTGGCGCAGGAGCAGGACGTCTTCCGGCGTGGCCGGTGGCGCCGGCGGCGTCGCATTGCGCAGCTTATTGATCTGGCGGACCATCAAAAAGATGATGAACGCGAGAATGACGAAATTGAGCGCGACCGTGATGAAGTTGCCGTACGCGAGCAGCGGCACGCCCGCCTTGGTGAGCGCCTCGTAACTCATCGGTCCGGTGTATCCCGCCGGAGGATCGCGCAGCAGCAAGAACCAGTTGGAGAAGTCCAATCCACCGAAGATCCGGCCGACGACCGGCATGATGAGGTCCCTGACCAGCGAGTCGACAATCTTCCCGAAAGCACCCCCGATGATCACGCCGACGGCCAGGTCGACGACGCTGCCCTTGACCGCAAACTCGCGAAACTCGCTGGCGAATGACATGTGACTCTCCTCGAAACGCGAAGCGACGCTAGACCGCCGCTTCGCCCGACTCGCCGGTGCGAATGCGTACCACCTGCTCGACGTTGGTCACGAAGATCTTGCCGTCGCCGATCTTGCCGGTGCGCGCGGCCTTGACGATCGCCTCGAGCGCGCGCTCGACCAGCGCATCGCCGACGATGACCTCTACTTTGACCTTGGGCAGGAAGTCGACGACGTACTCGGCGCCGCGGTAGAGCTCGGTATGGCCCTTCTGGCGCCCGAAGCCCTTGACTTCGGTGACCGTCAGGCCGGTAACGCCGATTTCGGAAAGCGCCTCGCGCACTTCATCGAGTTTGAACGGCTTGACGATCGCTTCGACTTTTTTCATGATTCCTCCCGGCGCCGTCGCGCCACGTCAGCGAGCTTACACTAGCCGCCAATGCTCTTCCACTCGGCCCACGCCGACGTGATCGGATAGCGCCAGTCCTTGCCGAAGCCGCGCGGCGTGATGCGGATGCCGACGGCCGACTGACGGCGCTTGTATTCGCTGATGGTGATCAGGCGCACGACCTTGGCCACGTGTTCCGCGGAGTAGCCGCGCGCGATGATCTCGCCCGGGCTGAGGTTCTCCTCGACATAGGCTTCGAGGATCGCGTCGAGAATGTCGTACGGCGGCAGGCTGTCCTGATCGGTCTGGTCGGGCCGCAGCTCGGCCGATGGCGCGCGAGTGATGATTCGCTCGGGGATGACCCGGCCCAGGCTGTTGCGATAGTTCGACAGGCGATAGACCAGCGTCTTGCTGACGTCGCGCAGCACCGCGAAGCCGCCAGCCATGTCGCCGTAGAGCGTCGCGTAGCCCACCGCCATTTCCGACTTGTTGCCGGTGGTGAGCACGATCGATCCATGCTTGTTCGACAGCGCCATGAGCAGTGTGCCGCGGATGCGCGCCTGGATATTTTCCTCGGTTGTGTCCTCGGCCCGTCCACGAAATTCCTCGGCGAGCGATTGCTTGAATGCCTGGAACACCGGGTCGATCGGTATCTCGTCATAGCGGACGCCGAGCATACCTGCCATCGTGCGCGCGTCGTCGAGGCTTATCGCTGCGTTGTAGATCGACGGCAGCATCAGCGCGCGCACACGATCGGGCCCCAGCGCATCGACCGCGATTGCCAGCGTCAGCGCCGAGTCGACGCCGCCCGAGAGACCCAGCAGCACACCGGGAAAGCGATTTTTCTCGACGTAGTCGCGCACACCCATGGTCAGTGCGGCATAGACATGCGGCTCGAGCGCGGTTCCCAGCGCGCCGCGGACGGGTCGCGGCGCGGTGCCGTCGAACTCGACCAGCGCGATCGTCTCGTGCCACGCCGGCAATTGCTGCACGATGCTGCCGGTGCGATCGACGACGAACGACGCGCCGTCGAAAACGAGTTCGTCCTGGCCGCCGACGCGGTTGACGTAGACGACCGGCAGTCCGGTTTCCTTTGCCCGCGCCGCGACCACACCCTGTCGCAATGCCTGCTGTCGGGTGTGGTAAGGCGAGCCGTTGGGCACGACCAGCACCTGCGCGCCAGCAGCATGCGCTGCGCGAGCCGGCTCGGGGAACCAGACGTCTTCGCAGATGATGATTCCGACCCGCGTGCCGGAGACATCGATCACGCACGCGTCGGTACCCGGCTCGAAATAGCGCTGTTCGTCGAAGACCGTGTAGTTGGGCAGCTGCTGCTTGCGATACACCGCCACTACGCGTCCATCGCGGAGCGCCGCCACCGCGTTGTAGCGCTTGCCGCCGGCGAACTCGGGAAAGCCGACGAGCACCGTCGGGCCGGTGACGCGTTGCGCCAGCTGCTGCAATGCGTTCGCACAGGCAGTGAGAAACGCCGGGCGCAGCAGCAGATCCTCGGGAGGATAGCCGCATAGTGAGAGTTCCGGAGTGACGACGAGTTCGGCGCCGGCACGCACTGCCGCGGCAATCGCCTCGTCGATGCGCGCCGCGTTGCCGCGCAAATCGCCGACCACCTGGTTGAGCTGAGCGACGGCGATGCGCATGGACGAATTTTATCATGCGTCGCAGCCGCGGAACTCCTTGCCGTGACGCGCAGCGCACGCGACAATCGTGTCCAAGCGCCGCCGCATGTCATCCGTCTCGCTGTCGATCACCGACTCACTGGCTGCGATCCCCGCCGCGCGCTGGGACGCTCTGGTCGGCTCGCGCCCGCTCCTGTCGCACGCGTTCCTGCATGCGCTGCACGAAACCGGTTGTGCCGCGCCGGAGCAGGGCTGGACGCCGCGCTATCTGACAGCGATGCGTGGCGGTCTGCTGGTCGGCGCGATGCCGCTCTATCTCAAGGCGCATTCGTACGGCGAATTCATCTTCGATTGGTCGTGGGCCGATGCCTATCGCCGTCACGGGCGGCGCTACTATCCGAAGCTGCTGGCCGCCGTACCCTTCACGCCGGCGACCGGTCCGCGCCTGATCTCCGCCGAGCCGGAAGTGCGACGCGCGCTGCTCGCCGGGGCACTCGGCTACATGGACGACGAGCGCCTGTCGTCGTTGCACATCCTGTTTCCGGAAGCGCACGAAGCCGCGGAGTGCGCCGACGCCGGGCTGATGCTGCGCAAGAGCGTGCAGTTTCACTGGACCAATCCCGGGTACCGCGACTTCGCCGATTTCCTGGCGACGCTCAGCCACTCCAAGCGCGCCAACATCCGCCAGGAGCGGCGCAAGCTCGACGCCGCGGGCGTGCGCTTCGTGCGCCTGACTGGCGCCGACATCGGCGAAGCGCAGTGGCGCTTCTTCTACCGCTGCTATGTCGAGACCTATCGCCAGCACCATTCGACGCCCTACCTCACCCTGGAATTCTTCGAGCGGATCGGCCGCGAGATGCCGCACAACGTCCTGCTGGTGCTCGGCCTCAAGGACGGCACGCCCGTCGCCGCTGCGCTCGACATCTACAGCGAGAGTACGCTGTGGGGACGCTACTGGGGGGCGACCGAATACATCCCCGGTCTGCACTTCGAGGCGTGCTACTACCAGGCCATCGAATTCTGCATCGAACGGCGCATCGCGCTCTGCGAAGGCGGCGCACAGGGCGTGCACAAGCTGGCGCGCGGCTTCCTGCCGGTGGCGACGCAATCCGCGCACGCCATTGCCGATCCGGACTTCGCCGCGGCCATCGCGAAGTTTGTCGCGCACGAACGCGAGGACGTCGCGCAGACCGTCGACGAACTGGAACGCGCGAGCCCATTCCGACGCGATGGCGAACCGGGCGTCATGCTAGACTCGTCGTCACCTTCCGCGACGCCATGAACGCCACGCTCCTGCTCGCCCGCGACGGCCCGATCGCGACCATCACCCTGAACCGCCCGGACTCGATGAACACGCTCGACCTGGCGATGATCGACGCGCTCGTTGCGCACACCGCCGCGATCGCAGCCGACCCGACACTGCGCTGTGTGATCATCAATGGCGCCGGCAAGCACTTCATGGCCGGCGGCGATATTCGCATGTTCGCCGAAAAGCTCGAGGTTCCCGCCGCCGAACGCCAGCAGCAATTCAGCGGCATTGTCGGCCGCGTGCACGCCGCCATCGAGCAGCTTCAGCACCTGCCGCAGCCGGTCATCGCCAGCGTACACGGCGCCGTCGCAGGCTTCGGGCTGTCGCTGATGTGCGCGTGCGACCTGGCGATCGCCGCCGACACGAGCTACTTCACGTCAGCCTATCGGCACATCGGCCTGACGCCGGACGGTGGCTCGACGTGGACCCTGCCGCGCGTGGTCGGCGTGAAGAAGGCGATGGAAATCGTTTTGCTCGGCGAACGCTTCGGCGCCGACGAGGCGCTGCGCATGGGACTGATCAATCGCATTGTTCCGGAAAGCCTGCTTGCCGCCAGCACTGCCACGATGGCGCAGGCGATCGCCAGCGGGCCGGCGCTGGCGATGACCAACGGCAAGCGCCTCATCAACGAGTCGCTGACGCATTCGCTGTCGGTCCAACTCGCTGCCGAAGCGTCGAGCTTCGGTGCCTGCGCGTCGCGGGCAGATTTCGCCGAAGGCATCCGCGCCTTTCTCGCCAAGCGCGCCCCGCGTTTTGGCGAGGATGCTTGACGCGACAATTCTGCGGAACGCATGCTTACCATCCGCGCCGCCGCCGACGCCGACTTTCCCGCGATCTGGGCGATCTTCCGGCAGGTGATCGCCGGTGGCGACACCTATGTCTATGGCGCCGACACCACGCGCGCGCAGGCGCGTCGCCTGTGGACCGCGCCGCCCGCCGTTGCCTTCGTGGCCGAGCAAGGCGGTCGCGTCGTCGGCACGTATTCGTTACGGCGCAATCAGCCGGGCCTCGGCGACCACGTCGCCAATTGCGGTTACATGACCGACCCGCAGGCTCGCCGTCAGGGTGTCGCGTCGGCGCTTTGCGAGCACTCGATCGAGACCGCGCGCGCACGCGGATTCACGGCCATGCAGTTCAACTTCGTCGTCGCGAGCAACGCGGCTGCGATCCGACTCTGGGAAAAGCACGGCTTCGACGTCGTCGGGCGCATTCCCGGCGCGTTTCGTCATCGCACCGGCGGACCCACCGACGCGCTGATCATGTACAGGGCGCTCTAGCGATTCTAGGCTTTGGGCTGGCCAGTGCCGGGTCCCGGACCGTTGCGACCACCGCGCCCGCCGCGACGCCCGCGGCGGCCACGCGAGCCGTGGGGTGGCCGGTTGCCCTCACCCGCCGGCTGCGCGGGTGCTGCGGCGCCCTGAACGACACCAGGTTGCGCGCGCGGCTGACCGCGCGGCGGGTTGCGCGGCTGGCCCTGGCCCTGCGCGGATTGACCTCGGTGCTGTCCCGGCTGGCCATGCTGTCCCTGCGGCTGGCCAGGTTGCCCCTGATGGCGGCCCTTGGGCTGGCCGTGGCGACGCTGATTGGGCTGTGGTTTGCCTTGTTGACGAGGCCTGTTGCCGTTTCCGGGCATCCGGTCATCCGGAGTCGCCGACACCGGAACGGCACGGTTGCCATCGACCTCGTCATCGTCGACGACTTCGATGGGCGGGCCATAGGTGCCACGGTTGCCGTCGACTTCCTCGGCCAACACGTCGTGCAGTTCGTCGTCGGCATGCAGGCGCATCGGTGGCGCGTCTTCGTCCCCGGGCGCCACCGCGGCACGTTCGGGGCGGCCATCCGGTCCCAGCCCTGCAGCCTTGAGCAACGCAGCGAGCTCGCCCTGCTCGAGTTCCTGTGTCTGGCCACGCTTGAGCTGCGGCGGCAGGCCGACCACGCCGTAGCGCGTGCGCGTGAGGCGACTCACCATGACGCCCAGCGCCTCGAACAGCCGGCGCACCTCGCGATTGCGGCCTTCGGGCAACGTGAGCTTGTACCAGTGATTGGTGCCTTCGCCGCCACCATCGGCCAGCGTGAGGACGTTGGCCGGGCCATCCTCGAGCGGCACGCCTTCGAGCAGCGCGCGCTCCTGCTCCGGCGTGAGCGTCCCGACGGTGCGCACCGCGTATTCGCGCTCGACTTCGTAGCGAGGATGCATCAGGCGGTTGGCGAGCTCCCCCGAGGTCGTGAACAGCAGCAGGCCTTCGGTGTTGAAGTCGAGTCGCCCCACCGCGATCCACTTGGCATGGCCGAGCTTGGGTAGCTTGTCGAATACCGTCGGCCGGCCCTCGGGGTCGCTGCGGCTGACGATTTCGCCCGCCGGCTTGTGATAGAGCAGCACGCGCACGCGCACCGGCGCGAAGCGCAGGCGCACCAGTTCACCGTTGATGCGCACCTGGTCGTCGGGGCCGACGCGCTGCCCGACCTCGGCCGGCTGGCGATTGATCGTGATGCGCCCGGCGATGATCAGCTCCTCGATGCCGCGCAGCGACCCGTAGCCGCACTGCGCGAGCATCTTGTGCAGGCGCTGCGGCTCGGTGAAGACGGGCTCAGTGGAGCGTCGGCCCGGATTCTGGCGGCTGCGATCGTCCGTCCGGCGCGTCGCCTGTGGCGAGTTCGGGCGGTGTGTCGACGAGTGGGCTCGCGAGCGCGAGTTCGATCTCGGCGGCCTTTGCAGGGGCATCGGGTAACTCCAGGAGGTGGGAAGTATCAAGTTCCGCCAGAGGCGGCAGTTCGGCCAGCGAACGCAGGCCCAGATCATCGAGAAACTGCTTGGTGGTGGCGTAGAGCGCGGGATGGCCCGGCGTTTCGCGGTGCCCGACGCTTTCGATCCATTGCCGGTCTTCCAGCGTCTTGACGATGTTGGTCGACACCGCGACGCCGCGGATCGCTTCGATGTCGCCGCGCGTGACCGGCTGCTGGTAGGCGACGATCGCCAGCGTTTCCATCACCGCGCGCGAATAGCGCGGCGGCTTTTCGGGCGAAAGGCGATCGAGGAACGGCTGGATTTCCGGCCGCGCCTGGAAGCGCCAGCCGCTGGCAACCTGAGCAAGTTCGACGCTGCGCTCGCTCCACGCGCTCTTCAGTTCGTCGAGCAGTTTGCGTACGACATCGGGCTCCAGCGGCGGGTCGAACAGCTTCGAGAGCTGCGCGAGCGAAACCGGCTCGCCGGCCGTCAGCAACGCCGCTTCGAGAATGCCTGAAATCTTTTGCAGATCTTCACTCATGGGTGTTTCCAGTGGCCGCATCGGACGCGCGCCTGCCCGTATCAACCGGAAGACGCCGCGGGCCCGCGTCGGCACGCACTACCTTCAGTACATGATTTACTCGTCGGCCTGCAATGCGAATGCGGCATCGCCCCGGCGCTGCACGTAGATCGGCGCATACGGTTCCGCCTGCGCCAAATCGAGCAATTGTTCGCGCGCGAGCTCGAGAATCGCCAGGAAGGTCACCACCAGGCGCGGCACATCGACGTGCGCGTCGAACAGCGAGGTGAATTCCACAAAACGTCCCGGCTCGAGCAGTTTCAGCAACCGGCTCATCTGGCTCCGGACCGACAACTGCTCGCGCGTGACCAGATGATGGCGGTTTGCGCGCGCGCGCGCAACCAGTCCCGCCCAGGCGGCCTTGAGATCGTCCGGACGGACGTCGGGCATCCTGGCCGTCGACACCCGGTCCAGGAACACCCGTACCAGGGCAAAATCGCGCTCGGCGAGCGGCATTTCGTCGATATGGCGGGCTGCCGCCTTCATGCGTTCGTACTCGAGCAGCCGGCGCACCAGCTCGACCCGGGGATCCTCGGGCTCGGCGCCATCGGCTGCCGGGGGCTTGGGCAGCAGCAGTCGGGACTTGATTTCGATGAGCACCGCCGCCATGAGGAGGTATTCAGCGGCAAGCTCGAGCTGCGTGCGCCGCATCATCTCCACATAGCCCAGGTACTGACGCGTCAATTCCGCCATCGGGATTTCGAGCACGTTGATGTTCTGCTTGCGGATCAGGTAGAGCAGCAGATCCAGCGGGCCCTCAAAGGTCTCGAGAAAGACTTCGAGCGCTTCGGGCGGGATGTAGAGATCGTGCGGCATCTCGAGCATCGGCTCGCCGTGGACCTTGGCTACCGGACCCGACGGCGCAGTTACGAGATCGACGATCGACTCGGCGGCACTCACGAATAACCCAGCCCCATGGCTTCGCGCACATCCTTCATGGTTTCCTCGGCGAGCTTGCGCGCTCGTTCGCAGCCGTCGGCGACGATGGCACGCACCAGCGAAGGATCGTCGAGATATTTCTGTGCGCGCTCGAGGATCGGCTGCTGCTCGCGGATGATGGCATCGATCACCGGCTGCTTGCACTCGAGGCAGCCGATGCCGGCTGTCGTGCAGCCCTTCTGGACCCAGTCGCGCGTGGCCTGGTCCGAGTAGATCTGGTGCAGCGGCCACACCGGGCAGTTGGCGGGATTGCCGCGGTCCGAGCGGCGCACGCGTGCCGGGTCGGTCTGCATGGTGCGGATCTTCTTGGTGACCGACACCGGATCCTCGCGCAGGAAGATGGCGTTGTCGTAGGACTTGGACATTTTCGTGCCGTCGAGGCCGGGCACGCGCGGGGTTTCGGTCAGCAGCGGCTGCGGCTCGGGCAGGATGACCCGGCGCGAACCCTCGAGATAACCGAAGAGTCGCTCGCGGTCGCCCAATGCAAGGTTCTGCGCTTCGTCGAGCATGGCGCGCGCCGCCTGCAGCGCCGCGTCGTCGCCCTGCTCCTGGAACGCGGTGCGCAGCTGGTCGTAACGCTTGGCACGCCGAGTGCCGAGTTTCTTGATCGCAGCCTTGGCCTTGTCTTCGAAACCGGGCTCGCGTCCGTAGATGTGGTTGAAGCGCCTCGCCAACTCGCGCACCAGCTCGAGGTGCGAAACCTGGTCCTCGCCGACCGGGACCATGTTGGCGCGATAGATCAGAATGTCGGCCGCCTGCATCACCGGATATCCGAGGAAACCGAAAGTGGTGAGATCTCGGTCGGAAAGTTTCTCCTGCTGGTCCTTGTAGGTCGGCACGCGCTCGAGCCAGCCCACCGGCGCGATCATGCCGAGCAGCAAGGCCAGTTCGGCGTGCTCGATGACCCGCGACTGGATGAATATCGTCGCGCGCGAGGGATTGATGCCGACCGCGAGCCAGTCGATGAACATCTCCCAGACGCTGTCTTCGATGCGTTCGGGCGTCTCGTAATGCGTGGTCAGCGCGTGCCAGTCCGCGGCGAAGTACAAGCACTCGTACTCCTCCTGCAGTCGCACCCAGTTCTTGAGCGCCCCGTGGTAGTGGCCGATGTGCATGCGGCCGGTCGGCCGCATGCCCGATAACACGCGATCAGAGAACATGGCGACTCAAATGCCGACGATCAGGCGCACGGCCCGGAAGCCCACCGACAAGAACGGCTGCATCAGCGTACCGAGAAACCCCGTGGCAAGCAGCAAAATGACCAGCATGAATCCGTACGGCTCCAGTTTCGAATAACTCACGGCCAGCGAATGCGGCAACAGGCTCACCGCGATGCGCCCGCCATCCAGCGGCAAAATGGGCAACAGATTGAGCGCCATCAGCATCAGGTTGATCTGCACTCCGGCGTTGGCCATTTCCATCAGCCCGTCGCTTGTTCCCGCCCCCCCCGGCAGCGACACGCGCAGCAGGATCGCCCACAGCAGCGCCATCACGAAATTGATCGCGGGACCGGCGCCCGCCACCCAGAACATGTCCCGCTTCGGATTGCGCAGGTTGCCGAAATTCACCGGCACCGGCTTCGCCCACCCGAACAGGAACAACGGCGAGTGCGTCAACGCCGCCACTGCGAGCAGCGCGCCCGGAACCGCAATGGTCCCGATGGGGTCGATGTGCTTGATCGGGTTGAGCGTCACCCGGCCGAGCATCCACGCGGTCTGGTCGCCGAACATCCTGGCGACGTAGCCGTGGGCCGCTTCGTGCAACGTGATCGCAAAGACCACCGGCACCGCCCAGAGCACGATGGTCTGAACTAAATCCATTAGCCGCGAATTCTACCAGTTGCCGCCAGCCGCCGCTTGGCGCGCGGTCCCCCGGGCGGCTCACGACGGGACGACGGCGATGCCCAGGCGTGCCGGATCGCCGCGGCCGAGGCGCGCGATCTCCGGCGGCGAAATCGCCAGGTCGACGACGGTCGTCGGTTCGAGGTGACACGCGCCGCTGTCGACGATGAGGTCGAGCAGGTGCTCGTAGCGCGCGCGAATCTCCTCGGGATCGTTGAGCGGCTGCGTCGCGCCTGGCGGGATGAGCGTCGACGAGAGAATCGGTTCGTCGAGCTCGGCGAGCAGCGCTTGCACCACTGCGTGCTCCGGAACGCGCACGCCGATGCTGCTGCGGCGCGGATGCTTGAGTCGACGGGGGACTTCGCGGGTCGCGGGCAGCAGAAAAGTGTAGCTGCCGGGAACGCCTTGCTTGACGATGCGGAACTGCCAGTTGTCGAGTTGCGCGTAACGAGCGATCTCGGCGAGGTCGCGGCAGACGAGCGTCAGGTGATGCTTGTCGTCCACCCCGCGCAGGTTGCGGATGCGTTGCGCAGCGGCCGCATCGCCGACATGGCACCCGAGCGCATAACTCGAGTCGGTCGGATAGGCGATCACGCCGCCATCGCGCAGGATGGCCGCCGCCTGGCGAATGAGCCGTGGCTGCGGGTTGACGGGATGGATCGCGAAATACTGGGCCATGGGGAAGGATGCGGTCTGAGGCCTCCGCGGAAGATCGCGCCGGCCGGAATCGGCAAATTGTTATATTATTGTCTAATACGCTAACGTCTGGTTATAACCGATTGTCGACAACCGCCTTGCCGTGAACCTTCAACAGCTACGCTACCTCTGCGCCATCGTCGACCACGGCATGAACGTTTCGGTGGCCGCCGACGCCCTGTTCACCTCGCAGCCAGGCATCAGCAAGCAGATCCGCCAGCTCGAAGACGAGTTGGGCGTGCCGATTTTCGTCCGCCAGGGCAAGCGACTGGCGGCGCTGACCGCCGGCGGCGAGGTCATTCTCGCGACCGCGCGACGCGCCCTGCAGGAACTCAACAATCTGAAGCGCGTGGGTGCCGAATTCAAGGCCGAGGATACCGGGACGCTGTCGATCGCGACGACGCATACCCAGGCGCGCTACGTCCTGCCGCCCGTACTCACGCGCTTTGCCGAGCGCTACCCCAAGGTCCGGCTGCTGCTGCATCAGGGCAACCCGCTGCAGGTGGCGCAGCAAACGGCGCGCGGCGAGGTCGACGTCGGCATCGCCACCGAGTCGCTGGCAGATTTCCCCGAACTGGTCACGCTGCCCTGTTACACCTGGAACCGCTGCGTGCTGGTGCCCAAGGGCCATCCGCTGGGCAAAGTCGCCTCGCTGACGCTCGAAGCGCTGGCACGTTATCCGATCGTCACCTACGACTTCAGCTTTACCGGACGCTCCGCGATCAACGCCGCGTTCTCTGCCAAGGGCATCGTCCCCAATGTCGTGCTCACCGCACTCGATGCGGATGTGATCAAGACCTACGTCGCCAGCGGCTTCGGTGTCGGCATCATCGCGCAGATGGCCTGGGATCCTGCACGCGATACCCAGTTCGAGAAGCTCGAAGCCGCGCACCTGTTCGCGCCCAGCACCACCCGCCTGGGCCTGCGTCGCGGCGTCTACCTGCGCGGTTTCGTGCACGAATTCATCCATCTCTTCGCGCCGCAATTCGACCGGGCTGCGATCGAGGCCGCGCAACGCGGCACCGCCGACAGCTATGAACTGTGAGTCACGTGCAGGAGCGCGAACTCGCGCGGGAGCATGACGGCGTTGTTGAACCGCAGCTGGTCGCTGGCGATGCTGCTGGCGGCGCTGTCGATGATGGGCCCTTTCTCGGTCGACATGTATCTGCCGGCATTTCATGCCATCGGCAGCGAGTTCGGCGTTCCACAGCTCGCCGTGCAGCAGACGTTGTCTTCATTTCTGTTTGCGTACGCCTTCATGATGCTCTGGCACGGCGCGCTCGCCGACGCGCTGGGGCGTCGCCCGGTGGTGATTGGTGGCCTGGCCATCTACGCGATCGCGACGCTGGGATGCGCGATCGCAGGCAACATCGAAACGCTCTGGCTCTTTCGCACGTTGCAGGGTCTGTGCGCGGGCAGCGGCATGGCCGTCGGACGCGCAATTATTCGCGACCGCTTTCACGGCGCCGAGGCACAACGGTTGATGGCGCAGGTGACGATGGTGTTCGGCGTGGCGCCGGCGATCGCACCCGTGCTGGGCGGGGTGCTGCTCAATCTCATGGGCTGGCGCTCGATGTTCTGGGTGTTGCTGGTCATGGTCATCGCTCTGCTGGTCTGGACCTACCGGAGCCTTCCCGAAACGCTCGCCGCAGAGCATCGGCAGTCGCTCGTGCCGCGCCGAATGTGGCAGAACTATTCGGCGGTCCTGCGCCACCCGCTGTTCCTCATGCTGGCGACGGTGCCCACGCTCAACTTCGCCGCATTCTTTTTGTACATAGCCAGTGCGCCCGCGTTCCTGATCGACCTGCTGGGCGTGTCCAGCTACGGCTTTGCGTGGCTGTTCATTCCCATGATCAGCGGCATCATGATCGGCGCGACCATTTCCGGACGGGTTGCCGGCCGGCTTTCGTCCACCAGTACCGTGCGGCTCGGCTACGCGATCATGTTCGGCGGCGTCGCCTGCCAGATCGCGGCGGCATGGCTGGCTGCGCCGGGAGTCGCATGGCACGTGCTCCCGATCATGGTGTTCACGACCGGCAGCGCGATCGTGACGCCGACCGTGACGCTGCTATTCATGGACCTCTTTCCCAAGATGCGCGGCCTCGCGTCGTCACTGCAAGGTTGCTTTCACTTCGGGATGGCAGCGGTCGTTGCGGGAACCATTTCGCCGCTGCTCGCTCAATCGCTCAAGGCTCTCGCGCTGGGAATGGCGGCCTTCACCATCGGAGGCTTCGTGGTGTGGCTGGTATATCAACGACACGCCCGGGCCCGCGCCCGTGCTCATGCCCGGAAATCAAATGCACATGATCAGACATTTATTTAGCGCGTTGCTGTTCGCCGCGCTGTCCGTCGGTGGCGCGCGTGCCGAGTCCTTGCCGACGGTCGAGCTGAAGATCGGTTCCAATCGCGTGGTTGCCGAGGTCGCCGCCACGAACGCAACGCGCACCACCGGCCTGATGAATCGCTTCAGCCTCCAGCCGGATCACGGCATGCTGTTCGTGTTCGATTCGCCGCAGCCGCAGGCCTTCTGGATGAAGAATACCTACATCCCGCTGTCGATCGCCTTCCTCGGCGCCGACGGCCGCATCCTCAACATCGAGGACATGGCGCCGCGCACCGAGAACACGCATCCATCGCTGGGTGCGGCGATGTACGCACTGGAAATGAAAAAGGGCTGGTTCGCCGAGCGCGGCATCGGTGCCGGCGATCGCGTGCAGGGTCTCGACAAGGCGCCCAAGGCGCGCGAATGACGCGGCGCGCCGGATTCAGTGCCGCCGCATTTCGCCGGCCATAGTCGACACGAAGCTCTTGCCCAGCGTCGCGCCGAATTTGCGGGCGACGCGGCTGGCGATGTTTTCCTGTACGGTGAAGTCGACGACCTCCTCCGCCTTGATGGTGTCGCGCGCGACCGAATCGACCGATCCCAGCGCATCGGCCAGTCCCAGTTCGATGCTGCGCTGCCCGGTCCACACCAGGCCACTGAACAATTCCGGCGACTCCTTCAGGCGCGCGCCGCGTCCCTGCTTCACCGCCGCGATGAACTGCTGGTGGATTTCGTCGAGCATCTGCTGGGCAAACTCCTTCTGCTTGGGCACCACCGGTCCGAAGGGATCGAGGAAGTTCTTGTTCTCGCCCGCGATCAGCGTGCGGCGCTCGACGCCCAGCTTGTCCATCGCGCCGACCAGACCGAAACCGTCCATGATCACGCCGATCGAACCCACCAGGCTGGCCTTGTCGACGTAGATTTTGTCGGTCGCGACCGCGACGTAATACGCGCCCGATGCGCAGATCTCGTCGACGACTGCGTAAATGGGAATGTCGGGATACTTGGCACGCAGGCGGCGAATTTCGTCGTTGATCTGTCCTGCCTGCACCGGGCTGCCGCCCGGGCTGTCGATTTTGAGCACGACCCCGCGCGTGCCCTTGTTGCCGAATGCAGACTGCAGCCCGCTGATGACATTGTCCGCGCTGGCGCGACCCTGGCTGTCGAGCTCGCCGCTCAGTTCCACCATTGCCGTGCACTTGTCGAGGCAGGTACGATCGGTCCCGATCAGCGACACCATGATCGCACCGAGCACGATGAACAGGAAGGCGAAGGTCAGCAGCTTGAAGAAGATGCCCCAGCGCCGCGCGCGCTGCTGCTCGAGCAACCCTTCGGTGGCCAGCTGCTCGATGATGCGGCGTTCCCAATTATCGTCGGCCATCTAGTCCTCGTTGCAGAAAATCTTCCCGTCACGCTCGATTACCGCCACCGGCTGCAGGCGCTTGCCTCGGCACGGTCCCAGCACGCAGCGGCCGCTCTCGGGTTCGTATACTGCGCCGTGCGAGGCGCAGACCAAGTATAGCCGCGTGGCGTCGAAGAATTCGCCGTGATCCCAGTCGAGTTCGGTGGCCTGGTGCCTGCATTCGTTGACGTATGCGTACACGTGGCCACGAAAACGCACGGCAAAAGCGGGCCGCGGGAGCGCGTCGTCGCCGACCTCGAAGCGCACGCCGCGCTCGCCGTCGGCCAACGCATCGCTGGAACAGATCAGGCGTGGCGCGAGAGCCATGCGCGCAACTCGGGGACGGACTGAACCGTGGCCAGCGGCGAAAGTTCGGCCAGTCCCGCGCTGGAATGAGCGCCGTAGGAGACAGCCAGCGCGTCGACACCCGCGTTTCTGGCCAGCTGCAGGTCGTGCGTGGTGTCGCCGATCATCAGAGTCTGTTCCGGCGCCACCGCTGCCTGTTCCATCAACGCGTAGAGCATGTCCGGATGCGGCTTGGGAAAACCTTCGTCGGCGCAGCGGGTCACGCCGAAGTGGTGCGCGATGCGGTGCTGGGCGAGCGCGCGGTCGAGCCCCCGACGCGACTTGCCCGTCGCCACGGCCAGCGTGTGCCCGCGCGCGGCGAGTTGCGCCAGCATGTCGGTCACGCCGTCGAACAGCGGTATCGCCGCGTCGCCCAGCATGTAGTGCGCGCCGAAGCGCTCGGTGAACTGGGCGTGCTTGCGCGGTGCCAGCGAGGGCGCAACGTACTGGATCGAATCGCGATGGCCCAGGCCGATGACGTGGCGCGCGGTCGTGTCGTCGGGCACCGCCAGCCCCATGTCGCGGCACGCCTGCTGAATCGCGCCGGCGATAAGCGCCGTCGAATCGGCCAGCGTGCCGTCCCAGTCGAACACCAGCAACTCGTAGCGACGCGATTCAGCCATCGACTTCGCTCGCGGCGTCGAGGCGTTCGAGATAATTGGCCAGGTCCTTCGGAAGCGGCGCCTCGAACGACAACGCCCGCCCGTCGACGGGGTGCGCGAGTTTCAATTGCCAGGCGTGCAGGAACATGCGCTTCAAGCCCTGCTTGGCCAACGCCTTGTTCCACGCAAAGTCGCCGTATTTGTCGTCGCCCGCCAGCGGAAAGCCCAGGTGCGTGAGATGGACGCGAATCTGATGCGTGCGGCCGGTATGCAGCTCGGCTTCGAGCAGGCTGACCGGCGGCTCGGCGCCTGGCCACGCGCGACGCTTGTAGAACACGGTGCGCGCCTGTTGCGCATCGGCGTGCGTCGGCCGCTCGACACGGACGCGGCGCTCGCCGTCGCCCGTCAGGAATTTACTCAGAGGCAAGTCGACGGTGCGCTTGGCGTCGCGCCACTTGCCCTTCACCGCCACCTGATAGCGCTTGTCGACGCCACCCTCGCGCAGCGCCGCGTGCAGGGCGACCAACGCCGAGCGCTTTTTCGCTACCAACAGCACACCCGACGTGTCGCGATCGAGCCGGTGCACGAGCTCGAGGAACTTTGCCTCGGGCCGGGTCGCGCGCAGTTGTTCGATCAGTCCGAAGGCGATGCCGCTTCCGCCGTGGACCGCGAGTCCCGGCGGTTTGTCGATCGCGATCATGACATCGTCTTCGTACAGGATCGCGAGCTTGATCGGGCGGGCCACCGCCTTGCCAACGGCGGGTTCGGCGGTCCGGATGGGCGGAATCCGCAACTCGTCGCCGAGCGCCAGCCGGGCGTCCGGGCCGACCCGCTTGCGGTTTACCCGGACTTCGCCACTGCGCAGGATGCGGTAGATGTGGCTTTTGGGTACCCCTTTGAGCACTTTGACCAGGAAATTGTCGACCCGCTGTCCGGCACCGGCCTCGTCAACTGCAAGGCGGTTCACAGCATCCTTGCTTAAATCGTTCATTTCTCTATAATTGTCCGCAGCAGCAACGAGTGGCAGGCCCGGGGTGGCCGATGTAATGTCGAGCGCCCCCCGCCCCGCGGCATCCTGTGAAAACGGTGTCGCCGCATCCAAGCGTTGGCCCCGCAATCGGGGAGAAACGGTTAAATCGGTCACCGTCCGGAAGCTGCGGCCCGGCAAAGTAACGATGTTAATGGAACAGCGCAGTCTCCGCACCGGCTTGCAGCCGGATTGAAGCGGCAGCGACGCGCGGCGCGTAACGTAATCGACAACGCAACGAATTCTGCACTTGACTGCAACGCCGCCGAAGGCGATGACCTTCGATGAGGCGCGGTCACCAGACCCGTTCGAGCGACAACGCTAAGAACATAACCACGCTCCCGAGACAGGCCAGGCGACAACGCCGGCCCCAATGATGCCCCATAACCGCATCCTTCCTCTCGCAGACCGGCAGCCAACGCTGCCCGTGTGGACGTTCTCGCGCGCGCTCGCCGCCCGCTAGCCAGGCGCCCGCGAGGGCGCCTCTTGCTTCATCCGCTGCACGCCCCTGCGAGAGAATCGGCGCCGGGGAATCACCACATGAAACGCATGCTGTTCAATGCCACCCAGGCCGAAGAGCTTCGGGTAGCCATCGTCGACGGCCAGAAGCTCGTCGACCTCGATATCGAATCCGCCAGCAAGGAACAACGCAAGAGCAACATCTACAAGGCCATCATCACCCGCGTCGAGCCCAGTCTCGAAGCGTGCTTCGTCGACTACGGCGCGGAGCGCCACGGCTTCCTGCCGTTCAAGGAAATCGCCCGCGAAAACCTGAAAGACAGTGACGGCGCCCGCGGTCGCGTCCAGGACCAGCTCAAGGAAGGCCAGGAACTGATCGTCCAGGTCGACAAGGACGAACGCGGCAACAAGGGCGCGGCGCTCACGACCTACATCTCGCTCGCCGGCCGCTATCTTGTACTCATGCCGAACAACCCGCGCGGCGGCGGCGTTTCGCGTCGCATCGAGGGCGAAGACCGCAACGAGCTGCGCGATACCATCAACCAGCTCGAAGTGCCGAACGGCATGAGCGTCATTGCGCGCACCGCGGGCATCGGCCGTTCGCTCGAAGAGCTGCAATGGGACCTCAACTACCTGCTCCAGCTGTGGCAGGCAGTGGACGGCGCCGCGCAGGGTCAGTCGGGCGCGTTCCTGATCTACCAGGAATCGAGCCTGGTCATTCGTGCGATTCGCGATTACTTCCATCCGGACATCGGCGAATTGCTCATCGACACCGAGTCGATTTTCGAGCAGGCGCAGCAGTTCATGAGCCACGTGATGCCGGCCAACGTCAACCGGGTCAAGCTGTACAAGGACGACGTCCCGCTGTTCTCGCGCTTCCAGATCGAGCACCAGATCGAAACCGCCTATGCGCGGCAGGTACCACTTCCGGCGGGCGGCGCGATCGTCATCGACCATACCGAGGCGCTGGTTTCGGTCGACGTCAATTCGGCACGCGCGACCAAGGCCGGCGACATCGAGACCACTGCATTCAACACCAATCTCGAGGCGGCCGATGAAATCGCGCGGCAACTGCGCCTGCGCGACCTCGGTGGACTCATCGTCATCGACTTCATCGACATGGAAAGCGCCAAGAATCAGCGCGACGTCGAGAACCGCCTGAAGGACGCGCTGCGTTATGACCGGGCGCGCGTTCAGCTGGGGAAGATCTCGCGCTTCGGCCTGATGGAACTGTCGCGGCAGCGGCTGAGGCCGGCATTGGCGGAGTCCGCGCACATCCCCTGTCCGCGTTGTCACGGCATCGGCCACATCCGCGGCGCCGAGTCGACCGCGCTGCACATCCTGCGCATCCTGCAGGAAGAGGCGATGAAGGACAACACGGCGCAGGTCGTCGCACAGGTACCGGTCGATGTCGCGACCTTCCTGCTCAATGAAAAGCGCGCCGAGGTGCACACCATCGAAGCACGCTTCAAGGTCAACCTGCTGCTGGTGCCGAACATCCACCTCGAAACGCCCAACTACAAGGTCGAACGGCTGCGCCACGACGACTTGAATCAGTCGGAACCCTTGCCTGCCAGCTTCGACATGGTCGAGAAGCCGGTCGAAGAGGATCCGTTGCGCCAGAAGAAGGAAGATGCGCTGGCGCCAAGACAGGAAGCGGTGGTCAAGGGCATCACGCCCGCCCAACCCGCGCCGATGCCGGTGGAGAAGGTTGTCGCTGCAGCGCCGAAGGAAGAAAACTGGCTCGACAAGGTCCTTGGCTGGTTCCGTTCCAAGCCTGCGACAGTCGCAGCCGCGCCGGTACGCGCCGCAGCGCCAAGTGAGAATCGTGGTCGCGGACGACAGGATCGCGATCGCCGCGGCAATCGCGACGAAAAACGCGAACAGCCACGCGAAGGACAACGCGACGGGCAACAGCAACGCCAGCCGCAACGCGGCCAGGCGCAGGCGCAACGCCGCGAGCGCGAGCAGGCTCGCGAGGGGCAACGCAACAGCGATGCAGCGCGCAGCGATGCGCCACGAGGCGAGTCCCGCGATGGTCGGCGCGAAGGTCAGAAACAGCGCCCCCCGCGCGAGGCCAAACCGCGTCAGGAGCAGGTTGCGATCGCAACCGAGGACGGCATACCCGCCATCAACCAGGGACAGCCGATCGGCGCCCGCGAAGGCGAAGCGGGTGAAGGTGGTCGTCGCCGGCAGCGGCGTCGTGGCGGCCGTGACCGAGGTGAACGTGGGCCGCAGGCCGCGGCCGGTGAGCCGCGTGCGCCGCGTGAACCGCGTGAACCGCGTGAAGCACGCGAGCCACGGGCAGATAAGCAAATTCAACGTCCCCTATCCAGCGAGCAGTCGGAACCATTGCAGGACGAGACGCGAGTCGTCGAGCCCGGCATTGTAGAAACCGAGGAGACCATTCCGAATAGCTGGACGCCGGTCGCGCCCGTAGTCACCGACGCACCCAGCGTTTCAGCGTTCGAACCTGTGAGCGCGGAGCCGGCTGCGATTATTCATCGTGAACCCGTCCCGGCGGCACGAAACGAGGCGCAACCGGCATTCGCGCGCCCTGTGTCCGAAGTGCCGCGGGTCTCGTTGCAATTGCCCGCAGATTCAGGCCTTATACTGATCGAGACGGTGCGCGAACGAGTCTTCGACTTGAGCGCTTCCGACGAGCTCGAGGCGCCGCGGCCACGTCGACAGCGCCCTCCTCGCGTTGCGGCTGCAGAGGAGCCGTTGCAACTGGTCGAGACCCAGAAGAAAGATCCGCCTTCGGCGTAACCTGACGGCATGAACCCTGCCGGGGGCGGCCGGTGACCCGATCCGCCCTCCCTTGCGCCCTACCAGTTCATGATTGGCATCCCAGGCACCCAAAACGTCGAAATAATTTACATCTGGCTCCCGCGCTGCCTGACAGCCTTCTTTAACTTATTGATATTTAAGACTACCGCATCTATGGCACCGATGTTGCTAACTATATAGCGCTGATAGGATCGCTACCGAGCCTGCCGGCACACAAAATGGACAACTCGAAATGAACGCGATCAAGTTAATCCGCACTGTGCTGGCTACTGCGGCGTTGGCGCTTGTCGCATCTGCAGCACAAGCAACGGTCACTTTCGGTGGACCGAATACCTTCTTGGGCGCCTTCCAGCCCTTCCCTGGGGTGCCGAATTCCCAAGACCTCGTGCGCAATCAGCTCGGGGTTGGATTCCCGAATGGCGATTTCGCCGACTACTGGATCTTCACCATCGCGCCAAGCGCGCAGATTCAGGTCACGGCGAACTTTAACCCGTTCTCGCCCCCGTCGATCACCGGTTGGGATGGTGGTTTCTTCAACGTTACTTCCGCGACCTGCACGACAGCAGGTACGTCGTGCACTGGCGTAGTGATCGGCTCGGAGTTGCTGGACTTCACCAGCGACGGGTTGAACGCAGTCGGTGCGTTTATTTTGACCGCCGGCACGTATGCCATCCAGTTGCGTGGCACCAACAGCGGCAATCCCAATCAGACGATTTATACTGGCCAGGTCAGCTTCCTCGCCCCACCGCGTCTCGTGCCCGAGCCGGCGTCGCTAGCGCTCGTCGGAATCGGTCTGATCGGACTTGGACTGGCTCGTCGCCGCACGGTTCGCTGACAAGTCGTCACGTTCTCCAGGTTTGTACCGGCCCCGCCTGTTAGGTGGGGCTTTCGTTTTATGGGCCGGCTTGAGTCCCATACCGCCAGCCGCCACGCGTTCTTGGCACTGAAGCCTTCATCGAAGCCTTCCCGGACCGCCCCAGCAGCTCGAAGTCGGGGCGGCGCTAATTCTTACAGTTGTTGTATATAACATACGGTTTACAACTCAATCGTACCCTAACCATTTGATTATTAACATGTCGAGAGTCCTGCGAAGCGTGGCACGTGTATTGCTCATATAGCGTCGCTGGTACCAAGTTGATGCGAACGAATGGTGCCGAGAGTGATGGATTGCAATCAGATCCAAAAACAAACCAAGCATTTAGCGATTAACAGGAGCATAGATGGCCATCCCATCCTCGATCCGCCGCGGCATCGCGGCATTTGCTGCAGTCGTTGCCTTGGGCGTGACCGCGACCGCGCAGTCAACGCCGCTTACCGTCACGGGGTTCGCCAATGGCTCGCTGTCGTTCAATGTTTCCCTTTCGCCGCCACCGGTCTTCAACCCGGTCAGCGCCGGTGGCTTCAACGGCGTATTTGGCTCCGGCCCTAGCATCAACCTCCAGCTGTGGTGCTACGACCTTTATCACTCTTTTGGCTTCGGGAATTCGATGGACTATTCGGCCTCGCTCCTGACCACGACGGGAAACCTGGCGAAGCTGTTCACCGAGGTCTCCCAGCCCACCAGGGTCTCGACCACAACAAATTCGGCGGCGTTTCAACTCGCTATCTGGGAGATTCTGTATGATCCCGCGTCGCTCAATGTCACGAGCGGAGCGTTCAGCGTCACGGGCGACGCCGCGGCGATTTTGCAGGCCAATACCTGGCTCGCTGGTTTGGCAGGCGTCACTGCCGCCGATGCCGTGTACTTCCTGTCGTCGAATGAGCATCCGCAGACCCAGAACTTCATTACCGACGTCGTGATTCCTACGAGGTTAATCACCGTACCCGAGCCCGCGTCGCTGCCATTGCTGGGGCTTGGATTGATCACCATGTTCTTCGCGACGCGCCGCCGCAGCGGCGCACGCACGCACTAGATTTCATTCGATTAGGGCGGGACGGGGGAAATAGCAGAGCAGGCGCATGACGACGCTGTAGCGATTGGCTTGAACGTGGAAGGACTTTGAGGCTGCGCCGATTCGACGCAGCTTTTTTTTGCCCGCGGTTCCGGGCGCTGACGCGCGACACGATAGCCGCCGTCGGGACTCGCGAGCTGAACGCTACGCCGGGCGCGCGAGGCGCATCCGGACCGCCATCAGCAGCGCATCGGCGCCCTGCTCGATCAGGTCCAGCGCGGTCTCGAATTCCTGGGTGCCGCCGTAGTATGGATCCGGAACGTCGTCCTGCGCGGGCGGGTCGCGCAGCGCCAAGAGCAGGCCGAGATGCCCTTCGTAGTCTTCAGGGCGCAATGCCTGCAGCTCGCGCAGATTGTGCCGGTCCATCCCGAGGATCCAGTCGAAGCGACTGAAGTCCCTGGCCCCAACGCGGCGTGCACGGTGTGGCGGGAGCTTGTATCCGCGCCTCGCCGCGGCGGCGAGCGCGCGCGGATCCGGCGGCTGGCCCAGTTGATAGTCATGCGTGCCCGCCGAATCGACGACAATGTGCCGCTGCATGCCCGCGCGCGCGACGTAAGTCCGAAAGACACCTTCGGCGAGGGGCGAGCGACAGATATTGCCCATGCATACGAACAGCACCGAGCATCGCGCAGGAAGTAACGGCCGGCTGGCGCCGGCGCCGGGCTTGGCCACCTGCTACTGCATGAACCAGCCGTGGCTCACCACCAGCGACTGACCCGTCAACGCGTTGGACGGGAATGACGCGAACAACAGCGCCACTTCGGCGACATCCTCGACCGTGGTGAATTCACCGTCGACTGTTTCCTTGAGCATCACCTTCTTGACGACGTCGTCTTCCGAGATTCCCAACGCCTTGGCCTGCTCGGGAATCTGCTTCTCGACCAGTGGCGTGCGCACGAAGCCCGGGCAGATCACGTTGGCGCGCACGCCGTGCGCGGCACCCTCCTTGGCAACCACTTTCGCCAGCCCGATCAAGCCGTGCTTGGCGGTGACATACGGCGCCTTGAGCATCGAGGCTTCCTTGGAGTGCACCGAACCCATGTAGATCACGCTGCCGCCGCGACCCGACTTGTACATGTGCGGCAGACAGGCGCGTGTGGTCAGGAATGCGCCGTCGACATGGATGGCGAGCATCTTCTTCCAGTCGGCATAGGTGAATTCTTCCAGCGGGTGCACGATCTGGATTCCGGCATTGCTGATCAGGATGTCGACACCACCGAACTTGGCGACCACCGCCGCAACACCGTCGGTGACGGCTTTTTCGTCGGTGACGTCCATGGCCACGCCCATCGCCTGGCCACCCGATGCATTGATTTCCGCAGCCGTGGCGTCCGCGGAGGCCTGATTCAAGTCGGCGATGGCGACCTTCGCGCCTTCCTGCGCAAAGATGATCGCGATTTCCTTGCCGATGCCGCTGGCGGCGCCGGTGATGATGGCGGACTTGTCCTTGAGTCTCATGCTGTCGTCTCCAATCAGGCGAGGTAATCGTGAATGACCGTGCCGAGCCCCAGCGTCAGGTCGGTCTGGATGTGAACGCCGGACACCACTTCGAGCACGGGCAGGCTGGCGACCGGCGCCAGCGCATGGTGGAACAATTCGAGCGCCGCAGGACCTTCCCACGCGCCCTTGACTGTGACGTCCTCGCAGAAATAACGCACCAGTTCGAGTATGCGCGGCTTGCCGTCGACATGCGGAATGATCTTGAGCAGGTAGTTCGGTGCCAGCAGCGACGCCTGGATCTTGTCGATCGGCAGCGCGCGGTGCTTGTAGCCCATGGTCGCGACCGCGACTGGTACGGACCCGTAGCGCAGTACACCGAGCAGCGTGTCTTGCTCGACCGAGAGTTTGGGTGAAGCCAGCTTCTTCGGAAAGCCCCACAGCTCGCGACCACCGGCGATGGGCGCTTCGTCGTCGAGGAACATGGCGTGGACGTAACCGCCCGCCTGCCCCTCGAAGCTCACCGGGATCACCTGCCCCGACTCGGTGTAGTCGCCGAAGCCGGTCGAATCCGGCATGCGGATGAACTCGAACTTGACCAGCGGCTGAGTGAAATCCAGCGGCGCAGGAATCACCGCGCGCAGCGCGTCGGGATCGGTGCGATACGTGATGATGAAAAATTCGCGATTGACAAAGCGATACGGCCCCGGCGGGAATGCCGGACTGGTGAGCGGCATCGCGTAGGCGCGCGCCTTGACGTCGTTCTCAGTCACGTGGCTGTCTCCGGTTCAGTTTGCCAGGTCGAGGATCTGTATTCCCTCGTCGCACTCTTCGACCTTGTGCCAATTGGCGTGCGCGCAAGAGCGCCGCACGTCCTCGAGACCGGTCTCCCACAGCTCGCGCACGGTCACACGCGAGAATTCGTAGTCCTTCGCGCTCGACGAATGACTGAGGCGGCGGTTGATGAGATGCAACAGGGTGACTGCGCGCTTGGCTTCGGCCAGCGGCCGCAGCGCGACCACGTCGGCATCATTGCGAAGCTTCGGTGGGAGCTTCTGCAGCAGCCGACCCAGCGCGGTGCGCATGCCTTCGAGTTCCTTGACGCGGTTGGTGTTGAAGCGGGTCTTGCTCGAGTACTGGATGTCCTTCGCCCTTTCAAGCACCTCGTCGAGACTGTTCGGCAGGTCGCCACGGGCGCTGAACAGGTCGACCTGCGCGATCAGGGCATTGATGTGCGGCGAGTCATCGAGCACGTACCACAGCGGCGAATTGGAAACGATGCCGCCATCCCAGTAATGATCGCCGTCGATGACAACTGCGGGAAATCCGGGCGGCAACGCGCCGCTCGCCATGATGTGTTCGGGCCCGATCTGCTGCTCGCGATTGTCGAAATAGACCGAGTTGCCGGTATGTACGTTTACCGCTCCCACCGACAGTCGCACGGCCTTGGCGGCGTTCTTGTCGTTGATGACCTTGAAATCGATCATCTTGAGCAGCGTCTCGCGCAGCGGTGACGTGTCGTAGATACTCATTGCGCCGGGGTCGCCCTCGGGCAGCAGATACGAAGGTGGAAAGCGCGGCTGGAAGAATCCCGGGACACCAAAGGTCGCGGTCGCCGTCGCACTCAGGCGATTGATCGCGCCGCGCAGCGGGTCGAACAGCGACGGCGGCTGCACCAGATTGCCGGACGATACCTTGTCCCAGAATTCGCGCAGCCGCGGTATGCGGTGTTCCGGTGCGTTGCCGGCGATCAGCGCGGCATTGATTGCGCCGATCGACACGCCGGTGACCCAGTCCGGCGCGAACTTCTGCTCGGCCATGCCTTCGTACACTCCGGCCTGGTAGGCACCGAGCGCACCGCCGCCCTGGAGCACGAGGACGCTATGCTCGTGCTTCGACAGCAAGGGGATTTCCTGCGCGGACTTGCGCGGGGATGCCATGACCGCTCCTGGTCGGAATTTTGGTGCGCCGCAATATTAGCACGCCGTGCCACGGGCGACCGGTCGACCCCCAACCCACGGATTACTGCGTCAGCGACACCCCAAACAGCTTTTCCTTGAGCCGGTACAGCTGATCGCGCAACTCCGCCGCCCGCTCGAACTCGAGATTTTTTGCGGCGTCGATCATTTCGCGCTCGATGCGCTTGAGCTCGCGCTCGAGGTCCTTTTCGGGCATCGCCTCGTACTTGGCGTGCGCCTGCGCCGCCTTGAGCTGCTTGCGCTCATCGTCGACGTCATAGACACCGTCGATGATGTCCTTGATGCGTTTGGTCACACCAATCGGGGTGATGCCCATCTGCAGGTTGTATTCGATCTGCTTGTTGCGTCGGCGCTCGGTCTCGCCGATGGCGAGCTTCATCGAGTCGGTCATCTTGTCGGCATAGAGGATCGCCGTGCCGTTGATGTGTCGCGCCGCGCGACCGATGGTCTGGATGAGCGAGCGCTCGGCGCGCAGGAATCCCTCCTTGTCGGCGTCCAGCACCGCCACCAGCGAGACTTCGGGAATGTCGAGTCCCTCGCGCAGCAGGTTGATGCCGACCAGGACATCGAACTCCCCCAACCGCAGGTCGCGAATGATCTCGACGCGCTCGACGGTGTCGATGTCCGAATGCAGGTATCTGACCTTGACGCCGTGCTCGCCGAGATAGTCGGTGAGATCCTCGGCCATGCGCTTGGTCAGCACCGTCACCAGCACGCGTTCACCCCGCCCGACCCGCACTCCAATCTGCGAGAGCAGGTCGTCGACCTGCGTCTGCGCAGGGAGTACCTCGAGCGCAGGATCGATCAGGCCGGTGGGCCGTACCACTTGCTCGACCACCTGGCCCGCATGCGCCTTTTCATAGTTGGCGGGCGTGGCCGAGACGAATATCGTCTGCGGCAGCAGTTTTTCGAACTCGTCGAAGCGCAGCGGCCGGTTGTCGAGTGCCGACGGCAGGCGAAAGCCGAAATTGACCAGGTTGTCCTTGCGCGCGCGGTCGCCGAGATACATCCCTCCCACCTGCGGGATGGTGACGTGCGATTCGTCCATGAACGCCAGCGCGTTACGCGGCAGGTAGTCGATGAGCGTCGGCGGCGGTTCGCCCGGCGCGCGACCCGATAGGTGCCGCGAGTAGTTCTCGATGCCCTTGCAGAATCCGATCTCGAGCATCATTTCGATGTCGAAGCGCGTGCGCTGCTCGATGCGTTGCGCCTCGATCAGCTTCATCTGCGAAGCGAATAGTTCCTTCTGTTGCGCGAGCTCGACCTTGATCTTCTCGACGGCCTCGAGCACCTTGTGCCGCCCGGTGACGTAGTGGCTGGAGGGAAATACCGTGAAGCGCGCGAGCTTCTGCCGGATGTGCCCGGTCAGCGGATCGAACAGCTGGACCGACTCGACCTCGTCATCGAACAGCGACAGGCGCAGGGCGTTGTCGGCGTGCTCGGCGGGAAAGATGTCGAGCACGTCGCCGTGCACGCGGAAGGTGCCGCGCCGGAACTCGGTGTCGTTGCGCGTGTACTGCATCTCGGTGAGGCGCTTGATCGCGTCGCGCTGCGACATCTTGTCGCCCTGCCGCAGGTGCAGGATCATGCTGTGATATTCGGACGGATCACCGATGCCGTAGATCGCCGACACGGTGGCGACGATGATGCAGTCGGGCCGCTGCAGGATCGACTTGGTCGCCGAAAGCCGCATCTGCTCGATGTGCTCGTTGATCGAAGAGTCCTTCTCGATGTACAGGTCGCGCGAAGGCACGTAGGCCTCCGGCTGGTAGTAATCGTAGTATGAGACGAAGTACTCGACCGAGTTATTCGGGAAGAATTCGCGGAATTCGGAGTACAGCTGCGCGGCCAGCGTCTTGTTCGGCGCCATGACCAGCGCCGGGCGACCAGTGCGGGCGATGACATTGGCCATGGTGTAGGTCTTGCCGGACCCGGTCACGCCAAGCAGCGTCTGGAACGCGAGGCCGTCGCCGATGCCCTCGACCAGCTTTTCGATTGCCTGCGGCTGATCGCCCGCCGGCTCGAAGTTCTGGTGCATCTCGTAGGGGCTGTTGGGAAAAGTGACGATCATTGGCGGGTCCCGGGCAATCGAGCATTGTAGCGGAAGCTGCGCGGCGTTCGCGAGCCCTGCGTCGCGGCAGGACAAGCAGTGCGCCATGATAAAATGCGTGTTCGCTCACCCGACCCGATTGCAATGAACGCCTCCCTGCCGAAGTCGCTGCTCGCCGCCGTCGAAATGGCGCCGAAGGACCCGATCCTGGGTGTCACCGAAACCTTCAACGCCGACAGCAATCCGCACAAGATCAATCTTGGCGTCGGGGTCTACTGCGACGAGGCCGGCAAGGTGCCGTTGCTGGAGTGCGTCCGCCAAGCGCAGCATGCGATCGAGGAGAAAGGCGCGCCTCACCCGTACCTGCCGATCGATGGCATCGCCGCCTACGATCGCGCGGTCCAGCATCTGGTATTTGGTGCCGAGAGCGACATAGTCAAGGAGGGTCGCGCGATCACTGTCCAGGCGCTCGGCGGCACCGGCGCACTGAAGATCGGCGCGGATTTCCTGCGCCGCTTCCTCCCCAACGCCCAGGTCTGGATCAGCGATCCTTCGTGGGAGAACCACCGTGCGTTGTTCGAGGGTGCCGGCTTCACCGTCAACGCCTATCCGTACTACGACGAAGCCACGCACGGCATCGATTTCGCGCGCATGACTGCGGCGCTCGACCAGGCGCCTGCGGGCTCGGTCATCGTCCTGCATGCGTGCTGTCACAATCCGACCGGAGCCGACCTGTCGTCAGAACAGTGGTCGCAGGTCATCGACATCGTCCGCGCGCGCGGACAGGTACCGATTCTTGATATCGCCTACCAGGGCTTTGCCGAAGGCCTGGTCGAAGACGGCGCGATAGTGAATCGTTTTGCGGCGACGCCGGGTCCGCTGTTCGTCGCCAGTTCATATTCCAAGTCGTTTTCGCTCTATGGCGAGCGCGTCGGTGCGTTGTCGGTGGTCGCGTCGAGCAGGGACGAAGCCGCGCGCCTGTTGTCGCAGATCAAGCGCGTTGCGCGTTCCAACTATTCGAGTCCCCCGACCTTCGGGGGTCAGGTTGTCGCGACGGTGCTCAACACGCCCGAATTGCGCTCGCTCTGGCAGCAGGAACTCGAGACCATGCGCACGCGGATACTCGCCAATCGCCGCGCGCTGGTCGCCGCTCTCAATGCACGAATGCCGGGACGCGACTTCAGTTTCGTCCTCAGGCAGCGAGGGATGTTCTCGTACTCCGGCTTGACGCTGGAACAGGTGAAGCGCCTGCGCAGCGAGTTTTCGGTCTATATCATCGACTCGGGCCGGATCTGCGTGGCCGCACTCAATTCGCGGAACTTGGACTACGTGGCGGACGCCATCACCAAGGTGCTGTCATGAGGTTCGCGCATGTCGGCTAACTGTCGGTTTTGACAGCTGAGGCCCTTGAGCTATAATAGTTGGCTGTTTTATGCGGGAATAGCTCAGTTGGTAGAGCGCAACCTTGCCAAGGTTGAGGTCGGGAGTTCGAGACTCCTTTCCCGCTCCAGAATTCCCAGGGAGAGCGCCCGCTCTCCCTTTGTGTTTGTGCCTCCGGCCGCTGGCGTCATGGATTGACGTGCGCGGCCGCCCTGGCGGGATGGCAGAGTGGTCATGCAGCGGCCTGCAAAGCCGTGTACGCCGGTTCGATTCCGACTCCCGCCTTTCCGACCATTCCCGATGCCCGTCGCTCGTGTGACAAGTGTCGGGTGAAGCCAGCCCCAGCTCGGGCGTCGAGAAAACTTACATAGGCTTCTTCATAAAAGATTGAAGCCCTTGATCTACAAGGATTATATTTCTTGGCATGCTTACTGCTCTTAAGCCTACGGATTGATATCTCATTAAAAGTCGTTGTAAAGGAGATGCAGAATGTTCAAGAGCACATGTAAGGCGGTCCTGGCGCTGGGGGCGACGGTACTTGCATTGAGCGCAGCACCGGCGCATGCAACTTTCATCCTCGGCACGATTTCCACGCCGGGAGGGTTCTTCACCTCACCTCCGCTACCGCTTCCGCCGTCGCCCGACATTTTCAGCGGGTTCACAACCTTTTCGCCGACCCCTCCGGCCATCACGGTTGGCTCTTGCAACGGCAACTTTACGGGTTGCGTGAGCCCTTGGGCAGTTAGCGGCTTCAACATCGCGGCGCCGGGTGGTGCCATTGCCTTTCAGGGCGTGGCAGGCGGAAACACGTTTCAGTTCTCGGTCTTTGCCGCGAACGCTATCGTAGGCGCGCTGAGCTGTTCGAATGGGAATTGCACCCAGAGCTGGACGCTCAACATCGCCGGCTTTGTTGACGATGTGGGCCCGGCTTTCGATTCCACAGCGTTCCTGGGACAGATCACCGGCCAGGGCACCTGCACGCAAGGCGTCGGAAATACGTGTGGAAGCAACATCTCGGCAAGCTGGTCGGCTAGCCTTGCGGCGCTGGGTCGGAACCAACAGGTCCCCGAACCCGCGACACTCGGCCTGCTCGGGATAGCGCTTGTCGGAATGGGCTTCGCGCGTCGCCGCAAGACGTCCTGAGACCGAACTACCGCTTGAGAAAAAACCCCGCTGCGGCGGGGTTTTTTTCGTCCAGACGCGCCCAGGGCGATCGCAGACGAGCTTGTCGCTGCTCATGCTTGACGGTACATACGGGCGGCCGTTGGATCCAGACGCAGGCGTCGAAGGGCTTTACAGACTTGTAGCAGTGACCCGCGCCAATTCCGTTTGCTCATGAGCAGTCGTCCAACAATTCAATAGCTTATTGCGCGTGCTGCGAACTGGGTACGGTTCTTGCGCAGCATTGTCAGGGCAGGATGTCGCCATCTGGCTGCGGCCGCCATCGAGCCGATTCAACGAACCAAAGGGAACGAACGTGATGCAAAGCTTCAGAAATCTGTTGGCGACGGCTGCGGTGGCCACTCTGTCCACTTTCGGATCTCCGGCGAATGCAACGATTTACGACGTCGGTTTCGATCCACCCATCATTTTTGCGGGCATCACGACCATCAACGTGAATCCCGGCTGTCTCATTCCGACCAACAGCATCAACCTATGCCACTTCGATGTGCTCGCCCTCGACTTCATGGACACCCTGGGCAGGGAGTGGAACATCCTCAGCCCTCAACTCGGCATCGGGCAATACGTGTCGAGTTCCAGCAGCAGCACGCTGCTCGCGATTTCGGTCGTGATTACGAACTTGCACCTCGTTCCGGCACCACTCTTGACGGCAACAACTGCCGGTTGTGGCGACTATGGCCCGTCGTTGACGTTCTCGATTCGCGAAGGCAATCCTAGTTTGACCGATGTCACCTTCAGCTGCGGCCAGTTCACCAACACCGGGAGAGTGACCACGATCACGCAGCGCGTACCTGAACCGGCATCGCTCGCTTTGCTCGGCATCGGATTATTCGGGCTCGCGGCAATCCGTCGCCGCAAACGCGCCTGAGGCTACGCATCCTACCGGAAGCCGCTCGCAACCGGCGGTTCCAGCCATCGACGACGATGGGTCAGCGGCGCGCGGCGCCGCAATGAGCGCCCGCGGTTACGCCGCTACACGCACCGGCGCGACGGCCGCGAGGGCGCACGCGATCGCTTCATCGAGCTTCCACCTGCGGCCGGCCGACCAAGCGGCATCGAAGGCACCCGCGCCCAACTCGCGACGCGCGGCCTCGACATGCTGCTTGCGCGACGTCTCGCCGCGCGGCGACCTGATGGCGAGAACTTCACGAATTGCCGCTGCCGCCGAGTACAAGCGCGCCGCATCGGCGGCCGCACCATCGACGCACAACAGTTCGGCGTAATCCTCGAGGCAGTCCAGCGCCTCGGCATTCATCTCGAGCGCCCGGAAGGCGGCCAGCGCTTCGGCGAATTTGCTGCGCGCCGACTCGCGCTCGCCCGCCGCGACATCCACCCGCCCCAGCCACCATAGCGCGATCGCGCCGCTGCGCTTGTCCTCCGCATCGCGGCAGATCTGCAATGCACGCGTGAACCGTTCCCGCGCCGCCGGCAGGTTGCCGGCGCGGAGCGCCAGTTCGCCGAGATTGCGCTCGCAATCGCTCTCCAGCTCGTGGTGTTCGATGCTGCGCGCGATGACCCGCCCCTGCTCGAAGAGTACTTCGGCGGCGCGATAATCGGCCTGACGCACCGATATCTCGCCAAGATTCAGCAGGCCGATGCCCTCGCCCTCGCGATCGCCGAGGTCGCGGAAAATAGCCAGCGCTTCGCTGTCGTATTCGTGCGCCTTGGTTGCATCGTCCTGCTGCAGATGCAGCGTTGCCAGCGTAGTCAACGTCGCCGCCGTTTCGCGCGGGTTGCCCAGTCCACGGCGTATCGCAAGGCACTCGGTGAGCATTCGGGTCGCGTCGACATTGTCGCTCTGGTTGAGCGCCAACGCGCCGGCGACATAGAGCGCGTGCGCTCGCGCCGCATTGGCCGGCTGCATGGCGGGCAGAGCCAGCGCGGCGCGCAGGTTGTTGCGGCCTTCGCTGGCGTAGCCACGCAGGATCCGGAAGCGCATCAAGGCAACTTCGAGCTTGACCGCGATGACCGGGTCGACTCCTCCGCGCAGCGCCAGGGCAATCGCCGCACGCAGGTTGTCGAGCTCGGTTTCAACGCGGCGCGTCCATTCCGCCTGCTCGGATCCCTGCAGCAGCTTCGTGCGCGCCAATTTGGCGAACCCGGTGTAATAGTCGCAGTGGCGCGCGGCGGTCGCGGCAAGATCATCGCGCTTGGCCAGGTTTTCCTGGGCAAAATCGCGAATCGTGCCGAGCATCCCATAGCGCGTCGAGGCATCGTTTGCCGCGGCCCGGTGGTCCTGCGCAAACTCGCGGATCGTCTCCAGCATCCCGTAGCGCGAACCACCGTCTTCCTGCTGGACCATCACCAGCGATTTCTCGACCAGCGAGGTCACCAGGTCGAGTACGTCGTCGCTGACAAGTGGATCCGCGCTGCACACCGCCTCCGCGCCCTCCAGCTCGAAGCCGCCGACGAAGACGCTCAGGCGATCGAGGAGTATCTGTTCGTTTTGCTGCAACAGGTCGTACGACCAGCTCACCAGCGCACGCAGTGTCTGCTGGCGCTCCAGCGCGACCCGGCTGCCGCCGGTAAGCAATTTGAAACGATCGTTCAACCGCTTGTTGATTTCGGCGACCGACAGCGAGCGCAGCCGCGCAGCGGCCAGTTCCAGCGCCAGCGGAATGCCTTCCAGGCGCGCACAGAGTTCGGCGATCGCCGGGGCCTCCTGCTCGGTCAGCGTGAAGTTCGGCTTTTGCAGGCGCGCGCGTTCGACGAACAGCTGTACCGCCTCCGAGCGCAGCAGGCTTTCGGCGTCGGCATTGCGGCCGGGAACCGCCAGCGGCAGTACCGGCAGCGTCTGCTCGCCGCGGATATGCAGCGCCTCGCGACTGGTGGCGAGAATTCGCACCTCGGTCGTTCCGCGCAGGAAGGCATCGGCCATGCTCGCGCAGGCGCTTACCAGGTGCTCGCAGTTGTCGACGACCAGCAGCACCTTGTGGTCCTTGAGGTGCGCGCACAGTGTCTGCATCAACGGCTTGCCAGGCTCTTCGTGCACGCCGAGCACCTGTGCCACCGCGCCGGGCACCAGCGTCGCATCCTTGATCGGCGCGAGGTCGATGAACCAGACGCCGTCCGGGTGCTTTTCGAGCACGTCGGCAGCAACCTGCAGCGACAGGCGCGTCTTGCCGAGTCCGCCCATGCCCAGCAGTGTCAGCAAGCGCGTGCCTTCGAGCAGCTTCTTGGCCTCGCCGAGTTCACGCTGGCGGCCGATGAACGACGTGACCTGTTGGGGCAGGTTGTTGGGCGTGGCTTCCAGCGAGCGCAGCGCCGGAAACTCCTGCCGGAGCTTCGGGTGGACGAGTTGGTAGACGTGCTCGGGTGTCGCCAGGTCGCGCAACCTGACGCTGCCGAGGTCGATGAGCGTGACCGACGGCGGCAAGTTGCCCTGGACACGGTCGACGACCGCCTGCGACAGCAGTACCTGGCCCCCGTGAGCGGCCTTCATGATCCGCGCGGCCCGATTGACCGGACTGCCGAAAAGATCTTCGTTGCGCCGCTCGACCGGGCCGAGGTGCATCCCGTAGCGCAGCCGCAGTGTTATGCCGCTGACGGGGTCCGGTTCGTTGAGCGACTGCTGCAGGGCGATGGTGGCGTTGAGCGCGTCGACCGCCGCGTCGAACGCAGCGTACATACCGTCCCCTGTCATCTTCACCACGACGCCCCGATTGGCTTCGACGGCCTGCCGCGACAGGGCGTCGTGGCGGGCGAGCGCCTGCGACATGCGTTGGCCGTCCTGCTCCCAGAGCCGGGTGCTGGCCTCGATGTCGGTGAAGAGTAGAGTCGTGTCGCCGGATACCGTCTGCAATGCAAGTCCTATATGCACTAGATTTCGAAGCTGTACTGTACTGCGGCAGGCAGCGCATGCCAATCGGTAACAGTCGCACTGGCAATGCCGATTATTCGCGCCCCGAGGGCGGTGGCGCAGGCCGAAATCGCGCGGCGCGGGGCCGCCGGCTGCTACCGGGTGTTGCTCAGGTCACTGCGCCCCACCGAGGTACGACGCTTTGACCGCCGGGTCATTGCGAAGTTGCTCGGCAGGACCGTGCACCGAGATGCGGCCATTTTCGAGCACGTAGCCATAGTCGGCAACGCCCAGCGCCGCGGCGGCAAACTGCTCGACCAGCAACATCGTCACGCCCTGCTCCTTCAGGCGTTCGATGATGCGAAACACCTCCGCGACGAGGATCGGCGCCAGGCCCATCGACGGTTCGTCGAGCAACACCACGTCCGGATTGAGCATCGTCGCGCGCGCCATCGCCAGCATCTGCTGTTCGCCGCCCGAAAGCGTGCCCGCGAGCTGGGCGCGCCGCTCCTTGAGCCGGGGGAAAAGCTCCATGGCGCGCTCGAGATCGGCGCTGACGTCGCCCTTGGGACGGCTGCCGGTCAGGCGCGGAAAGGCGCCCAGCATCAGGTTGTCGGTCACCGACATGGTCGCGAAAACGCGCCGTCCTTCGGGCGAATGGGCGACGCCCAGCTTGGCGATGTCGTAAGCCTCGAGACCGTCGATGCGCTTGGAGTTCAGCGTGATCTCGCCGGCAGTCGGCGCGATCATTCCCGAAACGGCGCGCATGGTCGTGGTCTTGCCCGCGCCGTTGGAGCCGATCAGCGTGACGACCTTGCCCTTCTGCACGTTCGATGGAAATGCCGTGCAGCACCTGCACCTTGCCGTAGCCCGCCGAGAGATTGTTGATCGTCAGCATGGCGCGCTCAATGCGTGTGAGCCGCAGCGGCGCCGGGTTGCTCGCCGCCGAGGTAGGCTTCGATGACCGCCGGGTCGGCCTGCACCGCGCCGGGCTCACCTTCGGCGATCTTCTGGCCGAAGTCGAGCACCGACACGGTGTCGCAGGTGCTCATCACGACATCCATGTGGTGCTCGATGAGGATCACGGTCACGCCGTGCTCGCGGATCTTGCGGATGATGGCGACCAGTTCGCGTGATGTCCGGCGCCGTCAGGCCGGCCGCCGGCTCGTCGAGCAGCAGCAGCTGCGGGTCGAGCGCGAGCGCGCGCGCAACCTCCAGCAGCCGCTGCTTGCCGTAGGGAAGGTTGCGCGCCTCCTCGTGCGCCAGGTCGGCCAGTCCGACGAAGGTCAGCAGTCCCATGCCGCGCGAAATCGCCCGGCGGTTCTCCCGGTTGTAGCGCGGCGTGTGCAACGCGACGTCGACGAGGTTGCTCTTGAAGGTGTGATGCAGGCCGACCAGCACGTTCTGCAGCGCCGTCATCTCGCCGAACAGCTGCACGTTCTGGAAGGTGCGCGCAATGCCCATGAGCGCGATGTCGGACGAGGTGCGGCCCGACCACCGAATCGCCGCAAAACAGGATCTTGCCGGCGGTCGGCTGGTAGATGCCGGTCAGCACGTTCATCATCGTGCTCTTGCCCGAGCCGTTCGGGCCGATCAGTCCGTGGATGGTGCCGCGCTTGACGACGAGGTCGACGTTGTCGAGCGCCTTCAGGCCGCCGAACTGCATCAGCACGCCGGTCGCGTCGACAGCATGTCCCGGCGCACTCGCCGCCGCGGTACCGACGGCATCCGTCGCCCGAGCGTCCTGGCCTCCGCGCTGTCGGCGTCGTCGGTCGGGCGCGACTTCAGGTTCAGCGCATCGCCGCACGAAGCCGACGATGCCGTCCTGCAGGTAGTAGACGACGAACAGCGTGATCAAGCCGAAGATCGACAGCCGCCAGTCGGTCATCCCGGTCAGCACGAACGACAAGCCGGCGAGCGCGATGCTGCCCACGACCGGGACCGCGACCTTGTCCAGCGTCGTGCTTGCCGCGCGCGTAAGCGACCGCCGAGCCGATCAGAATCAGCACCGCGATCGTCGACCGAGACGTAGCGGAACAGCTTCAGGTCGTCGAGCAGGTTCGGCAGCAGCACGATGATGCTCGCCCCCAGCAGCGATCCGATGCGCGATCTTGCGCCCACCCATGATCACCGCGAGCAGGAACAGCACGGTCAGCTCGAAGTTGTAGGTGTTGGGCGAGATGTATTGCTCGGAGAACGCGTACAGCGCTGCCCGCCAGCCCCGCCAATCCGGCGCTGATCACGAAGGCATAGACCTTGTACTTGTAGACCGAGACGCCCATGCAGTCCGACGCCACCGGACTGCCGCGCAACGCCTCGAACGCGCGGCCGAGTTGCGAGCGCAGCACGCGATGCACGAAGATCAGCGACAGCACCAGCAACACGGCGACCAGCCAGAAGTACTGGCGCTCGTCGAGGCGTGCGCCGAGCAGCAGCGGCTTGGTCAGCTTGATGCCCAGCGGCCCCTGCGTCAGGAACGTCATTTCGTTGATCAGGATCTGGATGATCGTGCCGAACGCCAGCGTCACCATCGCCAGGTAGGGGCCCGTCACGCGCAGCGCAGGCAACGCCAGCATCGCACCGAACAGCGCGGTCACGCCGATGGCGCCGAGCAGCGTCACCAGCAGCGGCGTGCCGAGCTTGGTGACCATGCACGCCCGCGGTGTACGCGCCGATGCCGAACAGTCCCGCATGACCCAGCGAGACCTGGCCGGTGTAGCCGACGACGATGTCGAGCCCGAACAGCACGATCGCGTAGATCATGATCGTTTCGAGCAGGTGGATGTAGTACGGGTTCGGGAATACGCGATCGGGAACAACGCCAGCGCCGCAACGCCGGCGACGCCCAGCGCGAGTGCCCTTGAACGGCATGGTCTCTAGACCTTCTTGATGGCGGTCTTGCCGAACAGGCCCGGCCGGCTTGACCGCCAGCACGATCAGCAGCAGCACCAGGCCGGGCACGTCCTTGTAGCCGGTGCTGATGTAGAAGCCGGTCGTCGTCTCGGCGATGCCGAGGATGATGCCGCCGACGATGATGCCCATGCCGCTGGTCAGGCCGCCGATGATCGCGACCGCGAAGGCCTTCAGCCCGAGCACCGCGCCCATGGTCGCGCCGGTCAGCGTCAGCGGCGCGATCAGCACGCCGGCGAAGGCCGCGGTCAGCGACGACAGCGCGTACGAGAAGGTGATGACCAGGCCGGTGTTGATGCCCATCAGCTTGGCGGCGTCGCGGTCGTTGAAGGTCGCGACCACCGCCTTGCCGTAGATCGACCGGCGGTTGAAGAACTCGACCGCCAGCATCATCAGGATGGCGCCGACGACGACCAGGATTTCCATCGGCAGCACGTTGGCGCCGAGGAACTTGATCGGCGATTCGGGCAGCGGCGACGGAAACTTCAGGTCGTCGCGGCCCCAGACGTTCTCGGCGACGTTCTTGAAGATGATGCCCAGCGCGATGGTCGACATGATCCAGCCGAACTCCGACTTGATCTTGATCGCCGGCCGCACGCCGATGCGCTCGACGAACGACGCCCTGCAACGCGCCGAACAGGCAGACCAGCGGAATCATCAGCCAGTAGTTGACGCCCAGCGCGGACCAGCGTCAGGCCGACCAGCGCGCCCAGCATCAGCGCGTCGCCCTGGCCGAAGTTGAGCGTGTCGGAGGTCGCGAAGGTGAGCTGGTAGCCGAAGGCGATGACGGCGTAGATCATGCCCAGCGCGATGCCGCTGAACACCAGTTGGGTCAGGATTTCCATGTCTGCCTCACGGCGTCGACGGCAATGTCTGGCGGAGCACCAACAAAATGCGCCGCCGCGGGCATCGACCCGGGGCGGCGCCGTCGCGTGCGCACGCTCAGGGCTTGGCAGCGGTCGTGGCGCTTGACTTCTTCACCGCACCTCGGACGCCTTCTTGAGGTCGTCGGGGTAGGCATAGACCACGCGCTGGCCCTTGACCTCGCCGAACACCGGAATGTTGGCGGTGATCGCGTCGTGGTCGGTCTTGGTGAACGGCTTGTTGTAGGTCGTGACCACGCCTTCGACCGGCGTCTTCAGGTCTTCGAGCGCGGCCTTGATCTTCGGGCCGTCGGTGCTGCCGGCCTGCTTGATCGCCGCGGCCAGCAGGTAGACCGAGTCGTAGCCCTGCGCGGCCGAGACCGGCGAATCGATGCGGTCGTTCTTCGGGTTGAAGGTCTTCAGGTAGTTGATGATGAACGCCTTGCGCTTCGGCGTCGTCGGCTTCCTGGATGAAGGTCTGCGGCATGCGCGCGCCTTCGCCGCCGGGGCCGGCGTTGTCGATGAAGTTGGCCATCGACAAGCGTCCAGCTGCCGATCATCGGCACCTTCCAGCCGAGCTTGGTCATGCCGTTGGCGATCTGCGCGAGCTCGGGGCCGATGCCGTAGGTCAGCACCACTTCGGCGCCGGCTTCCTTGGCCTTCAGCAGCTGGGCCGTCATGTCCACGTCCTTGATGTTGAACTTCTCGACCGCGACCGGCTTGATGCCCTTGGCCGTCGAGCGCCTTCTCGAGGTCTTCGCGGCCGAGCTGGCCGTAGTTGGTCGAGTCGGCCAGGATCGCGACCTTCTTGAAGCCGCGGCGGGTGATCGCTTCTTCGACGATCATCGGCGCCTGGATGCTGTCGTGCGCGGCGTTGCGGAAGATGTAGTTCTCGGGCTGGTCGTCGAACTGGTGCGTGACGATCGAGCCGGTCGCCACGTTGTTCATCACCGGGATCTTGGCTTCCTGGAAGAAGCGCTGCGAGGCCAGCGCCACGCCGGTGTTGATGTAGCCGACGACGGCGACGACCTTTTCCTTGTTGATCAGCTCCTGCGCGATCTGCACGCCGCGCTCGTTCTTCGCTTCGTCGTCGCGCTCGACCAGCTGCATGCTGGCGGCCGAGCACGCCGCCCGCCTTGTTGATCTCGTCGGTCGGCCAGGCGCACGCCGTCGCGCATGCTCACGCCCATCGACGACGATCCGCCGGTGAACGGGCCGTCCACGCCGATCATGATCGGATCGGCGGCGAACGCGAGGCCGGTGATTCCCGCGAGCGCGACTACGCTCGCCAGTTTGGTCAAGCTATTCATGAATTCTCCAAATGAAGTCGAAACGTACATTTACTGAACCGTGACGATGGGTCGCCTTGGGCCGTTGCGCCTGCTTTTGGCGCGCGCAACGATCAGCGATTCGCATTCGAAAAACCGTGCCGTCAACGCCCTCCCGTACCGCGCAATTCGTCCACGTATACGTTACCACGGCCAAGACCGTCAACACGCCCGAAATGGGTACTTTTCTCGGTTGCGATGGCGCCGGAAGCCCCCAGCCGCACTCGCTGCTCCGCGTCCCGCGGCCCGTGGATCGGCCTCGCACCACTTTAGGACGGTTTGCCGCACTGCAGCGAACGCCGGGTTCCTACCAAATATTCCACAGGATCGCTATCGCGTCATTTCTCCGTGTCGAAATGATCGGTCTGGTACGCCGTAAACCGCCCAAAATCGGGCCGATAAGGGGTCCAGATGTCCATATTGATCGCAACGCCATCCTCCGGTAGCGGCGGCTCTGCCCAGTGCTCGACGTTGGGGGGTATGCGCACGACGCTGCCCGGCGTGCAGGTGATGACCTGCTCGCCGACGTGCAACCGCACCCGCCCCTGCACGATCATGAAGATCTGCTCGTACGGGTGACTGTGCGGACTCGGGTCCATGTGCGGGTGCAACTCCGAATAGCCGATCAATACATCGTTGCCGCGAAAGACCCGCTGCATGATTCCCTTGCGCGACTCGCGCACGGGAATCGTTTTCCAGTTGTAGTCGGGGATCGGGCCGGGTGACGCGTTGCTCATGGTGGACTTCCTCGCGACGGCACGCGACGGCGTCGGTGCAAGGCTCAATGATCGGTCGCACGCGTTGCTTGTCAAGCACCCGCGAAGGAGGTAGCAAACCGAAATGCACGATTGCACAACACGCAAAGCAGCCTTCCTGATTCCAGGCTTGACTTGCCCCGATGAACTTGCAAGCATGCCCCTGCGCCGGCGTTCGCTCGGCATCGCGTCCTGCGGTGGGTACAGCGTTGCCGCGTGGGTCGAAATCCAAAACTGGAGGAACGAATGACGAACGACGCGCCGGTGAAGGTGCTGGCTGCCGGCGAAGCGCCAACCGCGACAGTCGTCGGCGCGGGCGCGTTCGCCTATCGTGTCGAAGAAAACTGGGGTCGACTTCCCGATGGCTGGGAGTTCACCGACGTTGCGGCGGTCGGGGTGGATCGCGACGACAATGTCTACGTCTTCAATCGCGGCGCGCATCCGATGGTGGTCTTCGATCGCGCCGGCAACTTCCTGCGCTCGTGGGGCGAGGGTACGTTCAGCCGACCGCATGGACTGCATATCGCCGCCGACGGCTGCTTCTACTGCACCGACGACGGCGATCACACCGTGCGCAAGTGCGCGCCGGACGGCAAGGTTCTGCTGACCATCGGCGTGCCGGGCAAACCCGCGCCCTACTTCGGCGGCGCGCCCTTTCACCGGTGCACGCACACCGCGCTTTCGCCGTCCGGCGACATCTATGTATCCGACGGCTACGGCAACGCCCGCGTGCACAAGTACGACGCGCGCGGCCGCCATTTGCTGTCGTGGGGCGAGCCCGGCACCGACCGGGGTCAATTCAACCTGGTTCACAACCTGGTCGCCGACAGCGACGGCTGGCTCTACGTCGCCGATCGCGAGAATCACCGCGTTCAGGTCTTCGACGGCGATGGCAAGTACGAGGCGCAGTGGAACAACCTGCATCGTCCTTGCGGGCTTTGCATGGGCAACGAAGCCGAGCCGCTCTACTACATCGGCGAGCTCGGACCGATGCTCGACTCGAATCGCCATTTTCCGAATCTGGGGCCGCGCCTGAGCATTGCCGACAACGAGGGACGCATCCTGGCGCGCATCGGTTCCGCGCGCGCCGGTACCGGCATCGGCCAGTTTGTCGCGCCGCACGGCCTCGCTGTCGATTCGCACGGCGACATTTATGTCGGCGAGGTTTCGTATACGGCCTGGAGTGCGGTGTTTCCGGAAATGCCCAAACCCAGGCACATCCGTACACTTCAGAAATTCGTCAGACTCTCCTAGTACGTACCTATCCGAGGTCGAACCATGAACAAATCCTACGTCGGCGCCATTCCGCAGTACAACCTCAAGAACCTCCCGGAACTCAACCCGCGCACCGGCATAGTTCAGAAGGTTTTTCGCGGTACCGGCGTCGGCGTCAGCTACGCCGAACTGCATCCGACCATGAGCGCCGGCCCGCACAGCCATCCGTGGGAGCAGATATTCATCCTCCTTGCGGGACGCGTGAAGTTGCACGTCGACGACCAGGTGTTCGATATGGAGGCCGGCAGCATCGTGCGCATTCCACCCAACGCCGTTCACTACTCCGAGCCGCCGCGGCCAGAGGACGGCGTGGCGCTGAACCTCGACATCTTCACCCCGCTGCGTCCGGATTTCCTGCCGCTGACCCAGTACCAGACCGACGACTTCGGCACCAGCGTGCCGCGGCCGTTGTAGCGATGACGCACACGACACCTGCGCCGACGATCGATCACGCGCCGCGGCAGCGGCGGTAATTTGCCATTGTTTCCCTGGAGCAGTCGATGAACTCAATGCGGTTCTTGCGCGCCGTTGCAGCGCTGATGCTGTTTGCCGTGATCGCACCGGCGCAGGCCCAGCCGTACCCCAATCGACCGGTCAAGGCGATCGTGCCGTACGGCACTGGCCAGGCGACCGACATGATGTGCAGGGTCTTTCTCGAGCAGATGCGCGTGGTCCTGAACCAGCCCTTCATTGTCGAGAACCGTCCGGGCGCGGGAGGCAACATCGGCGGCACCGAGGCCGCAAAGTCGACGCCCGACGGCTATACCGTCCTGTGCACCGGCAACGCGACCAGCGTCAGCAACCCGTTTCTCTACGAGAGCATGGGCTTCGATCCGATGAAGGACATCGTTCCGGTCAATGTCGTCGCCGGAACGGGCTACGTGCTGCTGGCCAACAACAATCTCAAGGGCAAGTCGCTGACCGAAATCCTGGCCATGGCCAAGGCCGCCCCCAAGCCCTGGACGCTGGGCGTTGCAAGCACCACGGCGCACGTCGTGTACGGCATGCTGGGCGACAAGACCAAGGTCGAAATGGTGCGGGTGCCGTACGCGGCGGGCAATCGCAACATGTTCACCGACCTGATGCGCGGTGACATCGACCTGATCATCGAGGCCATGCCCTCGGCGATGGGGCCGATCAACAACGGGCAGGTGACGGCGATCGCGGTGACCAACCCCACGCGCTCGTCGTTTCTGCCCGACGTGGCGACCTTCAAGGAAAACGGCATCGACGTGTCGCTGCTGGGGTGGAACGCGTTTTACGTACCGCGCGGAACGCCTCCCGACGTAATCGCGACGCTCAATCGCGCAGCGAACGAAGCGTTGAAGGATGCCGAGTTGCGCAAGCGCTTCGGCACGGTCGCGTCCGAACCGATCGGTGGCAGCGCCGCGGAACTCGAGGGCATGATGCGCACCGATCGTGCCATCTACGAACCGATGATCAAGTCGCTGGGGCTCAAGGCGCAATGACGCGCGGACAGTACATATCCAGGGCTTAAGCGCCGTAACGCATGCGCGTGCCGAGAATCTGACCGGTCATGAACGCGCCCGCGGTACCGGCGAGAAAGAGCACCATTTCAGCGATCTCTTCGGGCAAGCTCGGCTTGCCGAGGACGTCGAGCTGCATTTTTTCCTGCCACTGAGTCGCGGCGGCACGCCCAAGCGGCGTGTCGGTCAATCCCGGGTTGAGGCCGTTGACCGTGACACCGTGGCGTCCAAGGCTCAATGCCAGGCTTTTGGTCAACGCGATCATGCCGCCCTTCGACGCCGCGTAGTGCGCATAGTCGATGCTGCCGTGCACGCCGCGATCGGAGGTCACGAGGATCATCGTCCCGGCCTTCTGGGCGGCCATTACGCGCGCAACGTCACGCGTAATGTAGAAAGTGCCGTCGAGATTGACGCGCATCACTTCGCGCCAATCGTCATCGGTCATTTCGAGGATCGGCTTGCGTGGACAGATGCCCGCACAATGCAACAGTACGTCGATGCGTCCGAATTCTTGGGTCGCGTGTGCGACGAGTTGTGCGACCTCGGCGGAATTGCCGACATCGAAGGCAACCTCGATCGCCGTGCCGCCCTTCGCACGAATGGCCGCGCACACCTGGCGGGTGCCCTCCACGTCGCGATCGCCGACGACAACCTTTGCACCGTGTGCGGCGAGCAACAGTGCGGCGGCGCGGCCCATGCCCGATGCACCTCCGGTAACGATGATCGCCTTGTCCTGCACCGACATGCTCATTCCCTCTCTACGCCCGCTTTCTTGAGCACGTCGGCCCAGAGCACCACCTGTCCGCGCTGGAACGTCCCCAAGTCATCCGGAGTCGTGACAAATCCCTGCATCCCTTGCTGTTCCATGTATTTCTCAAACTCCGGCGAGTTGATAACTTCGCCGAAGGCCTTGTTCAGTTTTGCAATCACGTCAGGTGGCATGCCCGCCGGCGCAAAGGCAGCGACCCAGCCATTCAACTCGTAGCCGGGCAGCGTCTCCGCGACGGTCGGCACGTTGGGCAGCGCCTTGAGGCGCGATTTGGACGTGACCGCCAGCGGTCGCAGCGTGCCGGCCTTGATATGTTCGTTGACGATGAAGTAGTCGACCGACAGGAAATCGATGCGGCCACCGAGCAGGTCGACTACTGCGGCCGGTGGCGATTTGTACGACACCTCGGTGGCCGTGAATCCTGCCATGCTCTTCACCAGCGAGGCGTTGGCGAGCGAACCCGTGTTGCCGGCGCCGAAGTTGAGCTTGCCCGGGTTGTCCTTCCCGTACTGGATCAGCTCCTTGAGGTTCTGCACCGGCAGGCTGGAACGCACGACCAGCACGTGCGGATTGGTGGTCAGGCCGGTGATCGGCGCGAAGTCCTTCACCGGATCGTAGCCCAGGTCTTTGTACAGGTACTGATTGGCCGCGTGCGCCGAGTTCGACGACACCATGATGGTGTAACCGTCCTTGGGCGCGCTGACGACTTCGCGCGCGGCGATGAGACCGTTGGCGCCGGGCTTGTTGTCGACGACGAAGGTCGTGCCCAAGATCTTGCCCGCCCTTTCACCGAGCATGCGGGCGATGGTGTCGGTGGCCGAGCCGGGTCCGAACGGCACCACGACACGTGATCGGCTTGGTTGGATACGCCGCCGTCTGCGCGAGCGCAGGCAGCGCGCCCAGACACAGACCAAACAGCGCAAATCGCGCGAGATGTCGCAGCATGGCTATCTCCTTGGGTGGTTGATTCATCGGCTCGAGAACGTCGCCTCGGCGCTGCCGAAGCCGACGAATTCGGCCGTCACGGGTTGATCTGCCTCGACTTCGAAAAAGCCGCTGAACGATCCGGTCACGAGCAATTCTCCCGCATGCAAGCCTTCACGGTGGCGCATTTCGTTGGCAAGCACGACGCAGGGCAGGAACGGATCGACAAAAGCGTGGCCGCCGACCGATTCCACGATCACCTTGTCCGGAGTGCGCATCACCATGCGCATGGCCGCGAAATCGAAGTCCTGCCAATCGGCGCGTCCCGGCGCGGTGATGTACGCGCCGGTCGTATTGTGGTCGGCCATCGCCTCCAGTCGCGACTTCTTGTCGTCGATCATCTGGCGGATCGAGCGCTCTGTGGTGTCGAAGCGGGTATCGATGATTTCCAGCGACGCGCAGGCAAGCAGCGCGTCGGCGACTTCGGCGGGACGATAAGGCTTCGCGCGTGCGGGCAGGTCGTGCTTCAGGCGAAACGAGATCTCGGGCTCGATGCGCCGCGCCGGCACCAGCGACAACGGAACGCGCGCCGGACTGGCGAACAGTCGCGAATTGAACAACGGGCAGATCATCGGCTTCTGGCGCGGACTGTAGACGAAGCCGATCTTCCAGCCGCCGATCGTCTCGCCGTGCTTGGCCGTCAGTTCCGCGGTGACCGCGTCGACGATGGCGTTGACGTCGTCGGTCGTGACCGGTCGACACGATTCGGGCAGCGCCGGGATCGCGCGTGCCGGTTTGCCGCGCCGCGACGAACAACTGCGCGGCCTGCCGGATTGCTGAGCTGTCCATGTCGTTGCCCCGAGTCAGGAAAAAGCCAGCCATCCGCCATCGATGGCCAATGGCGTGCCGGTGATTTCGCTCGCGTCCTCGCTGCACAGAAACGCTGCGAGCGCAGCGACTTTTTCCGGCGCGATGAAGCGTCGCGACGGCTGGCGTTCGGAGAGGTAATCGGTAATCGCGTCTTCCTCCGACAGGTTCTTCGCCGCCATCCTCGCCGCGACCAGCTTGCGCGCATTCGGAGTGAGCGTGGCGCCCGGGCAGATGGCGTTGGCGGTGATGTTGTAGGGCAGCCCCTCGAGCGCCGCGACCTTGGTCATGCCGACCAGGCCGTGCTTGGTGCTGACGTAGTCGACGCGGCGCGCGGTACGCAGCCATGCCGTAGTTCGAGGCGAGGTTGATGATGCGGCCCCATTGGCGCAGTTTCATGCCGGGCATCGTCAGCCGGATGACATGAAAGGGAGCGCTGAGGTTCACGGCAAGCGCGTAGTTCCAGCGATCGACCGCCAGTTCGTCGATGTTACCCCAGGTGCGCGTGACGGCGTTGTTGACGGCGATGTCGATGGCGCCGAAGCGCGTTTCGGTCGTGCGCGACCAGATCGTCGATCTGCGCCGGCACCGAGAGGTCGGCGCCGTGGTAATCCGCATCGATGCCCAGGTCGCGCAGCGCGTTGACCCGCGTCGTGGATCAACGCCGCGTCGCCGAAGCCGTTGAGCATGACCGCACAGCCCTGCCGCGCGAGCGCCTGCGCGATCGCGTAGCCGATGCCGTCCAGCGATCCGGTGATCAGCGCAGAGCGACCGTTGAGCATATCGAAGTCAGATCTTGTCTCGTGTCGGCACCGAAACCAGATCGATGTCTGGCTCGCGTACCAGCTCGCGATAGTCCTAAAACACCCATCTCTTGCTCTCCGCGTTAGCGCCGACAATGCCGACGCGCAATTGATCGGTCACTCGTTCTCCTCTTCAAATGGTCAATGGCCCGGAGTCTCAACGACGCGAATCGGCTTTCCGTCCAGGTACGCCAGCGCGTTCTCGACACTGTGCTGATAGTATTCTCCGTATACCTCAATCACGCTGTAGCCGAGATGAGGAGTCAGCACAACGTTGGGTGCGCTGGCCAGCGGATGCGTTGCAGGCATCGGCTCACGATAGAAGACATCGAGCGCGGCGACGATGCGTCGCGACTGCACCGCATCGATCAAGGCGGCTTCGTCGATCAGCGGCGCGCGCGCGGTGTTGACCACGATCGCCCGGTTTCATCCGCGCCAGATCGGCAGCGCCGACGATGCCGCGAGTGCGTGCCGAGAGCACCAGGTGCAGGCTGACGACGTCGGCGGTGGCGAACAATTCGTCTTTCTCCACGCGCACGGCGCCGGCCGCCGCTGCTGCGTCGTCGGTCAGATTCTGGCTCCACGCCACGACCTTCATGTCCAGGGCACGACAGTACGCGGCCATCCGCGCGCCGATGCGACCCAGTCCGATCACACCGATGGTCTTGCCGTCGAGCATGTGCCCGGCCTCGGTGCCAAGCTGAAACTCGCCGGCACGCACTGCCATGTCGCCCGCCGGAATTTTTCGCGCCGCCGCGAGCATGAGCCCGAGCGCTAGTTCCGCCGTCGAACTCACCGACGGGCCGCCTCCCGTGTAGCAGACCGTCACGCCGCGCGCGATCAGTTCCGCGATGTCGATCAATCCGGCGCGCGCCCCCGTCAGACCGAACATGCGCAATCGCGGGCAGGCGAGCGACAAGCGACGCGGGAAACGGCGTTCGTTCGCGAGTGACAAGGATGATGTCGAACTCCCCCAGCGCTCGCGGCGGCGTCCTCGCTGGCAAAGGGCAGTTCAAAGAACTCGACCTCTGCACGAGCCATCAAAGGTCGTCCAGTCGGCGCTGGTGCGCGCGACTTTTTGCCAATCGTCGAGAACCGCGATACGGAGTCACTGCCGAGCTCCGCTGTCATCGCCGGCCCGAGCGCTATCAGGAACCGTCGCGACAGCGCCGTCCCAGGGATCAGTCAAATGCGACCCGATAGCTTAACGTTCACGTTCTTGATCTGCGTGCACGCGAGCAGTTCCTCGATCGACTCCTCGCGGCCCATGCCCGACTGCTTGTAGCCGCCGAAGGGCACGCCGACATAGTGCGTGCTGGCGCCGTTGATCCAGATGTAGCCGGCCTGGACGCGCGCGGCGAGGCGATGCGCGCGATCGAGATCGTGCGTCCAGATCGACGCGGTCAGCCCGTACTCGAGCGCATTGACGCCGCGCCACGACGTCGGCTTCGTCGCGCCAGCGCAGGATGCTCACGACCGGGCCGAAGATTTCCTCGCGCGCGATGCGCATGTCGTCCTTCACGTCGGCGAACACCGTCGGCTCGACGAAGAAGCCCTTGGCGAGGCGCGGGTCGCTCGAGCGCTTGCCACCCTGCGCCAGTCGCGCGCCGTCCTCGACGCCCGTGCGGATGTAGTCCAGTGTCTTGTCGAATTGCGCCTGGCTCGACAGGCATCCGACTTCGCCGTCGCGATCCGAGGGCAGCCCGAGCCGCAGCGCGCGCGACGCGCTTGACGATCGCGGCCAGCGCCGCATCGTGAATGTCCTCGTGGAGGAAGACGCGGCTCGTCGAGTTGCACGACTGGCCGGTCACGTAGCGGAAATTCATGCCGCGCACGACGCCGTCGGCGAGTTCGTCGATGCCGGCGTCGGCGCATGCGATGAGCGCGTTCTTGCCGCCGAGTTCCAGCGTCAGCGCCTTGAGCGACTTGCCCGCCGCCTGCATCACCGCGCGCCCGGCGCCGACGCTGCCGATGAAGCCGATCTTGGCGACGCCCGGATGGTCGACCAGCGCCGCGCCGGCGTCGCGCCCGCCGGTGACGATGTTGAACACGCCGGGCGGAAAGATGCCTTCCCACAGTTCGGCGATGCGCAGCGCGGAGAGCGGCGTCTGGTCGGCGGGCTTGACGATCAGCGTGTTGCCCGCGGCCAGCGGCGCGCCCGCCTTGCCGGCGACGAACAGCAGCGGATGATTGAACGCGCCGATGCGCGCGACGACGCCCAGCGGTTCGCGCACCGTGTAGTTGAGGATGTTCGGGCCGATCGGAATCGTCGCGCCCTTCATCTCGGTCACCAGGCCCGCGAAGTAATCCATGTACGCGGCGCTGATCTCGACGTCGTAGAGCATCGCGTTGAAAGGATTGCCGGTGTCCATCGCGTCGATCCAGGCGAGCTCCTCGGCGTTGTTCGCGCAACGCCGCGGTCGCCCTGCGAATGCAGGCCGCGCGCTCCTGCGCCGGAACGTCGCGCCATAGCAGGAACGCCGCCTGCGCCGCGGCGACGGCGCGCGCGACGTCCTCGGCATCGCCGACGCCGACCACGCCGAGCGCCTCGCCGGTGGCCGGACTGCTGACCGGCATTTGCGCCGCCACGGACCGCGGCGTGCCAGCCGCCTCCGTAGTAGTGCTGGCGCCGGCCGGGAGCCGGAATTTTGTTGCGAAACTATCGTCTGGGGCCATGGCGGTGTCGGTTCCTCTGGGATGTTCCTGCGGCAGGCGGGTCGCGTGCAACGCAATTCCGCACCGCGTCGACCTAGTTCTCGGTCGCGAAGCTGGCATTGCCCGACCTCAAGTTGGCAACACAAAATCCTACGGCGACTGGCTCTGAGCGAACTTTACACCGACTGCACAGTTGCTTTTCAAAACGCAGGCCGGGTGACGATATCTCGTCGCGACGCGCGCCACTTCGTCAGGACGCAAGTACTTGCCGCGCCCGCAAAGCGCTGTCCAACCGATGCCGAATGTCGCCGTATACTAGCGCATCGTTCGCGGCGCGATCGATCGAATGGGTGACGAATCGCTTCTGCTCCCGCAACTATTTCTCGCTGCGCCGCAGCAGTCAATCGCCGTCGCACCGCTGGCGTCGGATACTCGTCGTAGTCACTCCGGAGGAATCTTGCAACGCCCATCGATCGCATCCGCCATGGCAGGCCGAACGGCCGCTGGTCACGCCGCTCGCGCACGACGCGCTGTCCGCGCGGCTGATCGCGCGCGCGGGCTTTCGCGCGTTCACGATCGGCGGCTCGGCGCTGCTCGCCGCGCGCTTCGGGCTGCCCGACATCGGTCTCATCGGCGCTGACGGACATGACCGCCGGCATCCGCGACATCGCCGCCGGCGATCGCGACCTGCCCTTCTTCGCCGACGGCGACGACGGCTACGGCGACGTCAAGAGCGTCGCGCGGATGATCGAGCTCTACGAACAGATCGGCGTGGCGCGATCCTGATCGAGGACCAGCAGCGCGAGCGCAAGCAGCAGCGCGCCGATCGCGCGCTGGGCGTGGTCGACCTGGCGGTGATCGAAGCGAAGCTGCGGGTCGCGCTGGCCGAGCGGCGCAATCCGGACACGTTCATCATCGGCCGCACCGACGCGCTCGGGCGTGCTCGGCATCGACGAAGCGCTGCGCCGCGCCGAGCGCTTCTGCGAGCTCGGCGGCGACGGCGTGTTCGTCGCGGGGCTCAAGTCGATGGCCGACTACGAACGCGTCGGGCGCGAGTTGCGCGGCGCCAGCTTGTCCGCCGCGGTATTCGAGACAGTCGGGCATGCCGTGGCCGACGCCCGCGGAACTCGGCGACGCTCGGCTTCGCGCACGTCTCGTATCCGGGCTCGCTGCTGTTCCGCATCACGGCGACGATGCAATCGGCGCTGGCCGCGCTGCGCCGGCACGCGACCGGCGTCGAAGCCATGACGCCGGACCGCGCCGCCGAGCCGCGCGCGCGATGCTCGACGACGCGCTGGAACTGTCGCGCTGGCAGGCGCATCGAGGCCGCGAGCACGCATGACACTGCAGCAGCGGGGGCGGCCGATGAGTACGGCCGCCAGACCGAACGCGGCGGTCGAGGCGACGCCGCGCTTCGGCAGCGACTGCATCGCCGACCTGCTGCGCGCACTCGGCATCGAGTACATCGCGCTGACGCCGGGCGCGAGCTTTCGCGGACTGCACGACAGCCTCGTCAACTACCTCGGCAACGAGCGGCCCGAGCTGCTGTTGTGCGTGCACGAAGAAGCATGCGATCGCGCTCGCGCACGGCTACGCGCGCGTCACCGGGCGTCCGCTGGCGGTCGCGCTGCATGCCAACGTCGGCCTGATGCACGCGACGATGGCGATCTTCAACGCGTGGTGCGACCGCATTCCGATGCTGATGATCGGCGCCGAAGGTCCGGTCGACGCCGTGCAGCGCCGGCCGTGGGTCGACTGGATCCACACCGCGGCCGATCTGGCGGCGCTGGTGCGCGGCTACACCAAGTGGGACGACGAGCCGGGATCGGTCGCCGCGGCGCTGGAGTCGATGTTGCGCGCGCACCGCATCGCGACGACGGCGCCGCAAGGCGCCGGTGTACGTGTGCCTCGACGCGGCGCTGCAGGAAGAGGCGGTCGCGCCGCCGCCGCCGCTGCCGACGCTGGCGCGCTTTCCCGGCGGCGCGCACCGGTCGATGCGCCGGCGGCGGCGGTCGACGAGATCGCCGCGCTGCTGGCGGCGGCGAAACGTCCGCTGATCCTGATCGGGCGCGTGGCGAACGACCGCGCCGCGTTCGCGCGCCGCGTCGAGCTCGCCGAGCGCGCCAATGCGCGCGTGCTTACCGACCTGAAGACCGCCGCGAGCTTTCCCACGGCGCATCCGCTGCACCCGTTCGCCGCCGGCCTCTACGTCAGCGCCGAAGCCGGCGTGATGATGCGCGAAGCGGACGTGATCCTGAGTCTCGACTGGATCGACCTCGGCGGATCGCTGCGCCAGGCCTGCGGCGGACAGTTCCCGGCGGCGAAGATCGTGCAGTGCTCGCAGGATTCGTATTCGCACAAGGGCTGGAGCATGGACTACCAGTCGCTGCCGCCGGCGGACGTGCTGGTGCTCGCCAGTCCCGATCGGCTGGTGGACGCGCTGGTGGAGCGCATTGCCGGCGCGAGCGCGCCCCGCGCTTGCGGTAGCGTCAGGCGCAACGCCGCGCGGCGAAGGCGGTCACCGCGGCCGAGTCCGTGCACTACGCCCACCGGCGAGGAATGCCTGTCGATCGACACATGGCGCGCGTCACCTCGGACGCGCTCGCGCCGCACCACCCGTCGTACATCCGCCTGCCGCTCGGCTGGCCGGGCGAATGCTGCCGCTTCACCGATCCGCTCGACTTCATCGGCTTCGACGGCGGCGGCGGCATCGGCTCCGGGCCCGGGCATGGCGGTCGGCGCCGCGCTGGCGCTGCGCGGTTCGGGCCGACTGCCGGTCGCCGTGCTCGGCGACGGAGATTACCTGATGGGCCTGACGGCGCTGTGGACGGGAGTGCATTACCGCGTTCCGCTGCTGGTGCTGGTGTGCGAACAATCAATCGTTCTTCAACGACGAGCTGCACCAGGAGCGCATGGCGCGCACGCGCGGACGGCCGGTCGAGAACCGCTGGGTCGGATTGCGCATGAGCGATCCACCGCTCGACCTCGCCAAGCTCGCGCGAAGGCCAGGGCGCCGTCGGCTACGGACCGGTGCGCAATGCCGACGCACTCGCGGCGGCGCTGCGCCGCGGCCGATCGCCGAAGTGCAGGCCGGCGCCACGTGCGTCATCGACGTGCGCGTCGCCCCGGAATACGCGCGCGCGGTGTCGTCGGCGCTGCTGCGCCAGATTCCCAACGACCACTGACAAGAGCGCGCGCATGCGCGCCACCCCTGACCCACCTGGAGGAACAACATGATGAAGTGCTCGTTCGTGGCTCGGCGGTGCGCTGCTGGCCGGTGTCGTGTGCGAGCGGCCACGCCGAGGAAATCGCGGTCGGCAACTACGGCGTCTCGGCCAACGGCATGCCGTTCGGCGTCGCGCTGGTCAAAGGCTATTTCAAGGACGAAGGCCTCAACATCACCGGGCTCATCTCGTCGGCGGGCGGCGGCACGTCGCTGCGCAACATGCTGGCCGGCGGCGGCGTGCCGTACGGCGAAGTCAATCCCGGGGTGGTCGTGTCGGCGATCCTGGCTGGCGCCGACCTGCAAGATCGTCAGCGACAACGTGCTGACCGTCGCCGAGTTCGTGTGGGCGGTGAAGCCCGACTCGCCGATCAAGACGATCAAGGACTCAAGGGCAAGAAGATCGGCTACACGAATCCGCGCTCGACCAGCCAGGCGCTCGCGAACATGCTGCTGCAGAGCGGCGGGCTACAAGCCCGACGACGCGGAGCTGGTGAAGACCGGCGGTTTCGGCGAAGGCATCGCGGCGCTCGATTCCGGACAGGTCGACATCGCGCCCATCACCGAACCGCTGTGGTCGAAGTTCAAGAACAAGTATCGCGCGGTGATCGTCGCCAGCGACACGTTGCCGCCGCTCGACAACGTCGTCGGCGTGACCACGGTCGAGATGGCCGAGAAGAAAGGCGACTTCATCCGCGCGGTCATCCGCGCGCGCCGCAAGGCGGTCATCTTCATGCGCGAGCATCCGGACGAGGCCGCCGAGATCGTCGCCAAGCAGTACAACATCGACCTCGAAGTCGCGCAAGAGCGCGGTGCGCAACCTCACCGACCAGCAAGACCAAGGGCGTTCCCTACTGGGGCGAGGGCGAGATCCACCTCGACGGCCTGAAGCGCATGATCGAGGCGCAACGCTCGGTCGGCGCGATCAACGGCGAAGTCGACTACAGCAAGATCATCGACACGCGCTTCCTGCCGGACGACCTGAAGGCGTTGCGATAGAGCGCGACGCGGGGCCGCTCGTGACAGCCCAGGTCACGCTGCGCAACGTCGGCAAGACGTTTCCGGCCAGCCCGACGACGGCGGCGCTGCACGCGCTCGGGCCGATCGACCTCGAACTGCGGCGCGGGGAATTCTTCGCCGTCGTCGGTCCGTCCGGCTGCGGCAAGTCCACGCTGCTCGACATCATCGCCGGCCTGGCGCCGGCGAGCGAGGGCAGCGTCGAATTCGAGGGCCGACCGATCGCCGGCGGCGAAGTGCCCGACGGCATCGGCGTGGTGTTCCAGGAGGACGCGTCGCTGCCGTGGCTCACGGTCGCCGAGAACGTCGCATTCGGCCTGCGCCGCTCGAACCTCGACCGCAGCGCCCGCGATGCGCGGGTGCGCGACGTGCTGCGGCTGGTCGGCCTCTCCGATTTCGCGACCAGCTACCCGGCGCAACTCTCCGGCGGCATGCGCCAGCGCGTCTGCATCGCGCGCACGCTGGTGATGCAGCCGCGCCTGATCCTGCTCGACGAGCCGTTCGGCGCGCTCGACCAGCAGACGCGCCTGCTGATGGGCGACGAACTGCTGCGCATGTGGCGCGAGACCGACGCGACGGTGTTCCTGATCACCCATGCGCTCGACGAGGCGACCATGCTGGCGGACCGCATCGGCGTGATGTCGGCGCGACCGGGCCGGCTGATCGACGTCGTGGAGACGAACTGGCCGCGCGAGCGCGACAGCCGCATCGTCGAGCGCAGCGAATTCGGCGCGATCACCGCGCGGCTGTGGAAGTCGCTGCGCGAGGAATCGCTCAAGACCATCGGCCGCAGCGTCGTCGCGACCGTCGGAGAGGCATGAAGCGCGTCGTTGCCTACCGGGTGGCGGTGATCGTCGGCGTCATCGCGCTGCTCGAAGTGCTGTGCCTCACCGGCGTCATCGACAAGATCACGATGCAGGCGCCGCACCTGATCGTGCGCGACCTGTTCCGGCTGCTGGTGTCGGGCAAGATGAACGCGGCCATCGCTCAAGACGACGACCAACACCATGGTCGCGCTGGTGCTGGCGCTGGGCGTAGGCGTGATCGCGGCCGCGCTGCTGCACCGTCACCGCGCGCTGCGCGAGACGCTCGACCCGCTGTTCGCGACCTACTACGCGGTGCCGGTCTTCGCGTTCTATCCGTTCTTCATCGTCGTGTTCGGCCTGGGCGACACGCCGCAGATCCTGATCGCCTTCATGCTCGGCGTCGTCGCGATGATCGTCAACACGCTCAACGGCCTCGACCGCGTGCCGCCGGTGCTGCTCAAGACCGCGCGCATCATGCGCCTGTCGCCGGTGGACACGGCACTGCGCATGACGCTGCCCGCCGCTGCGCCGTACATCCTGACCGGAGTCAAGCTCGCGGTCGCGTACGCGTTCATCGGCATCATCGGCTCCGAGTTCATCCTCTCGCGCGGCGGCATCGGCTACGAGATCAGCTTCGCCTACACCAACTTCGACAACGCGACGATGTATCCGTTGATCGTGCTCATCCTGCTGGCTTCGATCGCCATCAACACGGTGCTCACGCGCTGGGAGCAGACGCTGCTGGCGCGACGAGGCCGGCGATGAGCGCGACGCCGCGTTCGCAGGCGCGCGCAATGCGCTGGTGCTCATCGCCGCGCTGTTCGGCATCTGGCAGATGACCTACTGGACCTTTGGCGACATCGCGCTGTCGTCGCCGGTGGCGACGCTGCGCTACACCGCGCAGCTGGTCACCAGCGAGTCCTTCGGAACGCACCTGTTCGACACCATGCGCGCCTTCACCATCGCGTTCGCGCTGTCGGTGGTCATCGGACTGCTGGTCGGATTCTGGCTGGGCTTCGACCGCCTGTCCGGCGCTGCGCTGGAACCGATGATCGTCACCGCTCTACGCGATTCCCAAGCTCACGCTCTATCCGATCCTGCTGCTGGCCTTCGGGCTCGGACTTTCGGCGAAGGTTGCGTTCGGCGTGCTGCATGGCGTCATCCCGATCATCCTGTTCACGCTCGGCGCGGTGCGCAACACCAAGCCGATCCTGCTCAAGACCGGCTACGCGCTCAAGCTCTCGCGGCCGCAGATGGTGCGCTGGATCCTGTTTCCGGCGGCGGTGCCGGAGATATTCACCGGCCTGCGCGTCGGATTCTCGCTGACGCTGATCGGTTCGCTGCTGGCGGAGATGTTCGCTTCGCAGCGCGGGCTCGGCTACCTGCTGATGACCGGCATCGGGCTGCACAACATCGACCTGGTCATGTCGGTGACGCTGCTGATCGTCGTGTTCGCGGCCACCGTGAGCACCCTGCTGCTGCAGGTCGACCGGCGACTGCACCGCACCGGCTGACTTGCGCGCGAGCCTGCGCCCTCGCCCGGCATGCGGGTCGCGGCGCATGCCGCATCGCAGTGTCGCGGCCCGGACTATAATGACGCGCCGACGGAGCATCGACACCTTTGATGGGCCAATAATGCCGGAACCGAGCGCGAAGAAATTGTCGGAATTGGCGCGCCAGTTTTCGGCAGAACTGGTTGGGCCCGATGCCGTGATCCATGGCGTGGCCACGCTGAATTCGGCGGGTGCCGGGCAGCTGACCTTGATGAACCATGTCAAGCGCATCGCCGAGCTGAAAGCCAGTGCGGCGACCGCGGCCGTCGTTCGCCAGACGGCGGGGTTGCCCGAGCACATCTCGTACCTGATCGCCGACGATCCCGGCCTGCTGTTCGCCCGCATTGCCCAGTCCTTCAATCCACTGCCCGCGACCAAGGCTGCGATCCACCCCACGGCAGTGATCGCCGCCTCGGCGGTGCTGGCGCCTGACGTGGAGATCGGCGCGCATGTGGTGATCGAGGACGGTGTGACGATCGGATCGCAAGCGCAGCTCAAGGCCGGAGTCTTCGTCGGCAGGAATACGACCATCGGCGCGGGCACCGTGCTCATGCCGCGGGTCGTGATATACGGCAATTGCATCGTGGGCGATCACTGCCGAATCCACTCGGGCGCGATCGTCGGTGCCGACGGCTTCGGCAATGCGTGGGCAGGCGATCATTGGGAACGCATACCGCAGATCGGACGCGTCATCATCGGCAACGACGTTGAAATCGGCGCCAACACGACCATCGACCGCGGCTCGATGGACGACACGGTCATCGAGTCCGGCGTGCGCCTCGACAACCTCATCCAGATCGCACACGGCGTCAAGGTGGGACGCAACACCGCGATCGCTGCGTGCACCGGCATCGCGGGGTCAGCCACCATCGGCGCGCACTGCCTCATCGGCGGTGGCGTGTTGATCGCGGGACATACCACCATGGCGGACCGCGTGAGCATTCTTGCGGGGAGCGGTGTGCCGTTCGACATTCACGAGAGCGGTGTCTATGCCTCCGGCGTACCGGTGGTTCCGCAGCACATCTGGTTGCGCAACGTGGTCCAGTTCAAGAGGTTGAATGAGCTGGCCACCCGGGTCAAAAGTCTCGAAAAGGCCGAAGCGCGTCGTGCGCCGGAGCCACCCAGGCCGGATGACGCTGGCTGAGACGTCGGCGACGCGGCGTCGCCTTCTGATGTCGGCGGCCGCGGTGCTGACCGGCGCCGGCGGATGGGCACACGGGCAGCCCGCCTGGCCGGTGCGTGCAGTGCATCTCGTTGTTCCGTTCACGCCCGGCGGGTCGACCGACATCCTGGCACGCGCCATTGCGCAGAAATTGCAGGAAGCGCTCGGCCAGCCCTTCGTCGTCGACAACAAGGCCGGTGCCGGCGGTTCCATCGGGGCAACCGAAGTCGCTCGCGCGACGCCCGATGGCTACACGCTGCTGATGGGCCATATCGGCACGCTCGCCGTCAACCCGTCGATTTACCCGAACCTTCGTTACGATCCGGTCACCAGCTTCGCCCCGGTGGCGATGATCGCCATTGTTCCGAACGTACTGGTCGTCCATCCATCGGTGCCGGCGAAGAACGTGCAGGAACTCGTCGCGCTGGCCAAGTCGAAGCCTGGCGCGCTGCGCTACGCATCCGGTGGCAATGGCAGCGCGGCACACATCGCGATGGAGTACTTCAAGCTGCGCACGGGGATCGATGTCGAGCACATCCCGTACCGCGGTACCGCGCCCGCCGTCGCCGACGTCATGGGCGGGCAAGTCGAAATGATCATGACCGGCGTGCCCGCGGTCCAGCAGCAGATCAAGGCGGGTCGCGTACGCGGCCTTGCGGTGTCGGGTCTGCAAACGGTGCCGAGTCTGCCCGATCTGCCGACCATCGCGGCCAGCGGAGTGGCTGGCTTCGAGGCGGTGCAGTGGTACGGCATCGTCGCGCCCGCACGAACTCCACCTGCCGTGGTCGCGTTGCTCAACGCCGAGATCAATCGCGCATTGCAGTCGCCGACACTCAAGGCGTGGATGGATGGCGAAGGCGCGCAGGCCGCGCCAGGCACCCCCGACGCCTTCGGTACACATATCGCCAGGGAAATCGAGCGCTGGAAACCTGTCGTCGTTCAGGCGGGCATCAAGCCCGAGTGACGTACAGCGTTCGCGGCCATCGCGCGATACGCAGCGCACGCGACGCCTGCCCGGCCGGTCAGGCGTCGAATCCGAACAACGCGCGTGGCGTGTCCCAGAGCAGCTTCTGCCGGCTGGCGCGATCGGGAAACAGGAGCTCTACCATCTTGAGCAGCGGCCCGTAGTCGAGGCGATCGGTCGCCTTCAGGTACGGCCAGTCCGAACCCCACGCGCAGGCATCGAGCGTGTAGGCATCGACCAGTGCGCGGATGTAGCGATGCGTATCCGCATACGGATACGGCAGCCGCGAGAATTTCGCGTAGCCGGAGAGCTTGACGCTGGCGCGCCCGCTGCGCCCGAGTTCGAGCACCGCCTGGAAGCCCGCCTGATCGATGCCGGCGTCGGGCGTGGGCCGCCCGCAATGGTCGATGACGATGCGCGCGCCGGAGCGCAGCAGCATCGGTGTCAGCCCGACCAACTGATCGTGTTCGACCTGGACCTGAATGAACATGTCCAGTGCGGCGAGCTTGTCGAGCATGGCATCTGCATTCGCGTAGTGCCCCGCCTCGTAGTAGGTCGCATTCATGGTGACGCCCACGACGCCGCGTGCCTTGAGGCGCCGCAACTCAGCGAGTTCGATATCCTGCGGCACGACGGCGACGCCGCGGTGCCGGCCATCGCTTTTCTCCAGCACGTCGAGCAGGCAGCGATTGTCGGTCCCGTACCCGGAGTTCGGTCCAACGATCAGAGCGTGGCGTACGCCGTAGGCTGCGAGTACCGCGTCGAGCTGCGCGGCGGTCCCGATCTCCTGGCCGGCAGGTCGATAGACCGCGTCCGTCGCGTACGGAAACCGCTGCGGGTCCAGCACATGGTTGTGACAGTCGATCTTGGGTTCGTCGAAGATGCTCATGACCGCCCTGCCGGCTTGACGCCAGGTCGCAATTGCCGTGTGTGCAACATGGCCGCGGTCGCGGCCGCCTAGAACGTCGCGGCGACCGCCTGCAGCAGGCCGGGCGTGATTTCCGGAAGGACGCCGAACCACGCCTGGAACGCCGGCCGCGCCTGGTTGAGCAGCAATCCGAGGCCATTGACCGTCAGGTTGCCGCGCGCGCGCGCTGCCGCGAGCAGCGGTGTCTCGGGCGGCGTGTAGATCAGGTCGCCGACGATTGCGCCTGGCGCCAGCCGGTCGAGGCTGATTTCCAGGGCCGGCTTGCCCGCCATGCCCTGGTTGGTGCAGTTCGCCAGCAGCGCAATGTCGGCGAGGATCTCACCACGCTGATCCCACGCGTACGCGGTGACGGGCGGCCCGTATTCGCTGGCGATGGCTTGCGCACGCTCAGCGGTACGGTTGACGATCCGAATTTCGCGCGCGCCCTGATCGGCGAGACTCGCCACCACTGCCCGCGCCGCGCCGCCGGCGCCGAGCACCACGATCGGCCCGCTGTCGGGCCGCCAGGTGGGCCTCGCGTCGCGGATGCTCTGGATGAAACCGTTGCCGTCGTTGTTGAAGCCCTTGAGCGCGCCGTCCTTGTCGACGACGATGGTGTTGACCGCTCCGATGCGCCGCGCCAGCGGATCGACGCTCTGGATCATCGGCATCACCGCTTGCTTGTGCGGCGTGGTGACGTTGCAGCCGCGCAGGCCCAGGGCTGCGAGCCCCGGGAGCGCGATCGACAGTTTCTCCGGCGGCACCGCGAACAGGACGTAGCGTCCCGACAGCCCGTGCTCGTTGAGCCAGTAGTTGTGGATGGTCGGCGAGCGCGAGTGCGCCACTGGCCAGCCCAACAGCCCGGCGATACCGAACGGGAGGTTCTCTGCCATGTCTGGATCCTGGTTGCGCGATGCTCGTCGAACGCCCGCTACCGGACTACTTTCCTGCCGGCGGGACCAGGCCGATGACCTGCTGCTTGCCGTCGACGACCTTGGTCATGAAGCCCGCGCGGTCGAGATCGCCATTCTGGTCGAAGCTGACGTCGAGCAGCACGCCCGGGTTGTCGCTGACGCTGATCTTCGCGCCGTGCAGCGAATTCGCAAGCGCCTTCGTGTCGACCTTGCCGTTGCGCTCGGTCATCACCTTGACGATGTACATCGCGCTGTAGCCCTTCAGGCCGTTGTGATCCGACTTGTATTTGAATTCCTTCTGGAACTTTTCGTCGAAGGCCTTGATCGCCGGCTGCGGTGCGTCGGCGGTGAGGCCGACGTGCGCGATCGCGCCGTTGGCCGCGTCGCCGGCAAGTTCGATCACCTTCTGGCTGGTCAGCGTCGTCTCGCCGACGATCGGCTTGTCGTAGCCCTGCTTCTTCAACTCGCGCAGCGCCCGCGCAGACTCTTCCTCGTTGGTGTACACGAACAACGCGTCGGCGCCGGATTGCTTGGCCTTGAGCACCGCGCCGGAAAAATCGAGCTGACCCGGATCGGTGGAGATGTCGGCGACGACCTTGATGCCTCCGCGCTTCGAGCGCCTTCACCATCACGTCGCGCCCGCCCTTGCCGAAATCGTTGTTGACGTAAATGATCGCCACCGACTTCGCCTTGAGGTCGTCCTTGATGTAGCGCGCCACCTTGGGCATGGCGGTCGACTGCGTGAACGAGGTGCGGAAGATGTACGGGTTGCCTTGTTGCGTGATCGACGCGGCTTCACCGCCAGTGAAGTTCGTGATCTCGGCGCGACGGGTCTCGACCATGCTGACGATGATCGACCCGGAGAACACCGGGCCCATGACGACGTAGGCATTCTGGTCGATCGCCTTTTGCGCGAGTGCTTTCGCGGTCTGGGGCGCCGATTGGGTGTCCATCGACGTGTATTCGACCTTGCGGCCGAGTATCCCGCCGGACGCATTGATTTCCTTCACCGCGAGCTTGATGCCATTGTCGAAGTTGGTTCCGGAGGTCGTTCCGGTTCCTGAGAGCTCGACCAGGCCGACGATCCTGATCGGGTCCTGTTGCGCGTGCGCCGACAAGGCTGCCGCTAGAACGAGCAGCGTGCCCAGCAAGCAGCGAAGAGTCTTCAGCATTGTGGCCTCCTGTATGGTGATTGCAGTCATGGCATTTGGGCTCGCCGCGATGCATGACGCGCACTGCGCGCCAGCCAGTCGACGACGGGGGCGGCGTGTGCTCGCGCAGCGGTCGAGCGATGCCGCACGTTGCCTCGGCAATCTCGCGGCAATGTACCACGAAGCCCCTGCCACGGCAGCCGCACCCTGCCCTGGCCGCCGCGCCGACGCCTGCGGCTTCCGGTAACGGTCAGATGCCGCCTGCCATTGCATTATTGCCTGCGTCCCGCTATCGTGTGGCGCGAGTTCCGCCCCACGACAGGACACGCAGATCCGGGGCAAATACATCCTAGGAGGAGAAGCAAAATGGCTATTTGCAAACATCGCCGCACGGCGATGCTCGGCGCGTTGGCATTGGTATTGTCTGCTGGCTGGACTCCCGGCGTATTGGGGCAGAACCGCACCTTCAGCTTCGCGTACGACCAACCCAATACGACTGCCTACGGCATTGCCGCGAACATTTTCGACGCCAAGCTCAAGGAACTGAGCAAGGGCACGATGAGCATCAACCAGTTCCCGGCGCACAACTCGGCCAGGAGCCGCAGATGCTGCAGAAGATGCGCGCGGGCGACATCGACTTCGTGAATCACGTCGACCGCGAACGCGTCGACGCTTGCGCCGCAGGCCGGCGTGCTGTCGCTGCACTTCATGTTCCGCGACCAGGCGCATCTGACGAAGGCGCTGGCCGACCCGCGATCGACGCAGGCAGTTACGCGACATGGTCAAGGACGACGGTGCAGGGCGCCATGTGCTCGGCCTGCTCACGCATGGGCATGCGCAACATGTACAGCAAGAAGGAAGTGAAATCGGTCGAGGACATCAAGGGACTCAGAAGGTCCGCGTGCAGGCGACCAAGACCGAGGACACACTGTTCCCGGCGTATGGCGCGCAGACGGTGCACATGCCGTTCGGCGAACGTCTACACGTCGCTGCAGACCGGCGTGGTGAACGTGGCCGAAAATGGCGTGAACGTCTACCTCGCCAACAAGCACTACGAAGTAGCCCCGGTCCTGTCGATGACCGAGCACGAGGCCAACAACAACTGCATCTGGGTCAGCGACAAGACCTGGAACAGCCTGACGCCGGAGCAGCAGGGATGGGTGCAGCCGCGGCAGCCAGAGGTGGGACACACGCGAGCCGGCGCTCGCGCTGAAGCTGGAAAAGGACTCCGCCGACAAGCTCAAGACCATGGGCGTGAAGGTCGTCGACGACGTCGACAAGTCGGGCTTCATCAAGGCCGCCGCGCCGATACAGGACCAGCTGCGCCGAGGAACTCGGCCCGCACGCGGTCAAGATCCTCAAGCTCGTCCGCGAAGTCAAGTAACCCGCGCCGCACAATCGAAGGGTGGCGCGACGCGACCCTTCGCCGCGTGCGCCTGCCCTTGTCCGACTCGAGGCTAGCCGATGGCGATTTCCGCACACTGGTACTGCAGCGTCACCGCCATCTGAAATGGAAGGCGTTCGATCTCGCTCGAAGCGGTGCTGATGATGCTCTGCGGCGTGTGCATCTTCATGTTCACGCTCACCGTGTGTTCGACGTCGTCACCCGGACGATCGGCGCGCCCGTGGCTGTGGCTGCAGCAGGTCACGACGGCATTCTTCGCGTGGGGAGTGTTCGTCGGCATGGCGGCCGCGACCCGGCGCAACGATCACTTCTACCTGACTGAAATCACCAAGCGCATGACCGGCGCGCCGCGCAGCTTCATCGAGATCGCCAATCGTGTGGTCGTGCTGGTCGTGGCGGGGCTCCTCATCTGGTTCGGGTGGACAGAACGCGATCCTCGACCTCGGCAGCTTCCGGATGCCGTCGCTGCTCCCCTTGACCGTCTACACGGCGATCGTCCCGTCGGCCGGCGTGCTGATCGCGCTGTTTACAATTGAGCAGCTGGTCAACGGCTGGAAACAACGGATTCGAAGGCCCCGAAGACTCGCGATGACGCTGCACCGTGGGACTCGTCGAATGAGTGATCGACGGGCTGCGCATTCATGAGCCACAGCGCGATCCTCGTCCTGATGACGTTGCTGTTCCTCGGGCTTCGGCTATCATGGGCGTGCCCGTGTCGCTTCGCGCTGATGGCCGGCGTGTTCGTCGCGACGGCGTTCACCGCCGATCAGCCTGCAGTCGATGGTCGGCCAGTTCTTCCACGGCATCGATTCGGAGACGCTGCTCGCGGTGCCGTTCTTCCTGCTGGTCGGCGAGCTGATGGCGTCTTCCGACGTCGTGCACCGCATGATCCGGTCTGTCGCAGACGCTGGTCGGGCACCTGCGCGGCGGGCTTGCGCAGGTCGTGACGCTGTTCAGCATGTTCTTCGCCGGCATCTCGGGCTCGTCGACGGCCGACGTCGCCGTCCTGAGCCGCACCGTCGCGCCGCAGATGGACAAGGAGGGCTACGACCGCGCCTTCACCGCCGCGCTGATCGCCGTCGGCGTCGACGATGGCCAACCTGATTCCACCCAGCATCATGGCTGTCGTCTATGGCGCAACCGGCAACGTGTCGATCGGCGGTCTGTTCCTCGCCGGCGTCGTTCCCGGGGTGCTGATCGGCATCGGCCTCATGATCTACAGCTACTTCTGGGGCCCGATCGGCGTGATGAAGAAAGCGCGCGCCGTTGACGCGAAGTCGTGCGTGGCCGCTCGCGGCGCCGCGCTGCCGCTGATCATTCCGGTCATCATCATGGGCGGCATTCTGAGCGGCTGGTTCACGCCGACCGAAGCGGGATGATCGCCGCGTCTACATCCTCATCGTGCTGATCCCGGTGCTCAATCCGACGCACATCCGCGAGCTGCCGCGCGACTTCATGTATCGCCGGCCTGCTCTATTCGCTGCCGCTGGCGGCGGTCGCGCGGCGCCTCGGCCTTCGGCTGGATGGTCGCGTACCTGCCGGGCCGCGACATCGTCGCCGAGCTACATTACCGGCATCGCCGGCAACCGACCCGCGCGATGATCATGTTCCTGCTGGTCGCTGCTGTTCGTCATCGTCGGCGACTTCATCGACGCCGTCCCGGCCATCATCATCTTCATGCCGCATGATCAACAAACTCACGCAGGTCGGTCAGCATCAATCCCGCTGCACATGGGCGTGGTGGTCATCACGACGCTCGTGTTCGGACTGATCACGCCGCCGTACGGACTGTCGCTGCTGGTGGCATCGAAATACGTCGGCGTCGGTTTCGGTCCAAGGCGGTTGTGCGCGTCGCTGCCGCTTTATGTGGTGTTCTTCCTGACCATCGCCTTCGCGGTCTATGTTTCCGAAGGTCGTGCTGTGGCTGCCGAAGCAGGCTCTTCCCCGAATCGGTGGGATGCTTCAAGAGTCCGACCGGTGCCGGATACATCTGTCCACCCTGAACACGTCCGCAAGGAGTCGAATCGATGAACTCGACCGCCGATCTGCGCTGGCCATTTGCGGTACGCCCGCTCACTCCGAAGCTCGGCGCCGAAATCTCGGGCGTGAGTCTCGCCGGCGACGTGCCCGACGAAGTCTTTCGCGCGATCTACCAGGCGTTCCTGCGCTACCAGGTGCTGCTCTTTCCATCGCAGGACGTTCCTCCCGGGCGCCAGGTCGCGCTGGCGCGTCACTTCGGCGAAGTCCAGATTCACGTGATGAACCAGTACCACGCCGACGGCTATCCGGAACTCTACCGGCTGTCCAACCTCGACGAGAACGGCAAGCCGAACGGCAAGCATCCCGACAAGGGCACGCTGGCCTGGCATACCGATGGTTCGTGGCAGCGCGTCACCGGTCACGCGACGATCATCTACGGAGAAGTGATGCCGGAGACCGGTGGTGAGACGCACTTCTGCGACATGTACGGCGCCTACGAGCGCCTCAGCGATGCCTGGAAGACGCGCATTGCCGGGCTGCGCGCGGTTCACAACCTGGACTTCTCGCGCACCCGCCGCCATGGCGAGGACCTGATGACCGAGGAGCAGAAGCGCGCCAAGCCGCCGGTCGACCAGCCCATCGTGCGTACCCATCCCGAGACGGGCCGCAAGTGCCTCTACCTGGGCGATCACGCCGAGTACATCGTGGGCATGCCGTACGACGAAGGTCGCGCCATGATCGAGGAATTGAACGCCATGGCGCCGCATCCCGACCTGACCTACGAGCATCGCTGGAAGACCGGCGAACTCATCGTCTGGGACAACCGTTGCCTGCTGCACCGTGCGACCGCCTACGACCCGGCGACGCAGGGCCGCGTGATCCGCCGCTGTACGGTGCTGGGCGAGGTTCCCCACTAGCGGCCGCTCGCTGTCCGCGCGATCGGAGTACCGAACGCGAAGCCTTGCCCGGTTGCACGCATGCACCTGCCCACCCTCAGCCTTCGCGCCAACGCGCTGCTCTACATCGTCAAGCTGCTCACCGGATCGATCATTGTCTGGTTCGGCTTGCGCGCCGTGGGGATCGCCGAGCCCTACTGGGCGATGATCTCGCTCATCGTCGTCACCGAGCCCGACGTCACGCTGGCCAAGACCAATTTCCGTGCGCGCGTGATCAACACGCTCAATGGAGCGATCGTTGCCTGCGTGGCGCTGCTGATCTTCGGGGCCAGTTTCCTGGCGATGCTGGTCGCGATCACGGTCTCGGTGCTGATCGCGATGTCGCTGCAGAACTACCCGGCGAACTGGCGACTCGCTCCGAACACCTCGGTGGTTCTGCTGGCCGCCGCCCTCAACGGCTCGGGCCTGCCCGAGGAATTTCGCCTGGCGATGTACAGGGTCGGAGAGGTCATGACCGGCAGCACCGTCGCGCTGCTGCAATCACTTGCCTACGGCTACGTGCTGCGCAAGTGGAACGCCTGAAGCGTTAGCCGCCTTCAGCCCTTGGCTTTCCCCTGGTTGGCGACCGCCTGCGTCGCCGCGGCAATCTTGTCCGCGTCGCCCAAGTAGTAGTTGCGAATCGGCTTGAGGTCGTCGGTCAGTTCGTAGACCAGCGGGATGCCGGTCGGAATGTTGAGCCCGACGATCTCGCTGTCGCCGATGTGGTCGAGGTATTTCACCAGCGCCCGCAACGAATTGCCGTGGGCGACCACCAGCACGCGCTCTCCCGATTGGACGCTGGGCGCAATCACCTCGTGCCAGTACGGCAGGAAGCGCTCGACGGTGTCCTTGAGGCATTCGGTCAGCGGCATCTCCGCGGGCAACAGCTTGCGATAACGTGGATCGTGTCCCGGGAAACGCGCGTCGCTTCGTTCCAGCGCGGGCGGCGGAATGTCGTAACTGCGTCGCCAGATCAGCACCTGCGCGTCGCCGAACTTGGCGGCGGTCTCGGCCTTGTTGAGGCCCTGCAGCGCACCGTAGTGGCGCTCGTTGAGCCGCCAGTGGCGCACCACCGGGATCCACATCAGGTCGAGTTCGTCCTGCGCCAGCCACAGCGTGCGAATCGCGCGCTTGAGCACCGACGTGTAGGCGATGTCGAAGCCAAAGCCCTGCGCCTTGAGCACGCGCCCGGCCTCCTTTGCCTCGGCGATGCCCTGCTCCGACAGATCGACATCGGTCCAGCCGGTGAAACGATTCTCCTTGTTCCAGACGCTCTCTCCGTGACGCAACAGCACGATCTGTTTCATGATGGCATTCCGTTATTGTGGCGGCGCACCTGCTAGCCGGCGTGGCTCGCCTTCCAGATGACTTGCGGCGTCAGCGGCATCTGCATCCGGGCAGCGCCCTCGCCGTGGCCGGCGCGAGTCAGCGCGTCGATCACCGCGTTGACCACCGCGGGTGTGGCGCCGATGGTGCCGAGCTCGCCGACACCCTTGATGCCCATGGCGTTGTTGCGACAGGGAATCGACTCGTCCATCGACGTGACGAAGCCGCCCACCGTCGCTGCCCGAGGCAGCGTGTAATCCATGAAGGTGCCGGTCAGCGCCTGGCCCGACGCGGGATCGTAGACGAAGTGCTCGCAGAGCGCCTGGCCGATGCCCTGCACCGCGCCACCGTCGAGCTGGCCGCGCACGATCAGCGGATTGACGACACGACCGACGTCGTTGACCGAGGAATACGCGACCACGTCGACGTGGCCGGTATCCGGATCGATTTCGACTTCGCAAATGTGGCAACCGTTGGGCCACGTCGGTCCATCCACCGAACTCGTCGAGTCGAGCAGGATATGCGCGCCCGGCTGGCGCTGCGCAAGCTCGAACAAGCCGATCTGCCGATCGGTGCCGGAGATCCTGAACACGCCGCTGGCGTACTCGATGTCGCCTGCCGCGGCCTCGAGCGCCTTCGCGGCAAGATCCTTCGCCTTGACCACCGTGCGCTCGGCCGCGACGCGCACCGCCGAGCCGCCAACGAAGAGCGAGCGCGACCCCGCGCTGCCGAATCCCGTGCCGCGATCGGTGTCGCCCTGCAGGATGCGGATGCGATCGATGTCGATGCCGAAGATGTCGACCGCCAGTTGCGCGTAACTGGTCGCCAGCCCCTGCCCCATCGCCTGCGTCGCGGAGAACATCTCGATGTAGCCATCGCCCGCAACGGTGACAGTGACGCGCTCCTCGAACATGTCGACGCCGGTCCATTCCAGGAAAGTGGCCATGCCGCGCCCGCGCCATTTGCCGCGCTGTTTCGCCTTCGCACTGCGGGCCTCGAAGCCGCGCCAGTCGGCCTGCACCAGCGCCTGGTCGAGGATCTTCTCGAAATTGCCGCTGTCGTAAGTCTTGTCCATCGGATTCTTGTACGGCATCTGCTCCGGACGCAGCATGTTGCGCCGGCGGATCTCCGCCGGATCGAGATTCAGCGCGCGCGCCGCGGCGTCCATCAGCCGCTCGATGGTGTAGATCGCCTCCGGCCGGCCCGCGCCGCGGTAGGGACCGGTGGGCGCGGTATTCGTGAGCACCGCCTTGATGCCGACGTCGATGAGCGGAATGTCGTAGATGCTGGTCGACACCCACGGCCCGATGAGGAGCTGGATGATGACTCCGGCCGGCGTCGCGAACGCACCGACGTTGGCCAGCGACGCCACGCGCAGCGCCAGCACCTTGCCCGACGCGTCGAGCGCAAGTTCGGCCTTGCTGTTGAGATCGCGGCCGTGCGTTGCGGCAAGGAACTCCTCGAGGCGATCGGCATTCCACTTCACCGCCCGTTTGAGTTCCTTCGCGCAGTACGCCAGCGTGACATCCTCGGGATAGATGCCTGTCTTCATCCCGAAGCCGCCGCCGACGTCGCCGACCAGAATCCGCGCTTTGTCGTTCGGGATGCCGAGGATTTCGGTGCACAGTGTGTCGCGCAGGCCGGTCGGCGTCTGGCTGCTCGCGCGCAAGGTGATGCGATCGCTGGCAGCGTCGTATTCGGCGACCAGCGCGCGGGGCTCGAGCGGACAAGGCGCGACGCGCTGGTTGATCAGCTGCAGGGAGACGACGTGCGCGGCATTCTTGAACGCGGCCGTCGCCGCGGCGATGTCGCCGTGGCGAACCTCGGAGGCGATGTTGCCGGTCGCCGCGGGCCACACCAGCGGCGCCCCCGGCGCAACCGCTGCTACGGCGTCGGTCACCACGGGCAGCGGCTCGTAGCGCACGTCGATGGCCTCGCAGGCGTCGCGCGCGATGTCGCGCGACTTGGCGATGACGACGGCGACCGCTTCTCCGGCAAAGCGAACGGTGTCGACCGCCAGCGCGCGTCGCGCCGGCGACGCGGTGGGCGACCCGTCGGCGCGCTTGAAATCGGCGGAATTCGGGATCGGTTTGACTCCGGCGCGCGCCAGTTGATCGCCGGTGAACACCGCGATCACACCCGGCATCGCCTGCGCCGCCTTGGTATCGATCGACTTGATGCGCGCATGCGCGTGCGGCGAGCGCAGGAAACAGGCGTGCGCCGCATCGGGCGGCGAAACGTCGTCGGCGAACACGCCCTTGCCGGTGAGCAGGCTGCGATCCTCGATGCGTGTTACCGGATGCCCGCTGCCGAAGCGGCCGGGTTGTGCAGTAGCAGTGGTCATGGTTCCGCGGTTCCCTGGTTATGGTCAGATCTTGAAGGCTTCGTGGGTCTCGGGCGCGAACAGCTCTTCGGGTTTCAGGCGGCGCTTCGAGAGCCCCTGTTCATGGTGATAGCGCAGGAAAGTGTCGAGGACGTGCCGGTTCGGTTCGAGCCCGTAGGTCCACCAATCTTCGCCCATTTCGCCGCGCACCTGCTCGACCTGCGCGATCTGCCACGGCAGCATCGTGGTCAGCGCCGACGTCGTGTACAGGTTTTCGTAGACTCTGCGCTTGGCTTCGGCGAAGGCCTTGGTCAGCGACCGCGCGATCCACGGGTTGGCGTGGTAGACGTCGCGCCGGATGACGACAGTGTGCATGATCGGGAAGATCCGCGTGCGGCGGAAATAGTCCTGTTCCACCTCGACATGATTTTCGAACAGGCGGCGCACCGCATCCGGCCGCGAGCGAAAGGTCGACGGAATGCGGGCGGTGTGCATGGCGTCGACCTCGCCGTCGGCGAGCATCTGTGAGAGCGTCTGGGTCGGCCCGATGCGCCGGACCTTGAACTTCGACGGCAGGTCGAGGCTGATTTTCTCGTCGCGACCCGGCTCTTCCTCTCCGCCGGTGTAGTACTCGACGCTGGCGGGGTCGACACCGTATTCGTCCTGCAAAATGCCACGAATCCATACCGGCGCCGTCATCTGGTACTCGGGCGTCGCGATACGCTTGCCGACAAGGTCCCCGGGTTTGCGGATGCCACTCTTGGCGGAGACGAAAATGCACGACTGGCGAAAGAATCGCGACGGGAACACCGGGATCGCGATGAATGGCGGATCGTCGCGGGACAATGAAACGGCGTACGACGAGAGCGACATTTCGGCAACGTCGAACTCCCGATGCCGCAGCATGCGGAAGAAGGTCTCCTCGACGTGCAGATTGAGGACGTTGAGGTCGATGCCCTCCGGAACGACGCTGCCGTCGGCGAGCGCGCGCGTGCGGTCGTATTCCCAGCAGGCGAGCGTCAATCGCAGCCTGGTCACTGGCAGCTCCTGCGGTTCGGGAAGACGGCGATGGCGGCGTGTGACATTCGACAATGGGGCGGCGACTGGCAACTGACCCTCGACGCCGGGCCCCACCAATGACTACGCCGAATCATACCGGGTTCGTGCGCCGCTTTGCTACGCGCGTACGGCAACCTGATGTTCCAGAACGATGTCGCGTTGTTCCCGGGCCGAACGCAGGATCGCCAGGCAGACTTCCAGGGTCGCCATGGCCCAGCGGCCGTCGTGCTGCGGTGCACGCCCGCCGACGACCGCAGCGTGCAATTCGTCGATGACCTCCTGGCGCGGCACTCGCGGCCGGTCCAGCGCATCGACGCGCACTTCGCCATCGCCGTAGATGACCACTCCGGTCGGCAGCGGCCGCAGGTCGGCGCGATCGCACGAGACGATCACCAGTCCGAAATGCTCGTGCCAGGACGCCATTCCTGCATCCTGACCGCCTGCGCCGACTGGCGGCGACAGCACATATGCGGCGCCGCCATAGTTGCGGCGCTGCTTCAACTGGGCCTCCGACTCGACCTTGCCGGCCTGTTCGAGGTTACGGCGCGCCGATCCATGGTGATCGGCACGCTTCGGGGTGCCGAGTTCGCCGATGCCGGCGCAGAGTTCGTCGCTGTCGAAATGCGCGTAGCCGCTGTAGGTCAGGGTCGCGATCGCACCGCCGTCGAAGGTCAGCAGTGCGGCGTACGCACCTTCGGTCGGACGCGCGCTGTCCCAGGCGCCCGTCAGGGCGCGCACGCTGCGTACCTTGCCGCCACCGAGCAGTCGGACGATGTCGATCTGGTGGGCAGCCTGGCTGAACACGACGCCGCCGCCATGCTCGGTGGCCAGTTCCTCGGGCCGGCGCGGTCGATAGAGAAAATCGGTGTAGTACTGCGCGTGAATCATGCGCACCTCGCCCACCGCGCCGCTGTCGATGATCTCGCGGGTGCGCGCTATCGGTCGATCGAAGCTGTGGCTGTGGCCGACAATCAGGACGGTGCCCGCGCGGTCGGCCGCGTCGATCATCCGGCGACATTCGTCGAGCGTGATCGCCATTGGCTTTTCGACCAACGCGTGCTTGCCGTACCGCGCCGCCAGGCAGGCGTGTGCTGCGTGGTCTTGATGTGGCGTCGCGATGTATACGACGTCGACGTCCGGATCCGCGCACAGCGCGTCCACCGTCGCGTGGGCGCGCGCACCGAACTCGCGCGCAAAGCGTTGCGTGGCCTCGACGCGCGGATCGGCGGCGGCGACCAATTGCACGCGCGGATCGGCGACCAGCGTCGGCAACATGAGCGTGAACGCGCGACCGAGACCGGCCACGCCCATTCGAATTCTGCGATCGCTCACGGACACTCAGGTCCGAACTGGCGCAGGACCGCAACCGCAGCAAGGTTCGCGCTCGACAGCAAGATTTGAAATGACTACCATTCAGCGAGGACGCCCATGGTATTCCCGCACCGCAAACCGGGCAACGTCCGCCTGAGCACGCCACGCCGGAGGAACAATGCTGAGTCATGCCGACAACGATCTGCTCTGTCGCGTCGAGGGCGACGCGCCGATGGGCAAGTTGATGCGGCAGCACTGGATTCCGGCGTGCCTTTCCGACGAAGTCGCGGTGCCGGACGGCGCGCCGGTGCGCGTGCGCCTGCTCGGCGAAGAGCTGGTGGCGTTCCGCGACACGCAAGGCCGGCTGGGCGTGATCGAGGAACATTGCCCGCACCGTCGCGCGTCGCTGGCGCTGGGCCGCAACGAAGAGTGCGGCCTGCGCTGCCTCTACCACGGCTGGAAGATCGACGTCGAAGGCAATATCGTCGACAAGCCTTCCGAGCCGCATGCCTGCGAGCCCGGCCCGGCGAACCGGCACAAGGCGTATCCGTGTCGCGAAGCCGGCGGCTTCGTGTGGGTCTGGATGGGTGCGCCCGAAGCGATGCGCGAGTTCGAGCCGCCGGCGTGGGCACCCTCGCCCGCGATCAAGACCAGCGTGGTCAAGATCCAGGTCGATTGCAACTGGGCGCAGGTGCTCGAAGGCGCGATCGATTCCGCGCACAGTTCCAGCCTGCACTCGAGCGACATGGTCCCCGCGAAGGTCGCGAGTGCAGGTGCGACGTCCAGCGAATGGCTGCGACCCTCGACTGACAAGGCGCCACGACTGCAATTGCAGCGCACCGATTTCGGCTTTCGCTACGTGGCGATCCGGCGCCCGATCGCCAATGAGGAAACGCACGACTACCTGCGCATCACGCTGTTCGTCGCGCCGTTCACCGTGCTCATTCCGCCGAACAATCAATACAACCTGTCGATCCTGAACATTCCGCAGGACGACACGCACACCATGTTCTACTTCATCGCCTGGAGCGACAAGGCCGGCATCGATCAGGAAGAGTGGCGCCGGTTCTGCGGTGCGCAGGTCGGCGTGGACCTGGACGCGAACTTCCGCCGCATCCGCACGCGTGCCAACGACTATCTGCAGGACCGCGCCGCGATGCAGGCCGGCAGCCACACCGGCATCAAGGGCATTCCCAACCAGGACATCGCGATGTGGGAGACGATGGGCGCCATCGCCGACCGCTCGCGAGAGCGACTGGGCGCGAGCGATGTCGCCATCGTGCAGTTCCGGCGCATCATGGTCGACGCTGCGCGCAAGGTGCGCGACGGTGGGCCGGCCATTGGCACCGCAGCGCAGCGCGTGCCACAGGTGAAGCTCAGTTCGTTCGAGGGCATCGTCCCCAAGACCACGCGCTGGAATACGCTCGGCGTGGCCGCCGAAGAGTTGGCGCTGCGACACGAGGCGCCGGCGACCTGACGCCGCGACCCGACGCGCATTGACGCGTCGCGAGCGACACGCCAAACTGCGCGGGCGCCGGGCGGCCCCACCGACCGAGCGCACACCCGGGACGCGCAGCGCGCGCACCGACGACATACTGGAGGATGTGGCAATGACCCTGTTCAGGTTGATATGCGGCGCACTGGCGACGCTGATGATGATGGTGGCGGCGGCACCGGCGCAGGCACTGGACAACGTCAAGGTCGCGGCGGGTCAACGCGGCAATTGGGACACGTCGGTGAGCGAAGTCGGCCAGCGCGCCGGCATTTTCAAGAAGCACGGCCTCGAGCTGGAAATTCTGTGGACGCAGGGCGGCGGCGAGACCCAGCAGGCGGTGCTCTCGGGCAGCGTCGAAGTCGGCGTCGCGACCGGCATCATGGGCGTGCTCAGCGCGTACTCCAAGGGCGCGCCGGTGCGCATCATCGGTGCCGAGACCACCGGCGCGGCCGACTTGTTCTGGTACGTGCCGGCGAACTCTCCGATCAAGTCGCTCAAGGACACCGACGGCAAGACCATTGCATTCTCGACCAAGGGCTCGTCGACCGACGGCATCGTCACCGCGTTCGTGAAGCAGTACAACCTCACCGCCAAACCGACCGCGACCGGCGGCCCCGCGCCGACGCTCACCCAGGTGATGACCAACCAGATCGACGTCGGCTGGTCGGCGCCGCCTTTTGGCATGCAGCAACTCGACGAGGGCAAGATCCGCATCATCGCCGTCGGCAATGACGCCGCGGTGTTCAAGGGCCAGACCGTGCGTTTGCTGATCACCAATGTGCAAACGCTGCAGAACCGGCGAGCGGTCATCGATCGCTTCATGAAGGCGTACCGCGAAACCATCGACTTCATGTATTCCAGCGAAGATGCGCTCAAGATCTACGCCGAGTTCGTCGGCATCTCGATCGACATGGCCAGGCGCACGCGCAACGACTTCTTTCCCAAGAGTTCCATCGATCCGGACAAGATCGTCGGTCTCGACACCATCGTCCCGGACGCAGTCGCACTCAAATACACCGCCGCTCCGCTGACCAAGGAACAGCTCGCCGAGCTGATCCAGATTCCGCCGCGGCAGTAGCCGGTCTCGCGTGCGCCCGGCCGCAGCGTCATCGCTGGAACGTCCTGACGGGACCCCGCCGACTGCACCGCAATTCGGCAGCGATGTCGTCGCCGACACGTTGCGCGCGTTGCACCTTCCGTACATCGCGCTCAATCCGGGCGCGAGTTTTCGCGGCCTGCACGACAGCCTCGTCAACTATCTCGGCAATCGCGAACCGCAGATGCTGCTCTGCCTGCACGAGGAGCACGCGGTGGCGATCGCACACGGCTATGCGAAGGTCACCGGTCGCGCAATGGCGGTCGCGGTGCACTCCAACGTCGGCCTGTTCCACGCGACCATGGCCATTTTCAACGCCTGGTGCGACCGCATGCCGGTGCTGATCCTGGGTGCGACCGGACCGGTCGACGCCGCCAAGCGCCGGCCATGGATCGACTGGATCCATACCGCACGCGATCAGGGCGCGATCGTGCGTCCCTACGTCAAGTGGGACGATCAACCCGCCTCTCCCGAGGCCGCGCGCGAGGCGTTGCTGCGCGCGGTGTGGCACGCCGAAGCGGCGCCGCAAGGTCCGGTCTATGTGAATCTAGACGCGGAGATGCAGGAGGCACCCTTGTCCGCGCCGTTGCCGGCGCTCGCGACCGCGCGTTACACGCCGTCAACGCGAATTGCTCCAGCACAGGACAGCGTGCGCGCCGCGGCCGACCTGCTGCGCGCCGCCAAACGACCGCTGCTGCTGATCGGGCGCGTTTCGCGCGATCCGCAGGCGTGGGCTGCGCGAGTCGCGCTTGCCGAAGCGCTCGGTGCACGCGTCGCCACCGATCTGAAAACCGGCGCGGCGTTCCCGACCGAGCATCCGTTGCACTTCGCGCCGCCGGGGTTGCTGTTGCAGCCGGTGGTCGCCGAAGCGATCGCCGCCGCAGACGTGATCCTGAGCCTCGACTGGATCGACCTCGGCGGAACGCTCAAGACCGCCTGCAAGGGCGAGCCTGCGGCCAAGGTGATCCAGGTCTCGCTCGACCAGACCGTGCACGGCGGCTGGAGCATGGACTACCAGGGGCTGCCTCCGGTCGACTGCTTCATCGCCGCCGAACCCGATACCGCGGTGCCCGCGCTGCTCAGCGCGCTGGAGCCACATGGCACCGGCAAAACCTACGCCACGCAGGCGAACAGTTTTGCCGCGGGCGCCCAGCCCCAAGGCAAGATTGGCACCGACGACCTCGCGGTCACATTGCGCCATGCGCTGGGCGACCGGCGCGTGTCGCTCGCCCACCTTCCGTTGTCGTGGAACGGTGCAAGCTGGCCGTTTCGCGGGCCACTGGACTATCTCGGATCCGATGGCGGCGGCGGCATCGGCGGCGGACCCGGCATCGCGGTCGGCGCCGCGCTCGCACTCAAGGACTCGGGCATCATGACCGTCGCGATCTGCGGCGACGGCGACTTCCTGATGGGCGCGACGTCGCTGTGGACCGCCGTGCATTACCGCGTGCCGCTGCTGCTGGTCGTTGCCAACAATCGTTCGTTCTATAACGACGAAGTGCACCAGGAACGCGTCGCGCGCATGCGCGGGCGGCCCGTCGAGAACAAGTGGATCGGCCAGCGCATGTCCGACCCCGACATCGATCTCGCCGCCCTCGCCCGCGCCCAGGGCGCGTCCGGGTGGGGCCCGATCGAGAATCCGCACGACTTGGTGCCGACGTTCACCGCTGCGATTGCCGCGGTGGCCGCGGGAGGCGTCGCGGTGGTCGATGTCCGTATCCAACCCGGGTACACGCCGTCGATGACGGCAGCGTTGACGCCCGCCGCACGCTCATGAGCGACCCGGCGCGAGGAGAGCGCCCCGCAACGCCTGCCGCCGCCACTGCGACGCCCGGCGTAACGCTGCTCGACGTCGCGCACATCACCAAGCAGTTCCGCACCGCCGAAGGCGTGACCACCGCGGTCGAAGACATGTCGTTCGGCGTAGCACCCGGCGAATTCGTGTCGATCATCGGGCCCTCGGGCTGCGGCAAGTCGACGGTGTTCAACATCATCGGTGGCTTGCTGCGCGACTACGAGGGCCGCGTAACGGTCGCCGGGGACGTGGTCAAGGGCACGCATCCTTCCATCGGCATGGTGTTCCAGGAGGAATCGACTTTCCCCTGGCGCAATGTGCTGGAAAATGTCGCGTTTCCGCTGGAGATCGCGGGTGTCGCCAAAGCGGAGCGATTCGAGCGCGCCGCACACTTCGTCGCGATGGTCGGCCTGCGCGGATTCGAACGCCATCTTCCCGCCGAGTTGTCGGGCGGCATGCGCCAGCGCGTGGCGTTGGCGCGCACGCTGGCCTCGAGGCCGCGCATTCTGCTCATGGACGAGCCGTTCGCGGCGCTCGACGAGCAGACCCGGTTGCTGCTCGGTGAAAAAGTCCTGCAGATCCAGCAGGAGCTCAAGCAGACGACGCTGCTCATCACCCACAATCTGACCGAAGCGGTGCAACTGTCCGACCGAGTGCTGGTGATGACCTACCGGCCGGGGCGGCTCAAGCGCGAAGTCGCCATCGACCTTCCGCACCCGCGCGATTCCGAAGTCGTCGGCAGCGATGCCTTCGGCCACTACGTCGCCCAGATCTGGCACGACCTGCGTGAAGAGGCCAGCCGCGGCATCGCCGCCGACGAGACGCGCGTGCTCGAACACGGAGCGCGGCGCTGATGGTCGGGGCCTGGACGCGTTCGCGCGGCGGCGCGCGGCTGTTCGGTGTGGCCACGCTGGTGGCGGCGCTGGCGCTGGTCGAGTGGCTGATCCGCGTCGGTGTCATCAACCGCTATGTCGTGCCGTTGCCCACGCAGATTCTGGCGTCGATCCCACGCATCATCGCCGAGGAGAACGTCCTGCATCGCTTCTGGCAGACGATGCAGGAAGTCCTCTGGGCCAGCCTGCTACTGGCCAGCGTCGGCATCGCGTTGGGCGCGCTGCTCTACCGCTTTGCGACTTTGCGCGCGGCGTGCGAGACCTGGGTCGCCGCACTCGCCGCCGCGCCCATCGTGCTGGCGTATCCGCTGTTCCTGGTCCTCTTCGGGCGCAGCGCGACGACCATCGTCGCGATCGGTTTCGCGGCCGGTCTCGCGCCGGTCATCCTCAAGACCGTCGAGGGCCTCGCGGCGACTCGGCGGGTGCTCATCGACGTCGGCCGCAGTTTCCGCGTGACACCCGCGCAGCAGTTCTGGAAGATCCTCTTGCCGGCGGCACTCCCCGCGGTGTTCGTGGGCCTGCGCCTGGGACTCATCTTCGCGATGATCAATATTGTCGGCGTCGAATTCCTGATCAATTTCGGCGGCCTGGGCCAGCTGATCAACGAGCTCGCCGAACGCTACGATCTGCCCGGAACCTACGGCGCGATCTGCTTCGTGATCGTGACCAGCATCGTGTTCTTCGCCTTCACCGAACGGCTCGAACGATGGCTGACGCCGGGCCATTGAACGACGTGCGCGCTGCCGGCGCGTCGCGGCGCGTGTTCGCCGTGCGCATCGCCATCGTCGTCGCGGTGCTCGTGATCTGGGAGGGCGTCGCCGCGTCCGGACTACTGCTGCGCGATGTCGTGCCGTCGCTGCTCACCATCGGCAAGGCCCTCGGCAAGGTGCTCGCAAGCGGCGACTTCTATGCCAATCTGGCGATCACCGCGTCGGAAATCGGCGTCGGCCTGCTGCTGGGTGGATTGAGCGGCGTGGCGGTCGGGATCCTGCTGGGTGCCAACCGCTTCCTGGCCCACGCCTACGAATCATTGATCCACTATCTCGGTCCGACGCCGAAGATCATTTTCTTTCCGGTGATGATCATGTGGTTCGGCGTGGGCTCCGGCTCGAAGATCGCCATGAGCGCGGTGTCATGTTTCTTTCCGATCGTCATCAGCGTCGCCGCCGGCATGCGTCAGATCGACCGCGTGCTGATCCGCGTCGGCCAGAGTTTTCGCGCGACGACTTGGCAAATGGTGACCCGCATCTACCTGCCCGCGATGCGCGCGCCCCTCGTCAACGGCATTCGGCTGGGATTAGGTGTAGCGATCATCGGCACGCTGCTTGCGGAGACCAAGCTTTCCAACAAGGGCATTGGCTATCTCGTCATCCAGGCGTATGCGCGCTTCGACATGCCGCAGCTCTATGCGCTGCTCATTTTACTGTTCGTCGTGTCGATCGCCGCCAATGCGTTGATCGGCCGGCTGGGGCGACCACGCGCCGCGTGAACTTCTTTCATCACCATCAATAACACTGCCATGTCCAACCTTCCCGACCATCGCATCGCCTACTACGGGGGCGCGTGGCACCAGCCCCTTGCGGGCAGCTCGCAGGAAACCTGGAATCCCAGCACCGGCGAGTCGCTGGGCAGCGTGGCGACCTGCGCCGCGGCGGACGTCGACGCGGCGGTTGCCGCTGCCGCGCGCGGTTTCCAGGAGTGGCGCGCGGTGCCGCCGCTCGAGCGAGCGCGCATCCTGCGCCGCGTGGCGGCGCTGTTGCGCGAGAACGCCGCCGAACTTGCCGCGATCGACGCGGCGAACTGCGGCAACCCGGTGCGCGAGATGATCAGCGACGCCAACGTGGCCGCGGCGCAGATGGACTTCTTCGCCGGACTGGTCACCGAAATGAAGGGCGCGTCAATTCCGATGGGCCCCTCGGTCGTGAACTTCTCGGTACGCGAACCGGTGGGAGTGGTTGCGCGAATCGTGCCGTTCAATCATCCGTTCATGTTCGCGGCGGGCAAATCCGCGGCGCCGCTGGCGGCCGGCAACGCGGTCATCATCAAACCGCCCGATCAGTCGCCGCTGTCGGCGCTGCGGCTGGCCGAACTCATCGGCGGGCTGTTTCCGGCGGGGGTCTTCAACGTGCTGCCAGGCGACCGCGACACCGGCGCCGCATTGGCGGCGCATCCGGGCGTCGCGATGGTCGCGATCATCGGCAGCGTCGCGGCAGGGCGGGCGGTGATGCGCGCCGCCAGCGAGACGGTCAAGCCGGTGCTGCTCGAACTGGGTGGCAAAAACGCATTGATCGCCTATCCCGACGCCGATCCCGATGCGGTTGCCGAGGCGGTCGTCGGCGGCATGAACTTCACCTGGTGCGGCCAGTCGTGCGGTTCGACCAGTCGGGCGTTCGTGCACTCCGCCATTCACGATGCCGTGGTCGATCGCGTCCGGGCGCGGGTCGCCGCCTTCAAACCGGGGCTGGCCACCGATCCGGCGACGACCATGGGCGCGATCGTCAGCCAAGCGCAGCTGGACCGGGTGCTCGGCCACATCGAGTCGGCCAAGAGCGAAGGCGCCCGCCTCGTCTACGGCGGCAAGCGACCCATGGACCCATTGCTGCAGCACGGCTACTTTGTCGAGCCGACCGTTTTCGCCGACGTGACCCCCACCATGCGACTCGCTCGCGAAGAGGTCTTCGGGCCGGTCCTGGCGATCATCAAGTGGACCGACGAGGCAGCCATGCTCGGTCACGTCAATGCCGTCGAATACGGCCTGACCTGCTCGATCTGGACCAACGATGTTTCCACCGCCTACCGGACGGCCATGGCGGTGCAGGCTGGATACATATGGATCAACGAGTTCGGGAAGCACTTCCTGGGCGCCCCATTTGGCGGGGTCAAGCAGTCCGGCTTCGGGCGCGAGGAATGCCTGGAGGAGATGCTGCGCTTCACCCAGGAAAAGAACATTCACCTGAAACTCGGGACGCGCGCGCCGATGCGCGGTTGAACTTTTGGCCCCAGCCGACCGCCCAAGCAGTTGGTTGTCGGCAAAACAAAGGCTTAGGTACTCCGCTCGCGGGGCCATGGGTGGCCTTGAAGCGGCTTGACAGGCAGGTGCCGGCCTGTATACTTCGCGCCTGTTGCAGTGCATCATTTGTGGGCCACGACCGCTCCAAAAAACCGGAGCATTGCATTAACTATCTGATTTGGTGTGTTATTTTGTGTACGTATAAGTCAGCGTCAGGGAGGCCCGTTACCCGTCAAAGGTAACCCCTGACCGGTCGCGCCCAGCCCGTCCATCGTCAGGATGCCGGGTCCGATCGCGAACATGTGTCGGGAGAGTTCCAATGACCAAGCAAGCGTTGTCGTACCTGAAAGCCGGCGCGCTCCACCGGAATGCGTACCCAGCCCTCGCCGGCGGCATCGTGCTGGCGTTGCTGTCGCTGGCGCTGCTGCCGGCATCGACGGCTCACGTCGCGGCCATTGGCGCCACGGCTGCGGGCCGCGCCGCGGCGACCCCTGCCAGCACCTGGCCCGTACAAAATGCCGTTGCCGCGCGCGCCGATAGCCGCGCGCCCGCGCCGGTCGGCACCGATGCCCTGGCTGGCATCCTCGCTCGAAAGTACCGCATCTCCGAGGTCGCCACCCGCGAATTCGTCCTGACCGCGCAACGCGAGGGGAGCCGGTCGGGTATCGACCCCCTGCTCCTGCTTGCGGTGATGGCGATCGAGTCCCGCTTCAATCCGGTAGCGCAGAGTGACGGCGGAGCTATGGGACTGATGCAGGTCATCCCCCGCTATCACGCCGAAAAATTCGAGACTGCGGATCACGCCAAGGTGCTCGATCCGCCCACCAACATTCATGTCGGCGCCCGCATCCTGCGGGAATGCATCAGCCGCGGCGGTAGCGAAGTCGCCGGCCTGCAGCTCTACAACGGCGCGACGAGCGACGCGACCAACGCCTACGCCACGCGCGTGCTGGGCGAAAAACTGTGGCTGCATGATGCCCTGCGCCGCGCGCTGGATCGCGCGCGCGCCTGAACGCCGGAAACTAGTCGCCAGTGGCGCGCCCGTCGCGCCGAAATCTCGCGTTGCCGGTGGTTTCCGCGGCCGACGTGGTGTCGTCATAGACGCCGGAAACCGTATTCGACTTGCCTCCGCGCTTGGCGCGATACATCAGCTGGTCGACGTACGCCATGGCAGCGTCGGCCGACTTCGGCATGCTCACGAAAGTGGCGATGCCGATGCTGAAACTCACCGACCACCACGGCCGCGGCTGGGTGATCGTCGTCAGGGCCTCGCGCAGCTTGAACTCGATGGCCATCGCCTCGGCCTGATTGGTCTCCGGAAAGAACACGGCGAATTCGTCGCCACCGAGCCGGCCAACGGTGTCACTGCGACGAATGCTCTTGGCAGTGACGTGGCCGACAGCCTCGAGCAGGCGGTCGCCTTCGGCGTGACCATAGCGATCGTTGACGCCCTTGAAGTCGTCGACGTCGATGTAGGCGAGGCAAAAGCTCGCACCGTTGCGCACGTGCCTCTCGACCTCGCTTTCCAGGACTTCATGAAATCCCTGACGGTTCCTGACTCCGGTCAGCAGGTCGACACGCGCGGTATGTCGCTCGCGTTCGAGCAGGCGCCGCAGCTGCGAAGTGAGCAATATCGCGATGCCGTATTCGAACAGCACGTTGCCCTGCGCAAAGAAAAAAGAGCGATTCGACGTGAATGGATGTCCATACATCAGGCCCAGGGCAACCTGGAACGCGAAAGCGATGGCAGCAAAGAGGAACCCCCACGAAGCGCCGCAGTTCCAGCTCACCGTTAGGATCGCGAACAGGTAGAACGCGGATACCGAGATCTCCGCGGTCGTCGCATAGTCAATGAATGCTGCGCACAACAACATGCCCGCGCCCAGCGCGATCGCCACGCGCCGCGACAGTGCGAACATATTCATCCCGTTATTCAAATTCGCCATGAATCCTGGCCCTTACCAAGCCTTTTGCAGCAATGGATCCTATATTAAGCAAGTTCCAGACCAAGAATTTGCCCGGACAGCCGGTTCTGGTCGCCCGCGCGACGCTTCCGGCATCACTGGCCATACCGAGTAAACTCCACCCTGCCGCAAATGACGGCCCTTCTGCAATGGGGCCTTGTTGCAGCCCGGGTGGTGAAATTGGTAGACACAGGGGACTTGGATGAAATTTGAGCCCTCGTGAAGAAATTCTCGAGGTGTAGCCCGTCAAATTCGGCGAACGCCCTGGACACGCGTGTCCGAGCCAACGCCGAGCCAACTCCTCGGAGGTTGAGGAAAGGTGTAGAGAGCAGACGGCGGGCACCTAAGGTCGCAGAGGGTCGTTTCGACTCGTCGGACTACGGTGAAGGCGTGCTCCAGACCACGAACCCGGCAAGGGGCGGCGAAAGCCGAAGTGGCAGGAAAATCCCCCGACCTTAACGGGTCGTGCCGGTTCGATTCCGGCCCTGGGCACCACATCCGCGACGCACTTGCGCGCGAGTGCGCACCGCCGGCAATTGCCATGCGGATCATCGCGCGCGACGCGGGCGCTATTAATTCTTGACTCCGCCCGCCGTCATGCCGGCGACGATCTGGCGCTGGGCGAAGACCGTCAGCAACAGAACTGGAAGCGTGACGAGAAGCGCTGCCGCCGCCAGCGGCCCCCAGCTGAGCTGGTCGAACGAAATCATGTTGTAGACCGCGACCGGCAGCGTACGCGTCTCGCGGCTCGCGAGCACGATGCCAAACACGAAATTATTCCAGGAGAAGATCACCGCCAGTATCATCGCCACGGCAATACCCGGCCGCGCCATCGGCAGCGCAACGTACCGGAACACCTGCCAGCGCTTAGCGCCATCGATTATGGCCGCCTCTTCGAGTTCCATCGGTGTCGTCTCGAAATAGCCGATCATGATCCAGATCACGATGGGCACCGTCACGACGAGATGGGTAATGATCTGCGGCCAGAGCGTGCCGAGCAGTCCGATCCATTGGAACATGAGGAACAGCGGAATGAGGTAGGAGAGTCCAGGTGTGATGCGCGCGATCAGAATCACAATCGCGGACTTGTGCGCCCGCATCCGCGCGATGCCGTAGCCGGCTGGTACGCCGACGGCGAGCGCAAACAACGTTGCCGCGCCGGTGACGATCAGACTGTTGAAGAAGTAGGTGACGAAGCGGTTGGACGTAAGGACACTGGCGTAGTTCTGCCATGCCAGCTTGTCGGGGATGAGGATCGGCGGATAGCTGGCATTGTCGACCTCGGGCTTCACCGAGAGCGAAATCATCCAAACGAAGAAGAGGACCGCCGGTGACACGATGATGAACACCGAGATCGCGAGCGCGAGCTTGCCGAGGATTTGACGCAGACTCATGCGCTGCCCCCCGCCTCGTTCCAGTGCATGCGCTGCCGGAGATACAGCAATATGGCGGCAAGCACGACGATGAGCACGAAGAACACAAGCGCGATCGCCGAGCCGTATCCGATGTCGTAGTAGACGAAAGCGACGCTGTAAAGATAAAGATTTATGGTTTCGGAGGCCGTTCCGGGGCCGCCCTGCGTGATGGCGAAAATGATGTCGAAGCTCTTCACCGCGTCGATCATGCGGATCATCGCAGCGATGAACAGGAATGGCGTGATCAGCGGAAGCGTGATGTAGCGAAACATCTGCCAGAAGCTCGCCCCGTCAATCATCGCGCTCTCGTAAGGCTCGGTCGGTATCGCGGCGAGCCCGCCAAGCACGATCAGCATCACCAGCGGCGTCCATTGCCAGGTCTCGACCATGACCAGCGACGGGATCACGGTGCCTGGGTGGAATACCCAGAGCTGCGCCGGCAGGCCGACCAGCGAAAGCAGATAGTTCAGAACGCCAAGTTGCGGATGGAACATCATGGTCCACACCAGCGCGATTGCTACCGGCGTTGCCATCATCGGCATGATGAACAGCCCGCGCAGGAAACCACGCAGCGGAATTTTCTGGTGGAACACGACCGCAGCGAAAGTACCGAACACCAGTGGCAGCAGCACAGACAGGAACGTGTAGACGATCGTGTGCCAAATAGCGTCGATGAAGCGCGGATCGTTCGGTAGACGCAGGTAATTCGCGAGTCCGACGAACGTCGTCGGCGAGCCGACTTTCCACTCGTTCAGGCTCATCCAGATGGTGAAGAGCCAGGGAAAAATAATGACGCCCAGGACTACAATGAGCGCCGGGATCACGAATGGCCAATACGAAAGTGGCGAATGCTTCTGCCAGCGCCCCGTGTCGGCTTCGATGCTTTGCTCGCGTGTGGTCAATTCTTAAAGCCGCAACCCTGCCCCGGCAAGTGTCCGGGGCAGGATCGGTGCAGTGACGAAGTGATTGTTACGACGCCTTCTCGGAGCGCTCCAGAATCGGCCGGAACTGCTCGTGCGCCTTTTTCAGTTCCACTGCGGGATCACCACCAGACAGCGTCGCCGTGACGCCGGCACCGACAAGGTCCCGGAACTCGGCCACGGGGATGATGACCGGCAGACCGAGCTTGCTGATCTTCGACGCGTCGATGACCGATTGCAGCCACTCCTGCGGTAGTTTGACGCCTTTGCGAACTTCGGGATCGTTGAGCACCGAGTTGCGAAACGGAACCCCGCCGCCAGCTTGCAGGAGCCGTGCGCCCTGCTGCTTCGATACGGCCCATTGGCAGAGCAGAAAGGCGGCTTCCTTGTTCTTGCTCGCCTGCGCGATGCCGATGCCGTCGCCGTAGGTCGCCGAATAACGGCCCTTCGGTCCGGCGGGAACCTGCGTGTAGCCGACCTTGCCGACGATGCGTGAGGAGGCCGGATCTTCCACCGCCGGCGCCCAGCCGACGCCGTCGATCCACATCGCCGCTCGCCCCTGGCTAAAGGACGCCATCGATTCCATCCAGTTGAATCCGGCCACGCCGGGAGGAGCATCCTTCATCACGCGCTGGTACATTTTGGTTGCTTCAATCGCCTCAGGACCGTCGGTCAGGATATTGCCCTTGGCGTCGAGGAATTCGCCTCCGTAATTGAGGTAGAAGTTGGACCAAAGCGTCATGTTGGCATTGCGCAGGCCGCGCCCGACAAAGCCGAATGTGCCGGCCGCCGGGTCAGTCAACTTGTCGGCGGTTGCAACCATCTCTTCGAACGTCTTCGGTATTGCGACACCCTTCTTCTGGAAGATTTCCTTGTTGTAGTAGAGGATGAAGTAGTCGACCGACCACGGCAGCGAAAGCAGCTGACCCTTGTCGTTCTTGGCATAGGAAAGACCTGCGGCCGAAAAATCGCTTTCGACGAGATCCGGCGCCGTGAGGTTCGGGTCCTTCAGGAAGCCCGAGAGATCTGCGAGCCATCCGGCCCTTTCGAACTGGCGCTTCTGGACGTGATAGCTCACGTGGATGACGTCGAAACTCGGCTTGCCGGACGCAAGTTCGATCACGGCCTTCTGCCGCTGCTGCTGCTCGGGGACCTGCTCCGACTCGACCTGAATGCCTGTCAGGTCGGTGAACTCCTTGATGTATTTCTGCAGATTATCGCCGCGCGGACCCTTGGCGAGGAGCACCTCGAGTTTGGTACCGGCGTATTTCCTCCATTGCGGCTCGGCGAAAACGGGCCGACCTGCTAATCCGAGCACTCCGGCAGCAACCGATCCCTTCAGGATCGTACGACGAGATATTCGACGACTAGACATGCTGTTTCCTCCGATTTACTCCCGGGTGGTCCGCAGGAGCCCTACTTGGTAGGTTATAAGGTGACCGTGGCAGCGGGGTCACACTATATTTCATCCATCATCATTAGTGTATCAATTGTCGGCCCCGGTGACCGCCACGAGTAGCCTAGCCGTCGCTTACGTCCCCAGGTTTGCCGCAAGCGCGCGGCAGCCGTTGCCGTGCGTCGCGCGCCACGTTTGCGCACACGGCAAGGCTCGCGGCGAACTCGGGCGCGGGATGTGGTTGCCATCCAGAAATTCGACGAGCAGTTGGGGGCGATGCTCGTCTATTCATGCCGGCACCGACGCGGCCGCCGAGTGCGCTGCAGGCGCTTGCAACATACAATGCTGCATTGGCCGCGCCGACAACCCAGCGCGGACCCGGGAGGCAGTGTCGTGAAGCTACTCACGTGTTTGTTGTTCGCCACCATGCTCGGCGGCTGCCTGCCCGTCGGCATCCGCGCAACTAATCTGCCAAATTACGCGGGCGCGCCAAAGTCGACCAGTATTTGCACCTCTGCGCTCGCGCCCTTGGCTTGAACGGTGGCCCGGTCCGGGCCGCCACTCTCAGCGCTTCATGCCCGGCATCGATTGCTGCGCCATGCGCGCGAAGTCTCCCATCACCTTCTGCATCGACTCGAATGCGTTGCCGCCGGACGACATCACGCCCTGCATCGCCTTGACGAGGTTCTGCGCCTGGCGCATGTCCGGCAGCATCGCCATCGCCGCTTTTGCTTCCTTGGCGCCGGGAACCCCCGCCATCTGGTCTTCCATCAGCATGAACAGGCGCTTCTGCATCTCGACGATCATGTCGAACATCTCGCTCCAGTAGCGCATCGATCGCTCGACCGCTTCCTGCGTCACGCTCTGACCCGCAGCCATCAGCGAATGCGGGTCGCTCGCCTCCGCGGCGTGGCGCAGCGCCTTCTTCTGCATGTCGCGCGCTTCCACTTCGCCTTCGAACTGCATCTTGCGCAACCTTGCCGTGTTCTCGATGGCGGCGTTGATGACTTCGAGTGCGAGCTTTGAATTGGTCTTGTAGAGATCGAAGGCCTGCTCCGGAGTCATCGCCTTGGCCATCTTCGCCAGGTCGCCGAAATCGGGTTGCTTGGGCATGGTGAAGGCGGCTGCCTTGGGCGCGGCCTTGGCGCGCGGCTTGCTCGGACGGGCACGCGTGCGCTTGGTGGGCTTCGGTGACGATTTTGTAGCCATGATGTCGCACACTCCTCTGAGGGTTGACCGGAAAGGCAGACGCCGACCTTTGCCAGCACGCACGTCCACGCTCTATTGCACGCCTTCGATGCCTTGGCGTCAATACAAGAGCCTGGAGTGTGCGCCGCATTTGCCATGCACGGTCGCGCGTTGCCTCAACTCGTGCACCGGACTAGCGTTTCAACCAGTCGATGGCCTCGTCAATGCGCGCGACTGCGACGATTTCCATGCCGTCGATCGACTGCTTTGGCTTGTTGGCCGCGGGAATGATCGCGCGCTCGAAGCCCAGCTTCGCGGCTTCGCGCAGCCGCTCCTGCCCGCGCTGCACCGGGCGAATCTCGCCCGCCAACCCGACCTCGCCAAATACAAGAGATTTACTCTTTAACGGCTTGTTTTTCAATGATGAATAGACAGCCATCAAAACCGCCAAATCGGCCGCTGGCTCGCCGATGCGCATGCCGCCGACGGCATTGACGTAGACATCCAAACCGCCAGTCTCGACCCCGCCGTGGCGATGCATCACCGCGAGCAACAGAGCGAGCCGCTGCGGATCGAGACCCACGGCAAGGCGGCGCGCAAGCCCCGATTGTGCAGGGTCGACCAGCGCCTGTACCTCGACCAGCAGCGGGCGCGAGCCTTCGACGGTGGCGAGCACGCAGCTGCCCGCGACGGCGTGTCCGTGCTGCGACAGGAACAGCGCGGAGGGATTGGCCACGCCCTTGAGGCCGCGTTCGGTCATGGCGAAAACGCCCAGTTCGTTGGCCGCGCCAAAGCGGTTCTTGATCGCCCGCACCAGCCGGAAACTCGAATGGGTGTCGCCCTCGAAGTAGAGCACCGTATCGACGATGTGCTCGAGCACGCGCGGGCCTGCGATCGCGCCTTCCTTGGTCACGTGCCCCACCAGGATCACCGTGATGGCGCTTTGCTTGGCCAGGCGCGTGAGCTGCGCAGCGCACTCGCGCACTTGCGCGACGCTGCCCGGTGCGGACTCGAGCGCCTCGGTGTACATGGTCTGGATCGAGTCGATGACGACGACTTCGGGCTGACGCATGCGCATCGCGCCGACGATCGCTTCGAGCTGGACTTCCGCAAGCAGCTCGACCGGTGCGTTGACCAGTCCCAGGCGCTGTGCCCGCAGCGCGATCTGTTCGACCGACTCCTCGCCGGTCACATACAGGCAGCGCCGCGACGCGCCCATGACTGCCATAGCCTGCAACAGCAGCGTCGACTTGCCGATGCCGGGATCGCCACCGAGCAGGATCACTCCGCCGGCAACGAGCCCGCCGCCGAGCACGCGATCGAATTCCTCGATGCCGGTGGGAGAGCGCGGATTGACCGACGTTTCTACACTGGACAGCGACCGGACTTCGCTGGCCGATCCGGCGAGCGCCTGGAAACGCGTCGCCGGCTTTGCCGCGATCGTCTCGACCAGCGTGTTCCAGACCCCGCATTGCGGGCACTGGCCCTGCCACTTCGGGCTCTGGCCGCCACACTCGGTGCAGGCGTAGGTCGTCTTGGCTTTGGCCATGGTCAGAATCTGCTCCAGACTTCGCGCAGCGTATGTGCATCCGGGTAGTAGTGGCGCGCGACCGCGGCAAAAATCACGGTCAAAACGAGAATACCTGCGAACGCCACCCAGGTATCGGAGACGACGCTGCCCACCCAGCCGCTGTCACCGATGCGCTTCACGGAGCGTATCAGCCCGGCGGAGAGCATGGCCGCAAACGCCGCATCGGCAAGGATCGTCGGCGCCGCGTAGATGAGATAAATCGCCGCCGCGAATACCGTTGCCAGCAGTGCGAGCAGTGCGACCAGGACCATGAATCCGTCGCCGCCATCGATGTCCAGGTCCACGCCGCTTCCGCTGCTCGACGATGAACCGCCGCTGGAGCCAAGCAGGCCAAGCGACGACTGCGTGCCGGAGGGAGCGTCGAAGCTCGCCGATGCGCCGGCGCCGCCTGAGCCCCCGCCACCACCCAGCGCAGACGATTCTGCGCCGCTCGATCCGGAGGAGCCCCACGACCCTGCTGTCCCATTGAACCAGTCGAGGCCATCGCCGGTGCGATTGCGCACCGCGTTGCCGGTACGACTTTCGAGCGCTCGTCCGTACCCCGCGTAGTAGAGCCACATACGGATGCCCAACAGGAACGCGCCGTAGGCGACCAGCAGCGCCAACGGATAGCGAATGAGCATCGCGTCCACACCGGCCCGGTGCAGCAGCGTCGTCGCCAGCAGACCGCTCGCAAAGCAGCCGGCAAGAATAAGCGAGAGATGCACGCGTACTGGGAAGCGCGCCAGGATGACCTGCTTGAGACGCTCGCGCGTCGTTGCCGTAGCTTCTGCGCGTGGCGGCACTGCGACCTTGAAGTCCGCCAAAGGTGTGCGCCTAGCTGAGCTCGGATGGATGGACGACCGCGGTTCCGAGCTTGCCCACGACGACGCCCGCCGCCTGGTTGGCGATGCGCACCGCACTGCCGAGATCGGCGCGCGCGCCCAGCAGCACGCCAAGGGTCGAGATGACCGTATCGCCGGCGCCGGACACGTCGTAGACCTCGCGCGCCTGCGCCGCGAAGTGCTGCGCGCCCTGGTCGGTGTAGAGCGACATGCCTTCTTCCGAGCGCGTGATCAACAGCGCGCCGATCGCCAAGTCGGCGCGCAGCGCCTGCGCCTTGGCGGCGAGTTCGGCTTCGGTGCGCCAGCTGCCCGCCACCTCGCGAAACTCGTTGCGATTGGGCGTGAGCAATGTCGCGCCGCGATAACGCCCATAATCGTCACCTTTGGGGTCCACCAGTACTGGCGTGCCGCGCTCGCGTGCGCGCTCGATCATGCGTGCGATGTGCGCAAGGCCACCCTTGCCGTAGTCGGAGAGCACTACCACATCGAAGTCCGGCAGCGAGCGCTCGAAGTCGGAGAGCTTCGCGTCGAGCGCTGCGTTCGACGGCATGGTCTCGAAATCGATGCGCAGGAGCTGCTGTTGTCGCCCGATGACGCGCAGCTTGACGGTCGTCGGCAACGTCGCGTCGCGATGCAGCGACGTGCTGACGTGGTCCACGGCGAGCAGGCGCTCGAGCGAGCGGCCCGGCTCGTCGTCGCCAATGACGCTGATCAGCGACACCTTCGCCCCGAGCGCCGCGGCATTGCGCGCGACGTTGGCGGCGCCTCCGGGACGCTCGTCGGTGCGCGCAATCTTGACTACCGGCACCGGCGCTTCCGGCGAGATGCGTTCGACGTCGCCGAACCAGTAGCGATCCAGCATGACGTCGCCCACGATGAGCACGCGCGTAGTGCCGACCGCCGCCGCGAAGTCCGCGAAGCGTTTGCCCCCCGTGCTCATCAGCGGCGCCCTATGCCGAAGTATTCGATGCCCGCGTCGCGCACGTGCTGCGGATTGAACAAATTGCGCCCGTCGAAGAGCAGTGGCTGGCGCAGCGAGCCCTTGAGCACCGCAAAATCCGGGCTCTGGAATTCCTGCCATTCGGTCACCACCACCAGCGCGTCGGCGCCGACGACCGCGGCCAGCGGCGACGCTGCGTAGCTCAGCGCCGGCGCATCGCCGAAGACCCGCTTGGCCTCGTCGATGGCGATGGGATCGTAGGCGCAGACGCTGGCGCCGCGTTCGATCAGCGCATCCACGATCGCCCGCGATGGCGCCTCGCGCATGTCGTCGGTATTGGGCTTGAAAGCCAGGCCCCACAATGCGAAGTGCTTGCCGGACAGGTCGTTGCCGAGACGCGCAGTGATCTTATCGACCAGCCGCAGCTTTTGCGCCTCGTTGACCGCCTCGACCGCGGCGAGGATCTGCAGCGGTCGTCCGTGCTGGCGCGCGGTCGCCTGCAACGCCTTCACGTCCTTGGGAAAGCACGAGCCGCCGTAGCCGGCTCCCGGATAGAGGAACCGGTAGCCGATGCGCGGATCCGAACCGATGCCCTTGCGCACATGCTCGACGTCGGCGTCGAGTTCCTCGGCGAGGTTGGCGAGTTCGTTCATGAACGAGATGCGCGTCGCCAGCATGGCGTTGGCCGCGTACTTCGTGAGTTCCGCGGAGCGAACATCCATCACCAGCAGGCGCTCGTGATTGCGCTGGAACGGCGCATACACCTCGCGCAACAGGCCGATCGCGCGTTGATCGTCGGCGCCGATCACCACGCGGTCCGGCTTCATGAAATCCTCCACCGCCGCGCCCTCCTTGAGGAATTCGGGGTTCGACGTGACCGCGAAGGGAATCTTCACGTTGCGCGCCGCGAGCGCGCTGGCGATGGTGGCGCGTACGCGATCGGCAGTGCCGACCGGCACCGTGGACTTGTCGACGATCACCTTGTAGTCGGTCATGCGCGCGCCGATGGTGCTCGCCGCGGCAATGACGTAGCGCATGTCGGCAGAGCCGTCCTCGTCGGGCGGCGTGCCGACGGCAATGAACTGAAGCATGCCGTGCGCGACCGCGGCGTCGATGTCGGTCGTGAAGTGCAGGCGTCCGGCCTTTACGTTGCGCGCGATCATCTCCGGCAGGCCCGGTTCGTGGATGGGCACGCCTCCCCCCTGGAGGATCGCGATCCGCCGCGCGTCGACGTCGACGCAGAGCACGTCGTTGCCGACTTCGGCGAAGCACGCGCCGGTCACCAGGCCCACGTAACCGGCACCGATCATGGTGATCTTCATGCGCGGAACCCCGAGCGAGGCGTTGATGTCGCGCAGCGCGCGCAGCGGATCGGGAGCGGCGGTGATCGCACGCCCGATGACCAGATAGTCGGCACCGGCGGCGATTGCCGCTTCGGGCGTCATGACGCGAACCTGGTCGTTGAGCGTCGCTCCTGTTGGGCGGATGCCGGGGGTCACGAGCTTGAAGCCCTTGCCGCAGGCAGCGTGGATCATCTCAACTTCACGCGCGGAGCACACCACGCCGTCGAGGCCGCTCGCCTGTGCGAGCCGCGCCAGCCGCAATACCTGCTCCTCGGCGGACCCGCTGACACCCGTCGCAGCCAGATCGCTCGCGTCCAGACTGGTGAGCAAGGTGACTCCAATGAGCAGCGGACGCGGCCGCCCCAGCGCCGCCGCTGTCTTCGCCACCGAATCGCGCGCCGCCATCAGCATTGCGCTGCCACCCGCCACATGCACGTTCAACATCCACACCCCGAGCCGCGTCGCAGCGGCACAGGCCCCGGCGACGGTATTGGGGATGTCGTGGTACTTCAGGTCGAGGAAGACGCGAAAGCCCTTGCGCACGAGTTCGTGCACGATGGCGGTCCCGGCCGCGGTGAACAGCTCCTTGCCCACCTTGACCGCGCATGCGGTCGGATCGAGCCGCGAAGCGAGACCGACGGCACTTTCCATGTCGGGAAAATCGAGCGCGACGATGATTCGCGGATTGCCGGTGGTCACGCTGTGTCCTTGTATGAATTGCGTTGGTTAGTCATGCCGCGGATTTCAGGCAAATCCATCCGGCGTTTCGGTTCGGCGCGGCGAATACGTTTCCCACTTGCCGCAGCCCGGACAGCGCCAGTAATACTGCTTGGCGCGAAAGCCGCATTGCTCGCAGCGATACATGCCCAGGCGCTTGATATGCTGGCCGACGAGATTCTTGACCAGCTCGAGATCGGTGCGCCGGTCGGCCGGCGCCGCCATCAGTTGCGCCTCGAGCAGCTTGTCCAGCCCGAGCAGCGTCGGGTTGCGCGTCAGCTCTTCCTTGATCAGCTGGGTGGCAGCTTCGGCGCCTTCCTGCGCAAGGATCTGGTTGAACAGCGTGGTCAGCAGGTCCAGCGACGGGTATTGGTCTTCGTAACTGCGCAGCACGCGGATGCCCTGTCCCGGATCGCCGATCTTCCGGTAGCCCTCGGCGAGCCGATCGGCGACCAGGCCGAGAAAAGCAGGATTCTGCGACTCGACGCGCTGCCACGCGTTGATCGCGGCCTGCGAGTTGCCCTGTTGCGACTCGATGTCGCCGAGCAGGATCGTGGCGCGGGTGCACAGCTTATATTCGGCGAGCGCCTGGTCGACGCCGGCGCGCGCCTCGTCGAATTGCGAACGCAGCAGCGCATTCTGCGCAAGCTCGCAGTAGTAGTGCGCGATTTCCTTGAAGTACGGGCGCTTGGCCAGCGCCTCCATGCGCCGCGTCACGGTGATCGCCTTCTGCCAGTCCTTTTCCTGCTCGTAGATCTGCAGCAGGAAGCCCTGCGACTGGAGTTCGAACGGACTGCCGTCGAGCTTGGTGAACAGCTCTTCCGCGCGATCGAGCAGGCCGGCGCGGTGAAAGTCCTGGCCGAGTTCGAACGACGCGACCTGGCGCTTGTCGTCGGGCAGGTCAGCCCGGTCGAGCAGGTTCTGGTGCATGCGGATCGCGCGATCGATCTCGCCCTGGCGACGGAACAGGTTGCCGAGCGCGAAATGCAGGTCGATCGTCTGCGGATCGACCTTCACGACCTCGATGAACGACTCGATCGCCTTGTCAGGCTGCTCGTTGAGCAGGAAGTTCAGGCCTCGAAAGTACGACAACGGCAGCGCGCGCGACTCGCGCAACAGATGCTTGATGTCGATGCGCGCGGCGATCCAGCCCAGGGCGAAGAACAGCGCGGGGATCGGCAGCAGCCACCATAGTTCGAAATCCATCGTTTGCGCGTTCTCAGCCGGCGAGTCGATCCGGCGGCCCGGGCGGTGTCACCGTCACGTGCTTGGCATGTTCGCGGCGCAGGCGGTTGAGCTGGCGCCTGAGTCGCGCCGCGCGAAACGCGCCGACCAGCAGCCCGGAGGTCACGCCGACCGCAAATACCACCAGCAGCAGCACGATGAGCGGCGTTTCCCACGTGGCCCAGGTGTAGAAGCGCAACTTGACCATCTCCGCGTTCTGCAGCGACAGCAGCAACAGAAAGACGAAGGCAGCGACGCCGAAGATCCAGCGAACGATAGTCATCGGATTGGTCGGCCTCCTTGTGCCCAGGCGAGAACGCGCTCGAACGGTGCTGCTCTCGGTGCCGCCGCGCCCAATAGAAAGGGCGGCATTACCGCGAATGATAATGCCGCCCGATCAGCGTGACCATCAACTCTTCTTCAGTTCCTTGAAATCGACTCGCTCGCGCAATTCCTTGCCCGCCTTGAAATGCGGGACATGCTTCTCCGGCACTTGCACGCGCTCTCCCGACTTGGGATTGCGCCCCGTCCGCGGCGGCCGGTAATTGAGCCCGAAGCTGCCGAAACCGCGGATCTCGATGCGTTCCCCCTTGGCCAGGCTTTCGCCCATGGCGTCGAGGATCATCTTGACCGCGAGTTCGGCATCCTTGGCCACCAACTGCGGGAACTGCGCCGCCAAGCGGTCGATCAGCTCCGATTTGGTCATCACGGGCTCGCTTACCCTTGGCTCTTGTTGTCGAGTTTCGCCTTCAGCAGCGCGCCCAGGTTGGTCGTGCCGGCGCTTGCGCCCGAGTTTTCCGAGCTCATGCGCTGCATCGCCTCCGTCTCGTCGGCGCTATCCTTGGCCTTGATCGACAGGTTGATCGAGCGATTCTTGCGATCGATGTTGATGATCATCGCCGACACCGCGTCACCTTCCTTCAGGTGCGAGCGAATGTCCTCGACGCGGTCGCGCGCGACTTCGGACGCGCGAAGGTAACCCTCGACGTCGCCATCGAGCACGATGACCGCACCCTTGCCGTCGAGCGACTTGACCGTGCCGTTGACGACGGTGCCCTTGTCGTGGACCGCGACGTAGTTGGAGAACGGATCGCCGTCCATCTGCTTGATGCCCAGCGAAATGCGCTCGCGCTCGACGTCGATCGCCAGCACCACCGCTTCGACCTCCTGACCCTTGCGGTAATCGCGGACCGCGGCTTCGCCGGTGAGCGACCACGACAGGTCGGACAGGTGCACCAGGCCATCGATGCCGCCGGGCAGACCGATGAAGACGCCGAAGTCGGTGATCGACTTGATCAGGCCCTTCACCTTGTCGCCCTTCTTGTGGTTGATCGCGAACTCGTCCCACGGGTTGGGCATGCACTGCTTCATGCCCAGCGAGATGCGGCGACGTTCTTCGTCGATTTCCAGGATCATCACTTCGACTTCGTCGCCCAACTGCACGACCTTGGTCGGATGGATGTTCTTGTTGGTCCAGTCCATTTCGGACACGTGCACCAGGCCTTCGATGCCCTGCTCGATCTCGACGAACGCGCCGTAGTCGGTGAGGTTGGTGACCTTGCCGAACAGGCGCGTGCCGGTCGGGTAACGGCGCGACAGGCCTACCCACGGATCTTCGCCCAGCTGCTTCATGCCCAGCGAGACGCGGTTCTTTTCCTGGTCGAACTTGAGCACCTTGGCAGTCACCTCGTCGCCGACCGCGAGCACTTCCGACGGGTGCTTGACGCGACGCCATGCAAGGTCGGTGATGTGCAGCAGGCCATCGATGCCACCCAGGTCGACGAACGCGCCGTAGTCGGTGATGTTCTTGACGATGCCCTTGACGACCGCGCCTTCCTGCAGCGTCTTGAGCAGTTCTTCGCGCTCCGCACCCTGGCTCGCTTCGAGCACGGCACGGCGCGACACGACCACGTTGTTGCGCTTGCGGTCGAGCTTGATGACCTTGAATTCGAGCGACTTGAATTCGTACGGCGAAGTGTCCTTGACCGGCCGGATGTCGACCAGCGAACCCGGCAGGAACGCCCTGATGCCGTTGACCATGACGGTAAGGCCGCCCTTGACCTTGCCACTGACCATGCCGGACACGATCGTGCCTTGCTCCATGGCGGCTTCCAGGTCGTGCCAGGCCTTGAGGCGCTTGGCCTTGTCGCGCGACAGGCGCGTCTCGCCATAGCCGTCTTCGAGCGCTTCGATCGCGACCGTGACGAAATCGCCGGCCTTGACTTCGACTTCGCCCTTGTCGTTCTTGAATTCCTCGATGGGGATGAAGCTTTCGGACTTGAGTCCCGCGTTGACGACGACGATATTGAAATCGACCCGCGTCACTTCGGCGGTGATCAGTTCTCCCTGACGCATCTCCTGCCGCGCGAGCGATTCCTCGAACAGGGCGGCAAAGTTTTCCTTCATCGGGCTGGCTTGTTCGGTGATGGCGGTTGCCATAAGTATCTGTATCCCAAGTTCTTCCGCCGCCACTGGCGCGGCTGCGGGTTAGATGATGAACCCGCCGTCCGGACTGTGTTGCGCCCGGTCGGCGGCCCTTGCTGCTGGCGAGACTCGCGCGGTGCGCGGGTTCTGCGTTTGCTACCGTTCGCCTGCAGCCAGAGCCCGGTATTGCCGGACCACGGTGGCAATGGCTGCGTCGATCGTCAAATCGGTGGTATCCAGAACGACTGCATCGTCGGCAACCTTGAGCGGAGCTGCCGCACGGTTGCTGTCGCGCGCATCCCGTTCCCGGATGTCGCGCAAAAGACTGTCAAGTGTAACCGAGTTTCCTTTCATGATCAACTGGTTATACCGGCGCCTTGCCCGTTCCTCGGCGCTGGCCGTGACATAGGCCTTGAGCGTGGCGTCGGGAAAGACCACGGTGCCCATGTCGCGGCCCTCGGCGACCAGTCCCGGCGGGCGCCGGAAGCTGCGCTGCCAGTCGATCAGCGCCCCACGTACCCGGGGAAAGACGGCAACCCGTGAGGCCGCCACACCAACCGCTTCGGCGCGGATGGCCTCGGCAACGTCGGCCCCGTCGAGGCTTACGGCTCCGCCCTCGAATCTGGCGTCGAGCTGTCCGGCAGCGCCCGCCAGGGCCGCCTCGTCGTCGAGCGGGATCGACTCGCGCAGTGCCTTGAGGGCAACCAGTCGGTACAGCGCGCCGCTGTCGAGGTAGTGGAAGCCCAGAGCTTGTGCAACCCCCTGCGCCACCGTCCCCTTGCCCGACGCCGCCGGACCGTCGATCGCGACCACCGGCGGCGCGGCGACACTCATTGCGCGAGCCTTGCGAATTCGCCGAAATAGCCGGGGAAGGTCTTGCGCACGCATTGCGGGTCGTTGATCCGTACGCCTACCGTGCCCAGCGACGCCAGCGAAAAGCACATCGCCATCCGATGGTCGTCGTAGGTGTCGATGGTTGCCGCGCGCAACGTCGCAGGCGGCGTGATGCGCAGCCAGTCCGCACCCTCCTCGACGTCCGCACCGAGCTTGCGCAACTCGGTCGCCATCGCCGCGATCCTGTCGGTCTCCTTGACCCGCCAGCTGCCGATGTTGCGCAACGTGGTCGCGCCCTTAGCGAACAGCGCCACCACGGCAGCGGTCATGGCCGCATCCGGGATCATGGTTGCGTCGAGGTCGATGCCGCGTAGCGGTTCGCCGCTCGCGGCTTCGATCCAATCGTCTCCACGGGTGATCCGCGCGCCCATGGTGGCGAGCGTGTCGGCAAACGCGACGTCGCCCTGGATGCTGGCGCGACCGACGCCCTGGACCCGTACCGGCCCGCCACCGATCGTACCCGCGGCGAGGAAGTAAGACGCCGACGACGCGTCTCCTTCGACCGCGATCGTTCCCGGGCTGCGGTAGCTCGCTGTCGCAGGCAAGTCGAATTGCTTCCAGTAACGCTGCGCGACGTCGACGCCGAAGCGCTGCATCAGATTGAGCGTGATCGCAACATACGGCTGCGAAATCAGTTCGCCGATCACGTCGATGCGCGTGCCTCCGCTGACCAGCGGCAGCGCCATCAGCAGCGCCGACAAAAACTGGCTGGAAACGTCACCGCGCACGGCGACGCTGCCCCCGGACCGAATTTTTCCCTGGCCTATCGCCAGCGGCGGATAACCCTCATTGCCGGTGTAGCGGACGATTGCGCCAAGCGAGCGCAGCGCGTCGACCAGGTCGCCGATCGGCCGCTCGTGCATGCGCGGCACGCCCGACAACGCATATTCGCCACCGGCAAGTGCCAGCGCGGCGGTCAGCGGTCGAAATGCCGTGCCCGCGTTGCCGAGGAACAATTCTGCGTGCCTGACCGGAAATGCGCCTGCCGTGCCGTGCACCTGAAAATCGCGCGCTTCGCCCGCCTGGTCGATGCGCACGCCCAGCAGGCGCAGCGCATCGAGCATCCGGTCGACATCGTCAGCGTCGAGCAGCCCGGTCACGCGGGTAGTGCCACGCGCCAGCGCTGCGAGGAGCAGCGTGCGATTGGAGATGCTCTTCGAACCCGGGAGCCGCACGACACCGGCAACGCGCGCAACGGGCGGCAAGTCGAGGAATTCCATCGTTGGCTACTCCTCGGTGCCGCCGTCGCGCCCCGCAATCCACGTATTGCGCGCGGTGCGCGCCGCCGCAAACATCGTGGCCAGCGCCTCGCCGTCAGCGTCTGCGAGCATGCGATCGATGCGCGCGAGCTGCGCGCGATACGCATCGAGTTCCGCGCGCAGCGCGTCGCGGTTGGCGACACAGATGTCGCGCCACATCTCCGGATGGCTGCTGGCCAGGCGCGTGAAGTCGCGAAAACCACCCGCGGCATGGCGAAAGTAGTCGCGGGCGTCGGGACGCCCGGCGAGCTCGGCGACCAGCGCGAACGCCAGCGCATGCGGCAGGTGGCTCACCGCCGCGAACAGCGCATCGTGTCGCGCGGGATCGAGAATGCTGATGATGCCGCCACACGCCTTCCAGCACGCGTCGACGCGAGCGATCGCCGAGGGCAGCGTCTCCGCCACCGGCGTGAGCACGACGTTGCGATCGCGGAACAGAGTGTCGAATGCCGCCATCGCGCCGGAATGCTCGGTGCCCGCGATGGGATGCCCGGGCACGAAGCGCGCGAAAGCGCTGCCAAGATGCGCGCGCGCCGCGGCGATGACGTCTTGCTTGGTGCTGCCGGCGTCGGTGACGACGGTGCGATGCCCGATGCGTGACGCGATTGCGGAGAACAAGTGAGGCAGCTGCCCGACCGGCGCCGCAAGAAGTACCAGGTCGGCGTCCTGCAGCTCCGCGTGCCACGGCTCGTCGATCGTGTAGGTGCGATCGGCGATTCCCTGCGCCCGGGCGACGTCGAGATTGGCGCGGCCGCGCCCGATGCCGACCACGTCACCCACAGCCGCGGAGCGCTTGAGCGCAAGCGCGAACGAACCGCCGATCAGCCCTACGCCGAAGATGACCAGCTTGCCGATCAGCGGCGCCGCCACGAGCTCAGCGCCCGAGCGCGGACCGCAGTGCGGTGAGGAAGCGGTCGTTCTCTGCAGGCAAGCCGACCGAAACGCGCAGGTGTTCCGGCAGTCCGTAGTTCGCCACCGGCCGCACGATGACCCCTTGGCGCAGCAACGCCTCGTAGATTCGCGCGGCATCGACCACGTGCACCAGCAGGAAGTTGCCGTGCGACGGAACATGCGCGATGCCCATCGCGTCGAGTCCGTGCATGATCTGGGCGAGTCCGGCGCGATTGAGTCGCGCGCTCTCCTCGACGTATCCGGCGTCCGCCAACGCGGCAATGGCCGCTGCCTGCGCGACCGAATTGACGTTGAAGGGCTGCCTGACGCGGTTGAGCATGTCGGCAACCGCGGCGTTCGCCAGCCCGTACCCCACGCGCAGGCCGGCCAGTCCGTAGGCCTTGGAAAAGGTGCGCGAGATGAGCAGATTCGGATATTCGGTAAGCCACGAGGCGCTGTTCGCGCGCTGTTGCGGCAACAGGTATTCGTTGTACGCTTCGTCGAGAATCACCAGCACTTCCGCAGGAACCGAAGCGATGAAATCGCGCACCGCGGTCGGCGTCAGCCAGGTCCCCGTCGGATTGTTCGGGTTGGCGACGAACACCATGCGCGTGCGCGGCGTGATTGCCGCGCGCATCGCCGGCAGATTGTGGCCGAGCTCGCGCGCCGGCACCGCGATCCCCTTGCCGCCACGTGCCTGCGTGGCCAGCGGATACACCGCGAAGGCGTGCTCCGAATAGACCGCCTCGTCGCCGGGGCGCAGAAATGCCTGCGTCGCGAGCTCGAGGATATCGTTCGAGCCGTTGCCCAGAACGACCTGGTCGAGTGCCACGCCGTAGCGCGCGGCCAGCACCGTCTTGAGCGCGAAGCCGTTGCCGTCGGGATAACGCGTCACGCCCGCGGCGGCAGCGGCGATCGCCTCCCTAACGCGCTCGCTAGGTCCTCTTGGATTTTCGTTCGATGCGAGCTTGACGATGTCGCTCTCGACCAGGCCGTATTCGCGCGCGAGTTCGTCGATCGGTTTGCCGGGAACGTACGGCGACAGGCGCTGGACGTAGTCCGGCGATTGCGCGGCGAGGCGGGTGTCGGTCATCGCGGCATGCTCGCGTTTGCGGGTGCTATTTCAGCACAGGCGCCGCCGGGTACGACCCGAGCAGCTTCAGAAACGGTGCGCGTTCGCGCAGTTCGGCCAGCGCAGTCGCGACCGGCGCATCGTCGCAATGACCTTCGACGTCGACGAAGAACAGATATTCCCAGAGTCCGGTGCGCGCCGGACGCGATTCCAGGCGCGTCATGCTCACGCGATGTTTCGCGAATGGTTCGAGCAGCGCGTGCACCGCTCCAGGCTGATTGTGCGCGGACATCACCAGCGAAGTTTCGTCGCGCCCTGAACGCGGGATCGTCTGGCGACCCAGCACCCAGAAGCGGGTTGTGTTGTTGGGTTCGTCCTCGACGTGCGCAGCCAGCGTTGCCAGGCCGTAGATCGCCGCGGCGGTTTCGCCGGCGATGGCCGCCGTGCCGGGTTCCGCCGCCGCGAGGCGCGCCGCTTCGGCGTTGCTCGCGACCGGAACACGCGGCACGGCGGGCAGATGGCGCGCGAGCCACTGCGTGCACTGCGCCAGCGACTGCGCATGCGAATACAGCCGCGTGATCGCTGCCAGCGTCGGCGCGGTGGAGAGCAGATGCTGTGCGATGCGCAGCTTGATCTCGCCGACGATGGTGAGCTCGGTCTGGCACATGAGGTCGAGTGTGCGTCCCACCGCCCCCTCGGTGGAATTCTCGACCGGCACCACCGCGTAGTCGGCCCGGCCGGACTCGGCCGCGCGAAAGACTTCATCGATCGACGCGCACGGCTCGGCGTCGACGAGGTCGCCAAAGTGCCGCGCCACCGCCGCGTGGCTGAAGGTGCCCGCGGGACCTAGGTAAGCAATGCGCAGTTTGCGCTCGAGCGCGAGGCAGGCCGCCATTACCTGCCGGAACACGCCCGTCACGGCCTCGTTGGGAAGCGGGCCTGGATTTTCTTCCTGCAACCGGCGCAGCACCTGGGCTTCGCGTTCCGGCCGATACGCCGCCCCGTCGCCCTTGATCATGCCGATCGCCTGCGCCTCGCGTGCACGCTCGTTGAGCAGCCTCAACAACTCCCGATCGAGCGCGTCGATGGCGTCGCGGTGACGCTTGAGGTCGTGTTCGGCATTCACGTTGAGTGGACGCTGCGGTTATGCGACGGCGCGATGATACGTGCTGCCATCAGGCAGCGGCTAACCGCGCATCATTCCTCGCCATCGGCCTCGACCTCGGTCTCGGCCACGCGCTCGAGTCCGGCAAGCTTCTCGCCTTCGTCGAGATTGATCAGGGTCACGCCCTGCGTCGAGCGACTCATCTCGCGGATCGACGCGACCTTGGTACGGATCAGCACGCCGCCGGTCGAGATCAGCATCACCTCGTCATCCGGGTGGACCAGCGCCGCGGCAACGACCTTGCCATTGCGGGCGGTCTGCTGGATCGCGATCATGCCCTTGGTGCCGCGGCCATGGCGGGTGTGCTCGACGATCGGCGTGCGCTTGCCGAAACCGTTCTCGGTCGCGGTCAGCACCGATTGCTGTTCGTCTTCGGCGACCAGCATCGAAATGACGCGCTGGCCACGGTCGAGCTGCATGCCCCTGACGCCGTGCGCATTGCGCCCCATCGGGCGCACATCGGTTTCCTCGAAACGCACCGCCTTGCCGCCCGAGGAGAACAGCATCACGTCGTGCTTGCCGTCGGTGAGCGCCACGCCGACCAGGAAATCGCCGTCGTCGAGACCCACCGCAATGATGCCCGACGGCCGCGGCCGCGAGAATTCGGACAGCGGCGTCTTCTTGACCGTGCCTTGCGCGGTCGCCATGAACACAAAGCGGTCCTCGGCGAATTCCTTCACTGGAAGGATGGCGGTGATCTTCTCGTGATCGAGCAGCGGAACAAGGTTGACGATCGGCTTGCCGCGCGATTGGCGTTGGCCCTGCGGCACGTTGTAGACCTTGAGCCAGTAGACGCGACCGCGATTTGAGAAGCACAGGATGTAGTCGTGGGTGTTGGCGATGAACAGGTGATCGATGAAATCGTCTTCCTTCGTCCCGGTCGCCTGCTTTCCGCGCCCGCCGCGGCGCTGCGCGCGATATTCCGCGAGCGGTTGCGCCTTCATGTAGCCGCCGTGCGATAGCGTCACCACCATGTCTTCCGGCGCGATCAGGTCCTCGAGCGACAGATCGACGCCCTGCGCGACGATTTCCGAACGCCGCTTGTCACCGAACTGGTCGCGGATCGAGGTCAACTCGGTGACAATGATCTGCGTGACGCGCGCCGGCTTGGCGAGGATATCGAGGAGATCGACGATCTGCGCCATCACATCGCGATACTCGGTGGTGATCTTCTCCTGCTCGAGTCCGGTCAGGCGCTGCAGGCGCAGTTCGAGGATTGCCTGCGCCTGGACGTCGGAGAGCTTGTAGCCGGGCGGCTTGGCGTCGGGTTGCCAGCCGAATTGCGCGGCAAGTCCATCCGGCCGCGCGGCATCGGCGGCAGCGCGGCGCAGCATCTCCTCGACCACGCTCGAGCGCCACACCTTGGCCATCAGCGCAGCCTTGGCTTCCGGCGGAGTCGCCGCGGCCTTGATCAGCGCGATGATTTCGTCGACGTTGGACAGCGCCACCGCGAGGCCTTCCAGCGTGTGGCCGCGTTCGCGCGCCTTCTTGAGCTCGAACTGCGTGCGGCGCACGACGATCTCGCGCCGGTGCTGGAGGAAGTATTCTAGGAACTGCTTGAGGTTGAGCAGGCGCGGCTGGTTGTCGACCAGCGCGACCATGTTCATTCCGAAGCTGTCCTGAAGCTGCGTCAGCTTGTAGAGATTGTTGAGAATGATGTCGGCGACTTCGCCGCGCTTGAGCTCGATCACCACGCGCATGCCCGACTTGTCGGATTCGTCGCGCAGGTCGGAAATGCCTTCGAGCTTCTTTTCGCGGACCAGCTCGCCGATGCGGATGAGCAGGTTTGCCTTGTTCACCTGGAACGGGATCTCGTCGACGATGATCGCCTGGCGCTCACCCTTGCCGATGTCTTCGATGTGGGTGCGGGCTCGAATGACGACCCTGCCCCGGCCGGTGCGATAGCCTTCGCGCACGCCCTCGAGGCCGTAGATGATGCCGGCGGTCGGGAAATCCGGCGCCGGGATGATCTCCATCAGCTCATCGATGCCGATGTCCGGCGATTCCAGTACCTTGAGGCAGCCAGTGATGGTCTCGGTCAGGTTGTGCGGCGGGATGTTGGTAGCCATGCCGACCGCGATGCCCGACGAACCATTGACCAGCAGGTTGGGCAGGCGCGACGGCAGCACCGACGGCTCCTGCTCCTTGCCGTCGTAATTCGGCACGAAATCGACTGTCTCCTTGTCGATGTCGGCGAGCAGCTCGTTGGCGATCTTCTGCAGCCGGCACTCGGTGTAGCGCATCGCCGCCGGATTGTCGCCGTCGACCGAGCCGAAATTGCCCTGCCCGTCGATGAGCGGGTAGCGCAGCGAGAATTCCTGCGCCATGCGCACCAGCGCGTCGTAGATCGACATGTCGCCGTGCGGGTGGTACTTGCCCATCACGTCGCCGACGACCCGGGCGCATTTCACAAATGGCCGATTCCAGACAATGTTGGCTTCGTGCATCGCAAAAAGGACCCTGCGATGCACCGGTTTGAGGCCATCCCGGGCATCGGGAAGGGCACGCCCCACGATGACGCTCATCGCGTAATCGAGGTAGGAATGCCGCATTTCGGCTTCCAGGCTTACTGGGACGGTTTCTTTGGCGAACTGCTCCATCGTGCAAGGGCTCTTTAGCGTATGAAAGGATTGAAAGCTACACCTGCCCGGTCATCCGGGCGCGGGGGCGCAGACAGGTTCCGGGACGGGTGTATCGCCTGGCGAGGCCGTCGGCCGCGGAAAACGATGAATCTTATCATGACCGTTGTATTGCCGCGACACCATCCAACTTCTTGTTGCAGGAATCCAAATTGCGCTTTGCAGCGCCAAAATCCCTATGCTATAGTCGGCTTCAAGTCGCTGTTTCCGGACGACCTACAAAAGTTGCCGTTACGCGTCGAAAAATTAAACGGGTAAACCTCAACAACTCAAGCCAAAGGGGTGAAAGTGAATAAACTTCGTCTGATTGCGACCATCGTGACCGGCACATCCGCGGCCATGCTGGGCTCGGCAGCGTTCGGTCAGGCCAATCCGCAAAATAGCGGGTATGCGCTGTTCCAGTACGGCACGCCGACCAACAATGTCTGGCGCAGCGGTTCGTACGGCGGCAAGCCCGGCGTCAACGACACGCTGTGCTGGCGTACCGGGTACTGGACGCCCGCGATGGCAATCATCGAATGCGATCCCGACCTGGTTCCGAAGCCTGCTCCGCCTGCGCCGCCTCCGGCGATGACCCCGCCGCCGCCTCCCGCGCCGGCGCCGGCTCCGCCGCCTGCTCCTGGCGTGCAAAAGATCACCTTGGCCAGCAAGGCGCTGTTCGACTTCGACAAGTACAACCTGAAGCCCGAAGGCATGGCCGCGATCGATCGCGATGTGATCAGCAAGCTGGCCGGCGTGACCAAGCTGGAACTGGTCCTCGTCACTGGCCACACCGATCGTATCGGTTCGCAAGCCTACAACCAGAAGCTCTCGGAGCGCCGTGCCAACGCGGTCCGCGACTACCTGGTGTCGAAGGGCGTCGCGAAGGACAAGATCGAGACGCTGGGCATGGGCAAGACGCAGCCGATCCCCGGTCTGGTCTGCGAGCAGAAGAACTTCAAGGAGTTGATTGCTTGCCTGGCTCCGAACCGTCGCGTCGAAGTGGAAGTCAAGGGCGAAATCGTCAAGCGCTAAGACGCCTCGCAGTAGTCGAAAAAGCCCCGCCGAGTGCGGGGCTTTTTCTTGGGTCCAACGATGCGAGTCCGGTGTCGAGCGCGAAAGCGCATCGGAGTGCTCGCGAGTTGGGTTACGCTCGAAGCTCGCCGCCACACCCGTAACCATGCCGACAAACGTCGACCTGCGCATCGATGCGCGCTGGACCATTCCGATTGCGCCCGCCGGGGTCCTGACCGAGCACGCGCTGCTCGTGGCTGAGGGTCGCATCGTCGCACTGGTGCCGGCGCCGGTCGCCGACCGCGACTACCGCGCCGCCCATCAAGTGACCTTGTCAACGCACGTACTGTTGCCGGGGCTGGTCAATGCCCATATTCATGGTGCGATGACACTGATGCGCGGCATCGCCGACGACATCCCACTCAAGCCCTGGCTGGAGGAGCACGTCTGGCCGAACGAGCGCCGCGTGGTCGCGCCGGAGTATGTCTACGACGGTACTCTGCTCGCTGCCGCGGAAATGCTGCACGGAGGAATCACCTGCTGCAACGACATGTACTTCTATCCCGATGCCGCGGCGCGCGCGTACCGCGACAGCGGCATGCGCGCGCTGCTTGGCCTGCCGGTGCTCGATTTCCCCACACCGTACGCCACCGGCGCCGACGACTGCCTGCAGACGGGGCTCGCCGCGCGCGACACCTGGAAGCATGAACCGCGACTGGCCTTTGCGCTCGCTCCGCATGCGCCGTACACGGTGGGTGAGGCGAGCTGGGGCAAGATCGTGATGTACGCACGCCAGCTCGACCTGCCGATCCAGACGCACCTGCTCGAAGCGCCCGACGAACGCGCGCAGAGCGTGGCTCAGTTCGGCATCGGCCCGCTCGAGCGACTGCACGCCCTGGGCGCAACCGGTCCCGGCTTCATCGCCATTCACGGCGTGCACCTGTTGCCAGGCGACATCGAGTTGCTGGCGACTCAAGGCTGCCACGTCGTGCATTGCCCGACCTCGAACCTCAAGCTCGCCAACGGCATCGCGCCGGTGGCTGCGCTGCGCGCGCGCGGTGTCAACGTCGCGCTGGGCACCGATGGCGCAGCGAGCAACAATCGCCTCGATCTGTTCGGCGAGGCGCGACTGGCCGCGCTGATTGCCAAGGCCGCAACCGGCGACGCGGCGGCGCTCCCCGCGGCCACGGTGCTGCGCATGGCCACGCTCGATGGCGCGACCGCGCTGGGTCGCGAGCAGGAAATCGGTTCGCTCGAAGTCGGCAAGCAGGCCGACGTCATCGCGGTGAATCTGGGCGGCGTCGAGCACGCGCCCTGCTATGATCCCGCTTCGCATCTGGTGCACGTCACTGGGCGCGACCAGGTGACCGATGTCTGGGTCGCCGGGGATCATCTGGTGGCCGCGGGCGCGCTGACGCGTCTGGATGCGCCAGACCTCGCGGCACGCGCCCGCTACTGGCAGGATCGATTGCAATGACCGCGTCCAATCCCAACGTCGATCCCGCCGAACTGGCCAAGTTCGGCGCGCTCGCGCACCGCTGGTGGGATCCGACCAGCGAGTTCAAGCCGTTGCACGACATCAATCCACTGCGGCTGGACTACATCGCCGCGCGCTGCGGTGGCCTGCGCGGCAAGCGCGTGCTCGACGTCGGTTGCGGCGGCGGCATTCTCGCCGAGGCGATGGCGCGCGAAGGCGCCGTTGTCACCGGCATCGACCTGTCCGAGAAGCCGATCGGCGTGGCGCGCCTGCACCAGCTCGAATCCGGCGTCGCGGTCGACTATCGCTTGATCGCCGCGGAAGCCTTCGCCGCGGAAGCGCCCGCGAGCTTCGACGTGGTGACCTGCATGGAACTGCTCGAGCACGTTCCCGACCCGGCGTCGACCGTCGCCGCGTGTGCGCGGCTGGTGAAACCTGGCGGCCTGGTGGCCTGCTCGACGATCAACCGCAATGCCAAGGCCTATTTGTTCGCGGTCATCGGTGCTGAATATGTCCTCAACCTCCTGCCGCGTGGTACGCACGAATACGCGCGCTTTCTCAAGCCCTCCGAAGTCGCGGCATTCGCGCGTAGCGCGGGACTCGAGATCGATGCCATCACCGGCATGACCTACAACCCCTTTACGCGCGTCTACCGGCTTGCGCCGGACACCGCAGTGAATTACATCGCAACCTTCCGCCGCCATGACTGATGCCACGAAACCCGCGCCGTTTCCCGTGCGCGCGGTCCTGTTCGATCTCGATGGAACGCTCGCCGACACCGCGCCCGATCTGGGCAACGCATTGAACCGCGTGCGCGCCGACCTCAACCTGCCGCCGTTGCCGCTCTCGGAGTTGCGGCCATACGCGTCGCACGGCGCCCGCGGCATGCTGCGCGGCGCGATGGGCATAGAGGAAAGCAATAGTGACTACCCCGTGCTCCGCGACAAGTATCTCGACTACTACGGCGAGGCGCTGTTCGTGCACACTCGCCTGTTCGACGGCGCCGACGATATGCTTACCGAAATCGAGCGGCGTGGATTGAGCTGGGGCATCGTCACCAACAAGGCGGCACGGTTCACGCTGCCACTGCTCGAGCATCTGGGCATCGCCGCGCGTGCGGGAGCGGTGATTTGCGGCGACACCACTCCGCACATCAAGCCGCATCCAGCGCCTCTGCTGGCCGGCGCCCAATCGCTGACCCTGCCGCCAACCGACTGCTTGTACGTCGGCGATGCCGAGCGCGATATCGCCGGCGGCAAGGCGGCGGGCATGAAGACGGTGGTCGCGCGCTTCGGTTATCTGGGTCCGCAGGACACGCCGGACGCCTGGCACGCCGACGGTTCGATCGATTCGCTAGGGGCGCTGCTCGACTGGCTGCCACACTAGCCCGGACAGGCTCCCGCGTTCAGGTAAAGCCACTGTTGCGCCTTGCCGTCGCGCTGGCCCGTCAACCACACCTGCTGGCTGCGCGTAAGCGGCTGCAGGACGAGAGAGGGTATGTCCGCCGGGATCGACAGCGGCACCCCGTTCGCGCTCGCGACACGGTCGCCGTTGCGCAAGCCCAGATTGCTGGCGAAGCCACTCTGATCGCGCACCACCAGCGCGCCGGCGCCTGGCTCGACGAGGGCTTTCCACGCGTCGGTCGTATTCATCATCCCGGTGAGCAGTTCCGCATTGAGCCGCACGACCGGACCGGAGAATCCCGCCGGAGCTGTACACGCGGCTGATTTCGCGGCACTGGCGACGACCGCGGCCGGTGGTTTCTCTGTCGCCGGTGCGCTGCGCAGCGCAATGTCTCGCCGCACGCCCGAATCGACCAGCGTGATGCCGTCCGGGCGCACGGCATCGAGACGCACTCCGCTGGCGATGTCCTGACCCACCGCGACCAGCATCGGCCCGCGCGCGCCGGAACGCAGCAGCGCGTAACCCTTGCCGTCGCGCTGCGCAATCACGCCCAGCAAGCGCAGGTCGCCCATACCCGATGTCGTCGCGACCAGCCCTGGCGCAGCGTTCGACGGCGCGACGCCGAACAACCGGGCATCGCCGATGCGGCGAGCGTAGTCACCATCCGGTGGGGTGCTGGCAATGGTCGCCGGCGCCGGTCCAAACCAACGCCATCCCCAGTATGCGAGTACGAGCGCGAGCAATGCCAGCGAGACCAGCATTGCGACCGCACTCGCGAGTTTCCAGCGAGCCGGCAGCGGACCCGGTTCGGTATTGTGCGCCACGTATAATTGCGCCTCGGTCACCATCGCCCGCGCTCCCGCCGTTGAATCCGCAGCTCGCCCTGTTGCAGCCGTATCCGTTCGAGCGGCTGCGCGCGCTATTCGCCACGGTCACACCCGACCCGCGGCGCTCACCCATCAGCCTGTCGATCGGCGAACCGAAGCACCCGACGCCGCAATTCATCCGTGACGCACTGGCAGCAGGCAGCGACGGCCTTGCGAATTATCCCACAACGATTGGCGCGCCTGCGCTGCGCGAGGCCATCGCCGCGTGGTTGAAGCGACGCCACGGACTGCGCACGCTCGACGCGACGACGCAGGTCTTGCCGGTACTTGGCAGCCGCGAGGCGCTGTTCGCTTTCGCGCAGACCTGCATCGATGCGAGCCGGGTCGGCGCGACGGTTGTCGTACCGAATCCTTTCTACCAGATCTACGAAGGCGCGGCGTTGCTCGCCGGTGCGACTCCCCATTGCATCAACAGTCTCGCCGAAAACGGGTACGCGCCACGCTGGGAGCGCATTCCCGACGCCGTCTGGGCGCGCACACAGCTGCTCTACGTCTGCTCGCCGGACAATCCCACCGGCCGAGTGATGCGTCAGCAGGAGTGGCAGAGGCTGTTCGAACTCTCGGATCGCTACGGTTTCGTGATCGCCGCTGACGAGTGCTACTCGGAAGTCCACTTCGATGAAACCGCGCCGCCGTTGGGCGCGCTGGCTGCGGCGCAAGCCGCCGGCCGCGATGGCTATCCGCGGCTGCTGTCGTTCGGCAGCCTGTCGAAACGCTCCAACGTTCCCGGCCTGCGCTCGGGGTACGTCGCCGGCGACGCAGCGCTGGTCAAGGCGTTCCTTCTCTACCGCACCTATCACGGCTCGGCAATGTCGCCAGCGGTCGCGGGCGCCAGCATCGCCGCGTGGAACGACGAGGAGCACGTGCGCACCAATCGGCGCATGTACGCGGAGAAATTCGACCTGTTGCAGCCGAGGGTCGACGCGGTGCTGCGCGCGTCGCGTCCCGACGCGGCGTTCTACCTGTGGGCAAAGGTTCCCGGTGACGACGCTTTGTTTGCACAGCGCCTGTATGCCGAAGAAGCCGTGAGCGTGCTGCCCGGATCTTTTCTCGGCCGTCACGCCGACGGCGTCAATCCGGGCGAAGGATACATTCGCATCGCGCTGGTGGCGGCGCTGGCCGAGTGCACCGAGGGCATCGACCGGCTGGTAAGGTTCGCGCAACGCGGCTAGGCACGTCAGCGCGGTGGGGTCGCGCGCCGGCATTTGCTAAAATAACGGTTTTGCCGGCGTGCGCGCCGCAGCCCTCATGCACAACCTGCAGCAGACTATCGACGCCGCCTGGGAACAGCGCAGCGAGCTCACTCCGCAGTCGGCAAGCGGCGCGATTCGCGATGCGGTCGCCAGCGCCTTGGGCGAACTCGACGCCGGAAGGCTGCGCGTGGCCGAGAAGCGCGGTGCCGATTGGGTCACCCACCAGTGGCTCAAGAAGGCGGTACTGCTCTCGTTTCGCCTGTCCGACAACGCGCCCATTGGCATCGCCGCCCCGAACGCGCCGTTTCGTTTCTACGACAAGGTCCCGACCAAATTTGCGCAGTTCGACGACGCTGCGTTCGCGAAGGCGGGTGTGCGCGTGGTGCCCCCTGCGGTAGCGCGGCGCGGCGCGTACGTGGCGCCGGGCGTGGTGCTGATGCCCTCCTACGTCAACATCGGCGCCTACGTCGATTCCGGGACCATGGTCGACACCTGGGCGACCGTCGGCTCGTGTGCCCAGATCGGAAAGAATGTGCACCTTTCAGGCGGCGTCGGCATCGGCGGGGTACTTGAACCGCTGCAGGCCAACCCCACCATCATCGAGGACAATTGCTTCATCGGTGCGCGTTCGGAAGTCGTCGAAGGCGTCATCGTCGAGGAAAACTCGGTGCTCGGCATGGGCGTGTTCCTGGGTCAGAGCACCAAGATCTACAACCGCATGACCGACACCGTGAGCTACGGCCGCGTGCCCTCGGGCTCGGTGGTCGTCGCCGGCAGCCTGCCGTCGGGCGAAGGCAAGTGTCACCTGTACTGTGCGGTCATCGTCAAGCGCGTCGACGCGGGAACGCGCGCCAAGACCAGCATCAACGAACTGCTGCGCGATTGAACGACCATGCGAGGCGTGGACAACATGTCGGTCACGATCAAGACTGACGCCGAGATCGAGAAGATGCGCGTCGCCGGGCGAGTGGCGTCGGAGTTGCTCGACCATCTCACGCCCTTTGTGCAACCCGGGATATCGACCGGTGAGCTCGATCGCATCGCGCACGATTACCAGGTGAACGTGCAGAAGGTCATTCCTGCGACGCTCAACTACGCGCCGCCGGGGCACCGCCCGTATCCGGCGTCACTGTGCGCGTCGGTGAACCACGTCGTCTGCCACGGCATTCCCGGAGACAAGAAGCTCAAGGCCGGTGACATCGTCAACATCGACGTGACGATCATCAAGGAAGGCTTTCACGGCGATACCAGCCGCATGTTTTTCGTCGGCACGCCGTCGATTCAGGCCAAGCGGCTGGTCGACGTTACTTACGAAGCGATGTGGCGCGGTATTCGCGAAATCAGGCGCGGCGCGCACCTGGGCGACATCGGCGCGACCATCCAGCGCTTTGCCGAGAGCAACGGCTTCTCGGTGGTGCGCGAGTTCTGCGGCCACGGCATCGGCCGCCAGTTCCACGAGGAACCACAGGTGCTCCATTACGGCCGCCCCGGCACCGGGCTCAAGCTGCAGCCGGGAATGATTTTCACCGTCGAGCCGATGATCAATGCGGGCCGGCCGGGCATTCGCGGCCTCGCCGACGGCTGGACGATCGTCACCGCCGATCACAGCCTGTCCGCGCAGTGGGAACACACGGTGCTGGTCACGGAAGATTCCTTCGAGGTGCTGACTCTATCGGCCGGCGCGCCCGCACCGCCGCCACTCGCGCAGGCCGCCTAAGGGCCCGTTGGACGCGACGCTCGCCATCGCGCCTTCTCCGCCTGCGTCGGGCATCGCACGCTGGAAGCGCGAACTTGCGGCGGGACGCGAGGCCCTGCGAGCGTCGTTTTCGCTGGTCCCCGACTCGCAAAGATTGTTGCATGTCCAGGCGCGGCTGGCGGACCGCGTCGTGCGTGGCATCTGGAACGAGGTCGGCGTGCCGGCCGGCATCGCGCTGGTGGCGGTCGGCGGCTATGGACGCGGGGCGCTGTTCCCATATTCCGACGTCGACGTGCTGGTCCTGCTGCCCAAACCGCTGACCGATCGTATCGCCGAGTCGGCGATCGAGCGCTTCATCGGCATGCTCTGGGATGCCGGCCTCGAGGTCGCGCATTCGGTGCGCACGCTCGACGAATGCGAGACCGAGATGGCGGGCGACGTCACCATCCGCACCAGCCTGCTCGAAAACCGGCTGCTGGCAGGTTCGCGTGCGCTCTACGACCGCTTCCGCCGCCGTTACGCGGCCACGCTCGACGTACGCGGGTTCTACGAAGCCAAGGTGCTCGAGCAGCAGCAGCGCCACCTGCGCCACCAGGACACCGCGTACAACCTCGAGCCCAACGTCAAGGAAAGTCCTGGCGGCCTGCGCGACCTGCAGACCATCATGTGGATCGCCCGCGCCGCAGGCATCGGTCGTACCTGGCGCGAGCTCGCCGCGCACGGCCTGATGACCGGGACCGAAGCGCGCGAAGTCGCCCGGCACGAGAAGCTCATCGCCGACCTGCGCACGCGCCTGCACTACCTTGCCGGCCGCTGCGAGGATCGCCTGGTGTTCGACGTGCAGACGGCGCTGGCGCACGAGATGGGCCTGCAAGACACGCCCAACCGGCGCGCCTCGGAGCAGCTGATGCAGCGCTACTACCGCGCTGCGAAGTCGATTCGCCAGATCAACGTCATCCTGCTGCAGAACCTGCACGCGCGACTGTTCCCCGCCGAGGTCAAGGTGCAGCCGATCGACGCGGACTTCCAGGCCGTCGACGAGTTGCTCGACGTGAAGGACGAAGAGTTGTTCGCGAAGCGGCCGTCGGCGATCTTCGACAGCTTCCTGGCGCTTCAGCGCCACCCAGAGCTCAAGGGCATGTCGGCGCCGATGCTGCGCGCACTATGGCGCTATCGCGACCGCGTCGACGCGGCGTTCCGCCGCGACCCCGTCAATCGTGAGCGGTTCATGGAGATCCTGCGCCAGCCGCGTGGCGTCACCCACGAGCTGCGACGCATGAACCAGTACGGCATCCTCGGCCGTTACCTACCGGTGTTCGGCCGAATCGTCGGCCAGATGCAGCACGACCTGTTCCACGTCTACACCGTCGACGAGCACATCCTGATGGTGATTCGCAACCTGCGCCGCTTCGTCGAGCCGCAGCACGCGCACGAATACCCGCTGTGCTCGCGCCTGATCGCCGACTTCGAGCGTCCGGAGGTCCTGCTCATCACGGCGCTGTTCCACGACATCGCCAAGGGCCGCGGCGGTGATCACTCGGTGCTAGGCGCGCGCGATGCCCGCCGCTTCTGCCGCGAGCACGGCCTGTCGCGCGACGACACGGCGCTGGTCGCATGGCTGGTCGAACAGCACCTGACCATGTCGATGACCGCGCAGAAGCAGGATATCAGCGATCGAACCGTCGTCGATGCCTTCGCCCGGAAGGTCGGCACACAGCGCCGGCTGGCTGCGCTCTACCTGCTCACCGTTGCCGACATCCGCGGGACCAGTCCGAGGGTCTGGAACGCGTGGAAGGCCAAGTTGCTCGAAGACCTTTTTCACGCCACCAAGGCGAGGCTTGACGGCGACGCCGGTGACCGGCGCCTCCACGACAGCCTCGATGCGCGCCGCACCGAGGCGATCCGCCAGCTGCGCCTGTATGCGGTACCCGAAGGCGCCGAAGGCGAACTCTGGCAACGGCTCGACGCGGTCTATTTCCAGCGCCACAGCGCCGACGAGATCGCCTGGCACGCCCGCCAGCTGTACGCGCGCGTCGATGTCGCCGAGCCGGTGGTCAAGGCGCGCTTCGCCCGCGACGGCAGCGGGCTGCAGGTGATGATCTACATGCCCGACCAGAAGGAACTGTTCGCACGCATCTGCGGCTTCTTCGGCAGTGCCAGACTGTCGATCCTCGAGGCGCGCGTCCACACCACGCGCCACGGTTACGCGCTCGACACTTTTGTCGTGCACGATCCGGGGAACCCGAATCCCAGCTACCGCGAAGTCATCAGCTACATCGAATTCGAGCTTCGGCGCGCGCTCATCGCGCGGCTCCCACTCGAGCCGCCTGCGGTGGGGCGTGTCAGTCGACACCTCAAGCATTTCCCGCTGTCACCGGAAGTGCGCATCTTTCCCGACGACAAGGGCACCCACTACATCCTCGAAATCGTCGCCGGCGACCGCTCGGGGCTGCTGGCGCGAATCGCCTACATCTTGGCCAAGGCAAACGTAAATGTCGCCAGCGCCAAGATCAACACACTGGGCGAGCGGGTCGAGGACGTGTTCCTGCTCGAAGGCGCAAGGCTGCACGACGAGGCGGCGCTGCTGAAGCTCGAAACCGCGCTCCACGAGCAACTGCGGCTTACTTGAGCCGCGGCGCGGCGTTGCTGCTCATTCGTCGATGACTTCGGCGTCCGGAAACAGCACGTCGGTATATCCCAGCTGGCGCAGGTCGCGCATGCGAAACGGATAGAGTATCCCGTCGAGGTGATCGCACTCGTGCTGCACCACGCGGGCGTGAAAACCGGTGACCTCGCGATCGATGCGCCTGCCTTGCGGGTCGAACCCGGTATAGCGCAGGCGCGCATGGCGAGGCACCCTTCCCCGCAGGCCCGGCACCGACAGGCAACCTTCCCAGTCTTCCTCGAGTTCGGATCCAATCGGGGTCAGCACGGGATTGACGATCTCGGTATACGGAACCGGCTCGGCGTCGGGGTAACGGTCGTTGTGCTCGAAACCGAAGATCACCACACGCAGCAGCACTCCGACCTGCGGCGCGGCCAGCCCCGCGCCGTGCGCTGCGATCATGGTCTCGCGCATGTCTGCCAGCAGTAGGCGCAGCTCCGGCGTGTCGAAGCGATCGACCGGGAGCGAGCGTTGCAGCAAGCGCGGGTCGCCCATGCGAAGGATAGGCAGGATCATGACAGCGTGTGCGCCGTGACGAAGTGGTCGATCAGGTTGCGCACCTTTTCCATCGCCTGTTCCAGCGCCACGGCGATGCGCTCCATGGCGATCGTTTCGGCACTGTCGCCGCGGCCGGCGGCATGATTGACCACGACCGCGATGCACGCGTAGGCAAGTCCCGCTTCGCGCGCGAGCACGGTTTCGGGCATGCCGGTCATGCCGACCAGCGTCGCCCCGTCGCGTTCCATGCGATCGATCTCGGCGGCCGTCTCGAGTCGTGGCCCCGAAACCGCGGCGTACACGCCGCCATCATGCAGCGCGAGGCCGGCGCGTCGGGCGGACGCGAGGCAGCGCTGTCGCAATTCCGGCGAGTACGGGTGAGTGAAGTCGACATGGACCACGTTGCGGTCGCCGCCATCGTAGAAAGTGCTCTCTCGCCCGCCGCTGTAGTCGATGAGCTGGTGCGGCAAGATCAAATCGCCGGGTGAATGGCCGCGGGAGATGCCGCCCACCGACGCCACCGCGAGAATGGAATCGACGCCACGCTCCTTGAGCGCCCACAGATTGGCGCGATAGTTGACCCGATGCGGCGGAATCGTGTGGCCGTGGCCGTGGCGAGCGAGAAACACCACGTCATTTTCCATGATGCGGCCGAACACCAGCGCCGACGACGGTTCCCCGTAAGGCGTGCGGACGACCTCGCGGTGGGCGATGGCAAGCGTGGACAGGCGGGTGAGCCCGCTGCCACCGATGATGGCGAGCATGAAGGGTACCGGTTGTTGCGGACAAGGAGAGCGCGCCTACAACGGCAAAAAAACCGTCTGTTTTCGCGGCCCAGTTGTTACTTTGCTCGACCTTGGTTATTCTTGTCAATTCATGACATTGTCAAGCACGCGATCCGCCTCGGCTTTTGCGCCAGGCCAGCCTTTCCAACAGCCTCCGGGATACCGCCATGTATCTTGACCGATTGTTCAAGCTGATGTCCGAGAAACAGGCATCCGACCTGTTCATCTCCTGCGGCGCGCCGATCAACATCAAGATCAACGGCATCGTGTCGCCGATCTCGACCCAGCCGATGGACGTCGAGGCGGTGCGCCGCATCGCCTACGAGCTGATGACCAAGGACCAGGCGCGCGAGTTCGAAAACGAGATGGAAATGAACCTCTCGTACCTCGACCGCGCGGTGGGCAATTTCCGGATCAACATCTTCCGCCAGCGCGGCACCATTTCGATGGTGATCCGCTATGTGCGCAGCTCGGTGCCGCCGTTCGAGGAATTGAAGCTCCCGCCGGTCCTGCTCAGTCTGGTGATGGAAAAACGCGGGCTGATACTCATTACCGGCGCAACCGGATCGGGCAAATCGACCTCGCTCGCGGCGATGATCGACCATCGCAATAGTACCCGGTCCGGCCACATCCTCACCCTCGAGGATCCGATCGAGTATCTGTTCGAGCACAAACAGTCGATCGTCAACCAGCGCGAGATCGGCGTCGACACCCAGGGCTATTCCAAGGCTCTCCCCAACGCGCTGCGCGAGGCCCCCGACCTCATCATGATCGGCGAAATTCGCGATCGGGAAACGATGCAGCACGCGCTGCTGCACACATTGACCGGCCACCTGTGCCTGTCGACGTTGCACGCGAACAACAGCTATCACGCCATGTCGCGGATCATCAACATGTTCCCGTATGACGCACGCTCGGGTCTGCTCTCCGACCTCTCGATCGGCCTGCGCGCGATCATTTCGCAGCGGCTGGTGCGCAACAAGGAAGGCCAGCAGGTTCCCGCGGTCGAGATTCTGCTCAATACCTCGCTCATCGCCGAGCTCATCAAGAACGGCGAGATCACGCAGATCAAGGAAGCGATGGAACAAAGTCTGTACCCGGGATCGCAGACCTTCGAGCAGGCGCTGTGCCGGCTCTACCTCGATGGCGACGTATCCTACGACGAAGCGCTGATTGCGTCGGATTCGCCGACCAACCTGGCGTGGCTGGTCAACCAGAATTCGCCGACCACCCGTTCGGCGGCGCAGACCCACGAAGAATCGGCGCACAGCCTTTCGGGCGACTTCGTCAAGCTCGAGATCGATCCCGAATTTCTCAACCGCCAGCAGTGAATTCCCGCGGGAGCGTACCGACGGGCCAGGCGACGCTGGCGCTGACCCGTGAGCTGATCGCGCGCCGCTCGCCGACGCCCGACGACGGCGGATGCCAGGACATCCTGCGCGCGCGCCTCGAACCGCTCGGATTCCGATGCGAGACCATCACTTCCAACGGCGTAACCAACTTGTGGGCGCGCCGGGGTAGCGCGCGGCCCATCGTCTGCTTCGCGGGCCATACCGATGTCGTGCCCACCGGACCGCTCGACGCCTGGCACTCCGACCCGTTCGTGCCCACCGAGCGCGACGGTTACCTGTACGGTCGCGGCGCCGCCGACATGAAGACCTCGATCGCCGCGTTCGTCGTCGCGGTCGAACGCCTCATCGCCGCGAACGCGGACGTCGGTGGCTCGATCGCGCTGCTTATCACCTCCGATGAGGAAGGACCCGCCACCGACGGCACGATCAAGGTCGTCGATCGGCTCCGTGACGCCGGCGAAAAACTGGACTACTGCATCGTCGGCGAGCCGTCTTCGGTCGACCGACTCGGCGACATGATCAAGAATGGCCGGCGCGGGACGCTGTCCGGTACGCTGACCGTGCGCGGGGTGCAGGGGCACATCGCGTATCCCCATCTGGCCCGAAATCCAATCCACCTTGTGGCGCCGGCGATCGCCGAGCTTGCGTCGATGCGCTGGGATGAAGGCAACGAATACTTCCCGCCCACGACGTGGCAGTCGTCGAACGTGCACGCCGGCACGGGAGCGACCAACGTCATTCCCGGCACGCTCGAGCTGCAGTTCAATTTCCGCTACGCGACCGTCAGCGCCCGAGACTCGCTGGAGCAACGCTTCGAAGCGGTCCTGCGCAAGCATCGTCTGGACTACGACCTGCGCTGGACCGGCTGGGGACGGCCGTTTCTCACGCCGCGCGGCAAGCTCGTGCAGGTGGTCACCGATGTCATCCGCGAGGTTTGCTGCGGTCGAAACCGAACTCTCCTGCACAGGAGGCACGTCCGACGGTCGCTTCATCGCCGACATCTGTCGCGAAGTCGTCGAACTCGGCCCGGTGAACGCAACCATCCACAAGCTCAACGAGCGCGTCGCGCTGGCCGACCTCGAGCCCTTGACCGAGCTCTACCGCGGCATCGTGACACCGACTGCTCAGCGCGCCGCCGACACCGTGAGCAGCGCACCGCAGGAACTCCAGACCGTACGCGACTGGATCCGCTACGCGGTTTCGCGCTTCACCCGCGGTCACCTCAGTTTCGGCCACGGCACGGCCAGCGCCTACGACGAAGCGATCTATCTCGTCCTGCACGGCCTGCACCTGCCGCTCGACCGGCTCGATCCGTTTCTCGACGCACGCCTGACGCACGCCGAACACGCTGCCCTGTTCGCGCTCATCGAACGTCGCGTCAACGAGCGGATACCAGCGGCGTACCTTACGCACGAGGCGTGGCTGGGCCCCTATCGCTTCTATGTCGACGAGCGGGTGATCATCCCGCGCTCCTACATTGCCGAACTGTTGCCCGACGCACTGGTCCCATGGGTGCCAAGTGCCGCCATGGTGCGCAACGCGCTCGACATGTGTACCGGTTCGGGCTGCCTGGCGATCCTGCTCGCGCATTATTATCCCGACGCCGAAGTCGACGCGGTCGACATTTCCGCAGATGCGCTCGCCGTGGCGCAACGCAACGTCGCCGAGCACGGCGTGCAGGACCGCGTCAACCTGATCCGCTCAGACCTGTACGCGAACCTGACCGAGAAGACCTACGACCTCATCATCAGCAACCCACCGTACGTGACCGCACCGTCGATGGCGAACCTGCCCGCCGAATACCGCCACGAACCCGAGATTGCACTGGCAGGTGGCGACGACGGACTGGACGCCGTACGCACGATTATCGCGCGCTCGGCGCAGTTCCTCACGCCGGACGGCGTGCTGCTGGTCGAGGTGGGTCACAACCGCAGCGCTACCGAGGCAGCCTTCCCGCGCCTGCCCTTCACCTGGCTCACCACCGCGACCGACGTCGACAGCGTGTTCCTGCTGCAGCGCGCCGATCTCGGTGGCGCGTCCTGAGGGCGCCCGCGGCCTCCTTGCACGTTTGGTCTGAATACGTTTTGCTGGCGTGTCGTCCGCAGCGTCGACTCGCTTTGCCGTGCTCTCGCCGTTCGCTCACTGCAATTTTAGCGTCGCGTTGGCGAGAGCCTCGCCACCTCCGGGGTCACATCCCCACTTGCGTGGGGCCCCTGCTCCACCCTCGGGTGTCGTATCCCCGCGCTTCGCGCGGGGCCCCTCGCCGGATAGCTCGCGTCGCTACAGCCCGAAGAACTCGCGGACCCGCCGCAGCACGTCGCTGGCGCGCGTGCCGGTTGCCTTGGCGCGAGCTTCGGCCGAGAGCGACGCCAGCGTGGCGTCGTTGGCCGCCAACCGGGCGGCGACGGTTTGCGCCATGCCATTGGCGATCTCGGGACGCGCGCGAAGGATCGCCTCGAATCCACCCTTGTCCAGGCGGTAGCAATGCACCTCGGTCTCTGCCTCGACCGTCGCCCCTCGCGGCGCGCCGGCGAGCAGACCCATCTCGCCAAAATAGTTGGGCGCACCCATCGACGCCATGCGCTTGCGCGAGGCGAAATTGCCCTCCTCGGTATTGCGGTAGATCGCGACATTGCCGCGTGCGAGAATGTAGAGCGAGTCCGACGGCTCGCCCTGCTTGGTCGCGACGTCGCCCTTGGCAAAGGGCGTTGGCACCAATTGCGTCGCCAGCGCGCGCTTCTCGTCGTCGGTCAGCGTGGCGAACAGTTCCAGCGAACCCAGCAACGCCAGCCTCGTCTCTTGCTCAGCTATCGCGCGGCTCGCCTGGACGCTGCGCGCGGAATGCAGGAACAGGTCGGAGCGGGCAATCGGGAACTCCATACCGGCGCGACTTAGCGCAGCGTAGACGTGGACCCGCACCTGCGAGTCGGTGATCATGTAGTACTTGATGTCGGTCAGCCAGTAGTAGACCAGGAACTTGATCGCGTTGGTGTCGAACCCCGCGCACAGGCAGATCGCCTTTGGATCGGACGCGACCAGCGCGATGTCGACGCGCTCGAGCGCAGCGTTGACGACCGCCATTACTTGACCCGGTGTCCATTCGTAGCCGACCTGGAAGTCGATCGGTCGCCGCCACGGGATGCGCAGGTCGCCGCGCCGACCGAGCAGCGTGACGGGATTGTTCATCAGCTTGGCATTGGGAATGATGATCGTCACGTTGTTCACGGTGGCGAGCGCGGTGTAGCGCCAGCGGATCGAGACGACTTCGCCAGTCACGCCTTCGGTCTCGATCCAGTCGCCGATGCGGCAGGTGTTGTCGAGCTGCAGCGATATCCCACCGAGCAGGTTGCCCAGTGTCGCCTGCATCGCGAAGCCGACGGCCGCGGCCAGCGCGCCCCAGGACACGGTGATGGTCGTCAGGTTCACGCCCAGCGCATCCATGCGGAAGAGCGTGTAGATGACCAGCGTCACCGCGATGGTGACCTCGCCGAGGATGCGCGGCACGGCGCGCCGCGCCAGCACCACGTTGATCAGGAAGCTGATGTAGATGCGGATGTTGCACAGCGCGATGACCAGCAGGCAGACTTCGCGCGGCAGCGCGGCGATCGCCAGGTGTGGCGGAATGAGCTGGTAGCGTCCGAGCAGCGCGAGCCCGCCCACGCCGAGCGTCATCACCAGCAGCGTGATGAGCAGGGAGCGCCGCATTTCCGGGCGCACCCGCATGATGATCAGCGAGCACAGCAACGCCCACGCGCTGAATGCGAGCGATTCCTGCAGTGTGATCAACTCGACCATAGGCCGTGGCTCCCTGTCCGACGCGGCGCGGCAGTCCGGGCCGATTATACGGCCCATGCGCCCTCCGGCGTGCCGCCAGGAGCGCGTGGACGCAGGCAGGCGCGCCCTCGCGTGTAGAATTGGCCACGCCCTTCCCCGCTCCCACGAACACCACCCATGCGCACCGGCGGACAGATACTGGTCGACAGCCTTGTACGGCAAGGCGCCGACCTGGCGTTTTGCGTGCCCGGCGAGAGCTACCTCGCCGTGCTCGACGCGCTCTACGATGTCAAAGACACGCTGCGGCTGGTCATCTGCCGCCAGGAAGGCGGCGCCGCGTACATGGCCGAGGCGTACGGCAAGCTGACCGGACGACCGGGCATCGTCTTCGTCACGCGCGGCCCGGGCGCGTCGAACGCCGCCATCGGCATCCACACTGCGCAGCAGGATTCGACGCCGCTGATCGTGTTCATCGGTCAGGTCGGCAGCAATTTCGTCGACCGCGAAGCGTTCCAGGAAGTCGACTACAACCGCATGTACGGCGGCATCGCGAAATGGGTGACGCGGATCGACCGCGCCGAACGCATTCCGGAATACGTCGCCCGCGCGTATCGCGTGGCGCTGTCCGGTCGGCCGGGCCCGGTGGTGCTGGCGCTGCCCGAGGACATGCTCACGAGCATGGCCGACGCCGTCCACGCGCCGCGCGTCGAGGCCGTCGCCGTGGCGCCGTCGGTAGCGCAGATGAAGCGGCTGCGCGAGCTCCTGGCGGAGGCGAAGCGTCCGCTGGTGATTGCCGGTGGCGCGGGCTGGAGCGCGGCGGCATGCGCCGACTTGCGTCGCTTCGTCGAGGCCAACGCCCTGCCCGTCGCCAGTGCATTTCGCAACCAGGACGTGGTCGACAACGATCATCCGCACTACGCCGGCGAAGTCGGCATCGCGCCCAACCCCAAGCTCGCGGCACGCGTTCGCGCCGCCGATCTGCTGCTGGTGATCGGCGAGCGGCTGGGCGAAATGGTCACCGGCGGCTACACGCTGCTCGCCGCACCACAGCCGCAGCAGACGCTGATCCACGTTTTGCCTGCCGAGGACGACCTCGGTCGCGTCTACCATCCGGCACTGGCCATCGTCGCGTCGGTTCCGGCGTTCGCGGCCGCGCTCGCGCAATTGCCGCCGATCGTCGCGCCCGCCTGGCAAGGCAGCGCCGCAGCGGCACATGCCGAGTACCTGGCATGGCAGACGCCGCGAACCATGCCCGGCACGCTCGACCTCTGGCAGGTGGTGGCGGCGCTGCGCGCGGCGCTGCCCGACGATGCAATCGTCACCAACGGCGCCGGCAACTACACCGTCTGGTTGCACCGCCTGTTCCGATACCGCGAATACCGTACGCAGCTCGCGCCCTACGATGGCGCCATGGGTTACGGCGTGCCTGCGGCGATCGCCGCCAAGATCGTGCATCCGGAGCGCGTGGTCGTGTCCTGGAATGGCGATGGATGCTTCCAGATGAACGGGCAGGAAATCGCCACCGCGGTCCAGTACTCGGCCAACGTCATCTTCATCGTCGTCGACAACGGCATGTACGGAACCATCCGCATGCACCAGGAGCGCGAATATCCGGCGCGGGTGGTCGGCACCGAACTGGTCAACCCCGACTTTGCCGCACTCGCCCAGGCGCACGGGGCGTTCGGCGCGACCGTGACCACGACCGCCGAGTTCGCACCCGCGCTGCAGCGCGCGCTCGACGCGGGCAAGCCGGCGCTCCTGCACCTGCGCATCGATCCGCAAGCGATCACCATGAGCGCGACCATCGACGAACTGCGCGCGCAGGCGCGCAAGCCAGGCTGAGCACGGGCCCCGGCATGCTGCGCTCGTGAATGCCCTGACGCCGTCCGGGCCGCTGCTCGCGGTCGAGAACCTCTCGGTCGAATTCCGCACCACCGAACGCATCGTCCAGGCGGTGCGTGGCGTTTCCTTCACCGTCGGCCGCGGCGAGACCGTCGCCATCGTTGGTGAGTCCGGCTCGGGGAAGTCGGTGACTGCACTGTCGCTGATGCGCCTCATCGAGCACGGCGGCGGGCACATCACTTCGGGCAGCATGCTGTTCGATCGTCCCGAAGCCGACCGCGTCGATCTCGCGACGGTCGACAACACGACCATGCGCGAGATTCGCGGTGCCGAGATCGCGATGATCTTCCAGGAGCCGATGACCTCGCTCAATCCGGTGTTCACCGTCGGCGAGCAGATCGCGGAATCGATACGCCTGCATCAGGGCATGGACCGCGCGGCGGCGCGGCGCGAGGCATTGCGCATGCTCGAGCAGGTGCGTATTCCGGAGGCGGTGCTGGTGCTGGGCAGGCATCCGCACCAGCTGTCGGGCGGCATGCGCCAGCGCGTGATGATCGCGATGGCACTTTCCTGCAAGCCGCGGCTGCTCATCGCCGACGAACCCACCACCGCGCTCGACGTCACCATACAGGCGCAGATCCTCGAACTCATCCGCCTGCTGCAGGAAGAAATGCACATGGCGGTCATGTTCATCACCCACGACATGGGTGTGGTCGCCGAAGTCGCGGACCGCGTGCTGGTGATGTATCGCGGCGAAATGGTCGAGACCGGACCGGCCACGCAGATCTTTGCCGCGCCCACGCATCCTTACACGCGCGCACTGCTGGCGGCTGTGCCGCGGCTCGGCTCGATGCGCGGCACCGATGTGCCCGCGCGCTTTGCGCTGCTCGGGGGCACGGCGCCCGCGTCTGCGCAACCAGCTACACCGGTGGACCCTTTTACCGGAGGCAGTGCGCCGTTGTTGCGGGTGCGCGGCCTGAACACGCGCTTCCCGGTGCGCGCCGGAGTTTTTGGGCGGATCAAGCGCCGCGTCCACGCAGTCGAACAAGTCAGCTTCGACATCGCGGCGGGCGAGACGCTGGCGCTCGTCGGCGAATCGGGCTGCGGCAAGTCGACGACGGGACGCTCGTTGCTGCGTCTGGTCGACATCGACAGCGGCAGCATCGAATTCGGCGGCCGCGACATCGCGCAGGTGTCCGCCGACCAGATGCGTCCGGTGCGACGCGAGATCCAGATGGTGTTCCAGGACCCGTTCGCCTCGCTCGATCCGCGCCTGACGGTCGGGTTTTCGGTCGCCGAACCGCTCTACGTGCACGGCATTGCCGAAGGCGCCGCCGCGGTCGATCGGGTGAACTGGCTACTGCAGCATGTGGGCCTGCCTGCCGACGCCGCCAATCGCTATCCGCACGAATTCTCCGGCGGCCAACGACAGCGCATCGCGATCGCTCGCGCGCTTGCCTTGCAGCCCAAACTCATCGTCGCCGATGAAGCGGTGTCGGCGCTCGACGTGTCGATCCGGGCCCAGATCGTGAACCTGCTGCTCGACTTGCAGGCCGAATTCGGGCTCGCCTACCTGTTCATTTCGCACGATATGGCGGTGGTCGAGCGCATCAGCCACCGCGTGGCGGTGATGTACCTGGGCCAGATCGTCGAGATCGGCCCGCGGCGAGCGATTTTCGAGAACCCGCTGCACCCCTACACCCGCAAGCTGCTGGCCGCGGTTCCGGTCGCCGATCCGGCGCGACGGCGACGCAAAAGGGAGCTATCATCCGACGAAGTCCCGAGCCCTATCCGCGCGCTCGGGGATGAGCCTGTCGTCGCCCCGCTCGAAGAGATGGAACCCGGGCACTTCGTGGCGACGCACCGGATCGCGGGTGTCTATTGATCGGCGTTTGACTGCGCCGCATTGTCGTTTTGTATTGGAGAGCAATCATGAAGAAATTTCCCCGTACGCTGCTGGTGGGCGCCCTCGCGCTGCTGGCCCTGACCGGCACGCCCGCCTACGCGGCCAAGGATGTCGTGTTCGCGGTCGCGTCGCAGTTCACGACCACCGACCCCTACGACGCCAACGACACGCTGTCGCAGGCGATGGCCAAGTCGTTCTACGAAGGCCTGTTCAGCTTCGATAAGGACATGAAGATGGTGCCGGTGCTCGCAGAGAGCATCACGCCGAGCAAGGACGGCCTGGTGTACACCATCAAGCTCAAGAAAGGCATCAAGTTCCACGACGGCACCGACTTCAAGGCCGACGCGGTGAAGGCCAACCTCGACCGCGTCACCAATCCCGACAACAAGCTCAAGCGCTACGGCCTGTACAACAACAACATCGCCAAGACCGAGGTGGTCGACGACTACACCGCGCGCATCACCCTCAAGACGCCGTTCTCCGCGTTCGTCAATCAGCTCGCGCACCCGGCGACGGTGATGATCAGCCCGACGGCGCTGGCCAAGTACGGTAAGGACATCGCCACCAATCCGGTCGGCACCGGCCCGTTCAAGTTCGTCGAGTGGAAGCAGACCGATTACCTCAAGGTCGCGAAGAACGAAAACTACTGGCAGAAGGGCCTGCCCAAGGTCGACACCATCACCTGGAAGCCGGTTATCGACAGCAATGCGCGCGCAGCGGTGATGCAGACCGGCGAAGCGCACTTCACCTATCCCCTGCCCTACGAACAGGCCGATGCGCTCAAGGCCAAGCCGGAACTCGAAGTCGTCGCCGCTCCGTCGATCATCCTGCGTTACCTGTCGCTGAACACGCAGCAGAAGCCCTTCGACAACCCGAAGGTTCGGCAGGCCATTGCCTACGCCATCAACAAGGATGCGATCGCCAAGGTCGCATTCAACGGCTACGCGACACCGGCCGACGGCGTCGTGCCGGAGGGCGTCGAGTACTCGGTGAAGCTCGGCGTCATGCCCTACGACGTCGCCAAGGCGAAACAATTGCTGGCCGAAGCAGGCTATCCGAACGGATTCGAGACCGAATTGTGGTCGGGTTACAACCACAGCATCGCGCAGAAGCTCACGCAGGTGCTGCAACAGCAGCTGCTGCAGGTCGGCATCAAGTCGAAGATCACGCTGCTCGAAGCCGGTCAGCGGGTCGAGAAGGTCGAAAGCTGGCCCGACGCGGCGACCGCGCCGCTGCGCATGTATTACATCGGCTGGTCGTCGTCGACCGGCGAGGCCGACTGGGCGATCCGTCCGCTGCTCGGATCCGAATCCTGGCCGCCGAAGCTGTTCAATACCGCGTACTACAAGAGCGATCGCGTCGACAGCGACATCAAGAGCGCGCTGGCGACGACCGACAAGGTCGAGAAGGCCAAGTTCTACAAGGACGCGCAGGAGACGATCTACAAGGACACGCCGTGGGTGCCACTGGTGACGGAGAAGCTGCTGTCCGCCAACAACAAGAAACTGAGCGGTGTGTACACCATGCCCGACGGTTCGTTCAACTTCACCGACGTTGATCTGAAGCCGTAACCTGCACTGCGATCGATGCGGCCCCGTTCGCTCTTGCTCGCGGATCGAACGGGTGCCGGAGTGATTGACTCGCGGTCCGCTCTGGCGGTCGCGCCGCGGTGCCTCGCGCCAGCGTGGCGCCAACGCGCCTAGCGACTGCCCATGCTCCAGTATCTGCTGCGGCGGTTGCTAGGCCTCATACCGACGCTGCTCATCGTCGGCGTGCTGGTGTTCATGTTCGTGCACCTGCTGCCGGGCGACCCCGCGCGCCTTGCCGCAGGACCGGACGCGACCCCGGAAACGGTCAAGCTGGTGCGGCAGGACCTCGGACTCGACAAGTCGCTGCCCGAACAATTCCTGCGCTTTGCCGGCGGTGTGCTGCGCTGGGACTTCGGCCGATCGCTGCGCACCAAGCGCCCGGTCAGCACCGAAATCGCCGAGCGCTTCATGCCTACGCTCTGGCTCACCATCGCAGCGATGGCGTGGTCGGTCACCTTCGGCATGCTCATCGGTACGCTATCCGCGGTCTGGCGCAACCGCTGGCCGGATCGCCTCGGCATGACGCTCGCGGTATCGGGCATTTCGTTTCCCGCCTTCGCGCTCGGCATGATGCTCATGCAGATCTTCTCGGTGCAATTGGGCTGGCTGCCCACTGTCGGCGCGGACAGCTGGCGCCACTACATCCTGCCCTCGCTCACGCTGGGCGCCGCGGTCGCCGCGATCATGGCGCGCTTCACGCGCTCGTCCTTTGTCGACATCCTCGGTGAAGACTACGTCCGCACTGCGCGGGCCAAGGGCCTGACCGAAACGATCGTCGTCCTGAAGCATGGGCTGCGCAATGCGCTGATCCCGGTGGTCACGATGATGGGTCTGCAATTCGGCTTCCTGCTCGGCGGCTCGATCGTCGTCGAGGTCGTGTTCAACTGGCCGGGGCTCGGGCGCCTTTTGGTCGACGCCGTTGACCAGCGCGACTATCCGGTGATCCAGGCGCTGGTGCTGCTGTTCTCGCTGGAGTTCATCCTCATCAATCTGATCGTCGACCTGCTCTACGCCGTGATCAACCCGACCATACGCTACCGATGAGCACCATCGTCACCGAAACTGCGCCGCAGCTGGAGGTGCGTACGCCGTGGAGCGAGTTCTGGCGCAAGTTCAAGCGCCAGCACGTCGCGGTAGTTGCCGGCGCGTTTGTCGTCCTGCTCGTCGTGCTGGCGATCCTGGCTCCGTATATCGTTCCCTACGACGCCGAGAACTTCTTCGACTACGACTCGATCAACGCGCGGCCGTCGTGGAAGCATCTGTTCGGCGTCGATCCCATCGGCCGCGACATCTTCAGCCGCATCCTGATGGGTGCGCGCATCTCGCTCACCGCTGGATTCCTGTCGGTTGCCATCGGTGCACTGATCGGCACCGCGCTTGGCCTGATCGCGGGCTACCGCGAGGGATGGTGGGACCGCATCATCATGCGGCTTTGCGACGTCCTGTTCGCGTTCCCCGGCATCCTGCTGGCGATCGGTATCGTCGCGATTCTCGGCGGCGGCATGGCCAACGTTATTGTCGCGGTGTCGATCTTCAGCATCCCGACCTTCGCGCGGCTGGTGCGTGGCAACACACTCTCGCTCAAGCACCTGACCTATGTCGAGGCCGCGAGAAGCGTCGGCGCGACCGACTGGACGATCGTGCTTCGGCACATCTTTCCAGGAACGATTGCGGCAGTGGTCGTGTACTTCTCGCTACGCATCGGCACCTCGATTATCACCGCGGCGAGCCTGTCGTTCATCGGCATGGGCGCGCAGCCGCCGACACCCGAGTGGGGCGCGATGCTCAACGAAGCGCGCGCCGACATGATGACTTCGCCGCACGTGGCGCTGTTTCCCAGCCTGGCGATTTTTTTCACCGTACTGGCATTCAACCTGCTGGGCGACGGTCTGCGCGATGCGCTTGATCCCAAGATCGACCGACGATGACGTTCTCCCCACGCCCGCTGTGGCCAAGGCTGGCGTTGGCGGCGGTGTTGGTAGCGGGCATAACGGCATTCGTCGCGGCGGGCGGGCCGCACTACCTGTCGCTGGAGGCGATCAAGGAGCATCGCTCCGCGCTGCTGGAATTCACGCAGCAACATTATCCGCAGGCGCTGCTGATCGCGCTGGTCGCCTATGTCGCGACCACCGCGCTATCCATTCCATCGGGCACGTTGTTCGCGCTGTTGCTGGGCTTCCTGTTCGGACGCTGGGTGGCAACGGCTCTGATTCTGGTCGGCGCCGCGATCGGCACATCGCTGTTGTTCCTCGCCGTGCGTCACCTGTTCGCCGACGCGGTGCGCCGCCGTCTGGGCCCGATGGCGACGCGTGTTTCAGCAGGCTTCGCGCGTAATGCCTTCGGCTGGATGCTGTTCCTGCGGCTCACGCCGATGGTGCCGTACTGGCTGGTCAATCTCGTGCCGGCAATAACCAGTATTCGCCTGCGCAGCTACGCGCTGGCGACGGTGCTCGGGATCGTGCCCATCACGCTGGTGGTCACGAGCCTCGGTCAGAAACTCGGGCAAATCGAATCGCTGCACGATTTGCTCGCGCCGGAGACCCTGATCCTGCTCGCGTTGCTGGGCGTGCTGGCGCTGGTGCCCGTGGCCGTACGACAGGCGCTCGCCAGCCGGCGTTGAGCGCGCCGGCTCAGGACTCGGACGTTTCGCAGGCAACCGACGGCCCCAGCTTCTCCTTGGCAACCGCGACCTGCGCGACGTCCGGCAAGGCGATGCCGTTCTTGATCGCGGTGATCTCGGCGAGGATCGAGATGGCGATTTCCGGCGGCGTGCGGCTGCCGATGTAGAGGCCGATGGGGCCGTGCAGGCGCGCAATCTGCGCCGGCGTGAGGTCGAACTCTTCGAGACGCTTGCGGCGCTTGACGTTGTTGGCGCGCGACCCGAGCGCTCCGACGTAGAACGCCGGCGATTTCAGCGCCTCCATCAGCGCCAGGTCGTCGAGCTTGGGATCGTGCGTCAGCGCGACCACCGCGCAACGCTCGTCTAGCTTCATGTCGACGACGGTGTCGTCGGGCATCGTGCGCACCAGGGCAACGCCCGCCACGTCCCAGGTATCGGTGTACTCCTCGCGCGGATCGCAGACGGTGACCTGGTAGTCGAGGCCGACCGCGATCTGCGCCAGGTATTTGGACAACTGGCCCGCGCCGATCACCAGCATGCGATAGCGCGGGCCATGCACCGTAGTCAGCACTTCGCCATCGAATTGCAGGTTGTCGGCGGCGCGCGCGGGCGAGAGCGTCACCTCCGCGCTCGCGAGCTCAAGACGGCGCGACACCAGCCGCCCCTGTTCGACCTGCGCGAGCAGTTCGGCGATGCGGCTGTGCGTGCTCACAGGCTCGAGCACGAGCTGGATCGTGCCCCCGCAGGGTAGCCCGAACTTGCGCGCGTCCTCGGCCGAGACGCCATAGGTGACCGCCTGCGGCTCTGTGACATACGCGCCCTCGCGGCGCGATCGCTCGACGATGTCGTCCTCGATGCAGCCGCCAGACACCGAACCGACCACCACGCCGTCGTCGCGCACCGCGAGCATCGCCCCCGGGGGGCGCGGCGACGAACCCCAGGTTCGCACGACCGTCACCAGCAGGACGCGCCTGCCTTCCGCCTGCCACTGCGCGCTCTTGCGCAGCACTTCGAGATCGACGCTATCCATGATCCATTCCACTCAGCAGTTTGTTGGGTTGCAGCACCGGAAATTTGTCGCCGGTGTCACGCGGGCCGAGTCAGCCAGTAGATTGCCATCGCCACGATGATCGCCACCGCCAGGCCGAGCCTGAGCCACATGGTGTTCATCGCCTTCTTGACCGCTTCGGGGGGCGGCAGTTCCGCGCCGGCCCCGGCGCCGCCGCCCAGATGCTCGACGAGGCGGCCAAAGAAATCATCGGCGACCTTGGCAGCGGCACCGTCGACCAGGCGCGATCCGATCTGCGCGAGTTTGCCGCCGACCTGCGCGCTGGCCTGATAGTTAATGCGTGTCCCGGCGGCTTCGGGCGCCAACTGCACCTTGGCGTTGCCGTTGGCGAAACCGGCGGCGCCGCCCTGGCCATCGAAGGTGATGGTGTACGAGGTGGGCGCGACGATGTCCGAGAGCACGATGCGGCCGCTGAACTTCGCCGACACCGGTCCGACGCGTGCCGTCATCGCGACGGTGTACTCGTTCTCCGCGGTCCGCTCGATGGACTCGCAACCGGCGATGCACGCCTTGAGCACTTCCGGATCGTTCAGCGCGCGCCAGGTCGCATCAACGCTGGCCGGAACGACGCGACTGCTGCTCATCTCCATAGCAATGCCTTTCTGGCGCTGTTCACGCGGCCCTGGGCAACAACCGGGCGCTCCCGCGGCCGCGCACATTCGAGCGGCGGGCAAAAGCGCCCGCCAACTGCTTCAGACTCTCCAGATTATGCACCGGCAGGAATTCATCGACGTGCGGCAGCATCGCGCGGATGCCCGCCGGGCGCGCCTCGAAGCCTTCGTAGCGCAGCAATGGATTGAGCCAGATCAGACGGCGGCAGGACTTGGCGAGCCGGTCCATTTCCGGCGCGAGATCGTCGCTGGCCTCGCTGTCGAGGCCATCGGTGATCAGCAGCACAATCGCACCCTGGCCAAGCAGCCGGCGCGACCAGCGCCGATTGAAGTCCGCCAGGCAAGCGCCAATGCGCGTGCCGCCTGCCCAGTCGGACACCGACGCGCTGACCTTGGCGATGGCGACGTCGACGTCGCGATGGCGCAAGTGGCGCGTGATATTGGTCAGTCGCGTGCCGAACAGGAGCACATGGACACGATCGCGGTCGTTGGTGATCGCATGCAGGAACAGGAGCAGCATGCGCGAATAGCGGTCCATCGAGCCGGAGATGTCGCACAGCACCACCAGCGGCGGTCGCCGGCGCCGGCGCTGCCGCCATTGCAACGGCACCACCACGCCGCGTGCCGACGCCATCGCGCGCAGGGTCGCGCGCAAGTCGACCAAGGTGCCGCGATCGGCCGCCTTGGTGCGTCGCGTCGGCAATTCGGGCAGCGGCAATCGCAGGCGCGCGATCATGGCCTTGACCTGCGCCAGCTCGTCGACGCTCATCGTTTCGAAATCCTTGCCTTGCAGCACTTCGGCCGGGGAAAAGGTCAGCGCCGCGTCGAGATCGATTTCCTGTTCGCCGGCCTCGACCATCGCCCGCGGATCGCGCGGCGCCAATGCCTCGGCCAGGCGCGAGGGCAGCGGCGCTTCGGCGTCGTCGCGGGGCACTCGGCCATGGACTTTCGGCAGGAGCAATTGCAGCATGCGTTCCAGCATGCGTGGATTGCGCCAGAACAGCTCGAAGGCCTGGTCGAAGAGCGTTTGCTGCTCGTGGCGCTCGATGAGCACCGATTCGAGCGCGGCGCGGAAGTCTTCGCGATTCTCGATGCCGACCGCTTCAACCGCCTCGAGCGCTGCGATCACCTTCGCCGGGCCCACTGGCAGCCCTGCGACTCGCAGCACGCGCGCGAAATGCATGATGTTCTCGGCCAGCCGTTCGCGGCCGAAGATCACTGCACCCGCGGTCGTCATGCCGCCAGTGTCGCGGCTTCCGCGCGCGCCTCGTCGACCAGGCGAATCGCGATCTCGGGCGTGATCGCCCCGATATCATCCTGGTACTTGAGCAGTGCGCCGAGGGTATTCGACACGATTTCCGGATCGAGCGAAAGACGATCGAGCGCGACCAATGCCTCGGCCCAGTCGAGCGTCTCGGCGATGCCCGGCGACTTGAACAGGTCCATCGCGCGCAAGCGCTGAGTAAACGCGACAACTTCCTTTGCCAGGCGAGCGCTGGCGCCTGGCACCTTGCGCGTCACGATCGCCAGCTCGCGCTTGGCGTCCGGGTAGTCGACCCAGTGGTAGAGGCAGCGCCGCTTGATCGCGTCGTGGATTTCGCGCGTGCGGTTGGACGTGATGACGACAATCGGCGGTTCCGCCCCCTTGATCGCGCCCAACTCGGGAATGGTGACCTGATACTCCGCCAGGACTTCGAGCAGGTACGCTTCGAACGGCTCGTCGGTGCGATCGAGCTCGTCGATGAGCAGGATCGGTGCGATCCCGTCGTCGGGTTTGAGCGCCTGCAACAGCGGACGTCGGATCAGGAAGCGCTCGGCGAAGATGTCGGTGGCCAGCGATTCGCGATCGACCGCGCCCTGCGCTTCGGCGAGACGAATCTCGATCATCTGCCGCGGATAGTTCCATTCGTACACGGCGGATGCGGTGTCGAGTCCTTCGTAGCATTGCAGGCGGATCAGCGAGCGGCCCAGCGCGCGCGCGAGCACCTTGGCGATTTCGGTCTTGCCGACGCCTGCCTCGCCTTCGAGAAACAGCGGCCGGCGAAGCTTGAGCGCGAGGAACACGCTGGTGGCGAGCCGGCGGTCGGTGAAGTAGTCGTGCTGTTCGAGCAGCGCGACGACGGCATCGACATTGGCGGGAAGCGCGATGGTGGACATGGGCAGCGGCTGGAGCGGGGGAGGAATGTCGATTATAGCGCCCCGGCTCGGCGCCGATCCCGACGCCGCGTCATGGCGCGCCTATTGCAGAAGCTTGACCTGCTGGACGTCAGGAAAGCAGCCGGTATCGCGCGCCGCGATCTGGAAGACCAGGAACTGGTTGAGCAGTTCGCGGGTTGGCGGTTCCTCCGGCGCAACGCGCGCGTCGGTGACGACCACGCGTTTGAATCCCGCGTAGCGACCGGACTTGTCCTTGGCGTTGAACTCGGCACATATGCCGTTACGCTTGGGCGAGAGCTGCACGTTGCGCGTCTGCAGCGATTCCGGATCGCGCACGTATTGGCGTAAGCGCTCGAAGTACTGCAGGATGGTTCGGGTGTCCGCGGCGAGCTTTTCGTCCGCGTCGCTCTTGAGCTTGGCGTATGAGGCGTCGGCTGCGGAGGCTTTCGCGAGCCCCGCATCGCGAACGGCGTTTTCTCGCTCGATGCGCGCGTTCGCCTCCAGCGCGGCCTGGTCGCGCATGCGCCGGTCCTTTTCGCGCTCCTCCGCGAGCGAATCGGCAATGGCCTTCTGCAGCGCGGCTTCGCGCGCGAGACGTGCCTGCTCCTGCTGCTCCGCGGACTTGCCGCAGCCGCCCAGCAGCGCCAGATGCGCGAGCATGACGACGAGCGAAAGGGCCTTTTTCACAGTTGAGGCTCCGGTGCGGCTTCCATCGTATCCAAGCGCGCCGGACTTGGCTAGGCGGCCCGCGCCGGACTCGCGATGTCCTGCCCTAGTGAAAATCGCGCGAGCGCGTCAGCAGGTTGCCCAGCAGCGCCGTCTGGTCGTGCAGACGCCCCGCAATCAGGTGGACAACTTCGCCTTCGCGCTCCAGCGTCCCGTAGACCGTAAGCAGCGAGGAGCGCAGCAGCTCCTTGCGCTGTCGCTCCGCCAGGTCGCGCCACACGATCACGTTGACCATGCCGGTCTCGTCTTCGAGCGTGACAAAAGTGACGCCGCTGGCCGTTCCCGGCCGCTGCCTGCCGGTCACCAACCCGGTGACGCGAGCGATGCGCCCATGCGGCAACAGCTTGAGCTCGGCAGCGCTGGACATGCGTTGTCGCGTGAGCCGTTCGCGCAACAGCGCCAGCGGATGACGGCCGAGCGTGAGTCCGAGGCTGCTGTAGTCGGCGACGATGTTCTCGCCTTCGGTGGGCGCGACAAGCACTGGCGACGCTTCCGCTATCGGCGCTCCCGCGAGCAGCGGCGAGGTGCACTCGATGCCGCTCACATCCCAGAGGGCGTTACGGCGGTGGCCGCTCAATCCGGCCAGCGCGCCGGCGGCGGCGAGCGCCTGCATGTCGTGGGCGTTGAGGCTGGCGCGCTGCGCGAGATCGGCAACGCTGTCGAAGGCGCGCTGGCGGCGCGCGATGACGAGGCGCTCGGCGCCGGCGTTCGAGAGGCCTTTGACCAGGCAGAGGCCGAGGCGCAGAGCGGGTTGGGGGGAAGGCGAACGACACTGGGTCCCCGCTTGCGCAGGGACGACGGCATCCGCGACGGCGGCATGACCTTGAATCCCGGCCTGCGCCGGGACGACCGCGGAGGTGATCTCTTCGAGGGTGGATTCGTGTTCGCTGATGGCGGCGTCGGCCGCGAGAATGAGCCCGCCGTGCTTGCGCAGATCCTGGGTCAGCTGCGACGGCGAATAGAAGCCCATCGGTTGCGAATTGAGCAGTGCGCAGGTGAACGCCGCCGGCTCGTAATGCTTGAGCCACGCCGAGATGTAGACCAGCAGCGCGAAGCTCGCCGAATGCGACTCCGGGAAGCCGTATTCGCCGAAACCGAGAATCTGCTTGTAGATTTGCTGCGCGAAGGCGTCGTCGTAACCGTTCTCGCGCATACCATCGCGCAGGCGCTTCTCGAAAGGCTCGAGACCCCCCTTGCGCTTCCACGCTGCCATCGAACGACGCAGCTGGTCGGCCTCTCCCGGCGTGAACCCTGCCGCGACCACGGCGAGTTGCATCACCTGCTCCTGGAAGATCGGCACACCCTTGGTACGCTCCAGCACGCCGCGCACTGCCTCGCTGGGATAAGTCACCGGTTCGAGCCCCTGCCGCCGCCGCAGATACGGATGCACCATGCCGCCCTGGATCGGTCCGGGCCGCACGATCGCGACCTCGATCACCAGGTCGTAGTAATTCCTGGGCCTCAGTCGCGGCAGCATCGACATCTGCGCCCGCGACTCGATCTGGAACACGCCGACCGTGTCGCCGTGACCGATCATGTCGTAGACGGCGGGGTCCTCCAGCGGCACGTCGAGCAAGGCGAACGGCTGCCCACGTCGCGCCGCCACCAGGTCCAGCGCCTTGCGAATCGCGGTGAGCATGCCCAGCGCGAGGACATCGACCTTGAGCAGGCCCAGCGAGTCGAGGTCGTCCTTGTCCCATTCGATCACCGTGCGCTCGGGCATCGCGGCATTTTCCACGGGCACCAGTTGCGAAAGCGGCCCGCGCGAAATCACGAAACCGCCGGTGTGCTGCGACAGGTGCCGTGGAAACCCGAGCAGCTCGGTCACCCGATCGAAGAGCTGGCGCATCACCGGGCTCGATGCCTGGAAGCCGGCTTCGGCGAGCCGTCGCGGCAACTCCTCGCGGTCGTCCCACCACGCCATCGACTTCGCCAGCCTGTCCACCTGCCCCAGGTCGAGGCCGAGCGCCTTGCCGACGTCGCGCAGCGCGGAGCGCGGCCGATAGCAGATGACCGTCGCGGTCAGCGCGGCGCGTTCGCGGCCGTACTTGGCGTAGATGTACTGGATGACTTCTTCGCGCCGCTCGTGCTCGAAGTCGACGTCGATATCGGGCGGCTCGTTGCGTTCGCGGGAAATGAAACGCTCGAACAGCATTTCCATCTGCGAAGGATCGACCGCGGTAATGCCCAGGCAATAGCACACCGCCGAGTTGGCCGCCGAGCCGCGGCCCTGGCAGAGGATGTGCTGGCTGCGGGCGAATTTGACGACGTCGTACACGGTCAGAAAAAACGGCTCGTAACGCTGCTCGGCGATGAGCGCGAGTTCGTGCTCGATCAACTTGCGCACCTTGGCGCACCGGTCGGCGGGGGTGCTCGCGGTCGGAAAGCGCCGCGCGAAACCTTCTTCGGTGAGCCGGCGCAGATGGCTCGTCGGCGTCTCCCCTGCCGGTACGATCTCTTCGGGATATTCGTAGCGCAATGTCTGCAGCGAAAAATTGCACCGGCTGGCGATGACCAGCGATTCGGCGAGCCACGCCGCGGGATAGATGCGCTCGAGCGTGGCCAGCGGTCGCAGGTGCCGCTCGCCGTTGGGGAGCAGCGCATGGCCCGCCAGCGCCACCGAAGTCTTGTGCCGGATCGCCGTCAGCGTGTCCTGCAGCGCGCGACGCTCGCGCACATGCATGTGCACGTCACCGGCAGCGACGATCGGCAGGCCGACCGCATCGGCGATGGCGATGAGCTGCTTGCAGCGCGGCGCATCGTCGGCTTCGAGCAGGCGCTCGGCGGTGATCCACAGCGCGCCCGGAAAACGCGCCGCCAGCCAGCGCGCTTCATCGACGTCGGGGACGCGTCCCGGCAGCCACAGCGCGAGGCAGCCCTTGATGCCATCGCCAAGATCGGCGCGCGTCAGGCGGTAGCTGCCTTTGGGGGCGCTGCGCCGGCCAACGGTGATCAACGCCGCGAGACGACCGTAACTCTCGCGGTCGGTCGCCAGCAGTACGAAGCGCAAGCCGTCCTCGAGCCGGAATTCGCTGCCGATGATCAGCGGCAATCCGCACTTCTGCGCCTCGACATGCGCGCGGACGACGCCGGCGAGCGAGCATTCGTCGGTGATCGCCAGCGCGGCGTAGCCCTGCTTGTGCGCCTGCGCCACCAGTTCCTCGGGATGCGACGCGCCGCGCAGGAAGGTAAAGTTGGAAATGCAGTGCAGCTCGGCGTAAGGCATGAATGACGTCATTCCCGCGCACGCGGGAATCCAGTGACTTTGTTTGAACGACGCTGGGTCCCCGCGTGCGCGGGGACGACGGGTTTATTCATGCAAACACGCCGTGCACGAACCACTGTCCGCCGCGATCGCGATAAAGCCAGAGCTCTTCGCCCTGCGTGCCGCGACCGACGAAATAATCGCGGCCGATGTCGCCGCCGTCCCACCAGCCGGTCTCGATGCGCTCGGGACCGGACAACAATTGCAGCGCCGTCGCGGCAGGATCGGCGCCCAGCGCTCGCGGCTCGGGTAGCAGCCACAGCGGTCGCCGCGGAACAGGCGCCGGATCACGGCTGTTCTTCGTCGCAGATGTCGCGCCGGGAATCACCGTGGTCTGACGCCACGCGCGCTCCGGCCGGTGATCGGCGTGCATTGCCAGCGCCTGCACGGCGTCATCGCCCAGGCGTGCGCGCAGCCGTTCGACGAGTTGCGCGCCGGCTTCGCTGTCCTTGCCCGCTGCGGCGAAAAAATCGCCCTCCTTCGCCGCCAGCGGCGCGATCTCTTCCGACACGATGCGAATCGCTTCGACCCGATCGGGCAACTGCTCGCGCGCGAGGCGCTCGCGCAGCACGTTCATGATGTGCTCGATGCGCCGGGTCGCCGTCAGGCCCAGCACGATCGACGTCGGCGCTGCGTCTTCGTGAACCAGATCGCAACGCAGGCGGGTGACTCCGGCGCCGCGTCCCTGCAGGAATCCGGCGAGCTCGGTAACCAGGCGCTTGGCGGCGAACAGCAGCGCTTCGGTTTCTTCGACCGGCGAAGGCAATTCGATCTGGCCGTGATAACGCTCGGGGGCGACGAACAGCGGCCTCGCGTCGGGGAGATGCCCCAGCGCGCGATCGATCTCGTCGAGCAGCGCCTGACCGAAACGCCGCGCAACGCCATCGCGTGGCAACGCCAGCACATCGCCGAGGGTGTGCGCGCCGATGCCGGTGAGCGTGTCGAGCGCGCCTTGCGCATGCTCGAGCAGCGCCACGGGCAGGCTGGCAAGCCGGAGCGCGAGATCGGCACCGTCCCCGATGGCGATCGCTTGCTTCCCCCGCGCGAACAGGCTTGCCGCGGACGGCGTCGGCGCAGTCGCAACGACTGCCGAATATCCGAGCGCGGCCAACCCGCTGTCGATTTGCTTGCGCAGTCGCTCGAAGCCACCGAAATAAGCGAGGCAGCCGGCGATTTCCACGAGCACGCAGGCAGGCGGCTCGATGCTGATCGTCGGCGTCCATTGCCCCGCCCACAGCGCGATGCTCCTGAGCGCCGCGACTTCGGCACGTTCGTCGCGCAGATGGATCGACAGCTCCGCATCGAGCGCCAGCGCCGCGGCGATCGACATGCCGGGAGCAATACCGCGGCGTTGCGCCGCGCCGTTGGTGGCAACTACGTCAGGGCGATGGCTGATGCTGCTGACGACCGTGGGACGCTCGCGCACATCGCCGCGCGCAAAAACCGCGAGCGGAAGTTCGGAAAAATGCAGACAGGTCCAGAGCGATTTCATGACGTCGTTCCCGCGCGAGCGAGGTGTCGTTCATGCAGGTCACTGGGTCCCGGCGCTCGTTTTGCCTGACCGGGGCAACGAATCGCCGCGCGGATCGGGTCCCGGAACGCGCCTTAATTCGTCGGCCCGCGCCAAGGCGCGATTCCAGATCTTGGCCTGCGCTCCGACCGGATAGTGGCGACGAAAACTGGGCAAACGATTCACCGCGAGTCGAACCGCTGGAAGCGGGGTCAGCCCGCGAGCGTTCACCGTAGGCACGCACTGTCGATGATCGTGGTCTGGCCCGGTATCGAGCAGCAGCGGTCGCGTCATCACACTGCCCCGCCGCTTGAATACATCGACGCGCAACTGCGCCGCCTGCGCCGCGAGCCGGATGCGCAACGGCGCCGGCGACGGCTGCGCAGCGCGCGCGGTGCCCGTGAACATGAAGGCCAGCGCCGCGCCTTCCTGCGCCGCGAGCTGCAAGCGCCGCAGGCGCTGGTCGTTGACGGTGTGCGGCCAGAACAGCACCGCGCCGGCGCTGTTGGCGCGCAACACCTGCTCGGCCGCCCACCAACGCTGCTTTTCTTCCGCCGCGGCGACCACCAACACGCGCGACGGGTCGATGCCGCGGCCGGCGAACGCCGGCGCATAGGGAATGTGCGGCGGAGCGACCAGCATGATCCACTCGCCGGCTTCGACCAGCCGCCGCAGCGCGGGCAGCACCAGGCGCAGTTCGCCGATACCTTGATCGTCGGCCAGCAGTTCGACCAGGCCACCCCGGGGCCAGCCGCCTCCCGGCAATTCGCCGTCGAGCTCGACCAAGCCACTGGAAACGACGGCGTCGGCGCGAGCCAGCTGGTCCCCGCGCCAGAGCAACGGGTTGTGCAGCAGTTCGGCGAGCGCGGCTTTCATCGGGAGAAGCCGATCCACCGGGCCCACCCGGGCAGCAAAGCTCGGGCGGGTTCCGGTCAGACAGGAGGGGACAGTTTATCGAACGATCGTTCGACGGTCAAATGGACCGCACTGACGCTTTATGCTTTCAACCAGGTCGCTATCGACGTTCGCAGAAAAGTCTCTACCTCGATGCCATCGCCTCCCACCAGCAATGTACGACGCGGCTTGAAAGCGGCACTAAACGCGGACACGCCCGGCAGCGATTCGCGTGCGCGTCCAGACTTGACCTCGATGGCGACAAGAGTGCGCCCCTTGCCGATCACAAAATCGACTTCGAGGTTTCCATTGCGCCAATAGTGAAGATCGCATTCGCCAACGGAAGCACCGTTTGCGAGATGCGCGCCGACAGCCGACTCAACCAGTCGACCCCACAGCGCCGGGTCTGCCTTTGCTTGCTTTAACGTGATTCCCATCGGTGCGGTCTGCAATGCAGTATTTAGTACTTGCAGCTTCGGACTCGAACCACGCTGACGTACTACTGCCCCCGCATACTTTTGCAGGCCTTCGACCATGCCGGCGCCAGCCAGGAGATCGAGGTAGTGCGCCAATGTGGTTGCATTCCCTGCATCCTGCAGCTGTCCCAGCATCTTGGTGTATGACAGGATCTGACCGGAGTACCGGCACGCCAGCTCGAACAGTCGGCGCAGCAGTGCGGGTTTGTCGACCCGCGACAATAGAAGGACGTCTCGCGAGATTGTCGTCTCGATCAACGCATCCATCACATAACGCGACCACCGCGCCGGCTCACGCACGAGTGGCGCGGCACCGGGATAACCGCCGTAGAAGATGTATTGATCGACCGTCCAACCGAATGCAGTCTCCATTTCGGCAAGCGACCAGTGCGGAAGATGCAGGACTTCGAAGCGTCCAGCCAGACTTTCCCCGAGACCGCGCGCAATCAGCAATGGCGCCGAACCCAGGATTGAGATCTTGAGCCGCCGCTTGGCACGGGTATCTTCATCCCATAAGCGTTTGACCGTTTCAGACCAGCCTGGGATTTTCTGGATTTCGTCGAGAATAAGGACGCTGCCAGAGCGCCCTGCCGCGTCGGATTGCTGTCGGGCGACCTCCCATTGCTGGGCAATCCACTCTGGACCGCGCAGGGTGGGTTCGTCAGCGCTAACGTAGCGTGAGGCAATCTCAGCGATGTCGACCACTTGGCGGACGAGCGTCGATTTTCCAACCTGACGCGGGCCGGCGATGACCTGGATGAAGCGTCTCGGCTCACGAAGCCGGCGCGCGAGTATTGCGCCTTGCGGGCGGATGTAGGGAGTAGCCATTGCGCCTATTTTACTCAATATAGTGAGTAATTTTACTCAATATAAAGAGTAAATTTCAAGGCCAGCCTCTCTCTTGCGTATCAACCACGACCGAATCCACTGCAACCAAGGTGTCGGCCCCGACTGGTCCCTACACCGGGGCGGTGGTGTGTTTGGCCCTACAACTTCGGCTTCAGCGAGCAGCGCAGGGGTTCAAGTCAGAAAGGAGAGGACACATCGAACGATTGTTCGACGGTCAAATGGACCACGCTGACGCTTTTTAATGGGGGAGAGAATGCTTTTTCAGGCCGGGCATTTCGTCGATCCCGAGGACTAGCTGTAACGCAGTAAGCGATGGATTTCGCAAACCGTCAATTGGGCTGATTACTGCGAGCCATCCGCGACTAGCTATCAATAAACCGAACAACATCAAAATTTATCCGCATAAATTATTGAATTATCAATTAGTTATAAACCTAGTCTTTAAAGTTTAATTTGTTCGAAACTTCACTACTACTGCACTCGACAATCTGACAACTGTCATGCACTAACCGGGGGAGAGATATTCGCCTTCGTGTCTCGATGGCCAACAAATTCTGACGTATATCGTCACAAATTGACGAATACAGGTTGATTCCCTTGCGTATTGTTTGCCACAATGTGACCGTCAGGCAATTTACACCCCGACCTGCTGAGTCCCAAGGGAGCAATCATGAACGCAATCGCTGAGCCGCGGCATTTTGCTGAAATGGCATTTACGCAAATGGAAACTCGATTCGACGCCGAGTTCGGCGTCCTTTGGGGATTCATGAATCCAACGCCGCGTCCTACGTTCAACACAACACTATTGGCCGAAGCGCGAGATTTTGCAGCGAGCATTTCAGGATCGCGCGGCCTCGTATTGCATAACGGCCAGCACCACAAAATCAATTACGTGGTCGAAGCATCGAAGGTGCCCGGCATTTACAATCTAGGCGGAGATCTGGCGCTTTTCCGTGACGCAATCGCAGCCCAAGATCGCCCCAAGCTATTGGAATATGGTCGTTCATGCATTGAAAATGTCTATGGCTGGGCAACCGCGTTCGATCAGCCTCTAACCACGATAGCCCTGGTCCAAGGTGATGCGATGGGCGGGGGATTTGAGAGCGCTTTAGCTGCATCGGTGTTAGTCGCGGAGGAATCTGCAAGATTGGGTTTCCCGGAAATTCTTTTCAATTTGTTTCCTGGTATGGGCGCCTACAGCCTGCTTTCTCGAAAGGTAGGTCGCAGGACCACCGAGGAAATGATTAGTAGCGGGAATCTATATACCGGACGGCAACTCTATGACATGGGGGTCGTAGACGTCCTGGCTACTGATGGTGCCGGCGAACTCGCTGTGTTCAACTACATTAAGAAACACTCTAAGGCGGCAAATGGGCGCCGAGCGATCGAAGCAGCCAGCCGCGAAGTCTCGCCAATCACCTATGACGAGCTTGCCAGGGTAGTAGAGGTTTGGGTCGATGCCGCATTGCGCTTAGGCGATCGCGACATTCGAATGATGGAGCGCCTCGTACGAGCGCAGAGCAAGGGTGTGGAACTGGAACTTGTTTCGTCGAACGTAACTCCGCTTCAGCGGACCGCTTAACTCTACGGTAGGTCACGAACCCGACTGCTGTTCCCGCCGCTCCTCGAGATGACGATCGAGGGCGGCAAGTGCGGCATTCGCAGCTCGCACTAACTCCTCTGTCCACGCTGCAGCTTTTGCACGAAGCACCTCGTGTTCAGCCCGTTCGAAACGAACCGCGAGTTGAACAAGTTGTGTCGCGCCAACACTGCCGGCCCCTCCTTTGAGGGCATGAGCCGCGTCTTTCGCTTCTTCGTATCGACGGCCAGCAAGTGCGTTGCTCAGCACCGACACTAGCCGCTCGGTGTCCGTGTGAAACCCACGAATTAATCGCTCAACGAAGGTTGGATCTGGCGAGAGTCGACCGAGATCGGCAAGTACCTGCGGATCCACGACGGGGGTATCTATTACTGTGAGTTGAGGTCGTTCCTCAACACGCATCGGCGGCGGCATGATCTGCACCGCGTCAGCGCTCTCCGCCAAATGTCTTTCAATTGAACCCAGCAACATTGACGGCCGCACTGGCTTGGGAATGAATTCCGCGCAGCCTGCACGCTGACACTCGTCGATTATTTCGCTTGTGACATTTGCTGAAAGTATGATGATTGGAATTGGCTTTGATGTCGTGTACCGATAGAGCTTCAGCGCCTCTAATCCGCTTACGAGCGGCATGGACAAGTCAAAAATAGCGAGTTCAAAACCGCCCCGCTCCAGTGCGTCCAGGGCTTCTTCGCCATTGTTTACGATCGTAGGGCGATGCCCGCCACTTTCAAGAATCATCTGCGACACTCGCTGATTCGTCGGATTGTCTTCAGCGACAAGTATTCGCGCCCCTTTGATTTTCGTAACCTTGCCATGTTGCGCGGCGAGTGCCGAGGCAGCAGATGTAAGACGCGCGTTGTCAGCGACCTCCTGCGTGAGGTCGATGCCTACAGCCTCTGAGTACTTCAGTGGGAGCTCAAACCAGAACGTGCTTCCTACACCAATTTCACTGGTGAGCCCCATTGTGCCGCCCATAAGCGACACGAGATGGCGCGCAATTGTTGTGCCGAGTCCTGTGCCCCCATACACACGACCAATTGAATCGTCTGCCTGTGAAAACGGTTCAAATATTCTTGCTTGATTGCCTTGAGCGATCCCGATTCCAGTATCTTGGACCTCGAACCGCACACGAGAATCAGTTGCTGTTCGCGAAACCGTAGCGACTTTTAGTGAGATTGCCCCGCGCTCGGTGAATTTCACCGCATTTGAAAGCAAGTTCAACAATACTTGGCGAAGATGGTGTGAATCGCCTATGTACCACCGCGCGGCTTCGCCCAAGACCTCAGTGTTGACGGAGAGGTTCTTGTATCGCGCCTGCGGCATCACGACCTTAACGGTGCTAGTAAGCAACCGACCTAATTCAAACGGCTTTGCTTCAATTTGGACGCGACCAGCTTCGATCTTTGACATGTCCAGAACGTCTTCGATCTGGACAAGCAGCAATTGCGCTGATGTACCTAGGGTATCGACGATTTCTCTTTGCGATTCATTCAGATTTGACTCACGCAATACGTCAGCCATCGCAATTACCCCGTTTAACGGGGTACGCATTTCATGACTTACGTTGGCAAGAAATCGTCCTCGCGCTTCATTCGCTTCGTCTGCTCTACGGCGCTCCTTTGTGACTCGATTTGCAAGTAGACCGACATAGACTGGGACGATCAGCAATGCAATGAGATATCCAAGTGCAATGTAGACGTGCTGCGACCAAAAACTCGAGATCGCTACTACTGTGACAAACCCTGTGACAGCAAGGGCTTGAGAGGTGTACATATAAAATCGACCGTAACGGAAGTAGTTACCAACCGTTACGAACAAGTACAAACCTAAGATAAACGCCCCGCCCTCGCCCAAGACATAAAGGCCATATGAAGCAACCACGTTGTCGACAACGATACCGAGCAAACGACGACGAACGGAGACCCTAGGCACTTTGATAACTTCGACTACAAGAAATGCCGCAAACAGGACAAATGCGGTTGCCGCAACAATTGCTTGTGCTTCGTTGGGATTGAGAAAGCCGTCGCGAAGTACGTACCAAGCCACATACGCCAATACGGCTATGGCAATCGTCAATCGAAGTACTGCTTGTCCCAATTCCTGCCGCGGCGCTGCGGCGATTGCCTTGAACAGACGCTCACCAGCGACTGCACGCACCAGCGCAGTACTTCGGCTTCGTGATTGATCGTATACTTTCGCAAAATTCATAATGCGCACGCCGACTCTTCGCTAACAACAGAACAGGCGCTCCTTGCAAATAACATCGATACGTCCAAATGTTGCGGCGGAAGATCTTGTCTTTCTTTCCTCTGACAGTTATCCACTGTCAGGGCGAATCTGGCGTTCAACTGCTGCGCAGCCGACGGTAGCGGTATTGATAAATGCGGGCGCAGGAATTTCATATCGCTACTACGATCACTTTGCCGAGTATCTCGCTTCGAATGGGGCCACAGTGCTGGCATACGACTACCGTGGCATCGGGAAGTCACGGCCGCGCTCACTGAGGGGATTTCCTGCGTCGGTCGAGGACTGGGGCAACAAAGACTGCGCCGCCGCGCTCGACTTGCTCGCGAAAAGATTTGTTGGAATCCCTATCGTCGTTGTTGGACATAGCATCGGAGGTTTTGTCACCGGTTTTGTTCGAAATGGCGACTTAATCAATCGACTGATATTAGTTGGCGGCCATACTGGCTTTTGGCGAGACTATGCAAGAGCAAAGCGCTTGCGTATGTACGCCTTGTGGCATGTCATGATGCCTGTGCTTACTCGCATTTTCGGTTTTTTCCCAGGCCGGCTGCTTCGAATGAGTGAAGATATTCCAGCGGGTGCAGCGATGGAATGGGCAAATCGTCGCCATCCAGACTTCTGGTGGAATGTACGAACGACTTCGGGAGCGCTTGACACTGTTCGCATTGAAGACGCCCTAGCAAGATTTCGAGCAATCCGAGCTCCGATCATTGCAATCCGATTTTCGGACGATCCTTTCGCCACTTTGGAAGCAACCCTGCGAATACTTAGTCTCTTTAGTAACTGCCGAGCTACAAATATCGCACTCGGGCCCGAGAACACCAACCTCCAGCCTATCGGTCATTTTGGCTTCTTCCGGAGAAGATTTCGCGAGACGCTTTGGCCAGTGGTTCTCCCTCACATCCTCGGCGTACTTGACCCTAATGACCATGGTACGCGCGCCGATCACTTGAATTAAATTGAAGCAAAAGTTGTGCCGCACAGCGTATTAGGCAATTGGATGTTCATGGCGTTCGCTCAAAAGCCAAAATAACAGCGGTGTCCGTCATTGGAAATTGTCTGCTACCTAACGCAGTTCAAAAGTACGATGTAGCGTTAACTTGTTGAAATTACTTCATTAATTTCATCATAGTTAACGCCACCCCACAATTCAAATCCAGAGGCAAAGACCGTGGAAACAAGCGTTCTGAACAGACACGAAGTGTAGCTCTTTCAGCGGTTTGCGAGAAATATCTCAAGTAATTCTCGCGCGGGTGCCGCAACTGCGCATTGCCGAGTGACGAATTGCGCCTAAAGCGGTGCTGTATCGGTGTATGACACCCGCCAACCGCCAGGAGTTGTCGAGCACATAGCCCAGCTTCGCCTTGCCTTCAATGCATTCGAACCTTGCGCCCGCGACGCGACGGGCAGCAATCGCAAAACCAGTTCACGCTGGGATAGTCGCAGACATTATCTAAGGCGGCTCCGAATTGACCCGCGCGTCGTGCGGTTACCTTCGCAAACCATCCCCAACCGACAACGCAATCGGAATTCCTCTACACCTTGATAATTCCACGGGCGATTGCAATCGCAATAGCTTCCTGACGATTGGCCGCGGCTAGCTTGCTTCTGATACCGTCGAAATGGAATTGCGCCGTCCGGATTGATATTCCCAACTTCAATGCAATATCCTCGGTAGTCAATCCACGCGCCGCCAAACCCAGGCATTCACATTGACGTGGACTAAGTGATGCGCCGCGGCTTGATGGAGGGACGTTTCGATCGACCACGCCCTTACAAAATATTTCATGAAAATACGTACCCAGCAGGACAATGTCGCCAAGTTGGCTCGCAATTTCGGTGCCCCGCCGATCGTCTATGATTGGACTTGCCGAATTGAGGGCGACCGCAATACGCTGATACTTGGCATCGTGTATGGGCATGGCAATACCGCTCGCGACACCGTAGCGTGCAGCATCTTCCAGAAATGCATCTGTCCGCTCATCGACGCCACACTCGCTGCGCGAATCCCACACTAGCGGAATTGCGCTTTCCCAAGTCTTCAAGATCCGCGGGTCGATTTCGATGTACGCGAGTTGGTCATAACGCGCGACCCAGGCATCCGGTAGCGTTGTGAAGACATACATTTGACATTCAGGCGGGATGCGCAGATTCGTCGATTGCCGGTCGACGCTCATGCCGTACATGAAGCTGTCGAACCCAAAGCTTTTGACGATTGCAGTCAGTGGGGGTACCAGCGGTTCGCCGGCCTCGGCGGCGTCGACTAGCGGTCGAAGCGCCGGCGGCACATACGCACCGCGATCCACGACAACCTTGCCAATGGACAGGTTTTTTAACACGTCGGCCTCCCCCTGGCCCGATCGGTCCGTTTAACTCACAAGGCTCTCAGCCTGGCGCGGCGCTCAATCCACCAACCTCCTCCACCCCCCCTGCACCAACCCCTCGATCGGCCGAAAACTCGCCTTGTAAGCCATCTTTCGACTCTCGGCGATCCAGTATCCCAAGTAAAGGTAGGGCAAGCCCAGCTCCCTACAACGCTCTATCTGCCAAAGAACGTTGAACGTCCCATAGCTGGCACCCGGCGGATCGGGGTCGAAAAACGTATAAACGGACGACAGGCCGTCATGCAGGCGATCGACCAGGCTGACCATCCGCAGCTCCCCTGCGTCCCGAAACTCGTATAGATCCGTTCCTACGTTACTGTGCAGTAGGAAGTGCTGATACTGCTCCCGGCTGTCCTGATCCATGCCTCCGCCGGGGTGGCGGAATCTCTGATATCGCAGGTACAGCGCGTAATGTTCACTATCAAACGCTAAAGTACGCTTAATTGCTGCTAACGTCACGTGACGGCGTAGCGATCGCTTCTGGCTACGGTTGGCCACGAAGATATCGACCGGGACCCGCACCGGTACACATTCCCGGCAATGATCGCAATACGGGCGATAGGTAAAGGCGCCACTGCGCCGAAAGCCCAGCCGTACCAATTCCCCATACACCCTGCTGTCGATCAGATGACTGGGGGTGGCGACCTGCGAACGCGCCAGCCGGTTGGGCAGGTAGCTGCAGGGATAGGGCGCCGTTGCATAGAACTGCAGGGCGGCCAGCGGCAGGTCGTTGAGCTTGGTCAAGGAGCCTTCGGGACGGAATCGACCGCGCGCCATGCGTCGGTCGTTGGCGTCGAGTTTACCAACCGAGACAACTCTGCAGCAAACTCTCGCCTAGTTATCGGGCGCGCCCCCAGTCGCGCCAGGTGGGAAGTCTGCTGCTGGCAATCGATCATCGGCACGTCTTGCCGGCGCAGGATGTCGATCAGATGCGCCAATGCGACCTTGGAGGCGTCGGTCGCCCGCGCAAACATGGATTCGCCAAAGAACATCCTTCCGATGGCGACTCCGTACAGGCCACCGGCAAGCTCGCCGTCGACCCAGGCTTCGACAGAGTGCGCATGGCCGCGCATGTGCAGGCGGTGATACGCCGCGGCAATTTCCGGAGTGATCCAGGTGCCGCCCTGCCCGTCACGCGGTGCGGCGCAGGCCAGGACCACCTCCAGGAACGCCGTGTCTACCCGAATTTCGAAGCGCCGCTTGTCGATCGTTCGCCGTAACGACCGCGACAGTTTGAACTCGTCGACGAACAGCACCATGCGCGGGTCGGGTGACCACCACAGGATCGGCTGGTCGCCGCTGTACCAGGGAAAGATGCCGTTGCGATACGCGTCGAGTAACCGCTCGACCGACAGGTCGCCGCCGGCCGCCAGCAGCCCGTTGGGTTCGCCCATCGCGCGTTCGATGGGAGGAAACGGCGCGCCGGGCCGCAGCCAGTGGATCATCGCGTCATTCTGCAGTCTGGGTTACGGCGCAACAAGCGTCCGGCGTGCGAAGGGCGACGGCAACGCGCGATAATCGCGGCGGAGGCATCGCATGCGACAACCCGTACGCTGCGCCTGGGCCGGCACCGACCCGCGCATGATCGTGTATCACGACACCGAGTGGGGTGTGCCGGTGCACGACGATCATCGTCTGTTCGAATTCCTGGTGCTCGAAGGTGCGCAGGCCGGCCTGTCTTGGCAAACCATTCTCAACAAGCGTGACAGCTATCGAAAGGCATTTGCCAACTTCGATCCTGCGCGTGTGGCCCGCTTCGACCGCCGGCGCATCGAGGCGCTGCTGGCCGATCCGGGCATCGTCCGCAATCGCCTCAAGGTCGAAAGCACGGTAAGCAACGCGAAAGCGGTCCTCGAGGTGCAGCGCGAATTCGGCAGCCTCGATCGCTATCTGTGGGACCTGGCCGGCACTGCACCGACCGCGAAGCCGCGCACCCGCAGCGCCTCGATCCCGGCGAGCACGCCCGCGTCCGACACGCTGTCGAAGGCGCTCAAGCAGCGCGGCTTTCGCTTCGTCGGCACCACCATCTGCTACGCGTTCATGCAGGCTACCGGCATGGTCAACGACCATCTGACGACCTGCTTCCGCTACCGGCAGTTGACGCGCTGACGCGGTGAATTGCTACTAGCCAGGTTGGCCGAGCGCCACGCCGCGTTCTGGCGCGCCCGACGCCGCGTCGAGACCGAACTGTAGCGACGCAAGGCGGCGATAGAGCGGATCGTCGCGCACCAGCGAAGCATGCGTTCCTTCGGCGATCGCGACCCCGCCGTCGAGCACGATGATGCGATCCGCGCTGATCACGGTCGCCAGGCGATGCGCGACGATCAGCGTGGTGCGCCCGGTCATCAGGCGGTCCAGCGCCAGCTGCACCATGCGCTCGCTCTCGGCGTCGAGCGCGCTGGTCGCCTCGTCGAGCAGCAGGATCGGTCGCCGCGCCAGCACCGCGCGCGCGATTGCCAGGCGTTGCCGCTGGCCGCCGGAAAGTTTGACGCCGCGCTCGCCCAATTCGGTGTCGAATCCTTGCGGCAGCCGCGCCAGGAATTCGCTCGCGTAGGCCGCTTCGCAAGCGTCACGGACTTCCGCATCGCTCGCGTCGGGCCGCCCGTAGCGCACGTTGTCCCACACGCTCGCCGCGAAGATCACCGGGTCCTGCGGCACCACCGCGATACGACCGCGCACCGCACGCGGGTCGGCAGCGCGCACGTCGACGCCATCGATCATCACTGTGCCCGACTGCGGATCGTAGAACCGCAGCAGCAACTGGAAGACCGTCGTCTTGCCTGCGCCGGAGGGTCCCACCAGTGCGACCCGCTCTCCCGCCGCCACGCGCAGCGAAAGCGAACGCAGTGCAGGATCGCCAAGCCGCGACGGATAGGCAAAAGTTACCGACTCGAGCGCGACCGTTCCCAGCGCCGGTTCGGGTAATGGCACAGGCGCCGCGGGCGTGGCGATTTCGGCCGGAGTGTCGAGTATTTCCAACAATCGTTCGGTGGCGCCAAGCGCGCGCTGCAGTTCGCCGGTCACTTCGCTGATTGCGCCCACCGACGTTGCGACGATCACGGCGTAGAACACGAATGCCGAGAGCTGCCCCGCGGACAGGCGCCCGGCCAGTACGTCGTGACCGCCGATCCAGAGGATGATGCCCACCGCGACGAACACGAGAAAGATCACCGTCGCGATCAGCAGCGCGCGCTGGCGAATCCGGCGCACTCCCGCGGCGAAGGCCTGCTCGACCCGCTGCGCATACGCGGCGCGGTCGACGGGCTCGTGCGCGTAGGCCTGCACGGTGCGGATCTCATGGATGGCTTCGTCGACGTACGCACCTGTGTCAGCAACGCGATCCTGGCTGGCGCGCGCGAGCTTGCGCACGCGCCGCCCGAACAGGATGATCGGCAGCACTACTATAGGCAGACCGGCCAGCACCAGCAGGGTGAGCTTGAGGCTGGTGAGCATGAGCAGGATCAGCGCTCCGACGCCCATGACGATGTTGCGCAGTGCCATGGACAGACTCGAGCCGATGGCCGACTCGAGCATGGTCGTGTCATTGGTCAGCCGAGAAATCACTTCACCGGTACGAGTGATCTCGAAAAACCCGGGCGAGAGCGTGAGCAGATGATCGAAGACCCTCTGACGCAGGTCGGCCGTAACGCGCTCGCCGATCCACGACACGTTGTAGAAGCGCACATAGGTCGCTACCGACATCACCGCGATCACCGCGAGTACCGCGAACAGCGCGCGGTCGAGTTCGCTGCCATCGCTGCTGGCGAAGCCGCGGTCGATGACCATCTTGAGTCCCTGCCCCACTGCCAGGGCGCATCCCGCCGCAATCAGCAGCGCGATGCCGGCAACGACGAACCGTCCGCGATACGGCGTCAGAAAACGGCCGAGCCGCTTGAGCGTGCGCGCAAGCGGTTGGCGAGGTGCTGGCGAGGTGATTGCGTCCATGCGTGTTGGTTGCAGCGCGAAGCTGCATTATAGGTGCCGGGCCTCTCGGGCGGCGCAGGTCAATCGGGTAGAATGCGCGCGTCGCCCTCGTAGCTCAGTGGATAGAGCACCTTCCTCCTAAGAAGGGGGTCACACGTTCGATTCGTGTCGAGGGCGCCAGCAAGCGCTCGCGGCAAAGTGCCGTGCAACGCCGCGTCCCACCCACCCCGGAGGCTGGCAAGGCAATGACCGACGTCGATGCGGCAGTGCGCGCCGACAATTTCGTGCAGTCCGGCCTGCGTACGTTCGAAGTCGTCGCACGGCCTCCGGCGCAACGACCGACGCATGCGACCGTCGAGTCCATCTCCGACTGGCTGCTGGGACCTGCGCTGCAGGCGACATCGGGTGCGCAGGTCTTCGACGAGTTCGCATGGCTGGTGCTGGCTACCGGACTGCCGCTTGCCCGCACGACGCTGCATAGCGGCACGCTGCATCCACAATTCCTGGGCACCTCCTTCGTCTGGTGGCGCGATGACGGTCAGACTGTGCAAACTTTCATCACCCATGAGGTTGGCGGCGCGGTGCCCTACCAGGACAACGTCGTCGCGCGCGTCGTTCAGGGCGGCGAGACGATACGCCGCCATATCGGCGCCGCCGACAGCATCCTGGACCTGCCGATCCTTCGCGATATCCGAGCCCGGGGCTGCACTGACTACCTTGCGCTACCGATCATCGGGGCGCAGGGTCGGCGATATGCCGCCAGTTACGCGACAGATCGCAGCGATGGATTTTGCGACGCCGATGTCGTCGCCCTGACGGGCATTTCGCAGCGCCTGGGAATCGTGTGTGACACCTTCAGCCAGCGCGCGATGACCCAAAACCTGCTCGCCGCCTACGTCGGCACCAGCGCCGGTCCGAAGGTGCTGGCCGGCCAGATTCGCCGTGGCACCGGCGAAGAGCTCAACGTGGTGCTGTGGTCATCGGACTTGCGCGGCTTCACTGCACGTTCGGACCGCCTGGCGGGACAGCAGATGGTCGCAATCCTCAATGCATTGTTCGACGTGCAGGCGCAGGCGATTCGAGATCACGGAGGAGAAGTACTCAAGTTCATCGGCGACGGTCTGCTGGCGATTTTCCCGATCGACGCCACCGTGACTGCCACCGTCGCCGCCAGCCATGCCATGGATGCGGCGCGCGAAGCGCAGGTCGCGGTGCGCGGCCTCACTGACGACCCGTCGATGGCCGGCGAGCCAGCGCTCGATATCGTGGTCGCGTTGCACGCCGGCACGGTGATTTACGGCAATGTCGGCGCGGCGGACCGACTCGACTTCACCGTGATCGGGCCCGCAGTCAACCTGGTCAGCCGCGTCGAACACGTGGCGAAGGCGCTCGACGAGCCGATCGTAGTGACCGACGACTTCGCGCGCGCGTACGTCGGCGCACTGCGCACGGTGGGGCGCCATACGATGCGCGGCCTTTCCACGCCCCGCGAACTCTTTGCTCCCACAACCGCATGAACCCCGTCCGCTATCGCATCAGCGCAAGCAATCCCCACGCGCACCTGTACGAAGTCTCCTGCACGGTGGCCGATCCGGATGCCGCCGGCCAGGTGTTCCGGTTACCGGCGTGGGTGCCGGGCAGTTACCTGATCCGCGAATTCGCGCGCCACTTCGTCGCCGTGCGCGCGACCTGTGCCGGAATTCCCGTCGACATCGTGAAAACGGCCAAGGACGTGTGGCAGGTTGCACCCTGCGAGGGCGAATTGACCTTCATCGTCGATGTCTATGCCTTCGACCTCTCGGTGCGCGCGGCGTTTCTCGATGCCTCTCGCGGATTTTTCAACGGCCCGAGCGTGTTTGTCTGGCCAGTCGGGCACGAGGAACATCCGTGCGAACTCGAGATCGTCGCTCCGGTTGACGATGCCTTCGGTGCATGGCGCGTCGCCACCAGCCTGCCCCGGGCGGGCGCGCAGCCTTATGGATTTGGCACCTACCGCGCTGCCAACTACGACGAATTGATCGACCATCCGGTGGAAATGGGTCGTTTCGATCTGGTCCACTTCGAAGCCGGTGGAGCGCAACACGATATCGCGATCACCGGACGCCACCGCGGCGACCTGTCCCGCCTTGTGCGCGACGTGCAGCGCATCTGCCAGGCGCAAATCGATCTGTACGCCGGCGTGCCGGCCGGCCGTGCGCCGGTGGACCACTACGTCTTCCAGCTGCTGGTGCTCGGTGAAGGCTACGGCGGACTTGAGCACCGCGCGAGCACCAGCCTGGTGAGCAAGCGCGACGCCTTGCCTGTGCCCGGCGAAGCTGCGATGCGCGACGACTATCGCACGCTACTGGGCCTCTTCAGCCACGAGTATTTTCACACCTGGAACGTCAAGCGCATCAAGCCCGCGGCTTTTCGTGCCCTATGACCTCACCCGCGAGACGTATACGCGCCAGCTCTGGGCCTTCGAGGGCATCACCTCGTACTACGACGATCTGATGCTCGCGCGCAGCGGCGTCATTTCCGTCGACGAGTACCTCGAACTGCTCGGGCGCAATGTGACTGTGGTGCTCCGTACGCCCGGCCGGGCGCGGCAAAGCGTCGCCGACTCGAGTTTCGACGCGTGGATCAAGTATTACCGGCCTGACGAGAATTCGCCCAACGCGGTGGTCAGCTATTACGTCAAGGGCGCACTGGTCGGGCTGGCGCTGGACCTGACGCTGCGGCGCGATTGCGGTATCACGCTCGACGACGTGATGCGTGAACTCTGGCGCCGCTATGGCGCGCTTGGCATCGGAGTACCGGAAGGCGGCGTCGAAGCCGTCGCCAGCGAACTCTCTGGCCGTGACCTGGCTCCATTCTTCGCCCGCTACGTGCACGGCACCCTGGAGCTGCCGCTCGCCGAACTGTTGGCCGTCGTCGGCATCAAGTGCAACCTGCGTCGAGCCACGGGCGAGCGCGACAAGGGCGGCATCGCCGCCAAGGACACGCCACCCGACGTCTGGCTGGGAGCGCGTCTGGCAGCCGGCGCGCATCTGCGCGTGACGCATGTGCTCAGCGAAGGTCCCGCGGAGCGCGCCGGCCTCGCCGCCGGCGATGTCATCGTGGCCATCGACGGTCTGCGCGCATCAATCGAAGGCATGGAGCGATTGATGCATACGCGCAATGCGGGCGACGTGATCAGTGTGCATGCATTTCGGCGCGACGAATTGCTGAGCTTTGCGATCGAACTGGGCGCCGCGCCGGTCGATACCTGCTGGCTCACGCTCGCCGACAACGCCGCTGCGCCGGCGCTCGCGCAACGGACCGCCTGGCTGTCACCGAAGAACCGGCGCCTCGCGCGCGTTACCGGAACTGCGACTACTTCCAGTGCGGCGGCACGGTCTTCGCGAAAAACGGCAGTGCCTCGACGCGGGCCTTCCAGGCGCGCAAAGGTGCGGTAAGCATGCCGTTGGCGTCGAGGTCGGGCAGCTTGACCTTTTCCGCGCGAAACAGGAACGCGATCAGCGGATAGAGCGCGAAGTCGGCCGCGGACAGCGGTCCGGCGAGATAGTCGCCGCGCATCGCGTTGGTCATCACCACCAGTTCGTCGACCACGGTCTGGCGCCCCTCCGCGACTTTCTTCGCGTCGCGCTGTTCGGGTTTGACCGAGAACGCCTGGTCAAGCAGCACGTCGGTGGACTTGTCAGAGTAGTTGTCGACTTCCAGGATCAGCCGGCGCACGATCGCGCGCGCTTTTGCGTCGCCCGGAAACAGCGGTGCGCCGCGACCTGGATAGGCTTCCTCGAGGTATTCGACGATCGCGTTGGATTCATAGAGCACGAAGTCGCCGTCGACCAGTACCGGCACCCGATGTCGCGGATTGAGCGCCAGGAATTCGGGCTTGCGCGTGTCGCCCGCCGAAAACGACAGCACCTTCAGTTCGTAGGGGAGCGCCTTGTGCTCGAGCGCGAGTTGCACGCGCCACGCGTAGGGCGAGCCGGAACCGTAGTAGAGCGTCAGTGCCATTGCAGCGTTTCCCCAATCAACTCTTCGGCCGCTTGCGCGGGGTCTCGCCGATTCCTGCCGCCGCCGCGCCGCCGCGCATCGCTTCGAGCGAGGCTTTCTGCAGCTCAAGCGTCTTGATGCTCATCTGCATGAAATTCGTGGACATGGTGAGCCAGTTCTCGATGACCCTGAGCTCGGCGATCTTCTTGTCGATTTCGACCGGGTCGAGCGTGGCAAACATCGCCGCCGGATTCGGGAATGGCATCCCGGCCGGCGCGGCGCCTGCTGCGGAAGGCGGCGTGAACCCGGGGATCGGCATCCCGAAGGGGTTCCACATGCGCTGCATGAACTCCATCGCTTGCTGCGGCGTAAACGACGACGGCGTATCGGACATGACCTCCTCCTTCTTGCGCATGCTACGGACCACCCTCTTTTCCGCTATTATGCCCCACATGGCGGAATCTGCCGGCCCCCTGCTGCCTGCGCTGAAGGCGATTGTTGGCGCTACCAACGTCCTCACCGCCGCCGCTGATGTTGCCCCTTTTCTAGTCGATTGGCGCGATCGCTATCACGGAGCCGCGCGCGCGGTGGCACGTCCCGGATCGACCGCGGAGGTCGCTGCGATCATGCGCTGCTGCGCCGAACACGGCGTGGCGGTCGTTCCGCAAGGCGGCAATACCAGCCTGTGCGGTGGTTCCACGCCGCATGAAAGCGGAGACGAGCTGGTGCTCTCGCTCTCGCGCATGAACCGGGTCCGCGCGATCGACGCCGACAACGCAACCATGACCGTCGAAGCCGGCATGCCACTCGTGCGCGTGCAGGAAGCCGCCGCGTCCGCCGGATTGCTGTTCCCGCTGTCGCTCGCTGCCGAGGGTAGCTGCCAGATCGGCGGCAACCTGTCGACCAACGCCGGCGGCACCGCGGTGCTGCGCTACGGCAACGCCCGCGACCTGGTGCTCGGGCTCGAGGTGGTGCTTGCCGATGGCCGCGTCTGGGACGGCCTGAAAGGACTGCGCAAGGACAATACCGGCTACGACCTGAAGCAACTCTTCCTCGGAAGCGAAGGCACGCTGGGCATCATCACCGCGGCGGTGCTCAAGCTCTACGCGCAACCGCGCACCTCGGCGACCGCGTGGGTTGCAGTTGCCGATGTCGCGGCCGCGCTGAGCCTGTTGCGTGCCATGCGCTCCGCGCTGGGCGACCGGTTGACCGGTTTCGAACTCATCTCCGCCGATTGCATCGCGCTGGCCCGCGCGCAGTTTCCCGCGCTGCCCGATCCGCTTCCCGGTCACGCCTGGTACGCCCTCGTCCAGGCCGACGATGCCGCCGCCGGCTCGCCGCTTACCGCCGAGATCGAGGCCGCACTCGCCGACGTGATCACCGAAACGATCGCCGCGGATGCCACCATCGCGCAGTCCGCCGCGCAGGCCAAGGCGTTGTGGGCACTGCGCGAGCACATTCCCGAGGCGCAGCGCCTCGAAGGTCCCAACATCAAGCACGACATCAGCGTGCCGGTGTCGCGCATTCCGGAATTCCTGGAGCGCGCCCGCGCCGAGCTCGATGCCGCGTTTCCCGGCGTGCGTTACGTCGTCTTCGGCCACCTCGGCGACGGCAACCTGCACTACAACCTGTCCGCGCCGCCGGGTGTCGACGCGGCAGGGTTCATCGCGCAGACGGCGCGTGCCAATCGCATCGTCTACGACCTGACCGCGCAGCACGCCGGCAGCTTCAGCGCCGAGCATGGCGTGGGCCGCATGAAACGCGAGGAAATGACCCGCTACAAGTCGGCCATCGAGCTCGAGCTCATGCGCCGGGTCAAGAAGGCGCTGGACCCGGACGGCATGCTCAACCCGGGGAAGGTGGTCTGATGAGCAAGCTCATCGCCTGGCTGGTCCTGATCTTCATCGTGCTCCTTGCCTTGCGGCTGATCAACGCACGCAAGGCGCGCAGTCGGCAACAGCAGGCAACGAGCGGCGCCGCCGCGCCCATGGTCCGCTGCGACCGGTGCGGTGTGTTCCTGCCGCGCAGCGACGCGCTGCCTGCAGGTGCCGGCTTTACCTGCGCCGACGGGCAGTGCAACAAGCATTGACCATGGAAACGATTCCGCAGCCCGCCATTCCACCGTTCGAGCCGCCGCCGCTGCCCGCGATCATCAGCGAATCGGGACGACGCATCCTGTGGATTCTCGGTGTCTACCGCGCGACCTGCGCGACGCTGCTGGTGGGCATCGCGCTGTTCCTCGACCTGCGCATTGCCGGCGATAGGACAGCCCAATGCCTTCCTCACCGCGGCGGGCCTGTATTTCGTGTTCGGGCTGCTGACGTTCCTGTGGGTGCAGCGCGAGTCGCTGGTGATACCGCTGCCCGCACTGCTGCTCACGCTTCTGGGCGGCGACATCATCTTCATCGGGCTGCTGATGTACTCGGGCGGCAGCGCCAGCGGTCCGCTGCCGATCCTGCTCTTCCCGCAGCTCGCTGCCAGCGGCTGGCTGTTGCGCTCGCGCATCGCCTTCTTCCACGCCGCGCTGGCCAGTTCGGTGCTCATCGCGGTCGACAGCTTGCGCCTCATCGACGGCCTGATTCCCGGACCGCAGATCCTGCAGACGGGCCTGATCGGTTTTGGCTACTTTGCGACCGTCGGTATCGCGCTGGCGCTCGGCCGCTACACCAAGGCCAGCGAGGACCTCGCGGCACAGCGCGGCATCGACGTCGCCAACCTCGAACAGGTCAACCGGCTGATCATCCAGGACATGCAGGACGGTGTGCTCGTGGTCGACCTCAACGGTGTCGTGCGCGGTCACAACGCCCAGGTCACGCGCCTGCTCGGTGGTTTCGGGCGCATGCGCGGCGGCATGCGCCTGGCGGAATTCAGCTCGATCCTGCACGACTACTGGCGACGCTGGCAGGAGGATTTTGCCGAGGCGTTGCCGCCGTTCAAGGTCGAGGCCACGCAGCGCCTGTTGCGCGTGCGCCTGGTGCGCATCGGCTCCGGGCTCAACGGCGGCACGCTCATCTACCTCGAGGACCTGGGACGCGCGCAAGGCGAGGCGCAGCAGATCAAGCTCGCGGCCATGGGGCGACTCACGGCGAGCATTGCCCACGAGGTTCGCAACCCGCTGTCGGCGATCAACCAGGCCGCGCAACTGCTCGAAGAGGACGGCTCGGTCGCGCCCGAGGGCCATCGCCTGCTGTCGATGATCCGCAACAACGCCAAACGCATCGATCGCATCGTCGGCGAAGTCCTGCAGCTCAATCGCCGCGACCGGCAACAGCCGGAGGTCATCGCCTTCGACGAATTCGTGACCTCGCTGGTCGAGGAGATCGCTCAGGCCGAGCACATCCCGGCCGGCGGCATCGTGATCAAGTGCAGCGGCGACATGCTGGTCATTTTCGATCGCGGGCACATCAACCAGATCCTGTGGAACCTGGTGCGCAACGCCTGGCAGCATTGCCAGAAGAAGGACGGCAGCATCCAGATCGTCGCGCGCCCCGGATACATGGGCGATGCCGTAATATGCGAACTGGCCGACGACGGCCCGGGCATTCCCGCCGAGCTGAGGGCGCAGATCTTCGAGCCGTTTTTCACCACGCGGCCAGGTGGAACCGGGCTGGGGCTCTACATCGCGCGCGAACTTGCCGACGCCAACGGCGCGGCGCTGGAATTGCTGCCCAGAGGACCCGGGGCGCACTTCCGTTTGACATTGAAGCGCGCCGCGCCTCAGTCGACCAAGACATGAGTAGCAAGGGGAGCCACGCATCATGAGCCGTAGAATCCGCGACCGCGGGCAACCGAAGGTGCTGGTTGTCGACGACGAACCCGATCTGCTCGAGTTGCTCGAGCTCACGCTCTCGCGCATGGGGCTGGACACGACGCGCGCGCAGACCGTCGCCGAAGCGATCAAGTTGCTCGACACCCAGGCGTTCGATCTGTGCCTGACCGACATGCGCATGCCCGACGGCGAGGGTCTCGCGGTGGTCGAACACATTACCGAGAAGGGTCTCGACGTACCGGTTGCGGTGATCACCGCGTTCGGCAGCGCCGAAAACGCTGTCGCGGCGCTCAAGGCCGGCGCCTTCGACTACCTCGCCAAGCCGGTCGCGCTGGAGCAACTCCGCGCACTGGTCAAGCAAGCTCTCAAGGTGCCGGAGAAAGCGACCGCATCGTCGACGTATCAGCTGCTCGGCGAGTCGCAGGCGATCATGCAGGTGCGCTCGATGATCGAGCGGCTGGCGAAGAGCCAGGCGCCGGTGTTCATCACCGGTGAATCGGGCAGCGGCAAGGAGCTCGCCGCGCGGCTGATCCACACCGGCGGCCCGCGCGCCGAGCTGCCGTTCGTGCCGGTGAACTGCGGTGCGATTCCCGAGAACCTGATGGAGTCCGAGTTCTTCGGCTACAAGAAAGGCGCCTTCACCGGCGCCGAAGGCGACCGCGACGGTTTCTTTCAGGCGGCCAACGGTGGCACGCTGTTCCTCGACGAAGTCGCCGACCTGCCGCTACCGATGCAAGTGAAGCTGCTGCGCGCGATCCAGGAAAAGAAAGTGCGCAAGGTCGGCGCGACGACCGAGGAGCCGGTCGACGTGCGCATCATCAGCGCGACCCACAAGCGCCTGCCGGCGCTGGTCGATGCGGGCGAGTTTCGCCAGGATCTGTTCTACCGGCTGCACGTGATCGAGCTGGCGATGCCCAGCCTGCGCGAAATGCGTGAAGACATTCCGTCGATTGCCGACGCGATCCTCAAGAAGATGACGCGCGGTGCGCCCGCGCGCCTCGATCCGGCCGCCGCGGTCGCGCTGGAAGGCTACCCCTTCCCCGGCAACGTCCGCGAGCTCGAGAACATCCTGGAGCGCGGTCTGTCGCTGGCCGCCGATCCGCTCAACATCAGCGCCGCCGACCTCCACCTGACCCCTCCGCCCGAGGAAGCCGACGCCGCCATGCCGACCGGCGACAAGTGGCCGCTGCAGGATTACCTCGACCGCGTGGAGCGCGCCGCGATCAACGAAGCGCTGGAGAAGACGCGCTATAACCGCACTGCGGCGGCGAAGCTGCTCGGTATCACTTTCCGGGCGATGAGGTATAGGATGGAGCGCCTCGGCATCAAGTAATCCCCCACCTGCAAGCCATGAAGGGGAGTTGATCGATCGTGGATTGCCTCACGTCCGACGCAGGCTGTGCCATGGGCATCTCGGGACCGCGATGAGCACCGCGGCAATTAAGCTGCATGTCGATCTCAAGGGCATCGTTCGCGCTGCGCCGCAACTCGCCTCGCCCAATTGCGACGCGCGCCCCGAAGGCGCCAAGGTCTCATTGCTTGTAATCCACGGCATTTCGCTCCCGCCTGGGCAATTCGGCGGCCCGTGGATCGTCGAGCTGTTCCTCAACAGCCTGAACGCCAAGGCGCACCCCTATTTCGCCACGCTGGTCGACAAGCGTGTCTCAGCGCACTTCCTCATCCGGCGCGAGGGCTCGCTGGCGCAATTCGTCGCCTGCGAGATGCGCGCCTGGCATGCTGGGCAATCCGTGTGGCGCGGGCGCGAGAACTGCAACGATTTCTCGATCGGCGTCGAGCTCGAGGGCACCGACGACCTGCCCTATACCGACGCGCAGTACGCCATGCTCGCCGCGCTCACCCGTGCCCTACGCCGGCGCTACCGCATCCGCGACATCGCCGGCCACGCCGACATCGCGCCGGGGCGCAAGACCGATCCCGGCCCGGCATTCGACTGGGGCCGCTACCGCCACTCGATCGAGCCGCGCTCGCGCCGTCCCAAGAAGCGGGATTAGGGCCGCCGCCCACGGCAGTGTCCGCCACGGGCCCCTTGGCCTGTCGGCACTTTCCGATGTAAAATAGCGGGTTATGCACTTTCTGGCCGATTATTTCCCGCTGCTGCTGTTCTTCGTGGCGTTCAAGATCTGGGGCATTTACGTTGCCACCGGGGTCGCCATTGCCGCTTCGGTAGCGCAGATTGCCTGGTTCCATTGGCGGCGCGGCAAGGTCGCCACAATCCACTGGGTAAGCCTGGCGATTATTACCGTCTTCGGCGGCGCGACCCTGCTGCTCCACGACGAGACCTTCATCAAATGGAAGCCGACCGTGCTCTATTGGTTATTCGCGCTGATCCTGGCCGGCGGCCGGCTGTTTTTCCGTCGCAACCTGATGTCGGCGATGCTTCCCGACCTGAAACTGCCCGACCCGGTGTGGGCGCGGCTAACCTGGGGCTGGGTCGCATTTCTGGGTGCAATGGGTGTACTGAACCTCTATGTGGCGACGAACTATTCGCTCGATACCTGGGTCAATTTCAAAGTCTGGGGTGGCATCGGGCTGTTCATGGCCGCTGCCATCGGAACGGTCGCGTCGGTCGCCCGCTACCTGCCCAAGGAATCGTGATCGACATTGCCACCACGCTGCGGGAACGGCTGGCCGACCTGGCGCCCACTGCCCTGGAAATCCAGGATGACAGCGCCGATCACGTCGGGCACGCCGGCGCAGCCGGGGGCGGCGGGCACTTTTCGCTGTTCATCGTGTCGAAGGCCTTCGCCGGGGTTGCGCGATTGCAACGCCACCAGCAGGTGCTGGCCCGCGTGAACGATCTATTGCCGCACCCCATTCACGCATTGCAGATCCGGGCACTTGCCCCAGATGAAAATCCATAACCCGCTCCAACCAACCGAAGGATAGTCAGTCATGTACAAGATTTCCCGAACCCTCGCCGCCGTGATCGCCTCGGCGGCATTTCTCGCGGCGCCCGCCGTGTTCGCACAGGACGCCGCCAAGGCCAAGCCCAAGGCGGCCGCCGCGCCGATGGCTGCGCCCGCTGCCGCCAAGGCCGATGGCCCGAACCTCTACACGCCCGCCGCGTACGATTTCATGCTCAAACAGCGTCTGGCGCAGAACCAGCCCGACTCGCCCGAGCTGCGCGCCGCGGTCCGCGACGAACTCAACACCCGCGAACTGCTCGTCAGGGAAGCGAAGAAAGCAGGCGTCGAAAAGAACCCCGCGGTAAAGACCGAAATGGATCTCGCACAGCAAACCGTCCTGGTGCGCGCGTACATGGCCGACTACCTCAAGGCCCATCCGGTATCCGACGCGGCCCTGCACAAGGAATACGACCAGATCAAGGCGCAGATCGGCGACAAGGAATACAAGGTCCGCCACATCCTGGTCGACAAGGAAGACGAAGCCAAGGAAATCATCGTCGCGCTCCAGAAGGGCGAGAAATTCGACAAGCTCGCCGAGCGCTCGAAGGACACCGGTTCCAAGATCAATGGCGGTGACCTCGACTGGAATGCGCCGGCCAACTTCGTCAAGCCGTTCGGCGATGCGATGGTCGCGCTGCCGAAGGGCAAGTTCACCACTACTCCGGTGCAGACGCAGTTCGGCTGGCATGTCATCCAGGTCGATGAGATCCGCGATGCCAAGGTGCCGACCTTCGAAGAAGTCAAGCCGCAGTTGCAGCAACGCATGCAGGGCCAGGTCGTGGATGCGTACCTGAAGGAACTTCGCGCCAAGAACGGCATGTAAGTCAGAAGCAAGCCCGAGGAAAGCAGGCGGCTCGATGCCGCCTGCTTTTTTTGCGCCCGGTACGCGGACCGCCCTGCCCGACGTCCTGCCTTCGATGGTATTCTTACGCGGCCGCAAGAGCCGCAGCCAGCGCTACGCACCAGGAGGTCGTCGCAATGCCGTTCATACGCCATCCCAAGGATTTCTATTCCGGGTTGATCTTCGTCGCGTTCGGAATCGCGGCGATCGTCATTGGCAGCAACTACTCCCTGGGCACTGCGGCACGCATGGGCCCCGGCTATTTTCCGCGCATCCTCGGCATCATGCTCATCGTCCTCGGCGCCGCGCTGTCGCTGCGCGCGCTCAAGATCAACGGCGAGCCGATTGCCAAGTGGCATTGGAAGCCCACGCTGGTGGTGCTCGGCAGCGTGGTTCTCTTCGGCTACATCGTCAACTACGCCGGCCTGGTCGTGTCGACCATCATCCTGATCGTGATGTCGAGTTGGGCGAGCCCGGAATTCCGGCTCAAGGAATCGATTATTAGTGGCTTCCTGCTCGCGGCGCTCGTCGTCGGCGTGTTCGTGATCGGCCTGAAGTTGCAATTGCCGATCTGGCCCGGCGGATTGGGCTGAGCGCAACATGGAACTGTTCAACCATCTGGCTCTCGGTTTCAGCGTTGCGCTGACGCCGGTCAACCTCCTCTACGCGTTCATCGGCTCCATGGTCGGCACGCTCATCGGGGTGCTTCCCGGCATCGGTCCTGTGGCGACGATCGCTATGCTGCTGCCGACGACGTACGCGCTGCAACCGGTCTCGGCGCTGATCATGCTGGCTGGCATCTACTACGGTGCTCAATACGGCGGCTCGACCACGTCGATCCTTCTCAACATGCCCGGCGAGACGTCGTCGGCGGTTACCTGCCTCGACGGGTACCAGATGGCCCGCAAGGGTCAGGCGGGCGCTGCACTCGCGACTGCCGCACTCGGTTCGTTTTTTGCCGGTTGCATCGCGACAGTGTTCGTCGCGGCCGTCGCGATCCCGCTGTCGGAACTCGCGCTCAAGTTCGGTCCCGCCGAGTATTGTTCGCTGATGGTGCTGGGCTTGATCGGCGCCGTCGTGCTGGCGCACGGCTCGCTGCTCAAGGCGATCGCCATGATCGTGCTTGGATTGTTGCTGGGCATTGTCGGCACCGACGTCAATTCGGGGACCGCCCGTTTCGCCTTCGGGGTGCCCGAACTCATCGACGGGCTGGGCGTGGTCAGTGTCGCCATGGGTCTCTTCGGATTCGCCGAAATCATCACCAATCTCGAGAACGTGCAAGCGCGCGATGTGATGGCCGCCAAGGTCAGTCGGCTGTGGCTCACCAAGCAACAGTTCAAGGATGCGTGGCCCGCCGTGCTGCGTGGGACGGGGATCGGCTCGGTTCTCGGCCTGCTGCCCGGCGGCGGCGCGATGCTGGCGTCGTTCGCGGCGTATGCGCTCGAAAAAAAGGTTGCCAAGAATCCAGGCGAATTCGGCAAGGGCGCGATCCAGGGCGTCGCCGGCCCCGAATCTGCCAACAACGCCGGTGCGCAGACGTCGTTCATCCCGTTGCTCACGCTGGGCATTCCGGAAAACGCGGTGATGGCGCTGATGGTCGGGGCGATGACCATTCACAACATTCAACCCGGACCGCAGGTGATGACTTCCAACCCCAAGCTGTTCTGGGGTCTGGTCGCGTCGATGTGGATCGGCAATCTGATGCTGGTGGTGCTCAACCTGCCGCTGATCGGCATGTGGATCAAGTTGCTGAAAGTGCCGTACCGGCTGCTCTATCCGGCCATCCTGTTGTTCTGCGCGATCGGCGTGTACTCGATCAACAACACCAGTTTCGACGTCATGCAGACCGCCGCTTTCGGTTTCCTCGGCGTGCTGTTCTTCAAACTCGGCTGCGAACCCGCGCCGCTGTTGCTCGGTTTCGTGCTCGGACCCATGTTCGAGGAGAATCTGCGGCGCGCGATGCTGCTCTCGCGCGGCGATCCCACGGTGTTCCTCACGCGCCCGCTGTCGCTGGCCATGCTGTTGGCTGCCGCGGGCCTGCTCATCCTCATCGTGCTGCCGACCTTGCGCAAGAAGCGCGAGGAAGTCTTCGAAGAGGGCGAGAGCTGACCTGTCCGTTGTTGCGATTTGCGCAGGGGCGCGGCAATGCCGAGGTTCCCGGCGTATGATCGCGGATCGTCCGGCGTTGGCCGGGACCTCTGGCCTGCGTGAACCATGAACTTTGACTGGACCCTGCCTTACCCCTCGCGCCGCTCGCCCGTGCTGGCGCGCAATGTCGTGGCGACCTCGCAGCCGCTCGCGACGCAGGCGGGCGTCGCCATGCTGCAAGCCGGCGGCAACGCCGTCGACGCCGCGCTGGCCACCGCGATCACCCTGACGCTGGTCGAGCCGTGCAGCAACGGTCTGGGTAGCGATCTGTTCGCGCTGGTATGGAACGGCCGCGAGCTCGTCGGACTCAACGCGTCGGGCCGCGCGCCCGCGGCGTGGACGCCGCAGCGCTATGCCGGGCTCTCCGCGATGCCGCGCGCCGGCTGGGATACGGTGACCATTCCCGGCGCGGTATCGGCTTGGGTGGCGTTGTCGACGCGTTTCGGAAAATTGCCCTTCGCCGACCTGTTCGAGCCGGCCATTCGTTATGCACGCGATGGCTTCGCGGTGAGCCCCATCGTCGCCGAGAAGTGGCACAACGCGGTACCGATCCTGGGTGAAGTTCCAGGATTCGCCGCCCACTTCATGCCGCGCGGCCGCGCGGTGGAAGCCGGCGAGATCTTCTCGTCGCCGGCGGTCGCCGATTCGCTGGCCAAGATCGCCGCGAGCAAGGGAGAAGCGTTCTATCGCGGCGAACTCGCCGAAAAAATGGTCGCGCATTCGCGCGCGCACGGCGGTGCGCACGCGCTCTCCGACTTCGCGGAGCACACCTGCGACTGGGTCACTCCGCTGGCGCACGACTACCACGGCTATACGGTGCACGAGATCCCGCCCAACGGCCAGGGCATCGCGGCGCTGATGGCGCTGGGCATCATCGAGAATTTCGACCTGTCCGGCCATGCCATCGATTCGGTCGACGTCCAGCACGTGCAGATCGAGGCCATGAAGCTGGCGTTCGCGGACGCTTATCGTTACGTGAGCGATCCGCGCACCATGACCGTGACGCCGGAGCAGATGCTCGATCGCGGCTACCTCGCGCAGCGCGCGCGGCGCATCGATCGGCGACGCGCGCAGGACTTCAAATATGGAACGCCGCCGACGGCCGGAACGGTGTATCTCAACGCCGCGGATGCGGACGGCATGATGGTGTCGCTGATCCAGTCCAACTACATGGGCTTCGGTTCCGGCGTGGTCGTTCCGGGCACCGGAATCAGCCTGCAGAACCGCGGCACCGGATTCTCGCTCGAAGCGGGCCATCCCAATCTGGTCGGCGGCGGCAAGCGACCCTATCACACCATCATCCCCGGATTCCTGACGCGCGCCGGTCAGCCCGTCGCCGCCTTCGGCGTGATGGGTGGGCCGATCCAGCCGCAGGCGCACGTGCAGACGCTGATGCGGCTCATCGACTACGGCGCCAATCCGCAGGCGCTGCTCGACGCGCCGCGCTGGAAGGTCAATGGCGGACTGTCGCTGGACCTGGAACGCGAAGCCTCGGCGGCGTTGCGCAGCGGCCTGGAAGCGCTCGGCCACCGCTTCGCGTCGATCCCCGACTCGTACATGGATTTCGGCGCCGGGCAGTTCACCGTGCGCACCGAAGGCGGCTACGTCGCGGGTTCCGACCCGCGGCGCGATGGACAGGCAGCAGGATTCTAACTGCCGTCGCGCGCTTTCAGCGCCGACAACGGGAGCAGTTCCGGCACTTCGATGCGCTTGCGGTCCCGCTCCACCGCGGTGAGCGGAGCAGTCTCGACCATGGTCGCGAGACTTCGGCGGGTGAGTTCCTGATAGCTCTGCGTGCCTTCGACCTTCCATGCCATTTCCTGCGCCGACAACTCGCGCAGGATCTTCGCCGGCACGCCGGCGACGAGCGTGCGCGGCGGCACGACCATGCCGGCCTTGACGAACGCCATCGCGGCGACGATCGCCGATTCGCCGACCACGGCGTTGTCGTTCACCACCGCGTTCATCCCGACCAGGGCATTGCGCTTGACGATGCAGCCGTGAAGGATCGCTCCATGACCGATATGGCCGTCTTCCTCGACGATCGTGTCGGTTCCAGGGAAGCCGTGCATCACGCAGCTGTCCTGGATATTCGCACCGGCACGCACTTCAAGCCGGCCGAAGTCGCCGCGCAACGACGCCACCGGTCCGACATAGCAGCCCGCGCCGACGATGACGTCGCCGATCAACACTGCCGACGGGTGGACGAAGGCGCTCGGATCGACGACCGGCGTGACTCCGTTGATCGCCCAGACTCTGATTGCCACGATGTCCCCCTGTTGCTCGATGCCTACGATTCGGGCGCGTCGACGCGGCGACATTTGATCATACTCAGCCCAACCACGCCCGCGCATTGCGAAACATCCGCATCCACGGCGAATCCTCGCCCCACCCATCCGGGTGCCATGACATTTGTACGGTCCGAAAGACGCGCTCCGGATGAGGCATCAGAATCGAGAAGCGCCCGTCTGCCGTTGTCAATCCAGTGATGCCTGCCGGCGAACCGTTGGGATTGTACGGATAGCGCTCGGTCGCCGCGCCACGATGGTCGACGAAGCGCAGCGTCACCAGCGGTTCGGCCGCGGCGAGCTGCACCGAGTCGCGAAACTCCGCGTAGCCTTCGCCGTGGGCGAGCGCCACCGGAATGCGGCTGCCCTTCATGCCAGCGAAGAACAACGAAGGCGTCTCCTGAACTTCGAGCAGCACCAGCCGCGCCTCGAACTGTTCCGAACGGTTACGCACGAAATGCGGCCAGTGTCCGGTCCCGGGAATGAGCTCATGCAGGTTGCTCATCATCTGGCAGCCGTTGCACACGCCGAGCGCGAAGGTTTCGCGGCGCGCGAAGAAGGCTGCGAACTCGTCGCGGGCCCGCGAATTGAACAGGATCGACTTCGCCCAACCTTCGCCGGCACCCAGCACGTCGCCATACGAGAACCCGCCGCCGGCGATGATGCCGGCGAACTGCGTCAGCGACACGCGGCCGGCGATGATGTCGGTCATGTGAACATCGAAGGCGGCGAAACCGGCGCGATCGAAGGCTGCGGCCATTTCCACATGGCCATTGACGCCCTGCTCGCGTAGCACCGCGACCTGCGGGCGCTTGCCGGTTGCGATGAAGGGTGCCGCGATGTCGCCCGCGGGATCGAAGCTCAGTCGCGGCGCGAGCCCTGGGTCACCGCTATCGAGGATGCGGTCGTATTCCTGGTCGGCCGCGTCGGGGTTGTCGCGAAGTCGTTGCAGCGCGTGCGTAGTCGACGACCACGCCCGGTGCAGGTCGACTCGACTCGCATCGAGCAGCGTCGTGCCCTCGCGCGTGACCCGTATTTGATCCCCGGCGATGGGGCGGCCGACGGCCACCGCGCGCACGCCGGCAGCTTCGAACGCCGCGACTACATCGTGGCGATCGACTGCGGTGACTTGCAACACGGCGCCCAGTTCTTCGTTGAACAGTGCGCCCAACGGGTCCCCCGGGAGTTCGTCGAGTTCGATGGACAGTCCGCAGCGGGCGGCGAACGCCATCTCCAAGAGCGTCGCAAACACGCCGCCGTCCGAGCGATCATGATAGGCGATCAGCTTGCCGCTGGCGTGCAGCGATTGCACGACATCGAAGAACGCCTTGAGTGTCGCCGCGTCGTCGAGGTCGGGCGCGGTGTCGCCCAACTGGCCGTAGACTTGCGCCAGCACCGAGCCGCCGAGGCGATTGCTGCCATTGGCCAAGTCAGCAAGCAACAACACGGTGTCGCCGCGATCGAACCGCAACTGCGGAGTGACGACGCGCCGCGCGTCGGCGACCCGCGCGAATGCCGACACGATCAGCGACACCGGCGCGGTGACCGACTTTTCGGTGGCCCCGTCGCGCCAGGTGGTGCGCATCGACAACGAATCCTTGCCCACCGGAATGCTCACGCCCAGTGCCGGACACAATTCGAGCGCCACCGCGCGCACCGTGTCGTAGAGTGCGGCGTCTTCCCCGGGATGTCCCGCGGCGGCCATCCAGTTCGCCGAGAGCTTGACGCCGGAAAGCGGGCCTACTGCAGCGGCAGCGAGATTCGTCAGCGCCTCGCCGACGGCCATGCGTCCCGATGCGGCGGGAGAGATCAGCGCCAGCGGCGTCCTCTCGCCCATGGCCATCGCTTCACCGGTGTAGCCGTCGAAGTCGGCAAGCGTGACCGCGACGTCGGCAACCGGCACCTGCCACGGGCCCACCATCTGGTCGCGCGAGCAGAGCCCGCCGACCGTCCGGTCGCCGATCGACACCAGGAAGGTCTTGTCGGCAACCGCCGGAAATTGCAGTACCCGCAGCGCCGCGTCGCGCAAGTCGATGCCCGCAGTGATCAACGCCGGCAGCGTGCGCACGACATGCGTGGCGTCGCGCGTCATGCGCGGCGGCTTGCCCAGCAGCACCGAGAGCTGCATGTCGACCGGTTCGTTGCGGTATGCCGGGTCCGCTACGATCAGCGTCTCTTCCCGCGTAGCCGTGCCGACGACGGCAAACGGGCAACGTTCGCGTGCGCAGATCGCGGCGAAACGCTGCAGCGCGTCGGGAGCAATCGCCAGAACGTAGCGCTCCTGCGCTTCGTTGCACCATATCTCGCGCGGTGACATGCCTGGCTCTTCGCTGGGAATGGCGCGCAGGTCGAAGCGTGCCCCCTTGCCGCCGCCGTGCACCAGTTCAGGCAAGGCATTCGACAAACCTCCCGCGCCGACGTCGTGGATCGACACGATCGGATTGGCGTCACCAAGTTGCCAGCAACGGTCGATCACTTCCTGCGCGCGGCGCTGGATCTCGGCGTTGCCGCGTTGCACCGAATCGAAATCCAGGTCGGCAGTGTTGGTGCCCGTCGCCATCGACGACGCCGCACCGCCACCCAGGCCGATCAGCATCCCGGGTCCACCGAGCTGCACCACCAGCGAGCCTTCCATCAACGCATGCTTGTGCGTGTCGCGCGCCGCGATGTTGCCAACGCCGCCGGCGATCATGATCGGCTTGTGATAACCGCGCACTTCCCCGCCGACATCCTGCTCGAAGCTGCGAAAATACCCGAGCAGGTTGGGCCGGCCGAATTCGTTGTTGAACGACGCGCCACCGATCGGGCCTTCGAGCATGATCGTCAGCGGCGATGCGATGCGCTCCGGCTTGCCATAGTCGGTCTCCCAGGGCTGCGCGAGCCCGGGAATGCGCAGGTGCGACACCGAGAAACCGGTGAGCCCCGCCTTCGGCTTGGCGCCGATCCCGGTCGCGCCTTCGTCGCGGATTTCGCCGCCGGAGCCGGTCGCCGCGCCCGGAAACGGCGCGATCGCGGTTGGATGATTGTGCGTCTCCACCTTCATCAGGATGTGCGTGGTCTCCGCGTGCGCGGCGTAGCGCCCATCAGGACCGGGAAAGAAGCGCCGTGCGACGCCGCCTTCCATGATCGCGGCATTGTCGTTGTACGCGACGATGGTGTGCTGCGGATTGACGGCGTGGGTATGGCGAATCATGCCGAACAGCGATTGCGGCTGTCGCACACCGTCGACGATCCAGTCGGCATTGAAGATCTTGTGCCGGCAATGTTCCGAATTGGCCTGCGCGAACATCATCAGCTCGACGTCGGTTGGATCGCGGCCAACGCGCTCGAAATTGTGCGCGAGGTAGTCGATTTCATCATCCGACAGGGCCAGCCCCAGCTCCGCATTGGCCTCCGCAATGGCAACGCGCCCGCGTTCGAGCAGGCCGATGGTCGTCATCGGTCGCGGCGCGAAATGCTGGAACAGCTGGTGCGCATCGTCCAGCGCCGGCACGACCACCTCGGTCATGCGATCGTGGATCTGTCCCGAGACGGCGCCCCGTTCGCCCGCATTCAGCTGGGCTCGATTGCGCGTCGCGAAGCGATAGCCGATGCCGCGCTCGATGCGAGTGATGGCGTCCAGGCCACAGCTGCGCGCGATGTCGGTCGCCTTGGAGGCCCACGGCGAAATCGTACCCGGACGGGGAATGACCAGCGCCAGTTCGCCGTCATCGACCTGCGCCGCGCCATGCGGGCCGTAAGTCAACAAGCGCTCGAGAATGGGTACTTCGGCAGGGGTCAGAGGCCGCGCGACTTCGACGAAATGCCAGTAATCCGCGCTGATCCCGATGACTGGGGTGCCGGCGAGATTCGACTGCAGCTTGTTGATGCGAAACGGCGACAGGGCATTGCGCCCGCGCAGGGTAATGAACTCGGCCATCGGTGCCGGGTGGCGCGTAAAGCGCGATTATACGCCGCGAATGCCGACCCTGCGACCGCCTCGGCGCGCGCCGCGCCGATGTGGGCCGGTCAGTGCTGCAGGATCTTGGACAGGAACTGCTGCGCGCGCTCCGAGCGGGGCTTGCCGAAGAAGTCTTCCTTCGTCGCATCTTCCACGATGAGACCCTGGTCCATGAAGATCACGCGATGCGCCACCTTGCGGGCGAAGCCCATCTCGTGCGTGACGCACATCATGGTCATGCCTTCCTTGGCCAGGGCGACCATGACGTCGAGCACTTCGTTCACCATTTCCGGATCCAGCGCCGAGGTCGGTTCGTCGAAGAGCATGCAGATCGGGTCCATCGACAGCGCCCTTGCGATCGCGACCCGCTGCTGCTGGCCACCCGAGAGCTGGCCCGGGAACTTGTCCTTTTGCGCGATCAATCCGACGCGGTCGAGCAGTTTCAGGCCCCGTTGGATGGCTTCATCCTTGCCGCGGCCCAGGACCTTGATCTGTGCCAGCGCCAGATTCTGCGTTATCGACAGGTGCGGGAATAGTTCGAAGTTCTGGAACACCATGCCAACGCGCGCTCGAAGCTTTGGCAGGTCGGTCTTCGGGTCGTTGACCTTGATCCCATCGACCGTGATATCGCCTTTCTGAAACGGTTCGAGCGCATTGACGACCTTGATCAGCGTCGACTTACCGGAGCCGGAGGGCCCGCAGACGACGATCACTTCGCCCTTCTCGACGTTGGTGGTGCAGTCGGTGAGCACCTGGAAACTGCCGTACCATTTCGATACGGCTTTCATTTCGATCATCGGCATGGCGTGCCGCTCCTAGCGAATAATGGCAATTTTTTGCTGCAGCCTCTTGACCAGGACGGACAGGCCGAAGCTCATGACGAAATAAACGAGGGCGGCAAAAATGTACATTTCGACCAGCCGACCATCGCGCTGCGCGATTTTGGATGCAGCTCCCAGGAAGTCGGTGATCGATAGCACATAGACCAGAGACGTGTCCTGGAACAGGATGATGGTCTGCGTCAGCAGGATGGGGAGCATGTTGCGGAACGCCTGCGGTAGGACGATCTCCTTCATCGATTGCCAGTAGTTCAACCCCAGCGCATAGCCCGCCCATACCTGTCCGCGCGGAATCGACTGTATTCCGGCGCGCATGATCTCCGAGTAGTACGCCGCCTCGAACATCATGAAGGTGATCACCGACGACGCGAACGCCCCGACCTTGATCGGCCGCGGTGAGCCGACGATCCACGCGCCGATGAATGGAACCAGGAAATAAAACCAGAAGATGACCAGCAGCAGCGGGATCGAACGCATCAGGTTGACGTAGCCGGTCGCGGGCAGCGACAGCCACTTGTGCGACGACAGGCGCATCATCGCCAGCAGCGTGCCGAAGAAGATGCCGCCGATAGCCGCCAGCGCGGTCAGCGTCAGCGTGAAGGTCATTCCCTCCCTGAACAGGTAGCCGAGCGAACGCTCGATGACGCCGAAGTCGAAGCCGCCCATGTCAGTGCGCTCCGCCTTCGACGTGCGGTCCGATAAAGCCGGGGATCGCAACGCTCTTTTCCAGCCAGCGCATCAGGTTCACGACCGTAAGATTGACCAGGATGTAGATCACCGTCGCCGCGGTAAATGCTTCGAACACCTGAAACGTGAATTCCTGCATCGAGCGGGCCGCTGCGGTGGTTTCGACCAAGCCGATCGTCAATGCCACCGACGTGTTCTTGATCAGGTTCATCGTCTCCGAGGTCAGCGGCGGCATGATGATACGGAATGCGATCGGTAGCAGGATGTAGCGATAGGTCTGCGATTGCGTCAGTCCCATCGCGGTGGCGGCCATCCGCTGCCCGCGAGACATGGCCTGGATGCCCGCACGAACCTGCTCGGCAACGCGTGCCGCGGTGAACAATCCGAGGCCGATGACCGCCGGCACGAACGACGCCCAGGGCGGAGACATCTGCTTGATCGAGGTCCCTAGCGCCTTCGGCAACAACTCGGGAACCACGAAAAACCAGAGGAACAACTGCACGAGCAGCGGAATATTACGGAACAGCTCGACATACGCATTGCCGAAGCGGCCCGCCCATTTGTTCGGCGTGGTGCGGATGACGCCGATGAACGACCCGAGCAGCAGCGCGATGATCCCCGCGCAGAACGCGGTGGACAGCGTCCAGCCCAACCCCATGACCAGCGTCATGGCCCAGGTATGGCGACCATCGGCGGACATCTCCCAGAAGATGCCCCAGTTCCAGTGGTAATTCATCGCTAGTTCGCCGATCCCCCCGCTTGCGCGGCGACGTGACTGCCCGGTTACAAAATCGCGAACGAAAACGGGGAGCCGCAGCCCCCCGATTTACGCTTTGTCGATTGCTGTGTTCCTACTTGTATACGGCCGGATCGCCGCTGTTCGTCGGATTCGCGAAGGCGGCCTTCAATTGCGGGCTGACAGGCACGTTCATTACGATGCCCTTCGGAGGAATGGGCTTCAGGAACCATTTATCGTAAATCGGCATGATTTGCCCGCTCTTGTAGAGGTTCGCAGTTGCCGTGTTGATGACCTTGGCAAACTCCGCATCGTCTTTGGGCATCATCGCGCCATAGGGCTCGACGCTGTAGGCTTCGCTGCCGACGGCATAGTCGGCCGGCGCCTTCGAACTGGCGACCAGGCTATAGAGCAGGATGTCGTCCATGAAGAACGCCACCGCGCGATCGGTCTCGACCATCAGGAAAGCTTCAGCGTGATCCTTGGCGGCCAGGATGTTCATGCCGAGGTTCTGCTTGCCATTCTCTTCGGTCAACCATTTGATGTTCGTCGTGCCCGACGTTGAGACAACCGTCTTGCCCTTCAAGTCGGCGAGGGTCTTGATGTTCGACGACTTCTTCGCGACGTAGCGATTGGCCGTCACGAAGTAGGTGTTCGTGAAGGCGACCTGCTTCTGGCGGTCGATGCTGTTGGTCGTCGAGCCGCATTCGAGGTCAATCGTGCCGTTGGCGATCAGCGGAATGCGCGTCGCCGACGTCACCGGGTTCAATACGACCTTGAGGTTGGGCATCTTCAGTTCGGCCTTGACCGCGTCGACGGCTTTCATGCAGATGTCCATCGCGTAACCGACCGTTTGCTGCTTGTCATCGACGTACGAGAACGGGATCGAGGAGTCGCGAGTGCCGATGGTGATCGTGCCCGAATCCTTGATCTTCTTGAGCGTGCCTGTCTGTGCCGATGCGCCGGCGGCGAAACAAAGAGCGACCACGCCAAGCAGAACCTTGGGAAACAACTTCATGGAGAACCCCCAAAAAGAAAATCTGAAAATTGCCGTGACGACCGGCGATAACCTGGGTGGCGAGCGTACCCGCCCCGTGATCCGTGGGCCGGCGCCTGGGCGCCAGCGTGTCGTCCTAGTGTAACGACTGCCCCCTTGAATGTCCAACAAGCGCCGCCATCAGCGGGCCGGGGCAAGCGCCCGGAATTACGGCCCTATAATCCGGTCATGTTTGATGCCCCAATCTATCGCGTCAAGGAGGTGCGTGCGCTCGAAGCGGGTGCAAGCGGGCAACCGCTGATGGCCCGCGCGGGACTCGCGGCGGCGGGCGTTGCCCGGGACCTGCTTGCGGGCAGGACGGCGCGCGTCCTTGTGCTGGCCGGACCGGGCAACAACGGTGGCGACGCGTTCGTGGTTGCCCGCTGGCTGCGCGCCTGGTTTTTCGACGTCTTCGTTGCCTGGCGCGGCGATATCGCGCGACTGGACGCGGCGGCCGCGGCGGCGCAACGCGACTGGCTCGATGCTGGTGGGACGATCGTCCCGGATTGGCCGGAACAGGACGCATGGGGATTGATCGTCGATGGCCTGTTCGGCATCGGGTTGACGCGCGCGATCGACGGCGAATATGCAAATTGGATAATGCGCGCCAACGCAAACGGCGCGCCCATCCTCGCGCTCGACGTGCCCAGCGGACTCGACGCGGACACCGGCGTCGCGCATCAGCCAACCATTCGAGCGACTGTGACCGCCACCTTCATCGCACTCAAGCCCGGCCTGCTCACCGCCGACGGCCCCGATTACTGCGGCAGGATCACCGTGCATCCGCTGGAACTCGATGTCGTTGCGCTTCAGCGACCGCGCGGCGAATGGCTGACCTGGCCAGCACTCCAGGCGAACCTGCCCGCGCCACTGACGCGCGCGCAACGAAATGTGCACAAGGGCAGCTTCGGCACGCTGGCCATCGTCGGCGGCAACGATGGCATGGGCGGCGCCGCGATCCTGGCGGGCCGCGCGGCGCTCTATCTGGGTGTCGGCAAGGTCCGGGTGGGAATTGCCGCCAGCACGCCGCCCGCGGTCGACTGGGTGCAGCCCGAATTGATGCTGCACGATGCGGCGAGCGTGTTCGGCGAGGATCTTGAAGCACTGGTGATCGGCCCGGGACTGGGCATGGACGATCGGGCGCGCGGCCTGCTGGCTCGCGCTCTCGCCGTTGCCGCGCCATTGGTGATCGACGCCGATGCGCTCAATCTCATCGCCCAAGATCCACAGTTGGTCGCGGCGGTCGCCACGCGCACGGCGCCGACCGCCATGACGCCGCATCCGGCCGAAGCGGCGCGACTTGCCGGCACGAGTACCGCGGCGATCCAGGGCGATCGACTCGGCGCGGCGCTGGCGCTCGCCGAACGCTTCCACGCGGCGGTCGTGCTCAAGGGTGCGGGGAGCGTGCTTGCGTTTCCAGACAAGTCATGGGCGATCAATGGCACCGGCAACGCGGGTCTTGCCAGCGGCGGCACGGGCGACGTGCTGACCGGCATGCTCGGCGCGCTGCTTGCACAACACGTCGGCATCGCCGAAGCCCTTAAACTGGCGGTCGGCCTGCACGGCGCGGCCGCCGACGCGCTGGTGGCGAGCGGTAGCGGGCCGATCGGACTTACCGCGAGCGAACTCGCGCCGATGGCGCGCGCATTGATCAATCGCGCGCGCTTCGCGCCAGGCGCGCCGACGACCGATACGGCCTAGGGCAACAGCACCGTCGATCCCGACGTCTTGCGCGACTCCAGATCGCGGTGTGACTGCGCCGCGTCCTTGAGCGCATACGTCTGCCGCGGATCGTTGCGCAGCTTGCCGGAGTGCACCAGGGCGAACATTTCCTCGGCCATCTTCACCAATGCGGCGCGCGTCGACGTGTACGTGGCCAGCGTCGGCCGGGTCACGTACAGCGAGCCCTTCTGCGACAGCATCAGCAACTCGAAGGGCGGCACCGGCCCCGACGCGTTGCCGAAGCTCACGAACAACCCGCGCGGCGAGAGGCAATCGAGCGATCCGGGAAAGGTGTCCTTGCCGACAGCGTCGTAGACCACTGGCACGCCTTTGCCGCCGGTGATCTCCTTCACGCGCTCGACGAAATTTTCGCGGGTGTACACGATGGTGTGCGTGCAGCCGTTGGCCTTGGCTAGTTCGGCCTTGGCATCGGAACCCACGGTTCCGATCACCGTCGCGCCCAGCGCTCGCGCCCACTGGCAGGCGATCAGGCCGATGCCGCCGGCGGCAGCATGCAGCAGGATCGTCTCGCCGGCCTTGACCGGGTAAGTCTGGCGCAGCAGATACTGCACCGTGAGGCCCTTGAGCATCAGCGTCGCGGCGGAGCGATCCGAAACGCCTTCCGGGATCTTCACCAGCCGATCGATCGGCATCACGCGCACATCCGAGTACGCGCCCAGCGGACCGCCGCTGTACGCGACGCGATCGCCTGCCTTGAGATCGGTCACACCCGCGCCGACCGCCTCGACCACACCCGCCGCCTCGCTGCCCATCCCCGAAGGCAGCGGCACCTTGTAGAGGCCGCTGCGCTGGTAGGTGTCGATGTAATTGAGTCCGATCGCGGTGTGGCGCACACGCGCTTCGCCGGGTCCCGGATCGCCTACGACAACAGTTTCGAGCTGCAGGACCTCGGGACCACCGGTCTGTTTGATGCGAATTGCGTTGGCCATCAACTGCTCCTTGGAAAAAATTGCGGGGTCAGCCCGCCAGCAACCGCACCGTCGCAAAACCCGCGGCGGTCAGCAGCAGCGAACCGAAGAGATGCGCCGCGGCAAGTCCGGTTCCTGACACCACGTCGCCGTGCATCAGGAGTTCGGTCACTTCGGCGGAAAAGGTCGAGAACGTCGTCAGGCCGCCCAGGAATCCGGTCACCGCGAAGAGGCGCCATTCCGGCGCGAGTCCGGGACGCAGGGCAAAGAACGCCACCGCGACCCCGACCAGATAGCCACCCACCAGATTCGACGCGATGGTGCCGAGCGGCCAGGCGCCCGATTTCGGCCCGAGCCAGAACGAGAATCCCCAGCGCAACCACGCGCCAAACGCGGCGCCCAATCCAACGGCGGTGAATTGCCAGTACATGGCGCGATTCTAGCCGACCGCGGCGAGGCTAACGCACGAACTGGTCGACATAGTCGACGCCCAGGCCCGCGCTGACGTAATGCTCGCGGCACATTTCTATCTTGGTGAACACGTCTTCGTAACCGACTTGCCGGCCGGCTTCGTCGACATAGATCATCGCGCCGCTGATGTTGAAGAAGGTGATCATTTCGGCGCAGTCGGCGGGTACGACCAGCGTGTGGATCTCGCCCGGGGGCTCGTAGACGAAGCTGCCCTCGTCGGCCACCCAGTCGTGCTCGAGATAGCGCCACTTGCCCTTGATCACGTAACCGACGACGACCATGGGATGCCGGTGCCGGCTCAGCACGCCCGACTTGCGCACCCGTAGCAGATTGCACCAGCCGCCGGTCACGGTGTTGAGCAGCAGTGGCCGGAACCACACGTCGGCGGCCTGCGGGACCCACACGCGCTCGTCGTCGGGAATAGCCTGCAGCGCGATTTCCGGAACGATGCCCGCGGAGGGCAGGATCAGCGGCCCGGTCAATGCGACGCCTTGAGGGCGGCAGTCAGTTCGGCGACTTCGCGATCCACGTCGCGATCCTTCGGGAACGGCCGGCTCGCGCGGCGGTACCAGTAGCGCGCGTTGCCGAGGTCTCCTTCGACCAGGTGCACGATGCCGTGCGCCCAGCATCCCAGCGTCGACTCGTCCTGCTGCACGATGACGTGCGCCTTTTCCCAGTCGCCCTTTTTAAGGTGCCGAATTGCCGTGCCAATGGGCATAGTCCCCCTCCCCCACTTTTAGTCACGCGACGAGATACCCCCCGTCGACGGGTACGATCGCTCCGGTCATGAATGCCGCCGCTGGCGAACACAAGAATACGACAACTGCCGCCACGTCGGTGGGGTCGCCCCACCGTCCCAGCGGCGTGCGCGCCAATATTGCCGCACTCTTCTGCGCGTCCTTGCGCACCACCTCGGTCAGCGGGGTGGCGATCCAGCCCGGCGCGATGGCGTTGACCCGAATGCCGTCGCTGGCATACGCAGCGGCGAGCGCTTTGGTCAGCTGCGCTACGCCGCCCTTACTGGCGGTGTACGCGGGCGCATGCGGCCCGCCGAAGAACGAGAACATCGACGCGGTGTTGACGATGCACCCGCCATTGAGCGCCAGCAGCGCCCGCGCCGCGGTGCACAGCCGCATCGTGCCATTGAGATTGATGTCGATCACTTCGGCGAAGGTCGCGACGTCGTGCTCGGCGCCGCGCCGCAGCACGCCGGCGCAGTTGACGAGGATGTCGAGACGCGGCAACGCCGCCACGCACGCACCAATCGCGCCGGTGTCGCGTACGTCGAGCGCGATCGCGTCGGCCGCCGCGAATCCGGTCGCCGCGCGCGCAGCGGTCGCTTCCGCGGCACTGGCTCCCGTCACGGTGACACGCGCCCCGAGACGAGCCAGCGCATTGCCGATCGCAGCGCCGATGCCGCTGGTGCCGCCCGACACCAGCGCCACCTTGCCGGCGAAGACATCGCTGCGAAAGGTTGCGTCGCTCACTTCGCCTTGCCCAGGAACGCGGCGACGTCGGCCGGGCGCGGCAGCGGCGCCACCGCACCGTAGCCGGTCGTGGCCAGTGCCGCGGCAGCATTGGCATAACGCGCCGCCGTCAGCGGCGTGTCTCCTGCGATCAGGCGCGTGGCGAATGCGCCGTCGAAGCAATCGCCGGCGCCGGTCGCATCCACCGCATCGACACGATTGCCCGGGACGCGTTCGCGCGCGTCCCCGGTCGAAACCCAGCAGCCTTCCGCGCCCATCTTCAGCGCCACCAGCGGCGCGCCGCGCGCGTGGCACCAGTCGAGAATCGCCTGCGGTTCGGTGGCGCCGGAGAGCTGCGCGGCCTCCTCGAAACTGGGCACGAACCAATCGCACAGCGCGATGGTCGCGGTGATCACCGCACGCGCACGCTGCAGCGGCCAGAGCTTGAGGCGCAGGTTCGAATCGTAGGAAATCCTGGCGCCGGCCGCACGCGCGCACTCGATCGCTGCGAACACCGTGTCGCACGCGCTCGCGCTGATCGCCTGGCTGATGCCGGAGACATGCAGCACACGGGCTTCGCGGATGAGCGAGAGCGGCAAGTCGCCCGGACGCATGCGCGAGGCCGCCGACCCGGCGCGCAGGTAGCTGAACTCGTGGCCCTGCGGACCGTGCGTGACGAAGTAGATGGCAGTCGGCGCATCGGGGTCGATGCCCACACCGCTCACATCGACGCCTTCGTCGCGCCACAGCGCCATGAACAGGCGTCCGAACGCATCGTCTCCCAGGCGCGTCGAGTACGCCACGCGCGCCCCTAGCCGCGCCGCCGCGATCGCGCAGTTGGACGTGTCGCCACCGTAGCCCTGTCGATAGCCTGCCGCATCGTCGGGCCGCACCTGGTTGAATTCGATCATCGGCTCGCCCAGCGCGACCAGATCGAAGCGCGTTGCTGGCATCAACGCGCTTTCAACGCGGCGACGCCGGCCGCGTAGGCAGCCGCGACGGTGCGTACCTGATCGACCGGCGCGCCGGGCTTGTACAGGTTCGAACCGCTGCCGAAGCCGTCGGCACCGACCTCCCAGTACGGCGCCATGTTGTCGGGCCGGATACCGCCGACGGCGAATACGAGCGTGTCCTTCGGCAGCACCGCGCGCCATGCGCGCAGCACCGCGGGCGTGAGCAATTCCGAAGGGAACATCTTCAGGCCATCGGCGCCCGCGTCGAGCGCGGCGAACGCTTCGGTCATGGTCGCCACGCCGGGGCAGCACACCAGGCCCAGGCGCTTGGCTTCGCGAATGATGGCGACATCGGCGTGCGGCATCACGATCAGCCGCCCGCCGGCTTCCTTCACGCGCGCGACATCGGCGACTTTCACGACCGTGCCCGCTCCGGTCAGGCATCGCTCGCCAAACGCCTGCGCCAGCAACTTGATGCTTACGAAGGGCTCGGGTGAATTCAAGGGGACTTCGAGAATACGGAAGCCGGCATCGAACAGCGCACCGCAGATCGGTGCGATCTCCGGCGGGGTGATGCCGCGCAGCACGGCGACCAGCGGCAACGGCTTGAGATAGGGCAGCAGCGGATTGGCCATCATCGATTCAATATTCCCGAATGAACTGCAATTTTCCACAACCCGCGCGCTGCAGCGTCCGCGGGACCGGGCAGCGCAGCGACGCCTGCCAGTTCGAGCGCTTGCCGATAGCGCGCGCACAGCGTCGCATCGCCGATCAGCGTCACCTTTGCAGCGGCGAGTTGCCGGCGCACCAGCCACCGTCGCGCCGCTGCAATCTCCGCGCCGAGCAGCAGTCCCGAAAGGTAATCGGCGACGCCTTCCGATGCAAGCGCGCCGGTCAACGCCAGTGTCCGCGCGGAGAACAGGTCGCGGCTTAGCGCCGCATCGTCGCGCAGGCTCGCGCGCACGCCGCGTGCCAGGGCCGCGTCGTCCGCGGTGTCCATCGCCAGCCGACCGAGAATGCTGTGCGCTCGCAGGACCGCGTAGAGCTCGCCGGTCATGAAGGTGGCGAAGGTCTCCACGCGCGAGTCGCGGACAATCGCCCATTTGCAATGCGTTCCAGGCAGCACGATGACGCGGGGCACAGTGTCGTCCTCGGCGAGCGCACCGAAGATCTGCGTCTCCTCGCCGCGCATGACGTCGGGCGTGCCGTCGCTGTCGCGGCAGATCAGTCCTGGAACGATACGCAGGTCGGTTCCGCTTACACCGACCAGCCCCGCCGCGATCGCCGCAAAACCGGCGGGGCAGGCGCAGTACGGCGCCTCGACCCACCCCTGCCTGCTGCCGATCATGCCGCTGGCGAGCAGCGGCACGCCTTCCGGAATCGCGCCGCCGCACAGCGTGGCGAGCGCATCGGCAAAGCGGCCGTCGGAGATGCGCTGGATGCCGAGCGGCGCGCTGCGCTCGCTCACGACCGTGCCGTTCGCATCAAGCGCATACGCGCGCGCAGAGCTGGTTCCCCAATCGATCGCGATCAGGCGAATGGATTCATGCATGCGGATGGCGTTACCCGACCTGCGTCGCTCAGAACCGCGTATGCGAGTGCTACCAGCGCGCCGCGGCGTCGTCGTCGCTGGCGCGCGCCTCGACCCAGCGCTCGCCCGCCGCAGTGCTTTCCTTCTTCCAGAACGGTGCGCGCGTCTTCAAGTAGTCCATGATGAATTCGCAGGCTGCGAAGGCTTCACCGCGATGCGCGCTGGTGACCGCGACGAGCACAATCTGGTCGGTGGGCTCGAGCCGGCCGACGCGGTGAATGACCAGCGCGTCGCATACATTCCAGCGCTGGGTGGCTTCGGCAACGATGGTCGCCAATGCCTTCTCGGTCATTCCCGGATAGTGTTCCAGCGTCAACGTGCGCACTTCGGCGCTGTCATTGAGGTCGCGCACGATACCGATGAAGGCAGCGACCGCACCCACCGCAGGATTGCCCGCACGCAGCTGCGCGAGTTCCTTCGCGACGTCGAAATCCTCGGTCTGGACGCGAACCGCCATCGCGGTCAGCCGCCGGTCACCGGTGGGAACAGCGCGATCTCGTCGCCGGCGCGTACCGGCGTATCGGCGCTGGCCAGGTCGTGGTTGACCGCAACTCGCAGCGCGCGCCCCGGGGCGAGTTCGAGCGTCCACGCACCGCCGCGCCGCGCCAGCCACGTGCGCAGGGCGGCAACGGTGCCCACGTCGCCGGGGAGTTCGATGCTTTCGCCGGCGCTGCCGAGCGCGTCGCGCAGGCGGGCGAGGTAGACCAGTCGGACCATGGGCGAATGTTAGCGCAATGGCGCGGCGCCGAAACGAAAACGCCGGCGGGCAGTGCCGGCCGGCGTCGCGAGGGCGTTCAGCGGTCGTCTAGAACTTGAACTGCACGCCGATCGTCACCTGGTCGGACTCGGGCATAGGACCGGCGATGCCGTTTTCGACGACATAACGACCGAAGCGCGAGTATTCGACGCGCAGGCCCAGCGACTGGCTCATGTCGTAGCGCAGGCCCAGGCCGTAGTTGACACCGTCGCGCTGTCGGCGCACGTCACCCGGGACCAGCGAAGCACCCGCGAACAGCGGCCGCGTTTCGGTTTGCGCATAGCCCAGTCGGCCGTAGAGCGAGACGCTGCGCACGAATTCCCAACTGGTATAGACGTCGGCGTTCCAGGTATGCGCGGCAGGGTCGGTTGTGACCAGACCCAAACCGCCACCGGGCCCGCCAAGGCGCGGTTGCAGCGAATATTTATCGCCGGCATTCAGCGATGCCTCGAACGCGATGTCGCTCTTCCAGCGGTAGCCCCCGAACAGCACGGCGCGCTGCACCGTGTCCTCGGCAACCGGCGCGGTGAATCGGTTCCAGGACAGCGGCAAAGTGCCCAATTGCAGGCCGGGCGAGTCGGTGACCGCGTCGCGCATGGTCACGCCGCCATAGAAACCGGTCGTCGCCGGGACAGGCGAGGCTGGTCCCGCCGCCAGTGCGGCGGTGGAGAGGATTGCGAACGCGACGATAAGTGATTGTTTTATCACGAATTTGGCCGAATATTAACGCGCCTCGTGCTGCCGGCTCGCGTGTCAATTCCGATGATTTCAAGGTACGCGCCGAGCCATTCCAAGTCAATTGCGGCGGACGGATGGTCGCTCGCCGGACGATCAACTGTTGCAGGACCCCGACAGTCCCTGGCGGCGCATTGCCGCGACCCGGTCGACACTCCCGCAGGTTGGCCCCGCCAACGTGAGATCAACCGAGTTTTGAGGTCCCAGGCGCGGTCGAGTTCCGCTCCGAAACCCGCAACGCAGGAACCAGCGCCGCAGCCCTGCCCGATCGCGTCAAACGGGCTGCGCGCGCTGCCTGATGAACGTCGCGATGTCGTCCACAGCGTTGATTTCGAAGACGGGCAGATGGGTCGCGACGGACGAGTCGCTGGCGACCGCGACGATATGCGCATCGTGGGGATGCAGCGCCGGTTTCCCAACGCTTTCCCGGTAGATCTCGAGCTTCGGGATCGGCGCCGCCTTGAAGCCTTCGACGAGCGCGATGTCGCACGGCGAGAGGCGTGTCAGCGCATCGTGCAGCGTCAATTCGCGCGCGCCGCGCAATTCGTGCATCAGCGCCCAGCGAACTGCAGAGGTCACGAGGACTTCCTGGCAACCCGCCTCGCGATGCCGATGCGAGTCCTTGCCGGCACGGTCGATGTCGAACTCGTGGTGCGCGTGCTTGACCAGCGACACCACCAGCCCTTGCGCGATCAGGCAGGGTATCAGTCGCTCGATGAGCGTCGTCTTGCCGCTGCCTGACCAACCCGCGAATCCGAACACCAGCATGAGGTTCCCGCCCGCATGACGCGATGGGCAAGCTTCTACTGGAGTTCCGCGGTGACGGCAAGTCGCTGACTAGCGCGTGCATGCTATCGCGTGTCGGCCATGTGACCCGTATCCGCGGCAAGACCGCGATGCGTCACCCGCCCAGCCCTGACCTGCACGCCGGCGCGCAGGCCGGGATCCGCCGCCAGGGCAGCTGCGATGCCCTGCCCGGCGAGCGCCAGCACAAACGGCAGCGTCGCACGCGTCAACGCCAGTGTCGCGCTGCGCGCGACCAGCGCCGGCATGTTCGGTACGCAGTAATGCACGACGCCTTCCTCGACATACGTCGGATCGGACAGCGACGTCATGCGCGAAGTTTCCGCAATGCCGCCCTGATCGATGCCCACGTCGATGATTACCGAACCCGGACGCATCGTGCGCAGGTGCGTGCGCGAAATCAATTTGGGCGACAGCGCGCCGGGTTCGAGCACCGCGCCGATGACGACGTCGGCGTCGGCAAGTGCGTCACCAAGCGTGGCGGGCTCGCAGCGCGCGGCAGTCAAACCGGAATGCCGTTGGTCGCGCAACGCCTGCAGGCGGCGCTCGCCACGACCGAGCACCGTAACGATGCAGCCCAGCTTGGCCGCCGTTGCTGCCGCCGTGACACCGACGTTGCCGGCGCCGAGTATCAGCACATTCGCGCGCGGCGCATCCTCGATGGCCGGCAGCAACACGCCACTGCCGCCGCGATCGCTGGTGAGCAGGTTGGCCGCGATCAGCGGCGCGAGTGCGCCGGCAATGCGCGACATCGGCGCGAGCAACGGTAATCGCACCGTCGGCGTCGGTGACCGTTTCGTACGCGATATAACCGATGCGCGCGGCCAGCGCCGCATCGAGCCACGCGCGGTCACGGCCGAATTGCGCGAATCCACACAACGTGGTGCCGGGGACCAGCAGCGGCCACTCGAAGCGCTGCGGCTCCTTGACCTTGACGATCAGTTCGCATTGGAAAATCGCGGTGGCATCGCGCGCGATCTGCGCGCCCGCCGCGGCGTACACCGCATCGCCAAATCCGGCACCCTCGCCGGCGCCTTGCTCGATCCTGACCTCGTGGCCGGCCTGCGCCAACTGCCTCACGCCATCGGGTACGAGTCCGACGCGTCGCTCGCCATCCTTGCGCTCGCGCGGGACGCCGATGCGCATCGCACCGGCCCCTAGGCTGTGCCGCCGCCGATGACCGCGTTGATGAACTCGCCCTTGGCCTTGGTATAGCCGACGGGTTCGCTCAGGCCCGATTGCAGGATCGCGCGCTTCTTGGCCTGGTATGCGGCCGAGAGTGCCGGGTCCGCGCGCAGCACGTCGCGAAAGCGGCGCAGATCGATCGCCTCCGGGCTCCCCTGCTCGACCACGTGCACATGCAGGCGGAAGATCTCACCGTCGTGTTCAAACGCCCCCACGCGCATCGGCCGCTCCTCGGGAAAGATGTGGCCGGCGCGCTGACGCTGGAAGCCGAGGCCATCGAGCGCTGCGCGCGTTTTCGCCAGCGTTCCCGGGGCGTAGAACGCGGCCAGGTCGACGATGCCCTTGCCGGCACAATCGGGAACCGCAGTGCTGCCGATGTGCTCGCCCTGCACCCACGGCGCGGCGGCATCGATCACTGCGATGACACGCCGGGCGACGACGACGACGCGGGGGTCGTATTCGATATAGGCCGGCGCCATGATCTGGTATTCCAATATCGGCGACGTAGTCACCGGCCCGCTCCCCCGTAACGCTGTTCTGCCGGCGATTGTAACCCTTATACTGGCGGCATCGCGCTAGGCCCGCGCCGTCCATGGCGCTGCACTCGAGAGGAGTCCGATGTCCGCCACAACGCCGGTGACGACGCCGCTGGTCGGTACGCTCGTCGATGCGCTCGAGAACGTCGTCTCGGGCGTTCCAGCGACGCGCCAGCACGCGGTCGAAGATCCTGCCGTCGTCGCGCGCAAACTGGCGCGCAGGGCCGCGTCGCGCGCGGCCGCGCTATCCGGCGCGCTGGCGCTGCCGCCGGGACTGCTCGGCATGCTGACCGTGCTGCCCGACCTGATCGTGATCTGGCGCGTGCAGGCGCAAATGGTATCCGACATCGCCGGGCTCTACGGCAAGGAGTTGCAATTGACGCGCTCGCACATGGTGTATTGCCTGTTTCGCCACGCGGCGAGCCAGGTCGCGCGCGATTTCGCGGTGCGCGCCGGCCAGCGCCTGATCATTCGCCAACTCTCGGGCGGTGCGCTGCGCTCGGCGTTGACCTCTGCGGGCATGGCCGTCACGCAACGCGTCGCGGGGAGTGCCGCCAGCCGATGGCTACCGGTGGTCGGCGCCGCGGCCGTCGCCGCCTACGCTTACTACGATACGTTGCAGGTCGCGAAGACTGCCGTCGGCATGCTCGAGACACCGGCACTGGTCGCGCCGGACTGATCGCGTCTGTCAGCGCGTCAGGCGCCGCCGCGAAAGAGCGAAAAACCCCAAGGCGTGAGTTTCAGCGGCAGGTGATAGTGCTGGAGCGGATCGGCAATGCCGAAACGAAACGGCACCACTTCCAGGAATGCCGGCGCTGGAATCGCCACCTGTTGCGCGCGGTACCACGCGCCGACGTGGAAGATCGCCTCGTACCCGCCCGCAGGCAGCAACCGCGCGGCGAGATCCGGCCAGTCAACCGCGCCGCCCGCGCCGACTTCGGCGTCGCCCAATTGCCGCCGCGCGGGTTCGAGTGCGAACAATTCGACGCGCATGCCGAGCGCCGGCACGCCACGGGCGACATCGATGACGTGAACCGATATCCCCGGCATGAGCGTCAGCGCGCGATCTGCCGGGTGAGGCCGGCGAAGCGTTCGGCCAGCACCATCAATACGACGGTGAACGCAACCAGTACTCCCGATACCGCGGCGGTACGCACATCGAGGTCGTTGTCGATGATCTGCCACATGTGAATCGGCAGTACTTCGGTGCGCGCGTCGGCGAGGAAAAGCGATACCGGCACGTTGTCGAACGATGACATGAACGCAATGAACGCGCCCGCGGCGATGCCCTTGCCGATCAGCGGCAGGATCACGCGGCGAAAGGTCATCAGCGTACCGCCGCCGAGACTCTCGGAGGCCTCCATCAGGCCCGGATCGAGTTGCGCCAGGCTCGCCACCGTCGTGCGCATGACGAAGGGGAAGCAGACAATGGTGTGGCCGATGATCAGCGCCGGCACCGACGGCGTCAGTCCGACGAGGCTGATGTACATCAGGCATGCGAAGCCGAACGCCAGCGCCGGCAGCACCAGCGGCGAGAGCAGCAGCGCGTCGAGCGCCCGCGCCCATGCCGCGCGGCTGCGCGAAACGACCAGCGCGCCCGCGGTGCCGATCACCACCGACAGCACCGTGGTCGCCACGGCAATCACCAGACTGTTCCACGCTGCGGTCTGAATCTGCGTGGCGTCGGCCAGCGCCGCGTACCAGCGCAGCGAAAAGCCCTCGGGCGGAAACTTGAGCGACGCCGAGCTGGTGAACGAAGTCAGCAGCACAATGACCGTCGGGGCGAGCAGGAAGAAGATCGCCACGACCGCGACGGCACCGAAGACGAGCTTCAGCGACAGCGCATCCAGGTCGAAGCGTCGGGTCGAGAGGTCAACCATAGATCTGCCCCCGGCTGGTCCTGGCCAGCACGTTGAGCACATAGACGATCAACAGCACCGACACCATGAAGATCACCGAGATGGCCGCCGCGAACGGCCAGTTGTTGGCGCCCACCGCCTGCTGATAGATGAACAGCGGCATGTAGAGCAGGCGCGCCCCGCCGATCAGCGTCTGCGTGACGAAGGCGGTGACGCAGGCCGCAAAGGCGAGGATGCAGCCGGCGATCATGCCCGGCACCGACAGCGGCAACGTCACTTTCCAGAACGTGCGCCATTCGCCGGCGCCGAGCGCCGCGGACGCGCTGGCGAGATTGGGGTCGATGCGTGACAGCGTAGTCAGCAACGGCAGCACTATCAGCGGCAACTGAACCTGCGCCAGTACCATGACGACACCGGTTTCGCTGAACAGCAGCTTGAGCGGCTCGTCGATGAGCCCGATCGCCAGCAGTGCCTTGTTGAGTATGCCCTGCTTGCCGAGGATGACGATCCACGAGAACGTGCGCACGACCACGCTGGTCAGGATCGGCAGCACGATCATGAACAGCAGGATCGATCGCACCCTGGGCGACGCGCGTGCCGCCAGCCACGCCAGCGGATAGCCGAAGAACAGGCAGACCAGCGTCGCCTTGACGCCCAGCCAGATCGTCTCGGCGAGCACGCGCAGATTGAAACTGTCGCCCAGGAACTTGCCGTACTGCGTCAGCGACCAGCTGCCGCCGCCATCGGCATGCAGGCTCATCGCGATCAGCACGCAAAGCGGCGCGACGAAGAAAGCGATCATGAACGCGGCCAGCGGCAGGGCGAGTTTCCACTCGGAACTCGCCTTGTTCTGCCGGACCTGCGCCGCTGCCGTCACGCCGCGCTCTAGACCTTGATTTCGCGATTGAAGCGATCGATTGCCGCGCCGCGGCCTTCGTTCAACTTCTTCCAGTCGAGGAAGATGAGCTTGGACAGGTCGGCGGGCGACTTGGCGATCTTGGCGCTCATCACCGGCGTGAATGCGACCTTGGTGTTGGTGGGGATCACGTCGAACGGCGGCTTGCTCGCCTCGGTCTGCACTTCGGGCGTGATCGCGCCCTCGATCCATTGGAAGGCGAGTTCCGGTTTGGCTGCACCCTTGACGATGTGCAGGCTGGTGCGCCACGCCACGGGACCGGTGTCCGGAACGACAAATTCGATGTCGACACCCTTGGCCTTGAGGCCTTCGACAAAGTTGAAGTTGTACGGCGCGATGTCGATCTGCTCCTGCTGGAACAGCGTGGCGTGCGCGCCGAGATTGGCCGAGATCGCGCCGACGTTGGGCAGCAGTTCCTTCAACGCCTTGAACGCCGGCTCGAGATTGGCCTCGCTACCGCCGCGCAGGCGCGCGGTCTCGGCCATGAACGCCATGCCGAGCGTGCTGTTGAGCGCGGTCAACCCGACGCGGCCCTTGTACGCAGGGTTCCACAGGTCGTTCCATGACTTGGGCGGCGTCTTGATCTTCTTCGGGTTGTAGCCGATGCCGATGACCTGGACCGAAATCGACGGTCCCCACTCGTTCTGGAACATCGGCGAGAGCGACTTGAAGTTGGCCGACTTGTCGACCGGATACTTGACCAGCAGGTCCTGCTTGAGCGCGTCGAGCAGCGGACCTTCGTCCATGATCGAGACGTCGAAAGGCGGCTTGCCGCCCGACGCCGCGAGCTTGGCAACCTGGTCGGTCGCCAGCTGGATGGTGAGCGTCACGTCGGCCTTGGTTGCGTTCCTGAACCACGGCGCTAGGATCTTGCTCTGCGCGTCATTCCACGTTCCGGGAAAGGTCGCCGCGACCAGTGTGTCCGCGGCGAACGCCGCGCGCGGCAGCATGCCTGCGGCGCCCAGTCCCAGTCCTGCCTTGAGCCAATCCCTGCGATGCCATCTGTTCATGATGTCCTTGCTCCAAGAAAAATTACTGCAGTCGGGGAAAAACCTGGCCAGCCGCACTGTCCGCGGCCTCGACAAAAATCCGGTCGCCGACGCTGAGTATCCTGGCGTTCGACGTGCGCGGTTCGTTGATCTTCAATGACGTGGCGCCCGCCTCGGCCTCGTAGACCGTGATCGGCCCCATCGGCAGCACCACGCGTACCGTCACCGGAATGCGTCCGGGACCGCTGTTGGTCGCGATGCGCAGGCTCTCGGGCCGGATCGACCACACCGCGTCCGCGCCCGGCGAGAGCCCGGCGGCCTGCGTCGATACGCCATCGCAGGCGATGTCGACCTCGCCAAAGCGCACCGTCGCGCGCGCGGCGTCGAGGGCACCGATGCGCACCGGCAGCAGGTTGGTCGTACCCACGAATTGATTGACGAACAGCGTCGTCGGCCGATCGTAGATTTCCGTCGGTGGAGCGCACTGCTCGACGTTGCCGCGATTGAGCACCGCGATGCGATCGGCCATGCTCATCGCCTCTTCCTGGTCGTGCGTGACCAGGATGGTGGTGATGCCGTACTCGCGCTGCAGCCGCTTCACTTCGATCTGCATATCAAGGCGCAGGTTCTTGTCGAGCGCGCCGAAGGGTTCGTCGAGCAACAGAATCTTGGGATCGACCGCAAGTGCGCGCGCGAGCGCGATGCGCTGCTGCTGGCCGCCCGAGAGCTGGCGCGGCAGGCGACCCGCGAACTCCTGCATGCGAACCAGCGCCAGCATCTCGAGAACCTTGGCGTTGGATTCCGAGCGCGGCACCTTGCGCGCGTCCAGGCCGTAGGCGACGTTCTGCGCCACGGTCATGTGCGGGAACAACGCGTAGTTCTGGAACACGATCCCCACGCCGCGTTGCGCGGTCGGCAAGTGGTCGACCGGCGCGCCGTCGAAGAGCACCGTGCCCGCCGTCTGTTGCTGGAAGCCGGCGATGATGCGCAACAGCGTCGTCTTGCCACAGCCGCTCGGGCCCAGGAGGGCCACCAATTCGCCGGCCGCGACATCGAGCGAGATGTTGTTGGCGGCCATCATGCTGCCGAATTGTTGAGTGATGCCGCGCAGCGTAAGCGTATGACCGCGATCGCCGGCGTGAGCGTTCGCCGCAGTGCGTGCAGTGGAACCGCCGGTCGCTTGCATCAATAATCCTTTTCTTCGCTCATTCTGTGAAACTTCGTGTCATCCGCCATGTCGCGGTCAACGCGCCGGCGCTCCCGCTGCGAGCCACGCGGCAACAGTCGCGCGCTCGTCATCGGTCATGCCGGTGAGATTGGCGATCGGCATCGCCTTGGTCACCACTGCCTGCTCGTAGATCTTCTGGGCATTGGCGACGATGAGCTCGGGCGTGTGCAGCTTGACGTCCTTCGGTGCGACGGCGAAACCTTCCTGGGTCGGCTTGTCGGCGTGACAGGTCGCGCAGCGCTGCGTGACGATTGCCTGCACGCGGGCGAAACTCGGCGGCCCGCCCGCCGCGGCCTGCGGCTTGTCCGGGGCGATCGCGATGGCGAGCGCCAAGGTGGCCAGCGCCGCGCTGACCGGAATCGCCCAGACCGTCCTGCCGCGATGGCGCAGGTTGAAGAAATGCCGGACGTACGCCGCAAGCAGCATGATCGCGATCAGGATCAGCCATCCGTGCTTCGACCCGTAGGTCATCGGATAGTGATTGCTGATCATGATGAACAACACCGGCAGCGTGAAATAGTTGTTGTGCACCGAGCGCTGCTTGCCGCGCAGGCCGTATACCGGGTCGGGAGCGACGCCCTGCTCCTTGGCTTCGACGAGCTTGCGTTGCGAGGGGATGATGACGTGAGCGACATTGGCGGCCATGATCGTGCCCAGCATCGCCCCAATCTGCATGTACACCGCGCGGCCGCTGAATACATGCGACACTCCCCACGCAGTGCTCACGATCAGGACTATCATCGCGCCGGCGATCCACATTTCGCGCTCGAGGCCCAGCCGCTTACACAACTGATCGTAGACGAACCACCCCGCCACCAGCAGCGCCATGCTCAGGCCGACCGCCTGCAGGGCGCTGATGTCGGCGACGCTTTTGTCGATCATGTAGACCCCGGCGTGCAGGTAATACATGACGACCAACAACGCGAAACCGCTCATCCACGTCGTGTACGCCTCCCACTTGAACCAGTGCAGCGGTTCAGGCAGAACCTCGGGCGCGATTTTGAACTTGCGCACGACATAGAATCCGCCGCCGTGCACCGCCCAGAGCTCGCCGCCGATACCCTTGTCGGCGTCTTCCTGTGCCTTGGGCGCCAGTAGGCTGTTATCGAGCCAGACGAAATAAAACGACGACCCGATCCAGGCGATGCCCGTGATCAGGTGAATCCAGCGGATGAGCAGCTGCAGCCAGTCGGAAATGTACGCTTCCACGGCCGCTCAGCTGCCCCGGTACGTCGAATAGCTCCAGGGCGAGACGAGCAGCGGCACGTGATAGTGCGCAGTGATGTCCGCGATGCCGAAGTCGAGCGTCACTTCGTCGACGAAGGGTGGGTCGGCGAGCAAGGTGCCGAGGCGGCGAAAGTAAGCCCCGGCGGCAAATGTCAGCCGATAGCGGCCGGCGACCAGTGCCGTGCCTTCGAGCAGCGGGACGTCGCAGCGCCCGTCGGCGTTGGTCATCGCGCTCTTGATGAGCTCGTAGCCGCGCGGCCCATGCCGATAGAGGCGCACATCGACTCCCGCGCCCGGCCGGCCATGCGCCGTGTCGAGCACATGCGTGGTCAGTCGTCCGGTGTGCATTCCAGCGGCCACTCAGGCTGCGGCGTTGACGCCCGCGGCGAGCACCGCGCGCAGGTCGACGACGGCGCGCGTGGGGGTGGACAAGAGCAGTCCCGCCTCCACATGGCGCAGGTGGTGATCCATCAACCTGGCGATCACCCGCGCCGGGCGCACGGCCAGCGCGTCGACGAGTTCGCCGTGCTCGTCGGGCGCACAGTCGACGCTTGCGGCGCGCTGGTAGAGCGCGATGATCAGCGACGAGCGGGCCACCAGTCCACGAACCATGTCGGTGACGACGTCGTTGCCGCCGAGCTCCGCGAGCAGCACGTGAAACTCCCCGGAGAGCTTGATGCCCTCGTGCCGATCGCGCGCGGAGCGCGCAGCTTCCTCTGCCGCCACGTGCCTCTTGAGTCGCTGCAGCTGTGGCGTGCCCAATCGCCCGACCAGCGACGCCGTCAACGGAGGCTCGACCAGTCGGCGCGCGGCGAATACCGCGCGCGCCTCCTTGATGGTCGGCTCGGAGACGAACGCACCGCGATTCGGGTGCAGCGTAACGATGTGGGTCAGCGCGAGATGATGCAGCGCCTGGCGCACGCGCGCCCGGCTCACGCCGTAGAGTTCGGCAAGCATTTCCTCGCCCAATTTAGTGCCCGGCGGAAGCCGATGCTCGCCGACGGCGCGCACGATGTGCTGGTAAATGCGCTGCGCCGCCTCAGGCGAGTTCGCCTGTTTCACCCGCGCCTGCGGTGCCTTGCGCGCGACACGGGCGCGACGTCGACGGTTGGGCGTTGTGGCAACGAGCATCTTGAGCGGCGAATCGAGCAGGACAAATCCCCGGGTGTGGATTTATTGTAAACAAAGAAACGTTGACTGTGTGAACAATATTTGGCAGGATTGTTGACAAGTATTCGCGCCTGCGGCGCTGCGTTCCCTGGCCGCATTGCAACGCCTGCCGATGACCACGCCGAAGCCGTCCTCCTATCCCCGCGACCTCGCCGGCTATGGCGCAGAACCGCCGCACGCGCGCTGGCCCGGCGGCGCGCAAATCGCGCTCCAGTTCGTGCTCAACTACGAGGAGGGCGGCGAGAACTCGGTGCTGCACGGCGATCCGGCGTCCGAGACCTTTCTGTCCGAAATCGTCGGCGCCACGTCCTTCGCGCAGCGCCACATGAGCATGGAGTCGCTCTACGAATACGGGTCGCGCGCCGGCGTCTGGCGCGTGCTGCGGCAATTCCGCGAACGTCGCCTGCCGCTGACGGTGTTTGCCGTCGGCATGGCGCTGGAGCGCAATCCCGCCGTAGTCGAGGCTTTCCTCGCCGACGGACACGAGATCGCCAGCCACGGTTGGCGCTGGATTTCCTACCAGCAGGTCGACGAGATCATCGAGCGCGAAGACATGGCGCGCGCGGTCGAGGCCATCACCCGCCATACCGGCCGCGCACCCGAGGGTTGGTACACCGGCCGCGACAGCCCGAACACGCGGCGGCTGGTGGCGGAGCACGGCGGCTTCGTCTACTGCGCCGACGGCTACGCCGACGACCTGCCGTACTGGGTGCCGGTGCGCACGCGCCTGGGTACCACGCCATTGCTCATGGTGCCCTATGCGCTCGACACCAACGACATGCGCTTCGTCACCCCGCAGGGTTTTCACACCGGCGAGCAGTTCTTCGAGTATCTGCGCGACGCCTTCGACGCGCTCTACGCCGAAGGCGACCCGCAAGGGCTCGATCGACCCAAGATGCTCTCGATCGGCCTGCACTGCCGTCTGATCGGCCGCCCCGGCCGCATCGGTGCGCTGGCGCGGTTTCTCGACCACGTGCAGGCGCACGAACGGGTGTGGATCGCGCGGCGCATCGACATCGCCCGCCACTGGATCGCGACCCATCCCTACCCCGAGGACGAATGAGCGACGCGGGCGCAGCCAAGTCCCGAAGGGCCGGCGCGGCTCGATTGAGTGCGGCCGACGCGCGGCTCTTTGTCGTGGGCGGTAGGTACAAGGAGGTCGCGGAATGACGCTCGCCGACATCAACGGTCTCGATCATGCCGAATTCGTCCGGCGCCTGGGCGGGATCATCGAACATTCGCCGTGGATCGCCGGCGCGGCGTGGCACGAGCGACCTTTCGCCAGCGTCGAGGCGCTGCACGCGGCCATGGTGGGCGCCCTCATGGCGGCGCCGATCGACACGCAGCTCGCAGTCATACGCATGCACCCGGAACTCGCGGGCAAGGCGGCGATTCGCGGCGAAATGACCGCCGATTCGATCGGCGAACAGGGTGGCGCCGGTCTCACGCAGTGTTCGCCCCAGGAATTCGCGCGCCTGTCGGCGCTCAACCGCGCCTACAACGCCAAGTTCGGGTTTCCGTTCATCGTTGCCGTCAAAGGACTCGATCGTGCCGCCATCATCGAGCGCTTCGCAGCGCGGCTCGAGAACGATCGTGCCGCGGAGTTCAACGAAGCGCTGGCGCAGATCGCGCGCATCTCGCGCTTGCGCCTGGCGCAGTTGCTGGAGAGTTGAAACGTCGGGACGCAACAACCGCGGCCGCGCGGTAGCACCATCATTTGGGGAGCAGCAATGACAACAACGACACAGGGAGTCCATCCCGTCGACCAGGTGTTGCCGTTCGGGCAGATGTTCGCGGTCGGCATGCAGCACGTGCTGGTGATGTACGCCGGGGCGATCGCGGTGCCGCTGATCCTGGGCGGCGCGCTCAAGCTGCCCAAGGACCAGATTGCCTTCCTGATCAATGCCGACCTGTTCGCCTGCGGGGTTGCTACGCTGATCCAGTGCATAGGCATCTGGAAATTCGGCATCCGGCTGCCGGTCGTCATGGGAGTCACTTTCGCGGGCGTCGGACCGATGGTGGCCATGGCCAACGCCAACCTGCCGGTGACCTCGATCTTCGGCGCGGTGATCACCGCGGGCGTGTTCGCGGTGCTGGTGGCGCCCTACTTCGGCAAGCTGGTGCGCTATTTTCCGCCACTGGTCACCGGCACCATCATCGCCGTCATTGGCGTGACGCTGTTGCGCGTTGGCATCGTCTGGGCCATCGGCGGTTTTCCGGCGATGAAGGATGGTGCGTCGCCGACGTCGATGATCATCGTCGGCATCGTGCTCGCGACAATCCTCATCCTGAACCGCTGGGGCAAGGGCTTCATCGCCAACATCGCCGTGCTGCTTGGACTGGTCGTCGGCTTCGTGGTGGCGATGGCAGTCGGACTGGTCAAGTTCGATGGCGTGGCCGAGGCGGACTGGTTCGCGCTCGTCTACCCATTTCGCTTCGGTGTGCCGACCTTCGACTTAGGCGCCGTGATCTCGCTGTGCCTGGTGATGATCGTTGTCATGGTCGAATCCACCGGCATGTTCCTCGCGCTCGGCGAAATCTGCGGGCGCAAGGTCGGCCCGGGCGACCTCGGCCGCGGACTGGCGACCGATGGGCTGGGCACGATCATCGGCGGCATCTTCAATACTTTTCCCTATACATCGTTCTCGCAGAATGTCGGACTGGTCGGCATCACCGGCGTGCGCAGCCGCTGGGTGGTCGCCGTGTCGGGTGTGATCCTGCTGGCGCTGGGCCTGTTTCCGAAGATGGCGACGGTGATCGCGTCGATCCCTCTGCCAGTGCTGGGCGGTGCCGGACTGTGCATGTTCGGCATGGTCGCGGCGACTGGCATCAAGATCCTGTCGCGCGCCGATTTCGAAAAACGCCACAACCTGCTAATCGTCGCGGTCAGTATCGCGGTCGGCATGATTCCGCTGGTCGCGCCGACGTTCTTCAACCAGCTGCCGAAGTGGCTCGATGCCATCGTGCACAGCGGCATTACGCTGGCGGCCATCAGCGCGGTGGTGCTCAACGCGATTTTCAATGGTGGCGGATCGAACGCGGAGATCAATCGCGAACTCGCGGCGGCGGCCGGCGCTCGCGGCGAGCACTAGCTGCGCACAACAAAAGTTAAAACTCGCCAGTGTGGCCGCTGCGTTGAGCTTCCTGCTCTAGCGTTTGAACAATTTGCCTAGCGCATTGCCCAAGTCGCCGATGGCTTGAGCCGGGGCAGCGGCAGCCCCGCTCGCTTCGGCCTGCGCCTTCACATTGCCCAGCGCGATCTGGCAAGGCGCGCCGGGATCGGTGCGCACGTTCGCCAGCAGCTCCTGACCCAGCAGCGACATGCCGCCGGTGGCCGCCGCAGCGCCGATGGTCGCGACCACTTTCGCCGAGGCGACAGTGTCGACACCGACCGTCGGTGCGCTGAATGGACCGTAGAAGTGCACCAGCGACGCGAACTGGCTGATGTCCAGCTTGATGCCCTGACGGATCTGCGGCTTGATCGACAAATCGAGCGTCTCGTTGCGGAAATCGAGCGTGCCGCTGGCGTTGGCGCCGATCTTGTTGGTCTCGACCGCGATGCTGCGATCGACTTTGGCGATGCCGCTGGCGAGCGGCAGGCGCACCACCGCGCACAGGATTTCGGTCGACGGATCGCTCTTGCGAAACGGATTGACCGCATCCGCAAGGCGGTTGAATGCGGCGTCCGAGTTGTCGCTCGGGTGCCCAAGGGTCGCAGGGCCCACGATCGCGGTCGCGATGCCGGTGGCGCTGCTCGCCCACTGTCGCTCGGAGTCGCCGCGCATGGCGACGTCGGCGTTGATGGACGTCTTGCCGCCGCGCACCTCGCGCTTGACGCCTCCGGCCGCGAGCAGCGCCGCCAGGTCCAGACCCTTCGCGTCCAGATGCAGGTTCACCGACGCATCCTTGTCGCGATTGGCGTCGATTTTCACACGAGCCGACACCGTGCCGCCGAAGGCGCCCGACTGTACAACCGGCGCATCGAGCACGCCATTCTGCACCGTTGCCTGGATGCGCACGTGATCGAGCTTGCGGCCATCGGCGAGCGTCAGCGCATCGACGGTCCAGTCGACGATGGCATCGACGGTCTTCAATGCCGAGAGGTCGATGACCTCTTCGCTGAACAGATACTTTGATTTGGCCGCCGGCTTCGCGCCCGTCGGCGCCACCTTGCCCGCGAGCGGCAGGTCCGCCAGTGCCAGCGACGGCGCTGCCAGCTTCAAGACCAGCTTGGTGCGCGGCTTGGCGGGCGATATCGCAATCTGCCCCGTCATCTTGTTCTTGCCGACGCCCAATTCCAGCGGGTCGAGGGTCACGGTCTTGCTCTGCTCCTCGACTCGCACCTGGGTGACAACCGATGTCTGCTGGCCGTTGACCTGCCCCTTCAGGCTCACCGGATACGGCCAACGGCGCTGCACAAGCGCGGTCAGCGGCCCGAGATCGCCGTCGAGGGCGACTGCGAAATCGTCGACGGTGCCGCGAAAGCGGGCGCTGAGTGGCGACTGTGCGTCGCGCGCGGTGAGCGCGAAGCTTTCGATCGACACTGTGGTCAGCTTGCCGCTCTCACCGTCGCGATAAGTCAGCGTCCCATTGGTGATGGCGACATCGCCGACGAAAAATCCGCCGGTCGCCGCGCCGGCAGGCGCCGCCGCGGCAGGCGTGCCCGCGGGCGCATCACCGAATTGCCAGTTGCCGTTGCCCTTGGCATCGGTTTCGAGTGCGATGGTCGGCTCGATGAGCGACAGCGTGCGCACCTGGAAGTCGCGATGCAGGAGCGGCAGCAGCGCCAGCTGCACCTCGACGCGCTTGGCCGTGATCATCTGCGGCGACTTGCCCCAGGGTGCGTTGCCGAGGCTAACATCCTGCAGCACCACCTTCGGCTCGAGCGACAGCTTGAGATCGATGCCACCCTTGATGGCAAGATCGCGGCCGGTCGCTTCCTTGACCTTGGCCTGGATCGGGCCGAGGAAGGTGTTGACGTCAATCGACTTGATCGCGATCGCAACGCCGATGAGCAGGAGCAGGACCAGCCCACCGCCTATCGCCAGGATTCGCCAGAACAGGCTCATGCGGCGATTCTAACGCTTCCCGTGTACCTCGGAACGGACCGCCGGCGACCCGTCGGTCGTTCAGCGCAGCGACGCGATGAACTTTTGGAACGGGTCGTAGGCGACCCGTCGCTCGTTCACCGCAGCGACGCGTTGAACTTTTCGAGCGCGACCGCGCCGGGAACGAGATCGCTTTCTGCGAGCTCCATGAGCGGGGTGTCGACGGTGTTGAGCGCAGCGTGCAGGTCGGTGGCGTCGGCGTCGAGGTACAACAAACCGGTCACGATTTCGCCGACGGCATGACGCTGCTGCAGGTAGTCCATCGCCACCAGCCGATCGGCGGGATCGTAGTCCGCGTGCAGTTTGCGCAGCCGCAGCACCGATCCGTCGTGCTGCACGACGTCGCGCACGCTGCCAGGTGCGTAGTCGGCGACGATTTCCTGGCGCAGCGGCATGAAGTCCAGGCTGTTGACCGCCTCGTTGTGCTCGCGGACGTAGTCGTAGCTCTTGGTCGAGCCGGCGTGGTTGTTGAACGCGACACACGGACTGATGACGTCGATGAACGCGGCGCCGCGATGCTCGACCGCCGCCTTGATCAGCGGCACCAGCTGCTCCTTGTCGCCGGAGAAACTGCGCGCGACGAAGCTCGCGCCCAGCTGCAGCGCCAGCAGTACCAGGTCGATCGGCGTGTCGCTGTTCACGACGCCGCGCTTGCTCTTCGAGCCCTTGTCGGCGGTCGCCGAGAACTGTCCCTTGGTCAGGCCGTACACCCCGTTGTTCTCGACGATGTACACCATGTTCACGCCACGGCGCATCGAGTGCGCAAATTGTCCCAGGCCGATCGACGCCGAATCGCCGTCGCCCGAGACACCCAGGTAGATCAGTTCGCGATTGGCGAGGTTGGCGCCGGTGAGCACCGATGGCATGCGGCCGTGGACGCTGTTGAAACCGTGCGAGTTGCCAAGAAAATAGGTGGGCGTTTTCGACGAGCAGCCGATGCCCGACAGCTTGGCGACGCGGTGCGGCGCTACGTCGAGCTCGAAGAAGGCCTGGATGATCGCGCTCGAGATCGAATCGTGACCGCAGCCCGCGCACAGCGTCGAGACCGAGCCTTCGTAGTCGCGATGGGTGAAGCCCAGCGCGTTGCGCGGCAGTTCGGGGTGGTGCAATCGGGGCTTGGCGAGGTAGGTCAAGGCGCCACCTTCCTGATCGGGGTTACGTTGAACATCGCCAGCTTCTCGCCGATTTCGCGCGCGATGAAGCGTGCGGTGATCGGCGTGCCGTCGTAGTGCAGCACCGGGATGAGCTTGGCCGGGTCGACGACCAGTTCGTTGACCAGCATCGAGCGCAGCTGGGCGTCGCGATTCTGCTCGACGACGAACACCTGTTCGTGCTCGGCGATGAAGTCGGCGACCGAATCGTGGAACGGGAAGGCACGCACACGCAGCGTGTCGACCTGGATGCCCTGCGCGGCCAGCGTCGCCAGCGTCTCGTCCATGACCGGTCCGGTCGAGCCGAAATGGATCGCGCCGAAGCGGGTCGTGGTCGCGGCGTTGCGGCGCACCGGCGTCGGCAGATATTTCTTCGCGCTTTCGAACTTGCGCAGCAGACGCTGCATGTTGTCGACGTAGGTTGCCCCGTCCTCGGTATATCGCGCATATCGGTCGCGGCTCGTGCCACGCGTGAAGTAGGAGCCGCGCTTCGGGTGGGTGCCCGGGTAGGTACGATACGGGATGCCGTCGCCGTCGACGTCGAGGTAACGGCCGAAATCCTTGCCCGTTTCGAGCTGCTCGTAGGTCATGACCTTGCCGCGGTCGAGGCGGTGCTTGTCGTCCCACTTGAGCGGTTCGCACAGCCAGTCCTGCATGCCGATATCGAGGTCCAGCATGACGAAGATCGGCGTCTGCAGGCGGTCTGCCAGGTCGAAGGAGAGCGCTGCGAACTCGAAGGTCTCCTTGGGATCGTCCGGGAACAGGAGCACGTGCTTGGTGTCGCCGTGCGAGGCGTAGGCACACGACAGGATGTCCGCCTGCTGCGTTCGCGTCGGCATGCCGGTGGAAGGACTGCCGCGCTGCACGTCGAAGAGCACCGCCGGGATTTCGGCGAAATACGCCAGGCCGATGAACTCCTGCATCAGCGAAATGCCCGGCCCCGACGTGCAGGTGAACGCCCGCGCGCCGTTCCACGCCGCGCCGATGACCATGCCGATCGATGCAAGTTCGTCCTCGGCCTGCACGATGGCGTAGCGCGCCTTGCCGGTGGCCGCGTCGGTCCGAAACTTCCTGCAATGCCGCGTGAACGCTTCGGCCAGCGACGACGAGGGCGTGATCGGATACCACGCCGCAACCGTGGCGCCGCCGTAGACCGCGCCAAGCGCCGCGGCACTGTTGCCTTCGATGAAGATCTTCTCGCCCACCGCATTGGCGCGCCGCACGCGTATTCCCAACGGACAATCGAGGTTGTTCTGCGCGTAGGCGCGCCCCATGTGCATCGCGTTCACATTCGGCTTGAGGAGAGCCTCTTTCCCCTTGTACTGCTCGCCGATGAGTTCGGCGATGACCTCGGGCTCGATCTCGAGCAACGCGGAGAGCGCGCCGATGTAGAGAATGTTCTTGAACAGCTGCCGCTGGCGCGGATCGGTGTACTCGCGATTGCAGATCTCGGTGAGCGGCATGCCGATGACGGTGATGTCATCGCGCGGCTTGGTCGCCGACAGCGGCTTGGTCGAGTCGTAGAACAGGTAGCCGCCGGGCTCGATTTCCTTCAGGTCCTGGTCCCAGGTCTGCGGATTCATCGCCACCATCAGGTCGACACCGCCGCGGCGACCGCGCCAGCCGGCTTCGGAAACACGCACTTCGAACCACGTCGGCAAACCCTGGATGTTCGACGGGAAGATGTTGCGCGGCGCCACCGGTACGCCCATGCGCAGGATCGACTTGGCGAACAACAGGTTCGCCGACGCCGAACCCGAGCCGTTGACGTTGGCGAACTTGACGACGAAATCGTTGGTGCGCCGGATGGGCGTCGCCGTGCTCAATCCGCCGCTCCCAGCACGCGGTCGCGCCGCGGCGCGGGCGCATGCGCATCGCGCTTGCAGCGGTCGTGCGCCTGCGTCGGCTTGAACAGGAATTTCTGCATGTCCCAGGCTCCCGTCGGACAGCGCTCCGCGCACAGTCCGCAATGCAGGCACACATCCTCGTCCTTGACCATGATGCGTCCGGTCTTGAGCCCGTCCGCGACGTACAGGTCCTGGGTTAGATTATTGGCCGGTGCAGACAGGCGCGCCCGCAACTCGCTCTCTTCTCCGTCGTGCGCGAAAGTAATGCAGTCCATCGGGCAGATATCGACGCAGGCGTCGCACTCGATGCACAACTTCGAGGTGAACACGGTTTCCACGTCGCAGTTCAGGCAGCGCTGCGCTTCGGCGAACGCCTGCGCGGCGTCGAATCCAAGCTCGACCTCGACCTTGATGTTCTTCAATGCGATCGACACATCCTTCAACGGCACCTTGAAGCGCGCGTCATTGGACACCGCATTGTCGTAGCTCCACTCGTGGATGCCCATCTTCTGCGAGGCGAGGTTCACCATCGGCGGCAGCCGCTTGCCGACATCCTGTCCCTGGCAGTAGCGATCGATCGATATCGCCGCGTCGTGACCATGGGCAACCGACCAGATGATGTTCTTGGGGCCGAACGCGGCATCGCCGCCGAAGAAGACGCGTGGGTTGGTCGACTGCAACGTCACTTTGTCGAGCACCGGCAAGCCGTGCTTGTCGAACTCGACACCGGAATCGCGCTCGATCCACGGGAAGGCGTTCTCCTGGCCGACCGCGACCAGCACGTCGTCGCACTCGAAATACACTTCGGGCTCGCCGGTCGGCACCAGTTCGCGGCGACCCTTGGCGTCGTACTTCGCTTCGACCTTTTCGAAGGTGACCCCGGTCAGCTTGCCGTCCGCGTGGATGAATGCCTTGGGCACGTGATAGTTGATGATCGGGATGCCCTCGTGCATCGCGTCTTCCTTCTCCCACGGCGACGCCTTCATTTCGTCGAAACCCGAGCGCACGATGACCTTGACGTCGTCGCCGCCCAGGCGACGCGAGCTGCGACAGCAATCCATGGCGGTGTTTCCGCCGCCAAGCACGATGACGCGCTTGCCGATGCGATCGACATGCCCGAACGAGACGCTCGAGAGCCAGTCGATGCCGATATGGATGTTCTTCGCCGCCTCTTTGCGTCCGGGGATGTCGAGATCGCGGCCACGCGGCGCGCCGCTGCCGACGAATATGGCATCGTACTTGCCACTGCCGTTACCGGCCAGCAGCGTCTTGAGACTGTTGACGCGCGAATCGCCGCGAAACTCGACACCGAGGCCAAGCACATAGCCGACCTCTTCATCGATGACCGACTCGGGCAAGCGGAACTTCGGAATCTGGCTGCGGATCATGCCGCCGGCGCGATGGTCACCGTCATAGACGACGCACTCGTAACCCAGCGGCGCAAGATCGCGCGCGACCGTCAGCGACGCCGGGCCCGCGCCCACCAGCGCCACGCGCTTGCCGTTGGGCAGCGCGCGCTTGGGCAGGCGATCGCGAATGTCTTCCTTGTGGTCGGCGGCGACGCGCTTGAGCCGGCAGATCGCCACCGGCTCGGGCTTGGTGACGCCGTTCTGGTTCTCGCCGTCTTCGACGCGACTGCGCCGGCAGGCGGGCTCGCATGGCCGATCGCAGGTGCGGCCGAGAATTCCGGGAAATACATTCGATTCCCAGTTGACCATGTATGCATCGCCAAAGCGACCCGCGGCGATCAACCTGATGTATTCGGGAACCGGCGTGTGGGCGGGACACGCCCACTGGCAATCGACGACTTTATGAAAGTAATCCGGGTGCGCGATATCCGTCGGCTTCAATACTGCTCCTCGTGGCGGATGCACCAGGTCCAATGCGTTATCGCTGTTGTGAACTCCGGTTCCCTGCCTTCGCTTCCGGAGTTGCGGACCTGTGTCGCACCCAAGTGGCTGCGATACTACGCCACTGGCACGGTGGTGAAAAGCCCTTTGCTTTCAATTGCAAGCAGTGTGGTTATTCATGTGCGACATAAGCAACACTGCACCATGTCCACGCTGCGGGACGGCGACATGTTGTTCATGCGCCCAGCGGCTCAGAAACGATGCGGTCCGCGATGCGCGACGCCCTTGCGTTCAGGTGCCGGGAAAGTTGTGGGCCACAGGAAAGAAGAACTCTTTCCACGTCTTCGGCTGGGTCTTGATCAGGCCCGTCTTGACCATGAAATCGGCAAACACCATGGTCGCGTTCGGGGTCGTCGAATACACCACGTTGGGCGCCTTGATCATCGCGACGATTTCGTCGACGGTGAACTTTTCCTTGGTGGCATCGAGATAGATTTTCGCCGCCTGCGCCGGATCCTGCGCGATGAGCTTGTTGGCCTCTTCGAGTGCCGAGATGAACGCGGCAATGGTCTTGGGATTGGCGTCATAGAATTTCTTCGTCCCGAACACGACGGCGTTGCTCGCCGGGCCGCCGAACACGGTGCTCGAATCGAGGATCAGGCGCACGCCGGGGGTCTTGAGTTCGGTCGCCTGATACGGTGGTGCGGAAAAATGGCTGTTGACCTCGCTCGACCCGCCGATCACCGCGATCATCGCGTCCGGATGACCGAGCTGTACCGTCATCGGGTCGAGCGAATCTCGCGCCGCCGGCCCGTACATCTTCTCGAGCGCCATCTTGAGCACCATCGCCTGGCTCGACACCTTGATGGTCGGCACCGCGATCTTGTCCTTGTCGGTGAAGTCCTTGAGCGTCTTGACGTTGGGGTCGCGCGTCACCAGCAGCATTGGCAGCCCGCCGACACTGGTCACGCCGTTTACTTCGCCCTTGGTCCGTTCCCAGAGCAGCAGCAGGTTGGACACCCCACTGGTCACCAGGTCGACGCTGCCGGAGAGCAAGGCATCGGTGGCAGCTCCGCCGCTGTTGAAGGTGATCCACTTTGCGGTCGAATCGCCCAATCCCGCCGCCTTGGCGTGCTTTTCGAAGAGCTTGTTCTGCTCCATTACCACCAGCGGCAGGTAGATGATCGAGGGCTGCTTGGTGATGCGCAGTTCGGTGACTTCGGCTCGTGCGGGCGCGACGAGCGCCAGAGCGACGACAAGGGCTCCGACGACACCTGCGATGCGGCCACGCCACACCGTACGGTTGCACGCGGTGTGCGAGAGATTGCAGGCGGATTTCAACATGGTTTCCTCCGGGCTGATGTCTAGTTTGTTTTCTTGTCGCGCTGCTCGCGCCAAAGCTTGTAGCGAGCGATGGTGTCGGCGTTGGGCGGATACGTGCCGACCAGCGGCCTGCCACCCGCCACTTCCTGAATCACGAATTCCTCGAGAATTTCCTGCTCGGCCGCGTCGCGCGCGACTTCGTCGGCGAGGTGCGCGGGCACGACAACGACGCCTTCGGCATCACCGACCATCACGTCGCCCGGAAACACCGGCACGCCGCCGCAACCGATCGGCACATTAAGATCGACCGCGTGGTGGATCGCCAGGTTCAGCGGCGGGCTGCCGCCGGCGCCGTACACGGGAAACGGCATGCCGGCGATGGTGTCGCTGTCGCGCATGCCGCCGTCGGTAACCACTCCGGCGACACCGCGCACGGCCAGCCGGGTGAGCAGGATGCTGCCGCCGGACGCCGCGCGTGCGTCGCGCCGGCAATCCATCACCAGCACGTGTCCGGCGGGCGTGATCTCGATCGCCTTGCGCTGCGGGTGCTCCGGATTCTCGAACACGCCGACATGGTCGAGATCCTCGCGCGCCGGAATGTAGCGCAAGGTGAACGCCTCGCCGACCATATTGGCGGCCGCCTTGCTCATCCGGTGCACGCCCTGGATGTAGACGTTGCGCAGGCCGCGCTTGAACAACTGGGTCGTCAGCGTCGCAGTACTGGCGCGCTTGAAGCGCTGCATAGTTTCGGCGGACAGGGGCATGGGCAATCCGGTTGGCGTTGCAGGGGAACTTGGGTGGCCGCTATGATAGCGCGATCGCCAGCCGCAAATGCGGTGAGCGTCGCCACCCGCGAATTCGACCATCGTGACCCTCCTGCCCGATTCCTGCTCCAACAGCGCCCGATGAACGCTCCCGATGCACTCACGCTGCGCCTGACGCAGTTCAGCCACGGCGGCGGCTGCGGCTGCAAGATCGCGCCCGCGGCGCTGCGCGAGATCATCGCCCGCGCGGGGCCTGGCATCATGCCAAAGGAACTGCTGGTCGGCATCGAAACCTCGGACGATGCCGCCGTCTACCAGCTCAACGACACGCAAGCGGTGGTCGCCACCACCGACTTCTTCATGCCGATCGTCGACGACCCGTTCGATTTCGGCGCGATCGCCGCGACCAACGCGCTCTCGGACATCTATGCGATGGGCGCCACGCCGCTGTTCGCACTGGCACTGGTCGCGATGCCGGTGGACAGGTTGCCGCTCACGACCATCCGGCGCGTGCTCGAAGGCGGTGAATCGGTCTGCGCGAAGGCGCGCATCCCCATCGCCGGGGGCCACACCATCGACTCGGTCGAACCTATTTATGGGCTGGTGGCAATTGGCAGCGTCGACCCAAAGCACCTCAAGCGCAACGTCGGCGCACGCCCGGGCGATGTACTGATCCTCGGCAAGCCGCTCGGCGTGGGCATCTACAGTGCGGCGATCAAGAAACAGCAGCTGCAGGACGATGCCTACACGGCGCTCCTTGCATGCACGACCCGGCTCAATACGCCGGGCATGGCGCTCGGCCGCATGGACGACGTGCATGCGCTGACCGATGTCACCGGCTTCGGACTGCTCGGTCACCTGCTCGAGATCTGTCGTGGTTCTGGCGTACGTGCGCGGATTGGATTCGATCGCCTGCCGTTGCTGTCCGACGCGCTTGCACTTGCCATCGCGGGATTGGTCACCGGTGCTTCGGCGCGCAACTGGGCCAGTTATGGCGCCGAAGTCACGCTGGCGCAAGGGATCGATCCGGCGCGCCGTGCCCTGTTATCCGATCCGCAGACGTCTGGCGGCCTGCTCCTCGCCTGCGCTCCCGAGGCGTCGGACGCTGTTCTGGCGGTGTTTCGCGCCGAAGGGTTCGCCGACGCCTGCGTCATCGGCTCGATCGGCGCCGGCCCGTCGCGCGTCGAGGTCGTGTAAGTTCGTCCAGCCACGGACCGACGGTATCGACGGCAACGCTTGTCGCCGCGCGCTGTCAAATCAAATCGCCCATAGACCTTCGCCCGCGGAATGCAAAACCATGAATGAAATCCGCCATCTGCACGCCGTCGCTGCTGCCGCTGCCGCGACGCAGGACGCCCTCCCGTCGCTGGCACGGCGCTATGGCGAGATTCGAATCGCCACGCTCGGACTCAGCGCGCCCCTGTCGGACGAGGATTGCGCGATCCAGTCGATGCCCGATGCCAGCCCGGTCAAGTGGCACCTCGCGCACACCAGCTGGTTCTTCGAAACCTTTGTGCTCGAACCCTACCTGCCTGGCTATCGGGCCTTCAATCCGGCGTTCCGGATGCTGTTCAATTCGTACTACAACACCGTCGGCGACAAGCATCCTCGCCCGGCGCGCGGCATGCTTTCTCGGCCGTCGCGTGCCGAAGTGCTCGCGTACCGCCGGCACGTCGACACCGCGATGCAGGCGTTGCTGCAGAACACCGCACCATTGCCAGCCGCTGCGCTTGCGCTGATCGAACTCGGCGTCAATCACGAGCAACAGCACCAGGAACTGATCCTGACCGATGTGCTGCACCTGCTCTCGTGCAATCCTCTGCATCCGGTGTACGTCGCCGATGGAAGCCTCACGGCTTCGGGACAGGCACCTCGTATCGCGTGGCACGCCTTCGACGCGGCGCTGGTCGAGATCGGGCACGCCGGCTCCGGGTTCGCCTTCGACAACGAGTTGCCACGGCATCGCCAGTACCTGCAACGCTTCGAACTCGCCAGCAGGCCGGTCAGCAACGGCGAGTACCTTGCGTTCATCGCCGACGGTGGCTACCGACGCGCCGAGTTGTGGCTCTCGGAAGGTTGGGACTGGGTCAACGCGCAGCACATCGAGGCACCGCACTACTGGCGCCGCGACGAGAACGGCACGCATCAATTCACCTTGAACGGCATGCGCGCGATCGACCTTGCCGCACCCGTATGTCACGTGAGCCTCTACGAAGCCGACGCATATGCGCGGTGGGCTGGCGTTCGCCTGCCGACCGAGGCCGAGTGGGAAATTGCCGCGACGCGCAGCGCCGTGACGGGCCATTTTGCCGGGGATGGCGCGCTGCGACCGCTGCCCGCGCTCACCGCCGACGGCACGATGACGCAGCTCTTCGGCGATGTCTGGGAATGGACGCAAAGCGCATACTCGCCGTATCCCGGCTACCGTCCGGCAGCAGGCGCGGTCGGCGAATACAACGGCAAGTTCATGGCCAACCAGTACGTGCTGCGCGGCGGATCATTTGCAACGCCGCGATCGCATATACGCGCAACGTATCGCAATTTCTTCCCGGCATCGGCGCGCTGGCAATTCACAGGGTTCCGTCTGGCGCGCGATGTCGCGGTGTAGTTGGCGCAGTCGATCCAGGGAGGCAACGCAGTGAATGAGTCCAGCACCGCGCCAGGCGCGGCAATCGACCTGCGATCCGACACTGTTACCCGACCCTCGCAGGCGATGCGCGCCGCGATTGCGGCGGCACCGGTCGGCGACGATCAGTACGGCGAGGATCCGACCGTCAATCGGCTGCAGGAACAGGTCGCAGCGCTGCTCGGCAAGGAAGCCGCCCTGTTCATGCCGTCGGGAACGATGGCCAACCAGGTCGCGCTGCGTGTGCTCACGCGACCAGGCGACGACGTGATCGTGAGTCGCGAATCGCACGCGGTCTGGCACGAAACCGGGGGTGGCGCGGCCAACGCCGGAGTCCAGTTCACCGAAATCGGCAGCGGCGGACTGTTTGGCGTCGCGGACTTCCTTGCCGCGATCAAGCCGCGTGGTCACGTGCTCTACCCGCCGACGACGCTGGTCGAGATCGAGAACACGCAAAACCGCAATGGCGGAATCGTCTTTCCGCAAGCCGATGTGGTGCAGATCTGCAGTGCGGCGCGCGAGCGCGGCATCGCCTCGTTTCTCGACGGCGCACGCCTGTGGAACGTGGCGGTGGCGAGCGGACGCCCGCTCGCGGAACTCGCCGCGCCGTTCGACTTGGTGAGCGTAGCGCTGTCCAAAGGGCTGGGTGCACCGGGTGGCTCGCTGCTGGCGGCATCGCGCGAACTGATCCAGAGCGCAACGCGCTATCGGCGCATGTTCGGCGGCGCGCTGCGCCAGGCCGGCATATTCGCGGCCGCGGGACTCTACGCGCTCGAACACAACATCGACCGTCTTGCCGACGACCATGCAAATGCGCGGGTTCTGGGCGAACGGCTGGCGAGGAGTCCACGCGTTGTCCTTGATCTCGCCACGCTGCAGACCAACATTCTGGTATTCAGGCTCGGCGCCGACGCACCCGACGCCGCCACCGTGGTGACTCAGGCGCGCGTTCGCGGGGTGCTCATATTTGCGTTCGGGCTGCGCACGGTGCGTGCCGTCACACACCTGGACGTCAGCGCCGAGCAATGTGACCGCGCCGCGAACATTCTTGTCGACATCATCGAGGGCCGTTAGCGCGCCCCAGTCGCCTCGCCGCTACTGCGCGTAATAGATCGCGAAGTCTCCGTCGACGTCCTGCCAAACCGTGACGTCGGTGAATCCGGCCTGGCGCAGCAACGCGCGAAACTCCGCGGGCGCGTACTTGTACGACGATTCGGTATGGATGCGTTCGCCCGCCGTGAATACGCGTTCGCCGAAAGCGGTGTGCACGATTTGCCGTGAGCGCGCCTCCAGGTGCATCTCGATGCGTCCCAGCGCCTCGTTGTAGAGCGCGATGTGGGCAAACTCCGATGGCTTGAAGTCGCTGTCTGCAATTGCGTTGACGTGGCGAAGGATGTTGCGATTGAATGCCGCGGTAACGCCTACGGCGTCGTCGTACGCCGCGGCCAGCCGCGCCGTGTCCTTTTTGGTATCGACCCCGATCAAGAGCCCGCTGCCGACGGTGCAGTAGCTGCGAATGCGCTTGAGCAGGTCGAGCGCCTGCAGCGGCGCGAAGTTGCCGATGCTCGAACCGGGGAAGAAGAACGTCACGGGTCCCGCGTCGATGGCGTCGACCAGCTCCAGGCGCCGCGAGAAATCAGTGACCACGCCGACCATCTCGACGTCGGGATGCATCGGCGCAAGGCGTGCGAGCGCCGGCCCGATCGCGGCTGCAGCGATGTCCACGGCAACGTAGCGGCGCGGAATCACCGCCGGCAATAGCAGCGCCGCCTTGGCGCAGTCGCCTGCGCCAAGATCGACGAGCTGTTTGCGCCTGCCAGTGACGGCGGCGATGTCGTCGCGCCGGGTGCTCAGGATGGCGCGCTCGGTGCGCGTCGGATAGTACTCGGGCAGCATGCAGATGGACTCGAACAGCGAGCAGCCGAGCGCGTCGTAGAAATACTTGGGCGCGATGGTCGCGGGTTGCGCAAAGAGTCCGGCGCGCAACGCCGCACGCTCTTCGGGCAGATCGGGCACGAGTTGATCGAGCAGCGCGATGCCAGGCCGCGTGCCGCGTTGGTTGATCCGGTGCAGGTTGGTGGCGGGAGGCGACATGGCTGGTCCGATGAATGACGATGATTGTTGTCGCATCCGGCGCGTGAACCTTACGGATGACTGCGCCGAATCGTGACTCGCGAACCCGCGGCTGGCGGAGCCATCGGGGTTACCGCACAATGTACGACGATTCTCCGGCGCCGTGTACCCGCCGTGCTGGCCAATCGGCGCCGCAAGATCGATGCCCGCCGCGTACCCTGTCCTTCATCCTTGCCTTGATCACCTCGCCATCGCTGCTGCGCCGTACCCCGTTCGATGGCTGGGTGGGACCGTATCCGGAAGCCGGTTTTGTAATATGTACCGGAAGCGATTGCAATTCGTGGACTCTGGAGCAGGCGCGCTGGTACTTCGAGTGCGAAACGGTGGCGCTGCCTGGCGTCGGCATGGCACTCGCGGGTTTTGCATGCGGCGTTACCGCCAAGGACGATGTCGCGCAGTGGGCGACGGGGCGCGCGATCGACGCGCCCGTCGAATTCCCACCGCTGGTCTGGGCCGGTTCCCCCGAAGTGATCCGCGGCGCGCAACTCGCCAGCGATGGAACGCACCTCGAATCGCCCGCGGGCAGCTGGCGTCTGGCGACGGTCCCGAAGATTCCGCTGAACCGTTCGTACTACGACGCGACATCGATTGCGTATTTTCGCGCCCGCACGCTAAAAGTGCGCGGCACACTCGCCAACGACGTCTTCACCGCGCGCACGTTCTGGCCCGAGGACTTTTGCCTCGATGCGCGAGCCGCGGTGCAACCGACGCTGCCGTCAGCGGATGCATTGCGCCAACTCATTCGTGCGCAGCCGCACGGCGGCGCGAAGAGCCCGTTCGCGGCGACGCTACTCTGGGAGCGCACTCCCGACACGCGCGATTGGAACGACAAACCCGTCGTCGCGCTCCTGCTCAACGGCGCGCAGGGCGACGACGACGAAGCGCACGGTGGACATTTTGCGGTGGTGACCGGTCGCGTGGGTGACAACGGTGAGATAGGCGACTGGCTGGCGAACAACTTCTATACCCTGGATTCGTATAGCGAAAAAGGCATCATCGCCGCGCCGACCCCGCTCGACAATTATCTCGCCGACCTCAATAGCGGTCAGGCGTGGTATCGCCCGTCGTACCTGCTGGTCGCGGTACTGTCCGACGCACGCACCGCCACGCACCTGCAAAGCGCGTTGGCACGGGTCTATAACCAGCTCTACCGCCATCAGCTCGTCTATGAGCACGCCACCATGAACTGCGCGAGCATCAGCGTCGACCTGCTCCAGGCGATGGGATGGAAGTTGCCTACGCGCGGGCCGACCAGCCGACTGCTGGCGGCGCTGTGCCTGCCGTGGCACGCGCTGCGCCGGCGCAGCATCGACAAGGCGATCCAGGCGTACGACTACCTCACCGAAGACCGGACGCGGTTATTTCCGGCAGCAGCATTCGAGGACATCGGTGCCGACCTGCTCCGCCTCGCGATGGGCCAGTGCCACCGGTCACTGGGTACGATGGAATTGGCACTCTCCAATGACATCGACGCCATCAGCCTGCTGCGCATACCGCAGCTGCCGTCCTCGCGAGCCTGGGGCGACTTTCCAATCGACAGCGCATGGGAATACACGCGGCGCATGCCCAGCGATCCTGCCATGCAGAAGATCATCCCGGTGCCGCCGCGGCTTTTTCCGGAGGCATTGCGCGATCCCGACCTGCTCCCCGCGCCGCGACGCCGCGGCGAGAGTGCCGTCATGGTCTGGGCGGTGCTCAGCATCGTCGGCATTCCCTGGCTTGTGTGGCGTTGGTGGCGGGGCCGGCGCGTGGGCGCGTCCTGACCCGAGGATGCGCGGCGCATATGAATAATCCCTGCATATTCAATGTGTTGAATTCATGCCGGTCAAGCGGTTTTCGGGCGCCAAGCAGAAAATCACCGGGAAGCCCCGCCAAAGCGCCCCACATAACCCTTGCGTTGCCTGTCTCCCGCGCCTAAAATGCGAACCATTCTCATTAACGTTCGCGCCAGCATCCACTGGTGCCACAAACGCCATGCTGCAGATCCTAGTCATCACACTGCGCGAAGGCATTGAAGCATTCCTGATCGTCGCCATCACCGCCGGCATCCTGCGCCAGACCGGCCGTGCTGCGCTGCTGCCGGCGCTCTACTGGGGAACGGGCTGCGCCATCGTCGTGAGCGTCATTGCCAGCGTGTTCTTCGCACAGGCCGAGAACAAGCCGCTCTGGGAAGGCATCCTCGCCGCCGCGGCCACAATCATGGTCTTGTCGATGACCATCTACATGTGGCGCACCGCGCGCACCATGCGCGCGCAGATCGGCGCGAAGATCGCGCAGGCGACCGACAACAAGCCCTCGCGCACCGCGTGGTGGGCGCTGTTCTTCTTCGTGCTGCTGATGATCGTGCGCGAAGGCATGGAAACCGCGCTGCTTTTGTCGACGTTGTTCCTGCAGCAGGGCCAACGCGAGATGCTCATCGGCGGACTGCTCGGCGTCGCCGGCGCGGCGATGCTCGCCTGGGCGTGGACCCGTTATGGACGACGCATCAACCTGGCGCGCTTCTTCCAGGTTACCGCGATCTTCCTGCTGATCTTCTCGCTGCAGCTGCTCATCTACACCTTCCACGAATTTTTCGAGGCGGGCGTCGTGCCGCTCGTCGACAACGAGTACTGGCACATCGCCACCGAGCCCTACGGACCGGAGGGCGTCTACGGCGAGTGGCTGACCTATTTGATGGTCCTGGTGCCTGTCTGCTGGCTCGCCTACCTGTGGCTCAAGGACCGCGTCACGCCATTGCCCGCGGCGCACTGATTCTTCGTCGGACTCAAGCCATGTACATCTGCCTGTGCAACGCCATCACCGATCGCGCGATCATCCAGGCCGCGGAACAGGGCGCGCGCTCGTCCGAGGACCTCGCGCACGGTCTCGGCGTCGGACTGGGTTGCGGCCGCTGCACCTCGTGCGCCAAATCGCTGTTGGTCGAAACGGTGGCCCGCATCACCGGCTCCGAGTGCGCCGTGCCGTCGTCCACGGTAGCCGCATGAAGGGCAACGCCAAGGTCATCGGGCACCTCAATGCGGTGCTGGTCAATGAACTGACCGCGATCGACCAGTACTTCCTGCACGCGAAGATGTTCAGCCACTGGGGCTTCCCGCGCCTGGGCGAACTCGAGCGCAAGGCATCGATCGACGAAATGAAGCACGCCGACAGCCTGATCGAGCGCATCCTGTTCCTCGAAGGCCTGCCCAACCTGCAGGACTTGCACAAGCTGCTGATCGGCGAGAGCGTCAGCGAAGCACTGGCCTGCGATCTCAAGCTCGAGCTCATTGCCCACCCTGCCCTCAAGGTCGCGATCGCCGAGTGTGAGACCTGCGGCGACTACGTCAGTCGCGATCTCTTTCGCAGCATCCTGGCGTCCGAGGAAGATCACATCGACTGGCTGGAGACGCAGCTCGAACTCATCGAGAAAGTCGGCGTCGCCAACTACCAGCAGTCGCAGATGATCGATGCAAGTTGAGCGACCCGATGACGGCCCCGCCAGGAACGAAAGCGCGGCCAATGCCGAGCCAACGCAATCGACTTCCACTCGCGCTCCGCGCGTGATCAACAGCTCGGCGCTGATGGCGGGCCAGTCGCAACTCGCGATCCTGCATAACGAAACGCTGTACTTCCTTCGCCAGACACGCCTCGGAAAGCTCATCCTGACGAAATAGCGAACCCGCATTACCTTTCAGCAGCCAGCCACCCGGCCCGACGCGTCCGCGTCATTCACCGGCCAGCCCGCCAATTCCCGTATCAACCGACGCCGTGTCGGTGCCGAACCCTCGGCGCAATTGGAATTTGGCATGGATCGAAATCACTCCGTAACACTGCGCAAGCCGCGAAAGTTCGCTCGCGCTGCAACCCTTGCCACGCTGGCAGCATCATGCGCGCTGGCCCTGCTGGCGGCGCGCACCAGCGTGTTCGCAGGCAGTAACGATCCAGCGGGCCCCAATCCAGTCACCCTGGGCGAGAAGATTTTCGCCGACGCGACCCTTTCGGCATCTGGTGCGATGTCCTGCGCCACTTGCCACGACCCAAAGCACGCGCACGCGCAAAACAACGACCGGTCAGTGCAGCTGGGCGGGCCGAACCTCGACGTGCCGGGATTTCGCGCCGTGCCTTCGCTGCAGTACATCAGCTTCATGTCGTCGTTCAGTTTCGCCTCCGATGGCACGCCCACCGGCGGCTTCAATCGCGACGGCCGCGCCAACGACCTGATGGTGCAGGCGCTGCGGCCGCTGTTTGCCGCACACGAAATGGCCAACGCGACGCCCGCCGACCTGGTCGCGCGCCTCGCCGCCGCGACGTACGCGAACGAGTTCCGGCAGGTGTTCGGAGACCGGATTTTCGACGACGAGCAGGCGACGACGCTGGCAGTGACCTTCGCGCTGATGCAGTACCAGCGATTCGATCCCGACTTCCGGCCCTTCGACTCGAAGTACGACCGCTTCCTTGCCGGCCGCCTGCGTCTTGCGCCCGCCGAATTGCGCGGGCTGGCGCTGTTCAACCGCGCCGACAAGGGCAATTGCAACGGCTGCCATCCCAGCGGCCGCGGCCCCGGCGGCGCGCCGCCGATGTTCACCGACTTCACCTACGACAACCTCGGCGTGCCGCGCAATACCGACATCCCCGCCAACGCCGATGTCCGCGTACATCGATATGGGGCTCTGCGGACCGGAACGCACCGATCTCGCCGATCGCCTCGACCTGTGCGGCGCGTTCAAGGTGCCGACACTGCGCAACGTCGCGACGCGCAAAGTCTTCTTTCACAACGGTCAGTTCAAGACGCTGCGCGATGCGCTGCGCTTCTACGTGCGCCGCGATACCGATCCGGCGGAGTTCTATCCGCTCGACGCGCAAGGCGTGCCGCAGAAGTTCAACGACCTGCCGGTCGCCCTGCACAGCAACGTGAACACGTCGGAAGTCCCCTACGATCGTCGGTTCGGCGAAGCGCCGCGCCTGACCGAAGCCGAACTCGACGATCTCGAGGCCTTCCTCGGCACGCTGACCGACGGCTACACCGTGGCGGCCCCGGCCGGACGCTGACGGTCATGGGTCAATCCACATCGCACCGTTCCGCAATCGACCCACAGGAGCTCTGGCATGTATGCATTAACGACTGCGCAGCCGCATCTACGCGCTCGTCCCGCGAAACGGCGGACGTTCCAACGCCTGCAGCTGGCGATCGCCGTCAGCACCATGCTGGCAACGCCCGCGGCACTCGCCGATGAAGCGTCGCTCAAAGCAGAGATCGCCGAATTGCGCGCGCAAATCCAGCAGATGCAAGCGCAGATGAAGGAACTGGCCGCGCAAGGCAAGGGCGCGACGGCGACGGCGTCTACCGCGACCGCTCCTGCCAGCGCCGCGATAGCCAGGCCTGCCACCGCGGTTGCGGCCACGCCTGCCACGCCGGCGGCCACCACGACCGTCGCCCCGCAAGCCGAGCTCGCCGCGCGCGTCGAGCGCCTCGAGCAGACGGTCGCGGCGCAGGCGGAGACCATCAGCGAAACCACGCTCTATGGCTACGGCGAAGTCGCGTATTCGCGTCCGATTCACACGCCCAGCGAGACCCAGGCCGACCTGGCCCGCGCGGTGCTCGGGTGGACCCATCGCTTCGACGAACGCACACGCATGGTCGCCGAACTCGAAGTCGAACACGCCATCGCGTCGTCAACCGACAAGGGCGAAGTGGAAATCGAACAGTTCTACGCCGAGCGGCAGTTCAACGAGCGCATCGGCGGCCGCGCGGGCCTGTTCCTGATTCCGATCGGTTTTATCAACGAGCACCACGAGCCGACCCAATACTACGGCGTGTTTCGCAACTTCGTCGAAACGTCGATCATCCCTACCACCTGGCGCGAGGGTGGCCTCGCGGTGTACGGCGGCACCGAATCGGGCATCAAGTGGAACGTCGGCCTGACCACCGGCTTCAACCTCGCCAACTGGGACCCGTCGTCCAACGATGGCCGCGACTCGCCACTGGGCAGCATCCACCAGGAGCTGTCGCTGGCCGCCGCGCGGGACCTTTCCGGATACGCGTCGGTGAACTATGTCGGCATGCCCGGCTGGATCATTGGCGGCACCTACTTCACCGGCAAGGCCGGTCAGGGCACGACCGACTTTCCGGCGCAGAATGCGCGCGTGACGCTATGGGAAGCGCACGCCCGCTGGCAACCCGGCCCCTTCGATTTCGCGGCCCTCTACTCGCGCGGCACGATCAGCGACACCGAGGCGCTCAACCTGACCTTTATCGGCCAGCCGACTCCCGTGCCGCAGCTCTTCTACGGCGGCTACCTGCAGGCTGCGTGGAAGAACATCTGGACGCACAACGATTACTCACTCACGCCCTTCACGCGTTACGAATGGGTCAACACCGCGGCGGCGTATGCTTCGGTTCCACAGGGATTAGGCGTGGAACCCAGCCGGACCGAGCAGATCTGGACCATCGGCGCCAACTTCTTCGTCACGCCGAATATCGTGTTCAAGGCCGACTACCAGCAGTTCCGCATCGACTCGTCGCGCAACGCGTTCCAACTCGGCTTCGGCCTGAACTTCTAGCGGCTCGGTGACGATGCGCCACGTGTGGCTGTTGCCCGTCGCTGCCGGCATGTTCGGACCGGTGTCGGGCATTGCCTACGCCGCCGAATACCTGAGCGCCGAAACTGCACAGCGCGCGGCCTTTCCGGACGCGACATTGTTCGAGCCCGTGCTCATCGCCGCCGACGTCAAGTCAGCGATCGCGCGTGAAAATGGGCGCTTCGTGGTCGAGCCACGCGTGTGGCGTGCGATGGCTCGCGACCGGGCGTTAGGCTGGTTCATCATCGACGAAGTCATCGGCAAGGTCGAGCTGATCACCTACGGCGTTGCGCTCGACACCAATGGCGCGGTCAAGTCGCTCGACGTGCTCGCCTATCGCGAATCGCACGGCGACGCGATCAAGCTCGCGGCCTGGCGCGGGCAATTCACCGGCAAGCGTCCTGCCGACGCAGTCAAGCTCGATGTCGACATCCGCAACATCTCGGGTGCAACCTTGTCCGCGCGCCACGTCACCGAAGGCGTGCATCGGCTGCTGCAGATCTACGAGAAGGCGCTTGCGCGCAACTGAAACCGAATGCGCCACGCGCCAGGCGCAGCTCTGGCTGGGCACGGTCGTGGAGATTTCTGCTGCTGCTGTGTCACAGCACGCGCTCGACATCGGAGTCGCGGCAGCTTTCGCGGCGATCGCTCGCGTGCACCGTGCGCTGTCGGTGCACGACCCCCAGAGTGAGCTGTCGCTCGTCAATCGACATGCTTTCGCGCAGCCGAGACCGATCGGCGCGGATTTGCGCCGAGTTCTGGCTTGCGCGCTCGACGTTGCCGGGCTTTCCAAGGGCGCCTTCGATCCCACCGTCGGGGCCGCGGTCGCTGCTCTCGGCTTCCTGCCTGCACAGCCGCTGGCCGACCCGGACGCCAGCTGGCGCGATGTCCGGCTTACCGGCGACGGCATTCGTTTCGCACGGCCGCTCGCGCTCGATTTCGGCGGCATTGCCAAAGGCTACGCCGTCGACTGCGCGATCGATGCATTGCGCGAACACGGCGTGCACGCCGGACGCGTGAACGCCGGCGGCGACCTGCGTGTATTCGGCCCCGATGCGGAACCGATCCACGTGCGCACCGGCGGGCCGCAGGGTGTGACATTGCCGCTGGTCGAGATCGCCGACGGCGCGGTCGCCACCAGCGCCTACGGCGGCCATCGCAAGCGCGTCGACGGGCGTTGGGCGACCCCGCTGGTCGATCCGCGCAGCGGCCTGCCGATCATGAGCACTCGCACGGTGTCGGTCGTTGCTGCGACTTGCATGCTGGCCGACGCGCTGACCAAGGTCGTCGTGCTGCGCGGTCGCGCCGCGTCGCCGACACTGCGTGCGTATGGCGCGAGCGCGACCGTGCTTTCGCCCGCCATGGGACAATGGCGCTGCTTGAATCTCCCCTCCCACGCAGCCGCCTCGCGCGCGTCAACTCGGCGCGCCGCGCTGGCGGCGTAAGCGCTGCTGGCGGCCGCATCGCGCCATCCTGCCCATGTCCCGCACCCACGAACGCGCCTACCACCTGCTCGCCGAGCGCGTGCAGCTTGGCGCACCCGCCCGACGCGCGCTCTATGCGGTGCTCATCGCGCTGGTGGGCAGCGGAGTGTGGTGGCTGGGTGTGCACTTCGCGCCGACCCTGTTCGGCTCGGACGCTGACGACCTGCATCGGCTCGCGCGCGAGTCGCTTGCGCTGAAAGTGCACGGCGCGGCAGCTTTCGCAATCTTGCTGGCGCTTGGCGCGATGGCGGCGTATCACGTGCGGCGCGGTTGGGCGCTCGACCGCAACCGCGCCAGTGGATCCATCGTGCTGGCGTGCTTCGCGATCCTGATCCTGACCGGTTATGCGCTCTACTATCTGGTTGGCGACGATACGCGCGGCGGCGTCTCGCTGGCGCATTGGGCGCTCGGGCTCGCGCTGGCGCCCATGCTCGCCGTGCACATCATTCTGGGTCGCCGCAGCCGCGCCGCGGCAACCGGCGGACGCCTCGCGCACCACCACCACCCGCCACGCGCTCACGACGCGGCGTGAGCCCGCAGTGTCGAGCTGCTCGCCGTTCGGTGCGCGACGACCGGGCTGCTATCCGACTTGCTTGGCCGCCAGCAGGTCGTAGAGCGACAGCGCCACGACCTCGGTCGCCTTGTACAGGTCGTCGAGCTTGAGATTCTCGTCGGCGCGATGGCCGTTGGCCTCGACCAGCGTGCGCGGACCGGCGCCATAGAGGACGGTAGGCACGCCCGCGGCGCTGTAATGGCGCGCATCGGTATACAGCGGCACGCCGTGCGCCTGAATGTCTTCGCCAAGCACCGCCTTGGCGTTCTTGCGCAGCACCGCAACCAACTTCTCCTGTCCGGGAATCGGCACGAAAGGCAACGCCAACAGGACGCGCCTTACATTGAGCATTACGCCGGGCCACTTCGCGGCCGACAGGCGCAGCGCCCGCGTCAACGCGGCCTCGACGTCGGCAGGATTTTCTTCGGGAATGATGCGCCGGTCGAGTCGCAGCACCACCCTGTCCGGAACGACGTTGGTGTTGATGCCGCCTTCGATCAATCCAACCACCAGCGTCGGCGAGGTGATGCCTTCGACCTTCGAGAGCGTCTGGGCGTAGGTCTTGCGCAGCGCGTAGAGGTCGGTGAGGATGCCGTTGGCGGCTTCCAGCGCATCGACGCCTTTGGCCGGCTCGGCCGCGTGCCCCGACTTGCCGAGCACTTCAACTTCGAGATGCAGGCAGCCGTTGTGCGCGGTCGTGACACCATAGGCAAACCCCGCGGACAACGCGTAGTCAGGCTTGCTCTTGCCGTGATCGAGCAGCCACGCCGGGCCGATCGCGCCGCCGGCTTCCTCGTCGTAAGTGAAATGCAGTTCGACCGTGCCTGCCAGCTTGGCACCGTTCGCCGCTGCCGCCTTGAGCGCGAGCAACGCGAAGGCGTAGGTGGCGAAATCCGATTTCGAGACCGCCACGCCGCGGCCGTACATCCGTCCGTCGCGCACTTCGCCTCCGTAGGGGTCGGTCGTCCAGCCGGTGCCGGGAGGAACGACGTCGCCGTGCGCGTTGCACGCGATGGTCGGTCCGATGCCGAAGCGCTCGCGCACCAGCAGGTTGACGCAGCTCACCATACCGTTGCCGCAGACTTCCGCCTCGCTGATCGGGAAGCGCTCGACCGTGAATCCGAGCTCTTCGAGCAGCGCTGCCGCGCGCGCGGCGTGCGCGGCGCAATCGCCGGGCGGGTTGTCCGAGGGGACCTTGACCAATTCGGCCAGGAAGCCGGTGGCATCGGCGCGATGCGCCGCCAGGTACTCGTGGATCGTCGCGCGTGCTTGGGGCATCGTCAGGGGCGAGGCTGAAAGTTTTCAATGAAATTCAGGAAGACGCGGGTCGCGACGTCGACGTCCGCCGCGCTGATCGCTTCGGCGGGATTGTGGCTGATGCCGCCTTTGCAACGTACGAACAGCATGCCGATATCGGCGACGGCGATCATTGCCATGCCGTCGTGCCCCGCACCCGAGGGCAGGCGGCGCACCGGCAAGCCCTCGGCGGCGACCGCCGCGGCAAACTGCTCCTGGAGCCACGGCGCGCAGGGGGTCGTGCCCGCGCCCCAGACCGGCGGAAACTCGATGCCGACGCCGCGTCGCGCTGAAATCGCCGCAACCGCTTCGCGAATCGCCACGATCGCTCGCTCGCGCTGCGCGTCGACCGGCGCGCGCACGTCGATGGAAAAGCGAACGCGCCCTGGAATCACGTTGATGGCGCCGGGCAACGCCTCGATCTTGCCGACGGTCGCGACCAGCTCGGGCTCGGCGCCGGCGATGCGCTCGATCGCCAGCACGCACTCGGCCGCGGCCGCGAGCGCGTCGCGGCGAAGCGGCATCGGCACGGTGCCGGCGTGCCCTGCCATGCCCGTGACCTCGACCATGAAGCGGTTGCTGCCGTTGATCGCAGTGACCACGCCGACGGCGAGACCTTCGGCTTCCAGCACCGGGCCCTGCTCGATGTGCAGCTCGGCGTACGCCAGGATCTCGTCGCGCCGTCGCGCCGCGTCGCCGACGCGATCCGGATCGAGGCCGAAGCCGCGCATCGCATCGCGCATGGTCGCGCCCTGCGCGTCGGCGCGATCTAGCGTCTCGGTCGCGAAGGTCCCGGCAATGGCGCGGCTGCCGAGCAGCGTCGCGTTGAAGCGCACGCCCTCCTCGTCGGCGAAACCCACCACCTCGACCGCGAATGGAAGTCGCTTGCCGCGCGCGTGCAGCGAATGCAACGCATTCGATGCCGGTGATGACGCCCAGCATGCCGTCGTATTTGCCGGCGTCGCGCACGGTGTCCAGGTGCGATCCGAGCATCAGGCACGGCAGGCCGGGACGCTCGCCATCGTAGCGACCGACGACGTTGCCGATGGCGTCGACGCGCGCCTGCATGCCGGCGTCGCGCATCCATCCCAGCGCGAGCTCGGTGGCGGCGCGCTGCTGTGGCGACAAGTAGACACGCGTGAGGCCGTCGCTCTGCTCCGAGCAGCGCGCCAGCGCGTCACAGCGCTCGAGCACGCGCGCGGCAGAGGGTCGTACGGGGGCGGTCATCGGCAAGGTCTACTCGTGGCAATGATAGCGGAAAACTCCGGCGACCCGAATTCCGGTTTCCGCCGGCGCTTGTCAGACGCATTCAGTAGAATGCGACGTCCTCTTGTCCGGCTGCCCCCACGTGCCCCCCATCCTTGTCGACCCTGCGTTTTGGCTGAACGTGTTCATTGCGGCGGAATGGTGCGTCCGGCTGGCGATGGTCGTCATCGTGCCGTTCCGCCGCTCGCCGGAAGCTGCCAAGGGCTGGCTGCTGCTGATCTTCTTCGAGCCGGCGGCAGGACTGCTGCTCTACCTGTTGATCGGGCGGCCCAAACTTCCGGACTGGCGCGCACAACGCAGCGCCGAGTTCGATGAACTGTCGAAGCCGACCTACGCTCGTCTGGCCCGCGATCCGAATATCTTCCACCCCGACGTCGGCGCCGGGCTCGATCACGCCGTGCGCCTGGCCGAAAGCCTCGGCGAGCTGCCGATCCTGGGCGGCAACGACGCGCGCATCCTGGCGGACTACGACGGCACTGTCGACCAGCTGGTCGCAGACATCGATGCGGCCCGCAGCCACGTCCACCTTCTGTATTACATTTTCGGCGACGACGCGACGTCGTCGCGCGTCGTCGAGGCACTGGGCCGCGCCGTCGATCGCGGGCTGATGTGTCGCGTGCTCGCGGACTCGCTCGGTTCGCGTCCCGCGCTGCCGAAACTTCTGCCGCGATTCGAGAAGCTGGGCGTCCTGGCCGAGGAAACGCTCCGCGTCGGATTCTTTCGCCGCCGCACCGGACGCATCGACCTGCGCAATCATCGCAAGATCGCCGTCATCGACGGTGCGATCACCTACGTCGGCTCGCAGAACCTGGTCGATTCGACCTTCAAGCCCGGCCTCGACTACGAGGAACTCAACGTGCGGCTGGCAGGTCCGATCGCGCTCGAGCTGCAGGCGGTGTTCGCCGAGGACTGGTATCTCGAAACCGGAGAATTCCTCGCCGATGCGCGCTATTTTCCCGACCCGCGTATCGCAGGTACCATACCCGCGCAGGCGCTGCCCAGCGGACCCGGCTATCCGCGCGAGAACAACCAGCGCCTGATCGTGTCGCTGATCCACGCCGCGAACCGGCGCATCGTCATCACCATGCCGTACCTGATTCCCGACGACGCGCTGATGCAGGCGCTGCAGACAGCGGTGCTGCGCGGCGTCGAGGTCACCCTGATCGTGCCGCTGCAGATGGATCAGCTCCTCGTCTGCCTGGCCCAGCACTCGTACTACGACGACATGCTGAGCTATGGCATCCGCATCTGCCGCTACGGCAAGCGCTTCCTGCACGCCAAGTTCGTGACCATAGACGACGCCATCGCCTGGATCGGCTCGTCGAATCTCGACATCAGGTCATTCGCGCTCAATGCGGAAATCGTCGTGCTGCTCTACGACAGCGGCGTATGCGAGCGCCTGAACGTGGAGCAGGATCGCTACCTTCGCGACGGCGAGTTTCTGCAATCGGATACGTGGCAGGCGCGGCCGTTGCGGCGCAAGGTCGCGGAGAATCTCGCGCGACTGTTCAGTCCGCTGCTCTAGCGCTCTCGCGCGGTCACTTCGCAGGCGCGATCAGGCCGCGCGCCTGGAGTTGGCCGATGACCAACCGCGCAAAACCCGGCGTCTCCTGCGCCACCGAAGTCGGATTGAAGGTCTGCGTGGTTGCCGACCAGACCGGCCGGTGCGACACCGCCTCGAACAGCGTCGCCTCGACGTTGGCGAGTTGAAACTGTTGCACCTGCGGCACCGCGTACCACACAGGGCCCCACGGCGACATCGCCGGGCCGCCGAACGGCCCTCCAAACGGCCCGCCGAACGGGCTGCCCATCGCCGGTACCATCGTCGTCGTCACCTGCGTGCGCGTGTCGACGCCGAGCAGGCGCACCAGTAGTACCGCGTCCGCGCCGGACCGCTTCACTCCGACATCGAAGGCCGCGCCATCGGGGGTTTGCACTACGTCGATGTACTGAAAGCCTGGTATACCCTGCGTGCCGGCGTCGGTGAGCAGCCGCGCGAAGGATTCGTCGAACACGCGTCGATCGGTGAAATTGCCGGTTACGCCAACCACCAGGACGCGCTTGAAGGGCGGTCCCTTGAACTCGCTGTCGAACCATGCCGACTGCAGCGTCGTCGACGCGCAACCAGACAGCAGCATTGCGACCAGCCAAACCAGCGCGAAGCTTCGTAGCGTCGAGTTCATGTTCATCGCCCCACCTGTTGAAGGCCCACGCTATGCGGTCCTGCCGTACCTTCGCACGGCAGGACCCACCGTCACGACCGGAGCATCATTTGATCATGTCCGCGCCGACCTTGCACGCGGCAGCGTCCTGATCGCCGGTGCCACCGCTGCAGCCGATCGCGCCGATCAACTTGCCGTTCTCGACCAGCGGAAATCCGCCGGGAGAGGCGACCAGCGTCGGATCGAGCGTCCCGACGTAGGGATGGCCGGTCTCGTAGGCGTTGTAGAAGAGGCGTGATTCGCGGCGGAAGCGAGCCGCGGTGCGCGCCTTGCCCTGGGAAATGCCCACCGACGCAAGCTGTGCGCCGTCCATACGCGAGAAATGAACGAGGTCGCCGTTGGTATCGACCACGGCAATGTTGAACTTCCAGCGATGCTTGACCGCCTCGGCTTCGACCGCGGCAACAAGCTTCCTCGCCGTCTCCAGATTGACGTGCATGCCGTACGGAATATCAAAAGCAATGCCGTCCGCCGTGCCGCCGGCTGCCGGGGGAGCCGCAGGCGCCTGCGCATGGACCGGGGCGCCTATCAGGGCGGCGGCGCCAGCCAACAACGATGCACAAACAAGTTTACGCATTTGAATCCTCCAGTAGTCGCAATTGCGCCGAATCCGGGTCGGCGTCTCGAACAGGTCAAGAGTTCAGCGCGTCCTAGCGCCATCCCGGCTCCCGTATTTCGCGCAGATTATACCCGCACGACTCCGGCCAAACCGGCGCTCTTATTTGTGTTTGAAGTCGGGTTTGCGTTTCTCGACAAAGGCACGCATGCCTTCTTTCTGGTCCTCCAGCGCGAAGGTCGAGTGAAACTCGCGGCGCTCGAACAGTAGGCCTTCAGCGAGTGACGATTCGTACGCGCGATTGACCGCCTCCTTCACCTTGAGGATAACCGGCAGCGAGTGGCTGGCGATCTTGGTGGCCATGGCGAGGGCTTCGTCGAAGAGCTTGTCGGCGGGTACCACGCGCGCGACCAAGCCCGAGCGCTCGGCCTCGGCGGCATCGATCATGCGTCCGGTCAGGCACCAGTCCATCGCCTTGGACTTGCCGACGGCGCGCGGCAGACGCTGCGTGCCGCCCATGCCCGGAATGGTGCCGATGGTAATTTCGGGCTGGCCGAATTTGGCGGTGTCGGCGGCGATGATCAGGTCGCACATCATCGCCAGTTCGCAGCCTCCACCCAGCGCGTAGCCTGCCACCGCAGCGATCACAGGCTTGCGCGTGTGCTTCACCGATTCCCAGCTGGTGATGTAGTTGTCGGCGTACACCTTCTGGTAGCTCCAGTCGGCCATCGCGCCGATGTCGGCGCCGGCGGCAAATGCCTTCTCATTGCCGGTGATGATGATCACGCTGATGCCGGGATCGGCGTCGAAGGTGGCGAGCGCCGCGCCAAGCTCGGTCGCCAGCGCCTCATTGAGCGCGTTGAGCCGCTGCGGCCGATTGAGGCGGATGATGCCGACGCGTCCGTTGGTTTCGACAAGAATGTTTTCGAAATTCATTGCGGCTCCAGGGTGGAAGTATCGAATGCGGGCGTTAGCACCGTCGCGATGACTTGCGACGTCGTAAGGCGGTCAGTGCCGATCCGGGTCGAAGTGCTTCGGCAGCCCCTGCCAGCAGCGAAAATATTCGGGCTGCAGTTGCGCCGCCTCGAGCGCGTAGCGCGTCGGTCGGATGACCCGGTTGGTCTCGAACATGAACGCCATGGTGTCGGTGATGCGCGTCGGTTGCGTCAGGTCGGCAGCACTCGCCCGGGCAAAGGTTTCCGCATCGGGACCGTGGCCGGACATGCAGTTGTGCAGGCTCGCCCCGCCGGGCAGAAAGCCCTCGGCCTTCGCATCGTAGACGCCATGGATCAGGCCCATGAACTCGCTGGCGACGTTGCGGTGGAACCACGGCGGACGAAAAGTGTGCTCCATCGCCAGGATGCGCGGCGGAAACACAACGAAATCGATGGTATCGACACCCGGCGTATCGCTGCGTGCCTGAAGCACCAGGAAAATCGACGGATCGGGATGATCGAAGCTGGTCGAGCCCATGGTGTTGAAGCGTCGCAGGTCGAACTTGTACGGCGCAAGATTGCCATGCCACGCCACCACGTCGAGCGGCGAATGCGCGATCGCCGCGGTCCAGAGATCGCCCATGAATTTCGCGACCAGCTCAAAGGCGCCCTCGCGATCCTCGTACCACGCCACCGGCGTGAGGAAATCGCGCGGATTGGCCAGTCCGTTGGAGCCGATCGGCCCAAGGTCCGGCAATCGCAGGGGCGCGCCGTAGTTTTCGCAGACGTAGCCACGCGCCGCGCCGTCGATTAATTCCACACGGAAACGCAGGCCGCGCGGGATGACCGCGATTTCCTGCGGCTCGAGGTCGATGCGGCCCTGTTCGGTGAAGAGCCGCAACCGGCCCTGCTGCGGCACGATTAGCAACTCGCCATCGGCATCGTAGAAGTAGCGATCGATCATCGACCGGTTGGCGGCGTAGAGATGAATGCCGCATCCGCTCAATCCGGCAGGATCGCCGTTGCCCGCCATCGTGACCAAGCCGTCGAGGAAATCGGTCGGCGCGGTCGGCAGCGGCAAGGGATCCCAGCGCAGCTGATTGGGTGAAGTCGCGACGGCGTCGAATCGACTCTCGATGCGGCCGTTGCCACGCGCACGAAACGGCTCATGGACGGCGGCGGGCCGGATCCGGTACATCCACGAGCGGCGGTTGGCGCCGCGTGGCGCAGTGAACGCGGTCCCCGACATCTGCTCCGCATACAAACCGTAAGGGGCGCGCTGCGGCGAGTTCTGGCCGACAGGCAGCGCGCCGGACAATGCCTCGGTCGCGAATTCGTTGCCGAATCCGGAGAGATACTGCAACGCTGCGTCGCGTGGAGTGGTCATCGCAAGATCGAGGAATTCGCATCCGCTGCGGCAGGCGGCAGGTCTTCGCGCGCCGCAGCGAGCGCCGCGCGCAGCGTCGCGGCGTCGCCGACATGATTGGCGAGCAGCAGGATGAGCTTGGAGTTGACCAGCGCGCTCTGCTCGTCGGAGAGGTCGCGATGCAGGTCGATGAGTTCCTGATAAAAATCGTCGGGCGCCAAGATGTTCGGCTGACTGTTGAGCGTCACGCGGCCTCCTGCTGCATCGTCGCCGCGATGTCGCCGCTGGCGCGTGCGACCGCGGCACGCACCCGGCGCAAATCGAATTGGCGCCAACGGGCGCAGACGTGCTGGTCGGGGCGAAACAGGTAGCACGTGCCAGGTCTCGCGCCATAGCGCCCGGTCAGAGTACCGACGCGATCGTCGACGCCATGCGCGGCGCGGGTGCCTCCGGAACCCACCGGCACCACTGTGCAGCTCACCGTGCCACGTTCCAGTGCCGCGACGTCTTGCGGCGGAATAGCGGCGTCGAATGCCAGCAGCGTGAATCCCTGGTCGAGGTGCGGCAAAAGCCATTCGCCACGCGGGCCGTGCACCGGTGCATCGGCCGCGCAGGTGCCCGGCGCCATCGCGGCGTCGAACGAATCGTCGGACTGGTCGGGAGTGTTGAGCGTGGAGTCCGCGAGCGTCGCCGGCACCGAGAGCCGCCCGCTATTGACCAACGCGCGCGCGAAGGCATGCCGCTTGGCAAGCATGAGGGCCGCGTCGCGGAAATTGCGGCTGGCGTTGCCCTTGGGCGTGATGAAGTCGGTGCTGCGGGTGGTCTGGCGAATGTTCTCGTCGGCCGCGTATTGGCGCTCGGCATCGTAGGTGTCGAGGAGCGCCGGCGGCGCCAGTTCTTCGAGCACGAGCTCGAGCTTCCAGCCGAGGTTGTCGATGTCCTGGATGCCGCTGTTGGCACCACGCGCGCCGAATGGCGAGACGAGGTGGGCTGCATCCCCCGCAAACAGCACGCGCGCGTGGCGAAAATTGCGCATGCGCCGGCACTGGAAGGTATATACGCTGGCCCACTCGATTTCGAAGCGCGCGTTTTCGCCGAGCATTGCCTTGAGTCGCGGCAGGATATTCTCCGGCTTCTTCTCTTCGTCGGGATCGGCGTCCCAGCCCAGTTGGAAATCGACGCGCCAGACGTTGTCGGCCTGGCGATGCAATAGCGCCGACTGGTTGCGATGAAACGGTGGATCGAACCAGAACCAGCGCTCGGCGGGAAAATCCGAACTCATATGGATGTCGGCGATCAGGAAGCGGTCGCGGAACACCTGTCCGTCGGTGTCCAGGCCCAGCATTCCGCGAATCGGACTGCGCGCGCCGTCGGCGACGATCAGCCAGTCGGCATGCACGACGTATTCGCCGTCCGGCGTGGCTACGCGCACGGCGACGCGATCCGGCTGCTGCGTCACGCCGACGACCTTGTTCTTCCAGCGCAGCTCCGCCTGCGGCAGCTCCCCGACACGCTCGACCAGGAACTGCTCGACCCAGTACTGCTGCAGGTTGATGAACGCGGGGTGCCGGTGCCCCGCTTCCGGCAGCAGATTGAATTCGTAGACCTGCTGGTCACGGAAAAATACGCGGCCGACGTTCCAGCGCACACCCTTGTCCAGCAGGCGATCGGCGCAACCGAGCCGATCGAGGATCTCAAGCGTGCGCTTGGACCAGCAGATCGCGCGTGAACCGACGCTGACGGTGTTGTCGTCGTCGAGCAGCAGCACGTCGATGCCGCGCTGCGCGAGATCGATCGCCGCAGTCAGCCCCACCGGCCCCGCCCCGGCGACGATTACCGGCCAATGCCGCGGCGCGCCACCGAGGTCCGCCGGCCTGACGTAGGCGTATTCCGGGTTGCTGTACGTCTTCACCCTTCCAGCGACTCCCACATTTCCAGGTCGCGTTGCGCGGTCCAGATGCGCGGATCGCGGTATTGCGTTGCCTCGTCGTAGGCACGCGTCACGTCGAAAGGCAGGCAATGATCGAAGATGACCCAGTGCCCGAACTTCGGCTTGAGCGCGGCATAGGTTTCCTTGTAGACCGTGCGCAGGTTCTTGCCCGCCGCGGCACCCTGTTTCACTGACGCGAACATTTCGGTGACGAAGGCGCGCGTGCCGTCGAGTCCGGCCTTCACGTCCTTTGGATTCATCAATGTTGCGCCGCGACCCGGAACGAGTTTTTGCGGCTGCATCGCCGCGATTGCGTCGAGCGTCGCCGGCCAGTCGCCCAGATACGCGTCGCCCGTGTACGGCGTCGCACCGTATTCAACCAGGTCACCCGAAAACAGGATTTTTTCCTGTGGCAACCACACGATGGTGTCACCCTTGGTGTGACCGCGCCCGACCTGCATGATCTCGACCTGCAACTTGCCAAGCCAAAGCGTCAAGTGCTTTTCGAAAACCATGGTCGGCCAGGTCAGTCCAGGGACCGATTCAACGGCGCGGAACAGACGCGGAAAACGCTCGATCTCGCTCTTCATGTCGGCTTCGCCGCGCTCGACGATCAGGTCGAAGGTGTCGCGGCTGGCAATGATGTGCTCAGGCTTGTAGCCCGACGCGCCCAGCACGCGCACCGCGTGATAGTGCGAGAGCACGACATACTTGATCGGCTTGTCGGTGACTTCCCGGATGCGTCGGATCACGTCCTGCGCCATCACCGGCGTCGCCTGGGTGTCGATCACCATCACCGCTTCGTCGCCGACCACGATGCCGGTGTTCGGATCCCCCTCGGCCGTATACGCGTAGGCGTGCTCGGAGAGCTTGTCGAAGCTGACCTTCTTTTCATCGAGGTCGGCGTGGGAAGCGAATTTCTTTTCGCTCATGATCGGATTTTTCCAGAAAGAGGGACACGCCGCCCGCAAATTCTACGCCGCTCGCGAGGTCGCGCAAAGAATGATGTTGATGCTTAGCGCGGATAGAGTCCGCGCGTCTGCGCCTGCAACCGGGCAAGACCGAGCAGCGCGTCTAGGTACGGCGTGGGAATGCCGAGCGCGACGCCGATTTCTCGGGGTGCGGACAGCAGCACGTCGATTTCCACCGGCCGGCCGGCTTCGACGTCCTGCAGCATCGATGTCTTGAATGCCCCGAGCTTGCGGGTGATGACGTGGCGCTGTTCGGGAGTTTCAGCGATCGCGCAGCCGATGCTCGCGCCGACGACCTGGGCCTCGCGCATGACCGTCAGGCAGAATTCATCCACCAGCGTGTCGTCCAGCACGCGGTCCGCGGTTGCACCGGTCAGCGCCGTGACCGGATTCATAGTCATGTTGCCCCACAGCTTGTACCAGATGTCGCGCTGAATGCATTCGGACAGCTCGACCTCGAAGCCAGCGTTACTCAGCAGCGCGCCGACGCGCTCGAGTCGCAACGACCGACCGCCCGCGGGCTCGCCGAAGATCAATCGCTTGCCCACGGCGTTGCGCGTCAGGCCCGGCTCAGGCGTCGAACATGCAGCATGCACGACACAGCCCAGCACCTGGGCCGCGGGAATCGCTGCCGCGATGTGCCCTCCCGGATCAATCGAGTCGAGTTGCAATCCCTGGTGCGCACCGCCGAAGCCTTGAAAGAACCACCATGGCACGCCATTCATCGCCGTGACGACGATGGTCGAGGGTCCAATCAGCGGCGCAATGGATGCGGCGACGCCTGCCAGCGCGGGTCCCTTCACCGCGATGATCACAAGTTCCTGCACGCCCAATTCGGCCGGCGACAGGGCGACGCGCGCCGGCATGCTGGTCATTGTTCCACCGGACTCGAGGCGCCAACCGTGCTTGCGCAGCGCTTGCGCCGTCGCGCCGCGAGCGAGTGCGGAAACCTCGACACCCGACGCTGCGAGGCGCGCTCCCAGAAACACGCCGATCGCTCCGGCACCGACGATGCAGGTCTTCATCAGTCGCGACGCTCGTCACCGACGATGGTGTTGATCAGGCGACCGATACCGTCGATCTCGGTGACAACCTCGTCGCCGGAGTGCACGCCGACTCCACCGCCGGCGTTGCCGGTCAGAATGACGTCGCCCGGCGAAAGCGTCATGAAGCTGGAAAGATGCGCGATCAGGTAAGCAATGTCGAAGATCATGTCCCCGGTGTTGCCGCGTTCCCTGACTGCGCCGTTGACATAGGTCGTCTGGCGCAGGCTCATCGGATTGCGGATATCCGCCGTATCGACCAGCCACGGCCCGATGGGTGTGCACGCATCACGGCTCTTGGCGCGCAGACTGGGCCGGCAGTAGTTCTCGAGATAATCGCGCACCATGTAGTCGTTGGCAACCGCATACCCCGCCACATGCTCGTAGGCATCGGCGCGTGTCACCCAGCGCGCTGCACGTCCGATCACCACCGCGAGCTCGCATTCGTAGTGCATGTAAGTAACGTCGTCCGGCCGCCAGGTGCGCGCGCGATGGCCGACGAAGGTATTCGGGCCCTTGAGATAGATCTGCGGCTCGTAGGGTGGCGTGAAGGCAAGGTGCTCGCTGCGATCGGTATAGTTGGCCGCCACGGCGAAGATGGTGCGCGGACGCGGCGTCGGCTGCAGGGGAGGCAGCCAGCGGACATCCGCCTCGGCAACGCTGCGGCCATCGGCAAGCCGCAGGCGGCCATCGCTGTCGGTGGCGTCGTGGATGACGCCATCGACCTCGACCCGGGCACGTTTCATGGTCGTGCCTCGCTGACGACGGGATTCTCCAGCGCCCCGACCCCGTCGATCTCGATGCGTACGCGATCGCCGATGCGTGCCTGCGGCGCCGCTTCGGGCGCACCCGCCAGCAGCACGTCTCCCACCGATAGGGTCATGCACTCCGATACGTGCGCAATCAGCGTCGCGATCGAGCGCACCAGGTCGGCGGTCGTGCTGGTTGCACACTCGACGCCGTTGATCAGTACACGTACGCAGAGCGCATCCGGATCGGCGATCGCATCGCGCTCGATCACCCATGGGCCGATCGGGCAGAAGCCGTCGCGACAGCGTTCGCGCAGTACCGACTGCAGCAATGTCGGATGCGGCGCGTGCACGTCGTTGACAATGGTATAACCGGCGACATGCTGCAGCGCGCGCTCCGCCGTGATTCGCGTCGCCGCGGTGCCCATGACGATGCCGAGCGCGCCACCGACCGCGATGCTGTCCATATCTGCGGGAAGCGGGATTGGCGCGCCGTGGGCAATCCAGGTATTGGCCGGCTTGATGTAGAGCACCGGCATTCGAGGCGGAGCAAGGTAAGGTTCTGCATGCACGGCATCGCCCAGCGCCAGCAGGTCGACGCGATGGTTGAGCAGCGTGCCGACCACCGTGCCTCGCGTGGGCACGTCCCAGTTCTGTGCGTCGATGGCGAACGCTTCCCCACCGCCACGCACGCCAGAGTGCGCGGCATCGACTTCAATGCGCAATGGCTGCGCCTGCGTCCGCGTTCTCGCCCATGCGATTGCCACTACAACTCCCCAGATGGCCGGCGTTGTCGCCGCTTGTAGCACGGTGGACGCGCTCACCCCTAGCGCATGCACCGTCGAAGGCTCACATCTTAGCGGCAATACGCCATTTGACGCGCGCCGCCGATATCGGCTACCGTCATTGTCACAATCGAGACCGCGCCTGCAGCCAGCGCAGCTACGCGGCCAACCCAGCCACGCGAGGATCCCATGAACAGTATTCCGCTTACATTGCACCGCGTCATGCGTCTGCTCGCCGCGACGCCGCTGCTGGCATTCGCGCTGTTCGGCGCCCTGCCCGCGCATGCCACCGAGACCATCAACGCCTATTCCATCTGGCCGGAGAACTGGGCGCGGCCGATGTTCGAGGAGTTCGAAAAGGCGACCGGCATCAAGGTCAATTTCGTGCGCTTCTCATCGGGCGAAGCGCTGGCGCGGATCATTGCCGAAAAGAACAACCCGCAGGTCGACGTGCTTTTCGGCGGACCGGTCGAGACTTTCGCGGCCGGTATCAACGAAGGTGTGTTCGAGTCGTACAAATCACCGTCGTTCGCCAAGCTGCCGCCACGCTTTCGCCATGCCGATGGGCAATGGACCGCGATTGCCGACGATCCGCTGGTGTTCATGTCCAACGACAAGTTCGTCAAGGAAAACGGCCTCAAGGCTCCCGCATCCTGGAACGACCTGCTGGCACCGCAATACAAGAACATGCTGCAGATGGCCGACGCACGCACTTCCGGCACCGCGGTAACGCGTATCTTCTCGATTCTCGAAGTCAACGGCCGCGACGAGACCAAGGCCTTCGACTATATGAAGAAGCTGCGTCCGAACGTGCAGCTCTATACCAAGAGCGGCGGCGGCGGCACGCTGCCGGTCGGGCTGGGCCAGGCCGGTGCCGGCATCTTCTTTATCGTCGACGCGCTGGATACCAAGGCCAAGGGCTACGACGTCACCATCAGCTTCCCGAAGGAAGGCATCGGCACCGCCGCGGAAGGCATCGCGCTGATCAAGGGCGCCAAGAATCCGGCCGCAGCAAAGAAACTAATCGACTGGGCGACCTCGTCGGCGATGCAGAGTCAGTTCGCCAAGTACAAGATCAACTTCGTGCCGGCCAGTCCCGATGTCGCGCTGGAACCAAGCCTTGCCGAAGTGCTCAAGGGCGCCAAGATCTTCGCCATCGACGCCGACTACGCGGGCGCCAACCGCAAGCGCATTGTCGAGCGCTGGGTCGCCGAAGTGCTGAACCAGTAAGCGCTCGCGGGTGAGCGCCAGCGCTGTCGCAGGCTCGCCCGCGGTTGCGTCCGCGGGCCGCCGCGACCCGACGGTCACCGTGGCCGTGGTCGTGCTGTGGCTGCTGCTCGGCGTGTTCGTCATCTATCCGCTGGCGATGCTGCTCGCCAGGACACTCAACGACCACGGCACGTTCAGCCTCGCCGGCATCGTGACGGTGTTGACCGACCGCCACCAGTTGCGCGCGTTCTGGAACAGCCTGCTCCTGGCGTCGCTGGTGGGCGCCATAGGCACCTCGCTGGGCTTCCTGTTTGCATTCGCCGCCGCGCGCGGCCGCCTGCCGCGCGCGTTGGTGACTGCGATCGATGCCAATGTGCTGCTGCCACTGGTCTCGCCGCCGTTCACCACCGCCATTGCGATCATCTTCTCCTTCGGACCGCGCGGACTGATCACCTTCCATGTCCTGGGCCTCAAGGGCGTTACCGTGTACGGACTCACCAGCACACTGCTGTCCGAGTCGCTGACCTATTTTCCGATCGCGTACCTGACGCTGCGACCGATCCTCGCGGCGATTGATTCGAACATAGAAGGCATGGCCTACTCGCTCGGCGCCTCGCGCTGGCGCGTTTTTCGCACCGTGACGCTGTCGCTGTGCATTCCTGGCCTCGCCAACGCCTTCCTGCTGCTGTTCGCGGCGTCGCTCGCCGACTTCGCCACGCCGCTCATCCTGGCAGGCAACAGCTTTCCGGTACTGCCGACGCAGGCGTTCCTGCAGATCACGGGCCTGTTCGATCTGCGCGGCGGCGCGGCGCTGTCGCTGATGCTGCTATTCCCAGCGCTGGTGGTGTTCCTGCTGCAACGCTTCTGGGTCGGGCGCCGCCAGTACGTGACCGTGACCGGCAAGGGAGCGGGTCAGACGCCCTTCGACAGCATCGCGCCGGCAGTGCGCGTGGCCATCTTGGCGACGTGCGCCGCGATTACGCTGGTCATCGTCTATTTCTACGCCCTCCTGCTCTACTCTTCCGTTGTCGTTGCACTGGGCGCCAATCACACGTTCACGCTCGAGCACTATCGGGTCATCTTCACCAGCGGCATGAAGGCGATCCGCGACACGCTGATCATCGCTGCGATCGCCATGCCGCTGGGCGGCATCTATGGCGTGCTGCTCGGATATCTGGTCGCGCGCAAGAGCTTCGCGGGCCGGCGCACGATGGAGGTCGTCTCGATGATCAACTACGCGCTCCCTGGCACCATCGTCGGCATCGCCTACCTGATCGCGTTCAACGAGCCGCCCATCGTACTGACCGGCACCGCCCTGATCATCATCGCCTGCTATGTCTTCCGCTACGGCCCGACGGGCATTCGCGCGACGGTGGCATTGCTCCAGCAGATCGACAAGAGCCTTGAGGAAGCCTCTACGGGTCTCGGCGCGGGCAGCGGGACGACGTTCCGCCGGGTGACGTTGCCGCTGATCTTGCCCGCGTTTTTCGCCGGCCTCGGAGTCGTGTTCATCCGCTCGATGACCGCGATCAGCGCGACCATCTTCGTGGTGTCGATCGGCTGGACGCTGATCACGGTAAAGATCCTGGAAAACATCACCGAACTCTCGCTCGGCCCTGCGGCTGCATTCTCGGTACTGGTGGTGGTGATCGTCTTCGTCGTGATCGCGGCGATCGGGCGTGTCCTGCGCCTATTTCGCGCGGCCGGCGCGATGCCGGTGACCAGCCTGCTCGGAGGCGGCTGAGCGCCATGGCCACCGATACCCCTGGCGTGAAGGTCGACGGAGTCTCGAAACGCTTCGCGCATCGCGTCAAGGGTGAGATCTACGCCGCGCGCGACGTTCACCTCGACGTGCGGCCGGGAGAATTTCTCACGCTCCTGGGACCTTCGGGTTGCGGCAAAACCACGACGCTGCGCATGATCGCCGGTTTCGAGCATCCCGATGCCGGGCGCATTTTTTTCGGCGGCCAGGACGTCACCGCGCTGCCCGCGAATGAGCGCAACATCGGCTTCGTGTTTCAGAATTACGCACTGTTCCCGCACCTTTCGGTGTTCGAAAACGTCGCCTACGGACTGCGGGTGCGCGGGCAGTCCGGCGACGCTGTGCAAAAAAGCGTCAGTGACGTGCTTGCACTGGTCGGCCTCGCAGGATACGAGCAGCAGTTCTCCGGTCAACTGTCGGGTGGTGAACAGCAGCGGGTCGCCCTGGCGCGCGCCATCGTTATCCAGCCGCGCGTTTTGCTGTTCGACGAGCCACTGTCCAATCTCGACGCCAAGCTGCGGGTGCAGATGCGCCAGGAGATCCGCGATCTGCAACGGCGGCTGGCAATCACGACCATCTACGTCACTCACGACCAGGAAGAGGCGATGGCGGTGTCGGACCGCATCGCGGTGATGAACCAGGGCAGCGTGGTTCAGGAAGGCACTGCGCAGGACCTGTACCATCGGCCGGCGTCGCAGTTCGTCGCGCAATTCATCGGGCGCGCCAACCTGGTGGCGGGCCAGGTCAAGATCCGCGCCGGTGCGATTGCGCGAATCGCCACGCTGGGCGGGACAGTCGAGCTGAATGCAGGCGCATTGCCTCTTGCTGCCGGCGACGCCGTGCGCCTGGTATTGCGTCCCGAAAGCATCCAGGTCGGCCGCGACGGCAATGACGACGGTGCGCTGCGCGCAACGGTCGAATCACACATGTTTCTCGGCGAGAAGATCGAGTATGTCCTGCGGTGTGGCGGCGAGTCGCTGCAGATCGTGCGCTACAACGCCGGCCCCGGCGACATTCTCGCCGACGGAAGCGAGGTGTTTCTGCGCGTATCCGGTGCAGCCGTGAGTGTGCTGCCGGGGAGCGGTTCGTGACCGTGCGCGTGACCTTGCAACGTATTGGCTGCGTGCTCTGCTTGCTGGCCAGTTACGGGGCATTTGCCGCGGAACCGACGCGCGAGGTGCACGGATCCGGCGACGCGTATTCCGCACCCGGCGTTGCACTTGCGTGGGGCGTGGTGCGCGGCGCAACCGAAGCGGGTACGACAGTCGTCGTGCGCATTGTCGCCGATCCCGCCGTCTACGCCGCGCTCGCGGTCACCGCCTCCAATCCGTTCTCGCAGAAGTCGTCCGAACTCCAGCGCCGCGGCCCGCTGGCCGCCCGTACCGATGTCCGGGTGCCGCGCAGCCAGTTTGCCGACACGCCACGCACCGAATGGTCCTTTTATCCTTCCGTGACGCCTGCAACGCCTGACGCAGCCGCATTGGTCGTGTTCTACCTGGGCGTGCCCGATTCGACACCGGAATTCGCGTCCGAGGCCGCGCTCGACGCGTACTTTAGCGATCGCTTCGCGCGCCTGCGTGTGGCGCCGGGAGGGAAGTGACCATGACGCGCGGTGAACTCGCTCGCCTGCTCGACCATTCGGTGCTCAAGCCCGAAGCCACCGAGCAGGATATCCACGCCGGCGCCGACGTGACGCGCGCGTGGCGTATCGGTTATTACTGCGTGCAACCGTGCTGGGTCGCCCTCGCCGCGCGATTGCTGGGCGACACCGAGGCGCGCATTGCCAGCGTCGTCGCCTTCCCCCACGGCACCAGTCGCGCCGAGATCAAGGCGCGCGAAGCCGCCGCCGCAGTCGCCGACGGCGCGCGCGAGATCGACATGGTCATCAATCTCGGCGCGCTGCGCAGCGGAAAGCCGGAGATCGTCGCCGCCGATATCGACGCCGTTGTGCGCTCGGTGCCGGGTATCCCGGTGAAGGTGATCATCGAGGCGGCGGCTCTCAGCGACGCCGAGAAGAAGCTTGCCTGCGAGCTCGCGCGCGACACGGGCGCGGCGTTCGTCAAGACCTCGACCGGCTTTCATCCCAGCGGTGGTGCCACGGTCGCCGACGTACGCTTGATGCGCGCGGTTGTCGGCGCGAGCACCGGCGTGAAGGCGTCGGGAGGCATTCGTACCCTCGCCGACGCGCTGTCGATGCTCGACGCCGGCGCCAATCGCATCGGGACATCGGCCAGCGCGACGATACTCGCTCGCCCTCGCCGCATGATCGGAGCGACTACAGCGCGCCAATCGCCAGCAGCGCGCGCCTGACTTCTTCGATAGCGTCAGGCGACAGCGGCACCTGCGGCGGTAGCGGTGGGCCGACTGCATAACCCTGCAATTCCAGCGCACCCTTGATGCACGCCGCGAGATTGTATTTTGCGAAGGCCTGGTTGAGCGCCCACAGGGTCCGCTGGCGTTGCATGGCGGCAACCCAGTCACCGCGCCGGCACAGGTCGTAGAGCTCGACACTTTGCCTTGGCGCCACGCATGCCGGACCCGCCATCCAGCCGACCCCACCGATGAGCATCACGCACGCGGGTATGTGCGAGGACGCAGCAAACACCTGCATGCGCCCTTCCACCCGATTGATGATCGACAACAGGCGGCCGGTGTTGTTGGACGCGTCCTTGATATAGCGAATATTGCCGATGTGGCTCAGCCGCTCGATGACCGGCAGGCTCAGGTCCGCGCGCTGGAAATTCGGATTGGTGTAGAGTACGACCGGTAGCGAGACGGCCTCCGCGATCGCCCTGAAGTACGCGTACACGCCCTCGTCGCCGAGCGGGAAATACGCCTCGAGGATTGCCAGGATGCCGGCGCAGCCCATCGACTCGAATTCGCGCGCCTGCGCGACGGCATCGGCAATGGTAGTCGACGCCACACCCGCGACCACCGGCACGCGGCTCTTCGCTGCGGCGATGACGACCTCGACGACACGTCGCCGCTGCGGCCACGCAAGATAGGCAAATTCGCCGGTCGAACCGAGCGGCGACAAGCCGTGCACGCCGGCAGCGATCAGGTCTTCGCACAACCGCGCGAGCACCTCGGCATCGACCTCTCCGGAATCCCGTACCGGCGAAACAACGTAGGGAAATACGCCGTGGAAGCTTGGGTCGGATGCCGTCACAGGCTGCCGTGAACGCGCAGCGCTTCCAGCCGCAACGCGAGCTTCTGCTCGAGTTCGGAGAGCTTCTGTTGCAAGCGCTTGTGTTCCTCAGGGTCCGCGCAATCGCGCACTGCGGCAACGAGCGCCGCGCGTTCGTGGAACAACGCGATTTCAGGTGGGTAGAAACCCGAGTTCTTGAGGATCTTGAACGGCATGCGCAGCGCCTCGGGGGTTTCGTACCACCCGGCATCCTCTTCCATGGGCTTGCCGAAACTCTTGGCCGCGCTCAATTCGCCGGAGTCCAACGCCTCCTTCAGGTGCCGGGCGATCTCGTCGTCAAACGTTCCCATGCGGCAGTCCTCGCTCGTTGCACTGGCTGAATGATACCGCGATCGTCACGCCCACTGCCCGTAAGGTTCAGTCTTTCGGACGCTTGTCGACGACGCGACGGGCCTTGCCCAGCGAACGCTCGATGGCGCCGACCTGGAGCACGCGTACCTCCGCGCTGACCCCTATCAGGCTCTTGATGTGGTGCGCAAGCTCGTGCCCGGCGCGTTCGCCGTCCGCCGCCCCGGCACCCGGCGCCCGCTCGACGAGCACCGTCAACTCGTCGAGGATTCTCGGTCGCGTGACTTCGAGCTGGTAGTGCGGCGCCAGCGCCGCATCCTTCAGGATCAGTTCCTCCACCTGCGTCGGAAATACGTTCACGCCGCGGATGATCAGCATGTCGTCGGAACGTCCGGTGATCTTTTCCATCCGGCGCATGGTGCGCGCCGTCGGCGGCAGCAGGCGCGTCAGGTCGCGCGTGCGATAGCGGATGATCGGCAGCGCCTCCTTGGTGAGCGAGGTGAAGACCAGCTCGCCCTTCTCGCCTTCCGGCAGCACCGCACCGGTCTCGGGATCGATGATCTCGGGATAGAAGTGGTCCTCCCAGATGGTGAGCCCGTCCTTGGTCTCGATGCATTCCTGCGCCACGCCAGGCCCCATCACTTCGGAGAGTCCGTAGATGTCGATCGCGTCGATGTCGATGCGCGCCTCGATCGCCGCGCGCATGGTTGGCGTCCACGGCTCGGCACCGAAGATCCCGATCTCCAGCGACGACGCCTTTGGATCGATGCCCTGCTTCTCCATCTCCTCCGCCAGCGCCAGCATGTACGAAGGCGTCACCATGATGACTCGCGGCTTGAAATCCTCGATGAGCTGCACCTGCTTTTCGGTCTGGCCGCCGGACATCGGAATCACCGTGCAGCCCAGTTTCTCCGCGCCGTAGTGCGCGCCGAGGCCGCCGGTGAACAGGCCATAACCGTAGGCGATGTGCACGAGGTCGCCCGGTCGCCCACCCGCGGCGTAGATCGAGCGCGCCATCACGGTCGCCCAGGTGTCGATGTCCTTCGCTGTGTAGCCAACCACGGTCGGCTTGCCGGTCGTACCCGACGAGGCGTGGATACGCGCGACGTTCTCGCGGGGCACGGCGAACATGCCGAAGGGATAGTTGTCGCGCAGGTCGGCCTTGACCGTGAACGGAAATCGCGCGAGGTCGGTCAGTGACTTGCAATCCTCCGGGCGCACTCCCGCATTGTCGAAAGCCTTGCGGTAATGCGCGACGTTTGCGTAGGCGTGCCTGAGCGTCCATTGCAGGCGCTGCAGCTGCAGCGCCGCGAGTTCGTCGCGGCTGGCGGTCTCGATGCTTTCAAGACCCGCCGATGCGGCTTTCCTGACGGACATGGCTTCCTCCGGCTACGGCAGGGTGACGACGTGGCCCTTGACGCGATGCGACTTGCCGCGGAACAACGCAATGGTTTCGCCGCGCTGGTTGCACACCGTGATGTCGTAGACACCGGTACGACCGGTGGCGCTGCGTTCCTCGGCCACCGCCGTGAGCACATCGCCCTCGCGCGCAGGCGCGAGGAAGTCGATGCCGGCCCCGGAGGCAACGGTCGTCTGATTGTTGCTGTTGCAGGCAAACGCGAATGCGCTGTCGGCCAGCGTGAAGATGAAGCCGCCGTGGCAGGTCGCGTGACCGTTGAGCATGTCGGCGCGTACCGACATGGTCAGTTCGGCGCGACCCGGGCCGACCTTCACAATGCGCATGCCCATCATCTGCGAGGCGTGGTCCTGCGCGAACATGGTCTCTGCGACGCGCTCCGCCAGGGCCTGCGCCGCGACGGCGGACAAGGGTTCCGAATGTTCTGCCATCGGCGCTATTTCCCGGTGAATTGCGCCGGGCGCTTGGCGGCGAACGCCGCGACACCTTCACGGTAGTCGTCGCTGCGGCCCAGTTCGCGCTGCAGGTCGCGTTCGATGTCGAGTTGCGCCTCGAGCGTGTTTCCGGCGGCCTGTTGCAGCGCGCGCTTGGTGGCGGCAAGGCCACGCGTCGGCGCGGCCGCAAAATGCGTCAGCATTGCGTCCACCGTGCTGGCCAACTCGGCATCTTCGACGCACTTCCAGATCAAGCCCCATGCCGCCGCCTGCTCTGCCGAGAGCTTCTCACCAAGTAGCGCCAGTCCCATGGCTCGGGCGCTGCCGACCAGGCGTGGGAGGAAATATGTGCCGCCGGCATCGGGCAGCAAGCCGATCTTGGCAAACGCCTGGATGAAGCTCGCCGATTTCGCCGCGATGACGACGTCGCAGGCGAGCGCGATATTGGCGCCCGCGCCTGCGGCAACGCCATTGACTGCGCAGACTACAGGCATGGGCAGCGCACGCAGCGTGAGCACCAGCGGCTTGTAGTTGCGCTCGATCGACGCGCCGATATCGACCGGCTCGGCGCCCGGCGCGACGGCGCGGTCGGCGAGATCCTGGCCGGCGCAAAAGCCGCGGCCCGCGCCGGTGAGCAACAGCACTCGCACTGACGTATCGGCACGGACCCGCGCCAGCGCATCACGCACCTCGGCGTGCATGGCATCGGTAAAGCTGTTGAGGCGATCGGGCCGGTTGAGCGTTAGCCGCGCGATGCCCTGATCGATGCTGAAGAGTATGGACTGGTAGGCCATGGCGTCAAACATGCATCCGATGCTGCACCACCCGGAACCGGCTGGCGACGAAAGCCGAATCGGTCAGCGCGGCATTCGCCGCCGGATTTGCGCCCGTACCGTGGAAGTCCGAGAACGCCGCCGACTGATTCACGAACACGCCACCGGTGAGATTGATCGACAATGCTACGCCGCTGTCTTCGGCAACGTCGATCGCCTGCTCGATCACCTTGGCGTTGGTCGAATACAGCGACAACGTCAGCGCCCCGTTGAGCTTCACTGCGCCGCGCGCGATCTCCAGGCTTTGCGCGGTGCTGTCGGTGGCGATGACAAAGGCGATCGGGCCGAACCACTCCTTCATGTAGGTTTCCTTGTCGGCCGCATCGAGGCGCAGGATCAGCGGCGTGCGAATCCGCGCCTTGGGAAACTGCGGATGCACGATGGTCTGGCTGTCGACGATGACCGTCCCCATCATGCGCGCCGTGTCGATGCGCGCCGCCACACCGTCGCTCACCACCGCGCCGAGGATTTCCACCGCGCGCGCCGGATCGCCGACGAGCTTCTGCACCGCCTCGCCCAGCGCCTGCGCAACCTGGTCGAAGGACAGATGACCTTCGGCCGTGTCGATGCCGTCGCGCGGGACATAGACGTTCTGCGGCGCGGTGCACATCTGCCCCGTGTACAGCGCGAACGAGAACGCGACATTGCGCACCACGCCCTTGAAGTCGGCGGCCGAGTCGAGCACGATCTGGTTCACGCCGGCTTTTTCGGTGTACACGTGGGCCTGCCGCGCGTTCGCCTCCAGCCAGTTGCCGTTGGCGGTGCTGCCGGTGAAGTCGATGAGCTTCACTTCGGGACGCAGCGCAAGTTTCTGTGCGGTGTCGTCGCCGGCGGCATGCGCGACCATGGTGACCACGTTAGGATCGAAACCGGCCTCGGAGAGCACCTCTCGCGCGATCTGCACCGTGATCGCCAGCGGCAGGATGGCGTTGGGGTGCGGCTTGACGATCACGGCATTGCCGGTCGCGAGGCTCGCGAACAGGCCCGGATAGCCGTTCCAGGTCGGAAAGGTGTTGCAGCCGATGACCAGTCCGATGCCGCGCGGCATGATGCGGTAGTGCTTTTCCATCTTCAGCGGCTCGTTCTTGCCCTGCGGCTTTTCCCACAGCGCCTTGGCCGGTATGCGACGCATTTCGTCCCAGGCATAGGCGACGGCTTCCAGCGCGCGGTCCTGCGCGTGCGGACAGCCCGCCTGGAACGACATCACGAACGCCTGCCCGGTCGTGTGCATGACCGCGTTGGCGATTTCGAAGCTGCGCTTGTTGATGCGCGTCAGAATTTCCAGCGACACGCCGATCCAGGCCTCGGGGCCTGCCTTGCGCCACGCAGGCTCGGCCTTGGTGATCGCCGCGAACAATGCGTCGATATCCGCCCGCGGGTACGTAGTGCCCAATGGCATGCCGTACGGCGACACTTCGCCGCCGACCGTACCCTTCGCGCCGGGCAGCGTGAGCGGAAAAGGCTTGTTCAATAGCGCGTCGAAGGCAGCCTTGCCGGCCTCGGCAGCACCTTCTCCGTAGTTCTTGGGACTGGGGCTTTCGGGAAACGCGCTCCAGTAGCTGCGCTCGGCAATGGCCTGCACCGCGCGATCGAGGAGCGCGCGGTGGCGTTCGAACAGTGGATGTGACACGGATGCGTCTCCTGAATCGATCAATAGGTTAGCAGCTTGTCACCACGGCTGGAACGCCGTCACGCGGTCTGGTCGAAATCGACGACGACCTTGTCGGTGACCGGATAACTCTGGCAGCAGAGGATGAAACCACGAGCGATCTCGTAGTCTTCCAGCGCGAAATTGACGTCCATGTCGACTTCGCCCTCGATGAGCTTGGCGCGGCAGGTCGAACAGACTCCCCCCTTGCACGAATACGGCAGTTCGATGCCCTGTTGCAAGGCGGCATCGATGATGTTTTCCTTTGTCTTCTGCAGCGTGAACTGCTTTGCCGCGCCGTCGATAATTACCGTGACCGCGCATTCGGTGTGACCGGGGTCCGGCGGCGCGTAGGCCTTGCGCTCGTGCTTCGGGATGCTGGCCGCGAAGAGCTCCATCTTGACGCGCGCCTTGGGCACGCCGTGCGCGAGCAGCGACTCGGATACTGCCTGCATCATGCCATCGGGTCCGCACACGAAGGCGGTATCGATGTCGGAGACGTCGACCCAGTGCTCGAGCAGCGCATCGGCCTTCTTGCGATCGATGCGTCCGTTGAGGATGTCGATGTCCTGCGCCTCGCGGCTCATGACGTAGACCAGGTTGAGGCGGCCCAGAAACTCGTCCTTGAGATCGGCCAGCTCCTCCTTGAACATGACCGCGCTCGACGAGCGGTTGCCGTAGAACAGCGTGAAGGCACTGTGCGGCTCGGCGTGCAGCGTCGTCTTGATGATCGACATGAGCGGCGTGATGCCGCTGCCTGCCGCAAAGCCGACGTAGTGCTTGCGGTTGTCGGCGGCCAAGGGCACGTTGAAGTGGCCCATCGGCGGCATGACGTCGATCGTCTGTCCCGCCTGCAGCCGCTCGTTGGCCCACATCGAGAACACGCCCCCCGGTGCTCTCTTGACCGCAATGCGCAGGACCGGGTCGTGGACCGCCGAGCAGATCGAATACGATCGACGCACGTCCTCGCCGCCGATGTCGGCGCGCAGCGTCAGGTGCTGGCCCTGGACGAAGCGGAACGACTCGCGCAAGGGAGCAGGCACGTCGAAGGTGAGCACGATGGCATCGCGCGTTTCGCGTGCCACAGTGGCTACCCTCAGGGAATGGAACTTGCTCACGGCCGTGCCTAGTGCGGCTTGAAATAGTCGAACGGTTCGCGGCAGTCTTCGCAGCGGTACTGCGCCTTGCACGGCGTCGAGCCGAAGCGCGACAGCTCGGTAGTTCGCGCGGAGCCGCAGCGTGGGCAGGCAACGGTTGCCGTCGATTTCCGGCGCAAGCCACTGATGTCGACCGATTGCACGGCTGCGCGCTCGCCCGGTGGCACGATGCCGTAAGCGCGCAGTCGCTCTCGCGCCGCCGGCGCGATCCAGTCGGTGGTCCACGCCGGTGCGATCTGCGTTTCGACCCGACACGCGGCTGACTCCGATTGTGTCAGCGCCTTGACGATGTCGGCCTCGATCATTGCCGTCGCAGGGCAGCCCGAATAGGTCGGCGTGACAGTGACGACAAGCGAATCGCCCTCGCGCCGGACGTTTCGCACGATGCCCAGCTCGACGATCGAAATCACCGGAATCTCAGGGTCCGGAATCGCGGCAAGCACTTGCCACGCCGCATCGAGCGTCGTATCGCGCGGAGGCAAGACGACTTCGCTCACCATTGCGCTCCAGGATGCGCGCGCGGCAGCGACTGCATTTCCGCCAGCAGGTGGCCGAAGTGCTCGGTGTGCACGCCGCGTTTGCCCCCGCTCTGCATCCAGGTGTCTGCCGGCACCGCCAGCGTCGCCTCGACCAGGACCGCGTCCGATCCGCTCGCGCCAGACCGGCGCGAGCGCGGTCAGGTCGCAGCCGATGCCCGCCCCGACCAGCGCGGCATCGGTCGCGTCCATCTCGAAGAGCTCGCCGGTGTACGTCCACAGGTCGTCGATCGCTGCCTGCATCCTGTTGTGGCTCTCGCCGGTGCCGTCACCGAGGCGGATCACCCATTCGGCACTGCGCTCGATGTGGTAACGCGCTTCCTTGACGCCTTTCGCCGCGATCCCGGCGATGCGCGCGTCCGCGGATCGCGACAGTTCCGCGAGCAGCAGTTCGTGCCAGGCATCGAAGTAGAACTGCCGGGCCATGGTCTGCGCGTAATTGCCGTTGGGCTGCTCCACCAGCAGCACGTTGCGAAACCCGGACGCGTCGCGCAGGAACGCGAATTCGTCCTCGCTGCGTCCCCGTCCTGCGATGCGCGCCTCGATTTCGCCGGCGTAGGTAAACCACAGGCGCGCCTGGCCGAGCAGGTCGAGCCCGACATTGGTCAGCGCGATGTCCTCCTCCAGCACCGGACCATGGCCGACCCATTCGCCAAGATGCTGCGCCAGGATCAGATCGCTGTCGGCGAGGCGAAGGACGTACTCGAGCAGTTGCGTATCGCGAGTCATTCGATCGATGTCAATGGCGCGTGGATAACGGTCTTCACCCCAATCACGCCTAGATGTGCTTTACCTCGTCCGGCATCGGAAAAAACGTCGGATGTCGATACACCTTGCTGTTGGCGGGCTCGAACAGCGGCTCCTTCTCGCCCGGCGAGCTGGCGGCAATGTCGCTCGACCTCACCACCCAGATGCTTACGCCTTCGTTGCGCCGGGTGTAGACGTCGCGCGCATTGCGAATCGCCATCTCGGCGTCCGCGGCATGCAGGCTGCCGACGTGCTTGTGCGCCAGCCCATGCTGACTGCGGATGAAGATCTCCCATAGCGGCCATTCCGATGCGACCATGATTACCACCCCCGCGTAGACATCGACTGCAATTTACTCACGATTCGTCCCGCTGCGTCTATCTGCACACGGTACCCGGCGATTGGAAAACCTGTCGCGTGATGGCCTTGCTCTGCGTCACGCCGTCGAAGGTATAGGCAAACGACCCCGAATTGCCATCAGTCATCGTGAATTTGGCCGTACCCGCCACCGTGCGCGTCACTTTCGCCGGATCGAATGGCAACGCGTTGAACGCTGGACCCATGGTGCGATATAGGGTGCCACTAAACGTTCCCGGCGCGATCCTAGGAGCGGTGGCGGACAGCCACAGTGGCTTGCCGTCGCGACCGTAGGTGAACCATGTCGCGAACAGCGTGTCGCCCTGATGAGTCAGATTGATGCCCCAGCCTGCCTCCGACCCGGCGGGCGAGGCCCACCACAGGTCCTGATAGTTGGTCGCGAGTGCCAGGTTCGGCTGCGCGCCAAAAACACAGGTCGGCTGAGGGCCGAACGTCTGTCGGACCAATGCCTTGGACTGGGCAACTCCGGCCACCGAATAACCGAACGTTGCGTGGTCGCGATCCGCGAACCTCAGCACCCCCGTGCCAACCGCAGTCGAGCCCACACGGGAGGGACTGAAAGGAACGGCGTCGAATGCCGGACCTCCCGACTGGTAGAGCACTCCTGAGTACGTTTCATCCGCCTGTTTGCTGGCAGTCATCGAAATCCACCACGGTCTTTCCGTCGCATCGTAGGTGAACCAGGTGGCGAAGATGATGTCGCCTTGGTGGGCAAGATTGATTCCCCAGCCTGACTCCGACTCCGCTGGAGCGTGCCACCACAATCCCTGGTAGTTCGCCGCGGAGGATACGAATATCTGGCCCTGCCCGTTGCGCAAAATCCAGCTGCTGGTCGCGGGAAGCAGGTTGCCATCTGCGTCGATCGGCATGTACATGCCCGGCAGCTGCACGGTCACGCCGGTGGTCGAGTCGAAATCCTCACCTGAGCCGCCGCGCTCGCGCACGATCGCCAGGCCACACGCAAAATTACGAGCGTAAACCGCGTACGGATACGCGGGAAAATGGCTGTCCGCTCCCGACGCCAGCACATAGGGGCCGCTGAGCGCTGCCCCCAGGTCGACATCGAACACTCCGCGCATGTTCTGCTGCCAGTCGGCGATCTGGACCGAATAAACCGAGTCACCCAGCGTCAACACGTTCGACGTACGAGTCGTCCAGTGCAGGCTCAACGAATTCAACAGCGCTTCGTCCCGGGAAAAAGTACCGGCGGCTGGTGCCTGCGACGTTACCGACCAGCCAGGCTGAAACAGATCGATGCCATGGATCTGCGCCAGGCTATTCTTTTGATAGATGATCGCCGGGAAGTTTCCCAGCGCGTCGCGCGTCGGGTTCATTTCCAGCTCCTGGAACAGCGTGTCTGCAGGATGCAGGTCGATGTACGCTCGATCCCAGTCGGGCGTGTCGAGGTAAGGCAGGTTGAATACGTTGGGCACGATACGGAGTCGTCGCCCTTCGTGCGCTGAAGGATGGTCGAGCACCCACTCACGCAGCTCCTTCATGAACAAGCCAATGCCCTGATACCAATACCAATCGATGAATGCACCGCTGTTGATCACGGTATGGCCAGGATGCTCTGCGATCTGGCCACCACTGGGATATCCACCATCGACGACGACAGTCACGATCAACCGATGGTCACCGGAGTTGTCGAAAAACCAGCCTTCCCAATAGTGATCGGCGCTGATCGGTTGCGCGACCACCATCAGGTTGTAAGCGCGGTTGAGCTCACGCAGCTGCGGCGTCGAGAGGTTGGTGATGCGGCGGGTGAGGTTTCGGTAGTACACCGGAACTCGTGCCGCGAACCGCGTGGCGGCGCTTGCGCCCGCCTTGGGCGAGCCAGGCTGCCAGCCCGGAACGACGATGTTCTGGCCTTCCAGTTGAACCTCGGTGTCCGTCCAGAAGTGCAGATACACATCCTCCGGGTCCACGCCGTATTCGTTTGCGTGCGCTTGCAGCCAATCGTGCTCCCGCGTCGCAGCAGGCGACGCCGGCGGCACGAAGTTATCGCTCAGCGAATTGTGCGCGATCATGTAGAAATTGGGATTGCGTTTTTTCAGTTCGCCAAGATTGAGAGGATCGGTTGCATCCGCGAACTCGAAGTGTGACGCAATGTAGTCGAGCAATGGCTCGCTGTACTGCGTGGTCGTGGGATCGAACGCCAGCAGCGCACGGCGCAGCGGCCAGGGATTGGGGCACTGAAATGGCCCTGCACTGGCGCTGGCGCTCGCGAGAAGCGCACTGGCTGCGACCGCCACTGAGCAGCGTCCACGCAGATATACAAGCCACATCGTCGAGTTCGCTTCCCGCTGTACCGGGACAGGCTTAGCGTCGGGAGTGCGCACGCAACGTAGACTCGTTGCCTACCCCTGTCGCCTCCAGGCGCAGCGAGGTCAAGCGACCTTGCGCGCCGCGCGTACCGCCTGTTTTTCGGCGTGCGCCATCGCCGCTTCGCGCACCCACGCGCCGTCCTCCCACGCCGCGACCCGCGTGCGCAGGCGCTCTCGATTGCAAGGGCCGTTACCCTTGACTACGCGATACAGTTCTTCGAAGTCGATCGGACCGAAGTCGTAGTGCCCGCGTTCTTCGTTCCACTTGAGCAAGGGATCGGGCATGGTGATGCCCAGATAGTCGGCCTGCGGCACCGTCTGGTCGACGAAGCGCTGGCGCAGTTCGTCGTTGGACAGGATCTTGATCTTCCATCGCGCCGACTGCGCGCTGTGCACCGAATCGGCGTCCGGTGGCCCGAACATCATCAGCGACGGCCACCACCAGCGATTGAGCGCATCCTGCGCCATGGCCTTTTGCGCTGGCGTCCCTTGACAGAGTTTCATCAGGATGTCGAACCCCTGACGCTGGTGGAAGCTTTCTTCCTTGCACACCCGCACCATCGCGCGCGCATACGGCCCGAACGAGCAACGGCACAATGGAATCTGGTTCATGATCGCCGCGCCGTCGACCAGCCAGCCGATCGCACCGATGTCGGCCCAGGTCAGCGTCGGATAGTTGAAGATGCTCGAATACTTGGCCTTGCCGGAATGCAGGTCACCGACCAGCCCGTCGCGCGACACACCTAGCGTTTCCGCCGCGGCGTAGAGGTAGAGGCCATGTCCCGCCTCGTCCTGCACCTTGGCCATCAGGATCGACTTGCGCTGCAGCGAGGGCGCGCGGGTGATCCAGTTGCCCTCTGGAAGCATGCCGACGACCTCGGAATGCGCGTGCTGCGAGATCTGCCGGATCAACGTCTTGCGATACGCCTCGGGCATCCAGTCCTTGGGCTCGATCTTGATGTCGGCGTCGATGCGCTCCTGGAACGCGCGCTCTTCGGGCGACATGTCCTCCAGCGCCTGCAGCCGCTTCGCTCCGGTGTCCACCATCTGCGCGTACATAGTGCGAATCTCCGAACGGGATCGAGAAAACGATACACGCTTTCGCAGTGCGCTGCACGCCTCGGCCCAGGACCGTCGTTCCCGCGAAAGCGGGAACCCGTGGCTCTGCGCAACGACGCTGGATTCCCGCTTTCGCGGGAATGACGTACTACGACGGACTTCTGACTAAGGTGCTAGCGGCTGTACTTCTTGCGTTCGTGCCACGGCGACTTGCGCGCGTCGACCTGTCCCTCGCGTCGCTCGCCGCCATATGCGGCATTACCGGCGTATGCACCGCTACGGGCGCCCTGGGTGCGGGCATCTTCGTAGCGATGCCGCGCCGGTCGCGCCGCCGACGACGGGCGCTCGGTGCTGGCGCGCCGACGCGGCTCGAGGCCGGGAATGATGTGCGCCGCGATGGTGGCGCCGGTGTAGCGCTCGATCTGGCGCATCTGGCCGCGCTCGCCGTGACCAGCCAGCGAGACCGCGACACCGGTTGCGCCGGCGCGGCCGGTACGGCCGATCCGGTGCACGTAGTCGCCCGCCTGCCGCGGCAGGTCGAAGTTGATGACGTGGCTGATGCCGGCCACGTCGAGGCCGCGTGCGGCAACGTCGGTGGCCACCAGCGTGCGCACGCGACCGCGGCGCATCTCGGAGAGCGTATGGGTGCGCTCGCGCTGGTTCATGTCGCCATGCAGCGCCGCGACGGCGTGACCCTGGCCGCGCAGGCGCGTCGCCAGCGACTCGGCGTCGCGCTTGGTGGCGATGAAAATGATCGACTGCGTCATGTCGGTGTCGGCCAGCAGGTGGTCGAGCACGCGGTGCTTGTGCGCGTGGTCATCGGTGTAGTGCACGCGCTGGTCGATGCTGATCGGCGGCGCCTTGTCGGCGGCGACTTCGATGCGCACCGGGTCGCGCAACAGGCGACCCGCCAGACGGGCGATCGCGGTGTCGAAAGTGGCGGAGAACAGCACCGTCTGCCGCGTCTTGGGCGTGCGCGCCGCGATGCGCTCGACGTCGTCGATGAAACCCATGTCGAGCATGCGATCGGCCTCGTCGAGGACGAGCATTTCGAGCGCAGAGAGGTCGATGCGGCCGCGTTCGAGGTGGTCGATCAGGCGTCCCGGCGTTGCCACGAGAATGTCGGCGCCGCGCGAGAGTTCGCGATTCTGTACCGGATAGGGCGCGCCGCCGTAGATGCACACGGTGCGGAAAGGCAGGAATTGGCCATACTGGATCGCCTGCGCCGCGACCTGTTGCGCGAGTTCGCGCGTCGGTGCGAGCACCAGCACGCGCGGCGCGCGCGGGGTGTGGCGTCCCGTCGACGGCGCACTACCGGCGGCAAGCGCAAGGCGGTGCAGGGCAGGCAACACAAACGCTGCCGTTTTGCCGGTGCCGGTCTGCGCCGAGCCGATGACATCACGACCACCGATCAGCGCGGGAATGGTCTGCTCCTGAATCGGAGTCGGCGCGGCGTAGCCACAGGTGGCGAGCGCGCGCAGGAGTTCTGGTGCAAGTTGTAGTTGTTCGAAGCTCATGTGTGTTTCCATCAATAATCAACGCTGCGCCCACGAGGGACACCCCCTGGGGCACCGCGTACGGGCAATAAAGCGGCATCCCTCCGCAATGGAGAGGGCCGTGCCCAAAAAGTCCGGATTCGTGGAGAAGAATCGGGCGCAACGCAGGAGCGCGGACTACTTGTGCCGCAGCTCGAACGCCCAGGCGCCATAAACAGCCACAACCGGGTCGACAAACAGGAGCCTCTGCCAAGGCTCCCTGTGCCATCGTTACTAACCGGAAGTTGCCGTCCGGCAGGTTGCCGGATGCGAAAGATTAGAAGCCGATGATCCGGTTGCCGGGGGGAATTGCCTGTAACCGACTGCGGCGGGCAACCGTGAAATTACTCGCAGATCGCCGCAAGCCTGTGATTATACCAGAGAAACGACTTCAGAGGCACTACGGGTGATTGCGCTTGCTTCGGGCGTCGGCGCCGGTCCAGAGCGTGTCGCCCTCGTCGTCTTCTTCATCGTCTTCGTCCTCGGACAGACCTTCGTCGTCGTCGGGATCGATGTTGCCCCCGCTGGAGCCACCGCCGCGATGGTCGTCGTCGTCATCGTCGTCGTCGACGGGCGGAGTCGGTTGCGGCGTGTGCAGGGCGAGTCCCAGAAGCGGCACCGGCCAGGCGATCGCAATCGCCTGGAACAGCTGCAATATCTGGTCGGAGTGGAGCCAGCGCATGGCGAGAGCGTACACCCGTCGCGGCGGACGTGGACACGGTATCATTCCGGCGGGCACGAGAACCGACCTCAAGCCGACCTGCCCCTCGCCTCCCACTGCCGCCCCTCGCCATGACCTCGTCCGCCCTGCCCTCCGACTGGACCACCGCCACGCTCCTCGGCCGCGCCTGGATTCCCGGCCAGCACGCCGGCCCCTCGCCGATTACCGTCCGGCCCGATGGCACCGTCATCGACCTGAGCGGCACGTTGCCTACCGTCAGCGCGTGGCTGGAACACGCCGACGTCGCGGCACGCGTGCGCGCGAACGCCGGCACCGCACTCGGCCACATCGACGCATTGCTCGCCAACAGTCGGCCCGACTTCGATGCGACCAAGCCGCGCCTGATTGCGCCTTGCGACCTGCAGGCGATCAAGGCGGCGGGCGTGACCTTCGTCGAGAGCATGCTCGAGCGCGTAATCGAGGAACAGGCGCGCGGTGACGCGAGCAAGGCGCTGGCGATACGCGAACGCATCACTGCGATCCTTGGTGGCAGCCTCACTTCGCTCAAGCCGGGCTCCGACGAGGCCGCGCGCGTCAAGCAGGTTCTGGTCGAACAGGGCGCGTGGTCGCAATACCTCGAAGTCGGCATCGGACCCGACGCGGAAATCTTCACCAAGACCCAGCCGATGGCCAGCGTCGGCCACGGCGCGCTCATCGGTCTGCATCCCAAGTCGGCGTGGAACAATCCCGAGCCGGAGATCGTGCTCGCTGTCAATTCGCGCGGCGCGATCCAGGGCGCGACGTTGGGCAACGACGTCAACCTGCGCGACTTCGAGGGCCGCAGCGCGCTGCTGCTGTCCAAGGCCAAGGACAACAACGCCTCGTGCTCGATCGGCCCGTTCATCCGGCTGTTCGACCAGGGCTACACGCTCGACGACGTGCGCGCGAGCGAACTGGTTCTCGACGTCTACGGCGAGGACGGTTTCCACCTCAATGGCCGCAGCTCGATGCGCAAGATCAGCCGCGATCCCGCCGACCTCGCCGCGCAGGCGCTGAACGAGAATCACCAGTATCCGGACGGCTTCGTGCTGTTCATGGGCACCATGTTCGCGCCGGTCAAGGACCGCGATGCGCCGGGCGCGGGGTTCACGCATCACCTCGGCGATCGTGTCGTGATCGCCACCGAGCGACTTGGCGCACTCGAGAATCGCGTCACCACCAGCGACCTCGCCCCACCATGGACTTTTGGCGCCGGCGAACTTTTCCGCAATCTCGCGGCGCGCGGACTGTTGCGCGCCCACTGAGGAAACACCATGACCGACCTGCACCGCAATTTCATCGCCGGAGAATGGATCGCCGGCAACGACGTCTCGAAGAACATCAATCCTTCCGACCTGTCCGACGTGATCGGCGAGTACACCCGCGCCGACCGCGCGCAGGCCGACACTGCGATCGCTGCCGCGCGCGCCGCGTTTCCCGCATGGTCGATGTCGTCGGTCCAGGACCGTGCCAACATGCTCGACGCGGTCGGCAACGCGATCCTCGCCCGCAAGGACGAACTGGGCAGACTGCTGTCGCGCGAGGAAGGCAAGACTCTCCCCGAAGGCATCGGCGAAGTCGCTCGCGCCGGCCAGATCTTCAAGTTCTACGGCGGCGAAGCGCTGCGCCTGGCCGGCGAGAAAATTCCCTCGGTTCGTCCGGGCATCGACGTCGAGGTCACGCGCGAGCCGCTGGGCGTGATCGGCATCATCACGCCTTGGAATTTCCCGATCGCCATTCCTGCGTGGAAGATCGCGCCGGCGCTGTGCTACGGCAACTGCGTCGTGTTCAAGCCGGCGGAACTGGTGCCGGGCTCGGCGTGGGCGCTCTCCGAGATCATCACCAAGGCCGGATTTCCGCCGGGCGTGTTCAACCTGGTCATGGGCAAGGGCAGCATCGTGGGCGAGGCGATGATCGCCGATCCGCGAGTCGACGCGATCAGCTTCACCGGCTCGGTGTCGACCGGGCGCGCCATCGCCGCCAAGGCGATCGCGCGCATGGCCAAGGTGCAACTCGAAATGGGCGGCAAGAATCCAATGGTCGTGCTCGACGACGCCGATCTGCCGACCGCCGTGAATTGCGCGGTGAACGGCGCGTTCTTCTCGACCGGCCAGCGCTGCACCGCGTCGTCGCGCTTGATCGTCACCGCCGGCATCCACGATCGCTTCGTGGCCGCGCTCGGCGAGCGGCTCTCCAAGCTCAAGGTCGACGACGCGCTTGCCGCCGGCACCGACATCGGTCCCGTCGTCGACGAGTCACAGCTCAAGCAGGACTTGGACTACATCGGCATCGGCCAGCGCGAAGGCGCGACGCTCGCCTTCGGTGGCCAGGTGCTCGAACGCGCCAAGAAAGGTCACTACCTCGCTCCGGCGTTGTTGACGGGCGCCACCAACGCCATGCGCAGCTCGCGCGAGGAAATATTCGGACCGGTGGCGAGCGTCATCCGGGTCAAGGACTACGACGAGGCGCTGGCCATCGCCAACGACACCGACTTTGGCCTCTCGGCCGGCATCGTCACCACTTCGCTCAAGCACGCGTCGCACTTCAAGCGCGCCAGCCAGGCGGGCATGATCATGGTCAACCTGCCGACCGCCGGCGTCGACTATCACGTGCCCTTCGGCGGTCGCAAGGGATCGAGCTACGGTCCTCGCGAGCAGGGCAGCTACGCGCGCGAGTTCTTCACCGTCGTCAAGACCGCCTACACCCTGCCCTGACCCACGCCCGCGACGAGCGCGCCTCGTCGCCGCCGCGTGGTCATTGCTCCGGCTTGACCCCGGCCGTGGCAATCACTTTCGCCCATTTGGCGATTTCGTCGTCGAGGAACTTGCGCGCCTCGTCGGGCGTATTGCCCACCGGGTCGATGCCGATGGTTTCGAAGCGGCTCCGGATGTCGGGCGAGGCGACCGCCTTCGCCACTTCGGCCGCCATGCGATTGACGATCTCGCGCGGCGTGCCGGCCGGCGCGAGGAACAAGACCCAGGTCGACGCCTCGATCGGCGGCCCGCCCGCTTCCACCATCGTCGGAACCTCCGCCGCGCCGGCCACGCGCTTCGCGGAAAACATGCCCAGCGCCTTGATCTTGCCGGCGCGCACCTGCGGCATGAGTGTGCTGGGCACGTCGACCAGGATCTGGATGTTGCCGCCCATCAGGTCCTGCATCGCCGGGGCGGTGCCCTTGTACGGAACGTGGACCATGTCGACGTCCGCGGTCTGCTTGAACAACTCCGTGGTCAGGTGCGCCGCGGCGCCGACACCCGACGAGCCGAACGACAATTTGCCCGGATTCGCCTTGGCGTAGGCGATCAGCTCCTTGATGTCCTTGGCCGGCAGGTCGTTGTTCGCGGTCATCACCAGCGGCGCGATCCCGACCAGCGAAATCGGCGCGAAGCTTTTCACCACATCGAAGGGCAGCTTGCCGGCGTAGAGCGTGGCGTTGGCGGCGTGCGCGGCGATGACGGTCAGGAAGGTGTAGCCGTCGGGCGGTGCCTTGGCGGCGAGATCCGCGCCTAGGATCGAATTCGCGCCGGGCTTGTTGTCGACGGCGATGGTCCACCCGGTCTGCTCGGTCACCTTTTGCAGGACCATGCGCGTGGCGCTGTCGGTGATGCCGGCGGGCGGGTACGGGATGATCCAGCGGATCGGCCGGGACGGCCACGCGGCGCTTTGCGCGAACGCGACGCTCGGACCCAGCAGCGCCAGTGCGACCAGCGCCCTCATCAGCAGTTGCATGGTGCCTCCTCGGGATGCCGGGACGAGGCGCCCGGTTCATCAGCGGATCATACCGGCGCGGCGCCCGCAGAGGCGAAGCCGTGCGGCTGCAGCGAGTATACTGTTGGGGCCGGGCCATGCGCCCGTGGGCATTGCCCCGGCGACCATCGGGCTCGCCGACGCCAACGGCGTCCACTCGGACCGGTGGCCGGAGATCGGGCGATTGCCCGATCGCTACTGAACCTCCAAGGAGGCCAGGATGAACATTCGCTCGTGGATTTCCGTGATCCTTGGCGCCGCGCTGCTCGCCGGCGCCGCCATCGCCGCAGCCCAATCCGGCACCGTCTCGCCCGACTCGCAGGGCCTGGTCAAGGTCCGCTCGAGTGTGTTCGACGGGGTTAGCGTGCGGCCGGACGTCGATTTTCGCCGGTACACGCGGATCATGATCGATCCGACGCAGGTCGCGCTCGCCGAGAACTGGTTGCGCAACATGAATACGCCGCCGCTGGCGATCATGCGCCGTACCACCGCCCAGGACGCCGAGCAGATCGTCAATCAGGCGCGCAACGGTTTCGCGTCCAACTTCGCCGCGACCATCAATCGCGCTGGCTACGAGATCGTGTCGACACCGGGACCGGACGTACTGAGGCTCTCACCGAGCATCGCGAGCCTGTCGGTGAATGCGCCGGCGTCGTTGACCAACGCCCCGCTCACCCGCGTCTACACCTTCAGCGCAGGCGATGCGACTTTGGGGCTCGACGTTCGCGATTCCCTGTCCGGCGAGTTGCTTGCGCACGTCGTCGATCACCGCGTCGCCGGGCAACGAAGTGCCACGCGATCGAACGCGCGGTTCACGTCAACGGCGACCAATCGCTTCGATTTCGGCAACATGTTCGATGCCTGGTCGACCGGCTGGGTGCAGACCTTCGACGAGCTCAAGCAGCAGTCGCCGGGCAAGAGCGCCGCGTCTACGCCTCTGCATTGATGTCCTTGCCTAGACAGACGCCGCCCATTGCGGCATCGGTGGAGCAGCGCGCCGCCGCGGTCGCGTCGGCGTTCGAAGAGCGTGGTCTGGCACCCGCCTCGGCCATCGCCGAGCTCGAACACTCGGCGCAGGAGCAATGGGTGCCGCAAAACGGCGCGCGAGTCGTCGCCCGCGCCTGGACCGATCCGGCATTCCGCAAGCGTCTGCTTGCCGACGGCCGCGCCGCCGTCGCCGAGCTCGGACTCGCGATGCCCAAGCATCATCGGCATCTGGTGGTGCTCGAGAACACGCCGACACTGCAGAACGTCATCTGCTGCACGCTCTGCTCGTGCACTGCGTTCACGATCATCGGTCTGCCTCCGGATTGGTACAAGGATCTGGAATATCGTGCCCGGGTGGTGCGGCAGTCGCGCACCGTGCTGCGCGAAATGGGCCTCGACCTGCCGCCGGAGGTCGAGATCCGGGTCTGGGATACGACCGCCGACACCCGCTACATGGTGCTGCCGGTGCAGCCCCCCGAAACGGTCGGCTGGCCCGAAGAAAAACTCGTGCAACTGGTCACCCGCGATTCGATGATCGGCGTGGCGCGCCTCTAGGCTTACCGCGACACGTGGACGGCATTCACGACCTCGGTGGCCGGCAGGGCTTTGGCGCGGTTCGTTACTCGCTGAACGCTCCAGCGTTTCACGCCCCTTGGGAACTGCGCGTCAACAGCCTCTACACGCTCGCGGTCAGGCAGGGCATCTTCAACATGGATGAATACCGCCACGCGATCGAGCGCATGGAGCCGCGGCATTATCTGACGGCGAGCTATTACGAACGCACGCTGACCGCGCTGGCGACGTTGTGCGTGGAAAAGGGCTTGCTGTCGGTCGAGGAACTGGAGCGGCGGGCGCATGGTGCCTTTCCCCTCGCCGCGCCAAGCGCGCCGGGGCGCACGAACGTCGCGGGACGCGAACACTTCGCACCTGGCGATCGCGTCCGTGTGCGCTCGGACCACGTGCCCGGTCACGTGCGCATGCCGGGCTACATCCGTGGCAAGTCCGGCGTGGTGGTGGGCGAATCACCCCTCTATCCGTTTCCCGATGCGCACGCGCATTCGGTCGAGGCGGCCGACGAGCCGACTTACGACGTGCGCTTCAACGCGCTGGATCTCTGGCCCGACTCCGCCGAACCTGCGCTGGTGCACGTCGGCGTGTTTCAGAGCTATCTGGAGCGCGCGCTGTAGCCGAATCTCAGGCGGTCATGTCGTTGAGATGACACGCCGCCCAATGCCCGTCGGCAACCTGCCTGAACTGCGGCGCTTCGGTCTTGCAGCGCTCCATCGCCTTCGGGCAGCGTGGATGAAAATGACAGCCCGACGGCGGGTGAATCGGATTGGGCACGTCGCCGGTGAGGCGGATGCGGGTGCGCTTCAGTCCCGGCTCAGGAATGGGCACCGCAGAGAGCAGCGCCTCGGTATACGGATGACGCGGCGCGGCGTAGAGATCGCGCGCCGACGCCAGCTCGACGATGCGGCCCAGGTACATGACGGCCACGCGGTCGCTGATGTGCTCGACCACCGACAGGTCGTGCGCGATGAACACATAGGTCAGGTCGAATTTCTCCTGCAGGTCCTCGAGCAGGTTGATCACCTGCGCCTGGATCGACACGTCGAGCGCCGAGACCGGCTCGTCGCACACGATCAGCTTCGGCGACACCGCCAGCGCGCGCGCGATGCCGATGCGCTGGCGCTGGCCGCCGGAGAACTCGTGCGGATAGCGCCGCAGGTGATCGGCGCTCAGCCCGACGGTTTCCAGCAATTCGACGATGCGATCGTGATATTCGGCAGGTGTTTGCGTCAGCTTGTGAATGACCAGCGGCTCGCCGACGATCGCGCCCACGGTCATGCGCGGGTCCAGCGACGCGTACGGATCCTGGAAGATGATCTGCATGTCGCGAGCCAGCCGGCGCATCGACTCGCGATCGAGGTCAACCACGTTGCGTCCCTCGAACCAGATCTCGCCGGAGGTCGGCTCGATCAGGCGCAGCAGGCAACGCCCCGTGGTCGACTTGCCACAACCCGACTCGCCGACCAGCCCCAGCGTTTCGCCGCGCTCGAGCTCGAAGCTGACCCCGGCGACCGCGTGCACCTGGTCGACCTCGCGGCCGAGCAGTCCGCCCTTGACCGGAAAATTCTTGACCAGGTCGACCACGCGCACCAACGGCCCGGACATGTTCAACTCGCTCATGCCCGGTGCAGCACGCAGGCGACCTTATGGCCGGGCGCGACTTCGATCAGCGGCGGCGTCGCCTGCAGGCATTCGTCGCGCGCCGACGGGCAGCGCGCGGCGAAGCGGCAACCCGGCGCGGGTTTGATCAGCCGGGGCACCGTCCCGGCGATCGTTTCGAGCCGGCGCCGCCGGGTGGTTGCGGCGAGGTCAAGGCGCGGGATCGAACGGATTAGGCCCAGCGTATACGGATGCAGCGGCGCGCGGAACAGATCGGCGACGCGCGCTTCCTCGACCACCCTGCCCGCGTACATCACCACCACGCGCTGCGCGGTCTCGGCGACGACCCCCATCGCGTGCGTGATCAGCATCACCGCCATGCCCAGCCGCTCCTTGAGCTCGGTCATCAAGTCGAGGATCTGCGCCTGGATGGTCACGTCCAGCGCCGTGGTCGGCTCGTCGGCGATCAGCAGCTTCGGATTGCACGATAGCGCCATCGCGATCATCACACGCTGGCGCATTCCGCCCGAAAACTGGTGCGGGTAATCGTTGACGCGCCGCTCGTGGATTGGGAATCTGGACCAGGCGCAGCATTTCAACCGCTCGCGCCAGCGCAGCGCGACGGTTCGGATTGTCGTGAATGCGCACGACTTCGGCGATCTGCTCGCCCACCGTGTACACCGGGTTGAGCGAGGTCATGGGCTCCTGGAAGATCATCGCGATCTCGCGTGCGCGCATACTGCGTATCGTTTCATCGTCGGCGGTGAGCAGGTCACGTCCGCGCCAGAGTATCCGACCCGCGAAGATACGCGCCGGCGGTGTCGCCAGCAGGCCCATCACCGCGAGCGCGGTGACGCTCTTGCCGCACCCCGATTCGCCGACAACGCCCAGCGTTTCGCCGGCATCGATGCCGAAACTCACGCCATCGACGGCCAGGACGACACCCTCGTCGGTGTCGAAGTGGACCTTCAGCCCTTCGATGTCGAGCAGGCGCTCCGCCATGGCTACAGGATGCGCCGCGGATCGAGTGCGTCGCGCAAGCCGTCGCCGATGTAGTTGATCGACAGCACCGTCAGAAAGATGAGCGTGCCCGGGAACAGCGCCCAGTACGGCGCGATGTCCAGGTAGTCCTTGGCGTCGTAGAGCACGCGTCCCCAGGTCGGGATGTCCGGGGGGAATCCGAGTCCCAGGAACGACAGCGTCGACTCGGCGATGATGGCCGCGGCGACGTCGATGGTTGCCGCGACGATGATCGGTCCCATGGCGTTGGGCAGGATGTGGCGGCCAACCTGGCGCAGCCGGCTCGCGCCCAGCGCGCGCGCCGCCTCCAGGAATTCCTTCTCGCGCAGTGACAGGAATTGCGCGCGCACCAGCCGCGCCACCGACATCCAGCGAAAACCGCCGATCACCACCACGATCATGATGAACACACCCGTCTCCGCGCCGACCATCTTCTTCAGCGAATCGCGGAACAGGTAGATGATCAGCAGCAGCAACGGCAGCTGCGGCAGCGACAGGAACAGGTCGGTCACCCACATCAGGATGGTGTCGACGAGGCCGCGCGACATCCCGGCCGTCGCGCCGACGATGATGCCGACGACCGCGGCGATGAGCATTGCTGCGAGTCCCACCGCGATCGAGATGCGCCCTCCGTAGAGCATGCGCGCGAGCAGATCCTGGCCGAGGTCGTCGGTGCCGAAGGGGTGATGCCACGACGGCGGTTTGAGACGCGCGCCGAAGTCGATTTCGTTGACAGGAACATTCCACAGCCACGGGCCGATGATCACGCCAAGCACGATGACCGACAGGATCACCATGCCGGCCACGGCGAGCCGATGGCGCTTGAAGCGCCGCCAGACGTCCTGCGCGAGCGACACCGGCGCCGCCCGACGCACCACCTCCGGCGCGCTAACGGTAGCTGATGCGAGGATCGAGCCAGCCATAGAGGATGTCTGCCAGGAGGTTGAAACCGATCACCAGGCAGGAGAACACAAACGTCACCGCCATGATCACCGGCGTGTCGTTGGCCAGGATTGCGCTGATCAGCAGCGACCCGATGCCGGGCACGCGAAAGATCTGCTCGGTGACGATGGCGCCGCCGAAAATCGCCGGGATCTGCAGCGCCACCAGTGTGACCACAGGGATCAGCGCATTGCGCACGACGTGCTTGAGGATGACGGCGCGCTCGGTGAGCCCCTTGGAGCGCGCCGTGGTGACGTAGTCGAGCTGGACAACGTCGAGCGCAGCCGAGCGCACGTAGCGCGTCCACGACGCCGCCTGGAACAGCGCGAGCACGGTCACCGGCAGGATCGCCTGGCGCAGATGTTCCCAATAGAACCGCCAGCCGGTCGCCGCGATATCGGAGTGGTACACGAACGGCAACCAGCCAAGCTGGATGCTGAACACCAGTATCAAAAGTAGGCCGGTGAAGAATGTGGGCAGTGAAAAGCCGATGAAGGTCAGCGTGCTGGCGACCTGATCGAACAACGAATACGGCCGGGTCGCGGCATAGATCCCGACCGGCAGCGCGATCAGGAGTGCCAGCACCTGCGACGAGCCGATGATCAGGATGGTGGTGGGAAGACGCTGCAGGATCAACGTGTCGACATTGATCCTGCTCGCGAAAGAGAACCCCCAGTCGCCTTGCAGCATCGCCGCGAGCCAGCGCAGGTAGCGCACCAGCACCGGGTCGTTCATCCCGAATTTCTCGCGCAGGTTGGCCGCGACCTCCGGCGGGATGTTGGGATTGGAGACCAGGTCCCCGAAGGGATCGCCCGGTGCCAGCGCCAGGACCGTGAACAGGACGATGCTGATGCCCAGCAGACTGGGCAGGGCAATCAGCAGTCGTCGCAGGATGTAGGTGCCCGGAAAGCTCATGCAACGGCCCCTACGCGCACGGTCGTCTCATTCCCCTCGATTCATGCCTCGCGGTACCAGTCCTGAACCGCCCAGAAGTCGCTGTCCCATGCGCTCTCCGGCACCTTGAGCTTGAGGTTCGACGCCCGCACGCGCGGTCGCGAGGCGACCGGAATGATCGCCCGATCCTGAATGGCGAGGTCGTTCATCTTGATGAACAGCGCGATGCGCTTCACCGGATCGAGCTCGACTTCGGCGGCACGAAACGCCTTGTCGAATTCATCGCTGCGCCAGCGCGTGATGTTGCGGCCCTGCCATTTGTTGGCCTTGGTCGCGGCTTCCCAGGACGCGTACTGATTGATGAAGATCTCGGGGTCAGGCTGCGTCATGGTCGTCGTGTACATCTCGATGTCGCTGTAGAACTTGGTGAAGGTATCGGGATTGGCGACGTCCGAGGAGAAGAAGACCGAAGCGGTGATGGCCTTGAGTTCGAGGTCGATGCCCGCCTTCTGCGCCGCCTGCTTGACGATGGCCTGCGTCTTCTGGCGCGGCTGGTTGACCGAAGTCTGATAGACGAACTTGAGTTTCTTCCCGTCCTTGCCGCGGATTCCGTCGGAACCCTTCACCCAGCCCGCCTTGTCCAGCAACGCGTTTGCCTTGTCGATGTTGAACTCGAAGCTGGTGTTCTTGGAGCGGAAGCGTTGCGGATTGTTGACGAAGTTCGACGTCGCAATGCCCGTGCGGCCGTAGATGAATTGCTGGATCGATGCCCGGTCCACCAGGAGGTTCATCGCTTCGCGCACGGCGGGATCGGTCAGGATCGGATGCTTGGTCTTGATGCTCGATCGCTCGCCCTCGACTTCGGTCCAGGGATCGGTGAAATTGAACAGGATGAACTCGATGTCGCCGCCGGGAATGATGTTGACGCGACCCTTGCCGCCCGTTTCCAGCCGCACCAGGATCTCGTCCTCGACCTGCAGATTCCATGCGTAGTCGAATTCACCGGTCTGCAGCACGGCACGCGCCGCGGAAACCGCGTCGCCGCCGCCTTTCATTTCGATGGTGTCGAAGAACGGGCGGTTGGGCTGGTGGTAATTCGGATTGAGCGCGCCGCGCACCATGTCGCCCGGAATGAAATCGACGAACTTGTAGGGCCCCGTGCCGACGGGTTTCAGGTTGTTCGGCGCATCGCGCGATTTCGCGCCCTTGTAGCCCTCGAACAGGTGCTTCGGGATGATCATGCCGCGGGGTCCGACAAACGGGTCCGCCCAGAACGGCGACGCCTTCGCGTAATCGACCTGTACCGTGTAGGCGTCGATGGCCTTCACTTTAACGTCCTTGTACGAGCCGATGGTCGTCGCGGAAGTCTCGGGGTCGGACGCGTATTCCCAGTTGAACACGACATCGGCCGACGTGAACGGCTTGCCGTCGTGCCACTGCACATCGCGCTTGAGTTTCCAGGTCACGGACTTCCCGTCTCTGGACACGCCGCCGGTATCGAGCGAAGGCACTTCCGCCGCGAGGCAGGGAATCAGGTTGCCGTCGGTATCCCAGCCGGCCAGCGGCTCGTAGAAAATACGCGAACCGTCCTGGTCCTTGGTGCCTACGGCGAAGTGTGGATTGAGCAGCGTCGCGCCCTGCCACCAGAGCGTCTTGAGCGCGCCACCTCCGCCCCGCTTGGTGCCTTTGTAGGTGGAAGGCGTCTGCGCCTGGGCAATGCCCGCGTGCATCAACAGTTGACCCGCGATCGGCGCAGCAATCCCGAAACTCAGCAGCGTCCCGATGAATTCCCGGCGCGTGACTTGGCCCTCACGAACCGCTTCGATCAATCCCCGCAATTCCTGCTCGTTCATTGCGTCCTCCTCGAGTTGTATGTCCGTTCCAGTGCGGCAACCGTGTGATCCGCTAGAATCAATCCCTGCCGCAGTTCACCAATTCAGGAGACCCCATCATGCCGGTTTCGAAAAACAGGATCCGCCTGCCCACCATGACGCCGGGCACCACCCGCTCCGTCGCGTGGCTGCGCTTCGGCCATGCTGGGGCACGGCCCAAAGTCTATATGCAGGCAGCGATTCATGCTAACGAATTGCCGGGAACGATGGCACTGCACCATTTGATGCCGATGCTCACCAAAGCGGATCAGGCCGGGCGCATTCGGGGTGAAGTCATCCTGGTGCCCACCGTCAATCCGATCGGCCTGTCGCAGGTTGTCGGCAACGTCCACCTGGGGCGCTACGACCTGGTCAGCCGCGACAACTTCAATCGGAACTGGCTGGACCTGTCGGCCGCGGTGGCCGAGCGGGTCGGCGCCCGACTCGGGCGCAATGCGGCGGCCAATGTCGACCTGATCCGCTCAGCCGCGCTAGCCGCATTGCGGGCGATGGACCCGGTGACCGAGCTTCAGACCCTGCGCGTCGAGATGATGAAGCTGTCGATCGACTCCGACGTGGTGCTCGACCTGCATTGCGACATGAACGCCGCCTTGCACCTGTTCACCGCCGCCCCCGACTTGAAGGGCGCCGCGCAGGAGTTGGCCGCGGAACTCGGGGTCCAGGCCACGCTGTACAACGAACCCTTTGCCGAGGCGTTGACCTTCTCGGGCGTCAATGGCGCGCTCTGGCCGCGCCTGGCAGCACGCTTCCGCGGCGCAGCGATCCCCCAGGCCTGTTTCTCGAGCACGCTTGAACTGCGCGGCCAGCACGACGTGAGCGACGCGCTGGGGGCGTCCGACGCCGCCAACCTTTACCGATATCTGGTGCGCCGCGGTGTCATCGCCGGCCGAAGCGCTGCCCTGCCGCGCCTGAAGTCGGCGCCGACGCCGATCAGCGGCATGGACGTCGGCTACTGCCCGGTCGCGGGGTTCATGGTGTACCGCCTACCGCCGGGCGCGAAAGTAAAGAAGGGCGATCTGGTCTGCGAAGTCCTCGACCCCGCCAATCCAGGCGGATCGGTTGCGCGCACGCCGATGCGCTCGCGCACCGATGGCATCCTGTTCTCGCGCCGGCGCGACGGCGCGCTGGCGTGGCCGGGAATGGTCGCCTACCGCATTGCGGGCGCCAAGCCGCTGGCGCATCGCAAGGGCATGAGCGGGCTCGACGACTGAAGCTTGCCGCAACGTACCCGGCATGACGCTGCGCGTCGCAAAGCGGTGCGCCCGCGCCTAATTAGTGCGCTCCGCGGGCAGGCCAGGCGGCACCGGCAGACAGCGCGGCGGCGCCGGGCACGCTGTGCGGCGAAGGATGGCGGAAGCGCTGGCACGTAAAGTGCTGTTCCAGGTGCAGAGAGGTGTGCCATCATGGATGTAGTGATCCCGATTGCCGACCTGCAACCGATCTATTCCCTCGCGGAAATCGACCGCGCGCTGGGTGACGAATCGGCGACCCGCAACGAGGGCCTGAAAAACTGGTACGACCGGATGCGGGGGCTGGGCGGCTCGCGCTACATCGTCAAGCCGTCGTCCAGCGCTGCGATCGACGAGCTGGCCCAGACGTCGCCCAACTTCGGTGAAGTGATCGCCGACCTGCGCAAATGTCTCGCCCTGGCGATTGCCGGCAACGAGGCGGTCCAGTTCACTCCCATCCTGCTGGTCGGCGACCCCGGTCTCGGCAAGACCTACTTCGCCAAGAAGCTGGCGAACGCGCTGTCCACGGGCTACGAATTCGTGTCGATGAACTCGCTCACCGCCGGCTGGGTGCTGACCGGTGCATCGGCGCAGTGGCACAACGCGCGCCCGGGCAAGGTTGCGCAGACGCTGGTCGAAGGCGACTACGCCAATCCCGTCGTTGTGCTCGACGAGGTCGACAAGACCGGCGGCGACCACCGCTACGACCCGATGGGCGCGCTCTACGCACTGCTCGAGCGCGATACCGCGATGCAGTTCAAGGACGAATTTCTCGACGTCGCGATCGACGCATCACACATCCTCTGGGTCGCGACCGCGAACGACGAGAGCGTGCTGCCCGAGCCGATTCTCAACCGCATGAACGTGTATGTGATCGAGCGGCCGGACGCGGACGGTTCGCGGCGCATCGCGCTGTCGGTCTACCACGAGATCGTCGAAGCGCATCGCTGGCCATTCCCGCACGAGCCCGCGGAGAACGTCCTCGAGCGCGTCGCCGAGATTCCACCGCGCGACATGCGCAAGCTCCTCCTCGATGCCTTCGGCACGGCGCAACTCGCCGGCCGCGATCACCTGGTGCCGGAGGATATCGACGCAACCAAGCTGTGCGGCAGAAAGACCCGGTTGGGGTTCTAGCGCACTAGTTGCCGACTGCGTACAAGATCGCGTTGTTGATCGCGAACACCGTGCCGTCGGGACCGATCGCGGTGGGCGTATAGACCGCGCCGATTCCAGCCCCCAGCCTGATCTGCTGGCCTAACTGATTGGTGACCAAGTTCCAACGGTAGAGCATGCCGTCCTCGCTGTTGATCAGCACCGAACGCGTCAGCGGATCGACCGCCGCGGAGTTGATACACCACTCTCGAACGCCACCGGGAAAATCGTCCTCCGGCGTTGGACCGAGAATGGTCAATATCTCCTTCATCACCGGGACGCCCGCTACGGCGTCGGTCTGTACACTGCCGGGATCGACGATCGCCATCCGGTTTTTGCCGTCACCGGTACCGATGCCGCCGTAGTTGTTGTACTTGATCGCCAGCAAATACGCCGACGAACCAGTGTACGACGGCACAATCGATGCCGCGACGGCCGAGGCGGTCGTGTCCCAGCCAAAGGCAGCCGGTGCCTTGACGACCGCGAGTGTCGCGTCATAGTGCAACAGCCAGCCGCGCAGATTGTGCGCCGGCGGGTTGCTTTCGAGCACGCCGTAATAGACATCGCCGTCAGCGCCGACGCTGGGCGAGGCGCTGCTGTTGCTGTTGACCCAAGCCGGCGCCGACGTGGCTGGATCGCGTAAGACGACGCGGCTCTTCGGCGCGAGCGTTGCCGCATCCAGCGCGATCAGGGAGCCGGTCGCTCGCACGGTCAGCGGCACGTCGGAGGTGGCAACAATGTAGAGCGTCTTCTCATCCGGCGAGAGCGCCGGCCCGGCATTCATCGCCACGCGGCCCATGGCCGGATCGGCGGCCGCCGCCGTCGCCGCGATCCAGCTTCCCTTACCGTCGGCGCCGATGCGCGCGATGCCGCTGGATAGCCCCGCGGGAGTGGCCCCGACCACACTGAAGCCGAAGTACACGTTGCCCAGGGCATCGACGGTGAGCGGTGTGTTGATCATGACGTTGGCGTCGTAGACCGTCTTCGCGGCGGCATAGATCTCCGCGCCGTAGAACACCGCGCTGCTCAGGTTGCCCGTCGCCGCGTCGATGTCGTCGCGATACAAGAGCTTGCCACCGGCACCCGGCAAGTAGGTGCGATTGTCACGGGTCAGCGCGATGTTGAAGCTCGGCGTCCAGATGTGCGGCGGCAGAAGGTAGTCGCTATCGATCGTCCAGATCAGCGCACCGTCGACGCCGGCGCGGGCTTCCACCCGAAAACCGCCGTCGCTACCTGTCTTGACCGGTACCAGCACCGTGTTGTGTGCGGAGACGACCGGTGAGCCGAAGTGAATTGGAAGCGAACCATCGGAAGCGTACTGCGGCGCCTGATCGACCGCTGCTTGCCAGTGCGTGCGCGTTAGCGCCTGTGCCGCGACCGTGCTTTGCGCCGAATGCTGGGCGTCGCGCGCGAAGCCCGACCAGGCGAGCCCACTGACCGCTGGCGCGGGTGAATCGCCGCTCGAGCCGCCCCCGCCGCAGGCGCTCAACGTTGCGCAAAGCGCCAGCGCTGCCGCGAATTGCCGAAACGTAAACGCGGCCATGTCCTCAGCCCATCAGCACGTTGACGATCGCATTGCCGATCCCCATCAGCGCGGATCCGGAAATGAGTCCGGCGCAGATCGATTCCATGCCTTCGACCCAGAAGCGATTGCCGCTCGTGCCTGGAGTCGAATACCTGACCTTCATGACCCAGAAGATCATCGCGCCGACCCACATCGCAAAAGTGGCTTCAGGCGGCAGCACCACGCCGAGGCCGATCGAAACCGAGGACAGCGGGAACCGCCCCCGGGTGATGATGCGTGCGATCTCGATCGTCGCCGCGCATACCGCCGCCACGATCATCGACACCACCGCTGAATGGGGCAGTGTGCTCACGCCCTTGGCGATCAGTTCGGCTACTCCCTTCCACTGCAGTGCGCCTGGAAAGGCAAAGGTGTCGGAGACGATCGTCGACACCGAGCGCACGCCATTCGCGTCGGGTGGGAGGAACAGCAGAAAGAACAGCGGCACGCAGGCAAATGCGCCCGCGAAGATGCCGATCACGTGTCCGACGGCCTGCTGGCGCGGCTTGCCGCCGAGCATGTAGCCGGGCTTGATGTCGGACAGGAGGTTCGCGGAGTTGGCCGCGATCTCGCCCGTCATGCCGGCCGGAATGAGGTTGCTCGCAGGATTGGTGCGGTCGATTGCGCCCATCGAGAATTGCGTGATCTTGGACAGGGCGCCGGTCGGTGTCCACGAAGTCAGTGCCATAGAGTTGGTGCAGATCACCGACAGCACGAAGATGAGCGGCAATGAAATGAATGCCAGCAGCCAGGGCACGCCGAAGAAGGTGTGACTTACCCAGGCGCCAATCACGCTGAACACCGGGACGCCGACGGCGGAGATCCACAACGGAAATTCGATGTGCTTGAGGACATCGGTGCCGTCACTCTTCGCGCTGCGCTTGAAGAGTCCCTTGAAGATCTCGGGTCGCCCACCAAGGCTTACCAGCGAACCCACCACCATCATCGTCACGCCCCACCACAGCGACCACTGGTTGACGATCTCGACGCGCGAAATGGGCACGATTGCGCCCGTAGGGCCGACGCGCGCGACGATGTCGCCGGCCTGGATCATGATTGGCGCGAGAATGACGAAATTGACGAACGCGCCCAGCAGGACGCTGGTCGCCACCATGATTCCCATGAGGCCACCGACGCCAAGCATTGCCGCATCGAGCGTGAGGCGCAGACCGAGTGTCCGGATGTCGGTGCCGAGGATCGTCGGTATGTACAGGTTCGCCTTGGCGGCGGCGGCGTAGTAATAGGAATCGAGACGTTCATGAAACGTCCACGGTTCCTTCATGCCCGCCCACTGATCCATGCGCAGGATCTTGAACTGCAGGAGATTCATCCAGCCGTCGCTGATGATGGCCTGGTAGATCCCCGTGAACAATGCGGTGTAGCCGAGCAGTCGCGCCTTGAACATGCCCGTGGCGGCGGCGCCCGTGTACAGCGCGTCGAGCACCACGCCGCTCGCGCGCCCTTCGGGAAAGGGCAGTTGCTCGTCGTTGATGAAGCGCCGTTTCATCGGGAAGGCGAGCAGCACGCCGATGATCGAGACCACGCACATCCACATGATCATGTGCTGCCACGGAATGATCCGCTCGGTAACCAGCATGTACGCGACCAGGCTCGCGCTCAGCGGCTGCGACATGTATCCGGCGGCGGTGGCGATGGATTGGGTACAGTTGTTCTCGAGTACGGTGAAATCGGTAGCGATTCCGGCGCTGGCCATGATGCGGTAAAACGCGAACGCGAGGATGACCGAAGTCAACCCGACACCGATGCCGATGCCGGTCTTGGCGGCGATGTAGAGCGCCGTGGCGGCCAGCACGCCGCCGAGCACGAAACCCGTCAGCGCCGAGCGGATCGTCAGCTGCGGCATGCTGCCGCGATAGACGTTCTGCAGCCACCAGACGTCCTTCTGCGTGCGCGTCCAGGTGCGGACCTGTTCCTCGTTCAACTGCTGCAATGCCATGGCGTTTTGCCCCGGTCCTTGTCAAATAGCAATCGCGAAGCCGCGGCTATCGCCCCACCATCGCCAGCACATCCGCCTTGAGGAAACGTTCCACCACCAGCATGAAGCCGATCGATGGAATCAGCAGCAACAGCGCGGTGATCGACGAGATCTGGTAGTTGCCGCCCATGGTGGCGTTGAACATCAGCAGCGGCAGTGTTGTCACGTCCGGCACGCCGACGAAATAGGTGCCGGTGAATTCGTCGAGCGACTCGAGGAACACAAAGATCGCGCTGGCGATCAGGCCTGGCGTCGCCAGCGGCAAGGTGATGGTGCGAAAGCAGGTCCACGGCGACGCGCCGAGATTGCGCGATGCCTCTTCCAGCGAAGCGTCGACCGAGGCGAACGCGGCAGACGCGATCCACACCGCCAGCACCAGACCGTGCGACGCGTGCACCAGCACCACGCCCAGGATCGTGCCGTTCAGGCCGATCTGGTAGAAGACCTGCGCGATGTTCACGTAGACCGGAAGATTCGGCACCGCCTGCGGCAGCAGGAACAGCAGCAGGATGGCACCGCGCCACGGCAGTTTCAGGCGCGCCAGCGCATAACCGGCGGGGATGGCGACCAGCAGGCTGAAGGCGACCGTCAGCAGCGCAATCCAGATGCTGGTGCCCAGCGACGCCAGTGCGTTCCCACGCGGCTGGAACACCCGAAACCAGTACGTAAGGCCGAATTCCAGTGGCCACTTGCTGGGGAAGTACCAGCGCTCGGCGAACGCCCACAGCAGCAGGTTGAGCAGCGGCCCGAAGATGATGAACGCCAGCACGGCCAGCACCGCGGCGCGGAACACCGCCACGATCGGCATCGAGAGGGCGAAGCCTTTCATCGTCAGGTCGCCGCGGTCGACGCACGCGACGCATGCCGCAGGTAGAAGGCCGCGCCGATCGCCGACAACGCGAGCGAAAGGATGCACAACGCGTTGGCGACCGGATAGTCGCCGTGGGTATTGATGCGGTACGCGATGTCGACCGTCACCATGGTCGGTGAATTCGGATTGATCATTAGCGGCACCGACAGCACCGAGAGCATAGTGACGAACGAGAGCACCAGGCCCACCAGCAACGTTCCGCGCACCTGCGGCAGGACGATGTCCACCAGCACGCGCAATCGCCGCGCACCGAGGTTGCGCGCCGCCTCGATGTGCTGCGTTTCGATCGACGCCATCGCACCGGCCAGCAGCAGCGTGACGAACGGCGCCTGCTTCCACACGAAGGCGATGACGATGCCGCGCCAGTCGAGCATGCTCTGTGCCGTCAGCGGATCGATGAGCCCGATGCCGCTGAGCACGTGATTGAGCATGCCATTCTTGGCCAGGAAGGTGCGCATCACCTGTCCCGCCACGACAAACGGGATGAACAGCGGCCAGCGGTAGAGCCAGCGCAGGATGGCCACCGCGCGAGCGTTGCCGCCGAGCGTCAGGTAACCGGCGATGGCGATCGCGACGACACCGATCAGCAGCGTCGACACGACCACGATTGCCAGAGTGAACAGCAGGTCGGTCGAGTAGTACTCGAACGCCTTGGCGAGATGCTCGAGCGTGAAGCCGCCGCCCTTGGCCCGGAACGCGACCACCAGCGACATGGCCAGCGGCGCGACGAAAAACAGCGCGACCACCGCCAGCGCGGGGGCGACCAGCGCCAGCCCGGCGCTGCGGCTATTCACCGTGCATTCCGCTCTAGCCGTCGTTCCCGCGAAAGCGGGAACCCAGCGTCTTTGTGCAACGACACTGGATCCCCGCTTGCGCGGGGATGACGTGGCTGTTTCCGATCACCGCGAGGCTTCGCCTCTTGCTCTCGGACATCCACGTCACTTGGTCACAACGCGCTCGTAACCTTCTGTGATGTCCTTGAAATACGGCGACAACGGGAACGGCCGGCCGTACTTCGACAGGTCCGCCGGCGAGATGTCGGTGAATAGCTTGTTCCACGCCGCCTGATCCATCTTCGACTGCACGTACTGCGGATCGATGCCCGGGTACCAGTTGAACTGCTTGACGATGCCGTCGGCCTGCACGTCGGGGCTTTCCGCCAGTTCGATGAACTTCTTGGCCAGCGCCGCGTGCGCCGCCTTGGCGGGAATCACGTAGTACATCGGCTGACCCGGCAGTCCGGGTGACGGCAGCGACAGTTTCACTTTCGGATTGAGCCGGCCATCGGCCTGCCAGGTGTAGAACATGTCGACCCACACCGGACCCATGGCGATTTCGCCCCGGTTGAGCATGTCCAGCGTCCCCGCGTTGCCAGGAGTCATCACGACGTACTGGTTGAATTCCTTGAGTCCGCCGAGCGCCTTGTCGATTGCCGCCTTGGAGTTCGCGTCGTACGGGCCCTTTTCGAGCTGGTCGGATATGCCGCTGTAGGCCGAGACCCAGCCGGTGACGAAACCGACACCCGACATGCCGCCCTTGACGCCGTTGTAGCCAAACTGCTTGGGATTCTTCTTCACCCATTCGTTGAGCTCGGCGAAGGACTTCGGCGGCGCCTTCACCATGTCAGGGTTGTACGCGAAGGCGATCTGGCTGTGGAACATAGGCAGCACGTAGCCGTCGACGTTGGCGCCCAGCGCGTTCTTGGCCGTGTCGCGCGAGACCAGCTTGCCTGCGCTGATGTCGTTGCGGTACGGCATGAGCAGCTTTTCGTTGACCATGGTCGCCGAGGCGAGCTGGTGGATGACCGCGACGTCGACGTCCCAGTCGGCGGTGCCGGCCTTCTGCTGCGCCGAGAGCTTTTCGTAGATCTTCTGCGAGCCGCCGTCGCCCGGGCCGGTGCCGACCGCGCGCACCTTCACGCCGGGATTCATCGCCTCGAACTTCGGTGCGAGGTAATTGTTGACGTAGTCGACCATGTTCTGGTCGCCGGCGGTGACGACATTGAGCGTGGTCTGCGCCGCAACGGTACCGGCCAACGCGAACAGCGCGAGGGGAAACAAGTGGCGAAGCTTCATGACAACCTCCAGGGTGGTACGTGGTTGAATCACTGCAGTGTTGATGGTGCACCGGGAAAGAGCAATAACGCATTGCGCGGCACGACCACGCGGGCCGGCGTTCCTTCCGCGACCCGTTCGGCCGCATGAACCCAGATGTCGGACTCGCCCGCCCGAACGCGGTAGCGATAGCCCTGGCCGACGTAGACCGACTGTGCAACAACGCCGTCGAGGACGAGATCGTCAAGTGCGGTCGCGCCGTTAGTGCCGCCGGCGAGGCGCGCAGCGTCGCTGCGAAAATGCGCCCTGAGGCGCTGGTCCGCAGCGGTGCCGCTGACCGCCGCGGCGAGCGCGCCGCCGGGCGTGCGCATGAGGTCGAGCGCGTTGTCGGCGCCCATGAAGCCGGCGACGAACGCCGACGCCGGGTGATGGTAGATCTCCTCGGGCGCGCCGAACTGGACCACGCGCCCGGCGTCGATCACCGCGATACGATCGGCGAGCGTCAGCGCTTCCTCGCGATCGTGGGTCACGTAGACGGCGGTGATGCCGATGCGCTTCTGCAGCGCCCGCAATTCATGGCGCAGCTCGATGCGCACCTTGTAGTCGAGATTCGACATCGGCTCGTCGAGCAGCAACAGGTGCGGATCGATCGCCAGCGCGCGTCCAAGCGCGACTCGCTGGCGTTGTCCACCCGAGAGCTGCGTCACCGGTCGCGGCCCGAATCCGTCGAGTTGCAGCAGCTTGAGCATTTCTTCGACTCGCGCCGCCATCGCGTCCTTCTTCCAGTCGCGCATGCGCAGGCCGTAGGCGATGTTGGCGGCGACGCTCATGTGCGGCCACAGCGCGTAGGACTGGAACATCATCGCCGTCTCGCGCGCCTCCGGAGGCAGCCGGGTGATGTCCTTGCCGTCGACGCTGATGGTTCCGGAATCCGGCAGCACGAATCCGGCAATCGAGCGCAGCAGCGTCGTCTTGCCGCAACCGCTGCTGCCAAGCAGCGCGATCATTTCGCCGCGCTCGACGTCGAGGCTGACACGATCGAGCACGCGTGTTCCTCCGTACGAGACGGTCAAGGCTTCGATCGACAGATAGGAGGGCATCGTGCGGGTGCGAATAGGGTGCAGACCTTAGCCATCGAGTATGACGCGGATGTGACCGCAGTACTACTGGAGCCGCTCTTGCAGCGCAACATGCGCGACCCCGAATGCGGATGGGAATACCACTTGTGCGGTGCAGGAACACCGCCGCAGCAACGCGGCGCGGACCGGGTGAGCAAACGCCTGCGATCTGCCTGCCTGGGCCGACATGTCCGCACTGGCGCCGTATGTTATTCTGTTGCGATCAACTCGGATGGCACCTGCCCACCCTATACCGATGCTCATGTCGCGCGCCCGCAGCCTGTTGTTCCCGATGCTCCTGCTCACCCTGGCCCTGGCCGCGCCGACCTCCCGCGCCGCCGATTTCGTGATGTCGGTGACCGAGGGCATCACCTACTACCAGACCAACAAGGAGATCACGGCCAAGTTCGCGCCGCTGGCCGAGCTCATCTCCAAGGCGATCAAGCGCCCCGTGCGGCTGGTCGTGGTCAGCGCCTACAGCGAGCTACGCGAAGGCCTGGAGAAGCAGGAGTTCGACCTGGCGTTCGTCCACCCGGCGCAGGTTGCGCTGGGCGCGATCAAGGCCGGGAAATATCACTCGGTCGCCTGGACCACCGGGTTCACCGACTATTCGGTCATGCTGCTCGCCAACAAGGAAGCGCCCTACACCAAGCTCGAGGATCTGCGCGGGCGCACCATCGTCAGCCCCGATCCCGACTCGATCACCGCGTGGATGCTGCGCGCGATGCTGCGCGACCAGAAGCTCAAGCCTGACACCGACCTGAAGATCATCACCACCCGTTATCAGGACGCGGTGCCGTTCTACGTGCAGTACGGATTCGCGCAGGTCGGCGCAACCGCCGCCAAGGCGGTGGCCAAGGACTGGACCGACAAGGGCGGCAAGGTCGTGCTGTCGTCGCGTCCGGTGCCCATCAAGCAGTGGATCGTGTCGAGCAAGGTGTCCTCCGACGAGGTCGACAAGATCCGCGGCGTGCTGCTTGGCGCCGCGCAGAACGACCCGGGCAAGCAGGCGCTGTCGACGGTGGGCTACCGTGGCTTCGTGGCGTCGAACCACGACGACGAGCTCAAGGCGATCGCCTGGCTCGGTCTGTGACGTCATTGCGGCGCTGATCCGGCCGTCACGCCGGTCGCCGTTGCATCAGCCGCGATCCGCGGCAACCACCCCGAGATAGGCACTGCGCAGGCGCGGCTGCGCGAGCAGTTCTGACGGCGTGCCTTCGGCGACGATCCTGCCCTCCTCCAGCACGTAGGCGCGCGCGGCGATGGCCAGGGCGAGCGCGACGTTCTGCTCCACCAGCAGCACCGCGGTTCCATCGGCGTTGATGCGCTCGATCGCGTCAAAAAGCTCGGCGACGATCATCGGTGCGAGTCCCAGCGACGGTTCGTCGAGGAGCAGCAGGCGCGGCTGCGCCATCAACGCCCGTCCGATGGCGACCATCTGCTGCTGCCCACCGGAGAGCAATCCGGCGTGGCGATGCAGATTCGCGCGCAGCGCGGGAAACTGCGTGCAGACGCGCTCGAGCGAAGACGCTCGCGCGGCCCGCGCGGACGGCAGCAGGCTGCCCAGTTCCAGATTCTCGCGCACGGTCATCGTGGTGAACAGGCGCCGACCCTCCGGAACGAGGGCGATGCCTTGCGCGCAGAAGCGATGCGCGGGCAGCCGTGTCAACTCGGCGTCGTCGAGGGTCAGCGAACCGGTGGACACGCGATGCATGCCCGCAACGGTGTTGATGAGCGTGCTCTTGCCCGCGCCGTTGGGGCCGACGATACACACCAGCTCACCCGCGGCGACGCGCAGCGACACGTCGTAGAGCGCGGGTGCGGCGCCGTAGTGCGCGCAGAGGCGGTCAGTGCGCAGCATCGGCCTTGACCCCCAGGTACGCGGTCACCACCGCCGGCAGTGTCATGACGTCGGCGGGACTGCCATTGGCGATCACGCGGCCCTGGTCGAGCACGACAATGCGCCCGGCCAGCGCCAGTACTGCGCGCATGATGTGCTCGACCAGCACGATGGTCGTGCCCTGGTCGTGAATGCGCCGGATCAAGTCCACCGCGGAGTCGATTTCGGAAGGAGTGAGACCGGAGAGCACCTCGTCGAGCAGCAGCAGGCGCGGGCGAGCCGCGAGCGCGCGCGCGAGTTCGAGAAATTTCCGCTGGTGCAGGTTCAGGTCGTCGGGCAACACCTTCGCCTTGCCGGAGAGCCCCGTGAACTCCAGCCAGTGTTCCGCCTGCCGCGTCGCCTCGACGCGACCTTCCGCGGCGCGCCCGAACATGGCGGTCAGCACCACGTTGTCGCGCACCGTCAGGTGCGCGAACGGGCGCGGAATCTGATAGGTGCGCGCGATGCCGAGGCGCGCGATTGCGTGCGCAGGAAGCCCTTGCAATTCGTGGCCGGCGAACTCCATGCGTCCGGCGTCGGCGCGATAGTGGCCGCTGATGACGTTGATCAGCGTCGACTTGCCGGAACCGTTGGGTCCGAGCAGGCCGAGGATGTCGCCTTCGCGCACGACGAGGTTCACGCCCTGCAGCGCGTGGATGCCGGCGAATGACTTGGACAGGTCGTGGAGCTCCAGCAACGGTGCAGCGGCCTCGGCTGGCTGGCTGCGTGCCGGCGCGGCGGCAGGCGCGGGCACCTCATGAATCGGCGCGGACTGCGGCGTCGCGGCACGGCCTGCTGCGATCGCGGCGCGTCGCGCGCGTCGGTCCAGCAGCGTGCCGAGGATGCCGTCGGGCATGAAAAGGATGATCACGATCAGGATCGCGCCGACAGCGGCCTTGCCGGCGAGGACGTAGTCGCCGGCGGTCGATGCGTAGCTGATGACGGTGATGGCGGTCGCGCCCACCGCGGGACCTGCCCAATGGCGCGTACCGCCGAGCACGCTCATGAGCACGACCGTGAGCGGCACGATAATCGAGAAGGTCTCGCTGGCGGTGACGTACGAGACGAACAGCGCCTGGATGCCGCCCGCAACCCCGGCAAACGCGGACGAGATCGCCAGCGCGGCGAGTTTGTAGCGGAAGGTCGGCACACCGAGGACCTCCGCGACATCTTCATCGTCGCGAATCGCGAACAACCCACTGCCCAGGCGCGAACGGTAGATCCACCAGGCGCTGCCCACGGTCGCGGCAGCGGCGATGAGCGCCATGAGGTAGAACGACGCCGAGGGCGTTGGCCCGAGAGCCGGCACCGCCACGCCGCTCAGATATACGCCCGGGCCGCCATCGATCGGCGTGCTCACGACGATCGTCGCCAGCACGAAGGTGACCGCCAGCGTCAGCAACGCGAACAACTCGCCGCGTACCAGCTTGACACGGAAGACGACGGCACCGAGCGCGACGCCGACTCCGGCCGCGACCAGTGCGGCGGCGGGCAGCGTGGCGAGGAAGGGCCAGTCGAAACGGCCAGCGAGCGTGGCGGTGGTATACACGCCCAGGCCAAAGAACGCGCCGTGGCCGAAGGAAAAGTAACCCGAGTAGCCGCAGAGGATGTTCCACGAGGTCGCCAGCACGATCCAGTGGAACACCAGGTATAGGAAAGTCTCGTAGAAGGCGGGCAGGCCGAGGTATGGGATGGCGAACAGCAGCGCGCCACCGGCGAGCAGCGCGGTCAATGCCGCGCGCCGGCTACCTGCCGGCGCGGACAAGCAGCACCACGATGAGCAGCGTGAACGACGCCAGCGGCGCCCACGACGGCGCGGTGACCGCCATGGTGATCGCCTCGGCCACGCCGATGACGATGCCGGCGATGAGTGGTCCGATCGCGCTGCCGAGCCCGCCGATCATCACCGCGGCGAAGACCACGCCGATCCAGGCATAGATCTGCGACGGCGTAAGCGTATAGGTCAGCGCGAGGCAGACGCCGGCGGCGGCGGCGAGCGCGGCGCAGGCACCAGAGAGCAGCGCGGCCTGCGCGCGATGATTGACGCCGAACGCGGTCGCCATCGCGCCGTCTTCGGCGGCGGCGCGGATCGACTTGCCCAGGTCGGTGTAGCGCAATACCGCCCAGGTCGCCAGGCACAACGACACCGCGAGGAAGAGCGTTATCAGCTCGGGCAGCGGCAGGTACAGCGGACCGGCGCGGAACTTGATCTCGCCATAACTCGACACCAGGCGACGAAAGTCAGCCGTCCAGTACCACTGTATGGTGCTTTCGACGATCACCGTGAGGCCAAAGGTGACCAGCATCGAATTGAGCGGCGTGACCGCGAAGCGCGCCAGCATCCAGTGGATCGCGGCCCCGACGGCGAAAAAGCACGGCGCAATGATCAGTAGCGTCGCCAGCGGATCCATGCCACCGACGCTGACCAGCTGATAGGTCAGGTAAGCGCCGAGAAACGCGAGCGCGAAGTGCGACAGGTTGATCTGCCGCAGCAATCCCCACGACAGACTCAGTCCCAGCCCCAGAAGCCCGTACAGCGCGCCGACGAAAATACCGGAAAGGACGGCCTGCGCGAGCAGCGTCAGGCTCGGCAATGTCATCCCGGGTTACGGGACCAGCAGCTTGGCGCCGGGCGCGGCCGCTTCGGCCGGCCACACCGTCACCCATTTTCCGCCCTGCACCTGCTTCACGCGCATCAGGTCGTCGCCGTAGTTGCTCGGACCGTCGAAGCGCAGCTTGCCCTGGATGGTATCTACGGTGTGCGTGCGCAGCCACTGCGCGAGCACCTTGTCGTCGAGGCTCTTGGTCGCGGTGACGGCGGCTTCGAGGATCTGCCAGGCTGTGTACGACGCCGCCGCCTGGGTCTCGACCGAAGTATCCGGCAGGCCCGCCTTCGCAGCGCGCTCGTTGAACACCTTCACGAACTCGGCGGCGCCGGGATTGTTCGTGAACGGCGGATGCTCCTCGAAGATGGTCGCCGCCAACGCGCCCTTCGCCTCCGGCGCCTTTACCATCGGGCCGGGCGCTGGATACATGTAGAACTGCTCGGCGGGCGAGTAGTCGATCTTCTTCATCGCCTCGAGCAACTGATTGCCTTCGAGGCCGATGGCGCCGACCCAGAGGAAATCGGGATTGGCTTCCTTGATACGCCCGGCGATCGGGCCGAACTCGCGGTTGCCGAATTCCCACTCGAGGAACAGCACCTCGGTCAGGCCGCGCTTCTTCGCGACTTCGCGCGCGCCGAGCGACATGAAATGCACCGACGGAAACTTGCTGGTGACGATCGCGATCGTCTTCGGCGGCTTGGGCGACGCCGCGAGCGCGTTGAGCAGCGTGTTCGGGAACGTCGTCGCCGGGTCGGGTCCAAGCGACCAGGTCGGGAACTGCATCTCGTACTTGGCCAGGCTCGGAATGCCGAAGGTGTGGTGGATGAGCATCTTGTTGTAGCGCTGCGCCACCGCCATCGCCGAGAGGATGTTGCCCGTCGCGTACGGCCCGAGCAGCAGGTCGACCTTGTCGACGGTGATCAACTGCTCGTAGAGCGTGCGCGCGAGATCGGGCTTGGACTGGTCGTCCCTGACGATCCACTCCACGGGGCGGCCGAGCAGTCCATTGCGCGCATTGAGTTGCTCGACGTAGATCTCGCCGACCAGCTTGTGCACCTGCGCGGTGGCCGCCAGCGGGCCGGTCAGCGACGAGCGTGCTGCCGATGCGTACCGGCGGACCGGACGTCGCAGCGTGGGCGGGTACTGCGGCGATCGCCAGCAGAGCCAGCAACACGGCGACAAAACGCGGGCTAACTGAACGCATGGCACTTTCCTCCTCGAGTACTGTCCGGGGCCGGACCGCGTGGTCCGGCTCTTCGCATGAGACTGCAGGTCGCTTCTAGGCGGCGACTTCGTGATTGACGATGAAGTAATCGGGCGGCGGCGGTCCCCACACGTAGAACGAATCCGCCGTCGCGTGATCGCCCGCCGGCCATTCGACGTCGGCGGGGATGAAATCGATGTCGTACGAATATTCGGCGAAACTGCCCCACGGATCCTGCACGTACGCGAAGTAGTTCGAGCCGATCACGTGCCGCCCCACGCCCCAGCCGCGCGCGTGGCCGTGGCCGATCATGGTGTCCATGCCGATGCCGACCTCGTCGATGCTCTCGACCTGCCAGCTCGAATGGTGGTAGCCGGGGCCCGCCGACTTGGCGAAGGCGAGCATGTGATGATCGCTGGCGTGCGCACCGTGCATGAAGGCGATGATGTCCGCGGAACTGTCGGAAAGCCTCAAGCCCAGCGCATCGGAGTAGAAGCGCACCGAGCGGGCCACGTCGGAACTGAACAGCAGCACGTGCGACAGGCGCCTTGGCCGGACCTTGGCGGCAGTCGAGCGGCTGGGCGCGGCGCCCTTGCCCACGGGGTGCACCGGCGCCGGTGCCGGTGGCGGAGGCGCAACCGGCGACACCTTGTCGGCGACCACCAGCTGCACGGCCGTGCCGTCGGGGTCGCGCAACCAGATGCCCTCGCGGTCGGCCAGCGGATGCGCGCTAGTGCGCGGGAACTGCTTCCGGTCGAGGTGCCGCGTCAGCGGCTCGACGTCCTGCGGGAAAACGCCGAAGCTCAGGTACTGCAGCTTCTTCGGTCCGGGGCCCTTGTGCAACGATCCCCAGCAATGCGGATGCCCGAAGGTGTAGAGATCGAGGCGATCGCCGTCGCGGCGCGCGTCGAGGCCGAACTGGGTGTAGAAGCGCTCGGCGACGTCGAGGTCGGGCACGCTGAGGACGAAGCGATCCAGGGAATGCACCGCGGTGACGCCTTTGCGGCGCGGGGTCTCCTGGGTCGAAGCGTTCATGCGTTCCTCCTCCGTTCGCGTGGCGGCCACCTGCGGCCGCGTCGACAGCCTGTTACTGCGTTCCGGATCACCCTCCGGGCGGACGTATACTAGGCCACACCGCCAGCGGACCGCAACCACGGTCGCGGCGCGCGGCGTGCCATGACACTATGCCCCGGTGTCCGCCGGAATCGGCCGCACCGACAGCACGCCTTCGATGGCGGCGATGGCGCTGATCGCCGACGGGCTGATCGGGCTGTCGACGTCGACCAGCGTGTACGCCACTTCGCCGCGCGACTTGTTGACCATGTTGTGGATGTTCAGACCCGCGCCAGCCATGGCGGTCGAAATCTGGCCGAGCATGTTGGGCACGTTGGCGTTGGCGATCGCGACGCGATGCGGCGACTCGCGATGCATCTCGACGCTGGGGAAATTCACCGCGTTGCTGATCGTGCCGTCCTCGAGGAATGCCCGCACCTGGTCGACGACCATGACTGCACAGTTCTCCTCGGCTTCCTCGGTCGACGCGCCGAGGTGCGGCAGCGCGGCGACGCCGGGCTCGCCCAGCAGGCGCGCGCTGGGAAAATCGCACAGGTAGTACTTGAGGCGGTGCGAGCGCAGCGCGGCGACCACGGCGGCTTCGTCGACGATGGCGTCGCGCGCGAAGTTGAGCAGCACCGCGCCTTGCTTCATGATCGCGAGGCGCTTTTCGTCGAGCAGGTTCCGCGTTGCAGCGATCAGCGGCAGATGCAGGGTCACGAAGTCGGCGTGCTTGAGCAGTTCCTCGACCGAGTTCGCCTTGCGCACGTTGGACGGCAGCCGCCACGCGCCGTCGACGGTGATTTCCGGATCGAAGCCCGTCACGTGCATCCCCAGCTTGATCGCGGTGTCGGCGACCAGGCCGCCGACCGCGCCCAGGCCGATGATGCCGAGCGTACGCCCCGGCAGCTCGACACCGGCGAATTGCTTCTTGCCGTCCTCGACCAGTTTCTCGAGATCGGGCGCGTCGGCCTTCAACCCGGCGACGTAGCGAAGCGCCGGAACGACGTTTCGCGACGCCATCAGCAGGGCAGCCAGTACCAGCTCCTTCACCGCGTTGGCGTTGGCGCCGGGCGCGTTGAACACGGGCACGCCGCGGCGCGACATCTCGGCCACCGGAATGTTGTTGGTGCCGGCGCCCGCCCGGCCGATCGCTTTGACGCTGCCGGGAATCGGCATGTCCAGCATGTTGTGCGAGCGCACCAGGATCGCGTCGGGATGTTCGACCGCCTTACCGACGGTGTAGCGCGCATCCGGGAAGCGGCGAAGCCCCTGCGTAGAGATCTGGTTGAGGGTGAGGATGTGATGCCTGTTCATGAATTCAGCCGTTTTTCTTCTCGAATTCGCGCATGTAGTCGGCGAGCGCCTGCACGCCTGCCATGGGCATCGCGTTGTAGATCGATGCGCGGATGCCTCCCACCACGCGATGTCCCTTGAGTTGCACCATGCCGCGCTCCTCGGCGCCCTTGAGGAACGCCTTGTCCTGCGCCTCGTCGGGCAACCGGAATACAACGTTCATGCGCGAGCGGTCCTCCTTGCGCACGCTGTTGCGATAGATGCCGCTCTGATCGATCGTCTCATAGAGCAGGCGCGCCTTGGCGATGTTCTGCTTCTCGATCGCCGCGAGACCGCCCTGCGAGAGCAGCCACTCGAAGACCAGCCCCGCGATGTACACCGCGTAGGTCGGCGGCGTGTTGAGCATGGACTCGGCGGCGGCTTGCTCCTGCCAGTGGAAAGCCGACGGCGTGATCGGCAACGCGCGATCGAGCAGGTCGTCGCGCACGATCACCAGCGTGAGTCCCGCGGGACCCATGTTCTTCTGCGCGCCGCCGTAGATCACTCCGTATTTCGAGACGTCGATGACCCGCGACAGGATATGCGAAGACATGTCGGCGACGACGGGAATGTCGCCCGCCTCGGGAGTCCACTGATACTCGACGCCACCGATGGTTTCGTTGGTGCAGACGTGCACATACGCCGAGTTGGCGCTGAGTTTCCAGCTCGAGCGCTCCGGGACATAGGTGAACTGCTTGTCCTCCGCTGTCGCGGCGATGTTCACCGTGCAGTACTTCCCTGCTTCCTTGATCGACTTCTTCGACCACTCGCCGGTGTGGACGTAGTCGGCCACCGTGCGCCCGCGCAGCAGGTTCATCGGCACGATCGCGTTCTCGGCGATCGCCCCGCCCTGCAGGAAAAGCACCTTGTAGTTGGCCGGAATGGCGAGCAGCGTGCGCAGGTCGGCCTCGACCTTGGCGGCGATGGCGATGAACTCCTTGCCGCGATGACTCATTTCCATCACCGACATGCCGCTGCCGTGCCAGTCGAGCATTTCCGCGGCCGCTTTTTGCAAAACGGGTTCCGGCAGCACCGCCGGACCGGCGCTGAAATTGAAAACTCTCATGAGATCGTCCTGATTCGATGGGGCGCGGGCACGCGAGTCCCGCTAAGCGAATTGCCATTGCACCACCCGCTATTTTACTCGATGCAACCTAGCGGCTGTACGCTTGCACCGCTTTGGATCCGGAGTCCGCGTCGGCGTATCATCCCTGCCAAACAACCGTCACAAGGAGGGCGCGATGCGCTTTGCTTCACTTGCAGGTCTGGCGACCGCGGCATTGCTGGGCGCCGTGTGTCATTCGGCGCTGGCCCAGGACACGCTCAAGCTGGCGATCGGCCAGCGCGGCAACTGGGAAAACGCCGCGCCCGAACTCGGGCAGAAGGCTGGCATTTTCAAGAAACACGGACTGGTGCTGGAGCTGCTCTACACCCAGGGAGCGGGCGAGACCCTGCAGGCGGTCATCCCGGGCAGCGTCGACATCGGCGTGGGAGTCGGTACCGCAGGCGCGTTCGGCGCGTTCGCCAAGGGCGCTCCGGTGCGCGCGATCGCCAACTCGATGACGGGTGCCGACGACCTGTTCTGGTATGTGCCGGCGGCATCGCCGATCAAGTCGATGAAGGATGCCGGCGGCAAGACCATCGCCTATTCCACCAACGGCTCGTCGTCGAATCTGGCGGTGCTCGCGTTCATTCGCCAATTCGACGTACAGGCGAAGCCGGTCGCGACCGGCGGTCCCGCAGCGACCTTCACGCAGACGATGACCGGCCAGGTCGATATCGGCTGGTCGGCGCCGCCGTTCGGGGTCGCCGATCTGCAGGCGGGACGGATTCGCATCATCGTGCGCGAAAGCGACGTGCCCTCGTTTCGCAACCAGACCGTGCGCCTGATGATCACCAACACCGCCGCTGCCGAGCAAAAGCGCGACGCGATCGAGCGCTACCTGCGCGCGTATCGCGAGACGCTCGACTGGATGTATTCGGACCCTGCCGCCATCAAGGCCTACGCCGAGTGGGTTGGCATTCCAGAAGCGTTGGCCAAGGAAGTGCGCGACCAGTTCTACCCGAAGGAAAACCTGCGTCTGGACCGGCTGTCCGGGCTGGACGAGGCGATGAGCGATGCCGTCAGCCTCAAGTTCCTGGCGCAGCCGCTGACCAAGGCGCAACTCGACGAATTTTTCAAGTATTACGCGCGCGCCTCGAAGTAAGCGCCATCCGAAATGCGAGGCTCGGGTCCCATTTGACGACTCTTTGACGAGGAGGAATCATGAAGAGATGGTGGCTGGTTTCATCTCTGGTGATGTTCAGCGCCGCGACGTTGGCCCAGGAGTCGGTGCCGGCGATTCCCTTCGATTCGGTCACCGATCCGATCAAGCTGCCCGCCGACATCTACCTGGGCGAAGTGACCGGCGTCGCGGTCAATTCCAAAGGGCACATCTTCGTGTTGTCGCGAGGCAACACCACCGGACCGGCGTACGCCGCGGCCGCCGCCCAATTGCTCGAGTTCGACGCGACCGGCAAGTTCGTTCGCGAGATCGGCAAAAACCTGTACGCGTGGTCGTTCGGTCATTCGGTAAGGGTCGACCGCGAGGACAACATCTGGGCCACCGACAAGGGCTCGGACATGGTCATCAAATTCAATCCGCAGGGACGCGTGGTCATGGTATTCGGGCGCAAGCAGGAAGCCTCGGACGAGGACACCGCTCCGCTCAAGCACCCCAAGCCGCCGCTGCCGCCTGAAGTCGGGCGCTTTCGGCAGGTGACCGACGTCACCTGGGACCCCGCCGGTAACATCTACATCAGCGACGGCTACATCAATTCGCGCGTCGCCAAGGCCGACAAGAACGGCAAATGGCTCAAGTCATTTGGCGAGCCCGGCAACAAGCCGGGCCAGCTGAACACACCGCACAACATCGCCGCCGATGCCCAGGGCAACATCTACGTCGCCGACCGCGGCAATCGGCGCATCCAGGTCTTCGACGGCGAAGGAACGTTGCTGCGCGAAATCAGGATCGACGTCCCCGTCGCGCCCGGGGCGCAGCCTGCCATCGGCGCCATTCCCGACGTCGCGAAGCTGGAGGCCGCGGGCTCGCCGCTCACCATGGCGCCGGGCGCACCGTGGACCGTCTGCATCACCCCGGGGCCGAAACAGGTCCTGTATGCGTCGGATGCCTACCCCGGCCGCATCTACAAGCTCAGTCTCGAGGGCAAGGTGCTCGGCGTGCTGGGCGAATCCGGCAAGCAACTGAAGCAGTTCGGCTGGATCCACGAAATCGCCTGCCCCTCCGAGAACGTGCTCTACGTCGCGGAATTGCTGAACTGGAGAGTGCAGAAGCTGATCCTGCATCCTTGACACGGCGCAGCGGCTATCGACCTGATGGCGACACAGGCGACTCCACAACGCGGTCGTTCGAGCGACCGAGCTTTCAAATGTCCACCGCGAGGCGCCTTGCTGCGTTTGCCGGCGGCCTCAAAGCAGCATTGCGATCCGGATTCGGAGTGCCTGTGTGCGGCCGTACAAGGCAGCGGTGCCTGGCGTCATGTGACGACCAACGGCAGTCGCTCCCCGATTTGTTCGCGCCGTGCTGTCTTCCCGGTGAACTCTACTGTCCACCCATTCTTGTTGGCGTACGCCTGGACCGCCATCGACCGGCGACGGTAGCAGTGACGCCCAGTGAATGGTTGGCATGTTAGTTGCATCGGCTAGCGCACCTCCATTGACGGGGACAGCGGACAAAGAGTGGATTCTCTTGACTGCCATCAAGTCGTCATTCGCATCGCCTCATCGGATGCCAGGGCAGTGAACGGAGCGATCCGACTTCGAATCCTGCGAGTTCCCGCAGAAGCTGATGCGCAAAACGGAAAGCTGGAAGCTCTGGCTAATCCTGGCGATTACGTTGCTGCTGCTCGTCGGATACCAGCATTGGGCTATCCCCGAGGCGTACATCGTTCAATACGGACGGCGCGCTGCCCTGCAGGTCGCGATGGCGGCGGCAGTTAGACAATTCATCGCCTTGCTGGTCCCTGTAGCGCTGGTTCTCGTGGCAGGGCTTGCCTTGGACCGCCTGTCACCGCCGACACTCGACGGGAAGAACATCCGCTAGTACCCCACGCAGACGGGAACTCTGCCGCTGGCCCTGCGAACGGGCCTATTCACTGTTTCATGCGTGCATACGACCCGGCGATGGACCGTTAAGCCGCGTACCCGAGGACCGCAAAGAAGTGGCAGCCGGTGCCGGCCAATACGAACAGGTGCCAGATGAAGTGCCCATAGCGCATCCGCGAATCGGTGGCGAAGAACGCCACGCCTGCCATGTAAGCAAAGCCTCCTGCCCCGAGTAGTAGCAGGCCCTGCAGTGGCACCCGTTCGAGGAGCGGACCGAGCGCAAACACACAGAGCCATCCCATCAGCAGATAGAGGCCGAGCGAGGCGAACGGATGCTCGATGCGATCGAATGCCTTGAGCATTACGCCGACGGCGGCGAGGCCCCAGACAAGGCAGAGCAGCGTCCAGCCCCGCGGGCCGCTCAGCACGCCGAGCATGAACGGCGTGTAGGTGCCGGCGATCAGCAGGAAAATCGCTCCGTGGTCGAGCTTGCGCAGCAATGCCTTGGCGCGCCGGTGCGGCACCGCGTGGTAGATCGTGGACGCGCAGTAGAGCAGCACCATCGTCGCGGCGAAGACGGCGGCGGCGATGACGTTCACCGTCTTGCCGGATTGTGCCGTGGTCACGACCAGAATCGGCGCCGAAGCCACTGCCGCCACGAACCCGAGACCGTGGCTCAAGCTGTTCGCGATTTCCTCTCCTGGCGATTGCGGTCGTTCCATCATGGCGAGGCAACTTTCTACCGGGTATGCACAGGGCACGTCAGGTCGGCGCAGCGCGAGGCAGCGCCGCAGCGGGCGCCGCGCATCACGGCGCCTTCGACGGCTCTCAACGGACCCTAAAGCAACGAATGTGCCTGACCCACGATCGACGGTGCATCAGGCTAGGGGCCTCAGACGCGCATAGCGATCGCGCAGCTCGCGCTTGAGCACCTTACCGATGGCACTGCGCGGCAGCGCGTCGACGAATTCGACGGCGTGAAGGCGCTGCAGTTTGCCCAGACGCGCGTTGGCCCAGGCAAGCAATGCGCTGGTATCGAGTGCGTTATCCGGATCAGCGCACCACGAACGCGACCGGCGTCTCGCCCCAGCGCAGCGACGGCACGCCGACGACCGCCACCTCGGCAATCCCCGTGTATCCGCGCAGCACGCTCTCAAGATCGCTGGGATAGACATTGAAGCCGCCCGAGATGATCAGGTCCTTGCGGCGATCGAGCAGGATCAGGAAGCCGTCGGCATCGAAGCGGCCGACATCGCCCGGTGCGGATGTAGCGCTTGCCATCGGCGTCGAACCACACGGCGTCGGCGGTCTGCTCGGGTTGCCGGTGGTACGCGGTCATCATCCCTGTCGAGTGGCCGACGACTTCACCCGGTTCGCCGCGTGGAACCTCGCGACCCGATTCGTCGATGAGGCGTATGTCGTGCCCCGGCGCGGGCAGCCCGACGGTGTGCAGCTTGTCGCGATGCAGGTTGGCGTTGAGCACGCAGGTGCCGCCGCCCTCGGTCATGCCGTAGAACTCGACCAGCGATCCCGGCCAGCGTTGCACGATGTCGGCCTTCAGGTCGGCCGCAAATGGCGCGCTGGTCGACAGCTTCATGCGGAACGATGACAGGTCGAAACCGTCGAATTCGGGCAGCGCCATGATGCGCTGGTACTGCACCGGAACCAGCATGGTGTGCGTGACGTGATGCCGCTCGGCCAGTTCGAGATAACGCGCAACGTCGAACCGGGCCATGAGCACCACCGTCCCGCCGGCAGCAATGGTCGGGAAGAACGACACCAGCGTCGTGTTGGAATACAGCGGCGTCGACAGCAGCGTGATGCAGTCCTCGCCGTAGCCGTACACCGGCGCGCGCTGCACATGCGCCCAGCGCATCGAGTGCGGTTGCACGATGCCCTTGGGTGTGCCGGTGGTGCCGGACGAATAGATGATGTTGAACGGATGTTCCGGCGTGATCGCCACCGGCGCGGGAACCGCACCGGGAGGGGCGAGCCAGGCAGACAAAGCCGTGCAGTCGCCCGCGTCGTCGAGGGCGATCCACGGCACCGGCAGCGCCGCTGCAACTGCAGAGAGCTTGGCGGCGGCGTCGGCATCGACAAAGAGCAGCCTGGCATCGGCGTCGGCGACCATGGCGGCGAGGCTGTCCGCGGTATTCGACGGCGCCAGCGGCGCGACCACAACGCCGGCGCGCAGCACGCCCAGGAATACGACTGCGTACTCGATCGAGTTGGCTGCGCAGATCGCGATCGCGTCGCCGGCGCCGAGTCCGTCGCGCTGCAGAGCCGCGGCAACGCGATTCATCAGCGCATCGAGCGCGCCGTAGTCGAGCGCGCGCTCGTCCTGCAGCAGCGCGCGCTGGCGCGGTCGCCGCGCCGCCTGTGCGGCGATCAGTTCGGTGATGATGCCGAACGGCCTTGCCAGGATCGGCGCGTCGGTCTCCTGCAGTCCCATGACAGACCCGTCGCTACCTGAACTTCGCCAGCTCCAGCCTTCCGATCTGGTTGCGATGCACTTCGTCGGGGCCATCGACCAGACGTAGCGTGCGTGCGTGGGCATAGTCGCGGGCGAGCCCGAAATCGTCGCATACGCCCGCACCCCCGTGCGCCTGGATTGCCCAGTCGATCACCTGGCATACCATCGCCGGCGCGGCGACCTTGATCATGGCGATCTCGGCCTTTGCCGCCTTGTTGCCGACCGTGTCCATCTTCCACGCGGCGTTGAGCGTGAGCAGCCGCGCCTGGTCGATCATGATGCGCGCTTCGGCGATGCGCTCCAGCGTCACCGTCTGCTCGGCGATGGGCTTGCCGAAGGCGATGCGCGACTCGACGCGCCGGCACATCTTCTTCAACGCGCGCTCGGCCAGTCCGATCGCGCGCATGCAGTGGTGAATGCGGCCGGGCCCGAGGCGGCCCTGCGCGATCTCGAAGCCCCGGCCCTCGCCGAGGATCAGGTTGCTCGCCGGCACCCGTACGTTGCGGAACTCGATCTCCATGTGGCCATGCGGCGCGTCGTCGTAACCGAACACCGGCAGGAAGCGCAGGATGTTCATGCCGGGCGTATCGCGCGGCACCAGAATCATCGATTGCTGGCTGTATTTCTCCGCTTCCGGATCGGTCTTGCCCATGACGATGAAGATCTTGCACAGCGGATTGCCGGCGCCAGACGACCACCACTTGCGACCATTGATGACGTATTCGTCGCCATTGCGCACGATCGAAGTCTGGATGTTGGTCGCGTCCGACGAGGCCACCGCCGGTTCGGTCATCGAAAATGCCGAACGGATTTTCCCGGCAAGCAGTGGTTCGAGCCACTGTTGCTTCTGCTCCGGCGTGCCGTAGCGCTCGAGCACTTCCATGTTGCCCGTATCCGGCGCCGAGCAATTGAACACCTCCGCCGCCCAGAGCACGCTGCCCATGATTTCGCACAGCGGCGCGTACTCGGTGTTGGTGAGTCCTGCGCCGCGCTCGGACTCCGGAAGGAACAGGTTCCACAGGCCCGCCGCCTTGGCGCGCTCCTTGAGTTCCTCGACCACCCGCGTGGGCTGCCAGCGATCGCCCTCCGCGACCTCGGTGTCGTAGCGCAGTTCGTTGGGAACGACGTGCTCGTCCATGAATCGCTGCAGCCGCGCACGCAATTCCTGCACCTTGGGGGAATAGTCGAAATCCATGAATGCCTCTGCTGAAGGTAAACCGTTGTATCAGTGCCCGGTACGCATGCTCAGGACCTGCTGCCAGCCGAGCTCCGCCATCGGCCGCGCCCGATTGCCCGCTTCCAGCGCCTGCGCGCTTGCGGCGTTGCCGGCCAGCGCGCGCGCTTTCACGCCCTGCAGGATGCCCGCCATGCGGAACATGTTGTACGCCATGTAGAAATTCCACTCCTGCGGATCGGGCGCGGTAGCAGCGCCGACGCGGCGCAGGTACGACGCGAGGTATTCTTGCTCGTTGGGAATCCCCAGCGCGGCCAGGTCGCTGCCGCGCAATCCTCGAAATTCGTTCGGCGCGAGTCGCCAGGTCATCATGTGATAGGAGAAATCCGCCAGCGGATGACCGAGCGTCGACAGCTCCCAGTCCAGCACCGCCAAGACCCGCGGCTCGGTAGGATGAAAGATCATGTTGTCGAGGCGATAGTCGCCGTGCACGATCGCGCTCTGCTCGCCCTTGGGAATGTTGGCGGGCAGCCATTCGATCAGGCGATCCATGGCGTCGATGGTTTCGGTCGCGGAGGCCTGGTACTGCCGAGTCCAGCGATCGATCTGCCGCCCGAAATAGTTGCCGGGCTTGCCGAAGGAGTCGAGTCCGAGTGCGGCGTAGTCGACGCGATGCAGCGTCGCGATGACGCGATTCATTTCGTCGAAAATGGCGCTCCGCTGCGACGGCTCCATCCCGGGCAGCAACGGGTCCCACAGCACTCGCCCTTCGACCAGTTCCATGACGTAGAACATGGTGCCGATCACGGCGTCGTCGGTGCACAGGCAGTAGGTGCGCGGCACGGGAACATCGGTGTGCGCCAGCGCACTGATGACGCGATATTCACGATCCACGGCATGCGCCGAGGGCAACAGCTGGCCGGGCGGCTTGCGGCGCAGCACGTAGCGCTTGCCGGGAGTCGTCAGCACGAAGGTCGGATTGGACTGGCCGCCCTTGAACTGCGCGACCTCGATCGATCCGGCGAAACCATCGACGTGTGCGCGCAGGTAGCGCTCGAGCGCGCCGATGTCGAAGCGATGCGCGTCGGCGACCGGCCTCGTGCCCAGGAATTCATCGTAGCCGCTCATGAGCGCAGGTTCAGGCAGGCTCGCCTTCCGAGGGTGGCGCGCGCTCGCGCTCGCGACGCAACATGAACGTGCCGCTGGCCGTCGCCACCAGCTTGCCCGAGCTGTCGTGCACCTCGCCTTCGCAGAACGCGACCGTCCTGCCGGCATGCACGCAGCGTCCATCCGCGACCAGCGTGCCCAACCCGGGCCCCACGAAGTTGACCTTGAGCTCGACGGTGATCGCGCCCTTCTCGGCCGCGTCGAGCGAGCGCAGCGCGACTGCCAGCGCAATGTCGAGCAGCGTCATGGTCGCGCCGCCGTGCACCGCGTCCCAGCTGTTCATCAGCTCCGGGCGCACGTCGAGTTCGAGCCGGGACTTGCCGCCGCCTTTGCTGATCAGGCGAATGCCGAGCATCTTCGCGAAGGGCAGCTTGCGTCCCATCGCCTTTTCGATGTCCACGCCGACCTCAGACAATGGTCACTCCGCCATCGACGGCCAGCGTCTGGCCGGTGATGAACGAGCCGGCGTCGGAGGCGAATAGCGCGACCACGCCCTTGAGATCCTCCGGCCCGCCGACGCGCTTCAAAGGCGCCTTGTCGGCAACGGCGTCGCCGAGCATTTCCATGATCCCCTTGGTCATCTTGGTGGGGAAAAAGCCCGGCGCGATGGCGTTGACGTTGATGTTGTATTGCGCCCACTCGGCGGCCAGCGAGCGCGTGAAGTTCACCACGCCGCCCTTGCTGGTGTTGTACGCGATCGTCGCCGGTCGTCCGGGATCGCCGCCACCGACCAGCCCGAGGATCGACGCGATGTTGATGATCCTGCCCGAGCGGCGCGGCACCATGCATCGCCTGCCGACTTCCTGGCTCATCAGGAACATCGCGGTAAGATTGAGATCGAGGACTTTCTGCCACGCTTCGAGCGGGTGCTCGACCGTCGCCGCACCCCACGTCGTTCCCGCATTGTTGACCAGGATGTCGATGGGGCCGAGCGCGTCGATGGCTCCTGCCACGAGCGGCGCAATCGCCGCTGCGCGCGAAAGGTCGGACTCCAGCGCCACTGCCTTGATACCGAGCGCTGCCAGGTGCGTGACCGCCTCGTCGAGCTCGGCGCGCTTGCGCGCCGTGATGGCGACTCGCGCGCCCATCTCGCCCAGCGCCTCCGCGATCTGCAACCCGAGGCCCCGCGATCCGCCGGTCACGAGCGCGGTGCGTCCGCTGATATCGAATAGTTTGCCGACGCTCATGCGCCTCCTCCGTTCGCACGGGGTGCCATCCGGGAACGCATGATCCCGGTGTCGCCCCCGCTTCTCCCCGGCATTCTAAGTTAACATTCTCTACCTCGGGCGAACCGTGGCGGCGCGCTGCGCACCGTTCGACGTTCGCCGGCGCGCCTTGCGCGAAGCGGACATTCCATGGACCTCAACTATTCCACCGCAGAACTGGCCTTTCGCGACGATGTCAGCGCGTGGCTGAAACAGAACCTGCCCGACGATCTGCGCGACAAGGTCGCCCACTACCGGCACCTGTCCAGGGACGACCTGTTGCGCTGGCACCGGATCCTCGCTGCCAAGGGCTGGATTGCGCCGAGTTGGCCCGTCGAATGGGGCGGCACCGACTGGAATGTCGTGCAACGCTATATTTTCGAGGAAGCGTGCGGGTACGCGGGGACGCCGCCGCTGGTGCCGTTCGGCCTGACCATGTGCGCCGCGGTGCTGCTCAAGTTCGGCAGCGATGCGCAAAAGCAGCGCTTCCTGCCGCGCATCTACCAGGGCGAAGATTTCTGGTGCCAGGGCTATTCCGAGCCGGGATCGGGTTCCGACCTGGCCTCGCTTTCCACGCGGGCGCTGCGCCAGGGCGATCACTACGTCGTCACCGGCCAGAAAACCTGGACTACGCTCGCGCACATGGCCGACTGGATTTTCTGCCTGGTGCGCACCGACTCCGGACACGAGCGCCGGCAGGACGGCATTTCGTTCCTGCTCATCGACATGCGCACGCCTGGCGTCACGGTGCGACCGCTGCGCCTGATGGACGGCGGCCACGAGGTCAACGAAGTCTTCTTCGACGACGTCAAGGTGCCGATCGAGAACCTGGTGCACGAGGAAGGCAAGGGCTGGACCGTGGCCAAGTACCTGCTCGGCCACGAACGAATGAACACCGCGCGCATTGGCGCGTCGCAGCGAGAGCTCGAGGCGCTCAAGAACCTCGCGTCGCGGCAGATGAAGGACGGCAGGCCGCTGCTGGAGGACCCGCGCTTTCGCGACCGCGTATCGCGCGTCGAGGTCGAACTGATGGCGCTGGCGGTCACCAACCTGCGCTTTCTCGACCAGTTGCGTGGCGGCCGCGCGCCGGGCGCGGAGGTGTCGATGCTCAAGATCAAGGGCACCGAAATCCAGCAGTCGCTCACCGAACTGATGATGCAGGCGGTCGGCCCGCTGGCGCAGCCGCGCGCCGCGGTCGGCGACGACCACGACTTCGACGCCTACACCGCAAGCCTGGCGCCACGCTACTGCAACTACCGCAAGACATCGATTTACGCCGGTTCGAACGAAATCCAGCGCAACATCATCGCCAAGATGGCGCTGGGCCTGTAGGAGGCCGCATGAATTTCGACTACAGCGAAGAACAGCAACTCCTCGCGGCGTCGGTGCGACGCTTCGTCGACAAGCAATACGACTTTGAATCCCGCGGCAGGATCATCGCATCGAAAGAGGGTTGCAGCGACACGGTCTGGGCGACATTGGCCGAACTCGGGCTGCTGGGCTTGCCGCTGCCCGGCGAATTCGGCGGCTTCGATGGTGGCGCGATCGATCTGATGGGCGTGATGGAGGTTTTCGGCGAGGCGCTGGTCGTGGAGCCGTATCTGGCCACCGTCGGTCTCGGCGCGCAGTTCATCGCGCGCGCCGGGAACGCGGCGCAGAAGCACGATCTGCTGCCGCGCGTTGCCGCCGGCAAGCTCAGGCTCGCATTCGCGCAGACCGAGCGCGAGTCGCGCTACGACCTCGCCAGGGTGGCGATGCGCGCGACCCAAAGTGGCGACGGTTACGTTCTCGATGGCGACAAATGCGTGGTCGTGCATGCGCCTTGCGCCGGGCACCTGATCGTCTCCGCGCGCACCTCCGGCCAGGTTGAGCGACGCGACGGCGTGAGCCTGTTCCTCGTCGACGCCGGCGCACCCGGCCTGACGATGAAGGAATATCGCACGCTCGACGACATGCGCGCCGCGGATGTCGCCTTTCGCAATGTCACGGTCAGCCGTGACGCGCTGCTCGGCGCGGAGGGCGCCGCGCTCGATCTCATCGAAGACGTGGTCGACTATGCGACCGCGCTGGTGTGCGCCGAAGCGGTCGGCGCGATCAAGTATGCCAACGACGCGACCCTGGAATACCTGAAGACGCGCAAGCAGTTCGGCGTGACCATCGGCAACTTCCAGGCGTTGCAGCATCGCATGGTCGACATGGTGATCAGCGGCGAGCAGGCGCGTTCGATGGCCAGCCTCGCCTGCGCCAAGGTCGACGCGGAGAAGAATCCGGCGGAGCGACGCCGGGTCGTGTCTGCTGCAAAAATTCGCGTCGCCGACGCTTGCCGGCATGTCGCGCAGGAAGCGGTGCAACTGCACGGTGGCATGGGCATGACCGATGAGATGAAAGTGAGCCATACCTTCCGGCGCCTGACGATGATCGCGCAACAATTCGGCGACGCGGATCACCACCTGGAACGATTTGCCCGAAGCTATTGAATTCGTCGTCCCCGCGAAAGCGGGGACCCAGTGTCGTGCGCGCGAAAAATCGCAAGGGAATTTCATGACCCTCAAAAACAGACAGGTACTCCTCGCCAGTCGTCCGCAGGGCGCCGTCACCCCGGACAATTTCCGCATCGTCGATGTGCCGCTGCCCGCCGTCGGCGCGGGCGAAGTGCTGGTGCGCAACGAATGGCTGTCGCTCGACCCGTACATGCGCGGGCGCATGAACGACGCGAAATCGTACGTGCCGCCGACGCAGATCGGCGAGGTGATGGTTGGGCAGACGGTGGGCGAAGTCATCGAGTCCAACGACGCGCAATTGCACCCCGGGGACCGCGTGCTCACGCAGCTCGGCTGGCAGCTCTACGGCGTTGCCCGCGCCAAGGACGTGAGCAAAATCGACACTCGCCGGGTGCCAGCGTCCTGTTACCTCGGAGTGCTTGGCATGCCAGGGCTGACCGCCTGGTTTGGCCTCCACGAAATCGGCCAGCCAAGGACCGGCGAGACCGTAGTCGTCTCGGCGGCGTCGGGCGCGGTCGGCAGCGTCGTCGGACAGCTCGCGCGTATCAGTGGGTGTCGCGCGGTCGGCATCGCCGGCGGCAAGGCCAAGTGCGACTACGTCGTCAACGAACTGGGTTTCGACGCGTGCATCGACTACAAGGCCGGCAACCTTCTGGCCGATCTGCGCGACCAATGCCCCAAGGGCGTCGACGTCTACTTCGAAAATGTCGGCGGCGCGATCCTGGACACGCTGCTGCGCGTGATGAACCTGCGCTCGCGCATCGTCGTCTGCGGCCTGATTGCCGAATACAACGCGACCGAACCCTACGGCTACAAGATGCTGCGCTCGGTGCTGGTCAATCGCATCAGGATGCAGGGCATGATCGTTTTCGACTGGAAGGATCGCTACGGCGAGGGAATCAAGGGTCTTGCCGGCTATCTCGCCGACGGCAGACTCAAGTACCGCGAATCGATCGTCCACGGCATCGACAACGCACCGTCCGGCCTCATCGGCCTGCTCAAGGGCGAGAACTTCGGCAAGCAGCTGGTGAAACTGACCTGAACGGTTCCTGGGCCGATTGCGCGCTAATCCTGCGCGCTCGGGTGCTCGGCGCGGGGGGCGCGACCGACCGCCGACGCCGCAATGGTCAACAGCGCGAGGATGCAGAAGGCGCCACCGGCAAGGAACGTGAACGATGCGCCCAGTTGATCCCAGAGCAGCCCTGCCAACGCGCTCGCCAGGAGCATCGCCACGCCACTTACCAGGTTGAACAGCCCGAATGCGGTGCCGCGCAGCTCCGCGGGCGCGGCATTGGCGACCATCGCGGCCAGCAGGCCCTGCGTCATTGCCATGTGCAGGCCCCACAGGGCCACGCCGGCGCCAACCCAGGTCCAGTGATTGCTGTACGCGAGCACGGCGTCGGCGAGCAACAGCACCAGCAATCCGGCGCAGAGCAGCGGCGCGTGCCGCGATCTGTCCGACAGCCTGCCGAACGGATACGCGGCCAGCGCATACACGACGTTCATGACGACGAGCACCAGCGGCGCCAGCGCGATCGGCAGCCCGCCCTGCTGCGCGCGCAGAATGAGAAACGCCTCCGAGAATCGCGCCAGCGTGAATACCGCGCCAATCGCCACCACCCACCAATACGGGCGCGACAGGCGCCGGAGATTTTCCCGCGTCAACGGATTCACGCCGCGCACGCTCGCACGCGCAGCGGGCTCCTGCACGCCGAACAGCAGCAGCGTGACCGACAGTGCCGCCGGAATCACCGCCACCCAGAATACCGCGCGAAAATCATTCGCCCACAGCACCATCAGGCCGATCGCCAGCAGCGGCCCGACGACCGCGCCGATCGTGTCGAGCGACTGGCGCAGGCCAAAAGCGGCGCCGCGGACCGCGGGTGGCGTGATGTCGGCGATGAGCGCGTCGCGCGGCGCGCCGCGAATTCCCTTGCCGATGCGGTCGAAGAACCTCGCCACCAGCACCGTGCCTGTCGTCGTGGCCAGCGCGAACAATGGCTTGGCCACCGCCGCCATGCCGTAACCGAGTACTGTGAGCGGCTTGCGCTTGCCGAAATAGTCCGACAGTGTGCCCGAGAACACCTTGACGATGAGCGCGGTGGCCTCGGCCGCGCCTTCAATCAGGCCGACCGTCAACGCGCTGCTGCCGAGCACGGTCACCATGAACACCGGCAGCAGGCTGTGCACGAGCTCGGACGAGACGTCCATGAGCATGCTCACGAAGCCCAGCGTCCATACCGCCGCCGGGACCTTCGCGCGCCCCGCCGCTGCCGAGTCGGCCGGCGTGGCCGATCCGCGCTTCGTCAACCTTGCCCTTGCGCGACGTCCACCACCCCGTCTCGTCCGTCAGCGCATTGCACGCTCATTGCGGGTTCTCGGCGATTCGCACCATGACCAGTTGGGTACCGCAGGGCACGAAGTGGTAGTAGTTCGCAAATTTCTTGCCCTTGGAATTCACGCCCAGCGTGTGCACATAGGCGGTTCCCGGGCGCGCAGTGAAATCGTCGGGATTACCTGGAATGAGGAAGCGATCGGCGTAGACCGCGAAGTCTGCGTCGATGCCGTCGAGACCGCGAATCGCCGCGACCTGCTTCTTGTCGAATCCCTGCGCCTCGAGCAGCGCCTTGAGATTCTTCTTCAACGCCGCGTCGTGAAGCGCCTTGAACGCGGCGTTGACTGCTGCTTCGGTCGGCTTCGGCAACGACTTGTCGTATTGCAGTCCGTCCGAACTGTCGCCTTCGCTGAATTCGTTGACCTGCGGCGTGTAGACCGGCATGTCGAATTCGAAGTGGCCGTAATTCCGGTGCACGACGTTGCCGGTCGCGTGCGCGGCGTCCAGCTTGAGCCGAGATTGCCAGTATCGACCTCCGGGACTCATGTCCTTGCTGCTGCCGTTGAACTGCGTTCCGGCGGCGAAGTACTTCGAGACCCCCTTGTTGTTGAGCGTCACCTCCATATAGTTGGCGTTGCGCAATTCGGAGAGCGCCCGTGCCATGGTCATCGGGCACGCCGAGTCGGCAAGCAGCGGTGACGCAATCGCCTTGCTGGTGACGTAGACCACGGTGCCGGCGTTGCCGTTCGCGGTGTAGGCGATGCCGTCGACGACATCGAATTCGCCGATGTTGGTTTCCTTGTAGTGTCCCTTGGCGGGCGCGGGATAGGTGTACGGCGGCGGCTTCTCTTCGACTACCTTTTTCACGCTGGCCGCCACCTGCTTGGCGCCCGCGGACTCGTCCTTGCCGCAACCCACGACGGCCAGTGCAATCAAGGCGCTCGCGCACACCGGATGAAGTATGAGTCGCATCGCTTTGCTCCCTCGAACGATCGCAGAGGACTTACTTGCCCGCCGCGCGCTTGACGATCGCCTGCGAGCGCGCATCGGTCGCCGAGGCGCTCACCATCTGCACCTGGCTGGCGGACAACCGCGCACCCCGCGCGACCAGCACTTCGGCGGCGTCGGGGTGATGCATGATCAGCGCCATCGCCAGCGGAGTCATGCCGCCACGATTGGCGATGTTGATCTCCGCACCGGCGGCTGCGAGCGCTGTGACGATCTTCGGACCGCACATCTGCGCCGCGCTCATCATGATGGTATTGCCGTTGTCGTCGCGGCGCTTCAGATCGGCGCCCCCGGCAATGAGTGCGGCGACAGTGGCGGCAAGGGCATCGGTTTCGCCCTGCTTGGCGCCGCAGCCCGAGAAGACAGCGAAATAAATGGCGCTCTCGCCGAGGGCCGCGCCGCTGTTGACGTCAACGCCGGCATCGAGCAGCAGCTGAACTTCGGCAGCGTTGCCTTGCAGCGACGAACGACGCAACTGATCGGCGGAAATGCCGAGCCCGCGCGCCTTCAATGCCGCGGTCGCCTGCTTGGCGCGGTCGCCGCCGCCGACTTTCACATCCGCCGCGGCGCCGGCGACCGGCATGCCCTTCATGAAATTGCGCAGGATCTCGCCGCGGCTACGTACAAAATCGTCGCGGTCCTGTTCGGCGATGGTTGCCGCCTGATCGAGCACCGCACGCGAGGCGCCCATGTTGCGCAACGCCATGAGCGCTTCGCCGCGCGCGAATTGTGTCGGTCCGGTCTTGCCGATCTGCAGCAGCAGCGGCGTCGATTGTTCGAGCAAGTAGTGCTTGACCTCGGCCGGGCTCGACCCACCGGCGTCGCCCAGCGTTTCGATCTTGTCGATCGCCGCGCGCAATTCCTCGGTGGAACCGGGAGACCGCAATATCGCGACCAGCGGCGCGAGGTCGCGCTCCGGCACGACCTTGCCCGCGGCGATGGCGCGCTTTGCGTTGTCGTACAGCGCCGAAGGGTTCGCGGCCTGCGCACACCAAGGTGCCGCAGCGAGAAGACTCGTCGCGAGCAGTGATGTCAACATCCCGTATCGGCTCAACGCAAGTTCCTTGGGACGATCAAGCGCGCATTTTAGGGTAAGCGCTCGTCCGTGGGGCAACGAATTTGTACGGCGGTCGGTCGTCGGTCACCGGATCACCTCGTCCGCGCGCCCCAGCAGCGATTGTGGAATCGTGAGCCCGATCGACTTTGCGGTCTTCATGTTGATGGCGAGCTCGAACTTGGTCGGCCGCTCGACCGGCATGTCGGCCGGCTTTGCGCCCTTGAGGATGCGATCAACATAGCTGGGGATACGTTGTTGAACGTATCGAATGTCCGCGCCGTAGGACATAAGCAGCCCGCGCTCAATCAAAAACTTGGCCTGCGTGATGGTCGGTATCCGCAACCGCGTTGCAAGCTCGGCGAATCGCTCTGCATTGGCGTTGACGATCGCGGACGGATTCAGGATCAGCGCGCCGGGATGCGCCCGCGCTATCGCCGCCAAGGCGGGATCCACGTCCGTGCCATTGATGGGCAACGACAGCACTTTTATTTTCAAAGCGCGGGCCGCCGCTTCGGTGTCCCTGAAAAGTAACGTGGATCCTGGATTGACTTGGCTCCAGACAACGCCGACGTCGGCGAGACCGGGGACGACTTCGCGCAACACCTCGAGCAGCTTGGCCACGTGGTCGGGCTGCGCCAGAGTGACTCCCGTGAGGTTCCCTCCGGGCCGCGCGAAACTCGCTACTAATCCTTCCTCGACCGGATAGCTGGGACCGCTGAATACAATCGGGATCGTCCGTGTTGCATCCTTCAACGCCTTCGTGGCCTCGGAGCCCGCAACGACGATGACATCGAGATTGAGTCCAATCAATTCCGCGACGACCTCGCGCAGCCGTTCCGGCTTGTTTTCCCACGTTCTCCATTCGATCACGGCGGTGCGGCCCTCGACGTAGCCCAGCTCTCGAAATCCCTCGCGCATGGTGTCCATGGCGATGCTTGTGGTGCTTCCGGTCAAAAGGACACCGATCCTCGGAAGGCGCGCCGCCTGCTGCGCCTTGGAAGCAAACGCGGCGATTGCAAGGCCACCGCCGGCAAGTCGAACGAAAGAGCGTCGATCGATCATTGAATCACCTCATCCGCGCGCAACAGCAACGATTGCGGGATCGTGAGCTCGAGCGCCTTGGCCGTCGTCGTATTGATGGGGCTTCACGCGCTCGTGGCGGCCAGCAAGCTTCTGCGCGGAACGCGGCTCATGCTTTCCCCCGGTTAACAAGATGCCGGCAAGTCTACGCTGTTGGGCTACTTTCGAGCAGTTCGGCGAAGGCGTTGCTGGACAACGCCCGTGGTGGGGCTGACGGGCGATCGCTGAAACTCGCCCGCTCGACAAGCGTTACGGAATCAACGGAGAAGTGTCGGGTTGATGCAGCAGCAACCGCCAGCGCTTACGCAGCTAACAGCGGTCTGCGCCGATCAGCTTCACCGCGGCGGTCACCGGCCGCAACGCACTTGAGAGCTACGACGCGCGACGCGTCGCGCTGAAATAGCCGTTGACCGGACATCCCGGCGAGGTAAACAGCCCGGTCCATCGACCGGTGACCGACCTCTGGTTGACGCTCAACTCGGACATGTCTGCCGATCCGGAACCGCCCACGGTGCAGCTCATGGTCCCACTCACGACCTTTCCAAACTGGCCGTCCTGTGAAAGCGGACCATTGATCGTGCACGTGTTGTTGGTAGCGGCATCAACCCACACCATGGAAAGGCTGGAACCCGTTTGGGTGATGCGCATGTCGGACTGGAGCACTTCGTGGACACCGTTGCAATCGCCGTATGAAAGCGTTGCCGCGTAGTGGCCCGCATAATTGTCCACCGTGATGATCTGACGCACGACGTTCTTCAGGACCAACGCGCCGTCCACGGAGTAGGTCAGCCTGCCGGTTTCGCCATAGCCCCCGGTGTTCTGCCAGGTCATGGTTCCGACCCGGCGCAGGCCCACGGGTGTGACGAACGGCGTCGCGAGAAACCAGGTCCCACTTGTAACGTACATGTCGCCCGACCACGTCGATATGCCCACCTCCGGACGCATGGTCGCGGTGTACCAGATCGGCGTTCCATTGGGATCGTAGACGAACATCGTCGCAAAGATGATCTCGCCACGCTGGACGAGCTGGATGCCCCAGCCCGACTCCGCCGGGACCCACCACAAGTCGCTCTGGTCGACCGAAAAGGCCGTTGCCCCGGCCGGCGCGCCGGCAAGCGAGGTAATCGCGAAAAGCAGCCCGAGGAACAAGTTCCGGGCCGAACGTGACTGCGATGATCCGGTCGATCTATTCAAGATAATCCTCTGAGTCGGGTAGAGTGGATTGAGTGGGTGCGTAGCCGTGCGATGGACAAAATTCTGGAGCAAGACTGACGCTCACGCCGTCGGTCAAGCGCTGATCTTCGTGTAGGACAAATTAATATCAAACGGGAGGAGCCGGGTCGGTGCGCTGGCGCACCAAGCAGCCGGAAGCGAGTCTCGCGGCGGAACGTGCCCGGGAGCGATCAGGCGATCTCGAACAACCCGGCAGCACCCATGCCGCCACCGATGCACATCGTGACCACGACCCATTGAATTCCTCGCCGCTTGCCTTCGATCAACGCGTGACCGGTCAGCCGCGATCCGGACACGCCGTAGGGGTGGCCCACGGCGATCGCCCCGCCGTCGACATTGAGCCGATCGTCGGGAATGCCGAGCTTGTCGCGGCAGTAGATCACCTGCACCGCGAACGCCTCGTTGAGTTCCCAGAGGCCGATGTCGGCGACGCTCTTGCCGGCGCGCTCGAGCAGCTTCGGCACCGCGAATGCGGGGCCGATACCCATCTCATCCGGCTCGCAGCCAGCCACCGCAAAGCCGCGGAAGATGCCCAGCGGTTGCAGTCCGCGGCGCGACGCTTCGCGCTCGCTCATCACCACGCAGGCGGAAGCACCGTCGGAGAATTGACTGGCGTTGCCGGCGGCGATCACGCCTCCAGGCAGCGCTGGCTTGATCTTCGCCACGCCTTCCAGCGTCGTGTCGGCGCGGATGCCTTCGTCGGCGGCGATAGTGACTTCCCTGGTGTAGACGCGTCCTGCCGCCGCGTCGGCCACGCCCATGGTCGTGGTCATCGGCACGATCTCGGCGGCAAAGCGTCCGGCCGCCGCTGCCGCGGCGGCGCGCTGCTGGCTCTGCACGCCGTAGGCATCCTGGCGCTCGCGCGAGATGGAGTAGCGCTTGGCGACCGTCTCCGCGGTCTGCAGCATCGTCCAGTACAACTCGGGCTTGTGCTGCGAGATCCACGGATCACGCAACATGTGCTTGTTCATCTCGTTCTGGACGCAGGAGATCGACTCCACGCCGCCGGCGACGAATATGTCGCCTTCGCCGGCGATGACGCGCTGCGCCGCCAGTGCGATCGTCTGCAGTCCCGACGAGCAGAAGCGATTGACGGTCATGCCCGACACCGTCACCGGGCAACCCGCGCGAAGCGCGATCTGGCGCGCGATGTTGGACCCGGTCGTGCCTTCCGGAAACGCGCAGCCCATGATCACGTCCTCGATGTCGCCGGCATCGAGCCCGGCGCGCTCGATCGCGTGGCGCACGGCGTGCGCACCCAGCGTCGCGCCGTAGGTCATGTTGAAGGCACCGCGCCACGACTTGGCCAGTCCGGTGCGCGCGGTGGATACGATGACTGCGTCGGTCATGATCGGGGTCTTTCGTTAATCGTGGACGGCGCCGCGCTCACGCGATTGCGCCGGTGAAGGTCTTGTTGTCGGCCGCCAGTCGCGCTAGCAGCGGCGCGGGTTGCCAGAACGCCGCATCGCCCCCGGGCTGCTTCGCGTAACGTTCGATGCTGCGCATGACGTTGTACAGGCCGACGGTGTCGGCGTAGAACATCGGGCCGCCGCGATAGAGCGGGAATCCGTAGCCGGTCAGGTAAACGACGTCGATGTCGGACGCGCGCTGGGCGATGCCATCCTCGACGATGCGCGCGCCTTCGTTGACCAGCGCATATATACAGCGTTCGGCGATCTCGTCATCGGCGATCTTGCGCGGGACGATGCCGCGCTCCTTCCGGTAGTCGGCGATCATCGCGTCGACGACCGGGTCGGGCAGCGCGTCGCGTCGCCCTGGTGGGTACTGGTACCAGCCGAGCCCCGTCTTCTGCCCGAAGCGGCCGAGTTCGCACAGCCGGTCCGCGATCTTCGAGTAGACGACCTGCGGCCGCTCGACGTAACGGCGCTTGCGGATGTACCAGCCGATGTCGTTGCCGGCAAGGTCGCTCATGCGAAATGGTCCCATCGCCATGCCGAACTTCTCCAGCGCACGGTCCACCTGCTGCGGCGATGCGCCTTCCTCGACCTGGAAGAATGCTTGCCGCAGGTATTGCTCGACCATACGGTTGCCGATGAAGCCGTCGCAAACACCGGACACGACCGCCGTCTTGCGGATCTTCTTGGCGACCTGCATGACGGTGAGCAGCACGTCGGCGGCAGTTTTCTCGCCGCGCACGACTTCGAGCAGTTTCATCACGTTGGCGGGGCTGAAGAAGTGCATGCCGACGACGTCCTGCGGGCGCCGCGTAAATGCGGCGATCCGGTCGACGTCGAGCGTCGAAGTATTCGTCGCGAGGATCGCGCCAGGCTTCATCTCCTTGTCGAGCTGGGTGAACACGGCCTGCTTGACCGCCAGGTCCTCGAATACCGCCTCGATGGCGAGGTCGGCCTGCGCCACGTCGGCGTAGTCAAGCGTGGGCTTGAGCAGCGCGATGGTCTGCGAGAGCTTGTCGGCCGTGAGCTTGCCTTTCTTCAGCGATGCTTCGTAATTGCCGCGAATGGTCGCCACACCCTTGTCCAGCGCCGCCTGTGAGGTCTCGAGCAGCGTCACCGGCACGCCGGCATTGAGAAAATTCATCGCGATGCCGCCGCCCATGGTGCCCGCGCCGATGACCGCCACGCTCGCCACCTTGCGCGCGACGGCCGACTCGGGAAGACCGGGAATCTTGGCGGCGGCGCGCTCGGCGAAGAACGCGTGCCGCAGCGCCTTCGACTCGACCGTCGCGACCAGCTGCGTGAACAGCTCGCGCTCGTAGCGCAAGCCTTCGTCGAAGGGCATCGACACCGATGCCGCGACCGCGTCGACACATTTCAGCGGCGCCGGAAAATTCTTGGCGATGGCAGCGACCGACGTGCGGGCGAACTGGAAGTAGGCTTCGGCACCGGGGAACTCGGGCTTGAGGTCGCGCACGCGCTTGAGCGGCCGTTTCTCGGCAACGGCTCTTGCCGCGAAGGCCAGCGCGCCGGCGAGCAGGTCGCCGTCGACGATTTGGTCGAACAGTGCGGTGTCCTTGAGCTGCGCGGCGGGCACCGGCACGCCCGTCACGATCATGTTCAACGCTCGCTCCACGCCAACGGCGCGCGGCAGGCGCTGGGTGCCGCCGGCGCCGGGAACGATCCCCAGCTTCACTTCGGGTAACGCTACCTGCGCATCCGGAGCCGCCACGCGGAAATGACACCCCAGCGAGAGTTCAAGCCCGCCGCCCATGCAGGTGCCGCCGATGGCCGCGATGACCGGCTTGGCCGCCGCCTCGACAATGCGGATGACGGTGCGCAGCGTCGGTTCGGCGCTGGCCCGAGGAGTATTGAACTCGCGAATGTCGGCGCCGCCCGAGAACACCTTGCCGGCGCCGATGATGACGATGGCCTGGACAGCGGAATCCGCCAGCGCGCGGTCGACCCCCGCGACCAGCCCACTTCGAACTGCGAAGCCCAGCCCGTTGACGGGAGGATTGTCCAGCGTGAGCACCGCGACGGTGCCGTGCAATGCGTACGATGTGTCGATGGTTCGCTCCGTTATCCCCAGCCGTCATTCCCGCGAAAGCGGGAATCCAGTGGCGTGGGTGAAACGACACTGGGTCCCCGCGTTCGCGGGGACGACGAGCATCAAACCTCCAGCCATTCCTTGCGCACCCGGTCGTTGGCGCGCAGCTCAGCCGGCGTGCCCTCGAATACGATGTGCCCCTGCCCCATCACGTACAGGCGCCGCGAAATCGCCAGCGCGATGGTCAGCTTCTGCTCGATCAGCAGGATGGCGATGCCGCGCGCGGCGATCGCTTCCAGCAACTCGCGCACCAGCTCGACCAGTTTCGGCGCGAGCCCCTCGGTCGGTTCGTCGACCATGATCAGGTCGGGATCCCCCATGAGCGTACGACAAATCGTCAACATTTGCTGCTCCCCACCGGAGAGCACGCCGCCGGGCGCGTCGGCGCGCTCGCGCAGCACCGGGAACAACGCGAACATGTCGTCGATGCTCCAGCGACCCGACGGCTGTGCCGACTTCATCCCGAGCAGCAGGTTCTCGCGCACGGTCAGGCCGGGAAAGATCGCTCGATCCTCGGGCACGTAACCCAGTCCACGGCGGGCGATCTGGTGCGGCTTGAGGCCGTCGATGCGCTCGCCACGGAAGCGGATGCTGCCCACCGGCGACACCTCGCCCATGATGGTCTTGATGGCGGTCGAACGCCCCGCGCCATTGCGGCCCAACAGACTGATGATCTCGCCCTCGCCGACGTGGAGCGAAATCCCCTGCAGGATGTGGCTCTTGCCGTAATACGCGTGCAGGTTCTCGACTTCAAGCATGCGCGGTCGTGCCCAGGTACGCGACTTGTACCGCTTCGTTCTCGCGAATGCGCTGCGGCACGTCGGTGGCGATGATTTCACCATATACCAGCACCGATATCCGGTCTGCGAGATTGAACACGACACCCATGTCGTGCTCGACCATCACCAGCGTCCTGCCCACCGTCACCGACCGGATCAGCTCGACTGCGCTGTCGGTCTCGGCGCGGCTCATGCCCGCGGTCGGCTCGTCGAGGAGGATCACCGCGGCGTCGCCCGCGATGGTGATGCCGATTTCGAGCGCGCGTTGTTCGGCGTAGGTGAGCACGCCGGCCACGGTGTCGCGACGCGCGGTCATGCGAATGCGCTCGAGGGTCAGGTCGGCCTTTTCGCGCGCGTCGCGTAAAGCATCGACGTTGCGCCAGAAATTGTACTTGTAGCCCAAGGACCAGAGGATGCTGCAGCGGATGTTCTCGTACACCGACAGCCGCGGGAAGATGTTGGTCACCTGGAAGCTGCGGGCCAGGCCGCGACGGTAGATCGCAGACGGAATGTCACCGGCGATTTCTGCGTCATTGAGCTTGATCGAGCCGCTGCTTGGCGCGAAGCGGCCGCTGATGAGATTGAACAGCGTCGACTTGCCCGCGCCGTTGGGCCCGATGATGGCGTGCCGCTCGCCCTTGGCCACGTCGAGCGATACGCCGCGGATGATGGGCGTGACGCCAAAACTCTTGCGCACGTCGGCGAGCCGCAGTGCGCACGGGCGCTGCAGGTCCCCGATTGGTGATCTTTGCGTCATGACGCCGCCAGTCCGCGTTGCGCGCCAACCTCGTCGACGGCCCGCTGCCGCGCTGCGGCGACCCGTGGCCAGGTGCGGCGAAACACGAACCAACCGCCCAGCATGCACAATCCTGCGACCAGCCACGGCCATGGCGTCGAGGTGTCGATTGCAATGCCGTAGAGCTTCATGCGTGAGCCCGCTTCAGGCTGCGTCGACAGCCGGTAATTGATTTCGAGCAGGGCAATCGCGCCCGCCAGGGCCACCACCGCGGGAATCGCGGCCAGCGCGTAGGAACCGAGGACGCCGATGAAGGCTCGCGTGCGCACGATCGGCGCGTGCATCAGGATGAGGCCGGCGAGGCCTCCCGGCGCGTAGAGGACGATGGCCATGAAGAACAGTCCCAGATAGAGCTGCCACGCCGTCGTGTAATCGCTGAGGCTGACCTGCAGCCAGGTGATGGTGATCGCACCGATGATCGCGCCGATGTAGTGCGCCTCACCGCCGATGTAGACCATCAGCAGCACGCTGCCCGAGCGCGCCGCGCCGACCGCGTCGGCCGCGACGATCTCATAGTTGATCGCGTGCAGCCCGCCGGCAAGCCCGGCGAACATGGCCGCCACAGAAAAGACGATGAAGCGCACACCTTGCGTGCTGTAGCCGACGAACGCTGCGCGCTCGGGATTGTCGCGCACCGCGTTGCACATGCGCCCCACCGGCGTACGAGTGAAGGCGTACATCAGCGCCGTCGCGAGCAGCGCCCAGAACGCAATGATGTAGTAAACCTGCAGTTGCGAGGCAAAATCGAACCCGAAGACATGCGGACCGCGGGCACGATTGGCGGTGATGCCCTCTTCGCCGCCGGAAAATCCCTGCAGCATCCGCGATGCCGCGAAGACCAGCTCGCCGATTCCCAGCGAGATCAGCGCGAATACGACCCCGGCGCGGCGCGTGGTGACCGCGCCGAACAGGAGGCCAAAGGCCAGCCCCGTCGCTGCCCCGACCAGAGGCACCAGCGGCATCGGCACCGGTAATCCGCCGTTGATCGCGCGCATGAAATGGATGGCGGCGAAACCACCCAGTCCGAAATACACCGCATGCCCGAAGGAAAGCAGCCCGGTCTGCCCAAGCAGGAGGTTGAATGACAGCGCGAACACCGTCGCGATGCCCATCTGGCTCAACAGCGACCGGCCGAAGTTGGAGCTCAGCCCCGGGACGTGCGGCAAGACCAGCAGCACCGCGGCCGCGATGATCCACACGCTGTAGTGGCGCCACCCTGCATGCCCGGCGACGCCGGTCGCGCTTGCGGATCCGGCTTCGGCGACCCGTTCGGTCATGTTTCGCGCGTGCCCAGCAGTCCGCGCGGACGCAGGATCAGCATGAGCACGAGCAACAGGTACGGAATAATCGGCGCGGCCTGCGCGATCTTGACCGCATAGACCTCGTGCAGGAGCGATGTCTTAGCGACCGACACATCGAGCACCCGGAACAGGTCGAGCAGCGAGTAGTCGAGCGCGACCGCGAAGGTCTGCACGATGCCGATGAGCATCGACGCGATCAGCGCGCCGGGAATCGAGCCCAGACCACCCACGACCACCACCACGAACACGATCGGCCCCAGCGCCGCCGCCATGTTCGGCTCGGTCAGCAGTGCGAAGCCGCCAATCACCCCGGCGAGTCCCGCCAGCGCGCTGCCCACCGCGAACACCAATACAAAAATGCGCGGCACATCGTGGCCCAGCGCGCCGACCATCTGCGGGTGCGTCAGCGACGCCTGGATCACCAGCCCGACGCGAGTGCGCTTGAACGCGAGGTACAGGAAGGCGAACATCGATACCGAGATCGCCATCATCAGCGCCTTGTAGAACGGATAGCTGGTGCCGAAGAGCGTGAAGGCGGGAAAATCGATCACCGCGGGCACCCGGTTCTCGATCGGATTGCGGCCCCAGAGCATCACCACGACCTCGACGATGAGGTACGCCAGCCCGAAGGTGAAAAGGATCTCGGCGACCGCGCCATGCTTGTGCACATGGCGCAGGCCGTAACGTTCGATCGCCGCACCCAGCAGTCCCACCAGCAGCGGCGCAATCACCAGCGCCGGCCAAAAGCCGATGTAGCGACCGATCTGGTACGAGAAATAGGCGCCGAGCATGAACATGCTGGCGTGCGCGAAATTGAGCACGCCCATCATGCTCCAGATGAGCGTCAGGCCGCTGGAGAGCATGAACAGCAGCAGCCCGTAGACCACGCCGTTGAGCAGCGAGAAGGTGACCAGCTCGACCACGGTTCCCGCTCCTCGCCGCCGGCCGTCGAAACGTTACGAGGGCCGCTGCATCTTGCAGGTCGTCGGCAGCGCCATGTCCTTGCCGTTGATCTTGACGTCGGTCTTGAAGCCCAGCCCGGTCTTCTCGGTGTCGTATTTCACATTTTCCGAGAACGTGGAGACGAACATGGGCATCAGGATCTGGTGATTGTCAGCGCGCATTTCCACGTCGCCGACCGTGGTCGTGATTTTCAGTCCCTCGAGCGCCTTCGCCACCTTGACCGGATCGTTGGACTTGGCCTTGGCGGTCGCTGCGGCGAACAGGTCGAAAGTCGTCTTGAGTCTGTAGTAGCCGAACTCGTCGTCCTTGCCAGTGAAGCGCTTCTTGAAGGCGGCGGCGTCGGGATCGAGATCGGGCAGCGCATTGTTGTGATACTCGCTGATTTGCTTGACCGTGCCGACGCCGTCCTTGCCGATGGCGCTGGGCGCACCCAGCGCTCCGCCGTAGTACGTATACCAGTTCACCTTGAGGCCCGCGTCCTTGCCGGCCTTGATCAGCAGCAGCATGTCGTTGCTCCAGTTGCCGGTGATCACGGTATCGGCGCCGGAGGCCTTGATCTTGGCGACGTAGGGCGAAAAGTCCTGCACCTTCTGCAGCGGGTGCAGTTCGTCGCCGACGATCTTGATGTCGGGCCGCTTCTCGGCCAGCATTTTCTTCGCCGCCGCGGCGACCGCACGACCGAAGGAATAGTCCTGGTTGATCAGATAGATGTTCTTGATCTGCGGCTGCTTGGCGATGGCGTCGGTGAGCGCGCCCATCTTCATGTCGGCGTCGGCGTCGAAGCGGAAGTGCCAGAAGTTGCACTTGTCGTTGGTCAGCGCGGGGTCGACCGCCGCGTAGTTGAAGTACAGCACTTCCTTGCCGGGATTGCGCTCGTTGTACTTGAGCACCGCGTCGGTGATCGCCAGCGCAACACCACTGCCGTTGCCCTGGAAGACGTAGCGCGCGCCGTCATCGAGCGCTTTCTTGAGCGCGATCAGCGATTCCTGCGGGTCGACCTTGTTGTCGAAGGACAGCAGTTCCAGCTTCTCGCCGTTGAAGCCCCCGGCCGCGTTGGCGCGGTCGATGAGGTAGGTCATGTGCTTTTGCGCGTTGATGCCGGCGCTGGCAGCGCCGCCCGACAGCGGATCGATGTACGCGATCTTGATCTGCGCGATGGCCGGAAACGACAGCGATACTCCGGCCAGCGCCAACCACGCGATGCTTCGCGACTGTTTGCTCATGATTCCTCCTGGGACGGTTGCATCCTCCGGAACTTTCGCGCGGTGCGCGGCCGGTAGGTCGCAAGTCAGGGCATGCTACCGGGCCGGCGGGGCACTGACAAGCGGCGGCGGCCGGGCGTGGCGCCCCTGCGGATTTTTCGAAATGGCGATACCATGTTGCCGGGGCATCCATTACCTGGCCAAGGAGGAGAGCAATGAGCAAGATGAAAACAGCACTGGCATGCGTTGCACTGGGCACCGCGGCGATATCCGGCACCGCCGGCGCACAACAGGCGGCTGCGTCGTTTTTTGTGAGCAGCACCAACTTGGGTAGCGGTGCCTGGTTTGGCGGCCTGCAGGGCGCCGACTGGCTTTGTCAGACCCTTGCGACCGCTGCCGGCTCGGGCGGCAAGACGTGGCGGGCGTACCTGAGTACCAGCGCCACCGCCAGTACGCCGGCAGTCAACGCCCGCGACCGGATCGGCAAGGGGCCGTGGCAGAACGTCAAGGGCGTCGTCATCGCCAAAGACCTGACCGAGTTGCACGGCACCAACAACATCACCAAGCAGACCGCGCTCACCGAAAAAGGCACGGTCGTCAACGGCTCGCGGCGACACTCCCAATACCCACGACATTCTTACCGGTTCGCAGCCGGACGGGACGGCATTTGCAGGCAGCGACGACAAGACCTGCGGCAACTGGACCAAGAATGGCGAAGGCAGCGCCATTGTCGGGCATAGCGATCGCACGGGTCTCGATACCTCGCCGCCCGCGCTGTCGTGGAATTCGTCGCATCCGACGCAAGGCTGCAGCGACGCCGCACTCGTCAAGACAGGTGGCGCGGGATACATCTACTGTTTCGCGCCGAATTGACCTAGCCGCAAGTGCGGGGCGCGTGCCTACGCGCCCCGCGGCCAGGGTGCCCGGCGCCAGCGCGGCGCCCGCCTGCCTGTACCCGTCGTACCCCTAGCAAGATCAAGCATGTAACTGCCCTCTCGCGCGGTCGGAGATTCCTCCCGCCGCCGCAGGGTTGCGCGACCTGCATCCGGAATCCGATCCCGAACGTACATGTCGGTACCCGTGCCCACGCCACCCGGCGGCGCACCGGTAACGGATTTCCTGACAGGAGAAGCACATGAAATCAAAGCGCAACTTGCTGTGCGCCCTCGTCGCATCGGCGGCGTGCGGGGCGATGGTCGTTGGATCGGGGTCCGCGCTGGCCGCAAGCCACCGCGAGGCGCCGCTGATCGCGCAGATGCCGGCGGTCGACAACACCGATACCTACGTGTTTCGCAGCTACGAACCGGGACGGGAAGGTTATGTCGTGTTCATCGCCAACTACCTCCCCCTTCAGGACGCCTACGGCGGTCCGAACTACTTCCAGCTCGACCCGGATGCGCTCTACGAAATTCACGTCGACAACAACGGCGACGGCCGCGAGGACCTCACCTTCTCGTTCCGTTTCTACAACAACGTCCGCGGCACCGCGCTCAACATCAACGGCACCAACGTGCCGATTCCGCTCGTGAATTCGGGCCAGATCACCACCGGCAGCGTGCCTGCGCTCAACGTGGTGCAACAATATTCGGTCGACCTGATCCGTGGCGCGCGGCGCACGGGGACGCGCGAACCGGTGTTGCCGCTGGTGGGTGGAACGCGTTTCGAGAAGCCGATCGACAACATCGGCAACAAGTCGATCCCGAATTACGCCGACTACGCCGGAATGCACGTCCGCGGCATCGCGATTCCGGGTTGCACCCCGCCCGCGGGAACGTTTCCGCGGGTTTTCGTCGGGCAACGCAAGGAAGGCTTTGGCGTAAATCTCGGTGAGATCTTCGACCTGGTCAACATTCCGACCGCGCGCATCATCGGCTCGCGCACCGGCGCCGCCAACTCGACGCAATACAAGAACGTCACCAGCATCGCCCTCGAAGTGCCGATTGCCTGCCTAACGGCGGGAGGCGACCCCGTGATCGGCGCGTGGGCGACTGCGAGCCTGCCCCCGCGCAAGGCGAACCTTCCGGATTCGGCCGGCGTCGGCGGCTTCGTGCAGGTATCGCGGCTGGGCATGCCGTTGGTGAACGAGGTGGTCATCGGCCTGCCCGACAAGGACAAGTTCAACGCCAGCGAGCCCAAGGACGACGGCCAGTTCGCCAGCTATGTCACCAACCCGACCTTGCCGGCACTGATCGCGTCGCTGTACTCCAGCGCCGGCGTGCAGGCACCCAGCGTGTTCCCGCGCTCCGACCTGGTCGCGGTGTTTCTCACCGGGGTGCCGGGCGTGAATCAGCCCAGGGCGGTGACGGCCTCGGAAATGATTCGACTCAATACCGCAATTCCCGCCACCGCGCAGGACATGCAGAACAGCCTTGGCGCCGCGGCGTGCTTCGTCAACGGCGCGCTGGTTCTGAGCAATCCGGGCTGCGATCCGGCCGGGTTTCCCAATGGGCGCCGACCGGGTGACGACGTGGTCGACATCGCACTGCGCGTGGTGATGGGCTACCTGCTGCCACCGGGCGCCGGCAAGCCCGCGAGCGCATCGCTGCCGTATACCGACGGCGTACTGGTCGACGCGACGCAATTCGACTTCGGCTTTCCGTTCCTGCGCCCGCCCCTGCCCGGCTCGCCCAACGGTGCGAACGGCCAGCCGCCGAACATGTGATCGGCCGCGGCGAGCGCACACGCATGAGCTCTCCTTCCGCCCGGGATAAAGCCCGGGCGCTTTTTTTCCGGTGGCGTGCACGCGTGATCCTCATCGTGCTTCGCGCTGCTCGGCGAGAGCGGCGTCGTGCGCCGCACCGTTCGTGCCGACCGATGACGCACAGGTGCTCGAGCAGTTGCCCAGCCGCAGTACGCCGCAGTTCCGCGAGCTCAGGGCACTGCAGCTGGCATCGGCGCAGGCGCCGGGCGATCTGCAGCGCGCGCTGCCGCTGGCGGCGGCGTACATCCGTGCCTCGCGCGTCGAAGGCGATCCGCGTTTCCTCGGCTACGCGCAGGCCACGCTGGCACCGTGGTGGAAGGATCCCGCGGCGCCGACCGCGGTGCTGGTCCTGCGCGCAACCATTCTGCAGAGCAGCCACCAGTTCGACGCCGCGGTTGCCGACCTGAACAGGTGCTGCAGCGCGATCCGCGCAATCTGCAGGCGTTGCTGACGCGCGCCACGGTGCTCACGGTGCAGGCGCAATACGGCGCTGCGCGCGTCGACTGCCAGCGCCTGGCGACGGCGAGCGCTGCCATCTACAGCGTCATCTGCGGCGCGGCCATCGACAGCATGACCGGCCACGCCGCGTCTGCCTACGCCGCGCTGCAAGGCGCGTTGCAGACGCTTCCCGCGCATCGATCCCGCCGCGCGCGCCTGGGGCCAGACGCTGCTGGCCGAAATCGCGCAGCGCCGCGGCGATCCCGCCGCCGACGCAGCATTTCCGCGCCGCGCTCGCGAGCGGCGACAAGGACACCTACCTGCTCGGCGCGTACAGCGACTGGCTGCTCGACCAGAACAGGCCGGCGGAAGTGATTGCGCTGCTGCAGAACCAGACGCGCGTCGACATCCTGCTGCTGCGCCTGGCGCTCGCGCAACAGGCGCTGCAGCGTCCCGAAGCCGCGGCCACGATCGCCACGCTGCGCGCGCGCTTCGACGCGAGCCATGCGCGCGGCGACACGGTGCACGAGCGCGAGAACGCGCGCTTCGAACTGGTGTTGCGCAACGATGCCTCGAGCGCGCTTCGCTATGCGCTGGGCAACTGGAAAGTGCAGCGCGAAGCTGCAGACATCCGCATCCTCGCCGAAACCGCGGTCGCGACCAACGATGCGGCGGCGCTCGCCACCGTGCGCGACTGGATCGCCAAGACCGGCTACGAGGACGTCGCGCTCGGCGCCCTGCTCGAGCGCGGCAGGGTGCCAACGAAGTGAAGCGCTCGGAGTGCAATGCTGGCGCTCGTCGCTGGCACCTGGCTCGCCGCGTCGGCGCACGCGCACAAGCCGTCGGACAGTTATCTCACGCTCACGGTCGACGGCGCGCAGATCACCGGCCAGTGGGACATCGCGCTGCGCGACCTCGATTTCGCCATCGGCCTGGACGCGAACCAGGACGACGCGATCACCTGGGGCGAGGTCAGGGCGAAGCAGGCCGACATTGCGGCCTACGCGCTTTCGCGGCTGCGCCTGGGCCCGGAGGGCGCGGCCTGTCCGGCGCAGTCCACCGAACTGCTCATCGACAACCACAGCGACGGCGCGTACGCGGTGCTGCGCTTTGCCGCGACCTGCGCCGCCGCGCCCAGGACGCTGACCGTGGCGTACAGCCTCTTCTTCGACCTCGACCCGCAGCATCGCGGCCTGATCCGCATCGGCCAGCCGGGCAGCGAGCGGGCCGGCATCTTCAGCGTCGACCAACCCGAGCAGAAGTTCACGCTGGGAGAGCCCTCGAGGTGGCAACAGTTCCTCGACTACGGCAACGAAGGCGTGTGGCACATCTGGACCGGCTTCGACCACATCCTGTTCCTGCTCTCGCTGCTGCTGCCCGCGGTGCTGGTGCGCTCGCGGCTGCCGGGGCGGCATTGGGAAGCGGCGGGCAGCTTCCGCGCGGCGCTGATCGACGTGGTGAAGGTCGTCACCGCCTTCACCGTCGCGCATTCGCTGACGCTGTCGCTGGCGGCGCTCGGCGTGGTGACGCTGCCCTCGCGCCTGGTCGAGTCGGCGATCGCGCTCTCGGTGGTGCTCGCGGCGTTGAACAACATCCGGCCCGTGGTGTACGAGCGGCGCTGGGTGATCGCCTTCTGCTTCGGACTCATCCACGGCTTCGGCTTCGCCTCGGTGCTCGCCGACCTGGGACTGCCGCAGGAATCGCTGCTGCTCGCGCTGGTCGCGTTCAACCTCGGGGTCGAGCTCGGACAACTGGCGATCGTCGCCGTGTTCCTGCCGGTTGCCTACACGCTGCGCCGTACGGCGCTCTACCAGCGCGGCATCTTCGTCCTCGGCTCGGCGGCGATCGCGCTCATCGCGCTGGTGTGGCTCGATCGAGCGCGCGTTCAACCTGCGATTGATCGGCGGTTGAGCGATCGCGCCCGCGCGACTACTGCCCGAAGATCACGATGGTCGTGCTGCCCGACAGCGGGATCGACCCGCCGCTGCTTCCCGACGCCACCGCGACGTATTGCTTGCCGCCCTGCTCGTAGGTGATGACGCCGCCGGCGATCGGGCCGCCGGTGTTGAAGCTGTAGAGCGTCTTGCCGTTGCGCGCGTCGAGCGCCAGGAAATTGCCGTCGAGATCGCCGGTGAACAGCACGCCGCCGGCGGTCGGCGTCAGCGCCGCGTACATCGGCGCCTTGGTGTGCACGCGCCACGCCATCTTGCCGGTCTTCGGGATCGACCGCGTTGATCCAGCCGGACCATTTGTCGATCGGATCGTTGGTGCCCCAGCCGTTGGCGAGCCCGGTGTAGGGCACGGTGGCGACCCACTTCGGATCGGGCCCGGCCTTGAACACGGTGCACCAGTCGATCGCGTTGACGTAGAGCAACCCGGTCTTCGGACTGAACGCCGGACCGTTCCATTGCACGCCGGCGACGGGACACACGCGCACGCCTTCGGGCGTGAGCGGCTCGTCGTGATTGAGGATCGTCGTCATCGGCAGCTTGAACACGAGCTTGCCGTCGTCGCGATTGACGACGTGCAGGATGCCTTCCTTGCCCGCGGTCGCGACCAGCTTGCGGCCGTTGCTGTCGAACAGCGACACCACGGTCGCATCCCAGTCGTGATCGTCGTTCGGGCGCAGCTGGTACCACCACTTGAGCTTGCCGGTGCGCGCATCGATCGCGACGGTCGAGATCGTGAACAGGTTCGCGCCCGGGCGCATTTTCCTGTTGTAGTCGGGACCGGGATTGCCGACCGGGACGAACAGCGTGCCGGTGTCGCGATCGAGCGCGTAGGTCACCCACGCGGCGCCGCCGCCGTGTTCGGCCGAGGCGGGATCCTTCCAGGTGTCCGCGCCGGTCTGGTTGCCGGTGGGAATCAGATCGAAGCTCCACGCCAGCGTGCCGTCGGCGACATTGAACGCCATCATGCGGCCGCGAATGCCCCAGTCGCCGCCGGCCTTGCCGACGTAGACGATGTCGTTCCACACGATCGGCGCGGCGCCGATGCCCTCGCCGATGCTCCAGTCCGCGACCTGGCGCTCCCACAGCCGCGCGCCGGTCTTGGCGTCGAGCGCATACAGGAACCCGTCCTGCGTGCCGCGGATGACGCGCCCGCCGGCGATGGCGACGCCCTTGTTGGTCGCATTCATTTCGGGACCCTGCGCGACGTGCTGATGACTCCAGAGCTTCGAGCACGTGGTCGCATCGATCGCGTAGGTGCCGAGGTGCGTGGTCGCGTAGAGAATGCCGTCGTACACGACCGGTCCGGTCGAGAAGGTACCCAACTCGCCAAGCTGAAAAATGCAAACGGGTCGCAACTTCGCGGCGTTGCCAGTGTTGATCTTGTCGAGCAGCGAGTAGCGCGCGCCGCGATAGCCCTTGTTGTACATCAGCCAGTTGGTGGTCGCGGTGTCGGCGGCATCGAGGTCCGCCTGCGTGGGGCCGAGTCGTCGACGGCTGCGCGAGCGGGCCGTAGAGTTCGCCGATCTTCACCAGGCCCGCGACGCCGCCCGCCGCCGCGCTTCCACTTGCGGCGACCGCCGCATCGGACAGATCCAGCACACGATCCATCGACGATTTTGGCGTGAGCATTTCGTTGCCCGGCGGCAATCCGCTCTGCGCGAGGATGTACGCGACGATGTCGGCGTACTCCTGGCTGGGCAGTGAATTGGCCAGGCCCAGCGGCATGTTGGTGTGCACGTAGCTGTAGAGATCGGACAGCTTCTTGCCGTTCCACTGCACGTTGAAAATCCGGCCCTTGAGTGCCGGCGCACCGGTGCCCTGCAATTCCGCGCCGTGGCACACGGCGCACTTCTGCGAGTACTGCCAGCGTCCTTGCGCGACCTGCGCGGAACTGAAGAAGGGGGTGCCGTCGGCAAGCGCGCCGTGCGCGAGCGAACCACAGCGCGGCAACGGCGACCAGCGGCGCAGGCGCGCCGTGAGACTGGAATGCAGAACGCGAGCAGTGACATCGGGACTCCCGGAGGGCAAGCGCGCCCAAACCGCAAGTATAGGGTCCTGCGGTGGCGCGCTCGCCAATCGGGAGGCGAGCTTACGCCGGCGCCATTGCGGCGCCGGCGCGTAGTCATGCGGTCGGCTCTGCGATGCTACTGCGTTGAAAACACCAGCACGCCACCGTTCACGTACGTTCGCGCAAGTCGCGCATCCGGCGGGCGCCGTCGATGACGAATAAGGCATGTACGCCTGGTGCGTGGTCCCGTCGACCGCGATCGAGTGGGCGTTGTTGCCCGACACCGGCGACGTAATCACCGATCGCGAGCCAGCGTCGATCACCATCAGCACCGGAGTGCACGGTGACGCCGCGCTGCAGGCACCGCCGGTGGCGGCAAAACCGCTGGTGGTCCAGCGACTGCCGCCGATGTAGTAGCGGTTGGTGGCGGCGTCGTAGGTGACCTGGTCGCCGCCACCGGCGTTAAGGATTCGCGAGTACGGCGCCGGTGACGCGGTTGAGGATTTGCGACGGTCAGCAGCGCGCCGGTCGTCCCCTGTCGGCAAACTACGACATGTCGGTGCCGGGCCCGAGATCAAGGCCGGTCGGATCGCAATTGCCGAGCGGGAAGATCTTGAAGCCGCTGCCGGGCGTAATCGCCGGCAGCGTCAGCGTCACCGGATGCGCTGCGATTGCCTTGCATGATGAATGCCGCCGGAATGACATCGACTTCGCCGTGAGGATTTGCGGTCGACCCGTCGTTGTTGTTCAGGAAGCTTTGCGTCCCGTGGTCGTACGCGCAAGCCTCGAGTCCCGCGGACGCCGGACCGCCCGCTCCGCTGCCCGGATCGGTGAACAGCAGCGTCGCAATGATCTTCTGCGACGTCACGTCGATGAACGTCGCGAACGGCGGATTCTCGCCAGGGCTGTTGATCATGAAGATGTTGTGGTCCGGGTCGTAGCAGCCTTCGTCCGCCCGCAACCCGGAGTTGCCACCGATGGGAATCGTCTTAACCACCGTGTCGCTCGTGGTGTCGATGATCTTCACGGAGTTGACGTCGCCGACATAGATGAACGGCGTGCCGGGAATGAGGTTGATTCCATTGGGACCCGACTTGTCGTTATTCGCGCCCGCACATGTCGGGCCGGTATCGCAGCCGGCGAAGCCGCCGGTGATCTGCTTGAGGAACGTGTTGGTCCGGATGTCGATGACGTCGACCGCCTTGTTGTTGCGATCGGTGAAATACATGCGGCCCTTCACCGAATCGACCGCGGAAATGTCGAAGGAGAAGTTCGTACCGGCGGTCACGTTAGGCACCGCGATAAATGCCTTCAGACTGACGCCACTGTTATTGTTGTTGCTCGAATCGCTGTTGCATCCGGCGAGCAGAATTGCCGCGGCGATCGACGCCGCGAATGCATAGCGCATGTTCATCTGTCTCCTCCTTTGGTTCGCAGTCGTATGGCCGCGTCATGCCGGCCTGCAGCGCGCGGGTCCGGTCGATCGACTGTATGCCGCGCAGTCATCGACATCAATGCCTCGAAAGCAATATCGATATGAGAAATTGATTGCAATGATTCAATTTTGTAAGCAGTTCGTAAGGTGATCCGCAATCAGATCGCAAGTCTCGACCTGCGCAGCAGACTTGTCAAGAATTCGCGCTGCGTTCAGAATTGACTGTGCCATCCCACCGCAACACCATGCGGAAGAAGTTCGATGAGAATGGGCACCTCGCGGCTGTGCGCGTACCATCCTGACAGCCCTCCTACCGCCCAGCCCGCCAGCACATCGGTCTGCCAATGCGCCTGATTCTTGATTCGTCCGGCGCCGACATAGAGCGGCAGCAGTGCCAGCAGGTATGTCGCGGGGTACTCGCTGCCGTACTCGAGGATGTACGGCGTCACGAGGCCCGCCGCGACAGCAGCTTCTCCGCTCGGAAAACTTTGATTGGACTTACCCTGAAACCAGAGACATGGATTGTTCTCGGTAGCGGGTCGCACCCGGCCGAATGCGTACTTGCCAACGGTCGCCGTGACGCCGGAAATGATTTCCGAATCGATGCCCTGCCACATCGTCTTGCCGAAGCGCGTTTCCGCGCCCTCCCAGACCGCGCCTCCGACCTGGGCCACCGTCAGCGCTCCGACGAGTCCCCGATAGACATCGGGATTCCAGATTCCGGACGCGTCGTAGTTGATGCGATGATCGATGCGCGACAAGCCCGCAATCCTGCGCCGATGCAGGCGCGACATTCACCGCCACGACTGCCCCCAGCACGATCAGCCGGATCAACGCTCGCATGATTTCTCCTGCGCGTTATGAATCGGGAGAAATCAGCTTGCCATCGCAATATCGGAAAGCGGAAGCAAAATCGCGCGTGTGTCAGCGAGTCGTCAGTCATGTTTCAGGAACTCGAAAGTTCGACCGATTAGGACACGCCAACGCAGACGCCGCCGACGTTGGACAACAACGTCGCGTCAGATCAAACTGGTGCCTGTCGGTCAACGCTGACAATCGAGCCGCATCGCGGCCCTGCGCGCAGCGGCGCGCGTTTCCGACACGAATGGAGCAGGTTGATCATGCGCATACTGGTCGTCGAGGATGACGCGCTGCTCACCGAGGGGTTGATCAGGGTATTGACCCGCGCGGGTCATGCGGTTGAGCACGCCGCAACCGGCAAGGCTGCCGACCACCTTCTCACTGCGAAGATTTTCGACCTGCTGGTCCTCGACATCGGACTGCCGGACATCGATGGCTTCGAAGTGCTGCGACGATTGCGCGCGCGCGATGTGCCGACGAGCGTGCTGGTGCTGACGGCGCGCGACGCGGTCGAGGATCGCGTGCGCGGTCTCGATCTGGGCGCCGAGGACTATCTCACCAAGCCGTTTTCCGTCAACGAATTCGAAGCCCGCGTCCGGGCACTGCTCCGGCGCATGGTGCCTGCGGAAGTGCGCTGGTCGACCGCGGGCCTGAGCGTCGACATCGCCGCCAAGCGCGTCAAGGTGCTCGGCAAGCCTGTCGACCTGACGCGCCGCGAGTGGACGCTGCTGGAATTGTTCCTGACTCGCTCCGGGCGCGTGCTGAGCAAGGAACAGATCGCCGAGCGCCTGACCGGCTTCGACGAGCAGCTGTCTCCGAATGCGATCGAGGTGCACGTCTCGCGACTGCGTACCAAGATCGAGCCGGCCGGCGTGCACATTCGCACCGTGCGCGGATTCGGGTACCTGTGGGAAGCCGGTGATGAGTGAAGGGAACCGGCCGCCGAGCATCCGGCGCCGCCTCCTGCTGTTCCTGATCGGCTCGCTGATGCTGGTGTTGTCCGGAGCGGCGCTGGTGACCTACCTGGTCGCCGTCAACGCCGCCAACAACGCCTACGACCGCTCGCTGCTCGATCCGGTCCTGGACATTGCCGACAACGTCAAGGTCGATGCGGCAGGCGCGCACCTCGATCTGCCGCAGAAGGCGCTCGAGGCGCTCGTCTACGACCAGGTGGACAAGGTCATCTACCAGATACGTTCGCCGCAGAACACCATCATCGACGGCGACGCCGACCTGCCGCCTCCCCCGCCGAGCAAAGCCGGCGAGCATATTTTTTTCGACAGCTCGTACGGCGGCGACAGGATTCGCGTCGCGGCGCTGCGTACCGCCAGCGGCTTTGCGATCCAGGTTGGCGAGACACTGCACAAGCGCAACCGCCTGGTCGGAGAAATCCTGTTCGCCGAGCTTGCGTCCACGCTGCTCATCGGACTGGCCGCAATCGCGCTGGCGTGGTTTGCGGTCGCGCGCGGACTCATCCCGCTCGAGGATCTGCGTTCCGAACTCCTGAGCCGTGCGCCGCGCGACCTGCGTCCGCTGGCCGCAAACTCGACACCGATCGAAATCCTGCCGGTGGTCAAGGCCTTCAATCGATTGCTCGATCACCTGCGCGAAGCCAACCAGATGCAACAGCGATTTCTCGCCAATGCCGCGCACCAGTTGCGTACCCCATTGGCCGGCCTGCAGATGCACCTCGAGCTCCTGCTTCGCCGCGATCTGCCCGCCGATGTGCGCACCGAAAGCGAACGCATGCACGTCGCGACCGTGCGCGCGAGCCGCCTCGCCAACCAGCTGCTTGCGCTGGCCAAGGCCGAGCGTCCTCCCGACCAGAGTCGTGCATTGGAATATTGTCGACTTGCGCGCGATCGCCGAGTCTGCGGCCCGGAATTGGGCGCGTGACGCCGTGCGCCGAGGGATCGACCTTGGCTTTTCGCTCGAGAGTGCGCCCATCCTCGGCGACGCGCTCCTGCTGCCGGAGGTCGTCGACAACCTCATCGACAACGCGTTGCGCTACACGCCCGCCGGCGGCGCCATTACCGTGCACACGGGATGCGAAGCGAACGTCGCCTACCTTGAAGTCGACGACACCGGCCCCGGGATTCCCGTTGCCGAACGCAGCCACGTTTGCGAGCGGTTTTATCGCATCGCGGGAACGCCGGGCGAAGGCTCCGGCCTGGGACTCGCGATCGCGCAGGAAGTCGTGGCGAGGCACGCAGGCAGCCTGTCTATCGATGCGCGGGACGAGCATGGCGGTACCCGCGTTCGCGTGGAGTTTCCACGCTTTGATACCGACCGTCCGCCCGTTGCGTGAATCAGGCCACGTGCAGCGGACTGTGTTTCAGCGGCGCCCTGCGTCAACTGCCTGCGCGAACGGTAGCACGCTGGCTTTCGCATACGTTGCGTGTGCGCCCAGTTCACGCTCGATGCGCAGGCATTCGTTCCACTTGGCCATGCGTTCCGACCGGGCGAACGAACCGACCTTCAACTGACCCGCGTTCCAGCCGATCGCGAGGTGCGCAATGGTGACGTCTTCGGTCTCCCCGGAGCGTGCCGACACGATCGTGCCCCAGCCCAGCTCGCGCGCCGCGCGCAGCGCGGCGAGGGTCTCGGTGATGGTGCCGGCCTGGTTCGGCTTGAGCAGCACCGCGTTGCATGCACCCTGCCCGGCGGCGAGTTCGATGCGCCGCGCGCTGGTGACCAGGAAGTCGTCGCCGATGATCTGCACCCGATCGCCGATCGCCTCGGTGATCGCGGCCATGCCGGCGACATCGTCTTCCGCGACCGGATCCTCGATCGACACGATCGGGTAGCGCGCCACCCAGCCGAGAACGACGTCGATCCACTCGCCGGTGTCGTACGCGGTGCTCCGCCAGCCCCGGCGCATAGCGTCCATCGACGCGAAACTCAGAGGCTGCGACGTCCAGCGCGATCAGCACTTCACCATTGCGGTAACCGGCGGCGTCGATGGCACGCGCGAGCATCGCGATCGCGTCTTCATTGCTGTCGAATTCGGGCCACCAGCCGCCCTCGTCGGCCACGCCGTTGCGCCGTCCCGACGCGGCCATCAATTCGCCGGCGACACGGTACACCTCGGCGACCATGACCAGCGCTTCGTCGAAGGATTGCGCGCCGACCGGCATCACCAGCAGGTCCTGCACGTCGATCCTGCGCCCGGCATGTGCGCCGCCACCGAAGATCTGGACCTGCGGAAGCGGCAGCCTCACTTCGCGTCCATCGCTTAGATAGCGCCAGAGTGGCACATGCGCCTGTGCCGCCGCCGCAGACAGCACGGCCATCGACGCGGCGATCGTCGCATTGCCGCCAAGCATCGACTTCGTGGGCGAAGCATCGAGTGCCAGGATCGCTGCGTCTACACCGGATTGGTCGCGCGCATCCAGCCCGACGAGCGCGGCGGCGATAGGTCCGTTGACGTTGGCGATAGCGCGGCTGACGCCGAAACCGCCCAGGACAGCCCCGCCATCCCGCAGGTCGACCGCCTCGAGGCTGCCGCGCGATGCGCCCGCCGGAGCGATGCCTCGCCCGCTCGTGCCGTCGGCAAGCCGCACATCGACTTCGACCGTTGGCCGGCCGCGCGAATCCCAGATCCGATGCGCGCGCACATGCTCGATGCGAGCGCTCATGAATCCACCGCCTGGGCCCAGTGCTCGCGCAATTCAGCCAGCCGCGCGAACGGCTGCTCCAGATGCCGCAGCGCGAAGGCCCGGACCTGCGCCTTGGACTCGGGAGCGGTCAGGTATTCAACCGGCGACTTGCCATCGACACGCGCCAGCAGCAGCCCGGGCAGCAGTCTCGCTGCACGCTGTTCGACCGCGGCGCGCGGCTCCCAATCGACACCCGCGAGGTATGCGGTGGCTAGACTGTCGAAACAGGCGAGGTATGCATCGGCGAACATCGGGCGCCACTGGCATTTGAGCAGCAGATGGTTCAGGCAGAACGCGAGATCGAACGCCGGGTCGCCGTACCACGCGCACTCGGCATCGAGAAACACCGGGCCCGACGATCCGACCAGGATGTTCTTGGGACTGACATCGCCGTGCACCAGCACGCGCTTGGTCTCGGCCGTTGTGGCGACCAGTTCGCGCAGCGCCCCGGCGTGCCGCGGGTGCGCGCGTGCACTGGCCTCGAGATAGGGCTCGAGCCGCAGCGCATGGAAGACTGCATCGTGCGCGAAGGTCCGCGCGAGATCCGCGTCGTCGGCGGTCGCGACGTGGATCGCCACCAGTGCGCTGCCCACCGCACTCGCCGTGCGCGCGTCGGCGACGCCGTCGCGCAGCAGCGTCTTCCAGACGGGATAGGCCTGCGGATCGAGCCACTGCATCGCGAACGCCATGGTCGTTTCGTCTTCGCCCAGAATGCGCGGTACCGCGCAGGGAACGACGTCGCCGGCGATGCGCATCCACGCGACTTCGGCTCGGTTGCGCGCGACCGGGGCAAACCAGTCGGCCTCCACCTTGAGCTTCGGCAGGGCGCGCTTGACGCACACGGGACCCTGCGCAGTGTGCGCGAGCACGATGATTGATGAAACGCCACCCGACAGTTCAGTCAGCGTCGGCGTTTCATCGGGCCCGAGCAAATGCATTCGCCGCAGCGCGGCGATCAGTTCGACCGCCTGCGCGATCACTGCTTGCCGGGATCCTTCTGGTCGGGAAACTTGTCGAACTCGATATTGTAGAGTTGACCGTTGACCTTCTCCACGCGACGGATATACACCGTTTCCACGATGTCGCGAGTGTCCGGGTCGATCATGATCGGGCCGCGCGGACTCATCAGCTTCATGCCCTTGAATGCGGCCATCAGCTTTTCGGGATCTGTCGAGCCCTGGGTCTTCTTGAGCGCCTCGGCGATTGCCTGCATGCCGTCGTAGCCGCCTACCGCCATGAAGTTGGGCCGCAGTTTGGTGCCGTTGGTTTCGGTGTACGCCTTGATGAACGCCTTGTTCTCGGGCGAATCGTGCGCCGCCGAGTAATGGAAGCTGGTGATCAGTCCCAGCGTCCCGTCACCCATCGCCTCGAGCACGCCGTCGTCGGTCAGGTCGCCTGTGGCGATGATCTTGACGCCGGCCTGCTTGAGCCCGCGCTCCTCGTAACCCTTGATGAACGCGATGGTCTGGCTGCCGGGCGGCACGAAGACAAACACCGCATCGGGCTTGGCGTCCTTGATCCGCTGCAGGAACGGTGCAAAGTCCGGATTCTGCAGCGGCGTGCGCACGCTATCGACAATCTCGCCGCCGGCAGCCTTGAACGCCTTGATGAATGCCGCTTCGGCGTCGGTGCCCGGGCCGTAGTCCGACACCAGCGTGAATACGCGCTTGATGCCGTTCTTGGCCGCCCATTGCGCGATCGGCTGCGTCTGTTGCGGCAGCGTATGCGATAGCCGCACGATGTAGGGAGAACGCGTTGTGATCACCGACGTGGCCGCGTTCATGATCACCATCGGCTTCTTGGCCTCGGTGGCGACCGGCGCGACCGCCATCGCATTGGGCGTCAGCCCGAAGCCCGCCAGGATGTCGACGTTGTCCTGCGTGACGAGCTCCTGCGCCAGCCGCTTGGCGACCTCCGGCGCGGCGCCGGTGGTGTCCTTGACGATAAGTTCGATCTTCTTGCCGCCATAGACGTCGCCGTGCTGCTTCAGGTAGGTTTTCATGCCGGCCAGGATCTGGCCGCCGTAGTCGGCGAAGGGTCCGGAGAATTCGGCGACCACACCGATCTTGACGGTGCCCTGCGCGTACACCAGCGCGCTGGCCGGCAGCAGCACCGCGATCAGCAGCCACTGCATCGAACGTTTGAATCTGTGCATTACGTTCTCCTCCATTACGTCTCAAATGTTTGTTGCATGCCCCTGAATCGAGTCAAGCCAGTTTCGCCTGCCGCGCCCGCATTTTCCAGAATTCCCACGGCCGGTCAATCTGTCCTTCGTTGGTGGTCATCGCCGCCTTTGCCTCTTCGATCGTGAGCAGCTCGACCGGACCGAGGCGCATGGCGTCCGACAGCAGCCGGGCGTTGACCTCGGTGTAGACCGCACGATACACCGCCACGCGCAACGTCGGGGCAACCACGGTCGATCCATGGCCGCGCATCAGCACCACGTTGGCAGTCGCCCAGTGACTGTGCCAGCGCCGCGCCCAGTGCGACATTGCGAATCAACAGGTCGGTCGCATCCCCAGCGGTATCGCGAATCTCGAAGATCGGCGCGCCGCCACCGAGGAATCCGCCCATGTGGAATACCGGGCGCAACGGCGCGCTCTTCGCCACGCTGAACGGCACGACGGCAGGCGAGTGGCTGTGCACCACCGCCATCACGTCGGGCCGCGCGCGATAGATCTCGCCGTGGATGAAGCGCTCCAGGTACGGCTTGCGCCCTCGCGTATCCGTATCGGTTCCGTCGAGCTCGTATTCGACGATGTCGTCGGCGCTCACCAGCCCGGGCGCCATGTTGCGCGCCAGCAGGAAGCGGTCGGCGCGCTGGTTGTGGCGCGCGCTGACATGGCCGAAGGCGTCGAGCACGCCTTCGTTGAACAGGATGTGGTTGGCATCGACCAGGTCCTGCAGCAGGCCGGGGTCGACGCCGGGCAACGGTGTATCGGGTGGATTCACAGTGAGTCTTTCTTTTGGAGCAAGGTTGCCAATGGAATGACTCCGCCGGCGCGCAGGCGCTTCAGAGGGCTAGGCACTTCGCCACCGACCAACCGTAGAGCCACTCCAGCGCATCGTAGAACTGCTCGGGTCGGCGGCCGCGCCAGAGCGAATTGCGAACCAGCCGCTCGACGCCCTTGGCGTGGTAGATGCGCCCCATTTCGCGCGCCGAGAGCACCACGCGCGCGGTGCGCGTGATGCGCGAGCGCTCGTAGAGTCGAAAGGCGGCATCGAAGTCGTGCTCGCAATGGCGAATTGCCTCGGCCAGCGTCACCGCGTCTTCGATCGCCATGCACGCGCCCTGCGCCATGTACTGCAGCATGGGATGCGCCGCATCTCCCAGCAACGTCGCGCGTCCGCGGCCCCATTCCGGGACGGGATCGCGGTCGGCGGTGCTCCAGCGCCGCCATGACTTCGGACGGTCGAGCAGCCGCCGCGGGCGTTCGCAAATCCCGGTGAAATAGGTCATAACCTCGTCCTTGCTGCCGTCACGCGCGCCCCAGGTCTCCTTGTCACGGCTGTGAAAGGTCACCACGAGGTTGTATTGTTTCGCGCCGCGCAGCGGATAGTGCACGAGGTGGCAGTCGGGGCCCGACCATACCGCGGGCGCATTCCAGCGCAGGTCTTCGGGCATGTCCTCCACCGGTACCACCGCGCGGTAGACGACGTGGCCCGAAACGCGGTGCGCGTCACCGAGCAGCGCTTCGCGGATCACCGAGCGCACGCCATCGCAGCCGATGACCGCGTCGGCGCCGTGACGACCGCCCTGGCTGTCGACGACGGTGGGGCGCTCTGTGTCCTCGATGAATTCCACCACGCGGGTCGACGTCACCAGCTCGACCAGCGGCGACTGCTTCACTCCCTCGAGAATGGACTCGTGGATGTCGGCGCGATGAATGACCGCATACGGGTTGCCGAAGCGCTGGCGAAACGGCTCGCCTACGGGGAACGTACCGACCTCGGAGCCGTCGACCGCGTCCATCATCACCAGCCGATCGGTGAACACCGCCCGCCGCCGGGCGTTCTCGCCCACACCGAGCGCGTCGAGCGCGGCGAAGGCGTTTGGCGCAAGCTGGATGCCCGCGCCAATTTCGCCGATTTCCGCGCTCTGCTCGAGCACCCGGGTGCGAATGCCCAGCCGCGACAGCGCCAGCGCGGCAGCCAGTCCGCCGATACCTCCGCCGACGATGACGATCGACCGTTCTGCCGGCTGGTGCGCTGCCACGGGCGCCCTCCCCGGGCTCAGTTCAGGCGTTCTTCGCGCAGGATGCCCAGCGCTTCGTGCACCGGGCGGTCGGAGAAACTGAACAGCACGGCGTCGTCGTCGACGACAAAGCTGGCTGCGTTCCACGACGGCACGACGAAAATGTCGCGCGGCCCGAATCGATATTGTTCGCTGCCAACGTGCACCGTACCCGTGCCCTCGGTCACGCAATACACCGTGCCGTCGGTGCTGCGGTACGGTTTGCTGGCGAACCCCTTCGGCAGGAGCTGCATCGACGTGCCGATGGTGGGCATTGCCCAGCCGCCGGTCGTCGGGTTGATGTACCTGAGTTTCACGCCATGCCACGGATCGATCGTCTGTTCGCGCGCGAGTGCGTACAGCGCTTCGCGAGTGCGGTCGTAGGGATAGCTGAAGATCGGCGAGGTGAGCGTCCGACTTTCGTATCCGATCGGCGCCATGTTGGCGCCAAAGCGTGCATAACTGCTGCCCTCCGGGCGGGCGACCGCCTGCGACTTGGCGGAATCGTCGTTTTCCGCGAATCCCGCGTCGAAAAACCGGATCAGCGGGATGTCGAGCCCGTCGAGCCACACGACGGGCTCGGACACGCCGTCGATGCCGTCGTTGCCGTGATCGTGCCATTGCCACGAAGGCGTGATGATGAAGTCACCGGGATGCATTGTCGTGCGCTCGCCACCGACCGCGGTGTACGCGCCCTTCCCTTCGATGACAAAGCGCAGCGCCGACTGCACGTGCCGGTGTACCGGCGCGATCTCGCCCGGCAGGATGAGCTGCAGGCCGGCGAACAGCGACTGGGTGATCGACGCGCGCCCGGGCAGCGCGGGATTCTCGAGGATCAACACGCGCCGCACCGCTTCCTCGGCGGTGATCAGCGTGCCGGCCTGCATCAGGTACGGTCGCACCTCGGCGTAGCGCCATAGCGCTGGCACGCAAGGTGTCGTCGGCTGTTTCGGCACCAGGCTGTGCAGCACCTCCCACAGGGGCGACAGGTTGCGCGAGCGGATGTCGTCGTAGAGTTTCTGCCGGCCCTGCAATTGTTGCTGCTGCATGCTGCCTCCACCAAGTTCGTTGCCGCCGCGTAGCATTACGACGACAGCGGACCGGAATCAAACACAACGGCGATTATCGGGCTTTCGAGGACGGTTGGCGAGGTTTCGCCAGTTGCCCACGCCCAGACGGGTTCGGAGTAATCGTCAAGGCCTGGCCGACTGCCATGAGCGCGCGAACTCCCGCTCGTCGAATTTCGTCTGCAGAAATGCCGGCGGCACCCACATGCTTCGGTGCTGCGCATCAAAGAGATCACCACCGTAGACGTGAATCGAGCACGTAGGCTGCGCTTCTGACGTGGAGAGATCGTGAATGATGTCTGCGGGGAGAATGACAGCCTCACCCGGTCGAACCGAGTTCGTGCTGACCGGAATGAGGCCGCTTCCGGTTGGGGAATACACGACATAGTCCTCTTGCCCTTGATAGACCGATACCACGGCCCAGGTTCCGTGGTTGTGCGGCATGGCCCTCAGTGCACGAGGGTACGTTGTGTGGAGAATCGTCAAGGTGGTTGACCGGTGCAGCCGCCACGCCTGACGGTCACCTTCCGGTGGCCGGGCAATGGCGGAAGGGTTTGCGACGATCCCCAGCAGCTCGGCATGAATAAGCGCCCATGGATTCGACTGCCCACAGGCGTCTTTGCAGAATCGGACGAAGTCTGCTGGATCGAACATCAATATCAGCGGCTGCTGTAGTGAAAGCGCGAATGCATTCTACTCGCCCGACACCAAATTCAGTTGTCCCTGCGCAGCTGCTCTTCTGCGCGCAGCAGGGGCGCGGGGCGAACTCTTGATCGGTCCCGAAAACGGGACTCCATGTCGAGTATGAGATAGATCGCCACCGCAATGAGAAAAGCGGAAACCACCAGGGTCAGATGGGCTTGTTTTGCGTGCCCTCGCCAGGTGTCACGAATAACATTCTTGTCGCCACCGACGTTCGGGCAGTGTGCCACGTTCCCTTCGGAACAATCACAAATGAACCCGGTTCGCGCAGATGAATGGTTTCCTCGACTCCGTCCCGGTCGAGGACCAACGTCGCATTGCCCGACAATAGACAGACGATTTCATCGCCAGCCGGATGAACTTCCCAACTTGACCAGTCCGAGTCAAAGCTGAATGAGGAGACGAGCAGTCTGTCTTTGAAATTGTCAAACCGCTTGTCCAGCTCCTCATAGATCGCGGGAGTCACGGCGACGGGGATCGCCTCGTGATGTGGCCCAAGGACAACGAACGTCGATGTCAGGTCAAGAACTTTGGACGCAGCCATGGTCGTTTGCCGTTGCCCTGTGCGTCTCATTGTGCCGGTTTGACGTTCATGAGCACGTTCGCGACGAACGCAGCGAGCCCGATGATGACGACACTCGCGGAAATCGCAACGATTGAAGTGGCGGATTCACTGCCGGTGAGCAGCATGCCAAGCCCGATCATGAACACCGGCAGGCCGAGATTGTGCAGCCAGAAATGTATGTTGGCGAGCCGCGTTGCAGATGCCGCGGGGTAAAGGTGGTACACGAGCCCGGCGAGCGCGAAGGAAGCCCAACCGAGCAGCAGCAAATGTGCGTGGACGGGAGCCAGGGTGAATTGCTGTGTCATGCCCATGAATCCACCGAGCAATGCACCGAGCAACAGGTAAACGGCAGCGATTCTGAGGAAGCGTATTCCCACGGACATGCTCCTAATATTGGATGACACCGGGCAAAACGAAACAAGCTACGCAGTGCAAAAACTCGACTGTACAGCGCTCCTTGGCGAACAGAGGATTGGCGCCTGCGTTAGCCGGCACCCTCCTTTGACCAGGGCCGTGCATAAGCCTGCCGAAAATTGATTGGTGACGATGTCACCGAAAAATACACGAATGGCGCCGAGCTGGTGTTCTCCAAACCATGAACGTCACCTTCCGCAAACCGCACCACGTCTCCAGTCTGCAATGGTCGCGTGTGCCCCTCACCAAGTAGCAGAGTCCCCACGCCTGCGACTGCAACCCATACTTGTTCCGATGTTTCGTGCCGATGCCGCGGACTCGTTGCTCCTGGCGCAATCGTTACTCTCGTGATGGTGACCCGTGTCGATGCCGAATTTTCCGGGAACAGTAACTGTTGCGATTCCACGCCGGTGTTCGACAGGACCTTTATCTCAGCGCTCGGGATGAATTCCATGGCGTTGCTCCTCCTGTCATGTTGCATACAGGGTAATCAGAAATAATACGAACCGGTAGCCCAGGACAATGGCCGCAACCGCAATCGCCAAAACGACGGCTTGCAGTACCCGCATCGGACCGCCAGCACCGTAGACCGGGCCGATGGCCGCATAAAGATATAACGTGCATACAGCAAGATTGGCGACGCTCAGAACGTTGTCGACAGCTGGTGCCTCCAAGCCGCCGAAACCTAGCAACGCGCTCAATTTTGCCGCCAGCAGTGCAACACAGAAAAGGAGCAGGAGAAACGTGTACAGATGGAGCGAAAACGTCACATGTGCCATGAATGGACGGCGCTCCCGCAAAAACACGACCGGAAGTACCAGCGCGAATGGGATGGTCATCAAGACAATGAGTGACTTGGCGTAAAGGACCACGTTGCGGTCGAATGCGGGCGAAAAATCCTCGAATCGGGTGTGCGTTTGCTCGAGTCTCCGCGCCAGCAGCGATTGCGCCAGTTCACTCCAGTCCTGGTGGTGGAGATGAGATTCCATCCGTGAGCTGAAGACCGCCTCGCCCGTCAACCATTGAAGGGCGAAGAAGATCACATTGGCAATCAGGAAGAGCTGGAACGGCGCGACGTAGGCCTTGCGCACTCCTCTAATCCACGCCAGCGTAAGTTGTCCGGGACGGCGCACGAGACACCACGCGGAGCGCGCCGCACGCGCATCGATGCTGGTGAAGGCGTGAAACAATTTACCCGCGAGTCCCCGCAGCGTGAGATCACTGGGCAGCAGAGGTTCTTCACCACAAGAGGGGCAGTAGGCGGTCGTCACCAACGAATTGCACGTCGGACAGTTCCAGCGTTGGAGCGACGAGTCAGGCCTCTTCGCCACCTTGAGGTCCCCAGAATATCGCCCACGTTACGAAGTCTGGCGTGAACTGCTCGAATCGATGAACTTTGTTCGCTGGCACAAAAAGAACGTCGCCTTCCAGGAACGCGTGCCGCGCGTCTTCGACAAGTAGCACACCGCTTCCCTTGAGCACCACATAGAGTTCGTCTTGATTGTGCGAGGTTTGATAGTCAGTGCCGCGAGGGGCAAAGACGATGACGGACATCGAACCATGCCTGAATGCCTCGTAGTCCCATATGCCCTGCGGCCATTTCGCCGTTGCGGGCAACGGCAATTTCGACAGTATTGACGAAAGCTCAATTCGCATTGGCGAAATCTGACGCAATTAGCCAACCAGAGACGCGAAGGACGGTGCGCGAGTGCAGCCGAGGGGACTCGGCATGAGCGGCGATTTAGACGCCACCGTCCGCGACACGAACGTCGGCGATCCAGTTGCGCTGCCTGCGCGCAAGCCGGGATTCAATATCTTCGCCTTCGAAGGTGACGGCGGCCCGGTGCAACCGCGACTGATCGACATTCTCGAATACGTTCACGTTGACCACTGCGTAGAGGTGATTCGCGATCTCGCTGGTAACCATCGGCACGGCGCCACAGCGTGAGCAGACGTGAAACATCGCCGTCCGGGATCCGAACTCGTACTTTGACACGAGCGAAGCATCCCGAATAGTCACCGCCAAACTGGCTTTTGGATCTGATGTCCATACGCCGCCGTGCTTGACGCAGAATGAACAATCGCACGCGCGCGCCGGAATTCCATCCGGATCTCCTTTCCATTCGAGCTGGAAGGCGATGTTACCGCAATGACATTGGCCATTGATGAGCATGGGCATCTCCGACGCATGGTCAGTCGGTAGTCTTCACCGGGCCTAGGGAATGGTGGCTGGCGACGAGAACGGCTTGCCGGCATCTAAAACGAACATCACCAGAGCATGCAGATCGGTGGTTCCGCTACTGGACACCTGCATGGCTTTCTCGGCTCCCTGGCCCGCTTCAGCCTGCCCCGTCGTCACGCGCATGGTTCCCTGCGCGCCCCGGATGCTTTGCTCTCCAGTCAGCACGAAGAACGCTTCAGAGCCTGGGTGACTATGCACAAGTGTTGCGCTGCCTGGAGGTCCACTCGCGTCGTTGATGCGAAGCAGATACTGTTTTGCAGTGACGCGTGGAATCGGACCGACCTCGGCGATCTTGGTCGCGTTCGGAGAAGTGACACCTGACGTGTCGAGCGTGAACAGCCATACCTTTCCGGCGGATTCTGCGACGAGAGACCACGGACCTGCGGCAGCCTTCGCACCTGCCAGGGAATCGAAGTTCTCTATCCGCCAGAAGAGTTCTCCGGGAGGTAGTTCGGCCACCTTGATTTCAGTCAATGGCCTGATTGCGAGCGCTTGTTGTGCGACGGCCCACCGAGGTGCCAGGGACATGGCAACTAACAACGTCAACCACGACAATGGCGCTCGCTTCATACGACACGCTCCTTTCTGCGGACTTCAAGCAGACTAGCACGACGGCTGGAGGGTCGCGAGACCAGGCGACACGCTTCCGAGTCGAGCGAGGTATTAGGCATCAGGAGCATCGTGTACTCGATAGTGACGCTCATAAAAGCGTAGAACGACAATCGCCAGTAGAGTTAGGCCACCCGCTATGACGAAGAACGCGCCAAATCCGGTAATCAAGTCCGGGAGGATCGGCGCCAACGTACTATCCGAAAATCTTACCGGTTTGCCCGATAGAACCCGGATTCCCTTGTGAAAATACCCGTCGCTGCCATAAACCCACAATACAAGCGCAACGTTCCGAAGCGGCCACCCGATAAACAAAAAGATGGCACCAACGAAGACAACCCAGGAAATGGCAAAGTGAGGCTTCGCGAACATCCTTGCGGCTAAGTCTCGTTGTTGCTCTCGCCTCGGGCCGATATCCATGAGCGTATCTGAACGATGCCTAACGAAACATGGCTACCGGCGACCGACGTGAGCGAGCCCAAGCCGGCCGGCAGACGCCAGGGCAAGCATCGGATTAGGTCTCAATGCGTACCTCATCGGCAGGTATGGCCCGTACTCTAGGCCCAAAGCTTTCGATGCTTGCGAGCGTCTTGTTGTGGTGAGCGGAAATTTGAGCGGCCGAAAGGACCCCGTTGTCGACGGTCGAATGACCGTCCGAAACAAGCACAACCGGATATCCGAGAGCCATAGCCCGCCGAGTCGTCGTATCGACGCAGAATTCGCTTTGCAGGCCGCAGATGATGAGGCTCGTGATGCCACGCGACTGCAAGATCTCCTGCAGTGCTGTGCGGTGAAAGGAGTCGGTAGCCGTCTTCCTCAAAATGACATCACTGGCATGGACCTCCAGCGCCAGGGCCAGTTTCCAGCCATCGGTGCCGAAATCCATCTCGCCGCCACGCGTCTCGTGTTGGATCACGACCACAAGCGCTCCTGCAGCGCGGGCCTTGCTCGAGACCAAGTTGATGCGATCGATGACGCGTTCGACCTCGTACGCGGCCTGCTCGCCTGAGCACAGGATCTCCTGGACATCGATGATGAGGACTGCGGCAGGCATGGAATCCCGAGGTCTAATCGAACAGCTAACCGCCAGCTAGTTCTATTCGTACCAATTTCAGACGACTAGAAGCGCCGCTCTTGATGGAAACGGCCGACTTGCGGCATTTGAAGCGATCGGCAACTAGGGCAATGAGCTCTTCGTTGGCCTTGCCATCGATCGGCGCGGATTTGATCTGCGCGAGCCATCGTCCCTCGGCGGATTGTTCCAACGCACTCGAGCGAGCGTTGGGTTTGACCCTTACCTGGATAAATATTGGCGCGGTTGCCATTGTTCGAAGACCGGTTCAACTCTGTCATCTAAGGGGTGAACTTCAAGCGTTGCACTACTTGATTGCCTCGCTCGCACGCACCAGTAACGATTGCGGGAATGTGACACCGAGCGCCTTGGCCGTCTTGAGATTGATCACGAGCTCCAATTTGGTTGCCTGCTCAATCGGCAGGTCATTGGGTTTCGCGCCCTTGATTATCCGGTCCACAAAGTATGCCGCGCGGCGATACATCTCGGCGTCATCCCCCCATGACCGGATCGATAATGGGAATCGTCGTGGTAGCCCGCTTGGCGGCCAACGCTGCCTTGGTTCCGAAGGCCACGATCACGTCGACCTTGAGTCCAGCGAGGTCGGCTGCCAGTCCGGATAGCCGATCGTAATTCCCGTTGGCCGATCGAAGTTCGATGGTGACATTCTTGCCTTCGACATAGCCGCGGTCGCCCAAGCCCGCGCGCAAGGCATTGATCCGGCTTTCCTGACCGGAAGGAGTCTCGGAAAGTAGCAAGCCGATCCTGGGGACCTTTCCCGGCTGTTGAGCGAACAACGCGTATGGTGCGGTGAGCGCACTCACACCAAGAGCGAGGACCAAGCGCCTGCGAGCAAACATTCGATCAGTTCGTTGGCCGGATCAACTCAGTATGTCCGGATCTGCGTCCGAGATCACCCGCGAAGGACTCTAGGCCGTTGCGGTTGGAGGGTCAAGAGATCGTGAGACTGACGAACTACATGAGCAACGCGACGCAAACCGCGCAAACAGCAACGTTGCTAACCACGGCGAGCGTAAGGAGCCGACTGCGCACGCGCCGAGCGAAGGCGACTGCGAGCGCAAGTACAAGGCCAATAAAACCAATGCCAAGGCTAATCAGCTCGGCAAAGAGACGAGTGAGGCCCTTGTCAGAAAATGTGATGACGACATTGGGTGGTGGTTCGACGACAAGAAACCTTGCGTACGCAAGGCCGAGCAGGAGCCATAGCCAAGCCAAGGCGGCCAGGACGATGGCGGCGAATACGACCTTTGAGGTTGCGCCGACCACTGGATGCGATGCGCTCATGGACGCCCCCTCGATGGAAGGGTTAGGCATCGGGTTTGTGGCAAACCACTTCGGTGTTGTGCCCGTCCGGACCAATGACGAAAGCGGCATAGTAGTTTGCGTGGTAGTGCGGGCGCAGACCCGGCGCACCGTTGTCTTTGCCGCCCGCTTCCAGAGCAGCACGATAGAAAGCTTCGACTTGCTGGCGGTTCTCGGTCACGAACGCCAAGTGAAGGTGCGCCGGCTTCTCCCCCGTTTGGTACAGACACAATGAAGTCTTAGCGTCTGAGCTTAGCTCGACGCCGTACGTCGGCGGCCCCTCCGAGACAACAGCTACGCCGAGCGGCTCGAGTGCCTTGAGGAAAAACGCTCTGCTCGCTGCAAAGTCGCTGACTCCGAATTTGACGTGGTCAAACATGAACTCTCCTGAAGTATGTGGGCATGCGTCGAAATGCGCACGATCTCATGACCTACGGTCCCGACCCTCGGGATTCCGGGCGGCACGTTGCCACGTACGTCGACATGTTCTGGCCGTCTACGTATCCCAAGTCACGGAGCCCAGCACGCAGCGCGTCCAGAGCCCCGTATTGCTCTCGTGGCGATGAAGTGAAAAGAACACCAATTACCGCGAGCTTTTGCGGTGCTTGCGCGCGAGCGGAAGGTCGCCACCCCAGCGAGACACCTGCGACGATGCAAATGAACGTTCGCCGCTGCATCAGTGAGTCGATCCCTCGATAAGTAGAAGCTCGCTCATATTGCGCAGCCTCCCAAGTCCCGCTACCGTCGCACAGCGGCCTGTGGAACGCGCCCCTCCGGGCGTTTCTCGACCGGATTAAAGCCTTACTCAGGTACCACGGCAAGTGTCGCCGGTTGAGTTGCAGTGTCCAGGACGCGAAAAGCGCTACGCCAATCGGAGAACTCAGGGCTGCCTGATCGCCAGGCTTACTTGGCGATGGTCCAATTGGCGGCGTTCGGACCGTCCTCGTAGAACTCGATCTTGACCGGATATTCCTTGCCGCAGCCGGAAACCATCCAAATCTCTTTCCAGCGTCGCTGGCCTGGCGCTCCGCTCGGCATCTCGACAACGTAAGGTTTGAAATCGCCGGGTTTTGAGCAACCCATCACCGCCACTTTCGACACCACGCCGAGCTTTGCGTCTTGTATGAGCTTGGCGTTAGCGAGCGTTCCGCTCTTTATGGTGCCCGCAGGAAGTTTGTCGGTAGCCCAGCTCGAATGCCCAAAGACAAGAAGAGCGATTGCGACCCAAAGTGATTTGCACATGGCTGTATCGTTTTTTCGAAACAATGTCGCCAAAAGATTAAACGCTCCCCCGGTTTCGCGGCAAGCGAAATTCGCCGGACTAAATCAGGATATCCGCACCGCCTGCGCCGTACATCGCGACCATGCCCGCCACCGTGGGCAACAGATTCAGGCCGGTGTCCGCCTTGAGCGCGCGCGCGGCGCTGCGCAGCTCGTCGAAGGTGGAATGGATCTGCGCGCCCGCCGTGGCAATTGCGATCGTATTGCCTGCCTCGCATGCGGGTAGCGCCAGCACCCGTTCTTCGAATGCCTCTCGGATGGGCGAGAGCCCGGGTGCGGTACCGCGGCGCCGGCTCAGCAGATTGGTGACCAGGATCCCGTCGTCGGCAAGGCGCGCACGGCAGTTGACGTAGAAAGGAACGGTGTCGAGCATGCCCGCGCGCCCCTTGGCATCGAAGCCGTCGACCATGATCAGGTCGAAGCGCGCGTGCGATGCCGCCATATATTCGTGACCGTCGCCGATGTCGATTGTCAGGCGCGAGGCATCGTCGGGCAGCTTGAAGAATTGCCACGCCGCGGTGACGACGTCGGGCGATATCTCGATCACCACCAGGTTCGCATGCGGCCGGTGACGATACAGGAATTTGGTGATCGACGCCGCGCCGAGCCCGATCTGCAGCACGCTACGCGGCCAGCCGCGCTTCGGCCGCAGCAGCAGCGGCACCATCATGTCGCGCGTGTAGTCGAGTTCCAACGCCCATGGACGCGCGATGCGCATCGCACCCTGGATCCAGTGCGAACCGAAATGCAGATAGCGGACCCCGGCTTCCTCGCTGATGTCGATCGACGCCATGGAATCGCTATGAAGGTGACCGGCGTCGCGCCCGGCGCGCTCGAACCATCATCGGTGCGCGTACCGTCCGGCTATTCGCCGGAGTACACGACGGTCGCCGCAGCCAGCGGCGATGGCAAACGATACAGCGGCAGGTACGCCGATCCTTCGCCCGCCGCCTTGGGCAGGCCGAGCACGCGATTGGCGGCATAACTGCTTTGCGTTTCCGGTTCCAGCGCCGCGGCGATGACATTGGCCAGCGGCTGGTCGAGCGGCACATAGAAATCGCCCGTCCTTGCCGACAGCCGCGTTGGCTCGACCGCGGTGCTGATCTGCACGACGTTGGCCGCTCCATCGTCGTCGTTGCGTCGCACGTCGTCCTTGCGCGATTCCTTCACGGCGGTGATGCGATAACGCTCGCCATCGACGCTTGTCTCCTGCTGCACGCGCAGGACCGTGACGCCGAGCTGCGCGAGGCGCCGTGCAGCCTCGGTCTCGCTCGCCGGCAGTAGGTAGGCGTACGGCCGCGCGCGTTTCAACCGTACCTGGATCTCGAGCGCCGAACGCCAGTCGACTTCGACCGCTTTGTCCGCACCGGTCTGCGGATCGATGAGGTCGAGCACGTGCCGCGTCGGCGTGGAAGTGCCTGCCACGATCAGCTCGCCCTTGCCCGCCGCCAGTGCCGTATCGAGGCGAAGCTTGCGCACCACGACCAGCAGCGCAGGCCCGTTGGCCGCCGCCGAATCGAGCATCGAGCGCATCGCGATCAGGTGGGTGTTCACGCGCCGCTTGTAGTGCGCGCGCCCGATGCCGACGCCGCGCGTCTCGATGAGGAAGCTCACCGCGTTGCGCAATCCCGCGATGTTGCGCCCCGTGTCCGGCACGACGCCGCCCATCGAAACGACCTTGTCGGTCATGTCGTAGCTCGACGCGTAGTACCACGACTGCGACAGGCCCGCCGCGCCCAGCGCCGCGATAAGCGGCGCGCGAAACATGTTCTCGGCGACCACGGTCAACGACGGTGCCAGGTTGGACACCGTCGCATACTGGATCAGGGCATCCGATTTCTGCAGGCCACCGAATTTCTCGAACCAGCGCGTCTTGACGCCGAACTCGTGGCAGTCGAGCACGACGTCGGGCTGGAAGTCGACGAAGACGCGTCCCAGCGCGCGTCCTTCCGGCGTGCCTTCGAGCAGATGGTCGCGATTGACGTCGGCGCCATTGGCCAGCCCGCGCACGAAGTGAAATGCACCATCTGGATTGGCACGCGGAACGATCAGCACGTTGACCCGATCGAGGATGGCTGCTCCGGATGCCAACTCAGCCGCAAGCGCCAGCGCGGCCTCACCGCCGGCGGGTTCGTTGCCGTGCTGCTGGCCGATGATGAGCACCGTCGGTTTGCCGTTCTTCTGGGCGTCGCCCCCGGCGGCCGCCGCAGGCCGCGCGAATACCAGCAACGGAATCGCGCGCTTCTCCTGCGAGTACCCGATGATGCTCACGCGCAGATCGCGCGAGCGCCGCGCTAGCCCGTCGATGAAGCCTTCCAGCTCGGCCTGACTGGTGAAGTCAACCTTGCCCGCCGCGAAGGCCGGCGTATTGATCTCGATCTGTGGGTCCGGAAAGCGCGCGGCGACCGCGGGCGCTTCGACGTACTCGCGCGCGGCGTCGTATGCGGCGTACGCAATCTGCACGCCGCTGACCAGGGCGAACACAGCCGCCGCAGCCTGGGAGATCGCTCGCAGCCGCGGTTTCGTTGCCATCAATAGCGTCGATCGCGTCATCGGCCGATATTACCGGCGCGGCGCGGCGCTGGCGAGCGCCCGGGGCTTGCGACCCATGGCATCCTGCACGTACGATGCCTCACGTTCGACACGCCGCCGCACTCGCGGCGCGCAGCCAACGAAGGAACCCATGCCCACCAGCAATGCCGCGCCGCACGCGGTAGCGGCAGCCGCAAGCGCAGATCCGATGCCGATTGCCCGCGCGGTTGCATCGCTGACACCCGCCGACGCGCGGCGGTTCCGTCACATCCTGTGCCTCGACGATTTCGAGCCTGCGGCACGCAGGTACCTGCCGCGACCCATCTTCGGATACATTGCGGGCGCCGCCGAGACCAACGCCTCGCTGGAGGACAACCGCGCGGCCTTCGCCGAATGGGGCTTCGTGCCGCGCATGCTCGTCGATGTATCGCGGCGCTCGCAGCAGGCGACGCTGTTCGGACACACCTATGCGGCGCCCTTCGGCATCGCCCCCATGGGCATCAGCGCGCTGTACGCATACCGCGGCGATCTCGTGCTTGCCCGCGCCGCGGCCGCGGCGAACATTCCGATGATCATGAGCGGCTCGTCACTCATTCGCCTGGAAGAAGTGGTGCGGGCCACCCCTGCCACGTGGTTCCAGGCGTACCTGCCGGGCGACGTGCCGACCATCACCGCGCTGATCGAGCGCGTCGTGCGCGCAGGCTTTACAACGCTGGTGATCACGGTTGACTCCCAGGTCGCCGGCAACCGCGAGAACAACGTCCGGGCGGGATTCTCCACGCCACTGCGGCCGACGTTGCGGCTCGCCTGGGACGGTGTGACGCGCCCACGCTGGCTGGTCGGCACCTTCCTGCGCACGCTGCTGCAGCACGGCATGCCGCACTTCGAGAACAACTTCGCCACCCGTGGGGCGCCGATCGTCTCGGCGAAGGTCATTCGCGACTACTCCGACCGCGGCAACCTCGCGTGGCCGCACTTCGAACTCATCCGCCGCCTGTGGAAGGGACGGCTGGTGATCAAGGGCCTGCTCGACGTCGGCGACGCGCGCAAGGCACGCGACGCCGGCGCCGACGGCATCGTCGTGTCCAATCACGGCGGGCGTCAGCTCGATGGTGCGGTGTCGCCGCTGAGGGTGCTGCCGGACATCGTCGCGGCGTGCCCCGAGATTCCGGTGATGATGGACTGCGGCGTGCGGCGCGGCACCGACGTGCTCAAGGCACTCGCGCTCGGCGCGCGTTTCGTATTCGTCGGGCGTCCCTTCGCATACGCGGCCGCGATCGGCGGCGACGCGGGCGTCCGCCACGCCGTCGACCTGCTTGGCGCGGAAATATTCCGCGACATGGCGATGTTGGGCGCGGTTCGCCTCGACGAGCTCAATCCAGGCTGGCTGCTGCGCCTTACCGATCGCGCACGTTAGTCGTTGCGTCGAGCCGGCGCGCTATGCGCGTGCGCGGCGCAGGAGATCGGCCAGGTGCGCCGCAAAGGCAAGGGCCAGGCACAGCGCGATCCATCGCCAGTCGGCGTGGACCAGTGCTGCGCGCAGCGCAAGCAGCAAAAAGTACCCAGCGAGCAGATTCCACACCCAGTCGAGGACGGCGATGCCCCTGCCCGTGCGGCGCCGATAGACCGTCAGCGCGATGCCCTCGAGCAGCATCAGCGCGACGATCAGATCGACGATACGGCCGCTGCCGAACAGCTCAGTCACGACGCGCGGCGCGGTCGCGGATGCGTTGTCGCGTCAGGACTTCGGTGCGAACGCCGCGCACCAGCCATTCGGGCTGATCTTGCCATCGACGACCTTGCACCCATCGGGCGGCTGGAACTGCAGGCATTTGCTGCATTGCGCATCGCCTTTCGGCTTGTCCTGGTACTGCACCAGATTCTGCGCGATCTTCGCCTGCGCCGCCGCGTGGCCGGTCAAGCCCGCGGTCGACGATGATGAGCCCCGCGTGCAACGCCGATCGGCGCGAGAAGTTCACTATTTTCTGATCGGACACGTGTGCCATCTCCTATGAGTGAGCCCTGCCGTAACGCCCGAGCTAGTGGAACGGTTGATTTAGCCTGACGATGGCCAGGTTGAGCATCGAGGCGAAGCTGACCCAGGCGAGATACGGCAGCAGCAGCCAGCTCGCCGCCTTCGAATACGGCCACAGGCCGACCATCAGCGCGACAATCGACAACCACAGGAAGCCGACTTCGAAAAGCGCCCAATCGGGACGGTGCAAGCGAAAGAACAGCCAGCTCCATGCGACATTGAGCAGTGCGTTCACCCCGAACAGCCACAGGATGCGCACGTGCGCGGAGCGGCTGTCGGTGGCGCGCCACGCCAGCACCCCCGACACCGCCGCCAGCCCGAATATCAGAGTCCATGCTGGACCGAATAGCCAGTCCGGAGGCTGCCACGACGGTTTCTTCAGCGCGTAATACCACGGTCCCAGCTCGGTGACGAGCGCGCCGAACGCGCCGACGGCGAACGCCGCGAGCGCGCCGGTGATGACAGGCCGCCACAGCTGCCGGCTGCGCACCACTCTCATTGGGGACCTTTGCGCTGCGTGCTACGGTATTCGCACTCGGAGCGGCCCGGCGGGCTCATGGCGCGACCAGGCCGAACAGATGCGCAAGATCCTTGAAGAATATCCGCACGTGCGCCATCGGTTTCGCGCGCACTAGTTCCTTGTTCATGTATGCGTCCCAGGTCAGTTTTTGCACGTCGGGATCGCGGCAGATGCTCACGAAGCGCTCGCGCCGCCGGTCGCTCGAGTACCAGAAGCTCTGCATGATGCCAAGCACCCAGAACACCTTGCCGTGCGCCTTCATGAAGCGCTTGCGCGCGGTACCAAGCGCGCGCACGTCGCCCGAGGCCAGCAGCGCGTCGACCGCTTCGGCAGCGAACCTGCCACCAGCCATCGCGTAATAGATGCCTTCGCCCGACGCCGGCGCCACCACGCCCGCGGCGTCGCCCGCGAGCACGACATCGCGACCGTTGTCCCAGCGTTTGAGCGGCCGCAGCGGGATCGGCGCACCTTCTCGGCGGATCGTCTCGGTCCCGTCGAGTTGGGTGGCCTTGCGAAGCGCGCTGACCGCGGTGCGCAGCGAAAAACCCTTGTTGGCGCTGCCGGTGCCGACGCTGGTGGTGTCGCCGTGGGGAAAGATCCAGCCGTAGAAATCCGGCGACAGTTGCCCCTGGTAATAAACGTCGCAGCGCGCGCCGTCAAAGCCCGCGGCGGGCCGCTGCGCGCCATTCGCGGCAGCGGCAGGAGAGCGAACGATCTCGTGATACGCAAATACATAGGTCATGCGATCGGCACCGGGAATCGTCTGGCGCGCGACCGTGGAGGTAGCGCCGTCGGCGCCGATCACGCTGAGCGCGCGTACCGCCATCGGCAGCCCTTCGCCGCGCTTCGCACGAGTGACGTAGTGCACGATTGCAGTGCCGTCGGTGTCGCGTGCAAGGCGCTCGAACACGCCCGCGCGCCGTTCTGCTCCGGCTTTCGCAGCGCGCTCGCGCAGCCATTCGTCGAACACGTCGCGATCGACCATGCCGACGTAACCGCCGTCGATGGGCATGTCGACGTGCCGCGCCGAGGGCGCGACCATGCGTGCCGCGGTCACCTGCGCTACGAGCAGGCTTTCGGGAATCGCAAAGTCACGCATCAGCCGTGGCGGAATGGCGCCGCCGCAAGGCTTGATCCTGCCCGCGCGATCGAGCAGCAGCACGCTGCGCCCGGCGCGCGCGAGATCGGTCGCGGCAGTCGCACCCGCCGGCCCGCCGCCGACGACGACGACATCGAAGGTCTCAAGGGCGGTGACTGCACTCGATTGATCGGCAGTTGTGCGCTGTTCAGTAGCCACGCTTAAGCACCCCGGTCAGGATCCGCTGGCCTGCACGCGATACGCTTCGGGCGCATCGGACACGGCTCGTCGCCAGAGCGTTCGGCACCCGCGCCGCCGAGTCGCATCGCCAGCACGGCGGCAGCGACGAACAGTGCCGCCTCGATCGCGAACACCGCGCCGTAGGCGAGCACCGGTGTACCGAGCAGCAGCCGCGCGAGATCGCTTGCGACCGTGGCGAGGAACCCGCCCAATCCGAACGCGATAGCCTGCGCTGCGCCCCACAGGCCCATGCGCACGCCCTCGCGCGACGCGCGACCGGAACCGACCAGCGCCATCATCGAACCGATGGCGGCGATCGCGTACGCGCCGTTGGCGACGCCGAGCACGAATACCCAGGTACGCAGCGGCCACGCCGGACCGACGAATCCCGCCGCGGCAAGACCGACCAGCAGCAGAGCCGACCCCAGGCAGCCGGCGATCGTCCACGCGCGCAGCGAACCGAAGCGGCCCCCGCCGAACGCGCTGCCCGCGAGCGCGACCAGGATCATGCCGGCCAGCACGCCGCCGTGCTGGATGCCGGAGAGCTTGGTCGACTGGCCGGGCGTGAGGCCGAAGACCGCGCCGGCGAATGGATCGAGGATAAGATCCTGCGCGCCGTACGCCAGCATCGATACGAAAATGAAAATGGCGAAGCGACGCGCCTGCGGCTCCTCCCAGACCTGTCGCAACGCATCGCGAAAAGTCGCCTGCGCGGCCGCCGGTGGCGCCGCACTTGCCGCGCCACTCACCGGCGCCTCGACATTCCAGATCGCCACCAGCGAGACGGCAAACGCAACGAACGCGACCACTGTTGTAACAGCGACCAGCCGCGCCGGCGAAAAGGGTTCCAGCAGGTGTCCCGCTACACCAGCGGTGACCGCGAATCCCGCGATCATCATGATCCACACGATGGTCGCCGCGGCCGCGCGCCGCTGTGCGTCGACACTTTTCGCGAGCAGGACCAGCAGCGAGGTTCCGGCCGCGCCCACGCCAATGCCGATCAACGCGAACGCAAGCACCGCGAGTGCAATTGCGGGAAACAGGTGCGTGCCCATCGCATAAGTCGCGATAGCGGCGAGAACACCGCCGAGTGCGAGCACCGCCATGCCGCCGACGATCCACGGCGTGCGCCGCCCGCCGACGTCTGAACCATGTCCGAGGCGCGGACGGAACACCTGCATCGCGTAGTGCAGCGCGACCAGCGCACCGGGCAGCATGGCAGGCAGCGCCAGTTCGACGACCATGACGCGATTCATCGTCGAGGTGGTCAGCACCACGATCGACACCCAGCGCGGTCTGCACCAGGCCAAGCCGCACGATGCCGAACCAGCCGAGTGGTCCTGCGTTCATGAATAGTCGAGCGCGCGCAGCGCGAAGGCGCTGATCAGCATGCCGCTGACGAACAGGCTCACGCCGGTGGCGTTGTACCAGGGCGCGCGCTCGCGCGGACTCTGCAACAGGCGCGCCATCAGCACCAGCTGCACCGCCAGCACCGCGATCACCAACACGCCATGCAATGGCCGACCCCAGGTGTAGAGCAGCACCGCGACCACTACCTGCGGCAACGCCATGAATACGCAGGCCACGCGACCGGCATTCTCAACGCCCAGGCGCACCGGCAGCGACCCGATGCCCATGCGCCGGTCGCCTTCGACCGACTTGAAATCGTTGAGGGTCATGATGCCGTGCGCGCCGGCGCTGTAGAGCGCAGCAATTACCACGATGCGCCAGTCGGGCATTGCGCCGCCGGCCATGACCGCCGCGCCGGTGATCCAGGCCAGTCCTTCGTAGCACACCGCGCACGCGGAATTGCCCCACCAGCCGTTCTGCTTCAGGCGCAGCGGCGGCGCGCTATACGCCCACGCCAGCGCCAGTCCAACCAGCGTCGCAAGGAACACCCATTCGCCCAGCGCCAGGGCAACCAGCATCGACAAGAGCGTCCAGCCCAACGCGATATAGAGGCCCCAGCGACCCGGCACCCGTCCCGAAGGAATCGGCCGATCAGGTTCGTTGATGGCGTCGACGTGGCGATCGAACCAGTCGTTGACTGCCTGGCTGGTCGCGCATACCAGGGGGCCCGCCAGCGCGACTCCGGTGATGATGACCGGCCACTTGCCCGCCGCCGGGATCCCCGAGGACACCACCCCGCAGGCAAACGCCCACATCGGCGGAAACCAGGTGATCGGCTTGAGCAGCGCCAATACCGCCCCCGGCGCGGGTAGCGCCATGCCTGCGCTCAGTGCGGGACGGGACATGATTGAACATTATCGCCGACGCCTCGGCGCGTCAATCAAAACTTACACTGTCGAACCCTGACGGTTGACAGTTAAGGAAGGCTCTAGCCCTCCTTTTCGGAAGCGAGGTCTCCGAGTCCGTAGCGGTGCAGCTTGACGTACAGGCTTTGCCGGCTCAGTCCCAGCATTTCCGCGGCGGAAGCGCGGTTATCGTGCGTCAATTCGAGTGCGGCTTCGATACACAGCCGTTCGATCAGGTCGGTCGTCTCGCGGACGATTTCCTTGAGTGGCACCCTGCCGACCAGTTCGGTGAGCTGCTGCACCGAGCGCGGCAGCTCCTGGCTGACCCCGCGATCAGCCGCGAGACGCCGGCCGACATTGCGAATGGTGAAGCCCAGACCAGGCTGCTGACCGGTAGGCACCGAGACCGCTGAGATTTCGACTTCGGCGATCGCGCCGTGCTCTCCGCGCAGCGTGGTCGCGAACAGGCGCACCGCCCCGTGCTGGCGCAGGTTGGCGATGAGCACCGCCAGGTCTACGCCGGGGCGCCCGAGCCAGCGCTCGAGCGATTCGCCCCGCGCCTGCTCTTCATTGACCAGTTGTGCGAGTTCGACGAATGCCGCGTTGGAGGCGAGCACCGTGCCGTCGGGGTCGGTGATCACGAACGCGTCCGGAGCCGTTTCGACAAACTGCAGCAGGTTGACTTTCGACTTCGACAGCGCGGCATAGGCACCGTCACCGTCCGGAGCCGCCAGGCGCACCAGGAAATAGGAGGATTTTTCCTGGCGGAACAGCGTCGCGGTGACGACGAATTCGCGGCTGTCATCGACCAGGCGCACGCGAACATCGTCGGCGCGCCCCGCCACGCGCGCCGCGGCGAGCATCGAGGCCACCTTGGCGGCGCTGTCGGCGTCGACGCAATCGAGCAGTCCACGGCCGACGATCTTGGCGGCGCTTTCACCGAGCAGTTGAGCCACCGCGGGATTCGCTTCGACGATCTTCTCGGTCGTCGCATCGACGATCAACACCGGCTCCGAGGCCATCTGGAACAGCAATCGGTAACGCGTCTCGACCTGGCGCAGGCGCCAATAGTCGCGTTCCATCGACTGCTGCGCTTCGACCAGGCGATGCTGGAGAGCAGCGATGCCGCGCAGGTCTCGCCCGATGGCGACCACCCGGTCCTTGCCGCCGACCTGCACCGCCGAATACAGGATCGGCACGTCGGCGCCGCGCGCCGAGGTGTGATTGACGTGGCGCCCCTTGGATCGAACGTTGGACGCAGCATCGCGCAACAGCGCTTCGACCTTCGGCCGGCTTTCGAGTGTCACTGTGTCGACCCAGTGCTGGCCGCGCCACTTCGAGTAGCCTTCGTTGGAAAGGTCGTCGCTGCCGAACGCGACGTCGCGAATGATGCCTTCGCCGTCGACGATCAGCGCGACGTCGGCGGCGGCGGCGATTAGTGTTGCTGCGTCGTCGGCATCGAGGCCGCCGAGCGTACGCTTCGGCGACTCGAACGGCTGCTGTGCGGCGGGTTCGCCAGGATTGGAGCGGGATTCCCTGCCCGGGTCTGCGGCGTCGGAACGCTTGGCTGAATCGGGTGCGCTACGCGGTGGTGTCAACGGAACGATCCTTCGGATCGGCATGAATTCCGCCGCCAGCCCAATGCACAGCGCGAAATAGTCTAGCCATAGCTCTAGCACATACCATTGCGACCGCTAAGTGTCAAGGAAACGGGGCGCCAACGCGACACCGAAACCTGACACGTCTCGCAATCTGTCGCGGCAGATGGGGTGACGCGGCAGCCGGGGGGACCACGACCTAGTCGGGCAAGTGTTCGACTTCCTGCGGTCCCGCGATGAGCACGCCGATATCGCGCCCGGCTGCGGCGGCCTTGACCGCCCGGACACTGGCATCGACCAGGTCGAGCCTATGGTGACAGCTGACCCCCAGCGCGACCAGGTCGAAGCGGCCACTCGCTACCACCGCGCAGACGGGGTCGATCGGACCAACCGGCCCGCCCCAGACCGCCCATCCGGTGCGGCGCAGCGTCTCGGCGAGGACGCCTAGTCCGACGGTGTGCTCTTCTCCCGGAGCGGGAACCAGCAACGCCCGCGGGCTCGCGGTATCCCTACCGGCGTACAGCAAGTCTATGCCGGCGACCTGCTGCAGGCGCCACAAGGTCCGCGACACATGCTCGAATTCGCCCAGATCATCCCGCCATAGCGCGCCCAGGCGACGCGCCGCCGGACCCAGCACTTCGCCGCACAGGCCATGCAACGAGGCACCCCGGGCCCGCAGGGCGGACAAGCACACCCATGCTGCTGCGCCGTCGCCGTGGAGGACCCCTTGTGTGTAATCCGCGACCGCCTGTGCGGCCAGCCCGTCGGACGCCACCCGCGTCTGCTGCGATGGCGCGGGGCAATGCGCGCGAACCAGGCGCGGAATGATGTCGGTTTCGATGGTTCGGGCCAGGCTCGCCCGGCATCCGACCAACGCCGCCGACGGCGCCGCTGCGGCGGCTTTGGCCGACAACGGCTTGCTGGCACGGCGACCCTCCCAAAGATCACCGTCGGCAACTCGATGCAGTGAACCGAATTGGGGCAACTGGTCCATTGGCCACCTCCTCCGCGTCGTACCCGAAGTCTGCCACCCGTTCAAACCGGGTCTGGCAATGCCATCGGCAACCTGCGCCCCGACCTCTTCCCGAGCCTGATGCGCAAGACGGCTGCCAAACATGCCACGACCGCAACATCGAACAATTTAGATCGATTGTCAATACATCGATACGTCCATTTTAGTTGACATATCGATTCAAGGAGTCTAAATTTTTTGCCAAGAGGAGCAATCGCGATGTCTGCAGGTTCAGCACCACCGCAGGGGGCCCGCGCGTTGTACACGCCGGAGGAGCGTCGCCGCCGCGATGCGTCGCCCTGGACGCTGGTGCAAGGGGTGCTGGCACCGCTGCAGTTCGTGATCTTTTTCGTCAGCCTCTGCCTGGTCCTGCGCTACCTCGCGACCGGCGAGGGTCTCCAGGTCGCGACCGGATCGATCGTCGTCAAGACCTTCGTCCTGTACACCATCATGATCACCGGATCGATCTGGGAAAAGGACGTCTTCGGCTGCTACCTGTTCGCCCGCCCGTTCTTCTGGGAAGACGTGGTCAGCATGCTGGTGCTGGCGCTGCATACCGCGTATTTGATCGCGCTGGTCACAGGCGCGCTCGACGCCCGCGGGCAGATGTATCTCGCGCTCGCCGCCTATGCCTCGTACGTGGTGAACGCGACGCAGTTCCTGCTCAAGCTGCGTGCGGCCCGGCGCGGGCAAGTCGGCGCATCCGGTCAAGCGACGCCCACGCTGGCGCTGAGCGAATGAGCGACCTGAGCGAACTGGGCGACCTCGCGACCGTCAGCGAAGCGGCGTGTGCGACGCCCCCGCCGGCGAGGATCGATTTCAAGATCGTGCGCGAGCGCGGCCAGCGCGAAGTGTTCTGCGGCCTCACCGGTATCGTCTGGCTGCATCGCAAGATGCAGGACGCGTTCTTCCTGGTCGTTGGTTCGCGCACCTGCGCACACCTGGTGCAGTCGGCGGCCGGCGTCATGATCTTCGCCGAGCCGCGCTTCGGCACCGCCATCCTCACCGATCGCGATCTCGCCGGACTCGCCGACGCCAACGACGAACTCGATCGCATCTGCGTGACGCTGCTCGCGCGCCGGCCCGACATCGGCACGTTGTTCCTGGTCGGCTCGTGTCCCTCGGAGGTCATCAAGCTCGACCTTGCCAAGGCCGCCGAACGGCTCAACGCACGGCTGTTCCCGAAGGTGCGAGTACTCAACTATTCGGGCTCGGGCATCGAGACCACCTTCACCCAGGGCGAAGACAACGCGCTGAAGTCGATGGTGCCGCTGATGCCTGCAACTCAGGCGAAGCAACTGCTCGTTGTCGGCTGCCTTGCCGATATAGTCGAGGATCAGTTCCGGCGCTGCTTCGCGCAACTGGGTGTGGGTCCCGTGCATTTCTTCCCGGCGCGGCGCGCGGCCGACCTGCCCTCTGTCGGCCCGAACACGCATCTTCTGCTCGCGCAACCTTTCAATGGCGAGACCGTGCGCGCGCTCGTGGCTCGCGGGGCGAGTGTGCTCGCTGCGCCCTACCCTTTCGGCGCCGAGGGCACCACCGGCTGGCTTCGCGCGGCGGCCTTTGCCTGGAACATCCCCGCCGAGCGCGTCGACGAGGTCACGGCTCCGCTCGCCGCGCGCGCCAACAAGGGCCTCGCCAAACATCGTGCGCGGCTCGCTGGCAAAACCCTGTTCATGCTGCCTGATTCGCAGCTGGAAATCCCGCTGGCGCGCTTCCTGCACCGCGAAATGGGCATGCGCCTGATTGAAATCGGCACGCCCTACCTCGATCGCCAGATGGTTGGTGCCGAGTTGGCGATGCTGCCGGCGACCACGGTCGTGTCGGAAGGTCAACACGTCGACCGGCAGCTCGATCGCGTGCGCGCGGCCCGGCCGGACCTCACGGTGTGCGGACTCGGCCTCGCCAATCCGCTCGAGGCGGAAGGGCTGACCACCAAGTGGTCGATCGAACTGGTGTTCACCCCGATCCACGGCTACGACCAGGCCGCGGACCTCGCAGAGATCTTCGCCCGTCCGCTCGAGCGGCGCGAGCGCCTGTGCGTATGACGAGGCCGCGATGCAATTGACGCTGTGGACCTACGAAGGGCCGCCGCACGTCGGCGCGATCCGCATCGCAGCGTCGATGCGCGACGTGCATCTCGTGTTGCATGCGCCGCAGGGCGACACCTATGCCGACCTGCTGTTCACGATGATCGAGCGGCAGGACCGCAGGCCGCCGGTCACCTACACCACGTTCCAGGCGCGCGACCTCGGCGGCGACACGGCAAACCTGGTCAAGACGGCGGTCGCCGACGCGTTCGAACGCTTCAAGCCTGCGGCGCTGCTGGTCGGCGAGTCCTGCACCGCGGAACTGATCCAGGACCAGGCCGGCGCGCTGGCGCGCAGCATGAACCTGCCGGTGCCGGTCGTGCCGCTGGAACTGCCCGCGTATTCGAAGAAGGAGAACTGGGGCGCGGCGGAGACGATGTATCACCTCGTGCGCGCGTTGCTTGCCGAACGCGTGCCGGCGGCTGGCACGCCGCGCCCGGTGCGTGCGCCCGGCCGCGCTCCACGCGCCAACCTGCTTGGCCCGACGGTGCTGGGCTTCCGCTGCCGCGACGATGTTGTGGAGGTCCGCCGCCTGCTCGAGGCGCTGGGCATCGAAGTCAACGCCGTGGTCCCCCTGGGCGCAGCGGCCGACGACATCAGACGCATCCCGGAAGCGGACTTCAACATCGATCTCTATCCTGAAATTTCGCGCACGACCGTCACCTGGCTGGAGCGCAGCTTCGGCATGCCGCACACCCGAACGATCCCGATGGGCGTCGGCGGCACGCGCGAATTCATCGCGGAAGTGGCCGCGCTGGCCGGCGTCGATGCGGGACCATTGCTGTCGCGCGAGCATCCGGGTACGGCAGGACTCGCGGCTTCGCAATCGCGCCTTCCCTGGTATGCGCGCTCCGTCGATTCCACGTACCTCACGGGCAAGCGGGTGTTCATCTTCGCCGACGCGACGCACGCCATTGCGGCGGCGCGCATCGCAACGGAAGAAATGGGTTTCACCGTCGTCGGCCTCGGAACCTACAGTCGCGAACTTGCACGCGACGTGCGCGACGCCGCCGGGAAACTCGGGCTCGAAGCGCTGATCACCGACGATTACCTCGAAGTGGAAAAGGCGATCGCCGAGGCGAGCCCCGAACTGGTGCTCGGCACGCAGATGGAGAGGCACATCGCCAAGCGGCTGGGCATCGCCTGCGCGGTGATTTCGGTGCCCATTCACGTGCAGGACGTCCCGGCGCGCTACAGCCCGGTGTACGGCTTCGAGGGCGCCAATGTCATTTTCGATTCCTGGGTGCATCCGCTGGTGATGGGCCTCGAGGAGCACTTGCTGCAGATGTTCCGCGACGATTTCGAATTTCATGACGACGCCGCCGCGTCGCACCTGCCCAATGCCGGCAAGGCATCCGCTCGACCCGTGGAGCAGGCCACTGTGCGCGACGCGGCAGCAGCCGCGCTCGCAAACGTCGCGGCAGCCGACGGACCGATCTGGACCGCCGATGGCGAAAACGAACTGCGCAAAATACCGTTCTTCGTGCGCGGCAAGGCGCGTCGCAATACCGAACGCTACGCCCAGGAACGCGGCGTCGCGGCGATTACGGTGGAGACACTCTACGATGCCAAAGCGCACTTCGGCCGCTGACACGACGCCGCTGCGCGTCGTTTTCGTGACCATGGATACTCACCTGGCGAGCACCATCGATCGCACGCGCTCGGTGCTTGCGCGCGAGTATCCGGGCCTGTCGCTTGCGGTTCACGCCGCCGCCGAATGGAGCGATCGAACGGGCGCGCTCGACGATTGCATTCGCGATATCGACCAGGGTGACATCGTCGTCGCGACCATGCTGTTCCTGGAGGATCACTTCCTGCCGATCCTGCCGGCACTCAAGGCGCGGCGCGAGCAATGCGATGCGATGGTATGCGCCATGTCTGCAGGCGAGGTGGTGCGCCTGACGCGCATGGGGCGCTACAACATGGGCGAAGCCGCCAGCGGCCCACTGGCCCTGCTCAAGAAGCTGCGTGGCAGCAAGACCGGGACGGCGAGCGCCGGCGCACGCCAGATGGCGATGTTGCGCAGGCTGCCGCAGATCCTGCGCTTCATTCCGGGCACCGCGCAGGATGTGCGCGCGTATTTCCTGACCCTGCAATACTGGCTCGGCGGATCGGAGCGCAACGTCGCCAACATGGTGCGGCTGCTCATCGACCGCTATGCCGACGGCCCGCGCAAGCTATTGCGCGGCGTCGCCAAAGTCGCAGCCACCGGTCGACTATCCGGAAGTCGGCGTCTACCACCCGCGGATGAAAGGACGCATCAGCGATCGCGCCGATGCCCTGCCCCGCTGCGGCGACCAAGGCAGCGTCGGACTGCTGTTGATGCGCTCTTACCTGCTCGCCGGCAATGCCGGTCACTACGACGGCGTGATCGCGGCGCTGGAAGCGCGCGGCCTGAATGTCGTTCCTGCGTTCGCGACCGGTCTGGACGCGCGGCCCGCCATCGAGCGCTTCTTCCGCCACGACGGCACGACGACGGTCGACGCGGTGGTATCGCTGACTGGATTTTCGCTCGTCGGCGGCCCCGCGTACAACGACGCCCGGGCCGCGGAGGCAACGCTCGCAGCACTCGATGTACCCTACCTCGCGGTCACTCCGGTCGAGTTCCAGACACTCGAGCAGTGGGAAGCGTCGGATCGCGGCCTGATGCCGGTCGAAGCGACGATGATGGTCGCCATTCCCGAACTCGATGGTTCGACCGGTCCCATGGTGTTCGGCGGCCGCTCGGAAACGATGGCGCCGGACCGTGCCCGCGACATGCATGTGCACGCCGAACGCGCGGCGATGCTTGCTTCGCGCGTGGAAAAACTCGTTGCACTGCGCAAGGTCGCCATTGCGCAACGCAAGGTGTCGATCGTGCTGTTCAATTTCCCGCCCAACGCCGGCAACACCGGCACCGCGGCGTACCTCGCAGTTTTCGAATCGTTGCATCGCACGCTGCTGGCGATGCAAGCCGAGGGCTATGCCGTCGACGTTCCGAAGAGCGTCGACGAGTTGCGCGAGCGGATCATCGCGGGCAACGCCGAACGCATGGGCGCACCGGCCAACGTGCACGTTCGGATTCCCGTCGACGACCATGTGCGCCGCGAGCGCTGGCTCGATGCGATCGAAGCGCAATGGGGAGCGGCGCCGGGTCGTCAGCAAAGTGACGGCAGCTCGATTTTCGTGCTTGGCGCGCGCTTCGGAAACGTCTTCGTCGGCGTGCAACCCGCGTTCGGGTACGAAGGTGATCCAATGCGCCTGCTGTTCGAGAAGGGCTTCGCGCCGACGCACGCCTTCTCGGCGTTCTACCGCTACATCCGCGAGGACTTCGGCGCGCACGCCGTGCTTCATTTCGGCACCCATGGCGCACTGGAATTCATGCCCGGCAAGCAGGCAGGCATGTCCGGAGCGTGCTGGCCGGATCGCCTGATCGGCGACCTGCCCAACCTGTACCTCTACGCGTCGAACAATCCGTCCGAAGGTACGATCGCCAAGCGTCGTGCGGCCGCGACCATGATCAGCTACCTGACGCCCCCCGTCGCGCACGCCGGGCTCTATCGTGGGCTTCTCGACCTGAAGGCATCGTTGCAACGCTGGCGCTCGCTGCCGCCCGAGGCCAGCGCGGAGTTGCAGGACCTCGCGGAATTGATCCAGGTGCAGGCGGCGACCGTCGACCTCGCCACTGCCGAACCGCCATGGGGCGCCGAGGCCGAGGAGCGCATCGCGCGGCTCGGCGACAAGGTGCTCGAAGTCGAATACACGCTCATTCCGCACGGCCTGCACGTTGTTGGACAGGTGCCTTCGCGCGAGGAACGCACCGACATGCTGCTGTCGATCGCGCAGGCCTCGCACGGCGCACGTCCGGAGCGCGTCGCGGTCGAAGCGCTGGTCGACGGCCATTCGCCCGACGACTCACTCGCCGAGGCCGGCATGAGCGCAACCGACAGCAACGTCGCCATGTTCACCGAACTGGCGGCGACCGATCGCCTGCTGGCGCAGGACCACGAGCTGCCGGCGATTCTTCGCGCACTCGAGGGGCGGTTTGTGCGTCCTGCGCCCGGCGGCGACCTCTTGCGGACGCCAGACATTCTCCCCACCGGCCGCAACCTGCACGGTTTCGATCCGTTCCGCATCCCCAGCGAGTTCGCGGTGCAGGACGGCGCGCGGCAGGCCGCACGACTGCTCGAGCGGCATATGGCTGAAGGTCAACGCTTCCCGGAGTTGATCGCGATGGTGCTCTGGGGCACCGACAACCTGAAGAGCGAAGGCGGTCCCATTGCGCAAGCCTTGGCGCTGATGGGCGCGCGGCCGCGCTTCGACAGTTACGGCCGGCTCGCCGGCGCAACGCTGATCCCGCTCGAAGAACTGGGCCGCCCGCGGGTCGACGTGGTCACCACGCTCTCCGGAATCTTTCGCGACCTGCTGCCGTTGCAGACCAAGCTGCTCGCCGAGGCGGCTTATCTGGCCGCCGCCGCCGACGAACCGGTCGAACGCAACTTCGTGCGCAAGCACGCGCTCGAATACATGGCGCAGCACGGCGGCGATCTCGAAACCGCGGCCTTGCGCGTCTTCGGCAATGCCGACGGCGCCTACGGGTCCAACGTCAATCACCTGGTCGCCAACGGACGCTGGGACGACGAGGACGAACTGGCGGAAACGTACACCCGGCGCAAGAGCTTCGCCTACGGTCGCGCCGGACAGCCGGTGCAGCAGGCGCAATTGCTGCAAAGCGTGCTCGCGCGCGTGGAACTCGCCTACCAGAACCTCGATTCGGTCGAACTCGGCGTCACCACCGTCGACAACTACTTCGACACGCTGGGCGGCATCAGCGGCGCAGTCAAGCGCGCGCAGGGTGGAATCGCGGCGCCAGTGTATATCGGCGACCAGACTGTCGGCGAAGGCACCATCCGCACGCTGTCCGAACAGGTCGCGCTGGAAACGCGCACGCGCATGCTCAATCCCAGGTGGTACGAAGGCATGCTCAAGCACGGTTACGAAGGCGTGCGTCAGATCGAGGTGCACGTCACCAACACCATGGGCTGGTCGGCGACGACCGGCCAAGTCGCGCCGTGGGTCTATCAGCGGCTGTCGGAGACCTTCGTGCTCGATCCGGAGATGCGCGAGCGCATGGCCGCGCTCAACCCGACCGCATCGGCCAAGGTTGCCAACCGCCTGCTCGAAGCGCACGAACGCAAGTACTGGAACCCGGAAGCCGGGGTGCTCGACGCGCTGCGCCGCGCCGGTGAAGAGCTCGAAGACCGTATCGAAGGCGTGTTCGAACGCGCCGCCGCATGATCGACCCGAAAGGAAATGCCATGAGACCGACCCGCGCCACCGCAATGAACCTGGACAGGGGAGCACGATGACGGTCGCGACGGTGCCGATGTCGACCCTGAAGACGCGCACCACGCGTCCCGACGGCGATGGCAGCGTGCAAGTGCAGATGGACGCCAGCATCAAGATCGGCACCGCCAAGGTGTTCGCGGTCTACGGCAAGGGTGGAATCGGCAAGAGCACGACATCGTCGAATCTTTCGGTGGCCTTTTCCAAGCTCGGCAAACGCGTGCTGCAGATCGGTTGCGATCCCAAGCACGACTCCACCTTCACGCTGACCAAACGGCTGGTGCCCACGGTCATCGACGTGCTCGAATCGGTCGACTTCCATCCCGAAGAGCTGCGGCCCGAGGACTTTGTCTTCACCGGCTACAACGGCGTGATGTGCGTCGAAGCCGGCGGACCGCCCGCCGGAACCGGATGCGGCGGTTATGTCGTCGGCCAGACGGTCAAGCTGCTCAAGGAACATCACCTGCTCGAAGATACCGACGTGGTCATCTTTGACGTGTTGGGCGACGTCGTCTGCGGCGGTTTTGCCGCGCCGTTACAGCACGCAGACCGCGCGCTGATCGTGGCAGCCAACGACTTCGATTCCATTTTCGCTATGAACCGCATCATCGCCGCCATCCAGGCGAAGTCGAAGAACTACAACGTACGCCTTGGCGGGGTCATCGCCAACCGCAGCGCCGAGACCGATCAGATCGACCGCTTCAACGACAACGTCGGCCTGACCACGATGGCGCGTTTCGCCGACCTCGATGTTTTCCGTCGCAGCCGGCTGAAGAAATCGACGCTGTTCGAAATGGAGCCTTCGCCGGGACTCGAGGAAGTGCAGCAGGAATACATGCGCCTGGCGGCGAAGCTGTGGGCGGGTACCGACCCGCTGATCGCCGAACCAATGAAGGATCGCGACATTTTCGATCTGCTCGGCTACGACTGAACCACGATCCTGCCATGACCACTTCTTACCTCGAACGCCGAGGACAACTCGAGACATACTTCGACCGCACCGCGGCCGAAGCGTGGTCGCGGCTGACCTCGGACGCTCCGGTGAGCCGCATCCGCGCCACGGTGCGCGCTGGCCGCGACCGAATGCGGCGCACGCTGCTCGACTGGCTGCCGGCCGACATTCGCGACAAGCGCATTCTCGACGCCGGTTGCGGAACGGGGGCGCTCGCCATCGACGCTGCGCGCCGCGGCGCGCACGTGGTCGCGATCGACCTCTCGCCGACGCTGGTCGAGCTCGCCCGCGACCGCGCGGCGCGCGAAACACTCACGGGAAGCATCGACTTCCGGGTCGGCGACATGCTCGATCCCGCGCTCGGCCGCTTCGATCACGTGGTGGCGATGGATTCGCTCATCCACTATCCAGCCATCGACATCGTGCGGGTACTCGCCGCGCAGGCAGCGCGCGCCGAGCGCTCGATCCTGTTCACCTTCGCGCCGCGCACCGCCGCGCTGTCGGTGATGCACGCCGTCGGTCGCCTGCTGCCGCGCGGCGATCGCGCACCGGCCATCGAGCCGGTTGGCGAAGCTGCGCTGCGCCGAAGCATCGAGCAGGATGGAGCGCTGAGCGAATGGCGCGCGGCGCGCACATTGCGCATTGGCAGCGGGTTTTACATTTCGCAGGCGATGGAACTGGTGCGCCCATGAGCCTGCGCGCCACAACGCAAGGCATCAACGGCGCACTCGCACGGGGCTGGACGCTGCTCGGGCCGCGCTTCCTGCCGTTTGCCGATGTCGCCACCCCCGAACTTCCGCTGAGCCGCTTGCTGCGTCTGTCGCTGTTCCAGGTCTCGGTCGGCATGGCGGCCGTGCTGCTGATCGGAACGCTCAACCGGGTGATGATCGTCGAACTCGGCGTACCGGCGTGGCTGGTGGCGCTGATGGTGTCGCTGCCGCTCATCTTCGCGCCCTTTCGTACGCTGGTGGGCTTTCGCTCCGATACCCATCGCTCGGTGCTGGGCTGGAAGCGCGTGCCCTACATCTGGATGGGCACGCTGCTGCAGTTCGGCGGCCTTGCCATCATGCCCTTCGCGCTGCTGGTACTCTCCGGCGACACCCACGGCCCGATCGTCATCGGGCAGATCGGCGCCGGACTCGCCTTCCTGCTGGTGGGCGCGGGCCTCCACACTACGCAAACCGTGGGCCTGGCGCTCGCGACCGATCTCGCGCCGGCGGAGTCGCAGCCGCGCGTGGTCGGATTGATGTACGTGATGCTGCTGCTGGGGATGGTGGTCAGCGCGCTCGCGTTCGGCGCCGCGCTCGCGCACTTCAGCCAGATCCGTCTGATCCAGGTCATCCAGGGAGCGGCACTGGCGACGATGATCCTGAACCTGATCGCGCTGTGGAAACAAGAAGCGCGCGCGCCTTCGCGCACATCGCCGAAACTGGCGCGGCCGGCGTTCGGCGACGCATGGCGCGCATTCCGCACCGATGCTCAGGTCACGCGGCGACTCGTCGCCGTCGGTCTCGGTACCGCAGCGTTCAGCATGGAAGACATCTTGCTCGAACCCTACGGCGGCCAGATCCTGCACCTCACGGTCGGTTCGACCACCGCATTGACGGCGCTGCTGGCGGTCGGTGGCCTGATCGGTTTCGCGCTCGCATCCCGCTGGCTCGCGAATGGGTTCGATCCGTTTCGCATGGCGGCGTTCGGTGCGTTGGCTGGTTTGCTGGCGTTCGCGGCGGTGATCTTTTCGGCGCCGCTGCAATCGGTGGCGCTGTTCGGCCTCGGCACCGCGCTGATCGGCTTCGGTGCCGGGCTGTTCGGGCACGGCACTCTCACCGCCACCATGGCATCGGCGCCCGCGGGGCAGACCGGGCTGGCATTGGGTGCGTGGGGTGCGGTCCAGGCTTCATGCGCGGGCATCGCCATCGCGCTCGGCGGCGCGATTCGCGACGGCGTGACTCATCTCGCCGAACAGGGGCTGCTCGGCGTGGCGATGAACGATCCAGCCACCGGATACAGCGTCGTCTACCACATCGAACTCTACCTGCTGTTCGCCACCCTGATCGCGCTCGGACCGCTCGTACGCAAGAACCGCGGCGGCGTTGCGCGATCGCCCACTATCGGCCTTTCCGAATTTTCCGGCCAACCGACTTCCGCCTGAGGAGTAAGCGCCATGAACCACGGTTCCATCACCGGATACATCGACGTCGCGCAGATCGCGCTCTATGCCTTCTGGGTGTTCTTCGCCTGCCTGATTTACTACCTGCGCCGCGAAGACAAGCGCGAGGGCTATCCGCTCGAATCCGACCGCTCCGGACAGATTCGCGTGCAGGGCTGGCCGTCAATACCGAAGCCCAAGACTTTTCTCCTGCGTGACGGCACGATCCGCGTCGCGCCGCGCGCGCCCTCGCCGCGAGCCGAGATTCGCGCCACACCTGGCGCGTGGCCCGGTTCACCGCTGGAACCCACCGGCAATCCGATGCTGGATGGCGTCGGCCCCGCTGCGTACACAGACCGCGACGATGTGCCCGATCTCACCGTAGACGGCCGGGCCAAGATCGTGCCGCTGCGCGTGGCAACCGACTTCCACATCGAATCGCGCGATCCCGATCCACGTGGCATGCAGGTCATCGGCGCCGATCGCGCCATCGGCGGAATTGTTCGCGACGTCTGGGTCGATCGTTCCGAGGCGCTGATTCGTTACCTCGAAGTCGAGGTCGCCGCGGCCACCGGCTCGCGCCGCGTGCTGCTGCCGATAAATTTCACGCGCATCGGCGGCCGCCGCGGTCAGGTGAAAGTCAAGGCCATTCTGGGCCGCCAGTTCGCCGAGGTGCCGGGCATCCAGAAGCCCGACCAGGTGACCCGGCGCGAAGAGGACCGCATCACTGCGTACTACGCAGGCGGCACCCTGTACGCGACGCCGGCGCGCATGGAACCGCTGCTGTGAAAGAGCACGACGACGAGCCGGTGCCGGGACTGCCGGAGCTGTTGCCCGCTGGCGAGCGGATCCTGTGGCAAGGCGCTCCGCGCTGGCAATCGCTGGCGCGCCGCGCATTCCACATCGGCAACCTGGCGATCTATTTCGGCGCGCTCATCGCGTGGCGCGCGGGAACGCTGCTCTACGACGGCGAATCGCCGGCACAGGCGCTGCAGGCGATCGCGTGGCTGATACCGCTGGCGCTCGCGGCAATTGGCATCCTGGCCTTCATCGCCTGGCTGATGGCGCGCACCACGCTCTACACCATCACCAACCGGCGTATCGTCATGCGCGTCGGCGTGGTGTTGACTGTCAGTTTCAACATTCCCTTCAGCACGATGGCCTCCGCCGGGTTGCGCAGCTACAGCGACGGCACCGGAGACGTGCCGATCGCGCTGGCCGGCGAGGATCGCATCTCCTACCTCCACCTTTGGCCGCACGCGCGGCCGTGGCGAGTCGCGCGGCCGCAGCCGATGCTCCGTGCGGTGCCCGACGTCGCCGCAGTCAGCGAAGTCCTGGCACGCGCCGTGCAGGCCGCCGAAGGACATGCGGTTCGCCAGGTACGCCCGGCCAACGTCGACGCGCCGTTGCCGGCATCGGAATCGCGCCCGCTCGCGGTGCAATGATACGGAGCCATCGGTGAACGACGACGCCTTCATGCACGCTCCGTTTCCGCGGGCGCCGCTGATCGCCGCCGCCGCGCTCATCGGCGCGGCCCTGCTGGCGGTGATCTGGGTGCGGCTCACCGGCATCGGCTTCGTGCACCAGCCGGATGCCGCCGCGGTGACCACGCGCGAGCTGCGCTTCGAGGATCGCGCCGACGGCGGGATCGCCGTCTACGATGCCAAGGCGAATCGGCTGGTCGACGTCGTGACCGGCACCAGCGGCTTCCTGCGCGGCACGCTGCGCGGGCTCGCGCGCGAGCGCAAGCTGGAGCGCATCGGCCCCGAACAGCCGTTCCTGCTGATCGGCCGCGCCGACGGCCGGCTCACGCTGGAAGATCCCGCGACCGGTCGCCGGGTCGATCTCGAATCCTTCGGCCCGACCAACGTCGAGGTGTTCGCTCGCCTGCTCAACGAAGCGGGTGCGCCGCGATGAACGGCGAACTGTTTCGCCACAGCGTCGACGTGCCCTGCACTGTCGACATCGCGCACACGCCCGAGGAATTCCACGCCCATGTGGACCTCGAAGGCGTCGAGGTCGGGCCAGGCGACGAAGTGCTGGTGCACGGCGCCCCAGACCGTATCGATTACGGCACCCATGTCGTGCTCGAGCGCCGCGCGACGGTGGTGCACGTCGGCGCTTTCGAGCGGATTTGGACGCGCGTCTGCGCACGTTTCGAGCTCACGCTCCTGTACGAGGTCAGTTTCTCGCCGGAGCGCTCGCTCACCGCGTCGGCTCGCACGCGCCGCTAGACAGAAACAGCAAGAGGGGATCATGAACGCAGCGACATACAGGGGCACGCCCAACGAGGCAACGCGCCAGGCCCAGCAGGACACGGTCCTGAGCCCGCGCTTCTACACTACCGACTTCGCGGCCATGGATCGGATCGACATCAGCGCAGTACGTCCCCAGTGGGACGCGCTGATCGAGGAATTCGAGGCCGACGTGAATCGCGGGCACTTCGTCCGGCCGGAGGCGACTGCCAACACCGACTTTTCGCAACTTCCGGAAGGGTTGCACCGCGAGTTCGTCGATTTCCTGATCAGCTCGGTCACCGCCGAATTCTCCGGTTGCGTGCTTTATGCCGAGATCAAGAAGCGGGTGCGCAATCCCGACATGCGCGCATTGTTCGGCTACATGAGCCGCGACGAGGCGCGCCACGCCGGCTTCATCAACCAGTGGCTCAAGGACTTCGGCATCGGCGTCGACCTGGGCTTCCTCACCCGCGCCAAGAAGTACACCTTCTTTCGCCCGAAATTCATCTTCTACGCAACCTACCTGTCGGAGAAGATCGGTTATGCGCGCTACATCACGATCTATCGGCAGACCGAGCGGCATCCCGAGCTGCGCTTTCATCCGATCTTCAAGTGGTTTGAAAAGTGGTGCAACGACGAGTTTCGCCACGGCGAGGCCTTCGCGCTGCTCATGCGCGCCAATCCCGAGCTGCTGCGCGGCGGCAACAAGCTGTGGATCCGCTTCTTCGTGCTCGCGGTGTTCGCGACCATGTACGTGCGCGATCATTCGCGGCCCGAGTTCCATGCCGCGCTGGGGATCGACCCCACGACGTACGACTACGAGGTGTTTCGCATCACGTCGGAAATTTCGCGGCAGGTGTTCCCGTTGACGCTGCCGCTTGATGATCCGCGCTTTCGCGCCGGACTGGAGCGCCTTCGGCGCATCGCCGACGCGATGGCTGCCGCGAGCGCACGCGGCGGCATCGGTGGACGCGCGCGCAAGCTGGCACTCGGCGCCGCCGCCGCCGCGACCTTTGTGCGTCTCTACCTGCTGCCGATCAGACCCAACGAGCTGCCGCAAGACGTGCGCATCGCGCCCGCCTGGTAGCGACACGCGCGCGATGCAGCAGTACGCTTTCCCGGTCGGGTTCACACTGCTGGTGTGGTGGTTTGGCACCGGCGCGATCCTGTACCTGGACGGACTGCCGCAGCGCACTTACCGCTGGAGTTTCCTTGGCGCGACAGCGTGCCTGGTCGCGGCACTGGTCGGACTCGCGGCCACCCGATCCGAAACCGGCATTACCGGCGCCTACGTAGCCTTTGCCTGCGCCATCGTGGTGTGGGGCTGGCAGGAGATGGGCTTCCTCATGGGCTTTGTCACCGGGCCCCGCCAGACGCCCTGCCCGCCAGACGCGCATGGATGGCAACGCTTCAGGTATGCGCTCGAGGCGATCCTGTATCACGAATTCGCCATTCTCGTGCTCGGCATCGCCGTGCTGGCGCTGACGTGGGGCGGCGCCAATCAGGTCGGCAGCGGCACCTTCGTCATCCTGTGGGTCATGCGCATCAGCGCCAAGCTCAACGTCTTTCTCGGAGTGCGCAATCTGTACCAGGACTTCCTGCCCGAGCACTTGCGCTACCTGCAGACGTACTTCCGCAAGAAATCGATGAACCTGCTGTTTCCGTTTTCGGTGTCGCTCGCCACTGCCGCGGCGGCTTTCCTCTGGCGCCAGGCCGCCGCGGGGGACGCCAGCGCTTTCAGCGCGCTGCAGTCCACTTTCCTTGCGACGCTGTTGTCGCTGGCCGTGCTCGAGCACTGGTTCCTGGTGCTGCCGTTGCCTGCGGAAAAACTCTGGCGCTGGGGATTGCGCTCGCGCGATGCGCCGGCGACCGCCGACGCGCTCGTGCCGGCCAAGATCGAAACCGTCGCACCGCGGCGCTAGGCGATCAGCTGTCCGGCCGCCGCCGCCGCGGCGGCGACATCACGGTGCAGCGACGATATCCACCCGTCGCGATTCGGCATCGGCGGTGCCAATGACGAACTCGGGCTTCCTGAGATTGATCCGCGATTCGGCCACGCCCGCAGCCTTGAGGGCGTCACGCACCGCGAACGCGCGCTGCTTGGCCAGCTCCAGGTTCGCGTCGGGGTTGCCGGTCTTGTCCGCGTACCCGGAAAGATCGTACTTCAACGCCGGCTGCGCGATCATCAGCCGCGCCGTCTCCATGATCACGCGCATCCCTTCGGGGCTGATTTCCTTGACGCCGACGACGAAGTAGATTTTTCCGACGACGCCACTGCCAGTCGCGACCGGCGGTACCGCTGCCGAAGCCGCTGCAGCCGGAGCCCCTGCAGCGGGAACCATCACCGCGCCCAGTTCCGGGAAGTCCTTGACCATGCGCGCGCCGTAGAGCGGCTTGTACGCACCCTGGTGGCACGTCGCGCAGTTGAGCTTGGGACCGTCGCCGAGCGGGCCGTGCCGTGCTGGCGGGAATTCCTTCGCGAGCGGATCGAGATAACCCGTGTTCAGCGCCCTGACCATGCGGATCCCGTACCAGGCGGTGCCGCGCTGCGGCGTGCTCTGGTCCCAGTCGAAGAACGAACGGGTGTTGTGGCAGTAGGTGCAGTTGACGCCCAGCGACTGCGACATGTGCATCATCAATGCGTACGTCCATTCGGTCTGCTTGATCGAATGGCGATTGCCCGACGGCAGCGCCGTCGTCGACAGCACGCGTATTTCGTTGCCCTGGTCCAGGAACGGCGTGAACGGATCGTAGGGCAGCGAGGTCAGTCCCACCTGCGGCGCGGGCGTGTTCTGCCCGGCGCGGTTGCCCGCCATGCCCGGCGCGCGCTTCGGCCCGGGATTGGTGAACCAGATGTTCGCCGGCACCGGTTGGCCGCGGTGACACGTGTAGCAGGTAACGCCGGTGTCCGCGACGTGCGACTTCCATTGCGAGTTGATCTGCTGCGTCATCTGCAGCATGCGCCGCGAGACGACCTTGGTGTAGAGCGCGTCCGAGCCCATGTTGCTGACGTCGTGGCAATACGCGCAGCCCTGGTCGGGCGCGACCCACTGCGTCATCGCGATCATCAGCCGCGTGAACTCGCCGATGTTGACGTCGCCGAGCACCTGGAGGTTCTTGTACACCGACGATGCCGGCGCGCCCTCGTTGATCGGCGCTCCGGGCGGCGCCGGCGCCTTGTTGGCGACCACGCTCGCGGCCATCAGGCGCGGGTTGTAGATCTCGTCCATGCCCAGGCCGCGATAGCCGCGCTGCACCGATTGCACCGGCGGGCGCTCGCAACCGCTGAGCACGACGCAGGCGCCAAGCGCCAGGATCGCCAGCGAACTGTGCAGGGGCCGGCTCATCGCATGCCTCCGGACAATGCCGCCGGATCGACCACCGGCGGGAATACGGCCGGGTACGCTGGCGCCACGCCGTGCTTGAGCGCCCACAGGTACCAGTTGTCGACCACGGTGCCGGTCAGCAGGATGCCGATGCCGCCGGTGAGCGGGCAGAGCACCGCGAACCACCACGCCCAGCGATGGATCGATTCCATGGTCGCGTTGAAGCCCATGGTCCAGCGCCAGAACAGCGCCCCGCGCTCGGACGCAGTGCCACGATCGACGATCTGCTCGACCTCGCGCTCGCCGCCGAAGCGACTGACCGCGAGGATCGTCGCGCCGTGCATCGCGAAGAGCAGCGTCGCGCCGTAGAGAAACGCGATCGACAGCATGTGGAACGGGTTGTAGAAGAGATTGCCGTAGCGGATCGAGAATGCCGCGGTCCAGTCGAGGTGAGGAAAGATTCCGAATGGCACCGCCTCGCCCCAGCTGCCCATCAGCAGCGGGCGTATGAAGCCCAGCACCAGGTAGAGCCAGATTGCGGACGCAAATGCCCAGGTGACGTGCGTGCCCATGCCTAGCGCACGCGCCCGTCGATACATCCGCACACACCAGACGATGATCGAGGTCGTAAGAAAAAAACCGGCCATGAGCCACCATCCGCCGTCGTTCAACGGCGGCATGTGCAACCCATAGGCCGGGGGAGGAGGCTCAAGAGCGAGCCAAGGCAGTTGCCGAATGAACTGGATGGGATTCCAGTTGACCGAGGCCATCATGTTCAGTCCGATGATCTCGATCGCGATGAAGCCGAACACCAGCGAAATGACGCCGGTGAAGCCGAGGTAGATCGGGCCGATCTGCGCGTCGCCGATCTTGCCCAGCCAGTAGGCGAAGAATGGCTTGCCCTGGCGCACCCAGGTGCCGCGGGTCAGCGGCACGCCGGCGTAGGCAGGGGCGTGGACCTGCACGCGCGTGAAGATGTTCTGATATTCAGCCATCGCGATCCCCTTGTCCTAGCGCCAGATCGGCAGGTTGAGCCACCAGTTCCACCATTCCGGCCAGCCATGCGTCCAGAACGGTCCGCTGATGATGATGCAGATCGCGCTCCAGAACGCCGCGCTCAGCGCCAGGAACAGGCCGAGACGGTGGATTCCGAGCGTGCCGATCGAATAGCCGATGGTGTCGCGGAAGAACGTGTTCTCGTGCTCCGCGGTCTTCACCGGTTCGCCCTTCTTCGGATTGGCCGCCGACAGGATCAGCGAGCCGTGCAATGCCAGCGCCAGCACGGTGGTGAAGAAGAAGCTCACCGCGATCATGTGCGCCGGGTTGTAGTGGAAATGCAGATACTGATAGCCGGTATTCGATACCCAGTCGAGGTGGCTCATGATGCCGTACGGAAAGCCGTAGCCCCATGCGCCGAGCAGCAGCGGGCGGATCACGACCAGCGACACGTAGGCGAAGATGGCGACTCCAAAAGCGATCGGCACGTGCAGGCCGATACCGAGCTTGCGGCAGATCTCGACCTCGCGCAGCGCCCATGAGACGAACGCGCCAATAGCGCAAACGGTGATGAGCTGCCACAGTCCGCCCTGCCTGAGCGGCGCGAACGCGAGCCCGTAGGCGATGTCCGGAGGCGCGATGCTGATGCGCCAGAGGTTCCACGTCGGTCCGATCGCAGCGCCCCAGAGGATGAGCGCGATGCCGACGAATGAGAAGAAGATGGTGGTAACACCGAAGAATCCGCAATAGAACGGCCCGACCCAGAAGTCGAACAGGTCACCACCGACCAGCGTGCCTCCGCGGACGCGGTATTTTCGTTCAAAGCTCAGCATGGCCATCGTCAAATCCCCAGGTGGCAAGGCGCGTTTTCACCGGAACTACAGCCGCGGAAGCGGTGGAGCTGTACGCTCGCACCGCTCCCGCGGCAAACAGCGAGCTAACCCTACTTCGTCGCCGGTACGGGTGCCGGCATCGGCGACATCTGCTGCACCGCCGGTCTTGCCTTGCTCGGTCCTTCGAGCCAGTTGAATCGATCGGTCGACAGCAGGATGAAGTGAATCACCAGCGCCAGAGCGAACAGGAACACGAACAGCGCCACCAATGCTCGACGCGGGTCAAAGAGTAGCCACATACGCCACATGTTTTCTGCTCCTATGCCATGAATACGTACGGGAGATAGCTGTTGGCCAGCATCCGCGCGTCGTCGATGATCGACGAGTAGCCAGCCGCACCCGGCAGCCACGGACGCCACTGCCACGCGAGAAAGTGCGCAACGATGGCGACCACCAGAAAGATAATGAAACTTGTCATGAAGATGCTGTGAAACTCCTTCGCCTCATCTTCGCTCAGCCCCGATAGGGAGCCGCCACGCCTGTCATCTGCCATATTTGAAACCTCCGTTGGGGCCTTGCGGCCGTTGCCGCGCACTTCCCGCGCGGCAGGGATCGCTGTGACGTACTCCGCCACAACGGAACTCACGCCCACCATTGCCAGGCGCAACCTTCGGTGCATGCCGCGCCTCGACTAGCGGCGCGAACATCGACGCGCGATGTCTGCGTGGTGCGCTCACGCGGTCTCCCGTTCTGTCAGCGCAACCTGCGTTTGGACCAGGCGCTCGACCGTTACGCGTTCTTCGCCGGCCTTGCGCGCGCTGCGCTCGGCGTGATCGCGCAGCCGCTTCGCCGCCGAAATGCGGATCAGCACGGGCTGCGCATCGACCATCTCGTCGAGCGCGGCTTTGGCATCCTCCAGCCAGGTCATTTCCCGGTGCAGACGCGAAGGCGTCGGGTCGACCTTGTCGAGATCGCTGCCCAGCGGCAGGATGTGGAACAGCGCGTCGAAAAGCGCGTTGCAGACCTCCTGGATCACGTACGTCGCGCCGGCGTAACCCATGAACGGCGTTCCCGTGTGGCGACGGATGATCGCGCCGGGGAACGACGCCGGAATGTAGGTCGCGCGGCCGCCGCATTCGGCCAGGTACATGCGTTCGTTGTAACTGCCAAAGAGCACCAACGGCGGCTTTTCGCGGAGCAGCTTGCGCACCGCGTCGTTGTCGGGCTTGACGCCGGGCTTGCGCGACACGGCGAAGGCGCACGGCAAGCCCATTTCCTCCTCGAGAAAGTTCTGCAGTCCGCGCGCGTAGGTTTCGTTGGCGACGACCGCGAAACTCGCCGTGCCGAAGAAATCCTGCGTCACCGAACGCCACAAATCCCAGATCGGCTTGATGGTGGTGTGCTTCTCGCGCTCGATGAACGGCTCGGGATCCAGGCCCAGCAACTCGCCCAGCTTGCGCAGGAACCGGGTCGTGCTGTGCAGGCCGATGGGCGCCTGCAGATACGGGCGATCCAGCGATTCGCAGAGCATGCGTCCGAATTCGCGATACATGCAGACGTTGACGTCGGCATTGGCGAGGTTGCGCACGTCAGCGAGGTGGCTGCCAAGCGGAAACACCATGTTGATCTCGGCGCCGATGCCCTCCACCAGGCGCCTGATCTCGGCCAGGTCGCTCGGCGTGTTGAATGTGCCGTAGATCGGTCCGATGATGTTGACGCGCGGCTTTTCGCCGGGCTTGCGCGCGGCACGCTCGGGCACCGCGCCGCGCTTGGAGCCGTACTCGGTCCACAGCCAGTACATCGCGCGGTTGGCGCACTGCCACTGGTCCTCGTCGATGGTGCGCGGCAGGAAACGCTGCAGATTGGTGCCTTCTGGCGTCACGCCCCCACCGATCATTTCCGCGATGGAGCCGGTCACCACGACCGCGGGCAAATCCGGATCGAGCGTTGCGTGCGCGCGCTTCATCGAGCCCTCGGTGCCTTCGCGCCCCAACTGTTCCTCGCCCAGACCGGTGACGACAATCGGCAATTCGTGCGGCGGCAATGCGTCGGTGTAGTGCAGCACCGACGTCACGGGAAGGTTCTCGCAGCCGACCGGACCGTCGATGACGACCTGCAAACCCTTGATCGCCGTGAACACATACACGGCGCCCCAGTAGCCTCCAGCCCTGTCGTGATCCAAAACAAGCATCAGATCATTTCCTCGGCCTTGCGCATCTTGGCGAACTTGATGACCTGGCGCTTGTAGTGATCGCGAAACTCGGGCCGGTCGCGCGGGACCTCCTCCCAGATGCCGGCAGCGTGCCCTTCGCCGACGCCGGCGAAGAATTCCTGCATCGTCTCGAAGCGTTCCTTGTTGGCGAGCGCCGCGTTGATGACGGTCGCCAGCGAACCCGCGCCGGCCGGACCCATCAGCGGCCGCGCGGAAATGAGGTTGGTGAAATACAGCGCCGGTATGGTTGCTTCCTTGGCCGCCTGCACGATCGGGGTCGTCCCGATCGCCAGATCCGGCTTGAATTCGCGCATCGCGGCGAGATCCTGCTCCAGCGACGCGCGATACTGCACGTGCACGCCCCTGGCTTCAAGCCATTCGCGGTCCGCGTCGCTCCACTGCGTTCGCGGACACGCGGTCCCGACGTAGCGCAGGTCGGCGCCGCTTTCCACCAGCAGCCGTCCCACCAGCAACTCGGAACCTTCGTAGCCCGAGAGCGTGATGCGGCCTTTGATCGGCGTCTTCGCAAGCACAGCCCGGATAGCGGGCAGGATGCGATTCTTGGCCGAATCGATCTGCTCCTGCGGCACGTTGGCCGCGGCGCCAACGCTTTGCAGCCACGCTTCGGTGCCGTCGTAGCCTACCGGCGCCGAACCGACGATCGGGCGTCCTGCCGCTTCGAATTCGCGGAAACTGGCGGTGTAGAACGGATGGATGGCCGCTACAACTGCTCCGTCGAGCGCTGCGTACAGTTCACGCCACTCGCGGGTCGGCACAACCGGGCCGGCTGCAAGTCCCATCGGCTCGAGCATCGCGCCGATGGTCATCGGATCGACCGGAAACATTTCGCCGACCAGCGTCACGGTCGGGCGTTCACTCTTCCCCGCGCGCGGCGCCTGCACGGGTCCCTGCAGGACTTCATTGCGCGCGTAACGCAGCATCGCGCCCGCCAGCACGTCCTTCGCTTCGGCGTGCGTCGGGACACCGAACCCCGGGACGTCGATGCCGATGATGCGCACACCGTTGATCTCCTTGGGCAGGATCTGCAGCGGCACGCCACTCGCGGTGGGTACACAGAGATTGGTGATGATGATCGTGTCGTAGAGCGCGGGATCGGCCAGCTTGTGGACCGCGTCGCGGATGTCCTCGAACAGCTTGCCGGTGACCAGCGATTCGGAATTGAAAGGCACGTAGCCGACCGTTCGCCGCGCGCCGTAGAAATGCGAGGTGAAGGTGAGGCCGTACACGCAGCACGCGGAGCCGCTGAGAATGGTCGCGGTGCGGCGCATGCGCAGTCCCACCCGTAGCGAGCCGAAGGCAGGACACATCGACTGCGGCTGGTCGTGCGGCCCCTTCGGATAGTCCTTCGCGTACTGCTCCAGCGTCTCGCTCTTACCCGCGGCCTTGGCTGCAGCGAGCAGCTGCTCCTTGCCGGAGTGACACCCCAAGCCGTCGCCTTCGAGGGCGGCGGGCTGGGCAATCACGGGCGTGGCAACAGCGGACATGGAACTTGGGCCGGGATCAGACGGTGTCGTAGATGACTTCCAGCGATTCTTTCTTCACTTCCGACCGGCCGCACATGTCGACCTGCGTCGCCGGCTCGAGCACCACGTTGCGCCCGACCGTGTCGGCCGAAAACAATCCCAGCAATTGATCCTGGGTCAGCGGTGACGGTCGCATCGGCGGCGCTTCGCCGACATTGGTCGCAAGGGTTTCGAACAGCGACGCCCATTGCGTTCCCGGGCGGCCGATGATTTCGTAACTGGCGCTCTTGCGCCGGATGTCGTCGTGGGCTGGAATTGCGCTCAGCACCGGGATGCCGACACGCTCGGCGAATTGCGCCGCCTCGCCGGTGCCGTCGTCCTTGTTGATGACCATGCCGGCGACGCCGACGTTGCCGCCCAGCTTGCGGAAGTATTCGACCGCGGAGCAGACATTGTTGGCGACGTAGAGCGATTGCAGGTCGTTGCTGGCGACGACGATGACCTTCTGGCACATGTCGCGCGCGATCGGCAGGCCGAACCCGCCGCAGACCACGTCGCCCAGGAAATCGAGCAGCACGTAGTCGAAACCCCATTCGTGAAAGCCGAGCTTTTCGAGCAGCTCGAAGCCGTGGATGATGCCGCGACCGCCGCAACCGCGGCCGACTTCGGGACCGCCGAGCTCCATCGCAAACACGCCGTCGCGCTTGAAGCAGACGTCGCCGATCTGCACCGGCTCGCCGGAGAGTTTTTTCTTCGACGAGGTCTCGATGATGGTCGGACAGGCGCGACCGCCGAACAGCAGCGAGGTGGTGTCGCTCTTCGGGTCGCAACCGATCAGGAGCACCTTCTTGCCCTGCTGCGCCATCATGTACGACAGGTTGGCGAGCGTGAAGCTCTTGCCGATGCCGCCCTTGCCGTAAATGGCGATGATCTGCGTTTCCTTGGTCACCGGACCGGTGGCCACGGCATCCGGTTCGATCGCCGCCTCGGTGCGCAGGCGATCCTTCATGGCGAACTGGACCACCGCAGCGGGCGTCGTGCCACAGGCGTTGCTCATGCGATGGATCTCCAGTCGAGGATCATTTTCAGGCAGGCGGGATCGTTGAACGCGGTCGGATAGGCGTCCGGCGCGGCGCTGGCGTCGCGCTGGTGGGTGATCAGGTCGTCGAGCGAGAGCTCGCCAGATTCGGCCAGCGCGCGCACTGCGATCAGGTCGGCCTCGCGCCACTGTGCGGCGATGCGCAGTCGTGCCTCGCGCATGAACGCCGGCGAAAACTGAAACGCCAGCGGCTCGCTGTAGAAGCCGGCGAGCACGACTTCGCCGCCGGGCGCGAGCCGCGAGATGAGCGTATCGAGCAGCGACGCGTCACCGCTGACGTCGTAGATCGAGCGGTAATCTCGCCGTGAGTCGGCGGCGGGATCGAGCACCTGGTAACCGCGTGCGCCGGGAACGCGATCGGGATTCTTTTCCCAGACCACCGGTGTGCCCCCGGCGACGATCGCCAGGCGCGCCAGCAAACGCCCGAGCACACCGTGTCCGATGATGAGCTCGGGCGTCCGGGCTCCTGCGTCGGCGATGGCGTGATACGCCGTCGCGGCCAGCGCCAGCAGCACCGCTTTCTCGCCGAGTTCTTCCGCGACGGGAAGCGCGCGCGCGCCGGGCACCACCAGCCGCGAAGCAGCGCCGCCAAAGAGACCGCGAATTGCTCCGAAGCAGCGTGCGCCGGGAACGAAGACACGGTCACCGACGCGCCTTCTCGACGCCGAACCTGCCGAGACAATCCGTCCAACCGATTCGTAACCCGGCACCAGCGGATAGCCCATGCCCGGAAAGTCCGGCATGCGGCCCGACCAGAGCAGTTTCTCGGTGCCGGTGCTGATGCCGCTCCATTCCACATCGACAACGACGTCGGCATCGCCTGCTGGAGACAGGGCGAGCCGGCTCAACGCCAACTGTTCCGGTTTTTCGAGCACGACTGCAACCGTGTTCATCCCAGTCCTCGCGACGCACTGCTCCGCCCGTTGTTGGGGCCCTTGGGGAGCATGCCGTCAAGTGTCAGTGTAGCCTTACTTTTTATAATGTCAATAATATAGAACATCTGGCTGACCCGACGCTGCGTCTGTTGTGTCATTTGGGATGCGCGACCAGCAAGCCGGTCTGCAGCGGCTGGCGGGTCGGCACGTGTTCGACGCGACCAAATCCCGCCGACTGCAGCAACGCCGTCAGCTCGGCGGGCGTGCGCGCCCTGCCCCGACCCATCGCCAGCAGGTAGAAACCGAAATAGGCGTCGCCGATCGGTTCCGCGCCCGCCACGCCCGCCATGGGTTCGGCCAGCAGCAGCGTGCCGTCGCCGGCCAGCGCGCGCCGGACCGCGCGCAGCACCGCCAGGGCCGAGGCATCGTCGTGATCGTGAATGACACGCACCAGCGATGCGACGTCGGCACCCTCGGGCAGCCGATCGACGAGGAAGTTGCCGCCGACGACCTGCGCCCTGTCCCCGAGTCCGGCGGCATCGAGCCTTGACCTGGCCAGCGCGGCGACCGCGGGCAGGTCGAAAAGAACCAGTCGCAACTGCCGGGCGCGGCGTGCAGCGGCGACAGCGAATGCGCCGTCGCCGCCACCCACGTCGAGCAGACAGCGATGCCCGCGCAGCGGGTAGGCATCGAGAATTTCGTCCGCAACCAGCGGCTGCGATGCCGACATGAGCGCGCTATAGGCCGCGACCCGCGCCGGTTCGACCTGGGCCGGATCGGTCGCTCGCGCATAGGGCCAGTACTCGGCGAGCGCTGGCGCCGGCGACTCGCAGCGAAGCAGCGCCACCGGGTCCGCCAGGTCGGCGTAGAGCAGCGCGTGATGTTCGATCATCGCCAGAACGGCGCCATTGCCGACCAGCGTGGCGCCGAGCGGGCCCAGGGCGAAGCGATCGTCGCCGCGCCGCTCGAGCAGGCGCAGCGATACCGCGGCGGCAAGCAGGCGCGTCGCGGCGTCCGGCGGCAATGCCATTCGCATCGCCAATTCCGAACGCGACTGCGGTCCGGACGCAAGCAGCTCGAAAAGCTTAAGCCGCACGCAGGCGAGCAGCACTTGCGAGTAGACGAAGCCGGCGCAGAGGTCGAACAATTCGCGTGCGCGCCGGCGCGCAATCGGACGCGTCGCCGGAAATGCCGCCGCCCAACGCTGGAAGCGCGCACTGGCCAGGAGCCGGTTGCGCCGATCCAGCCACCATTCTGACCAGGACAAGGTATTGCCCCGGCGAGTGGCGCGCCCAGCGGCGCGGGCGGGGGGCGGATATGCCGCCTGCGTCACGCGGCGCGACGCGACAGCTCTTCGGGCAGCAGGCGTCGCGCCTCCAACAGGATGAGTGCGCGCAGTTCCGCGGCGCCGTGACAAGGCGGAATCGAACCGAGCGCCGCGGCGACCAGTTGTTCGAGCCGGTGCACGGCGCCTGGCACGCCCAGTTCCCGCGCAGCGCTCGGCCGGCCAAGCGCCAGGTCGCGACCGATGGGCTTGCCCAGGAGTTCGGGATCGCCGGCCACGTCGCGAATGTCATCCGCAACCTGGTAGGCCTCGCCCAGCCGCTCGCCGAGGTTGCGCCACGCGGCGCACTCGGCGCCAGCGGCGGCGGCGCCGCCCATGGTCGCAGCGGCAAACAGCGCGCCGGTCTTGGCGCGCTGGTATTGGGCGAGGTCGACGCAGGGCTCGCATTCCCAGGCCTGGCCGGCGGCAATGCCGTTGGGCATGCCCACCGATCCGGCAAGCGTCAGGAGCAGCGGAGGCAGTCGCGCCGGGGCGCCAACCGCGCCGCGCGCGAGGGTCTGGAAGGCGAGCACGATCAAGGCGTCTCCGGCAAGCACCGCAAGGCGCTCGCCAAAGGCACGATGGACCGACGCTTGACCGCGACGGATCGCGGCATCGTCGAAACACGGCAGGTCGTCGTGCACCAGCGACGCGCAGTGCAGCAATTCGATTGCGACCGCGGCGGCGTCGGTGAGCGCGGGCAAGTCCTCTCCACACGCACGTGCAACCGCCAGGCACAAGCGCGGGCGAATGCGCGCCCCGCCGGGAAACACCGCGTGGCGCACCGACGCGGCGAGCCTGGGTGGACCTCCCGGCAGGTCGACCGCGGCCAGTGCCGCACCCAGTGCCTGCTCGATCCGAGAACTGCCGTCCATGTCGGGGATCCTCCGCGTGACCAGCGTCTTTGTTGTGTTGCCGGCGTGTGTCACATAATATAGACACATGGTCCGTAACGCGTCAACGACATTTTTTCCTCGGGCAGCCTGAGCCGATGACTCAACGCGTCGTGGTGGTCGGCGCCGGCGTCGCGGGACTCGTAGCGGCGCTGGAGCTCGCCGTGCGCGGCATCGACGTCACGCTCGTCGAGCGCGCGGCCACGCCGGGAGGCAAGCTGCGCGAGCTGGCCATCGGCAACGCGCGCATCGACGCCGGTCCGACGGTGTTCACCATGCGTTGGGTATTCGAAGAAATCTTCGCGCGCGCCGGAACCTCCCTCGCCGCGCATGTGGAGTTGCAGCCGGCCGAGGTGCTCGCAACGCATGCCTGGAGTGCGCAGGAACGGCTCGACCTCTACGCCGACGTCGACCGCACCGCCGATGCCATCGGTGCGTTCTCGGGCCCGTACGAGGCGCGCCGCTATCGTTCGTTTTGCGAGCGCGCGCGGCGAATCTACGCGACGCTGGAGCGATCCTATATCCGTGCACCGGCGCCGAGTCCATTGGCGCTGGTCAGGCATGGCGGCCTGCTCGGACTGGGCAATCTCTGGCGCATCAAGCCTTTCGATACCCTTTGGTCCGCGCTGGGCAAGCAGTTTCGCGATCCGCGGCTGCGCCAGTTGTTCGGCCGGTACGCGACGTATTGCGGTTCGTCGCCCTTCCTCGCGCCGGCGACGCTGATGCTCATCGCGCACGTCGAGCGCGAAGGCGTCTGGCTGGTGCAGGGCGGCATGTTCAAGGTCGCGCTCGCACTGGCCGAGGTCGCGGCCGCGCGCGGCGCGCGCCTGCGCTTCGCAACCGCGGCCAGCGAAGTCGTCGTCAGCGGCGGCCGCGCCTGCGGCGTGCGCCTCGCTTGCGGTGAATCGATCGCGGCCGACGCGGTCGTCGTCAACGCCGACGTGGCATCGATCGCCAGCGGACGTCTCGGTGCGAAGGCGGCGTCGGCAGTGCCGCCTGCGCCTCGTTCCGCGCGTTCGCTCTCGGCGATCACCTGGGCCATGGTCGCGCCAACCGCGGACTTTGCCCTGCAGCGACACAACGTGTTCTTTTCGGCCGACTACGGCGCCGAATTCGACGACCTGCTGCGGCGTGCACGATTGCCGGTCGCCCCGACCGTCTACGTCTGCGCCCAGGATCGCGACGGCGCCCACGCGCCGCAACCTGGCGCGCCCGAGCGACTCTTCTGCCTGATCAACGCGCCGCCCAACGGTGATAGCCATCGCTACACTGCCTCGGAGATAGAACAATGCGAGCAAAGCACCTTCGATCTGCTGGCGCGCTGCGGCCTGAAAATCGACCGTCAGGCCGCGACGACGGCGATCACGATGCCGCAGGACTTCGAGCGGCTGTTTCCCGGGACCGGCGGCGCGCTCTACGGCAGCGCGACGCACGGCTGGAAGTCGTCGTTCAGCCGGCCGGGGTCGCGCAGCCGCATTCCGGGGTTGTACCTGGCGGGGGGCAGCACTCACCCGGGTCCGGGCGTACCCATGGCGGCGCTGTCGGGATCGATGGCAGCGAACGCGCTGCTCGCGGACCTCGCTTCGACGCGCCGGTCGCACACGGTGGCTATGCATGGTGGTATGTCGACGCGCTGAGCGACGACGGCCGCCACGGCCTGACCATCATCGCCTTCATCGGCAGCGTGTTCTCGCCCTACTACGCACTCGCGCGCGTGCGCGGTTCGGGCGATCCGTTGCAGCACTGCGCGCTCAACGTCGCGCTCTATGGCGACGGCTTCAAGCGCTGGGCGCTGACCGAGCGGCGCAGCGCGTCGGTGCGCCGCAGCCGCTCGACGCTGGCAATCGGGCCGAGTTCGCTCTCCTGGGACGGGACCGCGCTGACCATCGCCATCGACGAGATCACCTTTCCGCTTCCATCGCGCATCCGCGGCACCGTGCGCCTCGTTCCGGCAGGGCTCTGCAGCCATGTGATCGCGCTCGATCGAGACGGACGGCATCTCTGGTCGCCGATTGCTCCATGCGCGCAAGTCGATGTGGCGCTCGATGCACCGGCATTGCGCTGGTCAGGCGCAGGCTATCTCGACACTAACGCGGGCGATGCGCCGCTGGAAACTGCTTTCAGCCGCTGGCACTGGTCGCGCTCCAGCGTGCCGGGCGCGACGCTCGTGCACTACGATGTCGATCGCCGCGATGGCAGCAATCTTGCCTTCAGCACCCGTTTCGATCGATCGGGATCGGTCGAGCCGATGCGGGTGCCGCCGCGCGTCGCGCTGCCCCGCACCGCATGGGGCATCGCGCGTTCGACGCGCGCCGATCCGGGTCGAAAGGTGAGCATCGCGAAGACTTTCGAGGACACGCCCTTCTATGCCCGGTCGCTGCTCGCGATCGAAGGCGATCGCGCAACCGGGACGGCGATGCACGAAAGCCTTTCGCTCGACCGCTTTCGCAGCGGCTGGGTCAAGTGGTTGCTGCCTTTTCGCATGCCGCGCTCGCGCCGATGATGGACACGCCTTCACCCTGCGCGACCAACATTGCCGCTACAATCGGCGTCATCCACCTCGTGGAACGCACAATCTTGCACGCCAGCGAGCGCATTGTCCTCGATCGCAACCCCGCTGCGAAAGCGCTCGATCCTGCCACGCACCGGATCCATCGCTAACATGGCACACGCGTTTCCGTTTTCCGCGATCGTCGGCCAGGATGAAATGAAGCTGGCGCTGCTGATCGCGGCCATCGATCCCACCGTCGGCGGAGTGCTCGTTTTCGGCGATCGCGGCACCGGCAAATCCACCGCGGTCAGGGCGCTCGCCGCGTTGTTGCCGCCAATGCGCGTGGTCAGCGGCTGCCGCTACGGCTGCGATCCCGCTGCCACCGCCGAGAGGTGCGAAGAGTGCTCGCAACGGGCACTCAAAGGCGCGCTCAAGAGCGGGTCGCGCAGCGTTCCGGTCGTCGACCTTCCGTTGGGCGCGACCGAGGATCGCGTGGTCGGCGCGCTCGACCTGCAACGCGCGCTGACGCGCGGCGAAAAGGCGTTTGAACCGGGTCTGCTGGCGCGCGCGCATCGCGGCTTCCTCTATATCGACGAGGTGAACCTGCTCGAGGATCATCTGGTGGATCTGCTCATCGACGTCGCCGCGTCGGGCGAGAACGTGGTCGAGCGCGAAGGACTGAGCGTGCGCCACCCGGCGCGCTTCGTGCTTATCGGCAGCGGCAACCCCGAGGAAGGCGAGCTGCGGCCGCAGCTGCTCGACCGTTTCGGGCTTTCCGTCGAGGTGCGCACGCCGGACGACCTTGCCAGCCGCGTGGAAGTCGTGCGCCGGCGCGACCGGTTCGAACGCGATCCCGAAGCCTTTGCGGCGACGTGGAAGGCGGAGGAAGCGAAGTTGCGCCGCAGGATCGTCGCTGCGCGCGCCCGGCTACGTACCGCCGAAGTTTCCGAGGCGGCGCTGCAACTCGCCGCGCAATTGTGCCTGCGTCTGGGTACCGACGGGCTGCGCGCGGAACTGACGTTGATCCGGGCCGCGCGCGCGCTTGCCAGTTTCGACGGCGGAGAGGTCGATGCCGCGCACCTGCGCCGCGTCGCGCCGTCGGCACTGCGCCACCGGCTGCGCCGCGATCCACTCGACGAAGCCGGGTCGACGCTGCGCGTCGAACGCGCCGTCAAGGAGCTGTTCGAGGCATGACCGCGCGCGCGCTTGCCGACGCGGCGCGCTGGCCCCCGGCTGCGATGGCGGCCGCCCTGTTCGCGGTCGACCCGTGCGCAACCGGCGGGGTGAGACTGCGCGCGCAGCACGGCGCGGTGCGCGACGCCTGGCTCGCGCTCCTGCGCAAGCTCCTGCCGCCGGCGGCTCCCGTTCGCCGCGTGCCGTTGCACATCAGCGACGCACGCCTGCTGGGCGGGCTCGACCTCGCCGCGACGTTGCGCGCCGGCACGCCGGTCGCGGAACGAGGGCGCGCTGGCGGCGAGCGATGGCGGTATCGTGGTGCTCGCCATGGCCGAGCGCATCGCACCGATGACCGCCGCGCACATTGCGGCGGCACTCGACGCGCGCGAGGTGGTACTCGAGCGCGACGGCTTCGCGCAGCGCGCGCCCGCGCGCTTCGGCGTGGTCTCGCTCGACGAAGGCGTCGCCGACGATGAACTGCTCTGCGCGTCGCTCGCCGATCGACTGGCGTTCGTAGTCGACCTGTCGGACATTCGCATCGCGGACACGCTGCTTTCGCTGCACAGCGCGGAATCAGTTGCGGCGGCGCGCGCGCTGCTGCCGCAGGTCGACGCGGAGGGTGCAGTCATCGAGGCGCTGTGCGCGACCGCGCTGGCATTGGGAATCGCGTCGATCCGCGCGCCCCTGCTGGCGTTGCAGGTCGCCCGAGCCGCCGCGGCGCTGGACGGGCGCGATCGTGTTTGCAGCGCTGACGCCGAACTCGCCGCGGAACTGGTGCTCGCCCCCCGCGCGACTCGCTGTCCGAGCGAACCTGCGCCGCCGCCGGAGGAGAACGCGGCCCCGCCCGACGCGCCGGAACCGGCCTGCGCCGAACTTCCCGAAGAATCTTCCGCGCAGCGTGCCGAAGACCCCCAATCACGATCCGACGAGCCGGGGGCGCAGGCGCAACAACTCGCCGATGCCGTTCTCGATGCGGCGCAGGCCGCGATCCCTGCCGGCTTGCTTGGCGACGCCGGTCGAGCCGGCGACACGCGGCGTCGATCGCGCGTACTGGGGCGTTCGGGAGCATTGCAGCGATCCGGATTGCGCGGCCGTCCCGCGGGCGTACAGCGCGGAGACCCACGCAGGGGCGCACGCGTCAACGTCATCGAAACGCTTCGTGCCGCCGCGCCGTGGCAACGCGCGCGCCTGGGCGATGCATCGCTCTCCGGCAACGCCTGCCGCATCGCTGTCCGTCCCGAGGATTTTCGCATCACGCGTTTCGCACAGCGCCGCGAAACGACCACCATTTTCGTCGTCGACGCATCCGGGTCGGCGGCATTGCACCGTCTGGCAGAGGCCAAGGGGGCGGTGGAGTTGCTGCTTGCCGAATGCTACGTGCGCCGCGATCGCGTCGCGTTGATCGCGTTTCGCGGACGTGGCGCCGAACTGATCCTGCCGCCCACGCGCTCGCTGGTTCGCGCCAAGCGCGGGCTCGCAAGCCTGGCCGGCGGCGGTGGAACTCCGCTCGCATCAGGCTTCGACGCGGCTCGCCTGCTCGTCGATGGCGTGCATCGGCGCGGCGGGACACCGACCGTGGTCGTGCTTACCGACGGTCGCGCCAATATCGCGCGCGACGGCAGCGGGGGTCGCGCGCGCGCCGAAGACGACGCCGTCGCCGCGGCGCGCGGCCTGCGCGCCGCAGGCGCGACCACACTTCTCATCGACACGTCTCCCCGCACCGAGCCGCAGGCGCGCCGCCTCGCCGCCGAGCTGCACGCGCGCTACCTTGCGTTGCCCTACGCCAATGCCGCTGCGCTGTCGCGCGCGGTACGCGTCGGCGCATCAGCATGAGCGCGAAGCGCGAAGCTGCCTCAACGAGCACGCCGCTGCCGCTATCGCTGCGTTTGCGCCACGCAACGATGGACAGTCACCACCGGGCCGAGCGCAGCGGCGCCATGCACGCGCTGCTGCAGGGGCGCCTCGCGCGCGAGCGCTATTGCGTGATGCTGCGCAACTTTCATGCGCTTTATGCCGCGCTCGAAAGCGCGCTCGACAGGAACGCAGGTTCGCCCGCAGTGGCCGCCATACGCATGCCGGAGCTCTACCGCGAGCCCGCGCTGCGGCGCGACCTGGAGTATCTCGGCGGCGAGCAATGGTCGCAATGGCCGCTCGCCGCGGCAATGCGCGTGTACGTCGCGCGCCTTGGTCAACTCTCCGGCCCGCGTGTGCATCTGCTGGTGGCGCACGCCTATGTACGCTACCTTGGCGACCTGAGCGGCGGCCAGATGCTCAAAGACATCGTGACCCGCACGATGGGGCTGGTCGACGGCGCGGGCAGCGCGTTCTACGCCTTCGGGGCGGACGTATCGCCTGACGCGACGAAGCACCGATTCCGTACCGCGCTCGACACGCTTCCGGTCGACGATTCCGCAAGCGCGGACATCATCGAGGAGGCCAGCTCCGCGTTCGCATTGCACGTGCGCCTGTTCGAAGAACTCGACGATTCTCCCGCAAAGCGTTAGTGTCGCGCTGCAGTTCCGCGACAGGTTGTTCCGCAATGCCCATAAGACACTCGTTCAAGGAGAGGAAAATGACTCATCGTTGCATCGATACCGTTCGCGCCACCATGCTTGTCCTTGCGCTGTTCGGTGTCACCGCGTCCGCCGCGGCGGCCAAGTCCGAGATCAAGGGCGCGGCCATTCTCGACCATCCGTGCGGCAAGGTCGCGGTCAAGCAGGTGGGATTTCTGCACGCCGGGAAGTTCGAGGATGCCAACAAGCTCTCCACCAAGGAGATGCAGGACCAGTGGAAGACGATGCCGGCGAAGGATCGCTCGATGATGGAATCGATGGCGAAGGAAATGACGCCCACCGAAGCGCAGTTCACCGCCGCGATCAAAGCCAACGGTGTGCTGGTGGTCGACGGCCCCGCGGCCACACTGACCACCAAGAAGACCACCAAGGACAAGAACGGCACCGCCACCGAAACGACGACTCAAAACTTCAAGATCACCGGCAACGAATGCCTGATCAGCCGCTGAACACCGCGGCGGCGAAGCGGGGACGACCGACGCGCTAGGTTTCGATCCCGCCTTCGCCGCCGTAGGCGATCATCAGTCGCGCGAGGTCCGCGACGCGCTGCGTCGACGCTTCGAGACTGTCGAGCGTTGGCACCACCGCGGGTCCGTCGGACTCCTCGGCGACTTCCAGTACCGCCAGGCTCACGCTGGCGAATACCGCCTTCATCAGGTCCATCGACTGCGCAGAACCGCTCATCGGCAGTTCCATCTGCGCCAGCGGCACCTGCGCATCGAGGATCGCTCGCTGCAGGCGATCGCGGGTCGCATCCGCCTCGTGCCGCACGCTCATGTTGGTGATGAGAACGATGTAGCCGAGCGCGCCGAAACCATCGATGCGCGGAATGACGTCGGCACGCACCGCAAGCGGGACCGCGGCGCCACCGCCTGCGTCGAGCGGCAATTCGCCGCGCCAGCCCTGCTGCTTTTCCATGACGGTGCGCACCATGGTTCGCGCCGCGACCGGATCGCGGAACAGCGGCGGCAGGTCGTCGAGGTCGGCGATGTGCACGTGCGGACGGCGGAAGAAGCGCGAAAAGGCCTCGTTGGCGAAACGAATGCGGCCCGCTCCGTCGGCAATGAGCACGCCGTCGGTGGAAGCCTGCAGCGCGCGGCGCAGCAGCGCCAGGCGATCCTCGGTAATCAGGTAACTCATCGAGCGCACCTGCAGCGCTACGTCGCGCAACGAGGTGCCAACCGCCTGCGCGGTGGCGATGTCGGCGCGCGACCAGGGCCGCGCGGTGAGGCGCACCTTTTCCGTCCACACCGCGAACGAACGGCGCGGCGAGAGCTCGCGCGGATCGTTACCGGGCAGTGCCGGCTTGTGCGGGTTGCCCGCCCAGCGGACTTCCTGCACCTGCTCGCCGCGGAACCAGAGCAGGTATTCGCCAGCGGGACGCGACAACTCCACTGCGAGCACCCCGGCGCCAGTCTCGGCGAGCGACGCGAATTCGCGCACGTCGCGAGCCACCGTCGCGCTGGCAAATACGCCGCCTTCGGCCGGCTGCGTCGCCACCCAATCGACCAGCGAGCGCAGCTCCGAGGTCGACGGCACGTCGCCGGCGGTAAGGAACTCGTCTTCGTAGGCAAGCACCGCGCCGGTCGCGCCTACCATGCGCAACAGGTCGCGCGCATCGTCCATCAGCGCGCACTGCCATTCGCCGCGTGTCGACGTCGCCTCGATCAGCCGGCCCTCGAGGCGACGAACCAGCGCGGCGGTGCGCACCTGGGTGAAATTCTCCAGCACGGCGACGCGCGTCGAGACGATTTCGGCGATGAGGTCGCACGCGGCGCGCACCGAATAGGGGACGCGCTTGGGGCTGTAATGGTGACACGCCACCAGTCCCCACAGGCGGTTGTCGCGAATCAGCGATGCAACCAGCGTCGCGGTGACGCCCATGTTCTTCAGGTACTGCACGTGCAGCGGCGACATGCTGCGCAGCCAGGACAGCGACATGTCGAGTTCCTCGCCGGTCGGCGGGAACATGCGCGGCACCACGGGAACGGGTTCGTAATCGATGTCGACCAGCACGCGTACGCGATTACGCAGGTACAGTTCGCGCGCGCGCTGCGGAATATCGGATTCCGGATAGTGCAGGCCCAGATAGGGCTCGAGGTATTCCTGCTTCGCCTCGGCGATCACCTCGCCGTGTCCGTCGGGATCGAAGCGGTAGAACATCACCCGGTCGTAGCCGCAGAGTTCGCGATACGCCTCCACCGTGGCGGTCGCCAGCGCGTCGAGCGTCGGCGCGGCACCCAGACGCGCGACCGCCTGCGCCAGCCATGGGGGCAACTGCCTGGCGTCCGCTGCGGCTTTCTGCAAGTCGGCGGGAACGAGTTCGAGCAACACGGCATCGGCGCCGTTGCGATGGATCAACGCCTCGAACCCGCGACGGACGTCGTCCCGCTCGGTGTACGCGCGAAACGGCCATGGCTGCACGCTGACACCGTCGGAAAGGAAACGCCGCACCTTGGCGACCAGATCGCCGCCCAGCACGTCGATCGGCATGCCCAGCAAGTCGTCGACCGCGACACCGAGCACCGCTTCGGTGTTGGTGCTGGCTTGCAACACCATCGGCGAATTCGCCTCGAGCACCAGCAGCGCGCCGTGCGGCTGGATCGAGCCCGCGAACTGGATCAGTTCGCGATCGCAGTTCGAAAGGTCAGCCTCGCCGAACGCGGGTTCGTAGGGAATTTTTCTCATCGGAGCGCTTGCATGCCACGAACTTTCCGCGGACGACCATGGTCGTGCCGACGCGGAGGAATGTCAAGGCGCCTCCACACTCGGCACTGGCAGGTGACGAGGGCCATCCGTGAATGGTGCAATGCAATACAACAGCTTCCCGCAAGCTTGCGCCCGCTCCGCATGCGCGCAACGTGTCGCGCAATCAGTCGTTACCGGCCCGAACGGGTGTTGCGCCGACCACGCGCCGTCGACCGTCGACGAGCTTGAGGATCATGGGCGTGAGGATGAGCTGCATCGCCAGGTCGATCTTGCCGCCCGGGACGACGATGATGTTCGGGCGCGACATGAACGAGTCGTGCAGCATCGTGAGCAGGTAAGGGAAATCGATGCCCTTGGGATTGCGAAAGCGGATCACGACGAAGCTCTCATCGGCGCTGGGAATGTATCGTGCGATGAAGGGATTTGAGGTGTCCACGGTCGGTACGCGCTGGAAATTCACATGTGTCTGCGCGAATTGCGGGCATATGTAATTGACGTAGTCGGGCATGCGCCGCAGGATGGTGTCGACCACCGCCTCGGTCGAGTAGCCGCGATGCTTCTTGTCGCGATGCAGTTTCTGGATCCACTCGAGGTTGATGATCGGCACTACGCCGATGGTCAGGTCCGCATGCCGGGCGATGTTCACGTTGCCGGTGATCAGCGCACCGTGCAGGCCTTCGTAGAACAGAAGATCGCTCGTGCCGGAAATTTCCTGCCACGAGGTAAAGGTTCCGGGCTCCTGGTCGAATGGCGCCGCCTCCTCCTTGTTGTGCAGATACTTGCGGATGCGCCCGCCACCGCACTCGCCATAGGTTCTGAACAGCTCCTCGAGATCTTCGAACAGGTTGGCCTCGGGGCCGAAGTGACTGAAATGGTTGTTGCCCTGCTGCGTCGCCTGCGCCATGGCGTGCTTCATGCTCTCGCGATCGTAGCGGTGGAACGAGTCGCCTTCCACCACCACTGCGTTGATCTTCTCCCGCGTGAAAATCCATTCGAAGGTGCGCGTCACGGACGTGGTACCGGCGCCGGACGAACCGGTGACCGCGATGATCGGATGCTTTGCGGACATCTTTCCCCCTCGGTCGCGCGGGTGTGGAGCTGCGGTCAGCCCGACACGAACAGCGATCGTTCGTTGAACAGCGGCGAGCTGAACGGCAGGTCCAATCCCTGATCGTGTTCCATGTGATAGCGCTCGATGCGCGCCACCTCGGTTTTCGAACCGAGTATCACGGGCACGCGCTGATGCAGTTCGGTCGGCAGCAGATCGAGAATGCGGCCGCGTCCGGTCGACGCCGCGCCACCGGCCTGCTCGAGGATCATCGCCATCGGGTTGGCCTCGTAGAGCAGGCGCAGGCGTCCCGGCTTGGCCGGATCCTTGGTGTCCCTGGGATACATGAACAGGCCGCCGCGGACGAGGATGCGATGCACCTCGGCGACCAGCGAAGCGATCCAGCGCATGTTGAAGTCCTTGCCGCGCGCACCGCCGCGCCCGGCCAGGCACTCGACCACGTAGCGCTTCACCGGCGGCTCCCAGAAGCGTTCGTTGGACGCGTTGATCGCGAATTCACTGGTTTCTTCCGGAACTCGCATGTCGCGATGGGTGAGGATGAATTCGCCGAAACCACGATCAAGCGTGAAGCCATGCACGCCGTTGCCCAGCGTGAGGACCAGCATCGTCGTCGGCCCGTAGATGGCGTAGCCGGCGCAGAGCTGGCGCGCGCCCGGTTGCAGGAAGTCCTGCGCCGTCGGCTGCGCGACATCGTCGCGCGCGCGCAGGATCGAGAAAATGCTGCCCACCGAGACGTTGACGTCGATGTTGCTGGAGCCGTCGAGGGGATCGAAGGCGAGCAGGTACTTGCCGCGCGGATACTCGGGCGGAATCTGATGGACGTCAGGCATCTCTTCGGAAACCATCGCCGCAAGCTGGCCTCCGTATTCACTGGTCTCCACGAAGATGTCATTGGCCAGGACGTCGAGCCTGGCCTGCGACTCGCCCTGGACGTTGATTACACCGGCGCTCCCCGTCGCGCCACCGAGCGCGCCCTGCCCGACGAGAAAGCCGATGCGCTTGCACGCGAGGCGAACATGGTTGAGCAGCGCCGCAAAGTCGCCGGTTGCCTCGGGATAGCGGCGCTGCTCCTCGATGATGAATTCGGTGAGCGTCTTGTCGCGCGACTTCATGTCGTCAGCGTCCCTTGCTACCGGCGTGAACGTGGCCCCGCGCGCGCAGCGACGCACCGCGCAAGGAGGCGTTCCTCATACCTGCGCGCCCGCGCAATGCATGCAGTCGCGCGAGATCGGCCAGCGTCAGCATCGAGTTGCCGACGCGCGCGGCAGAGTCGGCATCGAGCGCCGTATCGTGATCGCCCAGGCGCGGCAGGAGCAGGTCGGCGGGGCCGAAGTTGTCGTCGCGCGTCCAATAGGTCGGCGTCACGACCGTGAACAGCCGCGCCGCCTTGGCCGCGCTCAGTCCGCGGCCGGAATCCTCGAAGGCGATGCATTCGTCTGCGCGCAACTCCAGCACGCCCAGCACGAATTCGTAGATATCGGGCGCCGGTTTCTTGCTCGGGACAATGTCGCCGGTAGCGATGACTGCAAACCAGTCGAGCGCGTCGGGAGCGAGCGCAGTCGTCAGCAGCGCGTCGAGGCTCTCCCGGGTCGTGGTCGATGCGATCGCCAGCAGCATGCCTTCGGCACGCGCCTCGCCGATCAACCGGCGAATGCCCTCGCGCAGTTCGATACCGCCGGCACGGACCCTGCGTGTGTAGAATTCGGTCTTCAGACGATGCACTGCGCCGATGCGCGCTTCAAGCCGCGAGCGCTGCGAAGCCGGCAGGTCAAGCGAGTGCAGGTGCGCCGCGATGCGCTCCTTGCCGCCGGTGGTCTTGAGGAGCTCGGAGTAGCGCTCGCGACTCCAGTGCCACGCGATTCCTTCGGCGAGAAACGCATCGTTGAACGACTTCCAGTGTGCCTCCTCGGTATCGGCGAGCGTCCCGTCGACGTCGAACAGAAGCGCGCGGATGTTCACGCCTGGGCGCTCGCCATGGGTTGGTCGAAGACGCGGCTGGCGCGCAGGTCCTCGCCTTCGATGGTCATCAACTGCTCTCGTGTCAACGCGCCGCCGCGCATCGCGAACAGACGGCTGGCCTGCCGCAGGCGGGCGCGGTCCAGCGCGTTGCGGATCGAGCGCGCATTGGCGAAGTGCGGTTGCGCCATGCGCAGCGGTATGTATTCGGTAAGCGCAGCGCTGCCGCTATCGCTCATCCGGTACTGCATCTGCTCGAGCATCCGGTCGGCGATCTGCTGCAGCTCCGCGGCGCTGTAGTCGGGAAAATCGATATGGTGCGCGATGCGCGACGACAGTCCGGGATTCGACCGGAAGAACGTTTCCATCCGGTCCTTGTAGCCGGCGACGATGACGACCAGGTCGTCGCGCTGGTTCTCCATCACCTGCAGCAGGATCTCGATCGCCTCCTGCCCATAGTCGCGCTCGTTTTCCGGGCGGTAGAGGTAGTACGCCTCGTCGATGAAGAGCACGCCGCCCATCGCCTTCTTGAGCACCTCGCGCGTCTTCGGCGCGGTGTGGCCGATGTACTGCCCGACCAGATCGTCGCGCGTAACCGCGACCAGATGGCCTTTGCGGATGTAGCCGAGACGGAACAGGATCTCCGCCATGCGCAGCGCCACAGTCGTCTTGCCGGTGCCCGGATTGCCGGTAAACGACATATGCAGCGACGGCGACCCTGCGGCCAACCCCAGCTCCTTGCGCGCGCGCTCGACCAGCAGCAGCGCCGCGATGTCGCCGATGCGCTTCTTCACCGGAGCGAGCCCGACCAGCTCGGCGTCGAGTTGCGCCAGCACCTCGTTGACGTGCAGGTCGGCCGAAACCGCCGCGAGGTCGACTACTCCCGCAGGCTCATGGTCGAGATTCAATGTGGACATGCTTTACTCGTAGCGCTGGCCTTCGGGCCGCTGCGCCGCGTAGCTTTCGATCGTGTAACGCATGCTGCGACCGGCAACTTCCTGGCGCACCAGCCGGAACCCGGGCTCCTGCGCCGGACGGTTGACGATGAATGACATGCGCACGGTCTCCCAGCCGCGGGTCGAATCGAACGCGGTCACCCGCACATAGTGCTGCGGGTGCGCCTTACGGCACGCGTTGATTTCGAGCAGGATGCCGGCCGGGTCCTTCAGGTCGAACATCGGATTGCCGTACATCTCCCAGTAGGTGTTGCGCGGATGCGGATCGTCGGTGTACTCGACGCCGACCGCCCAGCCGTGCGCAAGCGCGTATTCGAGTTGCGCGGTGATCTGTATATCGGTCAACGGTGGCAGGAACGAGAACTGGCCCTGCGTGAGCCGGGCGCCGAGGTTGGTCATCATGCTTCGGTCTCCTGTGCGAAGGACTTCACGCGCTGACCGTTGCGGTCGGCACGAAGTCGGCGGTATCGGTGGATTGGTAGTTGAAGCTGACGTCGCCCCAGGTGCTCAGCGCGGCCTTGAGCGGCGAACACCACTTCGCGGCTTCCTGCAGGATCTGCGGCCCCTCGTTGAGGTAATCGCGACCCTCGTTGCGCGCCATGATCATCGCTTCGAGCGCGACGCGATTGGCCGTCGCGCCGGCCTGGATGCCCATCGGATGGCCAATGGTGCCGCCACCGAATTGCAGGATGACGTCCTCGCCCAGGTAGTGCAGCAACTGATGCATCTGTCCGGCATGGATGCCGCCCGACGCGACCGGCATGACCTTGCGCAGCGACGCCCACTCCTGCTCGAAGAACAGGCCGTGCTCGAGGCTCACCTGCGTGTGCGGCTCGCGCAGCGTGTCGTAGAAGCCCTGATCATGGCGGGATCGCCCTCGAGCTTGCCCACCACGGTGCCCGCGTGGATGTGATCGACGCCGGCCATGCGCATCCACTTGCAGATCACGCGGAAGTTCATGCCGTGGTTCTTCTGCCGCGAATAGGTCGAGTTGCCGGCACGGTGCAGGTGCAGGACCATGTCGTTCCTGCGTGCCCACTTCGCCATCGACTGGATCGCGGTGTATCCGATCACCAGGTCGATCATGATGATCACCGAACCGAGCTCCTTGGCGAACTCGGCGCGCTCGTACATGTCCTCCATGGTGCCGGCGGTGACGTTCAGGTAATGGCCCTTGACCTCGCCGGTCGCCGCGGATGCGCGATTGACCGCTTCCATGCAATACAGATAGCGGTCGCGCCAGCCCATGAACGGCTGACTGTTGATGTTCTCGTCGTCCTTGACGAAGTCGAGCCCGCCCTTGAGCGCTTCGTACACCACGCGTCCGTAGTTGCGGCCCGAGAGGCCGAGCTTCGGCTTCGTCGTCGCGCCGAGCAGCGGCCGCCCGAATTTATCGAGCCGCTCGCGCTCGACCACGATGCCGGTCGCCGGCCCCTGAAACGTTTTCAGGTAGGCGACCGGAATGCGCATGTCCTCCAGGCGCAATGCCTTGACCGCCTTGAAGCCGAAGACATTGCCGATGATCGACGCGGTGAGGTTGGCGATCGACCCCTCCTCGAAAAGGTCGAGGTCGTAGGCAATGTATGCGAAGTACTGGCCAGGTGTACCCGGCACCGGGTCAACGCGATACGCCTTGGCGCGATACAGCTCGCAGTTGGTGAGCCGGTCGGTCCACACCACCGTCCAGGTTGCGGTCGACGATTCACCTGCCACCGCCGCGGCAGCTTCAATCGAGTCGACGCCTTCCTGCGGTGTGATGCGAAACAGCGCGATGACGTCGGTGTCCTTGGGCGCGTAGTCGGCGTCCCAATAGCCCATCTTCGCGTAGGGAATGACGCCGGATTTGTAGCGTTCGGCCATGTTGCCCATGCAACTTCCTCCTGAAGGTTTGCGGTGACGGCGCGCCAACTGTAGCCGGCGAACATCATAAGTAACAGTCACCTTTACTTATCAATCTGATAAGCTCTTACTGATATTCACAGGAGGCGGCCGGTGTCGATTCGGCACGTAACGTTGCGTCAACTTCAGGTCTTCGAAGCCGTAGCGCGACACCTTTCCTTTTCGCGGGCTGCGGACGAATTGCACCTGTCTCAGCCCGGCGTTTCGATGCAGATCAGGGAAATCGAGCAAAGCGCCGGCCTGCCGCTGTTCGAGCGGGTCGGCAAGAAAGTCTTCGTCACCGAAGCCGGTCGGCACCTGCTGGCCACCGCGCGCGGCGTGCTCGATTCGCTCAAGGATGCCGAGGCCACACTCGATGCCCTCAAAGGATTGCGCGGCGGCCGGATCAGCATCGCCGTTGTGAGCACGGCGCGCTATTTCGCGCCCTACCTTCTCGCACGGTTTCGCAAGCTGCATCCCGAGGTCGAGCTGCGGCTTGCGGTCGACAACCGCGACGCGGTGGCTGCACTGCTCACCGACAACGCGGTCGATCTGGCGATCATGGGTCGCGCCCCGAAGACGCACGACGCAGTCGCCGAAGCATTTGCCAGCCATCCGCTGGTGATCGTCGCGGCGCCCGATCATCGACTGGCGGCGCGGCGCGGCATACCGGTCTCGGCGATCGCGAACGAAGCGTTCCTGGTGCGCGAACCGGGTTCCGGCACACGATCGGCAATGCAACAGTTCTTCGACGAACACGGCGTCGCTCCAAGTGTCGCGATGGAAATGTCGAGCAACGAGACCATCAAGCAGGCGGTGATGGCCGGCATGGGCGTGAGTTTCATTTCGCGGCATACGGTCGGCTTCGAGTTGCAGCATCGGCGGCTGGTCCTGCTCGATGTGCGCGGCCTGCCGGTCATGCGCGAATGGAACGTGGTGCATCTGGCCGCGAAGCGCCTGTCGCCGAGTGCTTACGCGTTCAGGTCGTATGTGCTCGCTCATGGGCGCGACATCGTCCATGCCTATGCCGGCGTCGAGGGCGTGGAAACCACGAGATAGCGCCGTGGGTGCCCGGCGGCGGCGGGCCGCCGCGCGTTGACTCAATGTGTAACGATACTGTTACACTATCCATACAATGTCAACGTTGACAGTTGGTGCCCGACGTTCCGCCGCTTCGCTGGCGCGCCGTGACAGACCGCATGCGGTGGTCATCGGCAGCGGCTTCGGCGGCCTGGCTGCCGCGATCCGCCTCGGAGCCCGGGGTTACCGGGTCACCGTGCTCGAAAAGCAGTCCGCTCCGGGGGGACGGGCAAGCGTCCATCGCCAGGACGGCTTCACTTTCGACGCCGGGCCGACGATCATCACCGCGCCGTTCCTGTTCGAAGAATTGTGGCAGCTGTGCGGTCGCCGGCTCGCCGACGATGTCGAGCTCAAGGCGCTGTCGCCGTTCTACCGCATCCGCTTCAACGACGGCGAGCGCTTCGATTGCTCGGGCGACGCCGCCGCGATGCGCGCCGAAGTGCAGCGCCTCGCGCCCGGCCGACGTCGAGGGCTACGAGCGCTTCATGCGTGCGTGCGAAGCGATCTATCGCGTCGGTTTCGAGGAGCTCGGCCATGTCCCGTTTTCCAGCTGGAAGGACATGGCGCGAGTGCTTCCCGACATGGTTCGGCTGCGCAGTTACCGCAGCATCTACAGCCTCGCTGCCGCGCACGTGCGCGACGAGCGCCTGCGCTTCGCACTGAGCTTTCATCCGCTGTTCGTCGGCGGCAATCCGTTCAGCGTAACCTCGATCTACGGACTCATCGCGCATCTGGAGCGCTGCCACGGCGTGCATTTCGCGATGGGCGGCACCGGTCGGCTGGTGCGTGGAATGGTGGGGCTCATCGAAGGCCAGGGCGGCACGGTGCGCTGCGACAGCGAAGTGCGCGCCATCACCCTGCAGGGACGCACCGCGACCGGCGTGCGACTGGCCTCCGGAGACGAATTGCGCGCCGCCATCGTGGTGTCGAACGCCGACGCGGCGTGGACCTACCGCTATCTGCTGCCCGCCCCCATCCGCCGCCGCTGGACCGACCGCCGTATCGACAGCGCGCGCTATTCCATGAGCTTGTTCGTCTGGTACTTCGGGACCCGGCGCCAGTATCCCGAAGTGCCGCACCACACCATCGTCCTGGGCCCGCGCTACCGCGAGTTGCTAGAGGACATCTTCGAACGCAAGGTGGTGGCCGAGGATTTCAGCCTCTACCTGCACCGCCCCACCGCCACCGATCCTTCTCTCGCTCCCGCCGGTTGCGACGCGTTCTACGTTCTTTCGCCGGTGCCGCATCTGCAGAGCGGCACCGACTGGCCGGCGAAGGCCGAGGCATATCGCCGTGCCATCGCGCAGCGCCTCGCGGAGACGCTGCTGCCGGGGCTGGAGGATGAGGTCATCACGTCGAGACTGATGACGCCGCAGGATTTTCAGGACGACTTGCTGTCGTTTCGCGGCGCGGCGTTCGGCATGGAACCGGTGCTGTCGCAGAGCGCGTGGTTCCGGCCGCACAATCGCAGCGAAGACGTCGAGCGGCTCTACCTGGTGGGCGCGGGGACACACCCGGGCGCCGGTGTTCCCGGCGTCCTGTCGTCGGCGCGCGTACTCGATGCGCTGGTCCCGGATGCGGCTGCATTCGCCTGAGCTCAGCGCGGCACGCGCCGCAGACATCTCGGCATGCCGACGCATGCTGCGAGGGGGGTCGCGCACGTTCTACGCGGCGTCGCTGTTCCTGCCACGCGCGATCCGCGAGCCCGCGTCGGCGCTCTACGCCTTCTGCCGTGTGGCCGACGACGCCGTGGATCTGGGTGGCGGCACGCAGGATACGCTGGCGATGCTGCGCGACCGACTCGATCGCGCCTACGCCGGGAGACCACTTGCAATCGCGGCCGACCGTGCGCTCGCCGACGTCGTCGCGCGATTCGCCATTCCGCGTACATTGCCCGAAGCGCTGCTCGAAGGATTCGAATGGGATGCGCAGGGCCGGCGTTACGAAAGCCTGGCCGATTTGCACGACTACGCTGCCCGGGTCGCCGGCTCGGTCGGCGCAATGATGGCGATGCTCATGCAGGTGCGCGCACCCGAGGTCGTCGCTCGCGCATGCGAACTCGGCGTGGCGATGCAGCTGTCGAACATCGCGCGCGACGTCGGCGAGGATGCCCGCGCCGGACGGCTTTATCTGCCGCAGTCGTGGCTGCGCGAAGCGGGCATCGAGCCCGACATGTGGCTCACGCGACCGGTGTTCAGCGCGGCGCTGGCGGGCGTCGTCGAGCGCCTGCTGCGTTGCGCCGACACGCTCTACGACACGATCGACCCCGGAACGGCCCGGCTGCCGCTGGCGTGTCGACCGGGCATCCATGCCGCGCGCCTGCTCTACGCCGACATTGGGCACGAAGTCGCGCGCCGCGGCCATGACTCGGTCTCGCAGCGCGCAGTCGTCTCCGCGGGCCGCAAGGCGCAATTGCTGGCCCGGACCCTCGTCACGCTACCCGCACATCAGGCAGGCAATGTCCTGGCTGCACCAACTCTCGCGGCAACGCACTTTCTTGTCGACGCCGTGACCACGGCACGACCTGCCGACGCACCGACGCGCAAGGCGAACCGCAGCATCGGTGAACAGGCAGCGTGGGTGGTCGACCTATTCGAACGACTCGAGCGGCGCGACCACGCTGAGCGCTACGGCAGGTGGACCTGAGCCCACCGACGGGCTGCGCATGGACTGGAGCATTCTGGGTCGCTGGGAGTGGCTGCTGCTCGAGCTGATAGTGCTCGCGCTCGCGGTCGCAGAACTCGTGTCGTTGCGCCGGGTACAAAAGCGCGATCGCGAAAAGAAGGCGGCGGCCATGCGCGGCGCGCGCCACACACCACCCGATTGACGCGGCAACCTCGGTGCGCTTTGCGACAGCGTACCGCAAGTTTCAGATCACATCGTTCCTGCGCAACAGCGCCGACTCAAGACCGGCAATACCGGCGCGGTAACAGCAGCGCGTCATGCCCGGGAACAACCAGCGGGGCCGCACCGTCTACAATGGGCGCCATCCAGCCGCAGCAAGCATCCCTTTCATGCGTTACCGTACGCAGTACGTCCCCCGCACTCCCGCCCGTCCGCATCCGCGCCACCGATGAGCTACATGTACGATTCCGGTCGGCCGCGAGGCAATGTCGTGGTCATACCGACCATCTGGCTGGGGCTCGCGCTGTCGCTGCTGATCCACATCCTGGTGATCTGGCTGTGGCTGCCGCAGATTCGCGCCCTGATGCAGAACAAGCCCGACGAGTCCGAGGCGACCAGCCAGTTGTCGGTCAGCCTGGCGCCGCTGCCGCCGAGTCCGCCCGCGCCGGCGCCGTCGCCCGCGCCCAAGGCCGAGCCCACGCCGGTGCCGCGAGGTGCAGCTGCCCAAGGCGCCGCCGCGCACGCGGCCCGTGCCGCCGAGCGTGGCGACGCTGCCTCCGGCGACCGTCGCGCCGCAGGCGCCTGTCGCCCCGGTCGTGCCCGCGCCGCCCACGCCGCCCGCGCCGGCGCCAGTGGAAGGCGACCTGGCGGCCTACATTGCGGCGCGCCGGCGCGCACGCGGCGAAGCCGAACCGACCGCCTCACCTGTCGAAGACGAGAATGCGCGCGTGCAGCGCAATATCGCCGCCAACCTGCCCGCGCAGCAAACCGGCAGGCTGAGCCGCGACCCCAGGCAAGGTGGCGGCGTCTTCCAGCTCAAGCACGTCGGATATCTGGACGCCGAATTCGAGTTCTACGGCTGGAGCAACGATATCGGCCGCCGGGCGACACAGCTCTTCGAGGTGCGCAAGGGCGACAACAGCGACATCCGCCTTGCCGTGATCCGCAAGATGATCGCGATCATTCGCGAGGAAAAGCACGAGGACTTCATCTGGGAATCGCAGCGGCTGGGCCGCAATGTCACGCTCTCCGCGCGCATCGCCGACAACGCGGGCCTCGAGGAATTCCTCATGCACGAGTTCTTCGACGATCCGCGTCGGGTGCCCTAGAGCGGCGGCGAACCGCGCGCCCAAGCGCTGTCGGGCCTTCGATGGCGCTATGGAACCAGGCAGAACGCTCCCTGCGCCAGCGCGCCCGGATCGAAGAGCAGGCGCCAGAAGCCGGCCAGTGCGAATCCAATAAGGAGCGCCGCGCCGCTGTAGCGCAATGTCCTGCCCTCAAGCACTCGCCGCGCGCGGCCCAGCAGCAGCGCGCCGGCCAGCAGGTTCGGCACCGTGCCGACACCGAAGGCAAACATGACCGCGCCGCCCTGCCACGCGCCGCCTGCCAGCAACGCAAGCGGCAACACGCTGTACACCAGCGCGCACGGCAGCAAGCCCCACACCATGCCGCTGGCGACGCTGCCTGCCATGCCCGGCCGTCGCAGCAGCGGTTGCAGTAGCGGCAGAATTACCGAGAAGCCGCGTGCGCCGATACGTTGCAGCCAGGCGACTCCCGGCGTACGCAGTGCGATGCTGATGCCCAGCACCAACAGCAGAGCGTTGGCCGCCAGGTAGAGCGCGCGCTGCAGCGGCAGCAGGTCGGCCGCCCTGAGAGCGTAGGCGCCGGCCGCTCCGAAGGCGCTGCCCAGCGCCGTATAAGTCGCCACTCGTCCGACGTGGTACGCAACCTGGCGCAGTGCCAGTGAACGTGCCGGCAGCAGCGGCTGCACCGCCAGGTCGCGTGCGGCGAGCGCACCCAACAGGCCTCCGCACATGGCCAGGCAATGCAGCGCACCCAGCGCGCCGACCAGCCACGCGCTGATCAGCACGCTCAGGGCCAAGATGTGCTCCCGTGGGCCGGGCTGCCGGCAACCTGTTCAGTGCCGGGGAATGCGGCTACACTCCCCGCACCCTTGAACGCCGGATCGACGCGACACCGCCCCATGGCCACTCCAGTGCCACTAGCAACGCCGGGAACCACGCCTGCCGCCGCGCTCATATCGATCAGCGACTTAAGGACGCATTGCAGCAATTGCAACATGCGTGAGCTGTGCCTTCCGGTCGGCCTCGAACCCGACGCGATGCGACAACTCGACGCCGTCGTGACCAACCGGCAGCATCTGAAGAAAGGCGACGCCCTGTTTCGCGCCGGCGCCGGTTTCACGGCGCTCTATGCGATCCGGGTGGGCTCGTGCAAGACCACGATCCTGGCCGAAGACGGGCACGAACAGGTCATCGGTTATCACATGCAGGGCGACGTCATCGGGTTCGACGGCATTGGCACCGACCGCCACGGCTGCGAAGCGGTGGCGCTCGAGAATACCGAAGTCTGCGTGCTGCCGTTCAACCGCCTCGAAGAACTTGCTCGCAGCGTGGTGCCCCTGCAGCACAACCTGCATCAAGTCCTGTCGCGCGACATCGGTCGCGACCAGAACATGATGCTGTTGCTCGGCAGTATGCGCGCCGAGGAGCGCCTGGCGGTTTTCCTCCTCAGTCTTTCTGATCGCTATCGGCGGCGCGGCTACTCGACGACCGAGTTCGTGCTGCGCCTGACCCGCGAGGAGATCGGCAGCTACCTCGGCATGAAGCTCGAGACGGTGAGCCGGCTGCTGTCGCATTTTCAGAAGGAAGGCCTGATCCAGGTCCAGGGTCGCAATCTGAAACTGCTCGACCTGTCGGCGCTCAGGCAACTCGTCAACCAGCGCTGCTAGGACAGCGTCGCATCGCCGCCGCGATGGCGGGCGTCGGCGGCCGGTGGCTGCGCGAGCCACAGCGTACATGCCGAGGCGACGACGCCCAGGCCCCAGAAGCCGAAAAATCCCATGGTGTAGATCGCCTGCCGCGACATCTCCAGCGGCGCGCCGAAGAAGTGCAGCTCGAATGGGTCGAACACGGTGAAGAACACGGCTTCCGCGACGCCGGCGGCGAGAAATGCCGGCCACAGCACCCACATCAGTCGCTGCGCAAAGGTTGCCTGCATCGCCAGTTCCTCCTCGTCGCCAGGGTCGCGCGCTCAAGAGTGCCCGGCGACCGCACCCAGCTCGATCGCGCCGACACCACTCTGTACCGTCGTGGTCGGCAGGCGCCACGAGTCCGATTCCAGCGTCACGACCAAGCGGCCAGCCGCCGGTTCGGAAAACACGCCGACGTATTCGCCATCGGCAACGCGCGTGAGTGCGATGATCGATTGCGGACCGGTGTGTCCGGGGTGCGCGAGCGTCAGGCGCAGGCGCGCTGGCGCCGGCGCTGGCGGCAGCCCAACCACCTGCGCGCGCACCTCGCCGTTGGCGCGCAAGGTCACCGTGGCGCCAAGTTGCGGAACTTCGCCGGATCCGGCCGCACGGATCTTGCGATTGATCAGCAGTCCCTGCTTGTAATAGTCCTGGGCAACGAGACCGTCATCGCTGGAGATCGCGAGCCACGCGGTGGCCAGCGAGGCGACGACGACGAGCGCGGGTCCCGCGATCAGCAGCCACGGCCAGCGCTCGCGATACCACCGGCGCGGCGCAGAATCAGCGGGGAATGACAAAGCTCGATTTTTCATGGCGGTTCACCTTGCTGTCACCTTCGGCCTCGATGACGAACTCGATGGCGTGGCTGCCGGGCGAAAGCGCGTCGCGCCCGGCATCGATTGGCAGCTGCAGCCGCAGCGTCACCAGCTTCGTCGACGCGGGCTCGACCGCCACCGGCTGCTCGATACCGGCCACCGCCAGGCCGGGCAGTCCGGCAGCGGAAATGCTGAAGCGCCGCGCGGTCTCGTCGGTGTTCATCAGCTGGATCCGGTAGACGTTCTCGATGAGTCCGGGCGCCGCCTCGCGGGCCAGAGCGCCACGGTCGCGCAGGATGTCGACCTTCAGCGGATTCTTCATCGCGAGCGAGCCCACGGCCACGGCCACCAGCGCCAGCAGAATCGCGCCGTAGAGAAGGGTACGCGGTCGGAACACGCGGCGCCAGATCGCGGGCGCGTCCAGGTGCTGCGCCAGCGCGTTCTCGGTGGTGTAGCGGATCAAGCCGCGCGGATAGCCCATCTTGTCCATGACCTGGTCGCAGCCGTCGATGCAGGCGGCGCAACCAATGCATTCGTATTGCAGGCCTTCGCGAATGTCGATGCCGGTCGGGCAGACCTGCACGCAGATGTTGCAATCGACGCAGTCGCCGAGCCCCTTCTCGCGCGCGTTCACGGACTTGGAGCGACTGCCGCGCGGCTCGCCGCGCGTGCGGTCGTAGGTGATGATCATCGTGTCGCGGTCGAACATCACGCTCTGGAAGCGCGCGTACGGACACATGTACTTGCACACCTGCTCGCGCATCCAGCCAGCGTTGCCGTAGGTGGCGAAGCCGTAGAAAACGATCCAGAAGCCTTCCCATGCGCCGAGCTGCCAGGTGATCGCGCGGATGCCGAGGTCGTGGATGGGCGTGAAATAACCGACGAAGGTGTAGCCCGTCCAGAGCGAAACGACGAACCATGCGGTGTGCTTGAGCGCCTTGATGACGAATTTCTCGAGCGACAGCGGCGCCGCGTCGAGGCGAATGCGCGCGAGCCGATCGCCCTCGATCTTGCGCTCGATCCACAGGAACAACTCGGTGTAGACGGTCTGCGGGCAGGCGTAGCCGCACCAGAGCCGCCCGGCGATGGCCGTGAACAGGAACAGCGAGAAGGCCGAGACGATGAGCAGCACCGCCAGGTAGATCACGTCCTGCGGCCAGAACACCCACCCGAAGATGTAGAAGCGACGCGCGGCGATGTCGAACAGCACCGCCTGCCGGCCATTCCACGTTAGCCAGGGCGTTCCGAAATAGACGGCCTGCGTCGCGAACACCAGCGCCCAGCGCCAGCGCGCGAAGATGCCGTGCACCGCGCGCGGATAGATCTTCTTGCGGATCTCGTAGAGCGAGACCTCTTCCGAGACAGGCTCGTGCGGAACGGTGTGCAGCTGAACCGGCGCGTTCAAGAGTTATTCGCTGGTAGCATCGCCGCATGTCCGCGGGGAGTCGGCACTATTTCGCCGGCTGCTGCGGATTGGATAGGCTCCATACATACGCCGTCAGCAGTTGAATCTGGCCGGGCGATAGCAGGTCCTTGTGCGCCGGCATGCGGGTGACCGCACTGGCCTCGCCACGACCCTTGCTGATCGATTCCAGGATCGTCGTTTCCGACCCACCGTAGAGCCAGATGTCGTCGGTCAGATTCGGCGCGCCCAGCTGCTGGTTGCCCTTCCCGTCCGAACCATGGCACGCGGCGCAGATCTGCATGAACACCGGCTTGCCGAGTTGCGCGCGCAGGCCGTCGTGCGGCAGGCCGGACAGCGAGCGCACGTAGCTCGCGACGTTCCTGACGCCATCGTCACCGAGCGCGGCGCCGAGCGGCGGCATGATCCCGTTGCGGCCGTTGGTGATGGACTCCTTGATGAGGTCGGGCTCGCCGCCGTAGAGCCAGTCGCGATCGCGCAGGTTGGGGAAGCCCTTGGCGCCGCCGGCATCCGATCCGTGGCACTGCGCGCAGTTGTTGATGAACAGCCTCTCCCCCATCGCCTGCGCCTGCGGATCCGCGGCGACCGCCTTGACGTCCATGGCCAGGAACTTCTCGAAGATCGGCCGCATTTTTGCATCGGTGGCTTCGCGCTGCGCCGCGTAAGCGCTCGAAGACGTCCAGCCCAGCAATCCCGGCACCTTGCCCAGCCCCGGGTAGAGCGCCAGGTAGACGATTCCGAATACGATCGTGATGTAGAACAGCCACATCCACCAGCGCGGCAGCGGATTGTTCAGTTCGGCAAGATCCTCGTCCCACACGTGGCCGGTGGTCGCGATGGCATTCTTGTCCGTCTGACCCGTCGCGGGCGGCTTCACGCGCATGCGCCCCATCGCAAAGAGCAGCACGGCACACGCGGCGATCGACACCAGCGTGATCAACGCCACGTAGATGCCCCAGAAGTTCGACGAGAAATCGCTCACGGCTGCCTCCGCTTGGTGGTCGGCGCCACGTCGTCGGGCAGCGCGAACGGCTCCTGCGCGGCCGCGTCGAATGCCCGCTTGCGCCTGCCGCTCCAGGCCCAGAGCACGATGCCGATGAAAACGACGAACGAAAGGACGGTGAACACGGTTCCCAGGATCGAGTAGACCTGCATGGCTACCTCACGTTGCGCAGGGCGAGGCCCAGGCCCTGCAGGTAGGCGACCAGCGCGTCCTGCTCGGTCTTGCCCTTGAGCTGATCGGGCGCCTTGGCAATCTCGTCGTCGGTGTACGGCACGCCGACACGGCGCAGGGCGACCATCTTCGGTGCGATGTCTTCGGGATCGAGCGTCGTCTTCGCCAGCCACGGATACGCCGGCATGTTCGACTCCGGAACCACGTCGCGCGGGTTGTCGAGGTGCACCCGATGCCAATCGTCGGAGTAGCGCGCGCCGACCCGCGCGAGGTCGGGCCCGGTGCGCTTGCTGCCCCACTGGAATGGGTGGTCGTACACCGATTCGCCGGCGACCGAGTAATGGCCGTAGCGCGCCGTCTCCGACACGAACGGCCGGATCATCTGCGAGTGGCAGCCGTAACAGCCCTCGCGCAGATAGATGTCCCGTCCTGCGAGCTGCAGCGGCGGATACGGTTTGACGCCGATGACCGGCTCGGTGGTCGACTTCTGGAAGTACAGCGGCACGATCTCGACGAGACCGCCGACCGCGACCACGGCGATGATCAAAGCGATCATCCAGCCGATGTTCTGTTCGATCATGGAATGTGAAAATTTCATGGTCGCTCTCCCGGCTCTAGGCGTGCGCCGCGGCGCCAAGCGCCGGGCCGATGGGTATCGGCGCCTCGACCGCGCGGGCGCCGGCAGTCGTGCGCAGCACGTTGTATGCCATGATGAACATGCCGAGCAGGAAGAGCACTCCGCCAAGCAGTCGAATGGCGTAGAACGGATAGGTTGCCTTGACGCCTTCGACGAACGCATACGTCAGCGATCCGTCGGCGTTGGTCGCGCGCCACATCAATCCCTGCATCACCCCGGCGATCCACATCGCGGCGATGTAGAGCACGACACCGATCGTGGCGATCCAGAAGTGCACCGTGATCAGGCGCACCGACCACATCTCGATCTTGCCGAACATGCGCGGTATCAGGTAGTACATCGCGCCGATGGATATGAAGGCCACCCAGCCCAGCGCGCCCGAATGCACGTGGCCGATGGTCCAGTCGGTGTAGTGCGACAGCGAATTGACCGTCTTGATCGACATCATCGGCCCCTCGAAGGTCGACATGCCGTAGAACGACAACGAAACGATGAGGAATTTCAGGATCGGGTCGTCGCGCAGTTTGTGCCACGCCCCGGAGAGCGTCATCATGCCGTTGATCATCCCGCCCCACGACGGCGCGAGCAGGATCAGCGAGAACACCATTCCCAGCGACTGGGTCCAGTCGGGCAGCGCGGTGAAGTGCAGGTGATGCGGGCCCGCCCACATGTAGGTGAAGATCAGCGCCCAGAAATGCACCACCGACAGGCGGTACGAATAGATCGGCCGACCCGCCTGCTTGGGCACGAAGTAGTACATGATGCCGAGGAAGCCGGCGGTGAGGAAGAATCCGACCGCGTTGTGCCCGTACCACCATTGCACCATCGCATCCTGCACGCCGGCGTAGGCCGAATACGACTTCATCGGCCAGAACGAGACTGGTATTTCGGCGCTGTTGACCAGGTGCAGGATCGCAACGGTCAGCACGAACGCGCCGAAGAACCAGTTGGCGACGTAGATGTGCGGCGTCTTGCGCTTGAAGATGGTGCCGAAAAATACGACGGCGTAGGACACCCAGACCGCGGTGATGAGCAGGTCGATGGGCCATTCGAGTTCGGCGTACTCCTTGCCGCTGGTAAAGCCCAGCGGCAGCGTGATCGCCGCGAGGACGATGACCGCGGTCCAGCCCCAGAAGGTGAACGCCGCCAGCGGGCCGCAGAACAGGCGCACCTGGCAGGTGCGCTGCACGACGTAGTACGAGGTCGCGAACAGCGCCGAGCCGCCGAAGGCGAAGATGACCGCGTTGGTATGCAGGGGGCGCAGTCGGCCGTAGGACAGCCAGGGAATGCCGTAGAGCAGGTCGGGCCAGAGCAATTCGGCGGCGATGATGACCCCGACCAGCATCCCGACGATCCCCCACACGACCGTCATGATCGAGAACTGTCGCACCACCTTGTAGTTGAATGTCGTCGCTGCGCTGCTGCTCATGCGTTGCTCTCCCTGCCGGCAAGCTCCGGCGCTGCGTGAGTTAAAATCGTAAACAGCGATGCTAGCGAGCGCTCGCCGGCACGGCGTTGATGCAGATCAATGCGGGGAATCGTCATCGTTGAGAATGCGGTGCGCGGGTCCTTCCAGGTCGTCGAACTGCCCGCTGGCGACGAACCACCAGAACGCTGCACCAATAAGGAACACCAGCGCCAGAGACATCGGGATGAGCAGCATGAGGATATCCATCACGCGCTCAGGCGTTTGCCGGCAACTCAATCACGCGCGCGAGCATCCGCGCGTGAACATTGTTGCGCGGACGTCCAAGTCGCAGCGCATTGCCGACAACGAGCAGCGACGAGAGCGACATGCCCAGCGCCGCAGCAAGCGGCGTGAGATGGCCACTTGCCGCCAGCGGTATCGCGATCGCGTTGTACGCCAATGCCCACCAGAGATTCTGGCGGATGACTGCAAAGCCGCGTCGCGCCTCGACGATGGCCACCCCAACGCGTCCGAGGTCATCGCCCAGCACCACGATATCGGCGGTCCATTGCGAGAGCGCCGCGGCTTCGCCGAAGGACATGGACACGTCGGCCTGCGCCAGGCTCGGCGCATCATTGACACCATCCCCGACCATGGCTACGACGGCACCCTGGCGCTGCAATGCGGCGATGAACGCCAGCTTGGTCTCCGGCAATGCGCCGCCATGAGCCTCCACGATCCCGATCCTGCGCGCCAGACGCTGCACGGTCGACTCGCGATCCCCGGACAGGATCGCAACCTGCAAGCCAAGGCCTCGCAGTGCAGCGACCGCGTGCGTAGCACTCGGTCGCAATGCGTCGCCAAGCGCGAACAAGGCCAGCCAGCCTCGCGAGTCCGCGAGCGCGACCAACGTCGCCTCCGGCTCCATTGCACTCGCTGCCGCGGGCACGTGCAGCGCATGCATTTGCCCGACCCACTCCGGCCGGCCCAATCGGTAGCGCGTCCCGTCGATCTCCCCCTCGACTCCGCAACCTGCAACCGCAACGACGTTGCGTGCGACCCGTTCACACGATGCCGCGGCGCGCAGCGCATGCGCGATCGGGTGCGCGTTTCCCTGCTCCAGGGCTGCGGCCAGCGAGACGCAATCCGCCCCGGCCACTCCACGCAACGGCTCCACGCGCGACAGCGAGAATTTTCCTGTCGTCAGTGTGCCGGTCTTGTCGAAGACGACGTGGGTGACTCGCGCCAGGGTCTCGAGCGCGTCGCCACGTACCGGCAATATTTGCCGCCGCGCGAGCGCCCCGGCCATGAGTGCCAGCGCCGCGGGCGTCGCGAGCGACAGTGCGCATGGGCACGACACCACCAGCACCGCAAAGGTGATGGCGAGTGCGTGCTCCGGATCGTTGTACGACCAGACCAGTGCCGCCGCCGCCGCGACCACCAGCAGAAGTGCGATAAACCATCCGGCAATGCGGTCGGCCACACGAGCGGCGCGTGGGCGCAATTCGGCGGCGCGCTCGACCAGCCGCACGATTCCCGCGAGCCGCGTCGCATCGCCGGCCGCGGTGACGCGAACGATCAGCGGGCTGTCGCGGTTGATCGAGCCCGCGAGCACCGCGTCGCCCGGACGCCTGGCCACAGGCAGGCTTTCTCCCGTAAGTACGGCTTCTTCGACACTGGAACTGCCTTCCAGCACCGCACCATCGGCGGCGATGACCGCGCCGGCCGGCACGCGGATCGCGTCGCCCTGCGCGAGAGCAGCAGCGACAACGGTGTCCGAACGCATCGACTGCGGGTAGCTTGCAAGCCGTTCAGCGGTCGCCGGCAGGTCGCGCGCCATGGACTCGATCGCATCGCCTGCCCGCTGTCGCGCGCGCAGCTCGGCGTAGCGCGCGAGCAGCAGCAGAGCGACGAACATGGTCACCGAATCGTAGTACACGGCGCCGTTCCCGGTGATGCTGGACCAGACGCTGGCCGCAAACGCGCTGCCGATGCCCAGGGCGACCGGAACGTCCATGCCCAGGCGACGCATGCGCAGATCGCGTAGCGCGCCCCGGAAGAACGGCGCGGCGCAGTAGAGCACAACCGGCAGCGTCAGTACCAGGCTTGCCCACTCGAGCAATGCCTGCTGTTCGGGCGCGATTCCGTCGGTGCTGACGTACGCCGGCAACGCGAACATCATCACCTGCATCATTGCGAACAGCGCGAGCATGGTGCGGGTGAGCAGTGCGCGCGACTCGCGTTGCGTCAACGCTTCCCTGCGCCGCGGATCGTAGGGGTGCGCCACGTAGCCGATCGCAGCGACCGCGCGCAGCAGGTTGGCGAGCGTCGTGCGCCGGCTGTCCCATGAGACCCGAGCTCGGCGCGTGACGAAATTGACGCTCGCGTCGATCACGCCGGGCTGCTGCTTGAGCCAAGACTCGTTGAGCCACACGCACGCCGCGCAGTGGATGCCCTCGAGCAGCAGCGAGACTTCACACATCCCGTCGTCGCGGCGCGTAACCAGCCCGGCGAGTTCGGCGGCTGCCGCGGCCTCGACGCTGGCATCCGCGACACGAGCCTGACTCTCTGCCGGTGCGGTTCGGCGTGTGTAGAACGCGCTCAGGCCCGCGGCACGTATGGTCTGCGCGACGCCGAGGCATCCGGCGCAGCAGAAAGTGCGGTCGGCGTCGTCGAGCCGCAGACGCCAGCGCGACGCGGGCGGAACGGCCTCGCCGCAGTGGTAGCACGGCGACGTCGCACTATCGGATTGCGCGCCAGGCAGCGACGGCGTCGCCACCGCGAGCTGCGAACGCGCGGTCGATACTGTTGCCGGCGAGGGTTGGCGCATGAAGGTGCGTTCGCTTGCGTCCACAACGGGAGGCCCCGCCAAGACTGGAGTTTCGCCTGCGACCCTACCAGCGCGCATTGATCCGCGTCAAGGCCGGGCACGCCCAGCGGAAGAATATGTCGGTTGTCGTTCGAATGAATGGTGCGGATAGAATTCGCCGGCTGCCTTGGCCTGCCTTGATGCGGATCAATACGCGGAGCAAACGCCGGCGCTAGCATGGTTTCCCATGCGGCGCCCGAGTCCTCGAGGCGTTCGCGGCAACGTCACGGAGGCATCGTGCTGGCGCTACGCATCATCCACGACGAACACCGTTCGATGGCCGCCGTATTGCACGGCATGCTGCACGTTGTGCACGATATTCGCGACCACGGCCGGCCTCCGGACTTCCGTTTGCTCGGCGCGATGGTCTACTACATCGACGCGTTCCCCGAGCGCTTCCATCACCCCAAGGAGGACAAGTACCTGTTCACGTTGCTGCGGGTGCGCCTCCCGGATGCCGCCCCGGTCCTCGACCGGCTGCACGAGGAACACCGCAGCGGCGCCGGACTGATCCGTGCGCTGGACCAGGCGCTGGTGCGCTACGAACAAGGGGGCCCCGGCGAATTCGCGGCATTTGCCGCCGCGGTGGAGAGCTACGCCGCATTCCACTGGGAACACATGCGCCTCGAGGAAAAAGAGGTCCTGCCCCAGGCCGAAAAACATTTGACCCCTGGCGACTGGGAAGCGATCGACGCTGCGTTCAGCGGTCACACCGATCCGCTGTTCGGCGCGAAGGCCGACGAGGCGTATCACAAGTTGTTCCAGCGCATTCTCAATCTCGCACCGCCGCCGCTGGGCATCGGCGACGTCCCACGGCGGGCTGGCGAAGCATCCGCCGGCCCGGTGGATAGCGCCACTGCCAAGGAGAACATCATGAGTGCAAACGTCGGACCCACCGACCGCGCCGTGCGCATCGTCGTGGGCGTGCTGCTGCTGAGCATGATCCTGTTCGTCGACGGGCCCAACCGCTGGTGGGGGCTACTCGGGCTGATCCCGCTTGCAACCGCGTGGCTACGCTGGTGTCCCGCCTATATACCGCTGGGCATCAGGACCACCAAACCCGAATAGCCGCAACTCGGCATGGCCGGCCTTCGCTGCTGGCGGGGCCTGCAGCGCAATGTGCCGGGCGTTGCGCGGGCACGCGCAATTCTGGCAGACTAATCCCTCCGGTCACCGGCGCGAGGGATGGATGGAAACGAAGGTCGAGCACAACGCGATCGCGGAATCCTGGGCGACGCTCAAGACGCACCTCGCCGCCAAGACGCGCGAGCTCAATGCCGAAGTACACAGTTATCCGACGCCGATCGCGCGCTGCGACGATCAGTTGCCGAAGCTGCTCGAACAGCGCGGTCGAGCCGTGCTCCAGCTGCAGCTCGCCAACGCGCTCGGTGACACGCCGCAGCGTGGCACCGACGCCGAGTGGCGCCGCAAGGTCGGCGAATTCCTGGCGCGGCCTGACGCCGCCACCGACGACGACATCGAGGCTGCGATCCGCGCGCGGCTGCGCGCCGCGCTGTCCGCGCCATCGGGTTGAGCGCGCACGCTGCGGCCCGTGGCTGAACGCTATCTCGAGGATTTCGCCGCCGGCCAAACCAGCGCAGGCTCCACCCGCTTGCGTGTCGACGCCGAGCGCATCAAGACCTTTGCTGCGGAATTCGATCCGCAACCGTTCCATCTGAGCGAGGTCGACGCCAAGGGGTCGCTCTTCGGAGGACTTGCGGCAAGTGGCTGGCATACCGCAGCAATGACCATGCGCCTGTTGGTCGACAGCGATCTCAAGCCCGCCGGCGGGGTCATCGGCGCCGGTTTCGACGAATTCAAGTGGCCGCGTCCGGTGCGCCCGGGTGACGAACTGCGCATCGAGTGCGAAGTACTCGAGGTGCGGACGTCCAAGTCGCGACCCGAGCAGGGATGGATCAAGGTGAAGACGACGACGCTCAATCAGCACGGCGAGGCTGTGCAGGTATCGGTCGGCAATCTCATCGTTCCGCGCCGAGCCCCGGCCCCATCGGCCTGACCCCCATGGCGCACGGGCGCTGATCACAAGTGTTTAGCACAACCTAGGGCCGCTGCCCTGTTCGCAATATCGTGCCGTGCCGCCATTGAAATGCACGCCTCGCGTACCAAGCTGGTGAAAATGGCATCCACGCGCTAGGCGTACGACCTTGGCATTCCTCGCTGTCGCAGGCCTGGCCGCGCTGTTCGTCGCGTGGCTGGTCGCCCAACCCCTCCTCCTCGAAGCGCGCCGCCAGCGGTTGCGGCGACGACCGTTTCCACCCGTCTGGAGCGAAATCCTCCGGCGACGCGTGCCGTATTTCCGGCGCTTGCCCGTCGATCTGCAGTTCCAGCTCAAGGGCCACATTCAGGTATTCGTCGCCGAAAAGCCCTTCGTGGGTTGCGCCGGCGTCGCAGTCACCGACGAAATGCGCGTCACTATCGCCGCCCAGGCGTGCCTGCTCATCCTCAACCGGCGCACGCGTCACTACCCCAACCTGAGCCAGATCCTGGTCTACCCCGGTGCCTTCATCGTCGACAAGGTGCGCACCGACGGCACCGGCATCCTGCAGGAGCACCGTCAGGTGCTGGCGGGAGAGTCGTGGTCGCAGGGACAGGTGGTCTTGTCATGGGAGGACGTGGTCGAAGGCGCTGCGATTCCCGACGACGGACGCAACGTCGTCATCCACGAATTCGCGCACCAGCTCGACCAGGAGCTGGGCCACGCCAACGGCGCACCGATTCTCGCCCGGCCGCAGCATTACCGGAGCTGGTCGCGTGTGCTGAGTCTCGCGTTTGCCCGGTTGCAGGCGCAGGCGCGCCAGGGCGAGGCGTCGCTGCTGAGTCACTACGGCGCGACCGATCCTGCCGAGTTCTTCGCCGTCGCATCGGAAGTGTTCTTCGAGCAGCCTGCGCAACTGGCCGTCGAAGATGCCGCGCTCTACGCAGAATTGCACCGCTTCTATCGTGTCGACCCGCTTAGCTGGTAGGCTGCAGGCATCGGGGGAAGCGACCATGCGCATCGTACTGAGGTCCGTCGGCGCACTGCTTGCGAGTCATCGGCGTGATCTGGATCCTGCAGGGCATCAACGTCCTGCCCGGAAGTTTCATGACCGGCCAGATCCAGTGGGCCATCTATGGCGGCATAGCGCTGCTTGCGGGCATCGCGATGCTGATCGCGGCGCGCAAACTGCGTTGAGCCGCCGGCGACGATCGACCTGACGCGCGACCAGCGGCAACGAAGTCTGGCACGATGCTTCGAAAAATTCGCTACGGCGTCATCGGTTGCGGCAGCATGGGCCGCGAGCATGTCGCCAACATTCGTGCGCTCGACGCCGCCGAAATCACCGCGCTGGCCGACCCGCACGAAGCGAGTCGCGCGGCCGCGCTGGCGATGTTCGGCGACGCTGGCAACCAAGCCGCGAGTATTCGACGCCTACCAGGACCTGTTGCACTCCGGCCTGTGCGACGCGGTTGTCGTCGCCACCCCCAATTTCACCCACGTCGCAATCGTGCGCGATGCGTTGCCGACCGATCTGCATTTGCTGGTCGAGAAGCCGCTGTGCACGACCATCGCCGACTGCGCCGACCTGCTCGCGCGAGCCAGGGGCCGCGCAGTCGATCGTCTGGGTCGCCCAGGAATACCGCTACATGCCGCCGATGACCGAGATGATCCAGATGACGCACGCCGGGCGCAGTGGGCACGGTGCACCAGGTCGCCATTCGCGAGCATCGCGAACCGTTCTACCCCAAGGTCGGCGACTGGAACCGCTTCAATGCCAACAGCGGCGGAACACTGGTGGAGAAGTGCTGCCACTACTTCAACCTGATGGATCACATCCTGCGCGAGCAGCCGCTGCGCGTGTTCGCATCCGGCGCGCAGCGGGTCAACCACCTCGACGAAGTGTACGACGGCAAGGTGCCCGACATTCTCGACAGCGCGTATGTGATCGTCGAATATCCGAGCGGCGCTCGCGGCTGCCTCGACCTGTGCATGTTCGCGGAGAATTCGCTCGACAAGGAGCACGTCGTCGTGGTCGGCGACGAGGGCAAGATCGAATCGTTCATGCCTTCGTTGACGCTGCGCTACGGCCGTCGCGACGATTGGGGCCGGCGCACGCATTGGGGCCAGCCGTCGGGCACCGGCAAGGGTGTCTCTGTACGGCGCGTTTGGGATGCCAGCATCCGCCACGCAGGCCAGCATTTCGGCGCATCGTACGTCGAGCACCGCCGCTTCGCCGACGCCATCCGCAATGGAACGCCCGCGGAAATCGGCCTCGAGGAAGGCATGCGCAGTGTCGCCACCGGCGTTGCCGCCCACCGCAGCATCGACACCGGGCTACCGGTAATGCTGGCGGACGTCCTGCCTGCGGGCTACTAGCCAGCCGCATGGATGCGCTCGGCAGTGGGCGCGGTATTATGCGCGCAACCATGGAGGCCGAGTGAACGACGAGACCTGTTGCGCCGCGAAGTGGCCGTGGCGAACCGCATCATCGAACGCTTCGGTCTTTCGAATGCGTTCGGCCATGTCAGCGCCCGAATTCCGGGTACCAACACCTTCCTGCTTCCGATTCGGCGCTCACCCGGCTTCGCCGACGAGAACGTGCTGCTGGTGCTCGATACCGACGGCAACATCCTGGCGGGCAACGGCACTCCGAACAGCGAACTGTGGATTCACGCGCGGGCCTACGCGGCGCGCCCCGATCTCGGCTGCGTCGTCCACGCGCACCCGCCGGCATGCGTGTGCCTCACGCAGATCGGGCAGCCCCACCGCATCGTCCACAACCAGGGCGGCGCGTTCGTCGATGGAGTCGCGGAATACGATCGCATCGGCTTGATCCGCACCCGCGAGCTGGGCGACGTGGTCGCACAGCGGCTGGGCAATCGCGTCGCCATGATGATGCGCGGCCATGGCATCACGACCGCGGCCGCGGACGTGCGCACCGCGACCATGGCGGCCTGCTTCCTCGAAGAGAGCGCCGCCCTGCAGTTGCGCATGCTGGCCGCCGCCGGCGGCGACGCCTCGCGCATCCGCGCCTACTCGCCCGACGAAGCCGAGCGGCTGCGCGACCAGCTGGGCGCGCCGATCATCGAGCGTGCGTGGGAGTATTACGCCGCGGTGGCCGAGGCGCGTCCGCTGGGCGGCTAGCGTAGTCGTCGTTCCCGCGAAAGCGGGAACCTAGCGTCTTTTGCCCAAACGCCACTGGGTCCCCGCTTTCGCGGGGACGACGATTGTTTTGCGGTTCCAAGTCTGCGATCTAGTCGGCGGTAGCGCCGGTCCTCTTCACGAGTTCCGCGAAGCGCTTCGCCTCGGTCGCAATGAAATCGCCGAGCTGCTGCGGAGTGCCCGGCGCCGCTTCGAAGCCGAAGCTGCGCAGCTTGTCGATGACGTCGGGCTCCGCGAGTGCCCGGTTGATTTCCGCGTTGATCTTCTGCACCACCTGCGGCGGGGTCGCGCGCGGCGCCATCACCGCCAGCCATGAATCGACCACCATGTCGGGTCCGCCCGCCTCCACCAGCGTCGGCACGTCCGGCAAGGTTTTCAGCCGCTGCTTCGCCGCGATGGCGACGAGCTTGATGCGACCGCTTTGCACCAGCGGCAGCGCCGAGCCTAGCGTGGAGAACGCCCAGCCGACGTCGCCGTTGGCGATCGCCGAGTACATCTGCGTCTGATCCTTGTACGGCACGTGGATCATGCGGGTGCCGGTCAGGAATTCGAATTCGGCGCTGCCCAGGTGCGACGGGCTGCCGACGTACGACGAACCATACGACACCGTGTCGGGTTTCGCCTTCGCCGCGGCGATGAGCGCGGGCACCGTTTGATACGGACCCGACGACGACGCGATCAGGAAGAACGGCGTGCGGTAGAACATCGCTACCGGCACGAAGTCCTTTTCGGCATCGTAGGGCAGCTTCTTGTACAGCGAGGGATTGATCGCGACCTGCGCGTTGCTCACGACCACCAGGTCGTAGCCGTCGGGCGCCGCATTCTTCACCGCTTCCATCGCGATGAAGCCGCTGGCCCCCGGACGGGCATCGACGACGACCGGTTGTCCCCAGGCCTTGGACAGCTTTTCCGCGATTACGTGGGTGAACACGGCCGGTCCCGCGCCCGCGGAGTACGGCGCGATGATCCGCACCGGTCGGGTCGGATAGCCTTGCGCGAAGGCACCGTTAGGTGCGGCACCCAGGGCCAGGACCAGCGCGCAAAGGCTGTATGTGGCGGACCAGCGGCTCATGGCGCATTCTCCTGCGCGGAGAGTTAACGTACAAGGCCGCATTGGCTGCCGAACAGTCGCGGGACGGCAGCGGAGTAAACTAGCGGAAGGCGAACGGCCGGCAGACGGCGCGGGCAGCCCTCGCAACGACGCCATCGGGGAAATCATGAATCAGATTGCAGCCGGCGACACCGTCAACATCCTCTACGGCAAGACCGGGCTCGACGTCCGCCTGCCGAAAAACGCACGCGCGACCGTCATCGGCAAGCGCCCCATGGCCAAGCTGCCGAATCCGCATGCCGCGGTGCGCGACGCGCTGGCGCGGCCCATCAACGCCGCCGCGTACAGCGAGCTGGTGCGCGGGCGCAAGAGCGCGTGCATCCTGATCTGCGACATCACCCGCCCCGTTCCCAATCACCTGTTCCTGCGCCCGTTGATCGAAGGCATGTTGGCGGCAGGCATGCCCAAAGAACGCATCACCGTGCTGGTGGCGACCGGCCTGCATCGGCCTAACGAAGGCGAGGAGCTGGCCGAAGTCGTCGGCGACCCGTGGGTGTTCGAGAACGTGCGCGTCGAGAATCACTTCGCGCGCGACGACGCCGCGCACGTCGACTTCGGCTTCACCGCCGGCCGCCGCACGCCGGTCAAGCTCAACCGGCGCTTCGTCGACGCCGACCTGCGCATCGCCACGGGCCTGGTCGAGCCGCACTTCATGGCCGGCTATTCCGGCGGCAGGAAAGTCATCGCGCCGGGGATCGCGCATGCCGACACCATCCGCACGTTCCACAGCGCGCGATTCATGGAAGACCCGGCCGCGATCCAGTGCAACCTCAAAGGCAATCCGCTGCACGAGGAGCAGCTCGAAATCGTGCGCATGCTCGGCGAGGTCTATGCGCTCAATACCGTCATCGACGAGGACCGCGATCTGGTGCACGTCAACTTCGGCGAGGTCATCGAAAGCCATCTCACCGCAGTGGCGTTCGTCGCCGAGAGCACACGCGTGCCGGTCGGACGCCGCTTCAAGACGATTCTGACGTCGGCGGCGGGCCATCCGCTCGACAAGACTTATTACCAGACCGTCAAGGGGATGGTGACGCCGCTCGACATCCTCGAACCGGGGGGCAGGCTGATCGTCGCGTCGTCCTGCTCCGAGGGATTCGGCTCGCCCGAATTTCGCGAGGCGCAGGAGCGCCTGCGCGCACTCGGCCCGGACGCGTTCCTGCAGACGCTGCTAGCCAAGTCGCTGGCAGACGTCGACGAATGGCAGACCGAGATGCAGCTGAAGTCGATGCGTGCCGGCAGTGTCGGCCTGTACACGACGGGGCTCGACGACGAGGAGCGCGCGCTCACCGGGGTGGGCAACGTCGGCGCGATCGACGCCGCGCTCGCCGCTGCGATGACGAGTGCGGGCGACAACGCTATCGCGGTCATTCCCGAAGGACCCTATGTCGTTCCCGTCGTCGGCTGAGGCCGCGCCGTTGCCGCCGCCGTCCGGGCTGGCGATCCATCTCGATCTTGTGGGTGGCATCAGCGGCGACATGTTCGTCGCCGCGATGGTCGATGCCCTGCCCGCCCTCGCTGCGCCGGTACTCGATGCGGTGGCCGCGGTCCGTCCGGCCGGCGCGCCGGAAGCGACGTTCCACGAAACGTCGAATGGCGGCTTGCGGGCGCGTCGATTCGGTCTCGCGGTGACGGCCGGTCGGCGCGCATATCGCGTTGCCGCTGCCCAGCGTGCCGGCGCACACGCCCGTGCCGCGGGACATGCGGGCACCGCCTACAGTGCGCTGCGCCAGCGGATCGAGCGCGCGCCGTTGTCGGCACCGACGCGTCAGCACGCGCTGGCGCTGCTCTCGCTGCTCGCCGAGGCCGAAGCGAGCGTGCACGGAACTCCCGTCGATGCAGTGCATTTTCACGAGATCGGCGATTGGGATTCACTGCTCGACGTGGTCGCGGCAGGTTGCATAGCCGCGCAACTCGAAGGTGCGCAGTGGAGCGCGTCGGCGCCGCCGCTGGGCTCGGGCAGTGTGCGCACCGCGCACGGATTGCTGCCGGTGCCCGCACCCGCGACCAGCCTGCTCCTGACCGGCTATCCGTGGCACGACGACGGCATCGCCGGCGAGCGTGTCACACCCACCGGCGCCGCGATCCTGCGCCATCTCGTTCCGGCGGCGGCCTGCGCCGCGCGTCGCGATCCGGGCCGCCTGCTTGGTGTCGGCTGCGGCGCGGGCACGCGCACCCTGCCCCGCTTGCCCAACATCGTGCGCGTCCTGGTCAGCGAGCGCGGCGTGCCGGAGCGCGACCATGAGCGAGACATCGTAGCGATCCTCGAATTCGAAATCGACGACATGACCGGCGAGGAAATCGCGCTCGCCGCCGACCGGCTGCGCGCCGAAGCCGGCGTACTCGACGTATCGGTCGGCGCGCGACAGGGCAAGAAGGGACGCCAGCTCGCCGACTTTCGCCTGCTCGCACGGCCGCAGGACAGCGCGGCGATCGCGCAGGCCTGCTTCAGCGAAACGACGACGCTGGGCCTGCGTTTGCGCGAGGAAGCGCGGCGGATCCTGCGTCGCAGCGAATTCACCACTACGGTCGCCACCGGTACGGTACGCGTCAAGGTCAGCGAACGTCCCGGCGGCAACCAGACCGCAAAAGCCGCGCACGACGACGTGGCGGGCACGCGCGGACTCGACGCACGCCGCAGGACCCGCGCCACCGCGACTCGACGCGCGCTCAAGGGCGGCGGCAAGTGAACGCGGCGCTGCAGGGCAACGCGCTCCTCGCGCAACTCGTCGCAACGCTCGATCAACACGAGCGACTCGCGATCGCGGTCAGCGGCGGCGTCGACTCGATGACGCTCGCGCACGTCGCGTGGCGCTTCGCGCGCACCCGGGTGACCATGTATCACGCGACCGGGCCTGCGGTTCCGGTCGCGGCACGCGGTCGCGTCGAAGCCCATGCGGCCGAACACGGCTGGTCATTGCGCCTGCTCGACGCCGGCGAGCAGCTCGACGCGCGCTACCGCGCCAACCCGGTCGACCGCTGCTACTACTGCAAGACCAACCTCTACGCACGCATCCGCGAAGCCACGACGGACGCGATCGCATCGGGCACCAATCTCGACGACCTGTCCGATTTCCGTCCCGGTCTGCGCGCTGCCGCTGAACGCGATGTCGTGCATCCCTACGTCGAGGCCGGCATCGGCAAGGCCCAAGTCTATGCGCTCGCGTCCGGGCTCAGCCTCGAGGATCTCGAACGCCTGCCCGCGCAGCCGTGCCTGGCCAGCCGCGTCGAAACCGGCATCGCGATTGTGTCCGAGGATTTGGCGTTCATCGACGCGGTGGAAGCGCAGCTCGCGGCGCGACTGGGCGCGGACGCCGTGCTCCGATGTCGCGTGACCCACGCGGGAATCGTCATCGAACTCGCCGCCACGGACGCCACGACCACCGCTATCGCGCGCACCGTCGCCATCGAAGCTTGCGGGCGCGAAGGACGCGCCTTCGCCGGCGTGCGGCCGTACGCGCGCGGCGCTGCGTTCCTGCACAAGGCTGTCGGTGCCTGAGTTCCGGCTTGACTGGGAGCGCGCCGCGCGCACCGGGACGAGCGAAGCCGTGCTGTGCGAACCGAAGTCCGTGGCGCAGATCGATGCGATCGTCTGCGCACGCGGCCGAGCTCGGTCACCGGCTGCTGCTGACGCGGCTCGGGCCGCGCAAATTCAGCCCGGCTCGCCGCGCGGCAAACGCTGGACTACGACGCCGACTCGCGCACCGCGATCCTCGGCGGAGTCCCGGCCACGCCATCGACAGGCAGGGTCGTCATCGTGTGCGGAGGTACCTCCGACCTTGCGGTCGCACGCGAAGCGGCGCGCACGCTCGCCTTTGCCGGTGAATCGGCAACGCTGCTCGCCGATGTCGGTGTCGCCGGACTGTGGCGATTGACCGAGCGACTCGATGAAATCCGCCGCCATCGCGTCGTCATTGCCGTGGCAGGCATGGAAGGCGCGCTATTCAGCGTACTCGCGGGACTGGTTCCCTGCGCGCTGGTCGCGGTGCCGGTTTCAGTGGGCTACGGCGTCGCCCGCGGCGGCAGGACCGCGCTGCACGCCGCGCTGGCCAGTTGTGCGTCGGGACTCGCCGTGGTCAACATCGACAACGGCTTTGGCGCGGCGCACGCCGCGCTGCGCATTCTCGGAAACCAGCAGTCCGCGACCTAGGCGGATCAAGTTCAGGTCGACTGCAGGAAGTCGAGCACGTGTTGCGCGAACTGCTGCGGTTGCTCGAGGTAGACGCAATGCGCGGCGCCGTCGATCGGCTTCCACGCGGCATCGGGCAGCGACGTCGCGAAATTCGCGCAGACCGCCGCCGGAAACAGCAGGTCTTCGGTCCCGCCCAGTACCAGGGTGCGAGCGCGCAACTGCGCCAGCGGCACCCCGCCGAACTCGGCAATCGCGCCGACCTGCCTGCGGAACGCGTCGGCACTCTGTGGATACGGATACGTGACCGCCATGCGCAGCGCGATCTCCACCGTCTTGCGGTCGTCGAAAAAGCCGGCGCTGAAGATCCAGTAAAAGAGATTGCGAAACCACGCCTTGGCATCCGCACCCTGCTCGAGCGCGCCCGCCAGGTCCATGAACAGGTCGTTGTTGCGCCGGGAATTGCGCGCCGCGGTCGATGCGAGGACCAGCCGATCGACCAGTTCCGGATGTCGCGTGGCGAGGTCCTGCGCGATGAAGCCGCCCATCGAGTACCCGAGCACGTCGAGCGAATTCAATCCCAGGTGCGCGACCAGCGCGACGCAATCATCAGCCATCGCCTTGATGCTGATCGGAGCATCTTGCGGCACGGTGCGGCCGACACCCCGGTTGTCGCAGGTGATGACGCGGCAGCGCGTCGCGAGCAGCGGAACGATCGGCAGCCAGCTCTGCGAATCGGCGGCGAGGCCTCCGATCAGCAGCAGCGGCGCGCCCTCGCCCCGTTCTTCGTAGTAGAGCTCGACGTCGGGGCGAACGAGTGTCGGCACCGGTGGCTTTGTTATTCGATGCTCGCGCGATCGCCGATTATTGCCAACCCAAGCCGCTGAAGCCGGGCCACCATCCCCATGTGACGGAAGCGTCCTGCTTATCGGCAAGGTTGATGTTCGCATCCTGCTTGAAGTAACTCGCCTCGGGGTTGTACGCCGGCAGGTTGTTCTGCGCCCGAAGCCGCTGGTAGGCTTGGTATTCCTTTTCGGTGCCGACCCACAGCCGGTTGTCGGGGGCGTCGGGGTAGACGAAGTAATTCTTCATGTTCTGCGAGACGACGGTCACCTGCCCCGCCGGCAGGCGCTGCAGGTGCGCTTTCTGTTCAGGTGTGGTCGCAGCGATGTTCTTGAACCCGGCTTGCGCAAGCAGGTTCGCGGGTAGCGGCGGCGGCGTGGGCGGCGCACCTGCGCAACCTATGAGAAGCAACATTGCGCTTGCGCCAGCTAGGAGAAGCGTGCGGAACATAGTCTTGGAGGCCATAGTTTTCGAGGTCTTTTCAATTCGTGCAAGCATCGGTCGGCGGACGGCGGTGCCGGCATTCGTCGGCGACGTGATGCACGGATTATCGCTGTTTTTGTGAAACGATGCGTGCTGCTCGACATCGGAGAGCCGGTAGAATTGTCGCGATGGACGCAGCAGCGCTTTCCGGAATCCATCCGATCCTCTACGCGTTCTTCGATCGCGACAATCGGCTCGACCGCCACGCCATGCGCCGGCAGGTGCAGGTTGTCCTCGATGCGGGCGCGCCGGGCGTCGCGGTGCTGGGACTCGCGACCGAGGTCAACAAGCTCTCGGACGCGGAACGCCGGCAGCTCATCGACTGGACCGCGCAGGATGTTGCCGGTCGCGTACCGCTTGCAGTGACGATCACTGGCGACACGGTCGATGCGCAGCAGGCGCTAGCGCGTTACGCGATCGCGCAGGGCGCCGACTGGCTGATCCTGCAGCCGCCTTCGCAGCGCGGCCAGCCTGAGGCCTTCTACTTCGACTTCTTCTCCGCGGTGATGACCGACTTGCCGGTACCGGTCGGCATCCAGAATGCCCCGGAGTACCTCGGCGTGGGACTGGGGCACGACGCGATCGCGCGCCTGGCGGCGCGGCATGCACATTTCCGCGTACTCAAGGGCGAAGGACCGGCGGTCGTGATCGCGCAGACGATTGCGCGCGTCGGCTCGACGTTGCGCGTGTTCAATGGGCGCGGCGGGATGGAGCTTGTCGACAACCTGCGCGCGGGTTGCGCCGGACTGATCGTCGCGCCCGATTGCTTCGACTACCAGCTCGCCGTGTACGAGCATTTCCGGCGCGGCGAAGTCGAGCAGGCGGAAGCGATCTATCGCGAGATACTTCCCGCGATTGTGTTCGTCATGCAATCGCTGGACACGTTGGTCTGCTACGGCAAGCGCATCGCTGGCTGGCGCATGGGCATGGCTGAAGTGTTCGACCGTGCGCCGGCGCTCTTGCCCACCGCATTCGGACTCGACGCGGCGCGGCGTTTCGCGGATCAGCTAGGCGCTTTCTAGCTTCAGCGCCGCAATCTCAGCAGCGGAAAATCCCCAGTCCGCGAGTGCCTCCGCAGCCCCTGCGCCCCGCTCCGGCGGCGCGCCGCGAATGGCCCCCGGAGTACGTGCAAAACGCGGCGCCGGTGCCGGCTGCTCGACTCCAGCGACGCTTACGTGCGCGCCACGCGCACGATGGTGCGGATGCGCGGGCGCCTCGGAGAACGCAAGCACCGGCGCGAAGCAGGCATCGCTGCCTTCGAAGATGGCGCACCACGCGTCGCGCGACTTGCCGCGAAATACATCGGCAAAGCGCCGGCGCAAGATCGGCCAACCGGCACGGTCATGCTGCGCGGGCAAGGACTCGTCGGCAAGTCCGAGACGAGCGAGCAGCTCGGCGTAGAACTTCGGCTCGATCGCGCCGATCGCGACGTGCCGGCGGTCGCTGGTCTCGTAGACGTCGTACCACGGCGCGCCGGTATCGAGCACGTTGTCGCCGCGCGTTTCACTCCAGCGCCCCGCCGCGGTCATTCCCCAGAACATCGTCGTGAGCAGCGATGCACCCTCGGCCATCGCGGCATCGACGACCTGGCCCTTGCCGGAGTTGCGCGCCTCCAGCAATGCGCTGACCACGCCGAACGCGAGCAGCATGCCGCCGCCGCCGAAGTCGCCCACCAGATTCAGTGGCGGCAACGGCGACTCGCCCTTGCGCCCGATCGCATGAAGCGCACCCGAGAGTGCGATGTAGTCGATGTCGTGTCCTGCCCGCGGCGCCATCGGACCGTCCTGCCCCCATCCGGTCATGCGCCCGTAGACGAGGCGCGGATTGCGCGCAAGCAAAAGGTCGGGGCCGAGCCCCAAGCGTTCCATCACGCCCGGGCGGAAACCCTCGATCAGGGCGTCAGCCTTGTCGGCGAGCTTGCGCGCGATCTCGATTCCACTCGCCGATTTCAGGTCCAGCGTCAGCGATCGCCGTCCGCGCAGCATCACGTCGGACCAGCGCTCGCGCTCCAGCCCCAGTCCCGGATCGCTCGTCCGATCCACGAGCAGGACGTCGGCGCCCATGTCCGCGAGCATCATGCCGCAGAAGGGCACCGGCCCGATCGCCTCGAATTCGAGTACCTTGATTCCGGCGAGCGGTCCCATCCGTTCCAGCCGATTCAGGATTGCGCCTTGCAACAGGTGTGCTCGTGCTGATACACCGACGTCTGGATTGCGCTCACCGCGATCCCTGGCAAGCCGCGCATCGTCGACGCCAGCATATCCCCCGCGGCCTGCACATCGACGGTGGCGCTGCCTTCCACCAGCACGATCCAAGCCGGAACCAACGTACCGTCGGCCCGAGTCTTCTTTTCGGCAGTATCGATCTTGCTGATGCCATCGTCGGCGAGGCACAGATGCACGCCGGCGATGCCCTTGCGCTCGGCCAGCGGCGGCAAGAGATGCAGCGTAAGCGCTGCTTCGACCGCCGCGCTCTCCGGCAGCGCAACGTCGAACCTCTGGGTGAGCATGACCCCGCCCTGCCCGACACCACTCGTGTACGCGACGCGGCAGATCGAGCGCGACACATTGCGAAACGACGGGACCACGCGTCGAGTCCATTCGGTCGGTGCGTTGAGCCGGCCCAGGTAGTCCGCACCGCCGAGCACTTCGACGCTATCGGCTTCGTACAGGTTGAAATATTCGGGCGCGCCCTGTATGGCTATGTAGCGGCGCCCTAAGCGAAACCCGGGAATGGCGACGCGCTCGGGCATATGCTCGCGGTTGTGCCACTGATAGAACTCGTCCTTCGCCTCCGGCCGCAAATCGTGCCAGATGCAGACCGCACCCATTCCCGACAGACTCATCGCTGAAGTCGCTGGATCATTTCGGCAGGAACTCGTTGGTGTAGTAATCCGAGGCCTTCATCGTCGTCTCGAGCGCCATGTATTTCTTCATCAACTCGAGCGTGTCCTCCCAGTCCTTTTGCGCGAAATAGCCGGTCGGCAGTTTCGCCGTCGCCTCGGTCTTCATCAGGCCGAGCCCTACCTTGAGTTGCGCCAGCGACAGGGCGGTCTCGAGATCCGGTTTGACCTTCTGGCCGGCTTTGATCGAGGCTTCCTGCTCGTTGATGGCGGCGTTGAAGCTGCGCACGGTGGCTTTGACAAAGCGCCGCACCAGGTCGGGCTTTTCCTTGATCAGGTCGGTACTGGTGAAAATCGTCAGGCCGACCGTGTTGGTGCCGTACTTGGAATAGGCGAAGTCGATCAGCGGCACGCCTTCCTTCGGCAGCGTGAGCGACTGATTGTCGAGGCCGGCCATCAGACCCTCGGCACGCTTTTCGGCAACCGCCACCATCTTTCCGGAGCCTTCGACGCGCAGGATCTTGACCTTCTCGATGTCTACGTTGTTCCGGGCGAACAGCGCCGGGAGCAATTGCAGCCCGGCTTCGCCGGGCGCGCTGGCAATCGTCTTCCCCTCGACGTCTTTGAGCGTCTTGATGCCGGAATCCGCGCGCACGGCAAGCGAGTATGGCGAAGAATTCGTGATCGCCATGACCGCCTTCACCGGCGCGCCCTTCGAGACTCCGGCGACGACGCTGCCGCCGTCGGCGAGGCCGAACATGTCGCTTTTTGCCCCCACCGTCTGCACCGCGCGCACCGAACCCTGACCCTCGCCGATCGTGAGGTCGATGCCTTCGTCCTTGTAATAGCCGCGTTCGAGGCCGAGATAGAACGGCGTATGGAATCCGTAGAGCAGCCAGTTCAGGCGCAGCGTCACCTTATCCTGCGCTTGCGCCGTGGTCGCCGCCAGCAGGCCCGTTACCAGCCCGCACAACAGTGTTTTCCATTTCATGTGCTGCCTCCTCTCGTTATCGATGCCCGAATGCACATCAGGTTGCCGTCGCCATGCCGGCATCTATGCGTTGCGACACGTGCCAGGGAATCGAAATGCGTTCGATGGCTTCGACGACTGCGTACAGCGTCAGGCCCATGACGCTGAGCAGCAGAATGGCGGCGAAGACACCTGGAGTGTCGAAACGATTCGTATAGTCTACCAAGAGGTAACCAAGCCCGCGATCCGAGGACACGAATTCGGCGACGACGGCAGCCGTCGATGCCAGCGCGGCGGCGACCTTGAACCCGGTGAACATCGTCGGCAGCGCATGCGGCACTTGCACCCTGAAGAACATTCGGAGCGGGCTCGCGCCGGTAATGCGGGCGAGATCGCGAATGTCGGGGTCCATCGAGCGAAATGCCTGGACGGCGGAGACGACGACCGGAAAGAACGAGAGCAGGAATACGATCAGCACCTTGGAGGTAAGGCCGTAGCCAAACCAGATCATGAACAGCGGCGCGATCGCGATCTTCGGGATGATTTGCAGGAACACGATCTGCGGATAGACGATCGACTCGATCAGCCGAGAAACCGCGAACGAGAGGGCCAGCGCGACGCCGATCAGGACCGCGCATCCGTAGCCGATCAGCATGGGCTGTGCCGTATACCACGCGGCAGTTCCGAGTGTCGCCCGCTTGGTCCACAACGTCACGATGACGGTCGACGGCGGCGGCAGGATATAGAGCTTGATACCCAGCGCGCGTACGAGAACCTCCCACAGCAGCAGCATGATGGCAAAGCCCAGTATCGTGCGCCAATGCGCGGTTAGGGACGCGCCCAGGCGCGCACGTAGCCCCGCTTTGGTTTGCTGCGTGGACGACATCGCCCGCCTCCCAACGGCATGACTTCAATTGATTGTAACGGGTGTTGACGGACCCACAAATGGCGGTCAATCTCTCCATTTTTTTGTTGACGACTCTATCACGAAGCACAAAGGCATGTACTCGATGCACCATGTGCTCAATCCATTCGCGCGGTGCAGCTATCGGAGCCGCACATGAAAGACGGTATCGACATTCGTGGCGTTCGCAAGACGTTCGGCGCCGAACCGGGCGCGATCGTCGCGCTCGACGGCATCGACCTCCACATCGAGCCGGGCGAATTCGTCGCGGTGGTTGGCCCGTCGGGGTGCGGAAAATCGACGCTGTTGCGCATAATCGCCGGTCTTGCACTGCCCACCGCCGGCACGGTCTCGGTCTTCGGCAAGACGGTCAGCGGGCCGTTTACCCAATGCGGCGTCGTATTCCAGCAACCGATCCTGCTCGACTGGCGTACGATCATCGAGAACGTGCTTTTCAACATCGATATGCGCGGCTTGGACCCGGCGTCCTATCGACCGCGCGCGCAGGAGCTTCTCGCCGCGGTCGGACTCGCCGATTTCGCCGACAAGCGTCCCTACGAACTGTCCGGCGGCATGAAGCAGCGCGCGGCGATCGCGCGTGCGCTGGTGCACGAGCCGCCGCTGCTGATGATGGACGAGCCATTCGGCGCGCTCGATGCGCTGACTCGCGAACAAATGCGCCTTGACCTGGAGCGGATCTGGCTCGCCACCCAGAAGACGGTGTTCTTCATTACGCACTCGATCGACGAAGCCGTGTTGCTGGCCGATCGCGTGGTCGTCATGTCGCCACGCCCCGGCCGAATCGAGACGATCCTGAAAATCAACCTCCCGCGCCCGCGGGGATTGGCGGCGCGCGAAAGCCCCGAATTCAATGCAGCGACCAACCAGGTGACGCACATCTTCCTGGCCCGCGGTGTCTTGAGCGCAAGCCCGGCATGAGCACGGTCGAACGTCTCGAAACGATACTCGCCGAGATGCGTGGCGTATTCGGCCGCATGCCGGCGGAGACGGTGGCGCAACTTGCCGGCGAGATTGCCAATGCGAGGCGGGTACTGTTGTACGGCGCCGGTCGGACCGGACTCGTGCTGCAGGCATTCGCCATGCGACTGATGCATCTCGGCGTGGACGGACATTTTGTCGGCCAACTTTCGGCCCCTCCGGTGGGCAGCGGCGATCTGCTTCTGACAGTGCTGTCGTCCGGGCAGCTGCCGACCGCAGATGCGCTCATCGGTTCGGCGAAGACAGCCGGCGCGCGGATCGTTGCGATATCGGCACGGCCGGAACAGGTCCGCGGAGCGGACCTGGTGATTGCATTGCCTGCCCAGATCATGGCCGATCCTCCGCGCAGTATCCTGCCGCTGGGGAGCCCGTTCGAGCTCGCCCTCGCGCTGCTGTGCGACCTGGTTGTGGTCGACCTGATGGCTTTGCGCGAACTGAGCAACGCCGATCTCGCCGCCCGGCATGCGAACCTGCTTTGATATCCGACCCCCACGACGAGAAAGTGCGATGAACGCCACCGCCCAACTGCATGCGCTGGGACAGAGCCTCTGGCTCGACAACATCACGCGCGCTCTGCTCGACAGCGGCACGCTCGCCCGCTACATCGCGGATTGGTCGGTGACCGGACTCACGTCGAACCCGACGATTTTCTGTAACGCGATCAAGGGCAGCAACGATTACGACGCCGCGATTCGCAGCCAGCTCGAAGCGGGCCAGACGGGCGACGCGATGTTCTTCGAGCTGGCGCTCGATGACATCACACGGGCGGCCGACCTTTTCCGCGGGGTGTTCGAGCGTACCAACGGCGTCGACGGCTGGGTCTCGATCGAGGTGTCGCCGCTGCTCGCCTACGACACGCAGTCCACGATCACCGCGGCCAAAGATCTGCATGCGCGCGCCGACCGCCCGAACGTGTTCATCAAGATCCCCGGCACCGAGGAAGGCCTGCCCGCGATCGAAGCGGCGATTTTCGCGGGCGTGCCGGTGAACGTCACGCTGCTGTTTTCGCGCGAGCACTATGCTGCGGCGGCGAACGCCTACTTGCGCGGCATCGAACGGCGCATCGCGGCCGGGCTCGATCCGAACGTGGCGTCGGTGGCGTCCCTCTTCATCAGCCGGTGGGACGTGGCCGTCGCGGGCAACGTAGCGGCGCCGCTCAAGAACCGGCTCGGCATCGCAATTGGCCAGCGCACCTACAAGGCCTATCGCGACTTGATCGCAACACCGCGCTATCGACGTGTGCAGAACGAAGGCGGGCGGCCGCAGCGCCTGCTGCTCGCAAGCACTGGCACCAGGGATCCGCAGGCATCGGATGTGATGTACGTGGAGGCGCTGCCGGCGCCGTTCACCGTGAACACGATGCCTGAGCACACGCTGAAAGCATTCGCCGACCACGGCCAGGTGGGCGCCGCAATTCCTGCCGATGGAGGCGACTGCGAATCGGTAATCGCCCAGTACCAGGTGGCCGGCGTAGACATCGATGCGATTGCTGCGCGCCTGCAGGGCGAGGTCGCCACCTCGTTCGTGCAGTCGTGGAACGAACTATTGGGCGTGCTCGCGACGAAGAGCGGCATGTTGGACAAGGTGGCATGAACCTCTTCATAAGGCCGACCAGCGTACGTTGCAGGACAGCGGTTTGAATCGCTACGACTTGCAAGGCAGAAACGCCATCGTCACCGGAGGCGCCGGCGGCTTCGGCACCGCGATCGCAAAGCTACTGCTGGCCTCGGGCGCGAGCGTCAGCCTGTGGGACGCGTCGGCCAGCGCGCTAGAGGACACCGTCGGCGGTTTCGACACCGCATTTCAAGACCGCATTTTCGCCCGCCGCGTCGATATTACCGACGAAGACGAGGTGCGGGCCGCGGTCGAGCAGGATCGCCAGGCGTTCAACCGCATCGACGTGCTCGTCAACAACGCGGGCATCCTGGGCCCGACGCTGCCATTGTGGGAAATTGATCCCGTCGACATGCGCCGGGTGCTGGAAGTCAACCTGGTCGGCGCCTACGTGTGCATGCGCGCCGTTCTTCCGGTGATGCGCGCGCAGCAACCGCGACCGCATCGGGGTCACGTGGTCAATATCGCCTCGATCCAGGGCAAGGAAGGCATGCCGATGTCCGGTGCCTACAGCGCGTCGAAGGCGGGCCTCATCTCGCTAACCAAAACGGCAGGCAAGGAGCTCGCGCAGGATGCCATCTACGTCAACTGCATCACCCCGGCGGCGGCGGCAACCAACATGTTCAAGTTGATCACCCCCGATCGCAAGGCCGACATCCTGCGCCGCATACCCATGGCGCGTTTGGTCGAGGTCGACGAACTCGCGCAGATGGTGGCGTGGCTTGCATCCGACGATTGCTCGTTCTCGACCGGTGCGGTATTCGACCTTTCGGGCGGCCGCGCAACCTACTGATCGATCCTTGAACCGCGAGGCCAGGGTCGCGGTCCCGATGGCGCCTTCAACGTCAAGCGCTTCTGACCTGATTCGTTTGCGGCAGCAAACAGAGCACCTTGTATAATCGATTGCACAAGGCACTTCCGCCGCAACGGCGGATTTCTGGAGGATTCCAAATGAACCTGTCCAATCGCTTCGCACCCGCTTTTGCAGTGTGGGCGCTGCTCGGTGTCTGCGCTGTTCCGGTTGTCGCCGGTGAAATCCGCATCGCCTGCTATTCCGACGGCAACGAATGCGAAGTCACGCAGGAATTCGCCAAGCGCTTCGAGGCGCAGAATCCCGACGTCAAGGTTGCTGTCGACAAGGTGCCGTACAAGGCGATCCTGGAGCAGCTTCCGGTGCAGCTCGCCGCCGGCGAAGGCCCCGACATCGCCCGGGTGACCGACCTGGGCGGACTGTCCAAGTACTACCTCGACATCACACCCTACGTGAAGGACCCCAAGGCGTGGGAAGCGAACTTCGGCCAGACGCTGAAGTGGATGCGCTCCTCGCCGAGCGACAAGGGCATCTACGGCATGATGACCCAACTCACGGTCACTGGCCCGTTCGTCAACAAGACGCTGTTCGAGCAGGCCAAGGTTCCGCTGCCGGGGCCGAAAGCAACGTGGGACGATTGGGCCGCGGCGACCCGGCAGGTCGCCAAGGCGACGCAAACGCCGTTCGCGATGGCCTTCGATCGCAGCGGGCACCGCTTTGCCGGCACGGCGATCAGCCAGGGCGCGAAGATATTCGACGCCAAGGGCAACCTCGTCATCGACGACGGTTACAAGGCAATGGCGAAAAAGCTCTACGACTGGAATCGCGACGGCACCATGCCCAAGGAAGTCTGGGGCGGTGTCGGTGGCTCGACCTATCGCGACGCGTTCGAGGAATTCGCCAACGGTCGCGTGGTCCTGTACTTGTCGGGAAGCTGGCAGATCAGCCGAATGGAAAAGCAGATCGGCAAGAACTTCGACTGGATCGTCGTGCCGAATCCCTGTGGTCCGGGTGCGTGCACCGGTCTTCCCGGCGGCGCCGCGTTCGTAGCGCTGAAGCGCAGCAAGAATCCGAAGGACGTCGGCCGCTTCCTCGACTTCATGGCTGGCGACGCGGTCTACGCCGAGTACATGGCCAAGACCGACAACATTCCGGCCAGCACCGCGGTGGCGAAGAAGGGCATCGACTACAACGTTTCGCCGGCAGCGAAGGCCGGGCTGACGGTATTCGTCGGCGAGGTCGGCAAGCTCTCGCCGATCGCCTACGACATCCAGGGCTACAAGTACAACCGCGCGTTGTTCAATCCGACCGCGGCGCGGCTCGGACAGGCCATCGCGGGCGAGATGAGCCTCGACGATGCGCTCAAGCGCATCAGCGCCGACATCGACGAGCAGGTCAAGGCCGCCGGCAAATAGGCAGCGCCGGTCGCGGACCGGCGTCCTGCTCGCCCGAATCATTCGCCAGATGGCCACCACCACGCGCGCTTCGCTGCTTGCCCTCCCGGGCGCGGCGATGCGCATTGTGCTCAACGTCGTCGAAGTGCCGATGCGCGCGCTGCAGCGCGTACTCGGCGTGCCGCGCATCGGCTGGGTGTTCGTCGCCCCCAACCTGATCATCCTCGCGCTGTTCACCTTCGTGCCGATCGTCATCAATTTCTACTACGCCTTCACCGGCGGCGTACAGCTCTACCCTTCGCAACGGCCGTTCACCGGCATGGAGAACCTGCAGACGCTGTTCGAGTGCGGTAACTTTCTCGATCCGTCGACCTGCCGCAAGGACCTGTTCTGGCGCTCGTTGTACAACACCGCGTGGTTCGCGGTCTTCCAGGTCGCGCTGATGGTGCTGTTCAGCCTGATCACCGCGCTGGTGCTCAACCGCAAGATCTTCGGACGCGGCTTCTTCCGCGGCGTGTTCTTCTACCCGGTGCTGCTCTCGCCGGTGGTCGTTGCGCTGATCTGGAAGTGGATCCTGCAGCGCGAAGGCGTGCTCAACGCGCTGTTGCTCAGCGCCGGCGGCTCCGGCGCCGAATGGCTCAACCACGCGAGCTGGGCGTTCTTCTGGAGCGTGTTCGTCAGCATCTGGGCGCACATGGGCTTCTACACGCTGATCCTGCTCGCCGGCCTGCAGGCTATCCCCGCGGATCTTTACGAGGCCGCGGAAATGGACAGCGCGTCGCCGTGGCGGCGCTTCTACCGCATCACCCTGCCTCTGCTGATGCCCAATCTGCTGGTGGTGCTGGTGTTGGCGCTGATCCGCGCGGTGCAGATCTTCGACGAGATTTTCGTGCTGACCGGCGGCGGGCCGGGATCGGCGACCACGTTCATCGTCCAGTTCATCTACCAGACCGCGTTCGCGGAATCGATCCGACTCTACGGCCTCGCCGCCGCGGCGTCGCTGGTGCTCGCGGTGACTCTGCTGGTACTGACGCTGCTGCAACTGCGCGTGTCGCGCCAGAATTCGGGCGGTATGGGATCGGGCGGCAAGGCAGCCAAGGGCCATGGCTAGGCCGGCGACCGGCGTTGCGGCAATGCTGACAGCCACGCGCGGTCGCGGCCGTTTCGACTGGACCGACTGGTTCACGTACGGGTATCTGCTGCTTGGGCTGGCGCTGATGTTCGGGCCGGTGCTCTGGCTGGTGCTCTCGTCGTTCAAATCCGCCGCCGCGCTCAACGAATTTCCGCCGCGCCTGCTGCCGTATGGCCAGGCCATGGTGACAGTCCCCGGGCGCGCCGATCCCCTGCCGCTGTTCACCGTGAAACTTCCCGATGGCACAACCCGTGAGCTTGCCGAGCTGCGACGCATCGGCATCCAGGCGACGATGGTCGACCCCGCGAAACCCGATGAGGAAATCAAGGTCAACATCCGCGACCGCGAGCGCGTGCGCGAATTCCACTTCGCCACGGAGAACTACACCGAGATCTTCGGCAAGTTCAACTTCGCCCGGTTCCTGTGGAACAGCGTGTTCATCACCGTGATCGCCACCATCATCACACTGCTGTTCAACGCAATGGCGGCTTTCGCGCTGTCCAAGTACAACTTCGCAGGACAGAAGTGGGTGTTCCTGATCATCCTGTCGACGCTGATGATCCCGCCAACGATCATCCTGGTGCCGAATTTCCTGGTCGTCTCCGAGCTCGGATTGCTCAACAGCCTGTGGGGCGTGATCTGGCCGGCGGTCGCCACACCGACCGGGGTCTTTCTGCTCCGCCAGTACATGCTGACGATCCCCGACGAGCTGATCGACGCCGCGCGCATGGACCACGCCAGCGAATGGCGCATTTTCTGGCGCATCATCCTGCCGTTGTCTGCGCCCGCACTGGCGGTGCTGGCGATCTTTTCGGTGATGTGGCGATGGAACGATTTTCTGTGGCCGCTGATCGTGCTCTCGCGCACAGAGAACTTCACCTTGCAGCTCGCGCTCAACGCCTTCCAGGGCGAGCTGACCACGCAATGGCACTACCTGCTCGCGATGACGGTGATGACGCTGTTGCCGATCACGATTGTCTTTGCGTTCCTGCAACGGCATATCACGACCGGGATTGCCGCGTCGGGCGTCAAATGAGCGCGCTGCCGGGCCGCCCGAAAGCGCGCCCCCTCCGGGGAGGCGGCGCACAGCGCCGCTTCGAGGGCGTCAAATAGGACTCTGACCATGGCCAGCCTGCAACTCAAGCGAGTCGTCCGGCAGTACGCCGCTGCCACTGTCATCCACGGCATCGACCTGGATGTCGAGGACGGCGAATTCGTGGTTTTCGTCGGTCCGTCGGGTTGCGGCAAGTCGACACTATTGCGCATGATCTCCGGGCTCGAAAGCGTGAGCGACGGCGAGATCCTGATCGACGGCAAGCGGGTCAACGACGTGTCGGCGGCGCAGCGCGGGCTGGCGATGGTCTTCCAGTCCTACGCGCTCTACCCGCACATGACGGTGTACCAGAACATGGCATTCGGCCTGGAGAACATCCGCACGCCGAAGGCCGACATCGACGCCAAGGTCCAGGCCGCGGCGAAGCTGCTGCAGCTCGGCCCCCTGCTCGACCGGCAGCCGCGCCAGCTCTCGGGCGGCCAGCGCCAGCGGGTCGCGATCGGCCGTGCGATCGTGCGCGAACCGACCATCTTCCTGTTCGACGAGCCGCTGTCCAACCTCGATGCCGAGCTGCGCGTGCAGATGCGCACCGAGATCACGGCGCTGCACGAACGGCTGAAGACGACGATGATCTATGTCACCCACGACCAGGTCGAGGCGATGACCATGGCCGACAAGATCGTCGTGCTGCGCGGCGGCAGGATCGAACAGGTCGGCGCGCCGCTCGATCTCTACAACGCGCCGGCCAACCGATTCGTCGCCGGGTTCATCGGCTCGCCGCGGATGAATTTCGTCAGCGGCAAAGTGGCGTCGGTGAACGTCGACGGAGTGCAGGTGACACTGGATGCCAACCCGGACGCCACGTCGGTAGCGGCAATTCCGGTGCGCAGCGGTGGCATCACGCCGGGCACCAAGGTCACAGTTGGCATTCGTCCCGAGCACATTGGGCTGGGCCGTGGTGGCGCGGGCGATCTGAGCCTCAACGCAACAATCGAACAGCTCGAACAGCTGGGCGCGGCGAGTTTTCTCTATTGCGCACTGCCGAGCGGCGAGAAACTCACGGTGCAGGTCGCCGGGCAGGTGAAAAGCCACGTCGGCGAGACGGTGACGGTGTCGTTTCCGGCAAGCGCGGCCCACGTCTTCCTGCAATCCGACGACGAACGCGCGCTGGAGTTCCTGCCGCGGAACACCCGCGGCCACGGCTCACTGAACCGATGTTGCCACTGGTCACCGCGAAATTTGCGGGGCGCACTGCGGACGGCGTGCGACTCGACCTCGGCAGCGGCTGGGAATGTCGCGTCTACGTGCTCGCCGATGACCTGGTCCGCGTGCTGTTCACCGGGCCCGACGGGTTGCGCGAACCACGCACCTGGATGGTCGCGCCGCACGGCGTCGATGTCCCTTGGGAGGGCCGCGATCGCCTCGACGTCGACGCGTTCGCGCGTCCCAACTTCGCGCTCGCCGCCGACGAGCGCGAGGTCGTCCTGCTCACCAGCAGCCTGCGCGTGGTGGTGCGCCTCAATCCCTTTGGCCTGCAGTGGGCGCAACCCGGCGGCGCGCCCTTCGCCATCGACCGGCCGACCCAGGCCTACCAGTGGAGCAACCGCAGCGGCGTGTTGCGTCACTACATGGCGCGCGAGCGAAGCGATCGCTATTTCGGCCTTGGCGACAAGACCGGCCCACTCGACAAGCACGGACGACGACTGCGCACGCTCGCGTTCGACGCGCTGGGTCACGACGCCGAAACCAGCGATCCTCTCTACAAGCACTGGCCCTACCTGATCGCGCAGGAGAGCACCACCGGCATCGCCTACGGCCTGTTCTACGACACGCTGGCGAGCACCATCTTCGATCTGGGCAGCGAATACGACAACTACCACGGCTTCTACCGCTACTGCGAGATCGCCGACGGCGACCTCGACTATTACCTGTTCGTCGGACCCTCCATTCGCGACGTCGTGCGCAAGTTCGCCAATCTCACCGGCCGCATGGCGTTCGGTCCGCGCTGGAGCCTGGGATACGCCAACACCGCGATGAGCCTGACCGACGCACCGGATGCGCAGGCGCGACTGTCGGACTTCATCGATCAGGCGACGCGCCACGAGATCCCGATCAGCGCGTTTCATTTCGGGTCCGGCTACAGCAGCATCGGTCCGCGCCGCTACGTGTTCACCTGGAATGCCGACAAATTTCCCGCACCGCGCGCGCTGGTGCAGAAGTTCAATGATGCCGAAATGCACCTGGTCGCCAATATCAAGCCGTGCCTGCTCGACGACCATCCTGCCTACGCCGAAGTCGCCGCGCAGGACGCCTTTGTCAGCAATGCGACCACGGGTCAGCCGTGCGTGGGCCAGTTCTGGGACGGCGAAGGCGCGCACGTCGATTTCACCCATCCGGCCGGCATTCGCTGGTGGCAACAGGGTCTCAAACATCAACTGCTCGACTACGGCATCCTCGGCTGGAACGACAACAACGAATACGAAATCTGGGACGACGACGGCGCCAGCCACGGCTTCGGCCACGCGCTTCCAATCGAGCGCTCGCGCCCGTTGCAGCCGCTGCTGATGACACGCGCGACTTTCGAGGCGCAAGCCGCGCACGCGCCGCAGGAGCGCGTGTTCACCATCACTCGCGCCGGTCCGCCCGGCATCCAGCGCTACGCGCAAACCTGGTCGGGTGACAACACCACGTCGTGGCACACGTTGCGCTGGAACATCCGCATGGGCCTCAACATGAGCCTGTCCGGGATGTTCAACACCGGCCACGACGTCGGCGGATTTCACGGCCCGGTGCCCGATCCCGAACTTCTGGTGCGCTGGGTGCAGAGCGGCGCATTCTCGCCGCGCTTCATCATGAATTCCTGGAAAGCCGGTGGCGAGGTGAATACGCCGTGGCTGCATCCAAGCGTGCTGCCGATCGTCCGCGACTGGATTCGCTTCCGGTACCGATTGATGCCGTATCTGTACACGCTGTACTGGCGAGCCGCGCAATTCGGCGAACCGATGCTGCGGCCGCTGTTCTACGAATTTCCTGATGATGCCAGGGCGTACGACGACAGCGACGATTTCCTCTTCGGGCCGAGCCTGCTGGTCGCGTCGGTCGTCGAGCCAGGTCAGCGCGTGCGTGCGGTCTACCTGCCGCGGGGCCCCGCGACGTGGATGGACTTCTGGACCGGTACTGCACATCGCGCTGGCACGACTGCGATGGCGCCAGCGCCTCTCGAGCGCATCCCGCTGTTCGTGCCCGCCGGTGCGATCATTCCGACCACCGGCAGCGCGGACCCACTGCAGCGGCACGACGAGCCCTCGCGCGCGCTGCGCATCTTTCCTGGTGCCGGCATCGGCAGCAGCACGTTCACGCTCTACGAAGACGACGGACACAGCCACCGGCATCGCGACGGCGACCATGCACTGGTCGTTATCGACATGGACTGGGACTCGCGGCGCATTCGCGTGCGCGCGCGCAAGAACGGAGACTTTGAGTTGCCCTATACCGATGTCGGCGTGGTGCTTGCCGCGGGCGAGAAACGCAGGCTGGATCTTGCCGGTGACACGTCCGTAACGCTCATGCGTCGCTGACGTCGGACGTGGCCACCGCATCGCCGAACAATCGATTGCCTCCGCAGCTGCCTGCATTGCGGGGCGGTCTATTGGCGCTGATTGCTGCGGTACTGTTCGGCATCAGTACGCCGCTGGTACAGAAGTTCGGGGCCGGAGTCGGCGCCTTCGCGACAGCGGCACTCCTATACGCGGGAGCCGCCGTAGCGGGCGCGTTATTGCGCCAGCACATCGAGCGCGAGGCGCGCGTCGTTCACGGTGACTTCCTTCGACTGTTGGCAATGGCCGCTGCTGGTGCGGTCGTTGGTCCGGTTGCGCTTGCGTGGGGACTGCAACGCACCAGCGGAACGAGTGCCTCTCTGATGCTGACGCTGGAGGCGTTGTTTACCGCAGTGCTGGCTTGGCGACTGTACCGCGAGGCGATGGACCGGCGGGTGTGGACGGCGATGTCGTTGCTGCTCGCCGGTGGCGTTCTGCTCGTACTCGACCAGGCGCACGACGGTGGTGCTCGATTGTGGGGATTGCTGGCGGTGATGCTGGCCACGGCTGCCTGGGGTCTCGACAATACGTTGTCGCGCGCACTCGCTGAGCGCGATCCGGGTCAGGTTGTCCTCGCCAAAGCCGTGCTGGGTTCCCTGGCCACAGCACTTCTGGCATTCGGCTTCGGCGAGTCGCTGCCAGCTCCAGGTGCCGCGCTTGGCCTGTTCGCGGTCGGAGCCGCGGGCTACGGGCTGAGCCTTCGTTTTTATCTATTGGCGCAGCGGGCCTTCGGGGCCGCACGCACCGGCTCGGTATTCGCCTTCGCCCCCTTTATTGGGGCGGCGCTGGCCGTGGCGATGGGTGACCAATCGATCAGTTGGCTGATGGCGGCGGGCTGCGTTCTCATGTTGGCAGGTGTGGTGCTGCACCTGGCCGAGTCGCACGGCCACGAACATCGACACGACGCATTGGAGCACGAACATGCGCATCGGCATGACGATGGTCACCACGCCCATGTACACGTCCCGATGCCGTCCGGAGCGCACAGTCATCTGCATCGTCATGAACCGCTGCGGCACACGCATCCGCATGTGCCCGACGCGCATCATGCGCATCGCCACTGAGACCGCTCGCGATTCCGGTCTCGCCAGCGGCTGTCGGTGCGGGTTGTAAAAAACGCGGCGCAGGAGTAATGTTTTGTTGGGGGTTAGCAGGACCCCCGGGTTTTATCCCTCCAAGACGGTGCCCCGTCCAATCCTGTGAGCGTCGCGTGGCGGATGCGGGCACCAGACAACACGTTCGCATTCCGTCCGGGCGCAATTCAACCTTGTGCTTGGAGGTATTGCCGTGCGCTATCAACTCAAACAGATCTATTGCCGTCCCTGGACGCTGAGCGGACTCTCGCTGAAACTCATCGAGAGCCATTACGAAAACAACTATGGCGGCGCAATGCGGCGCCTGAACGCCGTCACCGAGCAGCTGGAATCGCTCGATTACGCCAAGACGCCGGGCTACGTCATCAACGGTTTGAAGCGCGAGGAGTTGGTCGCGCTCAATTCCACGCTGCTCCACGAGCTCTATTTCGCGAGCATGGGCGGCGACGGACGGGCGACGACGGTCATGTCGGAAGTGCTCGCGCGCGACTTCGGTTCATTGCAGAACTGGCGCAGTCAGTTTTCCGCCATGGGCTACGCGCTGGGCGGAGGCTCGGGCTGGGTGCTCCTGGTATGGATGCCACGGGACGGCCGGCTCATCAATCAGTACGCCAGCGAGCACAGCCAGTCGCTTGCCGGCGGCATTCCGATTCTTGCGCTCGACATGTACGAACACGCGTACCACATCGACTTCGGCGCGAACGCGACGGCCTACGTCGACACCTTCCTGCGCAACGTCGACTGGCTTGCAGTCCAGGGCCGCTACGAGGACGCGAGCAAGGTGGCGCCACCGCGCCCGCTGGTGCAGGAGGAGTTCGGCGACCTGCCAGGCGTTGGTGTCGAGGAAGTCAGAGCGATGCTGGCTGAAGGCAAGCCGTTGCAACTCATCGACACGCGGCCGAAGCACATCGTCTCTCGCCAGCAGGACATCGCTGACGGCGTCACCTGGCGCGACCCTGAGCGCGTCGGCGAGTGGATGGGAGAACTCTCCAAGGAGAAACCGGTGGTGGTGTATTGCGCCTACGGCTTTCACGTCGGCTGCCGCACCGCGATTGCATTGCGCGATGCGGGCTTCGACGCGCGCTACATGACGGTCGGGCATTCAGGCTGGAAGGCCGTCGGTGCGCCGGTGAAGATGAACGCATGATGGCGGCGGGCGCGTACAAAATCCAAAATCCGCTTGCGCTTCCTACGGCTTGCGCGCACCCGCCGCGCAGGCCTGCCACGTCGATCTAACGACGGCAGAGCGCGTCGGATCGTCCCTATGATCCCCGACGCGCATGTCGGAGCCGCAAGCACCGGTTGTTGCGCCAACTCCAAAGTGCCCTGCACCGTCGGGTCCGACACTGACGCCGCTGATTCCAATGGCATCGGCCCACCGTATTTGACGTCCGTTTGACAGGCGTCAACACGCGTTGGGCGACAACCGCTCATGCTGTTACCGGTGCCTCGGAAGCGTATCTCCGCGGTGTCTTGCTCGCGGAAGGAAAAAGGCCGCCCAATGTTTGATTCACCCTTTGAGTACTGCCCGGTGTGCCGGGCTTACGTTCTCCTAGACCAGACGCAGCCGCAATGCTCGCAGGAACATTCCTGCACAGCTACGCTGAAATGCCCCCTCGGACGCTTTTTCACAGGGATGGAATTTCGAGAAGGTCGAGAAGCCGGAGGAAAGAGAGGAGAGACATATATGATTTCGTGTCAGACCGTCGAGGGGGGTAACCGATGAAAAGCGTCGTTCACATTCTCAAGTCAAAGCCGGACCAGACTGTCTATACGATTGCGCCAACGGCGTCGGTGTTCGATGCCGTCAAGCTGATGGCCGAGAAAAACATAGGTGCGCTGGTGGTAATGGAGGGTGAGAAGATCGTCGGCATCATTACCGAACGCGACTACGCGCGAAAAATCATCCTCATGGCACGGTCGTCGAAGGATACGCGGGTGCGGGACATTATGACGTCGTCGGCGATGTATGTGAGCCCGATCCAAAGGAGCGAGGAATGCATGGCGCTGATGACGAAAAACCGAGTGCGCCACCTGCTTGTCGTCGACAGCGCAAAGCTCGTCGGCCTGGTATCCATCGGGGACCTGGTCAAAGACATCATCTCCGAACAGAAATTCATTATTGAACAGCTCGAGCACTACATCACTGGGTAGCGGAGCTGAGTGTCGAATGGTCCTCTCTGAACGCCTCGAGATGACCGCGATTGAAGGTCCGGTTCTTGTACATCGCAACGGCCGGTCAGGGTCGCACTGCGATGTTCGACGATTGGCCGTTCTACGCTTGCTATAACTACACCGTGAACGGTTGTGGTAGCGTCTTGCATCCCGTCGCAGATCCTTAGACCGATAACCGCAGAAGGAAGGTCACGGCCATGACTGACGATCGTCCCATCGAATACCTTTGCGGGCACCGCCACCCAACTGGTCACGACCGGTTGTCACGCCGTCGCTTTCTCGTCGGTGCCGGGGCGTTCGTCGCCGCGGGTGTCGTGCCTGGAAGCTTTGTGCTCGGGCAGGGCGAGAGTCGCAAGTTGGTCGACACGCACCACCACTTCTATCCGCCGGCCTATCAGAAGGCCTGGCTTGATTGGGAAGATCAACGCAAGATTCCGCATTTTCCGCAGCAGGTAGCCTGGACGCGCCAGAAGGCTGTGGAGGAGATGGACAGGAACGGCGTCCGCGTGGCGGTCTTGTCGGTCGCATCGACGCCTGGACTCTGGTTCGACGCCGGGCCCGAGAGCGCGAGCCGCATGGTACGCATATGCAACGACTACGGCGCCGAAATGATGCGCGACTACCCTGGCCGCTTCGGATTGTTCGCGACGCTGTCCATGCTTGACATCGACGCGACGCTCAAGGAAATGGAATATGCCTTCGATACGCTGAAGGCGGACGGCGTCGGCCTGCAGTCCAACTACGGCGACAAGTGGCTCGGCAATGCCGCCTACAAACCCGTATGGGACGAACTCAACCGACGCAAGGCGGTGGTCTATGTCCATCCGCTGGTCGCGGCCTGCTGCGGAAATCTCAGTGTGGGCACGTTCCCTGCGGTAATCGAAGTGCCGCACGACACGACGCGTACGATCACCAGTCTCCTGCTCTCGGGTTCGCTCGCACGCTATCGCGATATCCGATGGCTATTCTCGCACGCGGGCGGAACGATGCCGATGATGGCGGGACGCATCGATTCGTTCTACGGAGCGCGCCCCAATCTCAAGGAGTTCGCTCCGGAGGGCATTGTCGGCGAACTCAGGCGATTGCACTACGACACCGCGAACGCGACCAGTGCACCGACGATGGCGGCACTACTCAAGTTCGTACCGACGTCCCAGATCGTCTATGGCACCGACTATCCGTATTTCCCGCTGGATCAAGTCGTGAACCTTCGGCAGATGGGTTTGAGTCCCGAGGAGATGCAGTCGATCGAGAGTGGAAATGCAATTCGGTTGATCTCGCGCCTGAAGTCCTGAACGCGTAAAGTACCCGCGAGGCCCGCAACCCGCGTGTGGAATCGAGGGACGGCAACGGGTTGGAAGCGGTCTAGCACTCACCCTGATCGCGGACGGATCGGGCCGTCGAGCGAAGCCGTCCAGCAGGACTGCACGTTCCTACGGCTTGCGCGTAGCCGCTGCGGACGCTGCCGCGCAGGGCTGGAGCACGACTTCCGCGAGCCGACCTTCGGTGTGCCACGGGTCTCCGCCGCCGTTACGACCGCTGAGCTCGCTATGAAAACCATCGACCCAGGCGACCGCGCTCGCACAGCCCGCCTGCGTGAGTTCGGTCGCGATACGATCGCGTTCCGCGTCGATGTCGGGCCCGATGTGATGGGTCACCTGGCCGGTGGTGTAGCTTAGTCCGACCCGCTCGTCGAAGGTCGCCGAACCGAACCAGACCGGTTTTCCGTCCTGCTGCTGGTCCCAGCGCCAGTAGCGAACGTGGTGGCGCTGGCGCGGACCATCGCCCACGGGAAGTTCGAAGGCGAGATCCTGCTTGCGAACAAAGAGGAACAGATCGCTCACCGGCGCGTCATCGTCGCTGCGCCGGAGCACCGAATCGATCGCGATGCGCACACTGGTGCTGAGGGTGATCGGATCGGCGGGGTACCAGCCTGCAGCCGTCATGGCGCGCACGAGCTCGGATTCGGAACCGATCAGCGCGATGTTTACGGGGTCGCCAGGATGGCCGTCGCCGGTCTTGGTGATGCGACTGACGTTCGAGTAATCGGCGTGGCGATGGAAGTACAGCTCCCAGAGGCGCGGCACGACCAGGTACGCTGCGATTCCCCACACCAGGAGCAGCCACAGCAGCATCCTCAGGCGCTTGCGGCGTGCAGTCGTGCGCGCCTCGATCGCGGGTTGCGCCTTCGAGTCGCCGGAGTCGATATCGTCGGTCATCGGAAAATGCTTCGACGAAGCTTAGCCGAGCAATAGAGCGCCGGCAATCGCCGATTGCGGCGACGCCGACTGCGGCAATCGGTTTCGCACAACGTGTGCGGTTCAGCTCGCAGTTAACCTTTGACCGCGCCGGAAGTAATGGCGTTGACAAGATGCCGCTCGAGCAGCGAATAGAGCACCATGACCGGCAGCGCCGCGATGACTGCCGCAGCCATCAGTTCGTTCCACTGCACGCGGTACTCACCGACCATGTTCGCCACACCCACCGAGAGCACGTACATCGACGAATCGGTCGTCAGCACGAGCGCCCACAGATACGAGTTCCAGGCGATCAGGAAGGTGAACAGCGCGACCGCGACCAGGCCGGGTCGCGCCAGCGGCAGGATGACCCGGAGAAACGATTGCAAGTAGCCCGCGCCGTCGATCATGGCGGCTTCGTCGATATCGCGCGGGATCGACCGGAAGAACCCGATCAGCATCCACACCGAGAATGGCAGCGCGAACGACGAATAGGCCAGGATCAGCGCGGCATAGGTGTTGAGCAGCCCCAGGTCGGACATGAGCTGGAAATAGGGAACGATGAGCAGCGTCTCGGGCAGCATCTTGGTGAATAGGAGAAAAATGATGAACGGTGTGGCGCCGCGCGGAAAGAAGCGCGTGAAGCCATACGCCGCCAGGGCAGCCAGCGTCACTGACAGCAGCGTCGTTCCCAGCGCCACGGCCAGGCTGTTGAGGAAATAGCGGCCCACCGGGCGCTTGGTCAGCACCGTCGTGTACGCGTCGAGCGACCAATGGCTGGAAGCAAACGTCGGTGGCGAGAGAAAGATCTCCGACGCCGGCTTGAGCGAGGTGTTGAGCATCCAGTAGAACGGGAACGCAACCAGCAGCAACGCCGCCAGCGCGATCGACCAGCGCAACCAGTCGTACGATCGCTGCGCCTTCATCGCGAAGGCTCCTGGTCGGGCCGCGTGAAGTGGATGTGAAAGATCGCAAAAGCCAGCACGATGAGCATCAGCAGCACGCCGATCGCCGCGGCGTCGCCGAAGCGGTTGCCCCGAAACGCCGTGTTGAACAGCAGGACAGGCAGCACCTCGGTCGCCCCGGCCGGGCCGCCCGCGGTCATCACGCCGATGGTGTCGTAGTGGCGGATGGTGTTGATGACGTCGAGCGTGGAGGCCACGATCAGCAGATAGCGCAGGTTGGGCAGCGTGACATAGCGAAAGCGCTGCCATGCATTGGCGCCGTCGATACCCGCCGCCTCGTACTGCTCGCGTGGAATCGTCTGCAGGCCGGCAAGCATCAGCAGCATGACGAAGGGCGCGCCGCGCCAGACGTCGACCGTGACCACCGAAGCGAAAGCCAGCGACGGCGTGCCGAGCCACGCCAGCGGCGCATCGATGATCCCCACGGCCAGCAGCAGGTAGTTGAGCACGCCGAATTGGGGTTCGAGCATCCACAGCCAGATCGTCGCGCCGATCGCAGGCGCGACCATCCACGGTGTCAGGAAAGCGATGCGCAACGCGGTTCGCGCGAAGCGCAATTCGTCGAGCAGGAGGGCTAGCCCCAGGCCGATGATCATGTGCAGGGCGACGCAGGCACCAGTGAATTGAAGCGAAACTGCCAGCGAGTGCCAGAACGCGTCGTCGGTGAGCACGCGCACATAGTTCTGGAGGCCAACGAACGTCGACGACAGGCCGCGTACCCGATGCAGGCTGGTCCAGAACGCGTGCAGCAGCGGAAACACGACCACAGCGCACAGAAACAGGAACACCGGCGCGACAAACGCGTAGCCGACGCGGCGGCGCCGGGTCCATGGCGTCGCGCCGCGGCGCAGCGAGGGCGCCGCCATGGCGGAATCAGACGCCGCGCAGCTTCTTGGTCAGGCGCGCATCGAGGTCGCGGAAAATCTCCTCGGTCTTGTCCGGCGTGAGCAGTGCCTTCTGCACCGCATCGACAATGTCGTTGGCGGCGATCTCGGCCCATATCGGGCTGGGCAGCGGATAGCTGCGCGCGTTCTGGCCGATGCGCACGAATTGCGACAGCAGAGGATCGGCCTTGATCTCGGGTTCGTCGGCGACGTCGTTGCGCATCGGCATCCAGTTGGCGACCTTGGCGCGCTGCACCGCCCACTTCTTGCCGGCGTCGAACTTGATGAACTTCCAGGCGGCGTCCGGATTCGGGCAGCTCGCCGCGATCGACGATGCCGTCACCACCGTGAGCGTGGGCGCATTGGCGATGTTGGCCGGACCGGGCGCGACGAACGACTTGCCCTTGATCGCCGGATTGTCGCCATCGACCTTGGCCACCGCCCAATAGGCGTTGCGCATCGACGCGATTTTTTCCTGCGCGTAGAGGTTGGTCTGCTCGAGGTAGTTGGTGGTCGTCGGTGCGGGCGCGGCGACGTTCTGCTTGGTGGCCAGGCCGAGATAGAACTTGATTGCTTCGAGGCTCTTCGGATTCTTGGCAAAGGTCGCCTCGGTCATGTCGGCGTTGAACGCTTCGCCGCCGTTGGACCAGATCCACATCAGCAGGACGCGCGTGGTGGTGTCGGTCTTGCCACCGAGCACCGCCGTCGCCCAGTGGTCGCTCCCAGTCAGCTTCTTCGCCCAGGTCAGATACTCGTCCCAGGTCTTCGGCGGTTTGCTGGCGTCGAGGCCCGCCTTGGTGACGAGATCGCGGTTGTAGATCTCCGCGTAGATGCCGCCCCAGATCGGCAGTCCGTAGAGCTGTCCATGCCATTTCGATGCACTCAGGATGTCGGGATTCCACGCGCGACGAAACTCCGCCGGCTCGGCCTGCCAGTACTTGTCCAGCGGCAGCAGATAGCCGTTGTATGCGGCGGTCGTCAGGTCGACCGACACGATGCAGGGCGCCTTCTTCGCCTGCGCTGCGGCGACGAACTTGGTCCAGTGGTCCTTGCGCGCGACCAGCACCGGTTCGATCTTGATACCGGGGTTGGCGGCCTCGAATTCGGCGATGGTGGCTTTCCAGACCGGCTCGTACTGGCTTTCGGTCAGGTTCGCGGTTTGCCACTGCAGCACGACGGGCTGCTGCGCGAAGGCATGCCACGAGGCAGCGCAGGCGAGGGTCGCGGCAAGCGCGGCGGCGCGGCGGGTGATTGTGTTCATGAAATCCTCCTGGTCTAACGATACAGCGAGCCCGAGCGCTCGGTACGCGGCTGCGGGCGAGACTTCATTTCCTGCAACGCGTCGAGGTTAGGCTCGATGCCGAGCCCCGGACCCTCCGGCAACAGGAAATGTCCCTGCTCGAAGCGGATGGGCACGCTCGATGCGCGATCGCGGAAGGCGCGTTGCGGCTCCATCTGCTCGAGGATGAAGAAATTGGGAATCGCCGCCGCCAGGTGCATCGCCGCGGCGGTGCAGATCGGTCCACCCGGATTATGGGGTGCAACCGGGACATAGTGCATGTCGGCCATGGCGGCGATCTTGCGGCATTCGGTGAAACCCCCGGCGTGCATGAGGTCGGGCTGGACGATCCGGCACCCGCTGTGCTCGAGCAGCTCGCGATATTCGAAGCGCGACAGCAGGCGCTCGCCGGTGGCGATCGGAGTGCGGATGTCGCGCTGCAGGCGAACCATGGCTTGCGCGTTTTCGAACGGAATCGGCTCTTCGAACCACCCTGGGCGGAAGGGGTGCAATGCTTCGTCCATCAATACGGCGGTGCGCGGCGAGAGGAACTCGCTGCATTCGATGAAGATCTCGCCGTCGGGCCCGAGCCCCTCGCGCGCGCCTTCCATCAACGCCGCGGCCTTGCGGATCTCGCCGGCCTCGTTGGCCAGCAGTCCTTCGTGCGAGAACGGGCGGCACTTGAACGCGGTGAAACCGCGCCGCGCCGCTTCGCGCGCGCCGTCGAAGGCGTCCTCGGGCGTCTGCGCGCCCTGCAGCCAGTGGCTAGCATAGCCGCGCAACGACGTGCGAAACACTCCCCCGAGCAGGCGCGCCACGGGCACGCCGAGTCGCTTGCCCTCGAGATCCCACAAGGCGATGTCGAGTGCGGAGAGCGCGGTCGAGAACACCGCGCCGCCGCGCCAGCGCCAGGCGTTGTAGAGCCGGTGCCAGTGGTGTTCCGGCCCGGCGGGATCCTGGCCGATGAGATGCGGGCTGTATTCGCCAATCGCCGCCTCCACCGCATCGATGGCGCCATGCAGCGAACCTTCGCCCCAGCCGGTGAGGCCTTCGTCGGTCGAGATGCGCACGAACAGCCAGTTGCACCAGTCGACCCAGTACTTGTAGGTGTCGATGCGGGTAATTTTCATGGGCTTGTCGACGCGCGAACGGGTGTCGTTTGAAACGTTTCAAAAAATGCTACGATACAGGTCTTTGCCCCAAAGCGCAACGCACCCGCAAGCCATGGACCGCCCTCCCACACCCAGGAAACCGACGGTCCTCGACGTCGCCCGCCTCGCCGGCGTGTCGGTCGGCACGGTGTCCAACGTGCTCAACGATCGCGGCAACGTGAGCGCCGCCCGCGCGGCACAGGTCCGCGCGGCGATCGCGCAACTCGATTTCGTTCCCAACAGCGTCGCCCAGGGCCTGCGGCGCAGCGAATCGCGGGTGATCGGGCTGTGCACGCCGCTGACGTCGAGCGCCTATTTCGCCGCCCTGCTCGAGATGTTCGAACACCTGGCTGCCCAGCAAGGCTACGAAATCATGCAGGTGTTGAGCCACGGCGACCCTGCGCTGGAGCTGCGCCGGGTGCAGGCGCTGGTCGGCCGCAATGTCGACGGGCTGATCCTCATTCCCACGCACGACTCGCGCGCGACGCTCGATCTGGTCGCGGAGCGCGGCACGCCGACCGTCTTGGTCGATCGCATGACCGGCGACCCGCGCTTCGACTACGTCGCGATCGACGATCGCAGGGCGATGCGCGAGGCCACCGCCCACCTGATTGGACTGGGTCATCGCCGCCTGCTCTACCTCGTGCGCGACCCGCGGCTGGCGACGACCCGGCAGCGCATCAAAGGCTATGCCGAAGCGGCGGCCGCGGCGCGCCCGGCGGTCAGCGCCGTCGTCTGCGAGCGCGTCGCCGACGAGGCGGGCTTCGGGCGACAGATCGCGGAAGCGTTCGCGCGCTCGTTGCCTCCCACGGCGATCATCGCCAGCAACAGCGCCATCGCGCTGTCGTTGCTGGGCGTGTTGCGCGCGCTTGGGCTACGCTGGCCCGACGATGTGTCGCTGCTCGCTTTCGACGAACCGGTGTGGGCGCCGATCGTCACCCCACCCCTGGCGGTCGTGCGCCATCCGACGCAGCGCATCGCCGAGGAAGCATGGGCTCGGATGTTGCTGCGGCTGCGCGATGGCAACGCGCGACCGAAACGGATCACGCTCCAGGCGGAGCTGGTGTCCGCGGCATCGCTGGGGCCGCCGCCACGCATGCAGCGCAAGCGCGGGACCGACGCATTCTTGGCCATAGCGATGCGCAACGTGGTATGTTCGCGGCCCCTGTCTCGCCCCAATCCCTGAGGATCATCATGCTTTTGTACCCGCGAATATTCGCGTCACTGCTGCTGCTCGTCGCACCGATCGCCATGGCTGCGACTCTGCCGGCGGTCGAATCGATGCCGACGCTGCCCGCCTCGAGCCTTGCGCCGGCAAGTTTGCTCAACGGTGCGGGTTACACCGTGGACACGGATGTCCCGGTCATCGGCTACATGGGCCAGTTCATACTGCGCGCGCCTGCCGGTACGTTCAACGCGGACGGCTCCGAGATGCTGGCGATCCGCATCGCGGAACTGGCTTCGATCGCGCAAGCGTCGACATTGAGCCAGAGTGGGATGTTCGCCGACGCTCTCGCGCGGTCGGCCCAAAGGACCGGCCAGGCCATCGGTCAGGCAGTGATGAATCCAGTCGAGACGGTTGCCGGCATTCCGGCCGGCGTCGGGCGCTTTTTCCAGTCAACTGCCAGGTCGGTTTCACGCGTGGCGGAATCGGCAACGGGCGCGGGTTCGCCCGAACAGGCCGGCACCGCCGACGCGACACGCAATGCGCTTGGCGTGAACAGGGCAAAACGACAGATCGCAAGGCGAGTCGGCGCGGATCCCTATACCACCAATCCGGTTCTGGCGAGGCAACTCGATGACCTCGCGTGGGCCTCGTTTGCGGGTGGCGTATCGCTGGACGTGGCACTTGCCGTGTCCACCGCGGGCGTCGCGACGGCTGTCTCGGCAACCTCGACCGTGAGCAATCTCGTCTGGGAGAAATCGCCCGAGGATGTCCGCACGATCAACGAAGGCCGGCTCGCAGCGATGGGCGCCGATGCGAACACCATTCGCGCTTTCGTGACCAATCGATGGTATCCCGCCAACGTTGTCGGTCCCGTTCGTCGACAACCTCGCGCAGCTGCTGCACGCGCACGGCCGCGCGGCCCTGATCGCGCTGGCCAGCACGGCGGCGAGCGAAGGCGAAGCCAGGTACATGGTGAACGTGGCCGACATGGCACGCAAAGTCGGCCTCGCCGAAAGGGAGCCGGTCACCTTCGACTTGACCGGCCGAATTGTCGTGGTCCGGACTCGCGGTGGCCGCGTGGTCGTACCCGCGCCAGTGGACTACATCGTCTGGACCGAGCCGGTGAAGAAATTCGCGCAGCGCGCGCCGACTCCGGGAGTGCGGCGCGAGATTCTGGTCTCGGGCTCCGCATCACCGAGCGCGCGCGCCGGCCTCACTGCAACCGGCTGGACGCTCAAGGATCATAGCGAGCGCTGAATAGCGCACCCTCCGCTCAGACTGGCCTCAACGCAACGCAAAGTCGACGCGGGTCGCCTTGCCCTTGTCCTTGATGCCCTCACTGCCGAGCTTCGGCACGACCAGGAATACCCGCTCGGCGGAAACGTGCGCATCGTTCACCAGCCGGTCGCGGACGGCCTGCGCGCGATGCTCCGCGAGCAGGCGCATGTCTTCCTCGCTCACCGTCGTGTTGGTGAGCATCAGTGTCTCCATCTCCTCGCGCGGCACGTCCTTGACCAGGCCGATGGCGTTACGCGGCTTCGGAAAATCCGTGGCCTTGTAGGCGCGCACGAGCAGCGATTCGTACTCCGACGCGGCAATCTCGACCTCGTCCGCCGACGCGGGGGGCGTGCCGGCGCGCACCAGGTCGTTGAACTTCTGCTGGCGCACCTTGTGCTCGAGTGCGGCGTGCTTGATCCCTTCGCGGTCGGCAGCGGGATCGGTGCGACCGGCAATGTCGAGCTTGAGTTGGGGGCGATCGGCCAGCGCCTTGGCAATCGCGTTGATCTTGTCCTCGCTCGCCTTGTCGATCGCCACCGAACCGGGTGCGAACTCGATGTAGGCAAGTTCCTCGCCGTGCCCGCCGAGCGCGCCCAGCAGCGCAAAGGGTGAGGTGATGATCTTGACGATGAGATTAACGATGGCGCGAATGACGATGCCGCCCACCGAGAAATGCGGATCGTCGAGCGAGCCGCTCACCGGCAGGTCGAAGGTGATGACCCCATTGCGGTCCTTGAGCAGCGCCACGGCGAGCTGCACCGGCAGCTTGGTCGCGTCGGGGCTGTCGATCTTGTCGCCGAAGGTGAGCTGATTGAGGACGACGTTGTTGGTCGCGGTCAGCTTGCGCTCGTCGATGAGGTAGTGCAGCTTCACCGACAACTTGCCCTTCTGGATGCCAAAGCCGACGTACTTTCCGGAGTACGGCGACAGCGGCGGCAATTCGATGTCGGTGGCGTCGGCGTTCAGGTCGAGGAACAGGTTCTTCGCCAGCGGATTGATGCGGCCCACGATTTCCACCGGCGCGCTGTCCTGCACCTTGGCGCGCAGCTCCAGGTCGGCGGGCTTATCGAAGGCGAGCGCGGACAGGCTGCCGGTCACGCTGGTCAGATTCGCCGAGTAGTTCGGACGAATGAAATGATCGGTGAAGTCGACCTTGCCGTCGGTGAGCGTGACCTTGCCGAGCTTGAGCCAGGTCGTCTCGGTCCCGGGTGGCGTGGCCAGGTCGACGGTCCCGGGCGCAACGGATGGCGACGGCAGGGCGACGGCCGGCTCACGTGCGCGAGCGAGCTGCTGGAGGTTGAATTCGCCGGTTTCATTGAGGATCAGGCGCGCGAAAAACTGGTCGAGCACGATGTCGCCGACACTGACGGCCAACGGTTCGAGCTGCGCGTCCACCTGCCCCAGTGACAGCGTCTTCCATTTGAGCAGATCGGTCGCGTTCGCTTCGTCGAGCGCGCCAACGTCGGCGAGCGACACGTCACCCTTGAAGATTGCACGCGGCGTCGCGCCGGTCGCGAAGTCGAGCGTGCCGCGCACCGTCGCCGCACCGGAAGTTATCACTACGCGTTGCGTCTTGCTAACGTACGACTGGAAGGGAACCAGGTCGATGTCCTTGGCGACCACGTTTAGCGTTGCGGCAAGCGGCGCCGTTACCAGCGGCCCGGAAAGCGTCAGCGCCCCGCGCTTGTTGACGGTCGCCGTCAATTTCGCGCGGCCCTTGGCTTGTGCGGCGTTAGACAGGCTTTCGCCGGCGACCGATACGCGCGTGAACGCGATATGCGCCGCAGGAGTGACCGTCTCGTCGGTAAAGCTCGCCGAGAAATCGTCGAGCGCGACCTTGTGCGCTTCGACCCGCCACGCGACAGCGGCGTCTTTCTTGCTGACGCCTCCCGCCGGCGTGCGGATCAGTCGATCGAAGTTGAAATGCCCTTCCGGGTCGCGGCGGATGGCTGCTGCCGCACCGCGTCCTTCCACGACATCGAAGGTGATGGACTGCTTCGCGATATCGACCGTCCCGCCGTGGACCGCGAGCACCGGCACGCGCCATAGCAGTTCCTTTTCGTCGGGCAGGCGCATCTTCAACTCGCGCATGGTTGCGTCGAGGTTGGTCAGCGTGGGGATGGGTGCGGCGCCCGACAGCTGCACGTCGCTTGCCAGGTCCATTGCGCCGTCGTCGACGACGAGGTTGAGCGCGCTCGCGTAGTACGGGAACAAACGCTGCAGCTTCAGGCCGGTGATCTCCACGCGTCCGTCCACCGCCAGCGGGTTCAGCGCGAGCGTGCCGCGATGGGTGGCGCGCTCGCTGGCGTCGGTCACGAAAGCAAGCCCGATCGTGGCTTTCTGGCCTGCTGCGTTGGTGAGATTGGCCACATCCAACTTCACGTCCATGAGCGTCGAGACATACGCCGGACTGACGGCTTGGTCGGCAACGCGGAAGGTGCCATGGTCCAGCGCTATCCTGGCGATGTGAAATGGATAGGGTTTGCCGGGAGTCGACGGCGCCGTATCGGAAGGCAGCAGCGTCTCAAGGTTCACCTCGCCTGCGGCCGCGCGCCGCAGGTCCAGTTGCGCACCATCGACGTCGATCGAGCGAATCTCCGCGCCTCCCTCGATGAGGTCGAGACGGTCGATCGCAACCGAGAGCGACGGCACCTTGACCAGCGGCGTGCCGTTGCGCTCGTTGAGGACGAGGTCGGCCAGGCGCGTCGTGCCGGCGAGCGTCAGTTGCGGAGGATTGCTGCCGCGACCGACGAACGTCAGGTCGAGCTTCGCGTCGAGCGTGCCGTCCTTGATCTGGAACGGCAGCTTCAATGGCAGGTATTCCAGGTATCGCGGCAACGACAGTCCGGTGAGGTCCCAGTGCAGGACCGTTTCATGCGTGTCCTTGAATGGCCGCGTCACCCCGGTGATGGCGACCGGGCGCCCATTCACCGTCGCCGAGAATGTCGGATCGACGTTGATTTCCGTCTGTGTCGGCAGGCTGGACAGGAACGGGATGCCTATTTCGATGCCGGTGACTTCGTGACGTTGCCGTACCGGGCGATCGTCGAAATCAATGCGCCCGTCAATGACCCGGATGTTGGTGACCGAGAAGCGCGGCGGCGGCCCGTCGGGTCCCGCCATCGCCTGTCCGATCAGATCGGAGATGTTGTAGGTCTTGTCGGCGTTGCGCACCAGGCGGATGGCCGGCCGCGTGAGCTTGAGTTCGCTGATGACCGGCGCCCAGCGCAGAAGCGACATGGCTTCGCCGTTGAGATAGATCTCGCCCAGCGTGAGCAGCGGAGGACCTTCGCCGCGCTCGCCGACGGCGACGTCGGTGAACGTGGCGGAACCTGTGAACGGGTTGATCTGCAATCGCTCGACAGTGACCTTGCGCGAGAGCGCGGTCGACAGTCGGGATTCGATGACCGGTTTGAGCAGCAGCGGCAGTGCCAGGAAGCCGCCGATGCTGAATACAACGATGATGGCGACGAACCACGCGAGCATCCGCAACGGGCGGAACCGGGAGGCTGCCGCCACGAGGAAGGATCGGGCATCGTTCGGCATGATTCTGGCCGTAAAGAATTGGACTCGGCTGCCGCGCCTCCCACGCGCGACTACATACAGCGTAGCACGCCGGGAATGGCGCTTCCACCTTTGCGGCGCATCGTCCGATGGCGTAGTCTGGTCTCTTTGCAATGAAAGCACGCTCAATGTCGCGCATCGTCACCGTCGCGGCGGCACAGCTTGGACCGATCGCGCGCACCGACACCCGCGCGCACGCGGTCGCTCGCCTCATCGCGCTCATGCGGCAAGCCAGGTCGCATGGTTGCGACGTCGTGGTATTTCCGGAATGTGCGCTCACCGCATTCTTCCCGCATTGGTATTTCGACCGGCAAGACGACATCGACGCGTACTTTGAGCGCGAGATGCCCAACGCCGCGACGCAGCCGCTCTTCGACTGTGCGCGCGAGATCGGCATCGGCTTTTACCTGGGATACGCCGAGCTGGCCATCGAGGACGGAGTCACACGCCATTTCAATACCTCGATCCTCGTCGATCGCAGCGGCAGGATCGTCGGCAAGTACCGCAAGGTCCACCTCCCCGGTCACGTCGAACACGAACCGCTGGCGACCGTTCCAGAATCTGGAAAAGCGCTACTTCGACGTCGGCAATCTAGGCTTCCCCGTGTTCCGCGCCTTCGACGGCATCGTTGGCATGGCGATCTGCAACGATCGCCGCTGGCCCGAGACTTACCGCGTCATGGGACTGCAGGGCGTCGAAATGGTGCTTCTGGGCTACAACACGCCGGTACACAATCCGCCGTCACCCGAACACGACAACCTGGCGCATTTCCACAACCAGCTGGTGATGCAGGCGGGGGCCTACCAGAATGGGTGCTGGGTGGTCGGCGTGGCCAAGGCCGGCGACGAGGATGGCGTGCGTCAGATCGGCAACTCGATGATCATCGCGCCTTCGGGCGAGATTGTCGCCGCCTGCACCACCGAAGGCGACGAACTCGCGTTAGCGCGCTGCGATCTCGACCTCACGCTGTCGTACAAGACCACGACCTTCGACTTCGCGCGGCATCGGCGCACGGAAGCGTACGGGTTGATCGTCGAGCGGACCGGGGCGGTTCCACCGCCGTTGTAGGCGCCAGCGGTTTCGTCGTTCCCGCGGCCTTTAGTCCCCGCGAAAGCGGGGAGGGAACCTAGCGTCGTATCTTCCCGGACGACACTGGGTCCCCGCTTTCGCGGGGACGACGATCCTGGAATGCGTCCCCATCATGCAATTCGGTAACGTTCAATTGGGCCACCATTTCCCGCCGACCACCATCCCCTTGAGCCGGAAGCGCCGATCTGCGTCCAGGCGTTCGCCCTGGGTGTCGTAGAACTCGAACGCGCCCTTTTCGATGTCGACGATGGTCGCGTCACCTTCGGTGCCGACCGCGAGCGTACCCAGCGTTGGGCGTCGGATCGCATTTGCCGGCGCGCTGGTGACCGCCGCGACCAGTGCGTTGAGGTCGACGCCGAGTACCAGGAACTTGGACAACGTGGTCAGCAGGTCGAAGACGGGACCGTCGAGGTTGAGCACGTGTACGTCGCTGGAGATCACGTCGGGACGAAATCCCGCCGCGAGCAATCCGCGGCAGGCCTTGAAGCCGAACGAACCCGCGCCATGGCCGATGTCGAAGATCACGCCGCGCTCGCGCGCGAGCTGCGCTTCCTCGCGCACGCCACCGTCCGAGCGCAACAGCGAGTTGGGAAACGGCCGATAGCAATGCGTCAGTATGTCGCCGGGCCGCAGGCGCTGCAGCACTTCCTTGCGACTGGGCGGAGGATGATCGATGTGCGCCATCAGCGGCAGGCCGAGCTCGTCGGCGACTTCGAGCGCCATGTCGAGCGGCGCGATGCCGCGCGAGCCGCTGGCGCCCCGCCCGACGCGCACCTTGACCCCGACGATCAGGTCGAGGTTTTCGCGCGCGACGCGCACGCATTCGTTGAGGTCGAGCAGGCGCAGGTCCGATGATTCCCCGACCATCACGGTGCGGCTGAACGCGAAGATGCCGGCGAAGGAGACGTTGAGATACGCCAGGATGCGCAGCGGCGAGGGCTCGATGATGTGCCGCCGGAAGCCGGGAAAATTTCCCGGGCCGGCAGTCCCGGCATCGACGAATGTGGTCGTACCGCTGCGCCGCGCGATCGGTTCGGCCTCGACACCGATCGAGGTGCCTCCCCAATACACGTGGGTATGGAGGTCGATCATGCCGGGCGTGACGATGCTGCCCGACACGTCTCGCTCGTCGTGCGCGGTGCCTGCGATTCGCGGCGCCACGGCGGCGACGCGCCCATCGACGAACCCCACGTCGCAGGTGGCATCGACGCCACTCGCCGGATCGATCACGCGTCCACCACGAAGAATCAGATCCATGGCATTGCTCTCCTCAATTGATTCCGTTCACCGCAAATGACACGCCACATGATGCCCCGGCGTCAACTCGCGAAGCTCCGGCGATTCGCTGCGGCAGCGGTCGAACACGTAAGGGCAGCGGGTGTGAAACCGGCAACCCGCGGGCGGGTTGATCGGGCTGGGCACGTCGCCCGGCAGGATGATGCGTGCGCGCTTGATCGCCGGATCGGGGTCCGGCACCGGGACCGCCGACAACAATGCCTCGGTATAGGGGTGCAGCGGGCTCGCGAACAGCACGCGCCGCGGCGCGAGTTCCACAATGCGGCCCAGGTACATCACCGCCACGCGATGGCAGATGTGCTCGACAACGGCGAGATCGTGGGCAATGAACAGATACGACAGGCCAAACTCCGCCTGCAGGTCCATGAGCAGGTTGATCACCTGCGCCTGCACCGACACGTCCAATGCCGAGACCGGCTCGTCGCAGACGATCAACTTCGGCTCGACCGCGAGCGCCCGCGCGATGCCCAGGCGCTGGCGCTGGCCACCAGAAAATTCGTGCGGGTACTTGCGCATCTGGTCCGGCCGCAACCCGACGCGCGCGAAAAGGCGGGTGACGCGCTCGGTGCGCTCGACGCCCGCTGCGATGCCGTAGTTGTGCAGCGGTTCGCCGACGATCTCGCCCGCGGACAGGCGCGGATTGAGCGACGCGTACGGGTCCTGAAAGATCACCTGCAGGCGCCGCCGCCGTGGACGCATCGCCGCGCGGTCGAGGTGTGTGATGTCCTCTCCATCGAGGGTGATGGTGCCGCTGGTCGGTTCGGTCAGCCGCAGGATCGCCTTGCCGGTGGTCGACTTGCCGCAGCCGCTCTCCCCGACCAGACCCAGCGTTTCGCCGGCCGCCAGATCGAACGACACTCCGTCGACTGCCTGCACCTTGCCGACCTCGCGCGCGAACAATCCTCCGCGCACCGGGTAGTGCTTGACCAGCGCATCGACCGCGAGGACCGGCGTCGCGTCAGGCACGGGGGAACTCCGGCAGCGACGCCGCGTTCCAGCACGCGACGAAGTGGCCTGGCGCAGCCTCGACTTCGGGCGGATATGCGGCGCGGCATTGCTCGCTCGCGTAGCTGCAGCGCGGCGCAAAGGTGCAGCCACCGGCCAGATCGATCAGCGACGGCACGACACCCGGAATCTCGGTCAGTCGCATGCTGCGCGTGGAATTGTCGTCGGTGCGGTTGAGTCGCGGAATCGATGTCATCAGTCCGCGCGTGTAGGGATGGCGCGGCCGCGCGAACAATGCCTTGACCGACGCTTCCTCGACCTTGCGCCCCGCATACATCACGATCACGCGTTGCGCGGTCTCGGCGATCACGCCCAGGTCGTGGGTGATCAACATGACCGCGGCGCCGGTGCGTTCCTTCATTTCCAGCATCAGTTCGAGGATCTGCGCCTGGATGGTCACGTCGAGCGCGGTCGTCGGCTCGTCGGCGATCAGGATGGTCGGGCTGCACGCCATCGCGATCGCGATCATCACCCGCTGGCGCATGCCGCCCGAAAGCTGGTGCGGATATTCTCGCGCCCGCCGTTTCGGATCGGGGATGCGCACCAGCGTCAGCATCTCGATCGCCCGGTCGAGGGCCGCACGTGGCGGCAAGTGCTGATGCAACGCGACCGATTCCGCGATCTGCCTGCCGACGGTCAGCACAGGATTCAGGCTGGTCATGGGCTCCTGGAAGATCATCGAGATGCGATCGCCGCGAATCGCACGCATTGCTGCCGGGTCCAACGTCAGCAGTTCCTCGCCGTCGAAGTTGACGCTGCCCGACACGATGCGTCCCGCATGCGGCGGAACCAGGCGCATGATCGACAGCGCGGTCACCGATTTGCCGCACCCACTCTCCCCCACCACGCCCAGTGTCTCGCCGCGTGAGAGCGACAGCGAGACGCCGTCGACGGCCTTGACCACGCCGTCGCGGGTGTAGAAGTGCGTCTGAAGATGGTCGACCTTGAGAACTGGCTGTTCCACTACATTCGCCTCGCGAGTCGTGGATCGAGCATGTCGCGCAAGCCGTCGCCGACCAGGTTGATCGCCAGCACAGTGGCCGCGAGAAAGGTGCCGGGCAGCAGCACCATCCACGGCTTGAGCTGAAAGTACGGTCGCGCCTCGGCCATGATGTTGCCCCAGCTGGGAATCTCCGGCGGCGTGCCGGCGCCGAGAAAACTCAATGCGGCCTCGATGAGCACCGCCGATGCGCCGATGTAGGTCGCCTGCACGATCAGCGGCGGCAGCGCATTGGGCAGCAGGTGGCGCAGCATGATGCGCGGCACGCTGGTGCCGATGGCGGTCGCGGCTTCGATGTACGGTTGCTCGCGAATGGTGAGCACGACGCTGCGCACCAGGCGCACGACACGTGGAATCTCGGGCAGCGTCACCGCGACGATTACGATGATGACGCTGGCCTTGGACAACGCGATCAACGCGATGGCGAGCATGATCGCCGGAATCGCCATCATGCCGTCCATCACGCGCATGACCACGGCATCGACTGCACGCAGATAGCCGCTGACCAGGCCGATCACCAGTCCGATCGCAGTCGATAGCGCCGCGACCGACAGGCCGACGACCAGCGACACACGGCCGCCGTAGATCACGCGGCTGTACAGATCACGCCCGAAGCGGTCGGTCCCGAACCAGTGGTCGCTGGACGGACCTTGAAGGCGATGGCTGGGGTCTATGTAGATGGGATCGACCGTACCGAGCCACGGTGCAGCGATCGACGCGACGACTATGCAAAGCAGCAATGCGCCGCCGGCCACGACAGTGGGATGGCGACGCACAAAGGTTGCAAATCGCGAACGGGCAGGCGGCGTGGACGAGACGGCAGCGGCGGCAGTCGCGGTGGTCACCGGTCAATACCTGATTCGCGGGTCGAGCACGGTGTAGAGCATGTCCACCACCAGATTGACCACCACGTACGCGCCCGAGAACACCAGGATGATGCCCTGAATGACGGGGTAGTCGCGGCGCAGGATGGCGTCGACCGTCAGGCGCCCGAGGCCGGGAATCGCGAACACGCTTTCGGTGACCACGACGCCGCCGATCAGCAACGCGACGCCGATGCCGATGACTGTGACGATCGGCACCGCGGCATTGCGCAGCGCGTGCCCCATCAACACGTCGCGCGTCGCCAGCCCTTTGGCGTGCGCGGTGCGGATGTAATCCTGCGAGAGCGTCTCGAGCATCGAGGCGCGGGTGATGCGCGCGATCAACGCCATGTACGCCAGCGCCAGCGTAACGCTGGGCAGGATGATGTTGGACAGCCACGGCCAGAAGCCCTTGGCGAGCGGCGTGTAGCCCTGCACCGGCAGCCAGTCGAGCTCGATCGCGAACAGCCAGATCAGCACGTAGCCGATCACGAATCCCGGCACCGAAAAGCCGAACACCGCGAAGCCCATGACGCCGCGATCGATCCAGGAGCCGACTCGCCATGCCGCGATGACTCCGAGCGGCACCGCCAGCAGGATGGAGAGAAACAGCGTCATCAGCGTCAGCGTCAGCGTCGGTTCCAGCCGCTGGCCGATCAATTGCGTCACCGGATGCGCGGAGAAAATCGAGTTGCCCAGATCGCCGTGCAGCAGCTGGTTGGTCCAGGTGAAGAACTGCACCAGCAGCGGTCGGTCGAGGCCGAGGCTGGCGCGGACTTTGGCGACGTCTTCGGCGGTTGCGAGATCGCCGGCGATGATCGCGGCGGGGTCGCCCGGCGCCAGGTGCAGCAGCGCGAAGACGAAGATGGTGACGACGAGGACGACCGGAACCGCCGCCAGCAGGCGGCGGATCAGGAAGACGTGCATTGCTTGGTCATTCCCGCGAACGCGGGAATCCAGCGTCTTTCGACGAACGTCGCTGGGTCCCCGCTTTCGCGGGGACGACGGTCTGGAGGAGTCACCCTGCGACCCTGGAGCGGCCTACTACTATTTCTTCTCGATGTTCCAAAGCACCAGTCGCGGCGTGTCGAGGATGCCGTTCAGGTTCTTGCGATAGGCGATCGGCGTCAGGAACTGGCCCGCGGGAATGTAGGGCACGACCTCGTAGAAGCGCTTCTGCAGCCGATCGACGATTTCCTTCTGATTCGCCGGCGTCGCCAGCGGAAATTCGAGACGGATCTTCTCGAGTTCTTCGTCGCAGGGCCAGCCGAACCAGTTCTTGCCGTCGCACGGCGTCGGCGTGGGCGTATTGGACAGCGGACTGCTCATCGCCAGGCCACCAGCCCACGTATGGAAAATGTTCCACGCGCCGGGATTCTTGTCGGGCGGGTCCTTGATCTGGCGACGCGCGCTCTGGGTGCCCCAGTCGATCGCCGCAAGGTCGACGTTCATGCCGATCTCACGCAGCTTCTGCGCCGTGACCACCGCCTGCGAATGCGCGAGGTGCGCTTCGACCGGATCGAGGACGACCACCTTCTCGCCCTTGTAGCCTGCTTCCTTGAGCAGCGCCTTGGCCTTCTCGATGTTGGCCTTCTTGTCGCCCTTGGCCCAGTCGCCCACGCCCGCCTGCGTTTCCAGCGGCGTTCCACACACGAACACCGCCCAGCACGGCCGTTCGTACTCGGCAAAGCCGATCATCGACGCCAGGTAGTCCTTCTGGTCGCCGGTCGCGTAGAGCAGCGCCTGCCGCGCCTTCGCGTTATTGAACGGCGGAATCAGGTGGTTCATCCGGAACACCGCCTGCGTACCGACGCGGTCGATCACCTTCACCGTGATGTTCGGGTCCTTGCGAATCAATGGCAGCAGATCGGTCTGCGGAATCTCGATGATGTCGACTTCGCCCTTGATGAGCGCCTGCACCGCAGTATTGGAGTCGGGGATCACCAGCCACTCGACGCGGTCGACCTTGGCGAGCTTGGCGCCGGCGAATCCGTCCGGCGCATCGCTGCGCGGCTTGTAGTCCGGATTCTTCCTGTAGACGACCTTGCTGCCGGGGACCCACTCGTCGCGCACGAAGATGAATGGCCCCGAGCCGATGGCGGTGGTGATGGCGGTGTTGGGATCGCCTGTCGCGTCGGCCTCGCGAGTGATGAACAGCGGGTTCTCCGGACCGGCCAGCGTTTCGAGCACCAGCCCGAACGGTTTGTTCAGGCGAATCTCGAAGGTGTCCGGGCCGGTGGCGACGATTTCCTTGGTGAACTGCATCATCGTCACGCCCGCCGGGATGCGCTTGGAGAAGCGCAGGATCGACGCGACCACGTCCTTCGAGGTGACCGGTTGGCCGTCGTGGAACTTCAGTCCCGGGCGCAGCTTGAACGACCACGTGAGGCCGTCGGCGCTGCGAGTAAAGGTGTCGACCATCTGCGGCTTCGGCGCGAACTTGCTGTCCAGCGAGAACAGCGTGTCGTAGATCATGTAGCCGTGATTGCTGGTGATGTTGTTGGTCGTCTGGACAGTATCCAGGATCTTGAGATCGGCCTGCGGCACCAGGCGCAGCACCGATTGCGCATACGCGGTCCACGGCGCGGCGAGGGTCAGCGCCAGCGCACCTGCCGCGACAATTGCTTTCAGCCCCAGTCGATTGACGTCCATGTTCCCGCACTCCTCGTTGGTTGCCGTCGCCACCGCGGCTCACGGCAAAGCGTTATCGCTATCTTATGCGCAATTGGTAGCACACGGCCCAGCCATTCGCAAGCTAGGCTTCGCCACAACGGGCGTCGCCGCATCGGGTCGGAATACGGATAATGGCTACCCCGGCAGCGCCCGTGAACCGCCGGTTGAGGAGCATTCCGATGGCGCAGGCCCCGAACCAATTGACCGCAATCGAAGCGCTGGCAGAGATGCGCACCGGGCGGCTCACCGCCGAGACGTTGACACGCGCCTGTCTCGAACGGGTCGCCGAACGCGATGCGGTGGTACGTGCCTTTGTCCACATCGATGCGGAACGCGCACTGGCGGAAGCGCGCAAATGCGACCGCACGGCTTGCGCGGACCTGAACGTGCCGTTACGCGGCGTGCCCTTCGGCGTGAAGGACATCATAGACACGCACGACATGCCAACGGCGTACGGTTCTCCCATCCATGCCGGATTTCGCCCGAACGCGGACGCGGCGTGCGTCGCGCTGGCACGCGAAGCAGGCGCGGTCATGCTCGGCAAGACGGTCACCACCGAATTCGCTTTGCGTCACCCCGGTGCAACAACCAACCCGCGCCATCACGTACACACGCCCGGTGGATCGTCGAGCGGCTCGGCGGCGGCCGTCGCCGACTGCATGGTGCCGGTCGCTTTCGGCACGCAGACCGGGGGCTCGATCATTCGTCCCGCATCGTATTGCGGCGTGGTCGGGTACAAGCCCTCGTACGGCACGATCAATCCGACCGGAGTGAAACCCCTTGCCAACAGCTTCGATACCGTGGGGCTGTTCGCTCGCTGCGTCGACGACTGTGCGCTGGTTGTCGGCGTACTCGCGGCCGGCGCAAAGGGCGTGGTGCCGCTCACTGCAGTTCGACCCGCGCGTATCGGCCTGTGCCGCACGCACGCCTGGCAGCACGCCGAAGCCGCAACGGTGAAGACGGTGGAAACCGCCGCGCAGCAACTCGCGAGCGCAGGCATCGTGGTCGACGAAGTTGCATTGCCTGCGGCATTCGAAGGTTTTCTAGACGCCCAGAGCGATGTGCTGCGTTTCGAAGCGGCGCGCGTGTTCGGCTTCGAACGCACCCAGCGCAGCGACCAACTTTCGGCCTCGAGCCGGGAGGAACTGGCAGCCGGAGCGGCCATTCCCTGGCCCCGTTACCGCGATGCGCAGGCGCTAATCGCGCACTGCCGCACGCTGTTCGCGGCGATCGTCGCTGGATTCGACGCGCTGCTGTCGGCGAGCGCTCCGGGCGAGGCGCCGGCGGGTCTGGCGAATACCGGCGAGGCGATGTTCAACCGGCTGTGTTCGGGGCTACGTGTGCCTTGCGTCAATCTTCCCGGGTTCAGCGGGCCGAATGGATTGCCGGTGGGAATCCAGTTGATCGGCGCAATTGACGAGGACCTTCGACTGTTGCGCGCAGCCAAGTGGATCGAGGGCCGCATCGGCGACGCCTGAATCGATCAGATGGGCGCATCCCACAGACGCTGATCGGCGAGCGCGTCGGCGACGTCGCGTGAAATCGCGTCCAGCAACCGGACGCCCTTCTCCGCGCTCGCAGCCCACGCCGCACCGATGACTCCGACCGCCGAGCGCGTCTGCAGATGCCGCCAGCGATAGACCCCCGGATTGACACCCGGAATCCCCGACATGCCCGGCACGACCTCGCCGCGCAGCGACGGATCGAGCGGTGCCACCGTTTCCGGCGCCAGGGCCATCATGATCGAGGTCTCGGCTTCGCAGGCGTGCATCAGCTGTGGCTGCTGCTCGAGTATCCGGCGGATGGAATCGGCGGCGATGTGCCAATAGGTACCGCCCGACAAGCGGCAATTTCAATTCGATGGTCAATTCAGTGATGATGGTTTCCAGTGCGGCGATGTTCCCGCCGTGACCGTTGAGCACGAAGATGCGCTGGAAGCCATGGCGCGCGGCGGAGCGCACGACGCAACCGACAACTCCCGCCATGGTCGCGTAGTCAAGCGTCAGGGTCCCGCCGAGCGACATGTGGTGCTCGGACATACCGAACGGAATCGCGGGCGTGACCAGCGCGCGCTGCCGGCCCGCCATCAGCCGCGCGGCGCGCAGCGAAATCTCGTACGCCGATCGCCAGTCGACCTGTGTCGGCAGGTGCGGGCCGTGCTGTTCGGTCGCGCCCAGCGGAATGATGACGACAGCACGCTGCGTCGCCGCTTCGCGCAATGCCGGCGCGCTCAGGCGGTCCCAGCGGACTTCGACCTCACTGGCCATTATTGGCGCTCCACGGACGGATGGGTTCGCTGCGCTTTCACGCGGCGATGTCGACTCGACCGGTGACGCGCACCGCGACTTCCCAGACGACGAACAGCAGCACGAAGATCGCCAACGCACCGCCGCGCCTACCCAGCCACGCAACCAGCGCATTGCTGCGCTGACGAGACCCTTCTACGTCCATGGCGCGGGCGGCTCGGCCAGTGCCCACGTCCCGTATTCAGCGGGCTCGTTGATTTCCAGGACCTCGAGGTCGTCCGAACGCGCGACGACGTTGTGCGGCACGCCGGCCGGTTGCGACAGGCCGTCGCCCGCGCGCAGTGTCACGTCGCCTTCGACTCCCGCGAAGCGGAAAGTCAGCGATCCGCGCAGCACGTAGACGTAGTGCGCCGTCATGTCGTGCCAGTGCCAGCCGGTGGGTGCCGGCATCGGCTTGAGCGCCCGGATGTGCTTGACGCCGAGGCGGCCCTGCGTCGCCGCGGCCAGTCCGAGGTCGCGGTACTCGGAGTCGTCGCGCAGTCCTTCGCGGTCCCAGCGCGCGTCTCCCGCGCTCATCCTCGCGAACGCCGAAAGCGATTCGGCAAGCTCGCGCGGGCCTTGGTAGCGGGACGGGGCTTCAGTGGACATCGGCGATCTCCGGCAATGGCGACCTCAGGCGTGGCTGCCCGCCTGCTCGAGCGTGCGTATCTCTTCTTCGCTCAGCTTCGGGCCATCCAGCGTACAGCGCTGCGCCTGGGTCTCGGCGGTACGAAAGCGCGCGATCATCGGCTTGAGTTCTTCCTTGACGTACGTTTCATCGTAACCGTTGAAGAGGTGGCCGAGCAATCCGCGCTTCAGGTCGCTGGTATTCATCGCCCAGTCTGCAATCGGAAAGGTGAGGTTCATATTGCAATGCATCATGATTCCCATGTTGTGGTGCGCGGCGTGGTGGCGACGAATGGTGTTCACGAACGGCAGGTTGCGCACGAGCCAGTTTTCCGGCACGTGGCAGCAGAAGTGGAACGTCTCGTACACCATGTAATGGCCGATCATGGTGATGAACACCACGTAGCCCGCGTTCGGGTTGATGAGCTTGGCCGCGATGAAGCCGAATACCGTGCCCATCACCGCCAGCACGATGAGCACGCGCCACGGGAAAAACACGATGCGGAATTCCTGCACCGTGCTGATGGTCGGATCGTTGTCGGTGAAATACTGGTGGTGCTGGCGGGTATGGCGATCGTAGATCGCGCGCAGCGCGAAGACGTCCCTGAGGCGATGCATGACGTACTTGTGCATCGCCCATTCGACGAAGTTGCCGCCGATCGCCACCGGGATGACGAGCAGCCACTCCCAGGTCGCGTTGTGCATCTGGCTGACGCACCACCAGATGGCGCCGATTCCGGCGGCGTACATCACCCCGATGTGGACCAGACCGTTGTACCAGGGGCTGATCTCGGACACATATTTCTCGCGGAATTTGCGCTGCCGTTCGGTCATCATGGAAGGCCCCTTGCCAAGCTAGTCACGCTGCTGATATATTAGGTGTCGATCACAGGCGTGTCAAGAATGCCAGGGGAGCGTTGTGTCGCAATCACCCGCCAAGCCGCAACGCAAGAAGCGCACGATCCAGGAGATTCGCGACTCCAAGACCAGCGGCGAGAAAATGGTCTACATGTCGGTTCCCGACTACACGTCGGCGAAGTGGGCGGAGATGGCCGGCGTCGACGTCGCCGTGGTCGGCGACAGCCTGGCGATGATCGCGCACGGTCATCCCAACACCATTCCCGCGACCATGGACATGATGGTGATGCACGCGGCGGCGATCCGCCGCGGCGCGCCCAACACCTTCACCCTCGGTTGCATGCCCTACCAGAGTTACCACAGCGTCGATCGCGCGCTCGCCAATGCCACGCGCTTCATGCAGGACGGCGGCACCGACGCGGTCAAGCCGCAGGGCGGCAAATCGCAGGCGCACATCCTGAAAGCGCTGGTCGATGCGGGCATTCCGACGGCGTCGCACATCGGCATGACGCCGCACACCGTCGCGGTGTTCGGCGGCTTCAAGGTCCAGGGCAAGACAGCAGACACCGCGATGAAGATTCTCGAGGACGCATTCGCCATCCAGGATGCCGGCTGCTTCATGCTGGAGTTCGAAGCGGTGCCGGCCAAGATGGCCGCGGTGATTTCCAAGCAGCTGCAGATTCCGACCATCGGCATCGGCGCCGGTGTCGGCACCGACGGCCAGATCCTGCTCTGTCACGACCTGCTCGGTGTGTTCACCGACTTCAAGCCCAAGTACACCAAGCACTTCTCGAACCTCACCGAGATGGCGGTCAAAGGCATCAGCCAGTACATCGCGGAGGTCAAGGCCGGCACCTTTCCCGACGACGAGCACAGCTACGGCGTCGACGACAAGGAGTACGAGAAATTCGTGACCATGGTCGAGAAGCGCAAGCACCACTAGCGCCGCGATGAGCCGATGAACAAGCGTGCCGTCGTCCAGGAGCTCGCACCGGCGCAAAGCCTCACCGACCGCGCCTATGCCGACCTGGAAGAGATGATCGTCACGCTCAAGCTCGCGCCGGGCAGCGCGGTTTCCGAGCTGGAGCTGTCGAATTACCTGGGCATCGGCCGCACGCCGATTCGCGAGGCGCTGCAACGGCTTGCGCGCGAGCGGCTGGTGTCGATCCTGCCCCGGCGCGGCATCATCGTCTCCGAGATCAATGTCGGAAGCCAGCTGCGACTGCTCGAGGTCCGGCGGGAGCTCGAGCGCCTGGTCGCGCGAAGCGCCGCGCGAAGGGCAACCGACGAGGAACGCGAGCAGTTCCGCGAACTGGCGGCGCAGTTTGTGAAATCGGCCAAGGTGAACGACGATGTCACCTTCATGCGCACCGACCGCGACTTCAACGTCCTTTGCTCGACCGCGGCCCACAACGAATTCGCGGCGGGCGCCATGAGCCTTGTCCATTCGCTGTCGCGACGATTCTGGTACATCCACTACAAGCAGGCCGCCGACATGCCATTGACGGCCAAGCTCCACGCCGACATCGCCCGGGCGATCGCCGATGGCGATGAGGATCGCGCCGCCAGGGCCACCGAGAAACTGCTCGACGTGATCGAGAAATTCACTCGCGACACGGTGAGCCCCGCGTGACCACCCATCGCGCCATCACCGACGCGCGGCCTGCGGAGCGTCTCGCAACGCAGGTTCTGGTCGTGGGTGGCGGCGCCGCCGGCGTCGCCGCGGCGATCACCGCGGCGCGCAGGGGCCTCGACGTGACGCTGCTGGAGCGCTACGGTTTCTGCGGCGGCGGCGCGGTGGCGGGCATGTCGGGGACGATCTGCGGCATGTACATGGCGAGCGATGCGGCCGATTCGAGGCCGGAGTTGCTGGTGCACGGCTTTGCCGGAGAATTCGCGCAACGCATGACCGCTGCTGGCGGACTCACGCCGCCGGTGCGCTACGGCAAGACCTTCAGCCTCGTGCACGACCCGCTCGCCTGGCGCAATGTCGCCGACGCGATGCTTGCCGAAGCGGGGGTGCGCGTCATGTTCCACACGCTGGTGACCGAGGTGCTGCTCGACGGCGGCGAACGCGTGGCGGGCGTGCAGGCCTACACCAAGCAAGGAAAGTTTCGCATCGAGGCCGACGTCACGGTCGACGCCAGCGGCGATGCCGACCTGTTCGCGATGGCGGGCTTCGCGACCCGCATGGGTCACGAAGGCGTGGTGCAGAACCCGACCATGATCTTTCGCATCCAGGGTGTGGATGTGACGCGTTTCCTTGCCGCTTACGGCCCGGACTCGATCCTCGGCGACGCCGTGTCGCGCCGGATCGTCGAATTGAACGCCAGCGGCGCCTACCGCCTCCCGCGCGCCAAGGTTTTCCTGTTTCCCTCGCCTCGTCCCGGCGAGCTGCTCTGCAACTGCACGCGCATCACCGGCGCCGATGGCCGCGAACTGAACAGCATCTATGTGCGCGACTTCACCGAAGCCGAGATCGAAGGTCGCAAGCAGGTCGCCGAATACGCTCGTTTCTTTCGCGATCACCTTGCGGGGTGCGAAAGCAGTTGGATCAACGACACCGGCGTGCAGGTGGGTGTGCGCCAGACCCGCCAGATCGAGGGTGTCGCCACGCTCGCCAACAGCGACGTGGTACGCGGCGCCAAGTTCGCGACCGGCATCGCGCGTTCCGCCTGGCCGATTGAAATGCACGCGGGCTCAAAACCGAAGCTGACCTGGCTCATCGACGACTACTACGAGATTCCCTACGAATGCTTCGTGCCGAAGGTCGGTGAGTCGCTGCTCGCTGCGGGCAGGTGCCTGTCGGCGCAGCACGAAGCCATGGCCTCGGCGCGCGTCACCGCGCAGTGCTTTTCCTACGGTCATGCTATCGGTCATGCCGCGGCATTGGCGGTGTCCGAGAAAATCGCCCCGCGGCGCATCGATGGCGGTACGCTACGCGAGCTGCTCAATCGCGACGACGCAGGGCTTGGCACTCCATCGCCCGCCGCGGTCATGCCCGACAACGTATTGATAAACGCGCTGCATAGCGCGACCTAGCCGCAGCACACAAGAAACCAACTGGAGGAAAAGCATGCATAGCAACCGCAGAAAGGTACTCAAGGCCCTGGGCGGCGCCGGCGCCGCGCTCGCCACGACGCCGTATCTGAGCTTCCCCGCGATCGCGCAGAACCGGCCGCTGAAAATCGGCATCATCGCGCCCAAGTCTGGCATCGTCGGCACGATTGGCGAGTGCGGGCTGCGCGGCACGCTGTTCGCGGTCGATCGGATCAATGCCGCGGGTGGGATCGCCGGACGCAAGGTCGAACTGGTGGTGGAAGAAGAAACCAACCCCAAGGATTCCATCGAACGGCTGCGCAAGCTCGTACTGCAGGACAAGGTCGATTGCGTGCAGGGCATCGTCTCCTCCGGCGTGAGCCTCGCCATGGGTGCGGTCGCCGAGGAGATGAAGGCGCTGGTGATCTTCTGGGACGGCACCACGCAGGACGGCGTGAACGAAACCATGCCCAATCCGCGCTACGTCTTCCGCAGCACCGACAACGAGTGCGAAGCGGTGATGGCTTCGCTGCTGGCGATCAAGCACTGGAAGGGCCAGTTCGTGACCGTCGCGGGCATCAATCCCGACTACTCCTACGGCCGCAACAATTTTGCCGCTTTCCAGGCGATCATGAAGAAGTACGGCGTCAAAGTGGACATCGTCGCCGACCAGTGGCCGAAGGTCGGTACGCTCGACCTCACTTCGCACGTCGCCGCACTCAAGGCCGCGAAGCCTGACCTGGTCTTCTCGTCGCTGTTGTTCGCCGACCTGCCGATCTTCATGAAGACCGCGCACGGCGCCGGCCTGATGGATGGCAAGACCAAGTTCGTGTTCCCCGGCGCCGGCTTCCAGCACACGCTGCTCAAGAAGGAATTCACGCCCGAGGGAATGATCTTCGGCCACAACACGCTCTACTTCAATCTCGACAACCCGACGCCGCTGCAGAAGCAGTTCGTGCAGGAATACGAGGCGAAGTACAAGGACTATCCGCACTGGGAGGCGGACCGCGCCTACTTCGCGATGGAGATCTACAAGGTCGGCGTCGAGAACGCGTACAAGGCCAAGAATGCGTGGCCCAGCAACGAAGACATCATCAACGCCATGGAAGGACTGAAGGTCGAGTCGCTCGGCGGCCCCGGGGCGATGCGCAAGGACCACATCGCCGACCAGACCTTCTACCAGGGCATGACCACGCACAAGAACCGCTACGACTTCCCGACGCTGACCGACGTCACCAAGATGTACTCGGACCAGCTGCAAAAACCCCAGGGAATGGACTTCTGGAAGTGGATCGAAACGGCGCAGATCAAGCTCTGAGCCGTTGACTTCCTTCTTCGACATCGTGCTCGGAGGCGTATTCCACGCCTCCGTGCTCTTCCTTGTGGCCGCCGGACTGCAGCTGGTGTTCGGCGTGCAGCGAATTGTCAACCTCGCCTGCGGCTCGTTCTACGCGCTGGGCGCGTACTTCGGCATCACCGCGGTGAACTGGGCGAACGCTCACGGCGCGCCGGCATGGGCGTTCCTGCCGGTGCTGATCGCCTCGGGCGTGTTGCTCGCCGCGATCGGCCCCTTCATCGAGCTGCTGCTTCGCACCGTATACAAGCGCGACGAAGCATTCCAGCTCCTGCTCACGTTTGCCCTGGTACTCATGTTCCAGGACGTGCTGCGCTATTTCTGGGGCGCCAACCCACAGCAGCTCGGCAATCTGTCGATGAGTTACGGCAAGGTCACACTGGGCGAGGTTTCGTTTCCGACCTACAACGTGCTGGTGATGGCCGCGAGCCTCGCCATCGCCGTGGGACTGGGCCTGTTCCTGCAGCGCAGCCGCTACGGCCGCATCCTGCGCGCGACGGCGGAAAATCGCGAGATGAGCGAGGCGCTCGGCGCCAACGTGCGCTGGATATACACCAGCGTGTTCACCCTGGGCACCATGCTCGGCACGGTGGGCGGCGCGCTGGTGGTGCCGACCGCCGCGGCATCGCTGGACATGCCGGTGGAACTGGTGGTCGAGGCGTTCGCGGTGGTCGTGATCGGCGGCCTGGGCAGCATGCGTGGCGCGCTGGTCGGTGCGCTCATCGTCGGTCTCACGCGTGCTGCCGCGATCGCATTCTTCGCCGAGGTGGAGGTGCTGGCGATCTACCTCATCGTGATCGTGGTCTTGATCGCGCGACCGGCGGGCCTGTTCGGAAAGCCCGTCGAATGAGCGCGGCGCGCGAGACCGCAGGTCGAGCGAAGGCCCGAAGGGCGCGTCGCGGCGCGACTGAGGCGAGGCCGACAACGGGCCGATCGTGTCGCGAAGACCTCGCGGAGGCCGAGGAGTGAGCGCTTATCGCACCCACGCAGTGCTGCTGACGTTCGTAGTCGCCGCAGTGGCGATGCTTGCAGTGGTTCCCAAGCTCGCGCAGCCCTATTACATCACTCTGGTGCTGCCAGCGTTCGCCTACGGCATCGCGCTCCTCGGCTTCAACCTGCTCTTCGGGTACACGGGGCTGCTGTCCTTCGGTCACGCACTGTTCGTCGCGGTCGGAGCGTACGGTGCGGCGGTGCTGTCGAGCAAGCTGGGGGTACGCAGTTTCGAGCTGATACTGCTCATTTCGGGCGCGGCCGCGATGATCGCCGCGATTCCGGTGGCGCTGCTGGCGGTGCGCTACGTGCGCATCTTCTTCGGCATCCTCACGCTCGCCTTCGGCATGCTCTTCCATTCGTTCCTGTTCAAGTTCTACCACCTCACCGGCGGAGATACCGGCATCCGCGTCCTGCGCCCGTCGCTGCTGGGCATGGACTTCAAGGAACTCGACAAGACTGCGTTCCTGATCGGGCCCTTCTACTATTACTGCCTGGCGCTGCTGGTGGTGATGGGTTTCGTGATGTGGCGCATCGTGCATTCGCCCTTCGGGCTGCACCTGACGGCAATCCGCGAGAATCCGCGCAAGGCCGAGTACCTGGGTGTGCGCGTGCGCCTGTTCCGGCTGATCGCGTTCCTTATTTCCGCGCTGTATTGCGCCATAGGCGGGGTGATCCTGGCAATCAATACCGGGCAGGCCGACCCCGAGCTCGCCTACTGGACGCATTCGGGCGAACTGGTGTTCATGACGGTGCTAGGCGGCTTCGCCAACTTCTTCGGACCGCTGGTCGGAGCGTTCGCCTTCATCTTCCTCAAGTCCGAGCTGATGGGCATGACCGAATACTGGCGCTTTTTCCTCGGCGTGACGCTGGCTGTGATCGTCATCGCGTTTCCGCGGGGACTCATGGGTCTGGCGCGCGACCTCTGGAAAAAGGTGGCTCGCCGATGAGCGCCGCTTCGGGGGGAGTCATGAACACGCTGATCGAGACCGTCGGCGTGCGCAAGGCTTACGGCGACTTCGTCGCGCTCGACAACGTATCGCTGACCGTGGCCGAAGGCGAACTGGTGTCGATCGTCGGCCCCAACGGCGCCGGCAAGACCACGCTGGTCAACGTGCTCACCGGGCTGCTCAAGCCCAGCGCCGGCGTGGTTCGCTTCAAGGGGCAGGACATCGCCGGCATCGGCCCGGTGCGGCTCGCCAAGCGCGGCATGGCGCGCGCTTTCCAGCTGGTGCACATCTTCCCCGCCTTGACGGTCGCGCAGACCATCGCCGTCGCGGTCATATCGCAAACCGACAGGAGCCTGAATCTCTTCGGCTCGGTCGCGATGGACGACGAGCTGCGCCAGAAGGTGCGCAACGTCGCGGCGATCTTCGGACTCGACGGCAAGCTCGACGCAGAGTCGCGCCTGCTGTCGCAGGGGGAAAAGAAGCTGCTCGACATCGCCAGCGCCTTCGCGCTCGTGCCCGAGGTGATCCTGCTCGACGAGCCGACCAGCGGCGTGTCCAGCGGCGACAAGCACGGCATCATGAAGACGCTCGTCGACGCCGCCCGGCGGGCAGGCGTCAAGGCGATCATCCTGGTCGAGCACGACATGGACCTCGTTGCCGAATACTCCAGCCGCATCGTCGCCTTGCAGGCGGGCAAGGTGCTTGCCGATCGCCCACCGGCGGAATTCTTCAGCGATCCCGAAATCATCGCCGCAGTGGTCGGCAAGATGGTCGGCAAGCTCGCGAAGGGGCAATGACGTGCTGACGCTAGACGCACTCACCGTCGACATCCAGATGAGCCGCATCCTGCGCGGCATTTCGCTGAAAGTCGCGGCGGGTGAGCTGGTCTGCCTGGTCGGGCGCAACGGCGCCGGCAAGACCACGACCTTCCGGACCATCATGGGTTTTCTCAAGCCGGTGTCGGGCAGCATCGATTTCCATGGCAACGCGTTGGTCGGGATGCCGACGCACAACATTGCGCAGCTGGGGATCGGCTATTCCCCCGAGGAGTCCCAGGTGTTCGGCGACCTGACCGTCGCGGACAACATCGAGCTGCCCACCTGGACACGTCCGGACGGCCGCCCCGCGCGCACGCGCATCGATCTGGCCTACTGGATATTCCCGAAGCTTCGTCAATACGCAACGCGCGGCGGCAACCAGCTCTCGGGCGGCGAGCGCAAGATGGTGTCGATCGCGCGCGCGCTGACGCTCGATCCGCGGCTGTTGCTGCTCGACGAACCCTTCGAAGGCCTGTCGCCGGCCATCATACCCAGCATCGCCGAAGGGATCGCGTCGATTCGCCGCATAGGGCACGCGGTCCTTATCGCCGAGTCCAACATCCACCACATCCCCGACTACGCCGACAGCTTGTATGTGCTCGAGCGCGGCGAGATCATCTACCACGGCAAGCCCGGCGATACCTATCCGCCCGAGGTCATGCGCATCATCAGCGGTTCAGCCTAGGAGCCCTCCCATGCCCAAGATCCTGACGCAATCGCAAATCGATACCTTCTGGCGCGACGGCTGCGTCTTCCCCATACGCGTCATGTCGGCGGCGCAGGCGCTGGAAGTCCGCGCGCGCCTGGAAGCATTCGAAGAGAAGACCGGAGGCCCGCTCAAGGGCGACCTGCGCCACAAGTCGCATCTGCTTTTCCCATGGCTCGACGAGGTGGTGCATAACAGCAACATCGTCGATGCCATCGAAGACCTGTACGGACCGAATCTGCTGTGCTGGTCGACCAATTTCTTCATCAAGGAAGCCGCCAATCCGGCCTTCGTGTCGTGGCACCAGGATTCCACCTACTGGGGACTCAACAAGCCCGACGTGGTGACCGCGTGGGTGGCGCTCACCGAGAGCAACAAGGCCAACGGCGCGATGGGCTTCATTCCGGGCACACACACTGCCGAGCAGATTCCCCATCGCGACACCTTCGCCAAGCACAACCTGCTCACGCGCGGGCAGGAAGTCGCGGTCGACGTCGACACCTCGAAGGCGGTGACCATCGAGCTCGAGCCGGGCGAGATTTCGCTGCATCACGTGCGCCTGGTGCACGGCTCGCCGGCGAACCCGTCGGGGGACAGGCGCATCGGCTTTGCCATCCGCTACATTCCGACCAGCGTCGCGCAGATCGCCGGCAGGGACAGCGCGACGCTGGTCCGCGGCAGCGACGAGTTCCATCATTTCGACCTCGAACCGCGGCCGACGACGGACATGGATCCCGAATTCGTGGCGCTGCACAAGGAGATCACCGAGCGTAACGCGCAGATCTTGTACCGCGGCACGCAGGTGAAGACCTACAACGATCCAGACGCGCTGCGCGACGGCGCGGCTTGAACGCAACCGAACTCACGCCTTTTCGCTGAATCGACCATGGACAACATTGCCAAAGCCCGGCTGTTCCAGCAGATGCACCTCGGCCCGAAGATCCTGGTGATCGCGAATGCGTGGGACGCCGCCAGCGCACGCATTTTCGAGGACGCCGGCGTCAAGGCAGTCGGTACCGGCAGCGCCGGCGTGGCCTTCAGTCACGGCTATCCCGACGATGAGTTCATCCCGCGCGAGGTAATGCTGCTGGCGATCAGGGAAATCGTCGCGGCGGTCGATGTCCCGGTCACCGCGGACATCCTCAACGGCCTGGGTGCGACCACCGAGGACGTCGTCGCGACCATCCGCGATGTCATAGCACTCGGCGCGGTCGGCGTGAATATCGAAGACAGCTCGGAAGTGGGCGGCGCGCACCTGGTCGATGCCGCGCAGCAGGCCGAGAAGATCAGCGCCGTGTGCGCGGCGGCTCGCGACGCCGGCGTGCCGATCGTGGTCAACGCGCGGACCGACAGTTTCTGGCTGAAATTGGGCGACGACCGTGAGCGCCTGCGCGTTTCCATCGAACGCGCGAACCGCTACCGCGAGGCCGGCGCGCACTGCCTGTTCATTCCCGCCGCGGCCAGCCGCGACACCATCGCGACGCTGGCCAGGGAAATCGCCGGCCCGATCAACATCCTCACCGTCCCCGGCTGCCCGCCGATCGCCGAGCTGGAACAGCTTGGCGTGCGTCGTGTGAGCGAGGGTTCGGGCCCGATGCGCGCGACCATGATGCTGGCGCGGCACATCGCACGCGAACTGCTGGACACGGGCACGTACACACGCTTTCATGCCGACGCCATCCCCTATCCCGACGCCAACAAGCTGTTCAAGTAGCGCGGCAGCAAGGCGATGAAATTCCGGGCGGCGGTATTGAATCGCGTCAACACGCCGTTGACGCTCGACACACTCGACATGGCGCCGCTCGAACACGGCGACGTTCTGGTGCGCATCCGCGCCAGTGGCCTTTGCCACACTGACCTCGAGGCGATGCAGGGCTCGCTCGCCTATCCGCTGCCCATCGTGCTCGGCCATGAAGGCGCGGGCGTGGTCGAGGCTGTCGGCAAGTCGGTGTCGCAGGTGAAGCCCGGAGACCACGTCATCTGCTCGTGGAATCCATACTGCGGCCATTGCTTCTACTGTGACCGCGGCATGCGGATCCTCTGCGAACCGTTCGTTCGTTACCAACCCAGGGGCCTGCTGCTCGACGGCACCTCGCGCATATCCCGCGACGGTGAAATGGTGCATCACTACTCGGTCACCTCCACGCACGCCGAATATACGGTGATACCAGAATCGGGCGCGATACCGGTGTCGAAGAACATCCCCTTCGATCGCGCCTGCATCATCGGCTGCGGCGTGATGACCGGCATCGGCGCGGTGCTGCGCAAGGCCAAGGTGACGCGCGGATCCAGCGTGGTGGTGATCGGTTGCGGCGCGGTCGGCCTGAACGTGTTGCAAGGCGCGAAACTTGCGGGTGCCGAACCGATCATCGCGGTCGACATCGGCAGCGCGAAACTTGCGCGCGCGATGCAATTCGGCGCGACCGTGACCATCGACGCCTCCGCACCCGATGCGCTCGAGCAGGTCCGCGCGCTCACCGCCGGGCGTGGTGCCGACTATGTCTTCGAAGCCGTGGGCCGCCAAGCGACCTTCCAGCTATCGGTGGAAGCAGTGCGTCCCGCGGGCGAGGTGGTGTGGTTGGGCAAGATGAACGTGAACGACGAGATCAGTTTCCGCTGGGGCTCGCTCATGGGTGAAAAGCGCATCGTTCGCTCGAGCTATGGCGGAGCCTCTCCGCAGCGCGACTTCCCCTGGATCGTCGAACAATATCTCGAAGGACGGATCGAGCTCGACCAACTGATCACCCGGCGCATCGCGCTCGACGACATCAACGACGGCTTCGCGTCGCTGGCCCGCGGCGACGGCATCCGCACCGTCATCGAGTTCGCGTGAAGCACCCTCCCCTCGCCGGCTGGCACGTCGATGCCCCGCATCTCGAGTACGCGTTGGGGAATCTGCAGCTGGAATCCGGCGAGGCTATCGTCGACTATCGGCAGTCGTATGTTACGCACGGTCGCCTCGACACCGAGCGCTCGAACGCCATCCTCGTGTGCGCCTCGCTATCGGGGACGCATCACCGGCTCGACTTTCTCATCGGTCCGGGCAAGGCGCTGGACCCGGCGAAGTGGTTCGTCATCGCGACCGACCCCATCGCCAACGGCCTGTCGACTTCGCCGTCCAACAGCGTCGCGCAGCCCGAGATGCGTTTCCCGCGGTTCACACTGCGCGACATGATCACTGCGCAGCATCGGCTGTTGACCGAGCAACTGGGCATCGAGCATGTGCACGCCGTGATCGGTGCGTCGATGGGTGGCATGCAATCGCTGCAATGGGCGGTGAGCCACCCGCGCTTCATGGAGGCAATCGTCGCGATGACGCCGATGGCGAAAACTTCGCCCTGGGCGGTACTGGTGACCGAAACCGCGCGCTCCTGCCTGATGGCCGATCCGGCATGGAACGGTGAACGCTTTACCGCGACGCCCGAGCGAGGCTGGCGCGCATACGCGGGGCTGATGGGTGCTCTGGCCACCCGCACGCCGGCCGCGCTGGAATTCCTGCACGGCCACGCCAACGCGCACCGCTGGTTCGAGGAGATCGTCGCGCAGCAGAAGTTGGTCGCACTCGATGCCCACGACTACCTGTACCAGTCCTGGGCGTACGAGGTGCACGACGTTGGTGGCGGCGACGTGTTCGGCGGTGACACCGACACTGCGCTCGCGTCGATTCGCGCGCGCACGTTGGTGCTCGCGCCCCCGCTCGATCTGTTCAATCCGGCCGAAGCCGCGCGCGCTACAGCCTCGGTCATTCCCGGGGCACAGTTCGTCGAGATACCCTCGGCGCAGGGTCATCTCGCGGCGACGACGACCAAGGCCGCCGACGCCGCGTTTCTCAACCGCGTCATCGGCGAGTTCCTGGCGAGCTAGGCGTCGCTCAGATGTCGGTGCGCTCTTCGCTGACCGGGCGGCGTTCCTTGAGGTTGAAGCGCCCGTCGTAGATCGGCGCCTTCCCGGTGTTCGGTCCCGGGTATTGCACGTACAGGATCAACCCGCCAGTGTCGGTCTTGAGGTCCGGCTCGGTATGCGGATCGCCGTGGAACAGCATCGTCCCGGGACCGTAGGTCTCGTCGCCGTAATGGAATTCGCCTTCGAGGATGTACCAGACCTGCGCGAAATCGTGGCTGTGCATGGGATGCCACGCGCCCGGCTCGTAGCGCACCAGTCCTGCATTGGGCTCGTTGGAATTTTCCGGCCGCGGATGAAACAGCATCTTGCAGGTCTGGCCGGGAAAGCGCTGCACCGCCCAGTCGAGCGTGTCGACGTGCACGGCGGTCGGGAACGGGTGGCGGTTCTGGTCGGTCATGTTCGCTCCGGAAACTGAAAATGCGCTCGATTCGCCGCTCGGCACGGGCACGCCGCCCGTTGCGCAGACGCCAACGTCAGTATCGCGCCTACACGCCAATCAGCGCAATACCGGTGCCGCTGCCTGCGCAGCGCAGATAGGATAGCGGAAGTAGTTTCGCAGCTGTCCGCATCCGTCTTCTGTTGGGCGGAATGTCGCACTGCAACCAGAGGAAGTAACGCGATGACCAAACCCTTCGAGCAGTGGCAGGTACTTCCGCACGGCAAGCTCACCGAGATCGAGCCAACCATCCTGACCGTGACCGGCCAGATTCGCATGCCGCTCACCGATTTTGAACGACGCATGACGGTGGTGCGACTGAAGAATTCACGCTTGATCATTTTCAGCGCAATCTCGCTCGACGAAAACGAAATGCTCGCCATGGAAGGATTTGGGCGCCCGGCATTTCTTATCGTCCCCAACGATCATCACCGCCTTGATGCGCGAACCTGGAAAGAACGTTACCCCGCCATGGAGGTCATCGTGCCCGAGGGCTCGCGCGCGGGTGTCGAAACGGTGATACCCGTCGACGGCACGCATGCGCATTTTGAGGATCCCGACGTCGATTTCATTACAGTGCCAGGGACACGCGAACATGAAGCCGCGCTACTGATTCGAACTCCCCAGGGCACTACGCTGGTGCTCAATGACCTTGTCGCCAACATGCGCGCGAGCTCTGGCTTCGGCGGCTGGCTGCTGCGCATCGCGGGATTTGCCGGCGACAGTCCGAAGATCCCGGGCATTGTTCAGCTCAGCTTGATCGCTGACAAGGCGGCGTTGCGCGCGCAGCTGTTGAGTTGGGCCGATCTGCCCGACCTGATACGAATCATTGTTTCGCATGGTTCGTTGATCGACGATGATCCGCGGGACGTTCTGAGGGATTTGGCTGACTCGCTCGATTAATATCCCCTTCGTGCGAGTCGGGGCGCGTCCAGCGCGCCACGGAACAGACGCAGGACCGGCACGACACTGAGAGATTGGCCCTGTTGGGCGATTGTTACCGGACTTCGCCTCGCAATCCCTGTATAATCAGCGAGCGGCCATGATCCAGTCCCCTGCCGCAGTCGATTTCGACCTCCGCTGTTTCTTCCGTTTGGCTGTGACTGGCCGTCCCCTGTGGATGGGTGGCCGAGCACACCTCACGAAAGCATTCATGCCATTCATGAAACTCGGGCTGTCCGACGCGCTGCTGCGCGCGATCGCCGAACAAGGTTATACCGAACCCACCCCTATTCAGCTGAAGGCGATTCCTGCCGTCCTCGCCGGCGGCGACGTTCTCGCTGGCGCGCAGACCGGCACCGGCAAGACCGCTGGCTTCGTCCTGCCCATGCTCCAGCGACTCACCGACCGGCCTTCGCCGTACCGGGGCACCGCGCGCAAGCCGCTTCGCGCGCTGATCCTGACGCCGACACGGGAACTCGCGGCGCAGATCGAGGAATCGATCCGCGTGTACGGCAAGCACCTGAAGCAGAGCTCGATGGTGCTCTTCGGCGGGGTGGGCATGGCGCCGCAGACCGCGCAACTCAAGCGCGGCGTCGACATCCTGGTCGCCACGCCGGGCCGGCTGCTCGATCACCAGGGACAGGGCCACGTCGACTTTTCGCACGTGGAGATTTTCGTCCTCGACGAAGCCGATCGCATGCTCGACATGGGTTTCATTCCCGACGTCAGGCGCGTGCTCGCGCTGCTGCCGAAGAAGCGCCAGAATCTGCTGTTCTCGGCGACATTCTCCGACGACATCAAGGCGCTCGCCGATCGCCTGCTCGATCACCCGCAGACGATCGAAGTAGCGCCACGCAACGCCACCGTCGACGCGATCCGCCAGCGAGTGCATCCGGTCGATCGCGATCGCAAGCGCGAACTGCTGTCATGGTTGATCGGGCACCATGACTGGCGGCAGGTGCTGGTGTTCACGCGCACCAAGCACGGCGCCGACAAACTCGCACGGGCACTCGAAGCCGACGGCATCCACGCCGTGGCGCTGCACGGCAACAAGAGCCAGAACGCGCGCACCCGCGCGCTGGCCGGCTTCAAGGACGGCGAAGTGACCGTGCTGGTGGCCACCGACATCGCCGCGCGCGGCATCGACATCGACCAGCTTCCGCACGTGGTCAACTACGACCTGCCGAACGTTCCCGAGGACTACGTCCATCGCATCGGCCGCACCGGCCGCGCCGGCGCCGAGGGCGAGGCCGTATCGCTGGTATGCATCGATGAGCACGCCTTCCTGCGCGACATCGAACGGCTGATCAAGCGCGAAATACCCAGCGAAGTCGTCGCGGGCTTCGAGCCCGACCCCAAAGCGGTGGCGCAGCCGGTGTTTCAGCAGCGCGGTCAGGGACGTCCGCAGGGCGCACGCCAGGGACAGCGACAGCAGCCGAGGCAAGGACAAGGCAAGGCCCGCACACATTCGCAACCCAAGGCGCGAGCGCCGGCTGCGGCAGGCAATCAATCGCGGAAGGGTGCACCCGCCGGCCATTCGCCGCGCGGAAGCTCGCGCTCCCACGTCGCGCCGTCGCTGCTGCATCGCGCACCTGCCAAGGTGCGTTGACGCCCGGCACGACAATGTCGTCGCCGTAAGTATCGGCGACGACACCGGTCCGACGCAACCGCTTCAGTCGGGTACCGTGACCGTATTGTTCGAGAACGTGATCTGATCGCCAACCGGCGGTGACATGCTGATCGGCGGCACGTTCGCCGTCGTGATCGCCGGTGCCGCGCCGGGTGCGCCGCCGCGCGGCGTCGTGCGCACCAACTGCGATGGAGGGAGCGGCGCGCCGGCGCTAAGGTTGGCGTATACCAGATCGAGTGCCTGCAGCAGGTAATAGTGCAGTGGCACGAACGCCGAGTCGTAACCAGGCAGCGCCGGGTTGTCGATGAAGGCCTCGAAGTGCTGTGCATTCGCGACCTCGATATAGCTGAGTTTGCTGGACGAACCTTCGACGATGCGGTTCTGCCCGAAATACGGCCGTCCATTGAAATTGACCGGCACATGCGCGTCGGATCGGCCCGCGACGATAATGGCCGGCTTGCCGTGCAGATTCGCGCTACGCAGCGTTTCCTTCACTCCATTCTGCACGCGCAACGCATTGGCGTCGTTGCCGATCCAAAGATTGCGCATGCAGATTGCGGCGTCGATGTTGTAGTCCTGCAGCCCGGTCGACGGCGACACCGAGATCGGGTTGTTCAACGGTCCCGCCGGATTGTTGTTGTTGACGATATTGATCGTCGACATCGGCGGCACGCCGCTGCCGGTGCCAAAAGTCTGCGCCAGCGCCGCAGCAGCGACTGGAATTGGCTTGCCGCTCGCGTCGGTCGCCGCGAATGACAGCCCGCAGAGATTGTCGGCGACGCCGAAGCGGCCGTAGGCAATGGCGTACGTCGTCACAACCGGCGGATACGCGAGCGTGAAATGCGACGCGTGCAGGCGATTCGACTCCGGCTGCCATCCCGCGCTTAGCAGCACGTCGAGCGCTTCCTCCGCCTGTTCGGCGAGCGTCGTCTTGGACAACAAGCCCTTCGCCTTGAGCGACGCGCAGCGATTCGCCGCAATCGCCGGGACGGGCAGCACCGCGGCGACGCCGTAGGATCCTGCCGCGCGGGTCGATTGCGATGCGCAAGGCTGGTAAAGATTGCCGAGCGTGAAATAGTCGTAGAGCGGCTTGCCGCTACCGACAAGCGCCGTGCTGCCTCGCCGCACGGTAAGCGCGGGATTGGGCGCAAGTTGCAGCACCGGCTCGGCGGCAGCGACGCCGTCGATCAGACCTTCGGTGTCCTGCTCAGCAGCGGCGACCGCCGCGGCCGCGCCATTGGACACCGACGACGCGATCACGATGGTGTTTTCGGGTCGGATCTGTGCCTGCCGGCGTCCGTCGGCAAACTTCTCCGAGTACTGCTCGTTGAGCACGTACAGCGCGAAGCGCACGGCGTGCAGCGTGTAGCGACCCCAGTCCTTTTCCGAGTTCTGTTGCGAATGCGCATGCTTGACTGCGACGCGATTGGGGTTCGCCGCAGCATAGCTCCGCAGTTCGCCCGACGACAGCGCGGCGGTGAAGTTGGAATTCTTGCCCGCCGCCGAAACCTCCGCGCGTACACCGTCGCGAAGGTTGACGCTGTCCGTGGCCAGATCGTGCACACCCATGCCGGTACCCTTGTCGGTGTACGCCACTGCGCAACCATGCTTGAGCCCCCACTCGCCCGCAGTACCAATCGCACCGTACACGCCACGCGATCCCGACGACGCCGCGGTGACGATGCAGGCACGGTCCTTGTTGAAGGTGGCGGGCACCTGCACCATCAACGTGACGTTCTGGCGTCCGCTGCCGTCGTCGTCGTAGGCAAGGTATTCGCTGCCGGCGATCCTGCCTTCGCCCAGTGTGTCCCGGCCGTTGACGTCGACGTTGGGCCCGAACAGCGTGCCGAAGCCGCCCTTGGGATTGACGTCGACCAGCGCGCGGTAGTTGTTGTAGATCGCGATACGTCGCAATTCGACCGCCGTTGGCGCGGCCGGATTCGCGGGTGCCGGCGCAGCAGCGGCTTGCAATCCGGTCTTGCCCAAACCCGCTGTCAGCAGGTCGTCGGTCGTGCCGTCGTAGGTCGTCGCGTCGATCGCGCCGGCGATGAAGGCGGGCTTTACATTGATCGCCGATCCGCCGCCGAGGCTGGCGCAGGCGACTAGTGCGAGCAAGGTCAGTGCGAAGCACCATGCCGATGCGGTGCGCAGATTCAATCTCATGGTGTCGCTCTCCAGTCGTTGTTACTTCTTGTTCGGCGGCATGTGCTTGCGCGAGCTGCGCTTTAGCGCCAGCTTGGAGCGCTTTTCATGGCGCCGGCCGCGCCGGTCTTCCTTCGCCACTCGCAGTCGCTTCGGGTGCGAGCCGAAGACCTGCTTCCACACGCCATCCTCGTAAATGCCCTGATAGCCGCCCTTGTGGATCTGGAACGGCCGGATGATTTCCCTGAGGTGGTCGAATTGCACCGTGCCGGGCTTGTGGAAGGATTCGAAATACGCGGGATAGACGAAGTTGGTCATCGGGATGCCGTTGACCGGAAAGCTCAGGTCCTCGACCGGATCGGCGGCTTCGTAGCCGTAGACGCGCTTCGAGTGCGGCCGCATGGTGACCAGGTTGATGCAGGGATCGACGAGCATCTCGACCAGCTCGTGCGACGCGACGACGCTGACCGGCTGGTTGTGCGCAAGCGTCGTCTTCACGAACACCTTGGACTGCGGATAGCCTTCGGGCGTGAGGTCGTGAAAGGCGAGCCCGTGCGCATGTTCGGCGTGGTCGAGAAACACGATCGCCCAGCAGCCGTGAACGTATCCTTCCGTCTTGACCAGCTTTGCCCAGGTACCCCAGACCGGCGCCACGTGCTCGTCGATGAATTTCTGCATCGCCTCGATCAGCGCATCGAAGTCGACGCCCATGGGTACCGTCGCCTTGTTGAAGCACGCTATGGTCGGCGTGTGGCCCTTGAAAAAGGCGTCGACTCTGGTTCTGGTCTTGTTCATTCCTGTCCCCGGGATTCAGGCCGGCGTCGCGGTCGCGGCAGCATCCACCAGCCCCATCTTCTGCAGCAAGGCCTGCCAACGCGCATCGCCATGCAGATTGCGCAATAGCAGTTCGGCCTTGATCTCGATCAGGCCGGGGTCGCGCTCCGCGTCGGCCCGCTCCAGCCACTCGAAAGCCTTGTCGGCGTCGCCGATGTAGGCGTACGCCAGCGCAATCTGCGTCGCCGCACCCGACGCGTGCTTGTCGACCAGCTCGCGCAAGGTCGCCTGCGCGCCCGCGGCGTTGCCCAGCGAGTGTTCGGCCAACGTCAATCCCAGCAGCCGCAGGACGTCGACACTCTCCTTTTCGAAGGCCGCGCGCGCTTGCGACCACTGTTTGCGTGCCACTTCTAACATGCCCAGCCAGTAGTGCGTGAATCCGCCGCCAGGGTTAAGTTCGAGTGCCTTGGCCAGCGCTGCCGATGCTTCGTCGAGGAGTCCCGCGCTGAGGTAGCGCGATCCCAGGACGCGATGCGCCCGCGAACTCAGTGGATCGAGCGTCACCGCGCGCCGCAGCAGTACGATCGCCTCGTCCTGCCGACCGAGACACGCCGCCATGATCGCGACGTCTCGCAGCACGTGCACGTTCCCCGGCGCCAGTTCCAGCGCACGGCGGAACGAAGCGTGCGCGGCCTGCCAGTTCCAGTCCCGGGCCATGCGGATGAAGCCGAGCGCGGCGTGCCCTTCCGCAAGGTTCGGCTCCAATTCGATCGAACGCTCCGCCGCCTGGCGTGCGCGCTCGAAGGTTTCCGAATAGGGCGCCCATGCGTAACCCGCCTGGTCGGCGTAGGCTCGCGCCAGGAACGCCCATGCCAGCGCGTATCCGGCGTCGATCGCCAATGCGCGGTTGTAGAACTCGATGCCTTTGGCGATGCCTTCCTCGCTTTGCCGATCGGCAAAAAAGCGGCCCTGCAGGTAGAGCTGGTACGCATCGGCATCCGCGCCGCGCCCTTTGGTCGCGGCCGCGACGTCGGCCTTGACCTGCGCGCTCAGCGACCCGTCGCTGGTCGTGCCCAGCAGCGCCACCCGCAACTCCTTGACGACCGCCTGCGCGATGTCGTCCTGCACCGCGAATATGTCGTCGAGCTCCCGATCGTAGGTCTGCGACCACAGCGCGGAATCGGTCGCCACCTGCACCAGTTGCGCGCTGATCCGCAACCGCTTGCCGGCCCTGCGCACGCTGCCTTCGAGCACGGTCGCCACGTTCAGTTTCTTGCCGATGGTCGGGATGTCGACGCTCGATCCCTTGAAGCTGAACGCCGACGTGCGCGACGCCACGCGCAGCCCGGCAATCTTCGACAACAGGTTCAGGAATTCCTCGGCCAGGCCGTCGGCGAAGTATTCCTGGTCCTTCTCCGCGCTGAGGTTGGTGAATGGCAGCACCGCGATCGACGGCGTGTTCTCGTCGATCGACGCCAGCAGCGACTGCAGCGGTGCAAATACCTGCGGCAGCCCCGGATGGCGCAATTCGTAGACCGCTTCGCGCCGCGCGAGGCCCTTGAGCCCGTGTTCGCCGAGCGGCTTGAAGCTGACTTCGGGCGGCGCCATGTCGCGACACAAGCTGTGCGTGACCTCCGAGAGCAGCGTCTGGCCGCCGTGGCCAAGCCCCACCAGCCGCGCCGCGCGATTGACCGCCGGGCCATAGTAGTCGCCATCGCGAAGCTCGGCCTCACCGGTGTGCAGCGCCATGCGCGCGCGAATCCTGACCGCCCCGGGCCAGGGCTCGGCATGCAGCGCGTGCTGTGCGTCGAGCGTCGCGGCGAGTCCGTCGGGCGCGCTGCCGAAAGCCGCGTGAAAGCCGTCGCCCGTGGTCTTGATGACCCGGCCACTGTGCCGTTCGATGCAGTCGCGGACCAGCACGTCATGGCGCGCAAGCGCCGCGCCCATCGACTCGCGCTGCAGCTCCCACAATTTGGTGCTGCCTTCGATGTCGGTGAACAGGAAGGTCACCGTGCCGGTGGGTAACCGCTGCGCTGGATTGGCCGGTTCAGCCATGGCTACCTTCAGTAGAACACTTTCCGGGTGCAATCGACGCTGCATTGCCTGTCGTATTGTATCGCGCATCCGCGGGGCCATGGCGCCGGCCGGACCCGCCGATCGCGGGCGACACTCAAGCGGATCGCGATGTGCCAGAATACTTCGCGGAGCGTCGCCATAACAGGCGCCGGTACAAAGGAGGCCTCGTGAGCATGCAATTCCCCGACGAGCGCACTAATCTCGCGTACGTTTACGCGCTCAAGCCGGCGTAACGGTGGCCGTCGACACTGCACCCGGATCGCGGCGAAATTTCCTGGTGGCGGCGGGCTCGGCGCTGGCCACGACGGCGTTGCCCGCCGCGAATTCGAGCGCCCAATCGCCTGCACCCGCCACGGGGCTTGCCGCGGTCGCGGCGTCGGACCACTGGACGGTCAAGCGCACAGGCCCCGACAACGTGAAGCTCTACCTGCGCCGAAAGCGGCTGCGGAGTCAGGATAATGGCAGCGCACCACGCGGGACCATCCTCTTCGTGCACGGCTCGTCGGTGTCGGCGACGCCGGTGTTCGACCTGCAGCTGCCCGGCAAACCGGAAGCATCGACGATGGACTGGTTCGCGCGCGCGGGGTTCGACACCTGGTGCGTCGACTGCGAAGGCTACGGTTACTCCGACAAGTGGCGACCGGTAAACGCCGACATCGCCTGTGGTGCTGACGACCTCGCCGCCGCGTCGCAGTACATCCTCGGTCAAACCGGCGCGTCCAGACTGCTGATCTATGGCGCGTCGTCCGGAGCCCTGCGGGCCGGATTATTCGCGCAGCGATACCCGGATCGCGTCGAGCGCCTGGCGCTCGATGCACTGGTGTGGACGGGAGAAGGCAGTCCGACGCTTGCCGAGCGCAAGAAGCGCCTCGCCGAGTATCGGGCCGCCAACCGGCGGCCGATCGATCGCGCCATGGTGCGCAGCATCTTTACCCGCGACCATCCGGGCACCAGCGATCTTACCGTCGTAGACGCCTTCGCCGACGCCGTGCTGGCGCTCGACACGTCGGTGCCGACCGGAACCTACATCGACATGTCGGCCAACCTGCCGGTGCTCGACCCCGAGAAGATCACTGCGCCGACCCTGATCATGCGCGGCCAGTGGGACGGCATCGCGTCATTCGAGGATCTGGCGCGCTTCTTCGCGAAGCTTCCCAATCCGGACAAGCAGTTCGTCGTCATGCCGGGCATCGCGCACACCAGCACGCGCTCGAAGAACTGGGCGTACGTCTACCACCTGCTCGAAGGCTATTTCAGCCAACCCCCGCTGATATATACCGGCTGACCGCCACGCAGCGCAGGCTAGAGGAAGCCGACGGACAACCAGGGAATCGCGGCGATGATCACCAGCGCGACGAACAGCGCGGCGAGGTAGCGCCATACGCGTGGCATCGCGACGTCGGGCGAGACCTTGCCGATCGCGCATGCAGCATAGAAGCCGACGCCGAACGGCGGCGCGAACAGGCCCAGGCCCATCGCGAACACGACCACCATCGCATAGTGCACCTCGTGCACGCCCAGCACGCGCGCGACCGGAAACAGCAATGGGCCGAACAGCACGATGGCGGGAATGCCTTCGAGCACGCTGCCCAGCACGATGAACGCGATCACCGAAATCGCCAGGAAGCCGCCCTTCCCTCCAGGCACCGCCTCCATCACCGTCACCAGCTGCCGTGAGAATCCGGATTGCGTCAGCGCCCACGCCATGCCGGTGGCGCAGCCGATGATCAGGAGGATCGCGCCCGAGAGCGATGCCGTGTCGACCAGCATGGGGTAGATCCGGCGCCAGTCGAACTGGCGGTAGACCAGAAGGCCGGCCAGCAGCGAGTACACGATGCCGACGGTCGACACTTCGGTCGCGGTCGCCACACCTTCGACGACCACCGTGCGGATCACGACCGGCAACGCGAGCGCGGGCAGCGCGATCAGCAGCGCCCGGCCGACCTGCGCCCAGGTGGCGCGCGCTATCCCCGTAATCGCATCGCCCTTGGTTTCGAAGTACACCAGCACGCCCAGCGCGATCATGCCCACCACCGCGGGCAGCAGGCCGCCGGTGAACAACGCGGCGATCGACACGCCGGTGACCGATCCGATGGTGATGAGTACCAGGCTCGGTGGAATCGTTTCTGACATCGCGCCCGACGACGACAGCAGCGCGATCAAATCGCCGTCGCGCGCGCCGCGCCGCTTCATCTCCGGGAACAGGGCAGGCGCCACCGCGGCCATGTCGGCCGCCTTGGAGCCGGATATGCCCGACACCAGATACATGGCGCCCAGCAGGACGTACTGCAACCCTCCGCGCACATGGCCGAGCAGCGTCGCCAGGAAATTGACCATCGCACGCGCCAGGCCGGTCATCTCGATCAACGCGCCGAGGAACACGAACAGCGGTACGGAGAGCAGGATCAGCGTGGACATCCCTTCGTCCATGCGGCTGACCACGATGGTGAGCGGCGTGCGAGTCGTCAGCGCGAGGTAGGACAGCGTCGCCAGGCCGAACGCAAAAGCGATCGGCACTCCCATCACCACGCACGACGCAACCAGGCCGACGAAGAACACGACGAGGTTGTAGTTGCCCAGCGTCGCGAATACCGGCCGCAACAGCCACAGCGCTGTGACGATGACGGCCAACGCCACGAGGGCCGAGGCGACCTGCGCCGGCGGCGAGCGCTCGGCGAGTCGCACCAGCGCGATCACCATCATCAGCACCACGCCGACGCCGATCGCGGCGACACGAAAGGTGTCGTGCAGCTCCAGCGCCGGCGTGCTGATCAGCCACTGCCCCGTGATGTACTCGTACGACGGCGACAGGATGAGCAGGACGTACATGATGACGATCAGAGCGCTCACCGTCTCGACCCAGGAGCGCCACGCCGGCCGCATCATGCCGACGAAGGTGGTGAGCCGCATGTGCTCGCCGCGGCGCAATGCGATCACCGCGCCGAACATGGCAAGCCACAGGAAAAGGATCGACGCGAGTTCGTCCGACCAGGTCAGCGGCCGGTTGAAGACATAGCGTGAAACCACGCCGGAGAACAGGATGACGATCTCGGCGACGACCAGGATCGCCGCCGGTACTTCGGTGATCCAGGCCAGCGCGCGATCGATACCCCGGAACCGGCGAAGCTCAGGCGAGCTTGCCCGCATACTTTTCCAGCGCTGCCCACGCTTCGGCGCCGAACTTGCCCTTCCATTCGTCGTAGAAGCCGGCCTTGGTCAGCACCGCCCGGAACGCATTCTTGTCCGGATAGTTGAAGACCATGCCCTTCTGCTTCAGCGTGACTTCGACCCCGACGTTGAGCTTGGCCATGTCGTCACGCTGCGCAAGGACCGCCGCGGTGACGTTGCGCGTGATGATGTCCTGCAGATCCTTCGGAATGCCTGCCCAGCTCTTGCCGTTGGCGAGGATCCACTGGCCATCCCACATGTGATCGGTCATCGACACGTACTTCTGTACTTCATAGAGCTTGGCGATCTCGAGCAGCGACAGCGCGTTTTCCTGCCCCTCGACGACCTTGGTCTGCAGCGCCGAGTAGACCTCGCTGAAGTTGATGCTCGCCGGCGACGCGCCAAGCGCCTTGAACAGCGACGTCCACAGCGGGCTCGGTGGGACGCGGATCTTGAACCCCTTCAAGTCGTCCGGCGTGTTGATCGGCCGGGTGCTGCTGGTAATCTGCCGGAAACCGTTCTCGAGGCAACGGTCGAAGGTGTACAGGCCGGATTTGGCGATGGCGGCGCGCACGAATGCGCCCAGGTCGCCGTCCATCGCCGCCCACACGGTCGGATAGTCCTTGAATGCGAATGCCACGCCATTGATCGCCGCCACCGGCACCAGGGTCTGCAGGATCAGGCCCGACAGGGGAAAGAAGTCGATCGCGCCCGAGCGAATCTGCGACAGCATGTCGGTGTCGCCGCCGAGCTGGTTGTTGGGAAAAACCTGGATGTCGACGCGGCCCTTCGTTTCGGCCTTGATCTTGTCGGCGGCTTCCTTGACCCTGATCGTGCTGGGATGGGAGATGGGGATATTGTTCGCCCACTTGAGCTGGAACTCTGCGGTCTGCGCGAACGCGCTCCGGGTTCCGGTCACGGCCAGCGCTGCGGCGCCAGCGACGGTCTGCACGAACTTGCGGCGATCGATTTGCATGGTGTTTCCTCCTTGAGGTCGCTTTGTGTTGTGTTGCAAGTCATTACGCTGCCGCGCCGGAATGCGCGGCGAATCAATACATGCACAGCCCGCCGTCGGCGACCAAGGTCGCGCCGTCGACATACGCCGCTTCGGGCGAGATCAGGAACGCAATCGCGCGCGCGATTTCGTCCGGGTCGCCCGCGCGGTTCATCACACTCATCGATTCGACGCGCCGGCGATGCGCGTCGTCGGCGAAGACATGCGCGATCATCGGGGTCAGCGTCGCGCCAGGCGCGATAGTGTTGACGGCGATGCCCTTCCCCGCCAGCGAGCGCGCAGCGTTCTTGGTCAGCGCCAGCACGGCGCCTTTGCTGGCGGCATACGCCGCGGTCCCCGAAAGGCCGCCGCCGCGCAATCCGGCCACACTGGCGACGGTGCAGATGCGCCCGCCCGCAGCCATGTGCCGGGCCGCTTCACGGATGCACAGGAAGGTGCCGACCACGTTGTCGTCGTAGACGCGGCGAAATGTCGCCGCATCGAGCTCCATGAACGGCGTCATCTCCGCCACGCCCGCGCTGGTGACGAGTGCGTCGAGGTTGCCCAGCGCCGCGGCCGCCTCGGCGAACACGCGAATGACACCGGGCTCGTCGGTCACGTCGAGTTCGTACGCGACGTGCGATGTGCCGACGCTGTCCATCATGGCGCGCAAGCCGGCGCCATTGCGATCGATGCAGGCGAGCCGATAGCCGCGCTCGATCAGCAGTGCGACAGTCGCGGCGCCGATGCCGCTGGCGGCGCCGGTCACCACGGCGGTGCGCGCGCGGGTCGCGGCTTCGCTCATGGGCGGATTCCGTTCATGCGCGAAGTGTAGCCAAAGCAAGCCCCCGCGGTCACGGATTCGTCAGCAGGCGGGCCGCCGCGGCGACCGCGGCGGCGGATACGCGCGACTCGTCTTCCAGCGGCTTGGAGTAGCCGGAAGGAATGCGTGGCGCTCCCAGGCGGCGGATGCGGCATCCGGTGGCCTCCGCCGCGGCCGCCGCGATCTCGGCACCGAAGCCTCCCACCTGCACGGCCTCGTGCACGACCAGCAGGCGGCCGGTGCGCGCGGCAGACTCGAGCACCATGTCGCGATCCCATGGCCACAGCGTGCGCAGGTCGATGACGTCGGCACGGATTCCCGTTTCGTCGAGCAGCGTCGCGGCCGCGACACAGGTGGCAACGGCCTTGGACCAGGTGACGATGGTGACGTCTCCTCCGTCGCGCAAGCGGCGCGCGCGACCCAGCGGCACGCGCGATCCGGGCACGACTTCGCCCTCGGTGCCCCACAATTCCTTGTGCTCCATGTAGACGACCGGATCGCCCGATTCCAGCGCGCTGGCCAGCAGGCCGTAATTGTCGTCGGGCGCGGCCGGCGCGACCACGACCAGGCCCGGAATGTGCGCGAACCACGCCTCGAGCGATTGCGAGTGCTGCGCCGCCGACGCCGTCCACAGTCCGATCGGCATGCGCACCACCAGCGGCACCCGGCCCTGGCCTCCGAACATGAAGCGATTCTTGGCCGCCTGGTTGATAAGTTCATCCATCGCGCACAACGCGAAATCGACCACGCGCATCTCGACCACCGGGCGCAATCCCGCCAGCGCCATGCCCACCGCGGCGCCCATGATCGTGGCTTCCGAGATCGGCGTGTCGATGACGCGCTGCGCGCCAAAGGTCTGCTGCAGGCCGCGATACTGCGCGAAGATGCCGCCGCGACCGAGGTCTTCGCCCAGCGCGACCACGGTCGGGTCGGCGTGCATCGCCTCGGAGAGCGCCGTGGCGGCAGCCAGCGAGTAGTTCATCAGCGCCACTGGCCGGCTCCCGTATCCTGGACATCGGTGTAGGCCGTCGCGGCGTCGGGCCACGGCGCGGCTTCGGCAGCGGCGAGCGCGAGATCGATCTCGGCGCGCGCCACCGCGTCGATGGTATCGATCGCCTCGGCGGTGACGCCAGCCGCGACGAGCTTGTCGCGTGCGATGCGCAGCGGGTCGGTCTCCAGCGCCCGAGCCACTTCCGCCGGATCGCGATACGCGCCAGGATCGACCGACACGTGACCCTTGAAGCGATACGTCACCGCGTGCAGGAAACGCGGACCGGCGCCGGCGCGGACTTCGGCGATCAGGCGCGCAGCGGCGGTGCATACCGCTTCGACATCGTTGCCATCGACCGTTACCGCCGGCACGCCGATGCTTGCGGCGCGTGCGCTCGCACCCGCGCCGCCGGTCATCGGGCCGGTGGGCGTGGTCGCCGAAATGCGGTTGTCCTCGCAGACGAACAGGACCGGAAGATGGTAGACGACCGCCCAGTTCAGCGCCTCGAGAAAAGGGCCGCGATTGACCGCACCGTCACCGAAGAAACAGGCGACGATTTCCGGACGCCGGCGGACTTTCAGCGCGTGCGCCGCGCCGACCGCGATTGGCATCCCCGCAGCGACGACGCCGTTGGCGCCGAGCATGCCGACGCCGAAATCGGCGATGTGCATCGAACCGCCCTTGCCCTGGTTGGTGCCCGTCGCGCGCCCGAACAGCTCGGCCATCATCCTGTTGACGTCGGCACCCTTGGCCAGCGTATGCCCGTGGCCGCGATGCGTCGAGGTCAGCAGGTCTTCGCGCCGCAGGTTCGCGCACACGCCCACCGCGACCGCTTCCTGGCCGGTCGACAGGTGCAGCGGTCCGCGCACCAGTGCCGGCTTGGCAGAGGTCGACAGTCCCCACGCCTGCACCCCTCCCTGGCTGGCGATTTCCGCGGCGTTTTCGAAGGCGCGAATGCGCGCCATGGTGCGATAGAGCGCGAGCAGGAGCGAATCGGGTGTCGACATCGGGAGTGGATCGCGCTGCGCAGCGTCAGCGATTGAGCGCGCCCATCATGTTGGTCGGGTAGCGCTCGCCAGCGGCTGCATGCAGTGGAAACATCGCGTCCAGCATTGCCCGTTGTGCCGGCGTGAGCATTACGGAGAGCGCGCCAATATTCTCGTCGAGATATTTGCGACGCTTGGTGCCGGGTATCGGCACGAGGTCGTCGCCTTGCGCCAGCACCCATGCCAGCGCGAGCTGACCCGGCGTGCAGCCGATCTCGGCCGCAAACGCCTTGACCTGCTCGACCAGCGCGAGATTCCTGGCGAAGTTCTCGCCCTGGAAGCGCGGGCTGGAACGCCGGTAGTCGTCGGCCTCGAAATCCTCGGGTCGTGCGATGGCGCCGGTCAGGAATCCGCGTCCGAGAGGACTGTAGGGCACGAAGCCGATGCCGAGGCGTCGGCACGCCGCGAGCACGCCATCTTCGGGGTCGCGCGTCCACAATGAATATTCGCTTTGCAGCGCGGTGATCGGATACACCTTGTGCGCGCGCTCCAGCGTCGCGACCGAGGCCTCCGAGAGACCGATGTAGCGCACCTTCCCTGCGCGGACCAGATCGGCAAGCGCGCCGACCGTATCCTCGATCGGCACCTTCGGATCGACGCGATGCTGGTAATACAGGTCGATGGTCGACACGCCCAGCCGCCGCAGGCTGGCTTCGATCGCGTTCTTCACATACGCCGGACTGCTGTCGAAGCCGCGAACCGTCGGGTCCTTCGGATCACGCAGGATGCCGAACTTGGTCGCGATGAAGGCCTCGCTGCGCCGGCCCTTGAGGGCGCGTCCGACCAGCTCCTCATTCGTATGCGGACCGTAGATGTCCGACGTGTCGAGCAGGTTGATGCCGAGGTCGAGCGCTCGATGGATGGTCGCGATCGCTTCTGCGTCGTCGCGTCCGCCGTAGAACTCGCTCATGCCCATGCAACCGAGGCCCAGCGCCGATACCATCGGGCCGCCGCGGCCCAACTGTCGCAACTGCATTTGCACCCCTGGCGTCCGATGACGAAGGCATTCGTACTCGGACGAATGACCCGCAGTGTCAAAAGACGCCAGTTTACCTCAGCAAATCGATACTACGCATGCCTTTGCTTGCGATGTCTCCGGCACGCAAAGCGCGCTCAGTTGGTCGTCAGCCATTCCCGCGCTGAGTGCGCGCAGTGCTGCGCCTCGGGAGCTCGCGACGCCGACACCTGAAGTTGCGCCGACGCGGTCGCACAGCGCCCCGCGGCGCCGTTCGACGCGGCGAGCATGTCGCGGCCCTCGCCCCCGCTTTCCATGCTTGCCGGCAGAATCACCAGCACGCCGAGAGTGAGTGCGGCCATGGCCGCGGCGACAACGCCGACCGCCGCGCGTGGCACCCGAGAATCGTAGCTACGCATTGCTGTCTCCTGTTTTGCAGTCCACGGGGCTTGGATGCGCCATGGCCTGCACACGGATTCACGACTTGGTCCGTCCCACCCGCCGCGAAGTCACTCCGGCAGGCTTGCACCCGAGCCCCCCATTTCCTGCGGCACATCCTTCATCTTGGGCAACCCATCCATGATGTGCAGCTTCGTCTCCTGGTAGTGCACGTGCACGCCGGGCCGATAGGGAAAGTCGGGAATGACTGCCGCGTACACATCGACGAGCCCCATGCCCGGATGGTCGGTCATCAGGTGACCACCGCACTGCGTGCACCACTTGCGGGCGCTACCCGATGTCTTGTTGTAGGTACCGATACGATCCGCGCCCCGCGTGACCTTGACGGCGTCCGGCTTCCAAAGCGTAAAGGCATTCACCGGACCGGCAGACCAGTGGCGGCATGATTCGCAGTGGCAATAGCCCATCGCCGCCGGCTCGCCGGTCACCGTCAGCCGCACTGAACCGCAGAAGCAGCTGCCTTCGTAGGTCTTCGAATTGCTCATGATGCGTATCCTTTCTGAATGGTTGCTGTCCGCGTCGTCGCAAAACAGCGTCTGGCGAAAGCCGCGATGGCCGCGGGCGTACCCGACAACGTCGCGGGCAGTCGGCTCAACCCCGACGTCACGGTCAGCACGCGCATGCCATGCCGCTTCTGAAAACTGAAACCAACGTCGAACAAATGCCCGGGCGCGGTGATCAGCACGGTCGCAAAATCGCGCATCGCGCTGACATTGAATCTGACGCCCAGCTCGAGCGGCACGGTCTCACCGGCGCCGGCGACGAAGTCCCTCGGCGCGCCTTCGGCCGTGATCCATGCCTGGCCGGCAAGGACCAGCGCGCGGCAGCCGACTGCGTCTTCTATTGCTATGCAGGATTCCGACCGCATGGTCACGGCGAACCCGTGCAGCGGAATATCGGCGCCCGCTGACAATTGTTCCCGAAGTTCCATGATCATTTCCTTCCTGGCGTGCAAGCGTTCGAAGGCTTGCATAGATTCAACGCAATTGTCTGTAGTTCGTGGTGCGTCGCCATGGCCACCACAGCGGTCGCGGGCATCGGCAGCGGCGCCGAACGGGCGGTCAATTCGACCATCGTCAGGATGAGTATCGCGGCCGCGAGCACCGCAGCGATCGCGATTCGGTCCATGACACGTGTACCTGCATTGCTTCGATTCATTGCCTGGTTCCTTTAAGTCCACACCGTCGGGACTTGATTGCAGTGTAGCGATCGAACGCCGCACTGAGACTTCAACGGCCGGCCAGTTTTGTTTCTTTTGTTCAACGTTGCGATGCGCTGCAACGCCGGCCCTGTGCCGCTCGCCTACAGCCGGAAAACGAGCGGCACTCCCCGCTCACGCGGCTTTGCGCGTCGCCAGGGCCTTCACATCAGCGGTCGTGAGCGGCTGGCCGCCAATGGCCCAGTCTCCGCTCTTGACTTCCTCGATGACGCACCATGTGACGGAACGCATCGACTCGCCTTCGACCTGCACCATTGCCTCGGTCAGCGATTTTGCGATCTGCCTTTTCTGCGACTCGGAAAACACCCCTTCGATGAGCTTTACGTTGATCAACGGCATTTCTGTTCCTTTGCGGTGAGTTGTTGAACCTCTGCTCACTGGCTGGCGCGTGCCGGCAAGACACCCCGTTGTTCGAGGCCCCTGAATCGCGCCGTGGCAGTCGGTGTTGCACCTGAGTTCCCACGAACCGGCATTGCTGTGCAGTCTAGCGGTGGGGCGTTGCACGGGTACTTCAGGTCAATGACCGTTTTGTATCGTTTGTTTCATTGCGGGGCGCATGCGTTGACACTCGGGCCAACACAACTATCCTTGCAACATCAGTGCCCCGGTTCATACGGAAAGACCGTGCACAAAGGCGCACGTTCGCATGAATATTCCACACAAAGGACGCACCTTCGATTCGACACGCGGCAGCGCTGACGCTGTACCATTCGCGCTGGTGGCGGTTGCTGACGGCAGCGCCACCCAGAGGCCCGAAATCCGGGAAAGCGGAGCAGCGCCGGTGAGCCCCAAAGCCACGATCCTTATCGTCGATGACGAACCGGATGTACGCGATGTGCTCGAGGAGTACTTCGTTGCCCATGGCTACGCGACGATAAGCGCCGCGAGCGCCAGCGCGGCGAAGGAAATGGCCTCCACGCAGCCCATCGACCTGGCGCTGGTGGACATCAACATGCCCGGAGAAGATGGCCTCAGTCTCGCGCGGCATCTGCGCGAACGCTACGCGTCGATCGCGATCGTCATGTTGACATCGTCGGCCACGGTGGTGGACCGGATCGTCGGGCTGGAAATGGGAGCCGACGACTACGTCCCCAAGCCCTTCGACCCACGCGAGCTGGTGGCCCGCGTCAAGAGCGTGCTTCGCCGGACGTCGGCGGCAGGACGCGCCGACCTCGGCGCGGAGCGAGTGCGCGTTGGACGCTGCGTGCTCGACCTCGCCGCGCATCGACTGACCGATGACCAGGGAGCCGAGGTCGCGATGTCACCGCTTGAATTCGACCTGCTCAAGGCGCTGGTCGAACATCCGAACCAGCCTCTCTCTCGCGAGCGCATCCTTAATCTACACCAGCAGCGGGACTGGGACCCGTTCGACCGCAGCGTGGATCTGCGCATCATGCGCCTGCGCAAAAAGGTCGAACCCGATCCCGAGCATCCGCGGTTCATCAGAACCGTGCGCAACGAGGGCTATATCTTCGTACCCGACGGAGCGTGAGCGGCAAATGAACGCCTACCGGCTTGCGAGCAGGCTCCTGTGGGTCATCGCAGGTTTCGCACTGCTGGCGTCCATCGCCGGCTGCATGCGGGAACCGGAAACCGCGTTGCGCATCGGTACCAACGTCTGGATCGGGAGCGAACCGCTCTATCTGGCGCGCGAGCTGGGTCGCCTGGACTCCGCGACCGTGCAACTCGTGGAATATCCGTCCGCGAGCGAAGTCCTGCGCGCCTATCGCAACCAGGCCATCGATGGCATGGTGATCAGTCTCGACGAGTTGTTCGGCCTCGCCGTCGACGGGTTGCAGCCGCGCATCATACTGGTCGTGGACGTGTCGAACGGCGCCGACGTGGTCGTGGGTCGCCGCGGCATGCAGTCGATGCGCGATCTGAAGGGCAAGTCGGTGGCGGTGGAAAGCGGCGCCTTGGGTGCATTCGTGCTCAGTCGTTCACTTGCGCTCAATGGCATGCGGGCAAGCGACGTCAATGTCGTGCATCTGGAATCGAATGAACAGCCCAGCGCATTTGCGAAGGGCCAGGTCGATGGCGCCGTCACTTTCGACCCATACCGGATGCAATTCCTGGAAGCCGGTGCGACCACGCTGTTCGACAGCACGAAGATACCGGGCGAGATCGTCGACCTCCTGGCGGTACGCGCAAGCGTTGTCGACAAGCGGCCCAAGGCAATCCAGGCGCTGCTGGCTGGATGGTTCGATGCGCTCGACTACATGCAGCGCGATCCGAAAGACGCGGCGCGTCGCATGGGCGTTCGCCAACAGTCGACCGGCGAGCAATTCCTGACGGCGCTGCAAGGCCTGCACATCCCTACTCGCGAGGAAAACCTCCGGATGATCGGCGGTACCCAACCTGAACTGGCGGTGACTGGTCGCCGCCTCATGGCGTTGATGTTGGAAGCGAAGTTGCTGCACAAAGCGTTGGCCATCGAGGAAGTACTCGCTCCCGGCCCGCTGGAACGAATGCAAAAATGACCTTCCGCTTTCCCGCGTCGCTCAACGTCACCGTACCGCTCATCCTGCTTGTCTTCGCCGCAACGCTAAGCGCGGTGAATCTGCTCTATCACGTGCCCAAGGCCGAGCATGCTGCGGAGGAAGACAGTCGCAAGCGCATGGTCCAGGAAATGTCGCGCTTGCAAAGCACGCTGGAGTATCTGCTGCTCAAGGGCAACGTCGCCATTGCGCAGCACGAAATCGAAGTGCTGGCGCACAACCACGACGTACTGGTCGCTGCACTGACCGACGACAGGCAGGCGGTCGTCGCCGCGACCCGCCACGCCTGGCTGGGTCGGCAGATCGCGGAAGTGCTGCCGCAATTCGACCTGGCCCAGGCTGCCGGCGCGATTCGCGAGCGTCGCGCGGAAGTGACGACGGACGCCAATGGCGATGTGCTGCTCGGTTACGCCGGCGTACTCATAGGAAGCGAGCGCGAGGAGTTGCGTCCGTCTCGTACCGGCAGCCTGTTCCTCGCCTACGATCTCAAGCGCTACAAGGCCGACGCTCGCGCGCAGGTCGTGCAGCAATCGCTCTATTGGGCGGGATGGGTGGCTGCTCTTGCGCTGGCCATGTGGCTGGTATTCCATTTCCTGCTGACCCGGCGCACCGCGCGCCTGGTGCATGCCGCGGAGGAGCTGGCCGCGGGCAATCTCGGCGCCCGCAGCGGCCTCAAGGGCAACGATGAGCTCGGGCGTCTGAGCCGCGCGTTCGACGCCATGGCGCAAGCCATCGGCACCGACATCGCCGAACGCAAGCGCGCCGACGAGGCGCTGCGGGAGTCGGAGGCCAGCTACAGGGCGATTTTCGATGCCGCGGAAGACGCCATATTCGTGCACGACATCGCTACCGGCGCGATCATCGACGTCAACGCGCGGGCCTGCGCAACCTTCGGCTACACCCGCGACGAATTTCGGCGACTGGAAATCGGAGCACTCGGCACGGGCGCGCCCCCCTATACGCAACAGGACGCGTTGGGAGTGATCGCGCGGGCGTCCGCCGGACATCCGCAGTACGTTGAATGGCATGGCAAGAGCAAGGACGGCAAGTTGCGCTGGCACGAAGTGTTCGTCAAGCGCGTGACCATCGGCGGTCACGATCGCGTGCTGGCGCTCGCGCGCGACATCACGGGCCGCAAGGAGGCCGAGGCCGCATTGCGAGTTAGCGAAGAGCAGCATCGCGCCATGTTCAACGCCTCCATCGACGGATTGGCGCTGTGGAACGCCGCAGGTGAGATCGTGGACACCAATCCCGCGCTCTGGCGAATGTACGGATACAGCGCCAGCGAATTCTCGGCGCTGCCACCCGGAAGCTGGGAAGGTCCGTGCTATCACATTGACTTTCTGCGCGCGGTCGCCGCGGGCACGGCACTGCATTCGGAAGTCACCGAGGTGCGCAGGGACGGGTCCGCGCTGGAAATCGAAGTCCACGGGATCCCGATGCAGCACCAGGGCCAGCCGCATGTGCTGACCATTGCGCGCGATATCACCGAGAAGAAGCGCTCCGCGGCAGAGCTTGCGCGCCAGCGGGAGTCGCTGCACCAGCGCGAAAAGCTGGTGGCTCTCGGCTCGTTGCTTGCCGGTGTGGCGCATGAACTGAACAATCCGCTGTCGGTCGTGGTCGCCCGGGCGGTACTGCTCGAGGAGCGCGGCGACCCGACGACGCAGGCCGCGGCGCTCAAAATTCGCACCGCAGCCGAGCGCTGCGCACGCATCGTCCGCACCTTCCTCGCGATGGCCCGGCAGCAACCGCCCGAGCGCGGGCCCGTGGCCGTGAACGACATCGTATTGGCGGCGCTCGACATCGCCGCATACGCGATTCGCACCAGCAGCATCGAAGTGACGCTGGACCTCGCCAGGGACATTCCACGTATCCTCGCCGACGCGGACCAGCTCCATCAGGTGCTGCTCAACCTGCTGATCAACGCGCAGCAGTCCCTGCAGGAGCAGGCTGGTCCGCGTCGATTGAGCGTCACCAGTCGCTACGACGCTGCCACGGCGATGCTGCGCGTCACCGTCACCGACAACGGCCCCGGCATCCCGGAACCCCTTCGCGCGCGAGTATTCGAGCCTTATTTCACCACCAAGCCCACGGGTTTCGGTACCGGCGTGGGTCTGGCGGTGAGCCTGGGCATTGTCGAAGCCCACGGCGGCACACTTGCGGTGGATTGTCCCGCCAGTGGCGGCGCGGTGTTCACGATTACACTGCCTGTAGTCAGCGCGAGCGCGGCCGGCGCGACTGCCGAGCAGAGTCAGAAGGCGAGCAGCTCACGCCAGCAGTCGATACTCATCGTCGATGATGAGACGGAGATTCGCGAGACGTTGACAGAGATACTCACCAGCGCGGGGCATGAGGTCGTCGCCGTTGGTTCCGGCCGCGAAGCGCTGGAGCGCATGGCGGTGGATCACTACGACGTGATCCTCACCGACATGCGCATGCCGGATCTCGATGGGCGCGCGCTCTACCATGCGATCGAAGAGCGTTGGCCCGGACGCTCCGCGCGAGTCGTCTTCGTTACCGGGGATACCCTCGCTTCGGCCCTGCGCGAGTTTGTCTCAGAGAGCGGACGGCCGGTGATCGAGAAGCCATTCCTCCCGAGCGAAGTTCGCCGGATCGTCGCGGAACTGGTTGCCGACGGCGATGGCGCAGCACGTAATTGACATCGTACCGCTGCCACGCGCCCAAAGGTCAGGCGGCGGTCCTCGCCACGCCGATGAAATTCTTGCCGCGAACGCCATCGAGCGCCTTGTGGATCATCTGGTCGGCCTCAGCCTTGTCCACGCCGTAGCTCGCGAAATCGGTGCTCACGCCTACGCTCTCCAGAAACGCCTCGAGCGCGGCAGGCGCATCGCGCAGCGGACAATCGAACACCTGCGCGAGCACTGCGTCGCGTTGCGGATCCGCACCAATGGCGCGGCCCAGCACCATCGGCAAGGTGAACGAACAGGCAATGCCGTGCGGCAGACCGTGGTAGAGCGTCATGTCGTAGGAGATCGAGTGGGCGAGCGCGGTCTTGGTGTTGGAGAACGCCAGTCCGGCCTTGAGCGCGGCAAGTGACATGCGCGAGCGCAGGCCGGGATTGCGAAGGTCGCGCATGAGCAAGGGCAAGGTGCCAAGCACGTCGCGCGCCGCCGAGATCGCGTGCGTGTCCGAAATCGGATTGGCGTTCACGTTCCAAATCGATTCGAGCGCATGCGACAGCGCGTCGAGCCCCGCCGCGAGCGTCGGGCCCGCCGGCAGCGACAGCGTGAGTTCGGGATCGACCACCGCCGCCTCGGGCCAGGTTTCCTTCAGGTGCAGCGAATACTTCTTCTGCGCGCCGGGCGTGCGGTCCCACACGGTGGCCCACGGCGTGACCTCGCTGCCCGTGCCCGCGGTGGTCGGCACGGTGAGCAGCTGCTTGACACGCGTCGGCGTGAACGGCTTGCCGGTCGCAAGCAAGGCCACGAGTTCGGAGAACTTTCCGCTCGGCGTGCCGACCATCAACGCCTTGGCCGTATCCAGCGCGCTGCCCCCACCGACCGCAACGATCAGTTCGGCAGCCACATATTGCGTCCAGAAGCGCTCGTACATGCCGGTGAGGCTGGTCACGTCGGGATTGGGCACCGTGTCGGGCTCGACCGCCAGCAGGTTCGCACCCAGCAGATCGGCAACGCGCTTGGTCAGACCGAACCCCGCGGCCTCGGGAAAGGTCACCAGCACCGTCTTGCGGCCATTGACCAGCGCCGGCAGTTTCGCCAGCGCACCTGCGCCAAAGGTGATGGCAACCGGGTTGTGATAGCTCGTGCTCATGATCTGGACCTGTGTCGAATGGGGAAAGAGAGTCAGGCGATCGCCTTGGCGATGCGCGTCCGCAGCCACGCCGAAAGCAGTTCGGAAATGATCACCACGACGATGATCGACAGCAGGATCGCGGCGACATCGCGCGACGCGACGCGCTGCACGCTCTCGCGCAGGTACCAGCCCATACCGCCGGCGCCGAAGAAGCCCACGACGGTCGCGGCGCGGAACACGACGTCCCAGGTATAGATCGTGATTCCGGTCCACGCCACGCGCACCTGCGGCAGTACTGCGAAAACGAAGGTCTGCAAATTGTTGGCGCCGGTGGCGCGGATCGCCTCGACCTGTCCGGGTTTGATCGCCTCGATCGCTTCCGAGAACAGTTTGCCGGAGAAGCCGATGCAGTAAAGAGTCAGCGCCAACGCGCCGGGCAGCATGCCGAAGCCCAGGATGGCCACCAGCAGAATCGTCCAGATCATCTCGTGCACCGACCGGCACGCCATGATGATCAGGCGCGCAACGGGATAGACGAAGCGCTTCGACGGCGTCATGTTGAACGACGCGAACCACGCCAGTGGAATCGACAGGGCGATGCCCAGCACCGTCGCGAGGTAGGACATCTGCAGCGTTTCCACGACCGAATGCCAGTACTCGGCATTCATGATGTGCGCGACATTGGGCGGGAAGTAGCGCCTGCCCAGCATTTCGCCCATCCGTCCGAGCATGCCCGGCAGCCGCTCGAGCGGGATGTTCAGGTAGTCGAGCGCATAGGCGATGAAGGCGAGCGTGCCGAGCAGTGCCGCGTACTTGTACAGGCTCTGCGGATAGCGGAACCGGCTCCACGTCGGCGGCACGCGATTGGTCGCCGGCGCTGCGCCCGACGCCATGGGCATGCCGACGTCAGATGACGGCTTTGCGAGCATAGTAGGACACGACTTCGCCGAAGATGATCAGTACCAGAATCGCGAGAATGACCACGGCAATGCCGCCGTTGTTGGACATCGCCATCTGCCGGAACAACACCAGGCCCAGTCCTCCGGCCCCGACCAATCCCAGGATGGTCGAGCGGCGAATGTTGATGTCCCACTCGAAGATCATGTTGCCGACGAACACCGGGATGATCTGCGGCAGGATCGCAAACCACAGTATCTGGAATTTGTTCCCGCCCGCCGCGCGCATCGCCTCCAGCGGCTTGGGATCGACGTCCTCGATCGCTTCAGCGATGGTCTTGGAAATGAAGCCGACCGAACGCACCGCCATTGCCAGGATGCCGGCCAGCGCGCCCAGACCCACCGCCGAGACGAAGATCAAGCCCCACACGATCTCGTGCACCGAGCGCGACATGGTCATCAGGAAACGGCCGATGGCGTACGACGTCTTGCCGAATGGCGTGATGTTGGCGGCGCCGAGCCAGGCCACCGGAATCGACAGCACCAGTCCGGCAAGCGTCGCCAGCGTGGCCATGAAGATCGTCTCGACCGCCGGTTCCCAGAGCTCGGGCACCAGGCTCCAGTCGAGTTCGAGGAAACGCCCGAGCGAGGTCAGCAACGACCCGTTGAGGATGCGGCTCCAGTCGGTGTCGGCAATGACGATGGCCTGGACTGTCCAGACCACCACCGCCAGGATCAGGAAATAGCCCGTGTAGCGGAACGTCCGCGTTCGGCTGCGCGCAGCGGCAATGGCGTCGACGCGTGCGTCGAGGGCCAACGCGTTCACAGCACTTCCATGGCGTAGATCTCCTGCAGCGCCTGCTTGTCCAGCTTTGCCGGGGGTCCTTCGAATTTCTTGATGCCGTCCTGCAGCCCGATGACGTGCGTGCAGAAATCGCAGGCGAGGTCGACGTCGTGGATGTTGCAGAGCACCGGAATGTGGAATTCGCGCGCCATCTCGCGGATGAGGCCCATCACCTCGCGCGAGATCTTCGGGTCGAGGCTGGACGTGGGCTCGTCGACGAGCAACAGCTTGGGGTTCTGGATCAGCGCGCGTGCGATGCCCACGCGTTGACGCTGGCCGCCAGAGAGGCGGTCGGCGCGTTTGTCGATATGGTCACTCAATCCCACGCGGTCGAGCAGCACCAGCGCCTGCTTGATTTCTTCCCGGGTGAACATCCGAAAAACGCTGCGCAACGTCCCGGTATAGCCCAGCCGCCCGGTGAGCACGTTGTCCATGACCGACAGGCGCTCGATCAGGTTGAATTCCTGGAAGATCATGCCGATGTTGCGACGCTCGACCCGCAAGTCCGAAAGCGACAGCTTGACGATGTCCTTGCCGTTGAAAATGACCTCGCCGCTCTTCGGCTCGACCAGCCGGTTGACGCAGCGGATCAGCGTCGACTTGCCCGCCCCGCTGGGCCCGATGATGGCAAAGAAATCGTCGGCCTTCAGCTCGAAGCTGATGCCTTTCAGGATCTCGCGGTCGGCATAGCCGGCGCGCAGATTCTTCACTTCGAGTACGGTGTGCATGCGTGCGGATTCCGTCGTGGCGACGCGCAGGAAACCGGACGCGCAACGCGCGCCCGGTGCGATCGATGCGGGACGCTACTTGCCGCCACCCGCTTCGCGGATCACGTTGTAGTCGGAATCCTTCATCACGACGAATTTCTCACTGCCGACGTTCTCGAGGTACTTCTTGCCCACCTCGGTGGTCTCCAGCGTCGTGAAGGTCTTCTGGATCTTGTCCTTGAGTTCCGGGCACAGCGACGCGCGATAGACGAACGGGTCCTGCGGAATCAGCGGCGACGTCCACAGGATGTTGAAGTCCTCGACCTTCATCTTGCCCTTGCTCGCCTCGATCGCGTTCATGAAGCGGTGCGTGGCCACGAACGCGGCGTCGGCCTTGCCGTCGAACACCGCCAGCGTGGACAGATCATGGCCGCCGGAAAAAGCCACTTTGCTGAAATATTGCTTCAACGGCATCTTCACGACCTTGCCGCCGAAGATCGATTCCGGAATCAGCGAACCCGACGTGCTCGCCGGATCGACCAGCAGCATCACCGAGCCCTTGACCGAATCGACCGTGGTGAATTTCGACCCTTTGCGCGTGATCAGGATCGACTTGAAGCCCGGGCCGGGCTCCTGCACGCCGTCGCCCTTCTTGTAGTAGGTGGCGAAGACGTCGATGTTGGCGCCCTGCGTCTTGGCGATCAGGTACGACTCGGGTCCCAGCACAGCGATGTCGACCCACTTGCCCAGCAGCGCCTCAACCACCGACGAATACGAGGTCGGCATGTAGAACTCGATCTTCTTGCCGGTGTTCGTCGACAGCAGGTCGAGTACCGGCTTGTAGAGCGTGAGCTCGCGCACCGATTCCTGCGTGGGAATGATAGAGAAGCGCAGTACCTTCGGGTCCTCGCACTGCTGCGCCTGTGCCGCAACCATGCCGAAGCCAAGCACGGCTATCAGCGCCGCCAGTTTCAAGCCTGTCTTGAACGTATTCACTTGTTGCCTCCTGTGTGTTGTGATTCCAATGCGAACGCCTACCACCGCATGTTGATGTTCTTCAATTGCGTATAGCTCAACATTTCTTCGAATGTCTCTTCCACGCCCAGCCCGCTGGATTTCCAGCCGCCGTAGGGCGCGCCCAGATAGCGGCCCGTGGCATTGATCCACACGTAGCCGGCGTCGACACGGGTCGCGGTTTCCATCGCGCGATCGAGTTGATTGGTCACGATCGCGGCGGTCAGCCCGTATTGCAGGCCGTTGACCTGCGCGAGCATGTCTTCTTCGTCGGTCCAGGGCAGGATCGACATCACCGGTCCGAAAATCTCCTCGCTGGCGATGCGCATCGACTGGCGCACATTGTCGAACACGGTCGGGCGGATGAAGTGTCCGTGCGCGAGTTCCGCGGCATCGGGACGGCCGCCGCCGGTGAGCAGGGTCGCGCCCTCCTTTTTCCCGGAGTCGATGTAGCCCATGATGCGCGCGAACTGCGCCGCCGAGACCACCGGCCCCAGTTCGTTGTTCGCGAGCCACGGGAAACCCACCGGCAATGCTTCGGCGAGGCGCACGATCTCGTCCGCGACCGCGCGATGCAGCGACGCGTGCACGAACACGCGCGAGGTCGAGCTGCACGACTGCCCCTGCCGATTCATGTTCATGCCCTTGATGGCGGCGGACGCGGCTTTCTTCGGGTCGGCGTCGGGAAAGATGATGATCGGATTCTTGCCGCCGAGCTCGAGGCTGACACGCTTGAGGCCTTCGGCGGCGCCGATCGCGACGCGGCGACCGGTTTCCACCGAGCCGATGAACCCGACGCGCGACACCAGCGGATGGCTGACCAGCGCGGCGCCGGTCTTGCCGTCGCCGGCGATGACGTTGACGACACCCGCAGGAAACAGGCCGTCGGCCAGTTCCGCCAGCCGGAAGCTGGAAATCGGCGCCTGCTCCGAGCTCTTGATCACCACGCAGTTGCCGGCCGCAAGCGGCGCGGCAGCCTTTTCGGCACAGAAGCGGAACGGATGATTGAAGGCGTTGAGCTTGGCCACCACGCCGTACGGTTGGCGCGTGAGCAGGTTCAGGTGACGCGCGCCCTGCGAGCTGGTCTCGCCCTTGACCTCGGTAATCATGCCGGCGAAGTAGTCGAGGCTGTCGGCGGTCCAGTGCATGTCGCCTTCCATGCCAACCAGCGCGTTGCCGGAATCCACGCAATCGATGAGCGCGAGTTCCTTCGCGTGTTCGCGGATGCGCCGGGCGAACGCCTCCATGCATTTCGCCCGCTCCTTCGGACTAACCTTGCGCCATTCGCCGAAGCCGCGCGCGGCCGCCTTGACCGCGCGATCGACGTCTTCGGCGCCGGCCAGCGGAACCGTGGCGAGCAGCTTGCCGGTCGATGGGCTGGTGGAGACGAATGTGTCGCCGCTGGCGGGCGCTTCCCACTTGCCGCCGTAATAGAAGCCCTTCGCCTCGTAGCCGAGATTCGGCTCGGTGTTCGCCGTAGCGGGCATGGTGCTGTCTGGCATGGCAGGTCTTTCGTCGGTCGCGCGGCGGTCAGTGCGACGCGGCGCCGTTGATGGCCAGATCGAATACCTGGTAGCTCTTGAGCATGCTGACGCCCGCCTTGAGCTTGTATTCGTCGTTGAGCGGCTCGCTCAGGATGATCGGAACCTTGGCTTCGGACACGCCGCCGTGCGTGCGCAGGCGATGGCCTTCCAGCCCGCTGAGGTCGTGGTCCTTTTCCGATCCGCCGATGCAGACGCCGGCCGTCGAAACGACCGACACGTCGCCTTCGCGATCCGCGGGCAGCTCGAACACGCGGCACGTGGTCTCCTTGTCGTACGCGACTTCGACGCCCTCGATGCCGCGCACCAGGTCGAGCACCTGCTGCGGAGTGGTCTTGCCGCGGCAATAGACGCGCACGAAGCCGCCCAGCGCGCCATGGTGTGCCACAAAAGCATCGGTGATCGGGCAGATGACGGTGGTGTCGCCCTTGCCGAACTTCGCATCGAGGACATCCTGCAGCCAGATCACATTGGGCTTGCCATCGGCGGTCGACTTGTCGTTCATGCCGTGGTCCGCGGTCAACGCCACCAGCGCGCCCAGCGCGGCCAGCTTGCCGAAGCGAACATCGAGTTCCTGGTAGAAACGCTTCGCCGCCGCCTCGCTCGGCGCGTACTTGTGCTGCACGTAGTCGGTCAGAGACAGGTACATGAGATCGGGCCGGTCGCGCTCGAGGATCTTGATGCCGGCGTCGAGCACGAACAGCGACAGCGCCTCGGAATACATGTTCGGCAGCGGCTGTCCGACGAACTCCAGCACGTTCTCGATGCCGTTTTCGGCCAGCGTGCACTGGTCGGCCTTTTCCGACGAAAAGCTGATGCTGCCTCCGGACAGGTCGAGGTTCTTTCCCAGCTGCCGTCGCAATTTGTCCTTGGCGGTGATCGACACCACGCGCGCACCGGCGCTGGCGAACCGCGCCAGGATGGTGTCGCCGCGCAGCAGTTCCGGGCCCGACATCACCACGGCCTTGCCGGTGGCGGTGTCGAGGTAGAAGTTGCCGGAGATGCCGTGGCGCGCGGCCGGCGTGCCGGTGATGATCGACATGTTGTTGGGGCAGGTGAAGCTCGGCACCGTGCCGTCGGCCACCGTGCTGAAACCTTGCCTGATGAAGCGCGCGATGTTGGGGATGACGCCGTCGGCCAGAAACTGCTGGAAATATGCTGGGTCGCCGCCGTCGATGCAGACGACCACGACCGGCTTGTTTGGCCACCGGTAGGTGATGCCGTTGGCGCTGACCGGTGCTTTTGTTGTTGTCGATGGCATGGGGAACTGCTTCCTTTCAGGCTATCCGTTGCGGGTGACAGAATTAAGTCGTGACCTTGTGCGCGGCCTTGGCGCGTTGCACGGGCTCCGTTTGCAGCACCCGGTGCAGGCGTTCACGGCCATTGAGTACATGCTCGAACAAGAGGCGCCCGGCCAGCGCGCCGTCACCCTTGGCCACCGCGTTGACGATCGACTCATGGTCCTTGGTGGATGCAGGAATGCTTTCAGCGCTACGCGCGATCACTTCGCGGCGGTAGAGATTGAGTTCGTTGACGATGCGCTGGTAGTTCTGCAGCAACGCCTGGTTCCCGGCGGCCTCGCCCAGGATCGCGTGGAATTCGATGTTCAGCGGGAAATACGCCTGCGCATCGAGGGCGCGGCTGGCGGCGTGCATGCGCTTGACGATGTCGCGCAGACGTTGCAGTTGCGCCGGCAGTATGCGCTCTGCGGCGAGGCGCCCGATGAGCCCATCGAGCGCGGCCCGGACCTCGTAGATCTCATAGGCTTCCTCGAGCGAGACCTGGCGCACGAACACTCCGCGGTTCTTCTCGGTGCGCACCAGGCCGGACTGGTCGAGCGCGCGAAACGCTTCGCGCACCGGACCGCGCGATACCCGCAACTCGCTGGCAATTTCGGCTTCGTTGAGTTTGGCACCGGCCTCGAGTTCACCGGAGATGATCTGCCGCTCGAGTTCACGCTGCACAAGTGTGGTCAGCGAGTGTGCCCGCAGCACGTCGATGGCCGTGTCGTGGGGAGTAACGGGTGCCTGCTCGACGGGCTTGCTGCGAGGCATGGAGGAAGACCAGGTTGGCAACGGGCAAGGGATTATTGCGCTTTTTAGTATATTGTCAACAATATTTTGTTGGCACAAATCGGACCACGCAAGGACCTGCCACTGCCCCTAGCGAGGCGGTGTACATAGGCCCTGCCTTGAGGTCGGGGCTTTATACTTTGCGCGTAAGCGCCTCAAGGAAACGCAGCCGCCCACCCCCTGCGATCATGAACGACCACACACGCGGCGATTGGCCCGAACTGCCCTACCCGGCCTGGAGCGACACCTGCTCCACCCTGCACTTGTGGACCCAGATCGTCGGGAAGATTCGGCTGGCGACCACGCCATGGCTCAATCACAGCTGGCACGTCCCGCTGTACGTGACCGCAGAGGGCCTGACCACCTCGCCGATGCCCCACGGCGCCGTCACCTTCGAAATCCGTTTCAATTTTGTCGAGCATTTGCTCGAATTGAGCGTCAGCAACGGTCGTCGCGCCAGCATCAAGCTGGAACCCCGGTCGGTCGCCGAGTTCAAGGATGCCGTCCTCGGCGCGCTTGCGGCGCTCGAAGTGCCGGTCGCCATTCGCGACTTACCGTGCGAAATCGCCGGCGCGACTCCTTTTTCGCGCGATCACGTCCATGCGGCGTACGACGCGGAATACGCACAGCGATTCTGGCGTGTCCTGCTTCAGGTCGATCGCGTATTCAAACAGTTCCGCAGCGGATTCATCGGCAAGTGCAGTCCGGTCCATTTCTTCTGGGGCAGCTTCGATCTGGCGGTGACCCGCTTTTCCGGGCGGCGCGCACCGCTGCATCCCGGTATCGCGCCAGGCGTCGCCGCCAGCGTGATGCAGGAGGCGTATTCGCACGAGGTGAGCAGTGCCGGCTTCTGGCCGGGAGGCAATGGCGTCGATGCGTCGTTCTACTCGTACGCCTACCCGGAGCCCGCAGGTTTCCGCAATGCGCGTATCGATCCCGAGGCTGCGGCCTTCAGCGAGACGCTGGGGGAATTCGTGCTGCCGTACGCTGCAGTGCGCGCGGCCAGCGATCCGGCGGCCGCCGTGCTCGAATTCCTGCAAAGCACGTACGACGCGGCTGCGGACGCAGGACGCTGGGACCGCGCCGCGCTGGAATGTCTGCAAGGCTCTGTCGGCGTCTGCCGCGCGGTTTGATTCAGGGTCGGGATATCTCCCCTCGAAAGCACAACGGCCGCATGAAGCGGCCGTTGTGATTGTGAAGGTCGGACGTGGTCAGGCGCGTCGCGACCGCGACATCGAGAATCCCAGGATCCCCAGTGCAAGGGCGACCAGCGCCAAGGACCCGGGCTCGGGCACAGCCACCGCGCGAATGATGAAGAATCCGGCGCCGCTACCAAACGGCGAATTGGTCACAATGCCGGTGAGCGAATGGTTGCCAGCACCGAGCAGGAACGTGCCATGGCTCAGCAGCGGATTGGCCAGGCAGCTTAGTACCGCGTTACCGCAGACATCTCCTGCGCTGGTCGCAACCGCATTGGTGGAGCCGATGCTGACGTTATTGTCGAAGAGTTGGAATTGATCGCCCGCACTGAACCCGTCCGTGACAATCAGTTGGAATGGCCCGGCGAGATTGATCGTCCAAGGCGCGTTCGGCGCAAAAACGCCAATATTGCCCAGTGTGAAGCCTGGGGTGCCGCTGATCAGCGCGGACCCGGTACCGTTAAAGCCGAACGTGTACCAAGTTCCGGTCACAATCGGATCGGCCCGCGCCGACGACATCGCACCGGTAAGCGCCAGCCCGAGCGCCAATGTAGAGAGCAAATTTCTTAGTTTCATCGAAGTCCCCCGTATTGACGCCGGCAGCCCGGCTCATGAGGACAGTAGCAAATGGCGCGCCAACGATATATCGCTTGACTATCAGCAACTTGGGCTCACCGCGCCCAGTCAATGTAAGAATTTTCGACGGATTCAGGTCTTGAGTCGGTATCCAGTCCTGAAAATCCACGCCACGATGGCGAGCAGTATCGCCAGGAACACGACGGTCATCGTCAGGCTGATCGCCACGCTGACATCGGCAATGCCATAGAAACTCCAGCGGAACCCGCTGACAAGGTAGACGACCGGATTGAGCAGCGTCACCTTCTGCCAGAACGGCGGCAGGATGTCGATGGAGTAGAAGCTGCCGCCGAGGAACGTCAGCGGCGTGATGATGAGCAGCGGGACGACCTGCAGCTTTTCGAAGCCGTCCGCCCAGATGCCAATGATGAAACCCAGCAGGCTGAACGTCACCGCGGTGAGCACCATGAACAGCACCATCCACAACGGATGGAGGATCTGCAGCGGCACGAACATGCCGGCGGTGGCGAGGATGATCACGCCGAGGATGATCGACTTGGTCGCGGCGGCACCGACATAGCTCAACAGGATCTCAACGTAGGAAACAGGTGCCGACAGAAGCTCGTAGATGGTGCCGGTGAACTTCGGAAAGTAGATCCCGAACGACGCATTCGAGATGCTCTGCGTCAACAGCGAAAGCATGATGAGCCCCGGCACGATGAACGCGCCGTAGCTGATACCGCCGATTTCCTGGATCCGCGAACCGATCGCCGCGCCGAATACAACGAAGTAGAGCGACGTGGAGATCACCGGCGAGATGATGCTTTGCATCACCGTGCGCCGGGCGCGCGCCATTTCGAAGCCATAAATTGCGCGGACCGCATGCAGATTCATGACTCCTCCCGCACCAGGCTCACAAAGATGTCCTCGAGCGAAGTCTGGGTTGTGTGCAGGTCCTTGAATTCAATGCCCGCCTTGTTGAGGTTCTCCAACAGCGCGACGATGCCGGTACGCTCGTCGCGCGCGTCGTAGCTGTATATCAATTCGTTGCCGTTCTCGGCGAGCGCAAGGCGGTAGGCGCCCAGCTCGGGGGGAATGCTCTGCAATGCGTTCTGCAACTGCAGCGTGAGCTGTTTCTTGCCGAGCTTGCGCATCAGCTCCGCTTTTTCCTCCACCAGGATGATCTCGCCCTTGCTGATCACCCCGATCCGATTGGCCATTTCCTCGGCCTCGTCGATGTAGTGCGTTGTCAGGATGATCGTCACGCCGTTGTCGCGCAGCGTACGTACCAGTTGCCACATGTCGCGCCGAAGGTTGACGTCGACGCCCGCGGTCGGTTCGTCGAGGAACAGGATCTGCGGCTCGTGCGACAGCGCCTTGGCGATGAGCAGGCGGCGCTTCATGCCACCCGACAGCGTCATGACCCTGCTGTCCTTCCTGTCCCAGAGCGACAGCTCCCTCAGCACGCGCTCGATGTGGCCCGGGTTGGCGGCCTTGCCGAACAGCCCGCGGCTGAACGACACCGTCGCCCAGACGCTTTCGAAGGCATCGGTGGTCAGCTCCTGCGGCACCAGGCCGATCAGCGAGCGCGCGGCACGATAATCGGTAACGATATCGTGGCCATCGACGAGAATGGTGCCGGCGCTGGGATTGACGATCCCGCAGATCGCGCTGATCAGCGTCGTCTTGCCGGCGCCGTTGGGACCCAGCAGGGCGAAGATCTCGCCACGGCGGATGTCCAGGTTGATGCCCTTGAGCGCCTGGAACCCGGACGCATAGGTCTTCGAGAGACCGGAAACTGAAATGATTGGCTGCATGAATGCGACGATACCAGACGGACCTGCCGGTCGTCGCAGATCAACAGCCTTGAGGGGCCAGTGTCAAACTGCCACCGGCGCCCGTCCCTCGACGGCGTCAGTTCATTTCTTCTTCTGAGGCGCCTCACCCACCACCTCGAGTTTGACCGTTGCCGTACCGTTCTTCTTCATGCCGAGCTTCGCGGCTGCCGCAGCCGACAGGTCGATCACGCGGCCCGCCTGTGTTGGTCCGCGGTCGTTGATGCGCACTTCCACCGACTTGTTGTTCTTCGTGTTGGTCACCTTGACCTTGGTACCGAAGGGCAGCGATGGATGCGCAGCGGTCAGCTCGTTCTGGTGGAAGATCTGGCCGCTGGCGGTCTTGTGACCATTCAATTTGTCGGAGTACACCGAGCCGATTCCCTCCATCCTGTCCGCGCTAGTTGCGGCGGGAGCAGGAGCGGCCACGGCCGGCGGTGGTGCGACGGGCGCGGCTGCGGGGGCCGGTGCGGGCGTCGGGGCAGCCGCCGCAGGGTTGGGCGCCTGCGCGTACGAGAGTCCTGACATCGTCAATACGGTGAGGGCGAACAGTGCTGGCTTGCTGAACTTCATGGTGTCGTTTCCTTCGTTCATCGTCGCAAGAATGCGTCCGGCATTGTAAGCCCCGACGCCCGAGTGAATGGCTGTTCCAGTTGCGCGCGGTCCCGAGGCTTAGAGCTTGCCGGGGTAGTGGCACGCGACCCACTGACCCGGCAGACGCTCGGCCAGTGGCGGGATCTCGTTCGCGCAACGTTCGGTCGCGATCGGGCAGCGGGTGCGAAAGCGACAACCGCTGGGCAGGTCGATGGCGCTGGGAGGCTCACCGGTCACCCGTACCCGCTCGCGTCTGCGCTCGACGACGGCATCGGGAATCGGAGCCGCCGCGATCAGCGACCGGGTGTACGGATGCAATGGCGCGTCGAACAGCGCGCTCGCCGGCGCAACCTCCATCACCTTGCCCAGGTAGAGCACGACGATCCTGTCCGACACATGCCGCACCACCGCGAGGTCGTGCGCGATGAACAGGTACGTCAGCGCGAAGCGCTGCTGCAGGTCGATGAGCAGGTTGATGATCTGCGCCTGGATGTTGACGTCGAGCGCGGAAATCGGCTCGTCGGCAACGATGAACTCGGGACTGACCGCCAGCGCGCGGGCAATCGAAATGCGTTGCCGCTGGCCGCCGGAGAATTCGTGCGGGAAGCGTCCGGCCGCCTGTGCCGGCAGCCCGACCACATCGAGCAGTTCGCGCACGCGCGCTTGCGCCTGGGGTGCGTCCTCCGCCATGCCGTGCAACTGCAGCGGCCCGGCCAGGATCTGTCCAACCGTCATGCGCGGGTTGAGCGACGCATAGGGATCCTGAAAGATCATCTGCAGGCGCCGGCGCAGCGGACGAATCGTCGCCGCATTGGCGTGCGTGATGTCGACGCCGCCGTATGCAATCGTGCCGGCGGTCGGCGCGTGCAGGCGCACGATCAGGCGACCCAGCGTCGACTTGCCGCAACCCGATTCGCCGACGAGGCCGACGGTTTCGCCCTTGTATACGGTCAGGTCGACGCCGTCGACGGCGTGTAGCACGCGCGGCGCGCCAAAGAACGATGTCTTGGCCAGCGGAAAATGCTTTTTCACGTCCCGTAGTTCCAGCAGCGCTTCGCCGCGCGTCGCGCTCGCAGCGTCGGCCACCGCGTACGACACGGTCGAACGCGCGGCGGCGCGCGGCGACGACCCGGATGCGTCGGATGTCGACACCGCGGGTCCCGTGCCGATCGCCGGCAGGACCCCACCGCCCTGCGTCACCCAGCAACGCGCTACACGACCGGGTTCCGAGGATTTCAATTGCGGATGCTTGTCGCAGGCGTCGATCGCGAACGGGCAGCGCGGCTGGAAGCGGCAACCTTCAGGCCAATGCGCGGGATCCGGCGGCGTACCTTCGATCGTGACCAGCTTCTTCTCGCCGGGCGTATGGCGATCGAGCCTCGGAACCGCATTGAGCAGCGCCCACGTATAGGGATGCTTCGGATCCGCGAGCAGTTTCTCGGCCGGCCCCTCCTCCACCACCTCGCCCGCGTACATCACCACGATGCGCGAACAGATGTTGGCGATGACGCCGAGGTCGTGGCTGATCAGGATGATCGCAGTGCCGAAGTCCGCGTTCAGCTCGCGCAGCAGGTCGAGGATTTGCGCCTGGATGGTCACGTCGAGCGCGGTGGTCGGCTCGTCGGCGATCAGCAGCACGGGCTCGTTCGAAAAGCCCATCGCCAGCATCACCCGCTGGCGCATACCGCCGGAGTACTGGTGCGGATACGAATCGACCGCGCGCTTGGGCGCGTTGATGCCCATCCGTCCGAGCAGGTCGACCGCACGCGCCAGCGCGCTCTTGGGCGTGAAGCGGCCGTGCTCGACCATGGTCTCGACGAGCTGCCGCGCGATCTTGAGGACCGGGTTCAGCGATGTCATCGGGTCCTGGAAGACCATCGCGACTTCGCCACCGCGCAGCTTGCGCAGCGCGTTGCCATCGAGCGTCACGACATCGCGCCCGCGGAAGTCGATGCGCCCGGAAACGATTCGCCCCGGCTCTTCGATCAGCCGGATGATCGACTTGGCGGTAATGCTCTTGCCTGATCCGGATTCGCCGACGATGCCCAGCGTCTCGCCGGCGTGCACATGGAACGTGACGCCGTCGACCGCGCGCACGACGCCCGCGTCGGTGAAGAAATGCGTGCGCAGATCCTCGACCGAGAGGATCGGAAGCGCCTCGCTTACCACGTCACCGGCGACGGGCATGGGGATCGAGCCAGTCGCGGATGCCGTCGCCGACGAAATTGAAACCCATGACCACACTGAGGATCGCGATGCCGGGGAAGGTCGCGACCCACCACTGCTGGACCAGTTCGCGCCCCTCCGCGACCATCGCGCCCCATTCCGCGGTCGGCGGCACGACGCCGAGGCCCAGAAAGCTCAGGCCCGCGAAGACGAGAATCGCATTGCCGAGATCGAGCGTGACCATTACCACCAGCGGTCCGACCGCATTGGGGACGATGTGGCGGAACAGGATGTGCGGGTGGCCGAAACCCAGCACATGCGCCGCCTCGACGTACTCCTGCGAGCGCTGGACGAGCACCAGGCTGCGCGCAAGGCGCGCGTATTTCGGCCACCACACGATCAACATCGCGATGATGGTGTTGGTCGTTCCGATCCCCAGCGCCGCGGCGATCGCCATTGCCAGGATGATCGGCGGGAAACACAGCACGAGGTCGGTCAGTCGCATCAGCAGGTCTTCGACGCGTCCGCGCACGTACGCAGCGATCGCACCGAGCACCGTGCCGAACACCGCGCTGATGAGTACTACGGAAAAACCGGCGATCAGCGAAATGCGCGAACCGAACAGCACGCGCGAGAACACGTCCCGGCCCAGCGCGTCGGTGCCCAGCCAATGCGCGGCCGACGGCGCCTGCAATCGCGCGGCAATATCGACGAAATTGGGGTTGTATGGCGCAATGACCGGCGCCAGGATCGCCACGGCGAACCAGAACAGGATGACCACGCCACCCGCTACCGCGAGCGCGTAACGCCGGAGCCAGCGCCGGTGGGTTGTTGTCGACGCCGCAGGCGCAACTTCGAGCGCGACCGCGGTGGTCATCGCTTCACTGCCCGCGGATCGAGGAAGGCGTACGACATGTCGACCAGGAAATTGATCGCAATGTAGACGACCGCGACGATGAAGGTAATGGCCATGATCGCCGGGAAGTCGACGGCGACCGCGCTGCGAAACGTATAGCGCCCTAACCCGGGCCAGGAGAACACGGTCTCGGTCATCACCGCGCCGGTGAGCAGGCTCGCATACGCCAGGCCTCCGAGCGTCACCACCGGGATCAGCGCGTTGGGCAAGGCGTGACCGAGCACGATGCGGAATTCGGGCAGGCCCTTGGCCCGCGCGACGCGCACATAGTCCTGCGACAGCGACTCCAGCATCGACGCACGCGTGGTACGCGTAATGAGGCCCAGCGTCGCCGCCGCGAGCACCGTTGCCGGCAACACCAGGTGCGCCGCGGCGTCGCGCAGGGTCTCCCAATCGCCGGCCAACACACAGTCGATCAACAGCATGCCGGTGACCTTCGGCGGCAGCAGCGCGATCGGATCGACACGGCCGGGCCCGGGGGCGATCTCGAGCATGCCGTAGAACACCGCCAGCATGATGAAGGCCAGCCAGAACGTCGGCGCGGAGACGCCGATCAGCGAAACGAAGCGCGCGACGTGATCGATCCAGCTATCGCGTTTTACGGCGGCGAGAATTCCAAGAGGAATTCCGACGATCACCGACAGCAGGAAGGAGATCGTGGCGAGCTCGATGGTCGCGGGAGCGAAATCGCGGATATCGTCGAGCACCGGTCGCTGCGACATGATCGAAATGCCGAAGTCGCCGTGGGCTACACCCTTGAGGAAGATCCAGTACCGCTCCCACAGCGGCAGGTCGAGACCCCACTTGAGGCGGAACGCCTTGACGAATTCCGGATTGGAGGCCGCGAGATCGCCGAGTTGGGCCAGCGCCGGGTCACCCGGTGCCGTGTTGGCGATCAGGAAAATGACCAGGGTCGCGAGCAGCACCATGACGAATGCCGTCACGACCCTGTTGATCAGGTAGCGAAACATCGACCGGGGCGTCCCCCTATCGTCCTGGCACTATCCGCAATCGCGCCGCAGTCACGACGGCTTGGTCCCGCCAAGCTCTGCCATCCAACCCGCCGCAGTGGGCTTGAAGCCCAGAACCGATTTGCGCACCGCGATCTGGTACGTCGGCTGGATGAGCACGAACAGGTGTGCCGCGTCGACCATGCCCTCCTGATACTTGCGCCACAGCACCGCGGCTTTCTGCAAGTCGCGCTCGGCCGAAGCTTGGTCGACCACCTTCTTCATCTCATCCGGCACCGTCCAGCCCACGCGCTTGGCCACGCGGTTGACCGTGGCGGAGGCCCAGAGTTGGTTTTCGACCGCGGGCGGATTCCAGAATGTCAGCACCGCCTGCAGCTTGCCCTGCGTGAACAGCGTGCGCAGGTTCACCTGATCGATCGGATTGAGGTTCGCCTTGATGCCGACGCGTGCCAGATCGGCCTGCAGCTTCTGCGCCAGGTTCTGATACGAAACACCCGCGATGGCATTGTTCGAATAGGTGAGCTCGAATGCAAAGCCATCGGGATTGCCGGCCTCTGCGAGTTCCTTCTTCGCCTTCGCCAGGTCCTGCTGGAAGCCGATCTGCTTGGTCAGTTCCGAGGTCGAACCGTTGACACCCACCGGCAGAAAGCTGACCGGGCGCACCGCCGACCCGCCGATCAGCGAATTGATGATGCCGTCGTAGTCGATCGCGTGGCCGATGGCGTGGCGGTTCTGCTTCTTGGCAAGCGCCGGATTGGCTTCCGCGTTCTCCGATACCGCCATGTAGATGAAGTCGAGGCTCGGCGTGCCGATGATTTCGATTTGCGGGTCACCCTTGAGCGTAGCGATCTGCTCGGGGATCAGATTGAACGCGATGTCGATGTCGCCGCGCTTCAACGCCAGCAACTGCGCCGCGCTCTCGCTCATATGGCGAATGACGACGCGCTCGTAGCCAGGCTTCTCGCCGCGATAATTCGGGTTGCGCGCGAGCTGGATCTGCTGATTACGCTCCCACGCGGTGAACGTCCACGGCGCGGAACCGGCGGAATTGGTATTGAGCCAGTTGGTGGCCTTGTCGGCGTCCTTGGCGTCAGCGGCCGCCGTGGCGCCCTGCGTCATCATGAATTTCGAATCCATGATCGAGAAGCTGGGCGCCGCCAGGATGGTCAGCAGCGGCTGGGTCGGATCCTTCATCACGATGTCGATCGTGTCGGGACTGACGATCTCGACCTTTTCGACGTGCGCGATGTACTGCGCCGGCTGGTCCTTGAGATTCAGCACCCGTTCTATCGACCATTTCACATCTTCCGCGGTGACCGGATTGCCGCTGGCGAACTTCGCTCCCTGGCGCAGCTTGAAGCGGACAGCCTTGCCGTCGGGCCGATATTCCCAGCTGGTCGCGATGCCTGGTTTCAGGTTGATGTAGTCGCCCGGCGTCATCGTGACCAGCGTGTCGTACACGTTGTGGACGGTCATCGGCGACGAGTACTGCGCGAGCCTGGCGGGGTCGAAGGTGATGCTGTCGCCGATGTCGAGCCCGATGAGCAACGCATTGCGCCGGCCCTGGGCGTGGACGCGCCCCGGAAACGCGGCGGAGCCGGCCAGGGTCAGCGCGCCGGCGCCGAGGCCGACGATGAATTCGCGGCGGTCGATGGTCCGATGATCTTTACTCATGGTGTTGCCTCCTGTATCGATTCCAGTTGTGCCGCACTTGTGCAGCAATTTCTGCTTATGCAGTATTTTTGAGTTTCGAGAGACTAGGCAGCGGCAGGGGCAAAGTCAAGGCCGAAACGCCGATACCTTCGTTGTGCACCACGATCGCGCGCGGCATCGGTGGAGTCCGCGTCGACCGCAGCTGCCGGATCGACTATGCGAGGTAAAAAAATGCGCTTGTTTTACCTTCCGCGCAAGACGACTCGACGTCGCCGATCAGCTCAACTTCACCGCGAATCCGCGCTTGACGGCGGGACGCGCCATCATCGTTTCATACCAGCGCTGGACGTTGGGATATTCGGCGAGATCGACCTTGTGGCGCGGATGGCGCCACGCCCAGCCGAGGATCGCGAAGTCCGCGATCGACGGTTCGCCCGCGAAAAACTCGACCACCGCCAGTCTGCGGTCCATCACCCCGTACAAGCGCCGGGTTTCCTTGGAATAGCGTTCGAGGCCGTAGCGCCGATCTTCCTCGTTCTCGACCGTCGCAAAGTGGTGGACCTGCCCGGGGATCGGCCCGAAGCCGCCGTGCTGGAACATCAGCCACTCGAGTACCGGGATGCGCGCTTCGAGATCGCGTGGCCAGAACTTGCCGGTCTTCTCGCCCAGGTAGATGAGGATCGCGCCGGACTCGAACACGCTGACCGGCCGCCCGTTGGGTCCGTCCGGGTCGACGATCGCCGGAATCTTGCCGTTGGGGCTGATCTTCAGGAAGTCGGGGGCGGTCTGCTGACCCTTGCGAATGTCGACGATCCTGACCTCGTAGGGAAGCGCCATCTCCTCGAGAGCGACGCTGATCTTGCGACCATTGGGCGTGTCGAATGCGTGCAGTTCGATCGGCATCGGGTGTTTCCTTGCACTGCGTCGCGCCCGAATCTGCTTGGGGCCGCGAGCGAAGGTTCGGCGACACCCGGCAAGGTAGCACAAGGCGGGCCGGAGCCGTGCGGTGTCACTCCCGCAGATCGCGTCGGATCGGCTATGCTGCGCACTGTTGGCCGCGAAGACGGCTCACGATACGGAGGAGTTGCACATGAAAGCAATGCGCGCGGTTCGGCTGCTGGCGGGCCTGGGACTCGTCGGGATGCTGGCAATGGGATCGGCAACGGTAGCGGCGCAGGCTGCGCCCGCGGATCCGTCGAAATCCGGCAAGATCGGCTCGTCGCTGATCGGCAAGCTCGAGGGGCCGGAGATCATCCTCGACTCCAAGAATTTTCCGAAGAGCTTCAAGGAGGCGCCGATACTTGCCGAGCAGGTGAAGGCGGGCAAGCTGCCCGCGCTCGACAAGCGCCTGCCCGAGCCTTCGCAGCTGTTCGTGGTGAAGCCCCTGCACGAAATCGGCAAGTACGGCGGCAACTGGCGCAGGGCGTTCACCGGACCGGGCGACTACGAGAACGGCGGCCGCATCGTTTCGCTCGACAAGATCCTGACCTTCGACTACACGGGCACCAAGATCATCCCCAGTCTCGCTCGCGACTGGAAGGTCAGCGACGACGGCAAGACGACGACAATCTACCTGCGCAAGGGGTCCAGGTGGTCCGACGGCACGCCGTTCACCGCGAACGATTTCATGTTTTGGTACAACGATATCTATCTCAACAAGAACATCAACCCCTCGCCGTTCTTCGAGTTCCAGATCAACGGCAAAGACGGGGTGATGAAAAAGATCGACGACTACACTGTCGCCTTCGAGTTTCCCGAACCCTATCCCTTCTTCGTTTCGCAACTCGCGGGCAGCACGGCCATCGGCGCCGGATTTGCGACGCGCGGGGGATTCCAGAATTTTGGCGGCGCCTATGCTCCGGCCCATTACCTGAAGCAGTTCCTGCCCAAGTATTCGTCGGAAGAGGCCGTGACCAAGAAGGCCAAGGACCTCGGCTTCGACAGTTGGGTCTCTCTGCTCAAGAACCGGTATAGCTGGGCGCTGAACAACGAACTGCCGGTCATGACGCCGTGGAAGACTGTGTCGCCGATCAACACGCCAACGTGGTCGATGGAGCGCAACCCGTATTTCTGGGCGGTCGACACCGCGGGCAACCAGCTTCCCTACATCGACCGGATCACGATGACGCTGGCCGAGAACACCGAGGTCGCGAACCTGCGAGCGATCGCCGGCGAATACGACATTCAGGAACGGCACATGGGACTGGCCAAGCTGCCAGTGTTCCTGGAAAACGCAAAAAAGGGCAACTACACCGTTCACCTCGACCCGGCGCTCAACGGATCGGACGCGACCATTCACATCGGCAATGCCTACGAAGGCGATCCCGAGATTGCGAAATTCCTGAAGAACAAGGATTTTCGCCACGCGCTCTCGCTCGGCATCGATCGGGATCAGCTCAACGAAGCCTTCTGGCTCGGCGTTGGAACCCCCGGATCGGTGGCGCCGGCGCCCGATACGATCTATAGCCCAGGCCCGGAATGGAACAAGAAATATGCGACTGTCGACCTGAAGCAGGCCAATGAGCTGCTCGACAAGGTCGGCCTGTCCAAGAAGGATGCTGATGGCTATCGACTGCGCACCGACGGGAAGGGCCGCCTGCGTCTCGAACTGGTCACGGTCGGCGGCCAGTTCATTCCCTTTACGCAGGTCGGAGAGATGATCAAGCAGCAGTGGAGGAAGATCGGTATCGACCTCGACGTCAAGGAACTGGAGCGCAGCCTCGCCTTCACCCGCGACAACAACAACGAAAACCAGATGATGACGTGGGCAAACGACGGCTCGGAAATGATTTACCTGTTCCCGCGCCACGCGCTGCCGGTAGACGCCGCAGAAGCCCACATGGGGACGGCGTACGCCAAGTGGTACGCGTCGCGGGGCGCTGCAGGCAAGAAGCCGGACGACCCGGAAATGCTCAGGGCGATGGATCTGTTCCGCGAAGCGTTCGGCGCCTCGGAGGAAAAGCGCGTCGCCAACGCAAAAGAGATCTGGAGGATCGCCGTCGAGCAGATGTGGAGTATCGGTACCGTCGGGCAATCACCCGCCGTCATGGGCGTGCGCATCGTGAAGAACAACATGGGCAACGTGCCGGAACGGCAAGTCAATGCACAGCATGCCCGGACTCCGCATTCATCGATGCCGATCACGTTCTACTTCAAGTAGGGTAAGAGCCGCCACGTCATTCCCGCGCAAGCGGGAATCCAGCGGCGTTTGGACCGACGACACTGGGTCCCCGCTTTCGCGGGGACGACCAGCTCGTTACGGAGGGGCCATGGTCGCCTATATCGTTCGTCGCCTGATGCTGGCCGTGCTGACGGTCTGGGCCATTTCCGTCCTGTCGTTCATGATCATCCACCTGCCGCCTGGCGACTACGTGACCTCGTACATCGCCTCGATGTCGGCATCGGGCAGCGCGGTTTCCGAAGGCGAAGCGCAGGCACTGCGTGAGCAGCTCGGGCTCGACAAGCCCATGGCGGTTCAGTACGCCAAGTGGATGGGCCTCATCCTTCAGGGCAATTTCGGCATGGCGATGGAATGGGGACGCCCGGTGTCCGACGTCATCGGCGATCGACTTACATTGACCATGGTCATTTCCATTGCGGCGATCATATTCACCTGGGGCATCGCCTTACCCATCGGGATCTACTCCGCGGTCCATCCCTATTCGTTCCTGGATTATTTGTTCACGTTCATCGGCTTCATCGGCCTTGCCGTCCCAGGTTTCCTGCTCGCGCTCATCGTCATGTACGTAGGTTTCGCGTATTTCGGCGCCAACGTGGGCGGCCTGTTCTCGCCCGACTTCGCCGAAGCGCCGTGGACCTGGGCCAGAGTGTGGGACCTCACGAAGCACCTCCCGATCCCGGCCATCGTCCTCGGCGTCGCGGGAACGGCGCAGCTGATCCGCATCATGCGCTCGAACCTGCTCGATGAATTGCGCAAGCCTTACGTCATGACGGCGCGCGCCCGGGGACTGCCCGAATACCACGTCATCATGAAGTATCCGGTGCGGGTAGCGCTCAATCCCTTCATCAGCACCATCGGCTACCTGCTGCCCTACGTGGTCTCTGGCAGCATCATCGTCTCACTGGTACTGAGCCTGCCGACCGTCGGACCGCTGCTGCTCAAGGCGCTGATCGCCCAGGACATGTTCCTGGCTGGAACGATCATCCTGCTGCTTGGCGTCATGACCGTCATAGGCACGCTGATTTCGGACCTGCTCCTGATGTGGGTCGATCCCAGAATCCGGTTCGGGAGAGACTGATGGCGGAACTTGCTGTACCACCGATCGCGGGGGACATCGCCGAAGACCGGATCGCCGTCGCCACGCAGTGGCAGCTCACCTGGTGGCGCTTCAGGAAGCACAAGCTCGCCGTGAGCGGGACCATCGTGCTGATCGCGTTCTATATCGTCGCGCTGTTCGCCGATTTTTTCGCCTACGTCGATCCTACCGAATCCGAAGCGCAGCGATCGCTGATGGCACCGCAGCCGATCCACTGGATCGACAATGGCCGCTTCAGTCCCTTTGTGTATGGATTGAAAGGCACGCGCGACCCGCTCACGTTCAAGCGCGTATACGTACCGGATACCAGCACCAGGATTCCGGTCACGTTCTTCGGTCATGGAGAGCCATGGCTCATGCTGGGCTTCATCCCGACCGATCGCCATCTGATCGCGGTGGAAGGGGCCAAGCCCAGCGAGTCGCTGTTCCTGATGGGAACCGACACGCACGGACGCGACCTCTGGTCGCGGCTCATGTTCGCGACGCGGACATCGATGACGATAGGCCTTGTCAGCGTGGCGCTGAGTCTCGTGCTCGGCGTCGTGCTCGGCGGCGTATCGGGCTATTTCGGCGGCGCCATCGATACTTTCATCCAGCGCATCATCGAAATCCTGCGTTCGATCCCGACGATTCCCTTGTGGATGGGACTCGCCGCCGCGCTGCCCGCCGACTGGAGCGTGGTGCAGGTGTACTTCGCGATCACGATCATCATTTCGCTGATTGGCTGGACCGAGCTCGCGCGGGTAGTAAGAGGACGGTTCATCTCGCTCAAGCAGGAGGATTTCGTGATGGCGGCGGAGCTCGTCGGCTGCAGCAAATCGCGGATCATCTTCCGCCACATGGTGCCGTCGTTCATCAGTCACATCATCGCGGCGACGACGCTGGCGATCCCGGCGATCATCATCAGCGAGACGTCGCTGAGCTTCCTAGGACTGGGCTTGCGTCCTCCGGCGATCAGCTGGGGCGTTCTGCTTCAGGACGCCCAGAACATCCAGGCGCTCGTCATTTCTCCGTGGCTCCTGCTTCCGTCGATAGCGGTCATCGTCGCTGTACTCGCGTTCAATTTCATGGGCGACGGCATACGCGACGCCGCCGACCCGTACCTTTGAGCATGCCAGCAGCCACAAAACCGCTGCTTTCGGTCCGGAATCTGCGGACCAGTTTTTTCCAGGACGAGGGCGTCACCAAGGCCGTCGATGGCGCTTCGTTCGACGTCGAGTCCGGCAAAACGCTGGGCATCGTCGGTGAAAGCGGCTGTGGCAAGAGCGTCACCGCGCAATCGATCCTGCGCATTGTCGATCGTCCCGGACGCATCGTCGACGGCGAAATTGTACTGACTCGCCGCAACGGCTCGCAGACCGATCTGGTCAAGCTCGACGCGAACGGCCGAGAAATGCGATCGATTCGAGGCGGCGACATCGGTTTGGTCTTTCAGGAACCGATGACGTCATTCAGTCCCGTGCACACGATCGGCGCCCAGCTCACCGAGGCGGTGCTGCTCCATAACGAGGTCAGCAAGAAGGAGGCGCGACACCGTGGCATCGAGGCGTTGCGCAGCGTCGGGATCCCTAAGCCCGAGCGGCGCATCGACGAGTATTCCTTCGAATTGAGCGGCGGTCTGCGCCAGCGAGCGATGATCGCGGTCGCGCTCTCCTGCGATCCGCGCCTGCTCATCGCCGACGAACCGACAACAGCGCTCGACGTCACCACGCAGGCGCAGATCCTCGATCTGCTGCGCAAGATCCAGCGCGAACGGGGCATGGCCATCATGCTCATCACGCACAACCTCGGCGTGGTCGCGGAAATGGCCGACGACGTGGTCGTCATGTATCTCGGCCGCGTGGTCGAGCAAGGCCCGGTCGACGACATCTTCCACGACCCGAAGCATCCGTATACGAAGGCGCTGCTGCAGTCGATGCCCAGCATCGAATCGGCGCCGCGGGTGAAATTGCCGACCATCTCCGGGACGATTCCGCACCCGTTCAACCGGCCTTCCGGATGTCCGTTTCATCCCCGTTGCGTATCCTTCATGCCCGGCCGCTGCGACACGGCGGTGCCGCCGCTGCTGCCGGTCGGCGAAGGCCGCACCGCCAGTTGTTTTCTCTACCAATGAGCGGCTGCGCGCGGTCATGACCCGCGAAAATGCCGCTCCGGGCTCCTCGCTGCTCCTCGATGTAAGAGGACTCAAGAAGTATTTTCCGATTCGTCGGGGACTGTTGCAGAGGACCGTCGGCCAGGTGAAGGCCGTCGACGACGTGAGCTTCGTCATCAACCGCGGCGAGACGCTTTCGCTGGTCGGCGAAAGCGGCTGCGGCAAGACCACCACCTCGCGCTGCATCCTGCGCGCCGTCAAGCCGACGGCCGGCGAGATCCTGCTCGCGGACAGCGGCGCGATGGTCGACGTGGCGACCGTTCCGAAGGCCCGGCTTCGATCGCTGCGGCGCCAGATGCAGATGATCTTCCAGGACCCGTTCTCGTCGCTGAACCCTCGCATGACGCTCTTCGACATCGTCGGCGAACCATTGCGCGTGCACGGCGTGGGCAGCGTCGCCGAGCGCAAGGACAGGGTCGTGGAACTGCTGCGCCTGGTCGGATTGCGGCCCGAATACATGCGCCGCTATCCGCACGCCTTCTCGGGGGGCCAGCGGCAGCGCATCGGCATCGCGCGCGCGCTGGCGCTCAATCCGCGCCTGGTCGTCGCCGACGAGCCCGTATCCGCGCTCGATGTTTCGGTGCAGGCGCAGATCCTCAACCTGCTGCTGGAGCTGCAGGAAAAACTCGGGCTCACCTATCTCTTCGTTGCGCACGACCTTAGCGTGGTCAAGCACATCAGCGAGCGGGTCGCGGTGATGTATGTCGGCAGGATCGTCGAGACTGCGCCTACCGAGGCGCTGTTCGCGACGCCGAGGCACCCATACACCGAGGCGTTGCTGTCTTCGGTGCCAATCCCTGATCCGCGTCTTCGCGCCGATCGCATCGTGCTCCAGGGCGAGGTCGCGGACCCGGCCAATGCGCCGCCGGGTTGCCATTTCCATCCCCGGTGCGCGTACGCACAGGCGGTCTGCCGCGAAAAGGCGCCCATGCAGCAGGAGATCGCTCCGAACCACTTCGTGAGCTGCCATCGCGCGGCGGAACTCTCCCTGCGTGGCGTTGCGCTGCCGTCTGCGTAGACTCGCCGCCTAATCGCCGGCGGGCAGCGGCACGCCAAGGTCTTGCGCCCACTCGCCGAGCGCGCTCCACGCCGCGCTGTCGTACGAAAGGCCCGTCGATTGCGCCGCGGCGATGCTGCGCGCCGCCTGATCTCCAGGGACACGCACAGGCCGATCGGCAGACACCGGGCGGTTCTCGCGGCATTGCTCGGACAGCGAGTCCATCTCTTCGACGAACGCCGCGCGGCCGGCGAAGAATTCGGGGTCCAGCACCTGCAGGAACACATTGCTGCCCCACTGCGTGGGTCGATTCTTGCGCCCGTGACCCGAGAGGCCCTGCGACAGAGCTTCGATCATCAGCGCAAATCCGAATCCCTTGTGCCCATACTCCTGTCCCCCCATGAGTTGCAGTGAACCGGGTGGTTGCCGATTCTCCAGCACGGCAGGGTCGCGTGTCGGATTGCCGTCGGCGTCGAGCAGCCACGGCTGGTCGAAGAATTCCCCGGCGGCGACCTTCTGGCGAGTCATCGACACGGTGGTGATCGAAGCGCAGATGTCGACCAGCACTGGATGCCCGGAGCCGGGATAGCCGATCGCATACGGGTTCGGCGTGAACAGCGGCTGCGTGCCGCCATAGGGTGCGACACGCCGCCCGGCCGGATCGGAATTGGCGATGATCGCGACGTAACCGCGGTCCGCAGCCTGCTTGACCAGCGCAGCGAGGCAGCCGATGTGATGGCTGCGCCGAATCGCCACCGTCACGACGCCGTGCTGGCCGATGCGCGCGATGGCTTGCTCGATCGCGCGGTCGACGAGCCACTGCCCGGGCAGGTAATTGCCGTCCCAGACCACGGTCGCGCCGGTATCCTTGACCACGACCGGGTCGCCGGTCACCTTCATGTCGCCTTTCCTGATGTCGGCCAGATACAGCGGAAGCATGGCGAGGCCGTGGGTGCGACGGCCCATCGTGTCGGTCAGGACGAGCAGTCTCGACATGGTCGCAGCCTTGTCCGCATCCATGCCGGCTGCAGTCAGTAGCGCCGCTGCGAATCGGGTCAGCGCGGCGACGCTGTAGTGCGTATCAGTGATCATCGGCGGATTGTATCCCGCGTGCGTCAGGCAGCCATCCCGATGCGAGCCTTGTCCGCGATGCACCCCAGTGCGTAGACACCCGACTGCACTTGAGATGTCGCGCCATGGGCTTCAAATGACACTGCCGTGGCGCGGGTGGCCAACAGCTCATGCAGGGATTCGGCGGTGTATCCGGTAAGCAACAGGACGCGATCGACGCGCGCGTCGCTGCCGCGAATGCTCTGCTCCACCGTCATTTCTGGCGCACGGCCGGACACGAGGACGTGCGCACTGGTTACGCCCCGCCTGCCAAGGGCGTCCGGGATCAGGTCGTCGTCCAGCCAGTCCTGAAGGTGCTGCTCCCTGCCAGGCGTAGCAGAGAATCGCACCACCAGCGCCGACGTGCCGAGTACCTGGCCGTGACGGCTCTGGAAATTCATGAACCCGCGCGCCATGCCGCGAAAGTGCGGCATCATGCGCGCCGTCCAGGGCGTGGGATGGTCGAGCCGGTCCCGATAGGCAGCCGATGACAGCACGTCGAGATCGGCCACTTCGTACACGATGAAATTGCGCGGGCCTGGCGTCTGGGCTACCCACCGCTGCGCGCGGATGAATCCCGGTATCGCCACGCGCTCCGCGAAATGCTCGCCGGTGAGCCAGTCGTCGAAATCGGCGATCGCCTCCGGGACGATGTCGAAGAAGAGCAGCATCGCCGCGTTGCCAAGCAAAGCCATGGTTCTTGCCTTATGCAGCCGTCCCGCGAAGTCCTACGCGACGACGTCGACCGCAGCGCCGCTGCGGGCACTCGCTGCCAGCGCATCGAGCGTGAGCGCAATGTCGATGGACTCGGCCGGCGTCGCACCCGGCCATTGATTCCAGCCTTCACGCACGAGGTCGTGGAATGCTTCCGCTTCGGCGAGGAAGCCACTGGTCGCCGCGGTCTCGATCACTTCCCTCTCTGCATCCCATCCGGTCCCGCGCTTGACGTCCAGCAAAGGTGGGAAGGCTGCGGAGGTGTCGTTGAAATACGCGGTGGTGATGGACCCTTTGTCGCCGGCAATGAACGCGTGGCGGTGGCGCGCCGAGGCGAAGGTGCAGGAGATCTGCGCCAGCACGCCATCCGGGTGCTCGAGCGTGGCCAGCGTCGTTATATCGACGCCGGAATCTCCCCAGCGCGACATCGCGTGCACGCGCCGCGGCAGCGTGCCGGCAACGGTCCGAACCAGGCTCACAGGATACGATCCGGCATCCATCAGCGCGCCGCCGGCGAGGCTCGGGTTCATGCGGATGTTCGCGGCGTCGGTGAGCGGAAACCCGAACGAAGCCTGAATCAGTTGCAGTCGACCGATGGTCCCGGTGGCGAGCAATTCCCGAAGCTTGATCGTCTGTGGTTGCGCCCGATACGGGTAGGCCTCGACGAGGTAGACGTTGTTCTTCCTGGCCGCGTCGAACATCGCCCGGGCTTCGCGCGCCGAGGCCGCCAGCGGTTTTTCGCAAAGGACATGCTTGCCGGCGTTCGCCGCGCGAATCGACCACTCAGCGTGCAGATTGTTGGGAAGTGGAACGTAGACCGCATCGATTTCCGGATCCGCGAAAAGCGCGTCGTAGGACGCGTGAACCCGCGGGATGGCCGTGTCGCTTGCAAACGCGGTTGCCCGCTGGATGTCGCGACTCGCGACTGCGGCGATTACGACCTTCTGCGAGGGGCGCACCGCCTCGACGAACAGGCGCGCGATGCGCGCAGCACCCAGTATTCCGATGCGCAGCGGGGTCAACTCGCGATCGCCCTGGTGTTCATCGTCGCGATCATTTGGGTGACGCAATCCTGGATGTGGACGGTCAATGTCTTCTGTGCCGAGCGCCAATCGCGCGCCAGCGCGCATTCGAGCAGCGCGCGATGCTCGTCCACCGTGACCCGACCTCGGAACGGCGAGGTGATCATCAGGTAGCGCAGGTACTTGTCATAGTTGGAAGTATAAGTGTCGAGCAGCAGGAGCGAACCGCACGCGGACAGCAGGGCAAGATGGAAGGCACGGTCGTACTGCCGCCAGGTTGCCTGATGGGAAGCTTCTCCGCCGGTCATTTTCCGTTCGGTCGACGCCAGCTTGTGATGCGCCGCCACGACCCGGCCTTCCCATTCGATGTCGCCGCGCGCGAAAGACTCCTTGATGCCGTGGCATTCGAGGAGTTGCCGCATGTCTGCGATCTCGCGCAGGTTCTCCGGCGACACCGCCGTCACCTGGAAGCCCCGCGAACCCTCGGCGACCAGCAGGCCCTCGGTGGCCAGCCGATTGAACAACTCGCGCAGGGTCGAAACGCTCGCGCCGTAGGTGTCGCGCATCCGGTCGAGCGTGAGCTTGCGTCCCGGCGTGAGGCGTCCCAGCACGATGTCCGCACGCACGCGGCGGTACGTCAATTCCCCGACTGTCGCCTCGGGCGATCGCTCAGTCACGTTGGATTCAGGCATTTGCCAAACCACATTTGTCTTCCGATGAAATTCATTTTATCATACGATTTGCACTTCATATAACGATCCCGTACCCACCGCTGCAGTTCATTTTGCCAGCGCCATTGCGCGGCGACCCACAGGAGGAGACATCGCATGGAATCGACATTCACGCGTCGCAGGATGCTTGCCGGCAGTGCATCGATGCTGGCGCTGGCCGCGCTACCGCAGGCTCATGCCCAGGCCAAGACCAAGCTAAGGTTCAGCTCGGCATTCACCGAGACCGACTTGCGCGCGGAAGCCTACAAGAACTTCGCCACCGCCATCAAGGACGGCTACGATTTCGAGCCGTATTGGGGCAACACGCTGTTCAAGCAAGGCACCGAGCTGGTCGCGTTGCAGCGTGGCAATCTGGAAATGTGCAACCTCGCGCCCGCGGACATTTCGAAGCAGGTTCCCGCCTGGTCGTTGATGACCTCCGCGTACCTGTTCCGCGACGTCGATCACCTGAAGAAGACCTTCAAGAGCGATGTCGGCCGCGAATTCGCCAAGATGGCGCGCGACCAGCTTGGCATTCAGATCATCACGCCGGTGTACTTCGGAACGCGCAACGTCAACCTGAAACCCGACAAGCAGATTCGCACCCCGGCCGATCTGGCGGGAATCAAGTTGCGCATGCCCCCCGGGGAGTACTGGCAGTTCCTGGGCGAATCAATTGGCGTCAATCCGACTCCAGTGGCGTACGCCGAGGTGTACACGGCGCTGCAGTCGGGCGCGATCGACGGCCAGGACAATCCGCTGGTTGCGAGCAGGCTGATGAAATTCGACGAAGTGACCACGCAGTTCGTCCTGACCTCGCATGTATTGGGATACGACGTGATGGTCATCACCACCAAGCTCTGGGATGCCATGACGCCGGCCCAGCAGGCGAGCTTTCAGGCAGCTGCGGAGAAGGCCGTCGACGACTACACCGCCAAGTTCAGCGCCCAGGAAAAGGACGTCATCGAGTATTTCAAGAAAGAGGGCAAGAAGATCTATACCCCGGATATCGCGGCGTTTCGGACCTTCGCGCAACGGAAATACGTCGACAAGTACGGCAGCGATTGGCCCAAGGGCGCACTCGAGCGCATCAACGCGCTCTAAGCTGACACACCGGCTCATTCGATTTCCGCGCCGGTCGCGCAAGCGATCATTGCTTTCGAGCCCGGCGCGGCGCCCTGATCTTTGCGTACCGCCGTCGCAGTCACCGACGGCGACAGGGGATCTACGATGTCCAGCAAGCCGCATTCCGCAGGTCCGTGGCTGAGTCGTCGCGCGAACGACGTCGCGGTCGCGCTCATGGGATTGATGTTCGTCTCGTTCCTGCTGCAAATCGCGTTTCGCTATGTCCTGAACCAGCCACTCGGCTGGACCGAGGAAGTGACGGTCCTCTGCTGGGTGTGGGTCGTGCTGTGGTGCGCCGCGTTCGTGCTCACCGACCAGGATGAGATCCGGTTCGACATCGTCTACACGATGATCCCTGAAAAGGGACGCCGAATCTTCACCGCCACGTCCAGCATCGCACTGGTCGTCCTGCTGCTCGTGTCGCTGCCCGCTACCTGGAATTACGTGACATTCATGAAGCGCGAACACACCGCGTACCTGCACATGCGCTTCGACGTGCTCTACTCGATATACGTCCTCTTTTCGGTCTCCTGCATCGTCAAGCATGTTCGCCTGGCCTGGCGCGCGATTGTCGGTGAGCCTCCCGAGACCGGCGCCATGACCGACAACGCGCTGTAATCATGCCAAGTCACTTCACGCTGTGCATCTTGGTCCTGGTCGGACTGGCGGTCCTGGGGCTGCCGATTGGCCTGTCGATGATCGGAGCCTCGATCTTCTACCTGCTCGTGTCCGGCCTTGACCTGGGTACCGCGGCCGAGCAGATCCTCAACGGACTGTTCAACAGCTATGTGCTCTTGGCGGTGCCGCTGTTCATTCTCGCCGCCGACCTGATGAACAGCGGCAGTCTCACCGACCGCCTGCTGAAGTTCTGCCTCGTGCTCGTCGGGCGCTTCCGTGGCGGCCTCGGGCACGTCAACGTCGTGGCGAACATCATCTTCGCGGGCATGTCGGGCTCGGCCATCGCCGACGCGGTCGGCATCGGCAAGGTCATCATCGGGATGATGACCCGCGGCGGCAGTTACCCGATTGCCTACGCCGGCGCGATCACGGCCTCCGCGGCGATCATCGGGCCGATCATTCCGCCGTCGATCCCGATGGTCATCTACGCGCTGGTTTCCGACACGTCGATCGGCTATCTCTTCCTGGGCGGCGTGATTCCGGGTTTGTTGCTCGGCGTGGCCTTCATGATCACCAACAGCATCATCGCCCGGCGCAGGAACTATCCCGTAGAACCCCCGGTACCGATGCGCGAGATCCCGCGCATCACGCTCGACGCCCTGCCCGCACTCATGCTGCCGGTCGTCCTGCTGTTCGGCATCTACGGCGGCGTCATGACCCCGACCGAGGGAGCGGCCGCCGCCGCGGCGTATGCGCTGCTGGCGTCGACGCTGATCTATCGTTCCATGTCGTGGAAGCAGCTCTATGAGGTGCTGCTGGCCAGCGCCAGGTCGACCACGTCGGTCGGCATGCTCATTGCCGGCGCTCTGGTCTTCAATTACGTCGTCACCATCGAAAACGTGCCGCTGTCAGTGCAGCACTTCATCAATGGCTTTCACCTGACTCCCATCGCGTACCTGCTGCTCGTGAATGCGATCCTGCTGGTGCTGGGCTGCCTGCTCGAAGGCTCGACCATCCTGCTGGTCATCGTTCCCATCCTGATTCCTACCGCCAAGGCGCTGGGCATCGACACCGTGCACTTTGGCGTGGTGGTCGTCGTGAACATCATGATCGGGTTGCTGACGCCGCCCTTCGGCCTGCTGCTGTTCGTCATCGCGGGCATGACCAAGCAGCCGCTCATGGCCATCGTCCGCGAGGCGGTGCCATTCATCGTGATGGCCATCGTCGTATTGGCCATCATCACCCTCGTCCCGCAGTCGGTGTTGTGGCTGCCGCGCGTCATGGGTTACAAGGGTTGAAGTTCCTGGAAATCACTTTGCTGCGACCAACGCCATGACCAAACCGATCTACATCCTGAACGGACCCAACCTGAATCGCCTCGGTCGACGCGAACCGGCAATCTACGGCACCACGACGCTGGCGCAGCTCGAAGCCCAGTGCCGAACGGAAGCGGGAAGCGTACCGGTGGAATTCCGGCAGAGCAACAGCGAGTCGCAGCTCATCGACTGGATACACGAGGCGATCGACCGCGGGGGCGGCATCATCATCAATCCCGCGGCCTACTCATTCACCTCAATGGCGATTCTCGACGCGCTCAAGATGTTTCCCGGCCCGATCATCGAGCTGCACATCTCGAACATCCATCGGCGCGAGGAAATCTACCACCATTCCTACGTATCGAAGATCGCAACGGCGGTGATCGCGGGATTGGGGCCGGGCGGTTATCGGGCGGCTACCAAGGCAATGTGCGAAATGATGGCCGGCACATCGACCCCGTAACCTCTGAGGCGCCCGGCGCGCCAGGTCGCCCTGGCGCGATGCTACTTACCCAGGTTGTTTCTGGCGCGTTCGAATTGTTTCTTGAACAGTTCCATCATGTCGCTCAGGTGTTTGGGATCCTGCGACGAGCTCACGGCGTGATTGGGATCGGCGGATGAGGTCACCGCAAGGCTGCTGACACTGTTCGCCTCGCAGCCCACGATCGTGCCGGTCCCGCTCTTGGCGCCCGCCTCCGCCGACTCGAGGTAGATCGCGCACTTGGCGACGCGTTCCTTGTTGGCCCAGGTGTAGGCGACCTCGTCGTCCTGCTTGTAGGCAGGCTCGAGCGCCTTCATTGTCGCGAAGAACCGCTGCAACGCGATCGCATTGTAGTCGGGATAATCCGGCCAGATGCGCGTCGCCAGGAGGATGGCATTCTTGTTCGCGTCTCTCAGGTAGACGCTGACAGTGATCGACTTGTCTTGTGCCGATGGCGCCTTTCCGGGTGACGTTGGTTTTCTTGTCTGCGCGTCGGACGCAGAAATCCCGACGGCCAATGCGAGTGCCAGCACGATCGACATTGAGCGCAACATCCCATCCTCCAATCGAAACGGATCGACGACAGCAACCTGCTTCAACATTACCACGGCTGCGGGGACAGTAGCCACTGCGCATTGGGCAGGCAGGCTACCCTCGGATCAATCGATGGCGCGAGCTATTTCCGCGATCGCGGCCCGCGCCTCCGGAACCAGCCCGCCCATTTGAAGAAAGCCGTGGATCATCCCAGCGAAGCACGAATAGCGAACGGGCACCTGCGCGGCCTCCAGGCGCTGGGCATAGGCTTCGGCCTCGTCGCGCAGCGTGTCGTATTCGGCGGCGATGATCAGTGCGGGCGGTAAGCCGGATAGATCTGTCGCGTACAGTGGCGAGACTCGCGGATCCTTCACGTCGTGTCCGCTGCCGGCATAGGTGCGGTAATACCATGCAAGGTCGTCGCGCGGAACGAGGCATTCGGTAGGGTTCATCGCAATCGACGGGAACGCAAGCGCAAAGTCGACGACTGGCTGCAGCAGCACCTGATGGCGGATCGCGAGCCGCCGATCCAAGCGTGCCTGAAGGCACGTGACGGCCGCGAGATTGCCTCCCGCGCTCTCGCCGCAGATCACCACCGGACCGGGCGAAGCACCGAGATCGGCCGCGTGCGTGCACGCCCACGCCGTGGCAGCGATGGCGTCATCCAGCGCGGCCGGGAAAGGATGCTCGGGTGCCAAGCGGTAGTCGACAGAGAGCACAAGATGTCGCGCCAGGTGTGACAGATTGCGACAGAACACATCGCTTTCGTCGAGCCCACCTTTGACGTAACCGCCACCGTGCAAGTACACGATGACCGGATACGCAAGCCCTCGCTCCGGGGCGTAGGCACGGGCGGGAATGATCCCATGGGCCGCCGGGATCGAAACTTCATCGACGCGCTCCATCGGCAACGGCGCGCCGGTCATCGCCGGCGTCCACAGCGCCCGAAAACTCTGGCGCACCTCGGCAATCGGCAGCATCCACTGCGGCGCCCGGGTGTGGGCGAGCTTGGTCTCGATTAGGTGTTGCAGCGCAGGATGCAATGCCACGGGGTTGGTGCTCGATCAAGGTGATCGACGACAGGTTAGCGCGGGATGCAGAGAAAAGCACGCAGGTGAAGGCCTCCCAATCGACCGAACGCTGTCGGTCGCGGTATCCTCGCCATGGTCGGCCACGCGCCTTGGCCGCGCCCACCGCCGCCCCGCTCCACGGAGATAGTGCGAAATGATCATCGACTGCCACGGACACTACACCACTGCCCCCAAGGCGCTCGAAACGTGGCGTAATCGACAGGTCGCGAGCCTGGGCAATCCCGGGCAGTCACCCAGGGCGTCGGAGCTGCACATCGGCGATGATGAGCTGCGCGAATCCATAGAACAGAACCAATTGCGGCTGATGCGCGAGCGCGGCCTGGACCTCACCATCTTCAGCCCGCGCGCCAGCTTCATGGCGCATCACATCGGTGATTTCGCGGTTTCCAGCACCTGGGCGGGCATCTGCAACGAATTGTGCTTTCGGGTAAGTCGGTTGTTCCCGGACCACTTCATTCCGGCGGCCATGTTGCCGCAAAGCCCCGGGGTCGATCCCGCGACCTGCATTCCCGAACTCGTCAAGTGCGTCGAACAATACGGCAACGTGGCGATCAACCTCAACCCCGATCCCTCGGGCGGGCACTGGAATTCACCCCCGCTTTCGGACCGCAGCTGGTACCCGATCTACGAGAAGATGGTCGAGTACGACATCCCGGCGATGATTCACGTGAGCACCAGCTGCAACCCTTCCTTCCACACCACCGGCGCGCACTACCTGAACGCGGACACCACCGCCTTCATGCAATGCCTCACCTCGGACCTGTTCAAGGACTTTCCGAATCTTCGCTTCATCATTCCCCACGGCGGCGGCGCGGTGCCATACCACTGGGGGCGTTTCCGTGGCCTCGCGCAGGAACTCAAGAAGCCACTTCTGAAGGATCACCTGCTGCACAACATCTACTTCGACACCTGCGTGTATCACCAACCCGGCATCGATCTGCTCACCGGCGTGATCCCCGTGAAAAACATTCTGTTTGCGAGCGAGATGATTGGCGCGGTACGCGGCATCGATCCCGAGACGGGGCATAATTTCGATGACACGAAGCGCTACATCGAGGCCGCGCATGTCGATCCCGAAGAGCGGCGCATGATCTACGAGGGCAACGCACGCCGCGTCTACCCGCGCCTCGACGCGACACTGAAGGCACAAGGACGATGACTATGTACGAAATGGGAGTGGTCTATCGCAACATCCGGCGCACCCATGGTGACATTGCCGCCAGACTTGGCGCTCTCGGTGCAGCCACCGTTCATGAGGCCATGGGGCGGATGGGCCTGATGAAGCCCTACATGCGACCGATCTACGCCGGCGCGCAGGTCTCCGGTACCGCGGTGACGGTACTGTTGCACCCCGGCGACAACTGGATGCTTCACGTCGCCGCGGAGCAGATACAGCCGGGCGACGTGGTCGTCGCGGCCGTGACTGCCGATTGTACCGACGGCTATTTCGGCGATCTCCTCGCGACCAGCTTCAAGGCGCGCGGCGCGCGTGGCCTGGTCATCGATGCCGGCGTGCGCGACGTCGCGGTGCTGAACGCGATGAAATTTCCCGTCTGGAGCAAGGCCATCTCTGCCAAGGGCACGGTGAAGGCGACACTGGGCTCGGTGAACATTCCGGTGGTATGTGCAGGCGCGCTGGTCACGCCCGGCGACGTCATTGTCGCGGACGACGATGGCGTGGTCGTGGTCCCCGTGGCGCTTGCCCAACAGACCCTTGACGCCGCGGTCGCGCGCGAGGCCAACGAAGGCGCCAAGCGAGCAAAGCTCGAGCAAGGCGTCCTCGGACTGGACATGTACAACATGCGCGAGCCACTCCAGAAAGCGGGATTGCGGTATCTCGACTGAACGCACCTTGGAAACCGAAATCGCTAACCGTGCCAACGCGTCGATCACCGGCATCTCGTCGATGGCGACCCGCACCTTACTGGCGGAGTTGTCCGCGCAATACGAGCAGCGGTCGGGCCAGCGTGTCGCCGTGGAGTCGGTCGGCGGCGTCGATGCGGCACGGCGCATCGAGGCGGGGGAAGCGTTCGATTTCGTGGTGCTCGCCGCTGCGGCGATCGACAGGCTCGCCGCCGCAGGCCGGATCGATCCGGATTCCAAAGTAGCGCTTGCGCGCTCGCGCATCGCGGTCGCGGTGCCAGCCGGCGCGAAGCCGTCCCGATCTCGCCGACGAACATGCCGTACGCGATGCCGTGCTGGCGGCCCGTCGCATCGGTTATTCGACCGGTCCGAGTGGTGACCATCTGATGAAGCTGCTCCAGCGCTGGGGCATTGCCGATGCTGTCGCAGCACGTATGGTCAAGGCGCCGCCAGGCATCCCGGTAGGTACGCTCCTCGCTCGCGGCGAGGCCGATGTCGGCTTCCAGCAGTTGAGCGAGTTGCAGAACGTGCCCGGCGTCGACGTGGCCGGGGCACTTCCGCCGGAAATTCAGGAGATCACTGTGTTCACGGGTGCCGTCTGCACATCGTCGGAACGGCGTGCGGCCGCCGCGGCCCTGCTCGATTTTTGCGGCTCGTCACAGGCCGACGCCATCAAACGCAAACTTGGAATGGAGCCATGATGAATACGTTGAAGTCCTCGGGTACGCGGAATCGGAAAGCGACGCTGCTGCAAAACTTTCTTGCTGCGGCACTGGTCCTCCCGTGGGTCATGGTCGCGTACACGGCGCACGGCCAGGCGTTCCCCGACAAGCCGATCAGGATCATCGTGCCTTACGCCGCGGGCGGTGCGGTGGACATTGTCGCTCGCAACGTCGGGCAGCCGCTATCCGCAGCGTTGGGCCAACCGGTGATCGTCGACAACCGCCCGGGGGCGAGCGCGAACATCGGCATGGAAATGGCGGCCAAGGCCGCGCCGGACGGCTACACGCTGCTGATGGCCTCCAACGGCATCGCCACCAACATGGCGCTGTTCCCGCACCTCGCATTCGACGGACGCCGCGACTTTGCACCCGTCGCGCGGATCGGCTACGCGCCGCTGGTCATCGTGGTACCTGCCGCATCGGCGGCGCATTCGCTGAAGGACCTGCTGGCGATGGCAAAGGCGGCACCAGGGAAGCTTACCTACGCAACCGCGGGCAACGGCAGCTCAGGACACCTGGCCGGCGAGCTGCTCAAGTTGACCGCCAAAATCGATGTGCTCCACGTTCCGTACAAGGGTGGTGCGCCCGCGATCACCGATCTGCTCGGCGAACGCATTTCGTTCATGCCGATCAATGCGGTCGAGGTGTTACCCAACATCCGCGCAGGCAAGCTGCGCGCGCTTGCGGTCGCAAGCGACAAGCGCTTCCCGCTGCTGCCCGACGTGCCGACGGTCGCGGAAGCGGGACTGCCGGGCTATGAGGCAACGGTGTGGTGGGGATTGGTCGCACCCGCCAAAACACCCGTTGCGATCGTCCAGAAGCTGAACATGGAAACCAACAAGGTCCTGGCCGACCCCGTGACCGCGAAGCAATTCGCCGAGCTCGGCGTGGTAGTCACGCCGGGAACATCAGAGCAGTTCGGCGCGTTCATCAACACGCAGACCGAGCTCTGGTCGGGTGTCGTCAAAGCGGCCGCGATTGTGCCCGACTAATTGGCCGTCGATGCGAACTGCACCTTATCCTTGCGGACAGGTCTTCGTAAGCAAACAGGGCGGCGGAGGCTCGTGCGCCTTGCGGCGCAGGATTTCATCGCGCAGTTCCTGGTAGGTCCGCTGAGTCTGCGACTGGACGGCTTCGACCGTGACAACGGCGCTCGCGAGACCGCCGGCAACGAAGCTGCCGCGAACGCTTATCCTGGACGTGCCCGCCTGCTCGACGATACGCGTCGTGAAGTCGGACGGCTTCACGTCACCTTTGAGCAGTCGCGATCGGATTTCGCGCTTTGGGATGAGTTCCACCTCACGCAGGCTGTCGCGTGAAATTCGCAACAGGCCGACGTCGCCATGGCTCTTCTGTTCGACCTCGAAACGATTGCCGTTGCGGTTGATGATTCGGCTCGCATCGACGCTCGAGACAATCAGCGCCATGCGATCGAAATCGGTAAGCACGTCCCAAACAGCGTCGGCGCTCGCGGCGACTGACCAGTCCACTTCGAGCGTGAAGGTATCGCCTGCCCTCGTGACGTGCACGACGATGTCCGTCCCGGGTGCCGGCGCCGAGTGGCACTGCACCGACGCTACCAGTAATACTATTGCGGCGGTGCACAGCGTCGCAAGCCTCATACCGTCCCCCATTGGAATGCAGAGGATTATCCTACGAACGCAATGAATTAAACCAGTCGCAGCCGCCATTGCGACGCGCCACCAGGACCCAGGACCATGAAAATCACCGCCGTCGAAACGCTGCGCCTGCGCGAATTCGCCAACTTGATTTGGGTGCGAATCCACACCGACGAGGGCCTGATCGGCCTCGGCGAGACCTTCATGGGGGCGAGCGCGGTCGAGGCGTATTTGCACGACACGGTCGCGCCCAAATTGCTGGGCAAGGATCCGCTGCAGATCGAAGCGCGCAACCGGGAACTGGCCAACTACCTGGGCTGGGGATCTGCGGGCGTCGAGACGCGCGGCAATTCCGCGATCGACCTGGCGTTATGGGACCTCTTCGGCAAGGCGCACGGGCGTCCGGTGTGCGAAATGCTGGGCGGCAAGTCGCGCGACTCCATTCGCATCTACAACACCTGCGCCGGCTACAAGTACATCCGCGACGCGCGGGCGCAATCGGTGGCCAACTGGCACGTCGGAGAAGTCGGCGGTCCCTACGAAGATCTCGAAGGCTTCCTGCATCGCGCAGACGAAGTCGCACTGTCGCTGCTCGACCAGGGCATCACCGCCATGAAGATCTGGCCATTCGACATCGCAGCGGAGCGCACGGGTGGACTCGATATCTCGCCAGAGGAATTGAAGCAGGCGCTGGCTCCGTTTGCGAAGATCCGCCATGCCGTCGGCGACAAGATGCAGATCATGGTGGAATTCCACTCGCTGTGGAGCCTGCCGATGGCGAAGCGGTTGGCGCAACGGCTGGCCGAATTCGACACTTACTGGCACGAAGATCCATTTCGCCTGGATCACCTGCGCGATCTCAAGGAATACGCCGCGCACTCCCGCGCCTGGACCTGCGCTTCGGAGACCCTCGCCTACACGCACGCCTTCCGCGACTACCTGGAAAGCGGTGCCGCCGATGTGGTGATGCTCGACCTGTCGTGGTGCGGCGGCTTGAGCGAAGCGCGCAAGATCGCGGGCATGGCCGAAGCGTGGCACGTGCCGGTGGCGCCGCATGATTGCACCGGCCCGGTGGTCTACATGGCGTCCTGCCACTTTTCGCTGCATGCACGCAATGCCCTCATCCAGGAGAGCGTGCGGGCGTTCTATACGGGCTGGTACAAGGAATTGGTCACCGAGCTTCCGGTCATTGCCGACGGCATGGTCTCGGTGAGCGACAAGCCGGGTCTGGGCCTGGAGCTGCTGCCTGGCCTGGAAAGCAGAGCCGACGCCGTCGTGAGGACTACCAAGGCGACGTAGGGCGACCGACCATAGCGGTCAGAAAGCCAGGCACGTCGGAATGACGGTATCGGGGATGAATCTGTAGCATTAGCTCAACGGCCCTATCGAGAAGACCATGCTCAAGACGGCGAGGACGCCGATCACGAGCAGGACCAGCGCCGCGATCAGCGTCAGTGAAACCGGAAACTGACTCTCGGCGTGAATCAATCCGTCCGCCTTGAGCTGCAGACGCTCACGGCGCAGGCCCAGCATGAATACGCAGTGATAGCCGATGCCGATCACCAGCATGCCGATGCCGAGGTAAACCAGCGCGACTCCGAAGTGCCGGGGCGCCGTGTTGCTCTTGAGCACATCCGCCTCGAGCGCCTTCTGAAAGATCTGGAAGATGGTGAAGCCGAAGCCGATGAGCGACAGCGAGGTGCGAATGACGGACATCAACGTTCGGTCAGCGCTCATTCGCGTCCGCTGAAACGACATCCCGGTGCGCCGTGACGAGAGCTCGGTGGAAATCGCCGCATCGCTCGACTGCGACGTGACTCGGGGCTTTGCGTCCATTGTCTGCGCTCCTCAGTCGATCCATTGAACGAGCACCCGGAACGCCTCGCGAACGCAGGTCATCCGGCGTGACGCGGTAGGCATGGCGAAATATTATCTCGTGCAGTCGTCGATTCTGTAAATGAATCGAGGGATGCCTGCGACCCGGAGGTTCAAGGGCGCCTGGTTGAGGATCGAGCGCGGCGACATCGCCGACCTCGTTGACGATGAGAAAAAGTCGAGCGGATGCGAAAGCGGCGAACGGTGCAATCCCGTTCGCCGCTCGTCCGACACGTTAAACCCTACCAGTAACTCGGGGTATCGTAGTACTTGTCCACGCGACGCCCGTAGTCCGGCGTCCATTCGAAGTCCGAGTCCTCGTCGTAATACGGCGCATCTTCGAGCCGCTTCTTGTCGAGATTGACGACGTAGCCGCCCTTCTGCTGATCGTACTTCAGGGTCGACCACGGCAGCGGATGGTGCTTCTTGTCCATCCCGAGAAAACCACCAAACGACATTACGGCGTAGATCGCACGTCCGCTTACCTTGTCCAGCATGATGTCGTCGACGCTGCCCAGCTTTTCGCCGGCCGGATTGTAAACGCTGGTCCCGTTCACCTTTTCAGCAGCAATCAGGGTTCCAGATGTGAGCGATGTGATATCTGACATGCGAAGCTCCTTTGAATTGAACGAATGATCATTTGCAATCCCCATCCCGAAGCGACACTTTCTGCCGATCGAAATGCAATGTTCATCAGCACGCATCTGATTCCAGCGTAGGAATTTCGGACAGCTGTTGATTAGACTTGGCAGGACACGCGTCCCTGGTGGGCCTTGGACGCGCGCCCCAGATCTGGCGTATCATCCTGCAATCGAACGATCGTTCGAGTACGATATTTCACCCACCATGCCCGATCCGAGTCTTCCCGTCGACTATCTTGCCGAGTTGAATGCGCAGCAGCGGACTGCCGTCGAGCATGGTGTCGGGGATCACCCTCGGGTCAGCGACAGTCCGTTGCTGGTCATCGCCGGAGCCGGCTCGGGCAAGACCAATACGCTCGCCTACCGCGTCGCCCATCTGGTCGCCAAAGGCGCGGACCCGCAGCGCATACTTCTTCTGACCTTCTCACGCCGTGCGGCCAGCGAACTGGAAAATCGGGCCGGACACGTCCTGTCCCGCGTGCTTGGCGCTGGCGGGCCCCGATGCCCGGTCGCCCTTCCCTGGGCAGGCACCTTCCACAGTGTCGGCGCGCGCTTGCTGCGCGAGTACGCAACCAGAATCGGATTGGAGCCATCGTACTCGGTGATCGACCGGGGCGACGCCGAGGATCTGCTCTCCATCGTGCGCCACGAGCTGGGTTTTTCCGCGACGCAAAAGCGCTTTCCCAAGAAAGCGACCTGCCTTGCGATCTATTCGCGAGCCGTCAACAGTCAGATATCGCTGCGAGCGGTGCTGGACGGCGTCTTCACAGCGTTCTCCAGCTGGGAGACCGAACTCAGAAAGGTCTTCGAAGCGTATGTAACAAGGAAGCAGGAACAGAACGTACTGGACTACGACGACCTGCTGCTCTATTGGTCGCACATGGTCGACGATGCGCGCCTGGCGCGAGACATCGGCGAGCGGTTCGACCATGTCCTGGTCGATGAATATCAGGATACCAACCGGCTCCAGGCGGCGATTCTGCTCGCAATGAAGCCCGAGGGCAGAGGCGTTACCGTGGTCGGCGACGACGCGCAGTCGATCTACTCGTTTCGCGCGGCCACAGTGCGCAACATCCTCGATTTCCCGAACCAGTTCACACCGGCAGCGCGTATCGTCACCCTTGACCGCAACTACCGCTCGACCGCGCCCATTCTCGATGCTGCAAACGCCGTGATTGGTCTGGCTCGCGAACGCTTCACCAAGAACCTGTGGACGGAGAAAACGTCATCGTTGAAGCCAATGCTCGTTGCCGTCCGCGACGGTGCCGATCAAGCGCGGTGCGTAGCAGAACGCGTGCTCGAATGCCACGAACATGGCATCGCCTTGAAATCGCAAGCGGTGCTTTTTCGAAGCTCGAGCCATAGTGCGCAGCTTGAACTTGAATTGACCCGCCGCGGGATCCCATTCGTGAAGTACGGTGGCCTGAAGTTTCTCGAGGCCGCCCACGTCAAGGACGTCCTCAGCGTTCTCAGGTGGGGCCAGAATCCGCGCCACCAGATCGCCGGATATCGCGCGGCGTGCCTGCTCCCCGGCGTGGGACCGGCCACGGCAGCCAGGCTTTTCGACGCAGTGGCTGCCGCGCCGAACCCTGCCGACGCCATGGCGAGCTTCGACATGCCGCAATCTGCCGGTGCGGACTGGGCGGCATTTGTCGCGCTATTTCGTGCCCTGCGCGACTCCACCCCGCGCTGGCCGGCAGACATGGAACTTGTCACCCGCTGGTACGAGCCCCACTTGCAACGCATTTACGAAGACGCCTTCGTGCGTCAGGGCGACCTCGCAGCATTGCACCAGATTGCCGCGACCTACGCATCGCGCGATCGATTTCTCACCGAGGTGACGCTCGATCCACCCGAGTCCACTAGCGACCTCGCCGGCGTGCCAAGGCGCGACGACGACTACCTCATCCTGTCGACCATTCATTCCGCCAAGGGCCAGGAATGGAAGACGGTCCATGTGCTCAATGTCGTCGACGGTTGCATTCCGTCGGATATGGGAACCGGGACCAGCGAGGAATTGGAAGAAGAACGGCGACTACTTTACGTGGCGATGACTCGGGCGAAGGACGAGTTGCGGCTGGTGGTGCCGCAGCGTTTCTACGTCACCGGACAAAGCGCATACGGCGACGCCCACGTCTACGCGCAGCGCAGCCGGTTCATCACCAACGCCGTTGCCCGGACTTTCGACAGTTGCTCGTGGCCGGTCGTGGCTCCCTCAACCGGGATTGCAGAGGCGTCGGTCGGGGAGCGCGTGCCGACAGTGGATATCGTGGCACGCATTCGCGCTTCGTGGCGCTAACTCGGTCCTACCGCGAGATTGGTCCGCATGGCGGTGGCTGAAGGCAAGATCGGATCGCGTGTCGCCAATGCCGGACCCGCTCCTAGTGCGTCAGACTTTGCTGCTTGTCGGTCGTTGATCCGGTGTTGACTGGCGGATGCCACGCATCGAATCCGCCGCCCAGTGCGAGATACAGGTTCACCCGCTGAACGAGGCGCTCGGACTGTACCCGGAGGAGCGCGACTTGCGCCGCGTACAGCGAGAGCTGCTGTTGCTGCACTCCGCGCAGGTCGCCCGACCCTACGCGGAAGCGAACGCCTGAAAGATCGAGGCCGCGAGTGTTCTCGCGCACCGCAGCCATGAGATATGTTTCGCGCTCGGCGAGCGCAAAGCCGTTGGACAGCGCGTCCTCGACTTCGGCGAATGCACGCGTGCTCACGCGCGCGTAATCGGCGATCGCCTGCTTCTGCTCGGCGGTACGCACGTCGACTTGCGCCTGCAGCTGACCGCCGAGAAAAATCGGCTGCAAGAGACTCGCGCCTAAGCTGAAGACGGGATTGTCGTGGTTCTGCAGCACGAAGAGTTCGCTCGAGATCGAGGTGAGGCTTGCGGTGAGCGTAATGCGAGGCAGGCGCGCCGCCTTGGCCTCTTCGGTGCGATAGAACGCGCCGGCAACGCGTCGCTCGGCGCCGATGACATCGGGTCGCCGCTCAAGCAATTCCGAGGGCAGTCCGACCGGCACGTCACCCGGCCACGACGCAAGGCGAGGCGGCGCCTGGATCGCGGCGGCGGGGTATCGGCCGAGCAGCGTTTCGAGTGCTCGCAGCGCCTGCACATAGGACGCGTCGAGGCTGCGCTCCGTATCGCGCAATGATGCGACACTCGCTTGGGCGATGGTTACGTCGTACTCGTCGCCGCGACCCACGCGCAACCGGTCCTGCGAAAGCGCTACCAGCTGCTCTGACGACATGCGCATTGCGGTCGCCTGCGCCTTTTGCATGCGCGCCTCGGTCGCCAGGAACCAACCCTTCGCCACCAGCGCCGCAATAGATTGGCGCGCGTATTCGGCGTCGAGCTGCGCAGCCGCGTATTGCTCCTGCGAGAAAGCCTGGTTCGCGCGCACCCGTCCCCAGAGGTCGAGCTCCCAATTCGCGAAGAAGCCGACGCCGGAAAGGCCGCTGCTGTCGGACATCTTGCCGCCGCCCCGGGCAAGCACATTCACCTGCGGATACAGCGTTGCGCCCGACGACTTGAGATACGCGGCCGCCAGCTCGACGCGCGCCTGCGCGGCGCGCAGATCGGCGTTGTACGCGATGGCTTCTGCGACGAGCGCCTCCAGCTCGCGATCGTGGAATTCGGCCAGCCACTGGTCGCGCACGGCGCTGGCGCTGCCGCCCGCCGCGTAATTCGCAGGTAGAGTCGTGTTGGGCAATGCCTCCTTGCGCACCGCCTCGCGATCCGGAGGCGGCGCGAGCGCGCATCCACCAAGGAGCGCGATCAGCCCGACAGCGACAAATCCCTTCATCAGTGCAGCTTGAGCACGAGGTAGTTCATGTACGAACCCACGCGCAGGATCACCTTGCGCAGGATGTGCAGGAACTCCGCGTGTTGCGTGTAGATGGCAGCGTCGCCGACCGCGCCGGCGGCAAGAAACCGATCGCGATCGCGCTCGGCGAGGTCGAACTTGACGGCGAACACCCCGGGCGGCTGAGTGGCGAGCGCCGACATCGGGATCGTGCCGCTGGCCGGCAGCTGGCCCTGGCCGATCGCCCAGACGATCGAATCCACCTTGCCCTTGATGATCTGGCCAGGATACGTCTCCAGCGCGAACTCGGCTTCGTCACCCGGCGCCACCTTGGTAAGTTCGTTCTGCGCAAAGAAGGCGATCACCTGTCCGCTAGCTTCCACCAGCGTCATCACCGGGTTCAGCGGCAGCCCCGCGACGAAGGCGCCCGGTCGCAGCTGCAGATTGATGACAAAACACTCGCACGGCGACAGCGTGGTCGTCTGTTCGAGCAGCCACTTGGCGTTGGAGAGCTGCGCGCGGATCTGCGCGACCTGCGCGTAGGTGCCGTCGACTTTGGTGCCCAGCTTCTGCTTGACCTGGCCGACCGATGCCAGCGACTGCGCCTCCGCCGCCTGCGCCTGAGCCTGAGCGTTGCGCGCCGATTCACGGCTGGCGACCAGCTCGGCGAGATTGGCTTCCGCCTGCTCGAGGTCGAAGCGCGTGCCGGCGCCGGATTGCGCGAGCTCGCGGTTCTGCTCGACGCGCTTACGCGCGAGCGCGACCTTCGCATCAATTTCCGCGATGCGCGAAGTCGCCTGCGCGATCGCCGCGCGGGATTCGATGACCTTGGCGTTGGCGCCGGTCAATGTCTCTTCCGTCTCGCGCTGACCGCCCTGAGCCATTGCCAGCTGTGCCTCGAGGTTCGCGACGTCCAGCGCGTAGGGAGTAGGATCGACGCGGAACAGCACGTCTCCCTTGTGCACCAGCACATTGCCTTCCTCGACGGGCACCTCGAGCACGCGCCCCCTCACCTGCGACACGATCGGGATCGTGTATTTGTAGACGCGCAGCTTCGCTGAGGACGGTGCGACCACATTCAGCGTAAGGATCATGATCGTCAGCGCAACGATCGGAATGGTGACGACGATGACCTGCGACGTGATGTTCCACGGCAGCCATTTGAACTTGATGAAAATGAGCCATACGAAGAAGGCGTAGATGCCTAGGAGCAGGATGTCCATGGAGGCGTCCTATGCGTCCTTGGGCGCCGGCGGCGGGGCATGCAGGTCGCGGTGCAGCGTCTCGAGGTGCTCGGGCAAGTGGCCGCGCTCGGCCATCCTATCGAGCTCGCGGCGCAGGTGATCGATTTCCGCGTCCAGCAACCCGCCCTCCTTCGCCTTCGCGCCGCGCTCGATGAAGTAATCCTCGTGCTTGTCGGTCCCGTACGCCATGCGGTAGGCCACCGGACGCGAATACGCCCACAGCCACGCGATTGGCCAGAGGAGCCCCCCAAAGAAAAGCGACAGCACGCACAACGTGTTGATCGCGTCTTTTTGCGGATGGTGGCGCTTTTCGGCGACCTTCTCGGGCAGGATGTGCACGATCCAGAAAACGACGAGCACGACGACCGGGACGACGATGAGCACGACGATCGCGATCCAATCGGCGACCGTATCCAGCGCGTCGCCGGAAAACAGCGAAGCGGCCGCCCCTGCGGAATGAAGCAACGCGCAAACAGCAATCAGAATGACATTGACTCGCGGCCGGAATGGCATACGGCGTACCCTCGATGAAACGTCCTGGCGGGCATATATTAGCGCGCCCGGGTTCCCGAGGATACGACTTAGGTCCGGACGGCCTTGAGTCATTCGAGCTTGAGGTTTGCGCTCTTGGCCAGGTTGACCCAGAACTTGTCGTCCTCCATCAGGAACGCACTGAACTGCTCTGGTGATGTGGACAGCGAAACTTCGGTGCCCTCGCGCGCCAAAATGGCTTTCACCGACGGCTGCTGCATCGCGGTGACGGTCGCGTCGTAGATCTTCTTGACGATGGGTTGCGGCGTGCCGGCAGGCACGAACATCCCATACCAGAACTCGAGGTTGTATTCCGGCAGCCCCGCTTCCCTCATGCCGGGCAGCCCCGGGACCAGCTCCGAGCGCTCGCGCGTACTGACTGCGAGCGCGAGCAGCTTGCCCCCGTTGACCTGGGGCAGCACCGATGGCGATGTGCCGAAGGTCAGTTGGGTGTCCCCCGCCATCACCGACTGGATTGCCAGGCTGCCGCCGCGGTAGGGAATGTGCGTCATCTGTGCGCCGGTGAGCTGGGTGAAAAGCGCGGCGCCGAGGTGCGGCGCAGAGCCATTGCCGGAGGTCGAGTAATTGAGCTTGCCGGGATCCTTTTTCGCTGCCGCGATAAGATCGGACACCGAGCGAATGCCCGTGGCGGGATTGACCGCCAGGACGAGCGGAGATGTCGTCATCTTGGTTATGGCAATCAAGTCCTTCGCCGTGTACGTCAGCGAAGGATTGAGCGCCGGGTTGACCGAAATGCTGCTGGGGCTTGCGATCAGCAGCGTATAGCCGTCCGGTGCAGATTTGGCGACCATGTCCGCCGCAATGCTCGATCCGTTTCCCGGCCTGTTGTCGACGACCACCGTCTGGCCGAGCGCCTTGCCAAACGCATCGCTCATCGCGCGCGCCACCGAGTCGGCCGCCCCGCCGGGCGCGAAGCCGATGACCAGCCGTATGGGTTTGCTCGGGTAAGCGGACGGCTGTGCATTCGCGTCGCAACCGATGGTCGCGACAGCGAGCAGCAGAACGAGGCCAAATGCTTTCATTGCATGTCTCCCCATTCGAAACTCCGGAATATCATGCCGCGACCGGCATGCGCAGGACGATCTTGCCGACATGCGCACCGGTTTCCATGCGTGCCTTGGCTTCCTTCAGCTGCGGGAAGTCGATGACCTGGTCGATGTGGGGCTTGATGCGCCCCGCGGCGATATGCGGCATCACATCCGCAACGAATCTCGGCACCGCCGCCGATCGTTGCTCCTTGGTGCGCAACTTGTTGGACACGCCGAAGAGCGTGAGGCGCTTGGCGTGCAAAGCGCCGAGGTCGATGTCGGAATGAACCACGCCATCGACATATCCTACCGTGGCGAGCCGGCCTTCGAAGGCAAGCGCGCGGATGTCCTCGGCGAACACCGTATCCGCCGACGGTATTGACGATGAGATCGGCGCCGTGCCCGCCCGTTGTCTTCATTACCGTGTCGGCGAAGTCGGCTGCGCGCGTGCACAAGCCAACATCGAGCCCGGCGCGCCCGAGCAGCGCCAACTTGTCCTTCGATCCCGAGGTGCCGATGACCATTGCGCCCAGCATTTTTCCCATCTGCAGCGAAGCCACGCCAACGCCCGACGACACGCCATTGATCAAAAGCCATTCGCCAGCCCTGAGGCGGCCTTGCAGCACCAGCATGTCGTACGACACCAGGAAGGTCATCGGGATGCCAGCCGCCTGCTCCCAGGACAGGGTCGGCGGCACCGCGATGGCCTCTGCCTGCTCCATCAGGGCATATTCGGAAAATGCACCCGCGCACCGCCCCATGACGCGATCGCCTGCCCTGAAGGCAGTGACACCGTCGCCAACTGCCACGACTTCACCGGCGCCCTCTCCGCCGATGGCCTTCCACGTGCCGGCCTTGCCGTGCAGGCCATGGCCCACGACGAATTCACCCCGATTGAGCGCTGCCGCATGCATGCGCACCAGGAGCTGGTTCGACGCCGGCTGCGGTACCGGCGTGTCCCGCAATTCCAGCACGGTATCCGCATCGGTCATCAGCATCCACCAGGACTGCATCGAGGACTGCATGAGTCGTTACTAGCGGCCCGTGAAGACAGGTTTGCGTTTCTGCATGAATGCGCTGCGACCCTCGGCGTAATCCTCGCTCTCGAAGCAACCACGGATCAGCGATGCGCACAGCGCCGTGTCCACGTCGGGCGACTGTTTCAGGACTTCACGCACAATCGCTTTGGCGGCCGCGATCGTGAGCGGCGCGTTGTCGGCCAGCGCGGAGGTGTACTCGCCCAACATCGCGATGAGGTCCTCCGGCGCGCACACCCGCGACACCAGACCGAGTGATTTCGCTTCCAAGGCATCGATTCGCCGGGCGGTGAAGAACAGGTCCTTGGCGGCGCCGGGGCCGATCAGGTTGACCAGATTTTTCATTGCCGAATATCGGTACCCAAGGCCCAGTCGGGCAGCGGGAATCGCGAACACCGAGTCGGAAGACGCCACCCGAATATCGCAGCTGATCGCGACGTTCACGCCCCCGCCGATGCAGTAGCCGCGAATGCAGGCCAGCGTCGGCTTGGAGAAATTCTGAATCGCCGTCAGCGTCTCTTCGGCCATCGCTTCGTAGCGACTCACGGCCGCGCGCGCGGCGCGCATATCCTCGAACTGCGAGATGTCGGCGCCGGAAATGAAAGCCTTGTCGCCCGCCCCCGAGAAGACGACCAGAAGTACTCGATCGTCATCTTGCGCGAGCCGTAAAAGCGGCGGCACAGCTTCCCACATCTCGACCGACAGGGCATTGTGCTTCGCGGGATTATTGAAGCGGATGTGCAGTGTTCGACCGTCAAGCCAGGTCTGCATCCGTTCGGTGCTTGCTTCGTAGACGGCATTCGGCATCAAAAGACTCCCGCGGACTTCATTCGCGCAAGGTCATCGCGGCTCAAGCCAAGCTCGAGCAGAACTTCTTCGGTGTGCTCTCCACGGCGCGGCGCGGCGCGGGCGATGGTGCTGGGTGTTCGCTCCAGCTGCATCGGCTGGCCGACCAGGCGCTGAGGGCCCAGCCGACTGGAGACGACTTCCTTGACCATTCCAAGGTGATCGATCTGCGGCTGTGCGAACACCTCGCGCATGTCGCTGATGAGTCCGCTGGCGACACCGCCCTCATTGAATTGCTCGATCCAATAGCTGCGATCCTGCGCCGCGAGACGCCGGTTGATCTCCGCATTGAGCGACTCGCGATTGACGGAACGACCTGCTTTGTCGTGATAGCGCTGGTCGGTGATCCATTCTGGCGCGCCAAGGATGTTGCAGAAGCGCTCCCAGATCTTGGAGCCGAACACCGCGATGTTCAGGTAGCCATCGCGGGCCTTGTAGACCCCGGTCGGAATGCTGGTTGGGTGGAAATTGCCTGCCTGCGTTGCAACTTCGCCGTCAATCAGGAAGCGCGAGGTCTGGAAATCCATCATGTACACCATCGCTTGCAACAGCGAAGTGTGCAGGTACTGGCCTTTGCCGGAGGATTCGCGTTCCAGCAGCGCAACCAGGATGCCCTGCGCCGCGAAAATCCCGGCGCACAAATCGGCGATCGGGATTCCTACACGCATTGGACCTTCGCCGGAGGTTCCAGTAACTGACATCAACCCGCCCATGCCCTGCGCGATCTGGTCGAAACCCGGGCGAGATGCGAGGGGGCCCGTTTGGCCAAAACCGGAGATGCTGGCGTACACGAGACGAGGATTGTCGGCCGCCAGGGTCTCGTAATCGATGCCCAGACGGTATTTCACATCCGGCCGGAAGTTCTCGACGACCACGTCCGCGCTTGCGATCAGGCGTTTCAACGTCGCGATACCCTCGGCCTCCTTGAGGTTGAGTGTGATCGAACGCTTGTTGCGGTGCGTGTGCTGGTAGTCGGAGCCGTCCTGTCCCCCGAGCGTATCGTCGCCACGCATGTGTTCGGGCATTTGCACCTGGATGACATCCGCACCCCAGTCCGCCAGTTGACGGCAGGCCGTGGGGCCCGCGCGCACCTGGGTGAGGTCGATGACGCGGAAGCGTTGCAGGGCCGAGGAAGCCGGCAGGTGTGCCATATTCAGCTCGCATCGTCGGCTGTTGACAGTGGTTAATTGTAGTCTTTACCATGGTCGAGTAGCCATCGTTGCATTCCCTCTGGAGTTTTCCTGAATACGTCACGCATGCCCGCCATGTATGTGCCGCATGGCGGTGGACCTTCGTTTTTCATGGCCGGAGAACGCAAGCGCCGATACCAGCCCACGGAAGACTTCCTGCGGAGCATTCGAAGCACGCTTCCCGCAACGCCTACCGCCATCCTGATTGCAACTGCGCACTGGGAAACGGCGGTGCCAAGCTTTACCGGTGGCAGGCAACCCGAGCTGATCTATGACTACTATGGGTTTCCACCCGAGACTTACAAGTTGACATATGCCGCCCCGGGCCATCCTGAGTTGGCCGAGCGGGCTGCCGCGCTGGTCCAAAAGGCGGGCTATTCAGCCGTCGTCGATTCGCACCATGGATGGGACCACGGTGTATTCATCCCGCTGAAAGTCATGTTTCCTGACGCGGACATCCCGGTAGTGGCAATGTCCCTTCAGTCCAGCCTCGATCCGATGCTGCATTGTGAATTGGGCGCTGCACTTCGAACCCTGCGCGACGAAGGCGTACTCATCGTGGGTGGTGGCATGAGCTACCACAACCTGCAGGATTTCAACGCCGCCGCACCAGCTTCGTATGAATTTCACGACTGGCTGGACGGCGCATTGTCCGGCGCCTGGGGTGAGCGTAGCCAACATCTTTCCTCATGGAGCAATGCCCCGGGAGGGCGAGCGTCGCATCCTCGGGAAGAGCATCTGATTCCACTGATGGTCGCAAGTGGAGCGGGCTCCGACTTGCCTGCGCGACGGATGTGGAAGGGGTCGGTGGGCCCGAGTTGCTTGGCTGCCTGGGCTTTTGACTAGGCGGTTGCTTGGCTTCCAGCGTCGTCACGCTGCCGGAGTGGCTCGCACAAGCGCCTATTTAACGAGGCCGAAGCTGCGCGGCAGCCACCAGTAGACTTCGGGCCAGTAGGTGACCGCCATCAGCACCACCAGCATGCAGGCGAGCAATGGCAGCAGCGGTGGAATCAGCTTTTCCATCGAAATCTTGCCGACCTTGCACGCGACAAACAACGCAGTGCCTACCGGCGGCGTGGTCAGGCCGAACGACAGGTTGATGACCATGATCAGGCCGAGGTGAACCAGGTCGATGCCAAACTTGCTCGCCAGCGGCATCAGTATCGGCACCAGCATGATCAACGCCGGGGTCATGTCGATGAACATGCCGACGACGAGCAGGAACAGGTTCAGGATCAGCAGGAACGCCCATTTCTCCGGGATCAGGTTGAAGAAGTTGTCAGCCAGCATCTTCGGCAGGTTCTCGTAGGTAAGGATCCACGAGAACACTGAACACGTCGCGATAAGCAGCATCACCACGGCGTTGGTCAGGCAACACTCCCAGATGATCTCCGGCAGGTCACGCCATTTGATTTCCTTGTAGATGAAGATCGTCAGAAACATCGCATACACGCACGCCGCGGCCCCTGCTTCGGTCGCGGTGAACACGCCGGAGAGGATTCCGCCGAGGATGATCACCATGGTGAACGCGCCCGCCATGCCGTCGAACACGCGACGGATCTTTTCGTGGCGGGTCAACTGCGGCAGGATTTTCTTGTGATAGACCTTGCCGTGGATAAAGCTTGCGACCATCAGCGAAAGCCCGATCATCACGCCGGGAATGACCCCTGCGAGGAAGAGCGCGGCGATCGACACGTTGCCCGCGATATGGGCAAAGATGATCATGCCGATCGAGGGCGGAATGATCGGCCCCATCGTCGCCGCGGTCAGCACGATCGCGGTGGCGAACCGGCGACTGTAGCCGTCTTTGACCATCCCCGGGATCATCATGCTGCCGATCGACGACACCTCGGCGACCGCCGAGCCGGTGACGCCTCCGAAGAACATCGACGCGACGACGACGATCTGCGCGAGACTGCCGGGCAACCAGCCAACCAAAACTTCCGCCATTCGCACCAGTCGCAATGCGACACCGCCGCGGGCCATCAGCGTCCCGGCGAAGACGAAGAAGATCACGGCGAGCAGTGGGAACGTATTCAGCGACACGAGCATCCGCTGGACGATCGTCGCGTTGTCCACACCGGGGAGCAGCAACGTCGAGACGACGGACGCGACGCCCACGGAAAACGAGATCGGCACGCTGAGCGCCATCAGCACAACGAAGACGATGCCGAGGATGACAAGTGTCATGGCCTAGCTCACCACCTCAGTCTACCGACTGGCCGACCTGCGACTCGTGTCGGCCTCGCAGCGCATCGATGATGTTCCTGGCGGAGAACAGCATCATGAGTGCGCCGGAGATTGGCATCGCGATGTAGTACCAGTAATTGGTGAACGGGATGGTCTCCATCAGGTCGGGACCGAAGTCCTTGACGAAAGTAATCCCGTACCGGAACACGATCCAGCCGAATCCGAAAATCAGCAGTCCGATCGTCGCGCCAAGCCAGCGGCGCGCGAGTCGCTGGCAGCCTGTTGAACAACACATCGAAGCCGACGTGCTCGCGCCGCGCCACGCAAGCTGCCGCGCCTAGGAACGAAATCCAGATGAGCAGGTAGCGCGGCACTTCCTCGGTCCACGTCAGCGACCGGCCGAATACGTATCGCGCAATGACCGCAAAGACGACGATCAGGAACAGCGCAGTAGCCTGCGCGATGCAAACGGCGCGCACGATCCTGAGCGTCCAGTCGACGACGCTATCAAGGAGCTTCAAGATTTCTCCCACCCACGAAAGCTACGCGCCGGTCGCGCCCGGACGCATGCCTGCCGTCCGAACGCACCACCGCACCGCAATGACAGCTCAGAACTTCTTGCTGGAGTCGAGGATGAAGTTCACCGTCTTTTCGACGTCGAGGCGCTTGGACTCGCTTAGCACCAGCGGCTTGACGCTATCCATGAACGGCTGCTTGTTGGGCTCGATGATCTGCGTGAATTTCGCCTTGAGATCCGCCAGGTCTTTGTTCTCCGCAATTTTCCACGCGCCACGCATGTAGGCCTGCGTCAGTGCGCCGGCCTGCACCAGCGCCGCTTGCTGCTTGGCGTTGAGCGAGTTGTAGAACTTCATCGACACGACGAGCAGATCGGGGATACGCATGTGTTCGTCGAGGGTGTAATACTTCGAGACCTCGTAGAATTTCTTGGCGAGGACCGACGGGTGATTGTTTTCCGCACCGTCGACCACACCGGTCTGCAGCGCGGTGTACAGCTCCGCCCAGGCAACCGGCACGCCGGCGGCGCCCATCGATTCCATCGACTTCACCGCGACCGGCGACGCCATCACGCGGATTTTCTGGCCTTTCAGGTCGGCCGGCGTGCGTACCGGCTTCTGCGTGAAGAAATTGCGCGCACCGGAGTCCATCCACGCGAGCTTCTTGATCCCCTTGTCCTCGAGCGCCTTGACGAAGTTTTCCGCCTCGGGTTGCCCTAGAAACCACCAGAAATGCTGCTCGTTCTTGAAGATGTAGGGCAGCGTGAACATGTCCATGCCCGGAACGACCTGGTTCAGGTTCGACGCTGAAACGACGGTGAATCCGATCGTGCCGTTGCGCACGCTCTGCACGTTGGCGACCGCGTCTCCCAGCTGCGTATTGAAGTAGTTCTCAACCGTCACCGTCCCGTTGGTGAGCAGCGCGACCTGCTCGGCGAAGTATTTCTCGGCGATGCTTGATGGATGATCGAGCGGTTGGATGCCCGACATCTTGCTGACGATCTGCGCGCCGGCCGTACCGGCGTGCATGACGACGGCGAACACTAACGTACCGAACAGTCTGTTCATGATTTCCTCCTGTAAACTGCTGGTTTGCCCCTGCACTCGGCGCCGCGGCGGCCTCGAAGGGCCGCTTTGTCGGATGAGCCGAATCCTGCGGTTGCTGGCGGATGATATAGCGTTTTGCTCGGGGATTGGGATCCAAAGTGACCCAACCGGCGGGAGGAGCGTGTGGGAGTACTGTCGACAAGCAGTAGTCGGACGGCCACGCCGGGACAAGCCGACGCTGCAATGACCATTGTCGACGCGCACCAACACTTCTGGGACCCTGTCAGCCATTACTATCCATGGCTCAACGACGAGCCACCGATTCCGTTCCGGTACGGCGACTACAGCTCCGTAAATCGTCGCTATCTGCCTCCGGATTATCGGAAGGATGCCGCCCCGCTCCGGGTCGAGAAATCGGTCTACGTCGAGGCCGAGTGGAATCCGCAGGATCCCCTGGGCGAGATGCGCTACATCGAGCAATTACGCGCAGCATATGGCCTGCCTACCGTCGCGGTCGCACAGGCATGGCTTGACGATGTCGATGCGCCGCACCTCCTGGCGCAGCAGGCCGCGATCAGCTTCGTGCGCAGCGTGCGTCACAAGCCGCGCGCCAACCGATCGCCAAACGACTCCGCCCCCGGGGGCATGACCGACGCGAAATGGCGGGCCGGATTTGCGGAGGTTTCGCGAAATGGTCTGCGCTTCGATCTGCAGACTCCATGGTGGCACCTCGGCGAGGCCGCTCAACTCGCCAACGCGTATCCCAATTCGCGGATCATCCTCAATCACACCGGATTGCCTGCGGACCGCAGCGAGCAAGGTCTGCGCGGATGGAAGCGTGCCATGGCGACCCTTGCCTCGTGCCCGAACGTGACTGTGAAGATTTCCGGTCTCGGCCAGCCGGGGGCGGCGTGGACCGTCGCCGCGAACAAGGATATCGTGCGCACGACCATCGAACTATACGGCGTCGCTCGCTGCATGTTCGCGAGCAACTTCCCTGTCGACAGCCTTTGCGCGAACTTCGCGACGATCTACGATGGATTTCGAGAGATCGTCCGCGATTTTTCGTCGACCGAGCAGCGCGCCCTCTTCCACGACAACGCAATCCGCATCTACGCGATGGCGTAAGCCTCCCCGATGAGCAGGCAACGCCAATCATTGCGCCGAGGTTGCGTCCCTGCCGCGACAAAGCTAAACTGGTCAAACCACGGATTTACCAACGAGTGAAAGCGAAGCGCCCTTGAAGATCGTTGTCGGCTCGGACCACGCGGGCTTTCCCATGAAGGCGGAGCTGCTTGCCTACTTGCACGGCCTCGGACATGAGGTCGAGGATGTCGGCTCCTACGATCCCAAGCCGGTCGACTTCCCCGACATTGCGCGCCAGGTCGCCGCTGCGATCACCTCGGGCCGGGCCGAGCGCGGCCTGATGGTCTGCGGCACCGGCGTCGGCGCCTCGATCGGCGCGAACAAGATGAAGGGCATCCGCGCCGCGGTCTGTCACGATATCCATTCAGCGCACCAGTGCGTCGAGCATGACGACGTCAATGTCATGTGCATCGGCGCGCAGATCGTCGGTCCCTGGCTCGCCAAGGACCTGATTGCGGCCTATCTGACAGCGAAATTCTCCACCGAAGAGCAATTCCGCCGTCGCGTCGCCAAGCTCGCCGAAATGGACGCGGGCCGCTAGACTTCAATAAATAGAAACAGGAGGAAACAATGAAGAAAGCACTGTTGGGCATCGCCATCGCGGCGGTGACGATGATTGGCGTGGCGCAGTCGGTGAGCGCCGACGCGCTCGACGATATCAAGAAGTCCGGCAAGATCAGGATTGCGGTCGATCTCGGCGTTCCGCCCTACGGCATGACCGACGACAAGATGCAGCCGACCGGCTCGGACATCGAAACCGCCAAGGCGCTGGCCAAGGACTGGGGCCTCGAATTCGAGCACGTGCCGACAACCGGTGCCTCGCGCATTCCCGCGCTGCAGACCGGCAAGGCCGACCTGGTGATTTCCACGCTCTCGGTCACGCCAGAGCGTGCCAAGGTGATCGATTTCTCCAAGGGCTATGCCGTGCTGCGCACGGTGATCGCAGCGCCCAAGAGCATTCCCCTGAAGAGCATGGCCGACCTCGACGGCAAGACCGTCGGCACGGTGCGCGGCACGACGCACGACACGCAGCTCACCAAGGAGGGCCCCAAGGGCATGAAGCTGGTGCGCTACGAGGACGACGCCACCGAGGCGCAGGCCTTCCTCAGCGGCCAGGTCGACATCTTCTCGACCGCCGAGCTACTGGTGGCGCCGATCGACAAGAAGAATCCGGCGCGCCAGGTCGAGGTCAAGTTCGTGCTCGACACCTTCAATCTCGCGGTCGGCGTTAAGAAGGACGAGACGCGGCTGGTCGAGGAAGTCAATAAATGGATCGCGACCAACCTCAAGAACGGAAGACTCGACGCGATCTACAAGAAGTACCACGGCAACGGCCTGCCTGCCTCCATTCTGAACCAGTAGGCACACCATGAAGATCGTTTCGCTGCAGCGCGCGATCGCAGGCGTCGCCTTCGTCCTGCTGTCGCTCGGCCTGTCGGCGCATGCCGACACGCTCGAGGAGATCAAGAAGGCCGGCAAGATCCGGATCGCCATCGACCTGGCAATCCCGCCCTTCGGCATGACCGACGACAAGATGCAGCCGACCGGCTCCGACGTCGATCTGGCCAGGCTGCTGGCCAAGGATCTCGGCGTTGAGCTCGAGATCGTCACCACCACCGGGCCGACGCGCATCCCGATGCTGCAGACCAACAAGGCCGATATCGTGGTCTCGACGCTGTCGATCACGCCTGATCGCGCCAAGGTCATCGACTTCACGATTCCGTATGCCGACCATCCATCGGTTGTGGCAGGGCTCAAGTCGCTGCAGATCAAGGAACTGTCCGATCTCGACGGCAAGAAGGTCGCCGTCGTGCGCGGTACCACCCAGGACACCGACCTGACACAGAAAGCCAAGGGCGCGCAACTCGTGCGCTACGAAGACGACGCCACGATGGCGCTAGCCGTGGCGTCCGGACAGGTCGACATCCTGGCGACGGCGCGCTCGCTGCTGCCTGCCATCAGCAAGAAAAACCCGGCGCGAACGGTCGAACCCAAGATCACCATGCAGACCAACTATCTCGCCATCGGCATGCGCAAGGACGAGCCAAAGCTGCTCGCCTGGACGAACGAGTGGGTCAAGGCCAATCTCAAGAACGGCAAGCTCGCCGCCATCTACAAGCAGTATCACGGCGTCGACATCCCGACGCAGGAGCTTTTGAGCAAGGCAGGCAGCTGACGCCAGCGCGCTGGCGGCACAGGCGATGTCGTACAAGTTCGACTTCGCGTTCCTGGCCGACAAGTGGCCCGCCTTCGTGGCCGGTGCCTGGCTCACGATTCAGCTTACGATCCTGGCGATCGTCTTCGGCTTTGTGCTGGGCACGGTGTGCGCCATGGCGCGGGTATACGGCGGGCCGCTGCTGCGCCGCGTGGTGGGCGCCTACGTCGAGACCATCCGCAACACGCCGCTGCTCATTCAGATCTTCATCGTCTATTTCGGCCTCTCCAGCCTGGGGCTGAAACTCTCGGCCGAGGTCTCGGCGGTGATTGCGCTCACCGTCAACATGGGCGCCTACAGCACCGAGATCATGCGTGCCGGCATCCAGTCGATCCAGCGCACTCAGCTGGAGGCCGCTGATTGCCTCGGTCTCACGCGCTTGCAGACCATCGTGCACGTCGTGCTGCTGCCCGCCATGGAACGCGTCTACCCGGCATTGACCAGCCAGGGCGTGCTGCTGATGCTCGCCTCGTCGATTACATCGCAAATCTCGGCCGAGGAACTCACCGCCACCGCCAACCTCGTGCAGTCCGACACGTACAGGAGTTTCGAGGTCTATATGATCGTGGCGGTGGTCTATCTTGCGCTGTCGGCGCTCTATCGCCTGGCCTTCTGGGCGATCGGACAGATTCTGTTCGAGCGCCGTCGGCGGCTGGGGACGCCGCTGTGATCCAGCTCAATCTCAACCATCTTTTGTACCTGCTGGAGGCTGCACGCTGGACGGTACTGTTGTCGCTGATCGCCTTCGTCGGAGGCGGCCTGGTCGGGTTGCCGCTTGCCTTGATGCGCGTATCGAAGGTCGGGCTGCTGCGCAAACTGGCAAGCGCCTACATCCAGTTGATCCAGGGCACGCCTTTGCTGATCGTGCTGTTCCTGTCGTATTTCGGCCTGGGTATCCTGGGTTACAAGCTTATCCCGCTGGTGGCGGCCGGCATATCGCTGACGCTGTACGCCGCAGCCTTCCTGGGCGAGATCTGGCGCGGCTGCATCGAGGCGGTACCGCGCACCCAATGGGAGGCGTCGGACTGTCTTGGCCTCAGTCGAGCTCAGCAGTATGTTTACGTTATCCTGCCGCAGGCGGTGCGGCTTGCCATCCCGCCCACCGTGGGCTTCATGGTGCAGATCGTGAAGAACACCTCGCTCGCCTCGGTGATCGGGTTCGTCGAACTCGCGCGCGCCGGTCAGATCGTCAACAACTCGACCTTCGAGCCGTTCGTAATTTTTTCCGCAGTGGCCGCGATCTATTTCGTGTTGTGCTACCCGCTGTCGATCGCCGCTCGCACGCTCGAAAGGAGAGCCCATGCCGGCCGATGAGTTCATCGTCCGAGTCGATAACGTGGTCAAGGAGTTCGGGCCGCTACGCGTGCTCAACGGCGTTGGCTTCAACGTGACCAAGGGCCAGACTGTCGCCATCATCGGCCGCAGCGGCTCGGGAAAGAGCACGCTGTTGCGATGCATCGCCGGCCTGGAAACGGTGCAAAGCGGCCGCATCGAAGTGTGCGGACACGAGGTCGGCGTGCCGGGCAGTGCGGCGCGCGCCCAGCTGCGACGCGACGTCGGCATGGTATTCCAGAGCTACAACCTTTTCCCGCACCTCACGGTCGAGCGCAACATCACGTTGGCGCTGACCCTGGTGAAAAAAGAATCCAAGGCAGAGGCCACGAAGCGTGCAGCCGACGTACTGCGCATGGTCGGGCTCACCGACAAGATCACCGCCTACCCCGAGCAGCTTTCAGGCGGTCAGCAGCAGAGGGTAGCCATCGCCCGATCGCTGGCGCTGCAGCCGCAGGTCATGCTCTTCGACGAGGTGACCTCGGCGCTCGACCCCGAGCTCAAAACCGAGGTGCTGGGCGTGATGGAGGATCTCGCGCGGCGCGGGATGACCATGATCAGCGTCACGCACGAAATGGGCTTTGCGCGCCGCGTCGCCGACCTCGTGGTGTTCATGCACCAAGGGAAGGTATGGGAGACCGGGCCGACCGACGAGCTGTTCGCCCACCCGCGCACCGCCGAATTCAAGCAGTTCGTCGAGAGCGAACTCTAAGTGGGAGCGTCGCCGCTTTTCGGCATTGCGGCGCGAACCTGATTGGTCATGCGGTCGTACACGCGGAACAATGCCTGATTGCCATTGCCGCCCTCGCCGTGCGCGCGTGCTTCGATGTATTGACTGGTCATGAGCGCTGTTGCCGGCAGCGGCACCGAGAGCGCCTGAGCTTGCTCCTGCACAAGGCGCAGGTCCTTGAGCATGAGGTCGATTCGGAAGCCCGCCTTGGCGTCTCCTTCGATCATGGCGGGTCCAAGCTTGTCGAGCATCCAGGAAGCCGCCGACCCGCCCAGCAGAACATTGCGCAGCTGATGCAGGTCCACCCCCGAAGCACGTCCCAGCGCGATGGCCTCGCAAACGGCCTGGATGTTGATGCCGCAAATGAGCTGATTGCACAGCTTGACGGTCTGCCCGGCGCCGCTCGCACCAACGTGGGTGATCGTCGTTCCCATGGCGGCAAAGACTTTCTCGGCCCGCGCAAATGCCTCCGCCCTGCCCCCCACCATGATGGAGAGCGTTGCGTTTTTGGCGCCGACGGGCCCGCCCGACACTGGCGCATCGAGAAAGTCGACCCCTGCCTTTTCGAAATCTGCAGACATACGGCGCACAGCGTTCGGTGCGATGGTGCTCATGTCGATGACGAGGCGACCCTTGGGCGGATTCGCGAGCAAACCGCCGTCGCCATAAACCACACTCTCGACGTCCGGGGTATCCGGCAGCATCGTGATGGCAACAATGGCGTCCCTGGCCGCCGCCGCGACGGACCGGCACGCCTGTACCCCGAGCGTCGCCAACTCGTCCATGGCTCCACGACGTACATCGAATGCCTGCACTCGGTGCCCGGCCTTCATCAGGTTGATCGCCATCTCACGCCCCATCGTGCCGAGGCCGATAAAGCCGATCGTTTCAGCTGCCGCATTGTCCGTCATGAAGAACTCCGCTTTTTTGGTGCACGGACGGCGCGTTTGGTCACAGGGCTCGCCTTCTTTGGCGGTTCCACGGCGGCGTCATGCCGATAATTGTCGCCGATGCTGAAGTGGTCGCGCAGCAAGCGATCCGCCGCTACCTCGTCGTGCGCCACGACGGCCTCGAAGATGCGCCGGTGATCGGCGATCAGGTATTCCTTGATGCCGGCGTCCATCACGACCAAGGCGCGACGGTCGCGATGCGAACGCATCAGGATACTGGCCATTGCCGTGTAGAGGCTCGCGAGAGTGTCGGACTTCGCCGCTCGCACCAGCGCGGTGTGGAACTCGTGGTCTGCGACACTGCCCTTGACTGGATCGTCAATCGTGGCCTCGATCTGCTCGAGAGCATGCCCGAGACCTTCGAAATCAAATGTTGTCGAGCGCTGACATGCGAGTCGGACAGCCTGGCATTCGATGGCGATTCTTGCCTGCATCACGTCTTCGATTGCGCCGTTCTGCTGTGCCAGCGAGTAGGCAAAGAAATCGCCGAGCACCGACACATCGGGTTGACGGACGATGGTGCCGACGCGACTCTGGATCTCGACCGCGCCCATCATCGAGAGCGCGCGCAACGCTTCCCGAACGATGGGACGGCTTACGCCAAGCTGGGCGGCGAGGTCGCGTTCGGGGACGAGCCGATCGCCGGAGCGGATCGTGCCTTCCAGCAATTGATCGCGCAGAAAAGCGAATACCCTGGCGAAGCCGGTATCGTTCGTCGTTTTGGAGCGGACGATCACGCGTTGACGTTTGCCCGTGGTCATCCGGTGGTTATACCACCAAGCAAACCGGCGGCAAAGCCGATGGCCAACGTCCTTTTTTCCTGGACTTTGGCAGCCGACAGCAACGGCTGCCGGGAAGCGTAGTATGGCAAATTTCCATTCGTCGTCGAGGTGATTCAGCAATGGATCGGCGAACGTTCATCGGCAATGTCGCGCGTGGCCTTCTCGCCGTGCCGCTAGCTGCAAGCGCGCAGAAGATGGAAAAGGTCTATCGCATCGGCATTCTCGAAGCGATACCCGCGGCACAGAACACCGCCAATCTCGACGCCCTGCGCAAGGGGCTGCGGGACCTCGGCTACGTCGAGGGGCGAAACCTGGTCATTGAATATCGATCCGCAGATGGTCGCGCCGAGCGGTTCCCCGAACTCGCCTCCGAACTGGTGCGTCTCAAGGTCGATCTCATCGTGACCAGGGGAACTCCTGCCGCAAGCGCGGCCAAGAACGCGACCGAAACAATTCCAGTGGTCATGGCGACGATGGGCGACCCGCGTGCCATCGTGGCGAGCTTCGCGCGCCCGGGCGGCAACATTACCGGGGTAACTACCTTTAGCACGGAGTTGACAGCGAAGCAGATTCAACTACTCAAGGAGCTCGTTCCGAATCTCGCGCGAATTGCATTGGTACACAACATGGGCAATCCGGCTGCCCCACCCGAGTGGGAAGAAACAAAGAAAGCGGCCCGATCGCTGGGAGTCCAGCCTGAACTGCTTGACGTGCGGACCCAAGCCGACCTCGGCCAAGCCTTCGAGCGGGCGGTCCGGCAGCATGTCGACGCGTTGCTGATCGGTGCGGACGGGCTTGCCCAGATGCATCGACAAATGATCATCGACCTGGTGGCTCGCAACAGGCTGCCTGCCGCCTTTCCTACCCGCGAGTTCGTCGAGGCCGGGGGATTGATAGCGTACTCAGTGAACTATCCCGACCTTTACTACCGGTACGCGAGCTTCGTCGACAAGATCTTCAAGGGTGCGAAGCCCGGTGACCTGCCGGTCGAGCAGCCCACAAAGTTCGAGCTGGTCATCAACCTGAAAACCGCCAAGGCACTCGGTCTCACGGTTCCGCAGTCGCTGCTCTTGCGCGCGGACGAGGTAATTCAGTGATCGTGCAGCAAATCATGTGCGTTGAACGATCGACGCATCGAGCAACAAGGCATTCGAGTAATGTTCATGCCCGGGTGATTGGAAGCTGAAAACCCGATGTACTCCTCATATGCGATGCAGGTGCAGACCGCCGCCCACGTTCAGGATTTCTCCGGTTGCGAAGGGCAGCAGCCCGCGGGCGATGGTCGCGACGGTCTTGCCTACATCTTGTGGTTCGCCCCAGCGTCGCAATGGCACGCCATCGTCGGCGATGAGGTGGTCGTATTTCTCCGCCGCGGGTGCTGTCATTTCGGTGCGAATGATGCCGGGGCGCACCTCGAACACATGGATGCCAGCAGACGCAAGGCGGGCAGCAAACAGCTTGCTCGCCATGGAAAGCGCCGCCTTGGTGATGCAGTAATCGGCGCGGTTCATGCCGATGATATCGGCGTTGGCGGACGTGACGGTGATGATCGAGCGATAGGTCGTGGCTGGCGACGGCGTATCCAGCATCGCCCGGGCGATTGCCTGGGTGAGAAAGAACGTGCCCCTCAGATTGATATCAACGCAACGGTCGAAACTCTCGGGTCCAAGTTCCAGCATGTCGCCGCGATTTAGCGACGTAACGCCCGCGTTGTTGACCAGACAGTCAATCGGACCGATTCGAGTGTGGATCACTTCAATCAGCGCGCTGTGCAACTCGAGTTTCGCGATGTCCTGCTTAAAATAGAGCACTTGGCGGCCATGCCCGCGCAGATCCCGAAGTGCGTTCGCAATCTCCGCCTCCGGCTCCAGACTGACAAGCGCAATGTCGAAGCCCGCTTCGGCAAGTGCAGTCGCAGCCGAAAGGCCAATCCCTCTTCCTCCGCCGGTTATCAGTGCGGTGCCCACGGCTCACACGTCCTTCACGACTTGTTTGTCATCCAGCCCAGGCCCGCCGTCGTGCCACCGGCAATCGCACCCGCGCGTGGTCGATACTCGCAACCCACCCAACCGTCGTAGCCGCATTCGTCGAGTACCGCGAACAGGTACTTGTAGTTCACTTCCCCGACGTTGGGCTCGTGCCGCTCGGGAACCCCGGCGATCTGTACGTGACCAACGTTACCGCCAGGCAGGTACTGCCGGATCTTCATGGCCAGATCACCTTCGACGACCTGGCAGTGATAGAGGTCCATCTGCACCTTGAGATTCGTGGCGCCCACCTCATCGACGATGGCGTGGGCTTCGTCCTGGCGATTGAGGAAGTAGCCAGGCATATCGCGCGTATTGATGGGCTCGATCAGGACAGTCACGCCGGTGGGTGCGGCGACCGCCGCCGCCTTTCGGAGTCGATCGACGTACACCTTGCGCAACGCATCTCGATTGGCTCCTTGCGGCCGCAATCCGGCCATGACGTGAATACGCGGGCAGCGCAATGCTTCCGCATAGCGAAGTGCTTCGTCAATCGCTGCATCAAACTCATCATCGCGCCCCGGCAAGCACGCGAAGCCGCGCTCTCCGGTTTCCCAATTGCCAGGCGGCGCGTTGAACAGAACCTGCTGCAAGCCGTTGTCGCGCAGTCGCACTTGAATGTCAGCGGCGCTGAACGCATACGGAAACAGATACTCGACCGCCCCGAATCCGTCGCGTGCTGCCGCTGCGAAGCGATCGAGAAACGGTAACTCCTGGTAGAGCATCGACAAATTGGCGGCAAACCTGGGCATGATCGTCACCAGCGGGCGCCAAAGGTCTGGCGCAGATCGTTGATCTGGGTGTCGCTCAGCGGCTGGATGTGCTCGCCGCTGGTGTTTACGAGGCACGCGGTTTCTTCGAGTTCCTCGAGAATCGCCATCGCCGAAGCTGGCGTGTCGTGCCACACGTTCGGGCCAAGCCGTTCCAGCATGACGGCGCGAATCGGTGCTCCACGCTCGCCATAACGCCTGATCACATCGGCGACCGCCGTCGCAACGGCGGAGGCGCCGGGGCGATCGTACGCAACGATCGGAACACGACCGACCTTCATGACGAAGTAAGGCGTGATCGCCGCGAGCAGCTCCTCTCCGTGCGATGAAAGCGTCAGCGCGACACAGTGCGTGCTGTGCGTGTGAATGACGCAAGCGGTCGCTGGATCGAATTGGGTTGCCGCTGCGTAGATTTGCCTGTGCAAGGCCATTGTCTTGCTGGCGCGGTCGCCGGCTATCTGCTTGCCGTTCGCATCGAGGCGTGCCAGCCGTTCGGCGTCCAGGAACCCCAGGCACGCATCGGTAGGCGTGATGAGATAGCCCGAATCCTCCGAAAGACGAATGCTGATGTTGCCGGCCGTGCCATGCACATACCCGCGGTCGAACAGGCTTTTGCCGATGCGGCAAATCTCTTGACGGGCCTCGTGTTCATTCAAGACAGCACCTCAAAAGACTTGGTGAAGAAATTGTCGCCGCCGAAGTTGCCGGACTTGAGCGCGAGGTGCAGGCCTTCCGGCGCGATAGCGCAGTTGGCATGACACCACGGCACGCCGGGATCGATCTGTGGCCCGATCCTCAATTGGGTCACTTCGAGCGCCTGCACGCAGGCGCCCGCCGTCTCTCCGCCGGCGATCACGATCTGGCGAACGCCCTGCTCCACCAGTCCGCGCGCAATCATTGCCAACGCTTGCTCGAGCAATGCGCCTGCGCGCTGTGCGCCGAGTTCACCTTGGGCAGTCTTGACGTCGTCCGGCTCGGCCGTCGAATAGACGAGGACGGGCCCGCTCGACAATCTCGGCGTCGCCCACGCGAGGGCCTGCTCCACGACGTCGACACCGCGCGCGACCTGCAGCGGGTCCACGCGATACGATTCACCTCCCGATCCGGTAAAGGCACGCACCTGCCGATTGGTAGCAGTCGAGCAACTCCCCGAGACGATGGCGCGTGACCCCGCGGTGCGCGGTAGTTCGCTCGCCGCATTGGACGGCACGATGCCGAAGTTCGCAGGCAATCCGATGGCGACGCCTGAGCCCCCCGTCACCAGAGGCATGCCCTTGAGCGCAGGCCCAAGCTTGCGCAGGTCGTCATTGGACACAGCATCCACTATCGCGATGTGCACGTCCTGCTTCTGCAATTCATGGATGCGACGGAGGATTGCATCGGCGCCGCGTTCGACAACACGATAGTCGATGAGCCCGACACGCCCGCGGCATTGCGCCTGCAGCACCCGCACGAGGTTGGAATCCGTCATCGGTGTCAGAGGGTGATTTTGCATGCCGCTTTCGTGCAGCAACACGTCGCCGACGAACAGATAGCCCCTGAATACCGTGCGACCGTTGTCGGGGAATGCAGGAGTGGCGATGGTGAAGCGGGCGCCGTCGGACGACGTCGCGTCGAGCAATGCCTCCGTGACCGGCCCGATATTGCCATCGGGCGTGCTGTCGAAGGTCGAGCAGTACTTGAAGTAGATTTGCCGGGCGCCCTGGGCCTTCAACCAATGCAGTGCTGAAAGCGACTGAGCGATTGCATCACGCGCAGCAATCGTCCTCGATTTGAGGGCCACGACAACCGCTTCGACTGTCGTGTGCAGGCTCTGCGAGGGAACGCCGATCGTCTGGATCGTCCGCATGCCCTCACGGACGAGGTTGTTCGCGAGATCGGTCGCCCCGGTAAAGTCATCGGCAATGCAACCGAGGAGGAGCTTGCTCATCGTCTGTCCGCGCAGTCACGCGGCCTTGGCAGCAGCGCGTTTGGTGCCTTGTTCTCCATTCGTGCGCGCGCGACCGCGCTTGTCGATTCGCGCAACCCTGGTGGCCCGCTCTCTCACCGGCCATAGCGTCGACAATTCCGCCGCGCATTGCGTGACCAGCGGCGCGAGCTCGCGTACGCGGCGTTCCGTCATCCGGGCTGAAGGGCCGGCGATGCTCACCGTGCCAACGGTCGCCTTGTCGCCTCCGGACCGAATGGCGGCGGCTATCGCCGTGACGCCGGGCTCGGCTTCGTTGAACGCCAGGCCGTAACCGCGCCTGGCGGTTGCCCGGAGCTCCTTCAGGAGGGCATCGATGGATCGAATGACGTTCGGGCCGTATCGATCGGCTCGGCTGAAGCCACCTTGCCTCGCGATGTGCTGAACGGCATCGTTGGGTTCGAGCGTGGCGAGCCAAGCCTTCCCGGTTGCCGTCGCAAACAACGGCACGGTGCCCGTGGTCTCCGCCGGTTGGTACAGAAGCCCTCCCGTGGCGCCTTGCGCGTGGGCGATCCATACGAGCGCACTGCCGTCGACGACTGCGAGCCGGGCAAACTCGCCGCACTCATGCGCGCAACGGTCGAGGATCGGCTGGCAAATGTCCGGAAGGCCGGAAGCGGCGTAGAAGCGCTGACCGAGAACCGCGAGGCGCATGGTGAGGCGATAGAACGCCGTGTCGCGGTCCTGCTCGGCCCAGCCCAGGTCCACCAGTGTCGCAAGCAGACGGTGCGCGCCGCTCTTCGGAAGATCGAGCTGGTCTGCTATGTCGGCAAGCGGCATTTCGCGCGCTCCGTCCGCAAGAAGCTCGATGATTCCGAGGCAGCGCTCTGCCGGTACGTGGGACATGGCTTACGCTCGCGTGAAGAACGACATGAGAGCATCGGATTGACCGGCAAACATGTCGCGCCCGCTGACATGCCTGCAGCCGTGGTGGATGGCGTGCCGGATGATCGGCGTGGCACCCTCGGATACGACCACGTCACCGACCAGCGTTTCGGGGTCAAGCGCACCGATCTCACCCGGCATGCCGTCCGATTCCCGCATGCCGACGGTCGATGCATTGACGATCATGTTGGCGTCACGAGAGACCGTGGTGGCCACTTCGATGCGGCATGCCGGCGAGCTGACGCGTAGTTTCTGAGCGAGGGCTTCGGCGCGCTTTGTCTGCGGATCGATGATCGCGATCGACGCAGCGCCTGCAGCAGCCAATTCGCAGGCGATGGCGCTGCCCGCGCCACCCGCGCCAAAGATGGCAACCCTGCGCCCTTTCAATACTTCGCCTTTAGTCTCCGCCCCACGCACGAAGCCCGCGCCGTCGAACATGTCACCTGTCCACGTGCCGTCCGCTTCGCGACGCAGTGCATTCACTGCCCCGACTCGACTTGCCGTCGTTCCCAGGCGCGTAGCGAAAGGCGCGGCGCGCCCTTTGTAGGGCACCGTCACAATGAGGCCGTCCAGATTTTCGATCCCCATCAATGCCGTCATCGTGAGATCGAAGTGCTCGGGGAGTACGTGCATGGGGACCATGACGGCGTGCATCCCGGCTGCCGCAAACAGTTCGCAGTACAGCTCGGGCGACTTCACCTGGACGATCGGATGGCCGACGATCGCGTACAGTCGTGTCGCACCATTGATGCGCAAGGCAGTCATCGGCCAACCCGCGCTGCGTGCCAACTCGCGACGCGAGCCGATCGAAAGCGCCGCGGCCTTGCATGGATGTCGGCGGACAGGCCCATCAGCGCGGGATTGAAGATGCGAGCGTCCATGGGTTTCAAGTCGGGCGATACGGACGGCCTGAATCCCATATTCGAGATCACATCGCGCTCGGCGTCGAGTCCCGGTGCGATCTCGATCAATTCGAGGCCCTTCGTCCGCGACACGAAAGACGGCGCGTTCCGTAACGAACAGCGTCATCTGTCCGCGCTCCCGGCCCATCCTCGCGTTGTAGCAAACCTGCTCGAGCTTGGGTACGAACTTCTTGTGGCGACCTTCCTTGCGAATGATCGTCGTCCCTTCGTCCCATCCAATGTCCAGATCGCCGGCGGTCAGCGTGCCGCTGAAAATCACTGTCCTCGCGTTCTGGCTGATATTGATGAAGCCGCCGACGCCAATGATCTTGTCGCCGAAACGGCTTACATTGACATTGCCTTCAGGGTCGACTTCCGCAAATGAAAGGAACGCAAGATCGAGACCGCCACCATCGTAGAAATCGAATTGCGACGGCTGTTCGATCATCGCCGCAAAGTTTTGTCCGCCCCCCGAGTCGCGACCGGTGATCGGCGCACCGCCAATGATGCCCTGCTCGTTGGTCAGGATGGCGGCGTCGAGCAATCCCTCTTCAGCGGCAATCGTCGACAGTCCCGTCGAGACGCCCGCGCCCAGATTGCAGATCGCCCCGGGAAAGAGTTCCATCGCCGCGCGACGCACGATCACTTTGCGAGGTCCGAACGGAAGGGCGCGAATGTCGTCGTGGGGAATGCGCAACTCGCCCGAGTAGCTGGGGTCGTAATACGTGGCGTAGGTCTGGCTCTGCTCGAGATCGACGACCACGAAATCGACGAGGATCCCGGGGATCTTGACGTGCTGGCCATGCAACGTCCCGCGCTTGGCCATGCGCTTCACCTGCACGATGACGATGCCGCCCGCGCGCCGCGTCGCCTGCGCCATCGCAAGCATCTCGCCCAGCACCGCCTCTTCTTCCATGGTCACGTTGCCGTCCTCGTCGGCGGTCGTTCCTCGCAGGAACGCGACCGTGACGGGTATCGGCTTGAAAAATAGCCACTCCTCGCCATCGAGTTCGATGACTTCGACAAAAGCTGCGGGCGTGCAAGGGCTCTGCCGCGCGCCCTGATGACGCGGATCGACGAACGAATTGAGACCCGTCTTGGTAATGAGCCCGGGACGTCCCGCCGCCATGTCGCGCATCAGTTGCGAGAGCACGCCCTGAGGCAGCGTGTACGCCTCGATCTTGTTTTCGGCGGCGAGGCGTACGAGGCCCGGCGAGTCGACCAGCGCGCTGGTGATCGCGCGCCGCAGCAATCCTTCGTGCGCCAGATGCGACGCGCCCAGCGCCGCGCGATCGCCAACGCCGACGACACTCACCGACGTCAAGCCGTGCGGCTTGCCCTCGGCAAGGAAACGTCGCTCAACCGCTGCCAGCAATGCTTCCGGCACGGCGTGACCGCCCCCCGAACCGCTGATCAGAATCGCGTCGCCGTCCTCGATGAGCTGGGCTGCTTCGTCTGCGGTGATCTTTTGCATATGCTTCTTAGCGTGTCCAGTGATTCAGGGGCAAAGGGTCCATCAGCGCGCCGTTGCCGGCACGTGCGACTGTCGCGAATGCGGGCTCGCTGTTCATCGCCCGCTGAACTCCGGCGGGCGTTTGCCGAGGAACGCAGCCACACCTTCGTGCAGGTCAGCGCCATCGAAGATCTGCTGTTGCGCGACCGTTGACATCGACAACGCGGCATCCATCGGCAAATCGTCCGCGGCGTCGACCAGCATCTTCGCGAGGCGATTCGACATCGGTCCCCGCGCCGAAATGGTCGATGCCAGTCGGCGCGCTGCCTCGAGCGCGGTGCCCTCCTCCACGACCAGATTCACAAGTCCCCACGCAAGCGCGATTTCTGTGGTGACCGTTTCGCCCGTGAAGAGCATCTCCTTTGCGCGTGCCGGTCCGATCAAGCGCGCAAGGCGCACCGCGCCGCTGCCGGCAAGTCCTCCCAAACGCGATTCGGTCAATCCGATGCCGACGCCCTTCCTGACGACGCGTAGATCGCATGCAAGCGCGATCTCGAGCCCACCGCCGAGCGCAGGTCCGTCGATCGCGGCAATCGTCGGCATTCCAAGGCGCGAGAGCGTACGAAGCACCATGTCCTCGAACAGGATCTTGAGTTCGCTCGCATCGTGGCGAAGGTGTTCGAATTCCTTGATGTTGCTTCCGGCACAGAACGCACGCGCGTCCCCACCGTGAACAATCAGGCAACGAATCCTGGAGTTCGCCGCAGCGTCGCGCAGTACCCCGTTAAAGGCGCGGAGCATGTCTTTGTCGACCAGATTCAAGGGGCCGTTTTGCAGAGTCAGCTCGGCAACGACTCCGTTCACTTCGAGATGCACGGGCGGGCGCGCTTGGGTCACGTCGAGACCCCGTCACTTGTGGCGAGTGCCGGCGTATCGATACCGTGCAGGACACCCAGTCGCTCGAAGTGGTGATGAATGCGGTCGACATAAGCCGAGAATTCCTTGACGTCTCCGAGCACGATCGGGCGCGGTCTTGGCAAGTCGACACGAATGTCCTCGACCACTTCGCCAGGACTCGGGCTCATTACCAGGATCCGGTCCGACAGGCCGACGGCTTCCTCCACGCTGTGGGTGATGAAAAGCACCGTCGGGCGGCGCCGCAACCACAGGGCTTCCAGGTCTGTCCGCACTTGCAGGCGCGTCAACGCATCCAGCGCGCCGAACGGCTCGTCCATGAGCAGCAGCGACGGCTCGTGCACCAGCGTGCGTATGAGCGATACACGCTGGCGCATGCCGCCCGAAAGCTGTCGCGGATATTTGTCCATCGCTGCGGTCAGTTTCAACTGGGCGAATAGATCCTTCGCCCGGTTCTCGAGAGGTTTGCGCGGCAGCTTACGAAGGTCCGCATGCAGCATTACGTTGTCGAGCGCGGTGCGAAACTCGAGCAGAAGGTGGTCCTGAAAGGCGATGCCGACATCGGTGATCGGCCCCCTGACGGGACTGCCGCCGATGAGAATCTCGCCGCCGCTTCGATTGAGCAGACCCGCAACCATCAGCATCAGAGTGCTCTTGCCGCAACCCGACGGACCGACCACGGACACGAACTCGCCTGCATCCACATCGATAGTGACCCGCTTCAACGCCTGAAATGGGTGGTCACTATCTTCGCCGAAGACCTTCGATACGCGATCGATGCGAATCGGAACCCCGCTCTTGCCCGTTTCCATGTCGTCGGTCACCTCGACGCCTCGACCGCAGTCAACGGAACCTTCGATACGAGCAGCGCCTTGCGTCCGTGCTGCACGACGCGATCGTCCTGTGTCACGACTTCGACGTCGAATACGGCAATCGCTTGCGTCGGACGCGACTTGCTATCGCGCAGCTCCGCGATGCGGTAGTTCACGAATATCGTGTCGCCGATGAAAATCGGGCCTGTGAATTTCCAGTCGGTGATGCCCAGGAAGGCGATCGCGGTCTCCCGCAGCTCCCCCGTGCGCGCCCACATGAGGCCGTGCGCGTAGGCGAGCCCGAGCATTCCGTGCGCAACACGGCGTCCGAACTGGCTGCTCTTGGCGTAGACGTCGCTCGTGTGCAACTCGGAGTAGTCGCCGGTAAGCCCGGAGAAGCTCATGAGGTCGGCGTCGGTGATCGTTCTTCCGGGGCTGCGGAACGACATCCCGACGTGAAGGTCGGCGTACGTGTAGCCGCCTTGCTTTTGATCACTCATCGATCGCTTCTCCGGAAGTATTCCAGGCTATTTGCAGGCGCGCATCTGCGCCACGGGCGGCAGGTAGTCGTTCGAGTAATAGGTTTTCGGATCCTGGCCGGCGGGGAGCAGCTTGACCTCGGAAAGCAGGTCCTGCGACTTTACCCACAATGCGTCCTCCGCCTTGCCGATGTACTTCGCACCACCGCTGCAGAACAGCGGCGTGATGGCAGCCAACTCCGCAGCGGCCAGCTTCTCGTTGACCTCCGGGAACACCTTCTTCAGGTCCTTGACCGCCTTGTCCGGATTATCAAGTGCGAAGCTCCACCCCTTGAGGCTCGCCGCAATGAACTTCTTGACCACATCGGGATTGCTCTTCAGGAAGTCGTTGCTGGCGAAGATCGACGTACTGACCGTAGGCACGCCATAGTCGGCGAACCGGTACACATCGAGCTGGGCGCCTTGCGCCTCGGCCTGGATCTGGTATGCGTCTATCGAGCCCAGGACCGCATCGACCTGTCCCTGCAGGAGCGCCGGAACCATCGACGCAACAGGCATGTCGATCATGTTGATATCCGACTCCTTCAGGTTGTTGGACTTCAGAAGCAGCGGAAGCATCGTGGTTTGCGACGACCCCGATGGAACGCCGACCTTCTTGCCCTTGAGGTCCCCGACAGCCTTGATGCCAGTCTTCTTGAGCGACATCACGGCATTGGGATTCGACTGATAAACGGTAGAGACGACCTTCATCGGTGCGCCTTTCGCGATCAGCTGGCTCACCGCCACGGCATCGGCGTAGGCGAGCTGTGCGCGCCCGTTGGCGACGAGTTGCGCAGTATTGCCGGAACCGTTGCCCTGCACGAGCGTGACATCGAGCCCGGCATCGCGGTAATAGCCTTCCGCGACCGCCGCGGCAAAGCCGGCGTTGGCACCTCCAGCCATCCAGTTCAACTGGAACGTCACCGGCGTGTCGGCCGCTGCTGCCGATCCAGCGACGACTATCAGTGCAGCAGCCAGAATGCGCGATGCGCCTTTGATGAACAAATCAAACATGAGACCTCCTCTTTTGGGTAGCACCAGGCGCGCAATGCGCGCCTGTGTCGAAACAACCACGTTCACCAGCTGAACCTCCTACGTACTCTTTGCCCGCTGCCACGGAGTCATCGCCCATTCGCTAAACTCCACGATATAGTTGACCGCGACGCCGATCAGCGTAAGCACCACAAGCACGGCGAAAACGAGCTCGATATCCATCGTGCTGGTCCCGCGAAGCAGGACATATCCGAGTCCCTTGTTGGCACCGACGAACTCGGCAACGATGGCGGCAGTAGCGGCGATGGTGGCGGACGTCTTGATCCCGGAAAAAATGACCGGGAGTGCCGCGGGAAATCGTAAGATGGCGAAAGGTCAGCCACCGTGTTGCGCCCATCGATTTCGTGAGGTAGAGGAAGCGATCGTCGAGGATCTGGAAGCCGCTGATGCTTGCGATAAGCAACGGGAAGAACGTGAGCAGCACCGTCAGCAAAACTTTCGATTCGATTCCAAAGCCAAGCCAGACGAGAAACAGCGGAGCGACCGCAATCTTGGGGACGAGCTGCATCAGCATGATGGGCGGATAGACGAGCTGCTTCGATAGCGGCGACAACGCGATGAGCAAGCCCATCGGAATCGCCGTCACGATCGTGATCCCGAAACCCAGCAGGATCTCCGTCAGCGTGACTTGCGAATGCGTCCAAAGCAGGCCGGCGTCGGAGACGAGTCTCGCGAAGACGCCTTTCGGTCCCGGCAACAGGTACGCCGGAATCCTGAAGATTTCCACTGCCGCCCACCAAAGACCCACGATGGCAATGAAAGTCAGCGGAGGCAGCAGGTTCCACCCGATGCGACGAAGCGCTCGCTCAGCTTTGGAGCGTTTCTTTCTGGGCACCTCCGGCGGCTCCGCCGCTGCATGCGGCGGCTGCGACTTCGCTGAAAGAACGACGCCGTCTGCCCGGTCGGGCGATGACGAGACCTCCATTGCTTTCCCGCTCCTCTCGGGTTACGTCCGTCTGTCGCTGAGCGCAGGGTCGGGTCGCCCGTTTTGCCGTTGCGTCGACTGAACCAATTGATACTGAACTATAATCAATCATGGAACTGTATTCCATCTTGTTTCCAGACGCAACCGCAATTTGAAAAGCCCGGAGATGCGCATTCCTCAACCCCCTGCAGCACTTTTGATGGATTTCGACGGCGTCATTCTGGATTCGATGGAACTGAAGACCCGCGCGTTCGCCGAGGTCTATGAAGGGGAAGCGCCCTCCAGCCTCGAGGAAGTGCTCGCGTATCAACGACTTCATGGTGGGGTGACACGTCGCACCAAGTTCGAATACTTCGAGCGCAACATTTTCGGTCGCCCGGGAGATCGCGAATCTATCGAACGGCTGGCCTCGACGTACCGTCACCTAGTCTACGAAGCTGTCGTCGCGTGTCGATTTGTCCGCGGCGCGGAACAATTTCTGAAGGCAGCGCAAGGACGAATCGATCTCCACGTCGTTTCCGGGACCCCACAGGAAGAGCTTCTCGAAATTATCGACCGTCGAAATCTCGCGTCGTACTTTCAAACGATCGTCGGCGCGCCTACGACGAAGCGTGCCGCATTCCAGGCCATTCTTTCCGAAGCAAAATTGTTGCCGACCATGGCTGCAGCCATCGGCGACGCGACGACCGAATACTGGGCCGCTGAAGAACTTGGAATTCCGTTTATCGGGGTCGCTCCGGGCGGAAAATCAAATCCCTTTCCCGCGACCGTTCCCGTGGTGCAATCACTGGAGGATCTACCCAGGGTCCTGGGAATGCGGTGAGCAAATCCACGGGCCCGCTCTACAAAGAGTGAGTCCCGACGGACTATGGCTTCGCGTCTTACCCGAAGCTGCGGGGCGAACAACCTCCGGGCGCTGGCCGGACGAACGCTCAGTCGTCCTCGTTGTATTCCTTGGGCAGCAGGTGCGCGATGCCCTTGTGACAGTTGATGCAGGTCTTGCCTTCCCCGGGTGCTTTGGCGTGCGCGGCCTTCGCGCGCGGCCGTTGCTTATCCGAATTCATGGCCTCGAAGCTGTGGCAGTTCTTGCATTCGCGCGAACCGCTTTCGGCCATTACTGTCCATACGTGCGTGGCCAGCTCCATGCGCTTGGCCTCGAACTTTTCCTTGGTATCGATGTGACCCATAAGCTTGCCGTAGAGCTCGCCGGAAGCCTGGATCTTGCGCACGATCTTGTGGCCCCAGTCGCGCGGCACGTGGCAATCGGAGCAGACCGCACGCACGCCGGTGCGGTTGGTATAGTGAACCGTCTCCTTGTATTCCTGGAACACGGTGTCGCGCATTTCATGGCAACTGGTGCAGAACTCGAGCGTGTTCGTCGCCTCCATGGCGGTGTGGAAGCCGCCCCAGAATAGGATGCCGCCAACCATGCCGATCAGCACCACCGACCACAGCGACCACGCGGGCGGACGCCGGAGGAAGTCGAGCAGCTTTCGGAACCAGGACTTCCCCGCTATGTCGTCGCCCATCTATTGCCTTTCACTGACGTGATCCCTGCGCTATTGCCAGCGGTACTGGTACGACAAGCCGACCACGGATACGTTGTAGTTCGGTGACGTCTGGTTGGTCGGCATGACGCTGGTGATCGTGCCGTACTGCATTCCGTCGTAAGCGTAATCGGTGGTCGAGAGATGCTGATACCAGTAGAACAAGCGCAGCGCCGACGCCTTGTCGATTGCATACTGCCCGGCGATCCTGAACTCGAAGAGGTTGCTCTTCACGACCGGCAAGTTGGCGGCTGGTATGAAGAATGCCGCGGGCACGACGGCCGGCCTTCCGGCGACCGCAAACGGGCTGTTGGCATAGGTTCCACCGCCCATGTTGTTGGTCGTCCGCGCATCCGACCACAGCAGGTCGCTGAGGAGGTCGAGCTTGCCCGCCATCAGGCCGGTGTACTTGAAGCCAAGACCGACGGTGTTCACGTTGTCGACCATGTCGGTATTCCAATTCAGGCACGGGTCGATCTTGGCATTCATGTTCTTGTCCATCACCGTGGTGAAGCAGCCGCCGGTGACTACGGTATTGCCGGCGACGCCGCCTACTGTCGCCGTATTGGTAATTGCTCCGGAACTGTAGGACGCACCGGCGGTGTTGGTCTTCTGGTTTTCGTAGGTATAGAACGCATTGATGCTGAAGTTGTCGCTCACCGTCCACATGCCCTCGAGCGTCACCGCCGTATTGGTCGCCTTCTGCAAGCCGTAGACCGAATGCGAATAGTCGTCGTTGTTGTATTCCACGTTTCCGGTCAACGACAGTCTGTCGGTCACATCCCAGTTGACGGTCCCGCGCACCTTGTTCTGGTTGCGATCGGCCGCGTAGTAGCGCGCCATGCCCGTGATCTCGTGGATGTCGTTGCGGCTGCCGTAGAACTGCTGCACCAGCGAGCTGTTGTTGGGGAAATAGATGCCGAGATTGCCGGGTTGCAGCGGTGTGTACGGCGCGAAGGGACCGAAACCACCCAGACCGGACTGATTCAAGAAGGCGAGCACGCTTTGCGTTGCGCCGCCCGAGGGTACGACGTTGGCCATCGGCACCAACGCAAGCCACGAATTCGGATCGTAGTCCACGCGGCGCTCGGAGTAGGCGTAACTGAGCCTGCCGGTCACGTTCTCGATCGAATTGGCGTCCCACGCGAGTCGCACGGTGTTGGTCGTCGCCTTGGTCGCATCGGCGCAATTGATCCATGAACCCGGACAGCTGCGATCGATTTCCTGCCACTCATAGCCGGCTTTCAGCGATTGTCCCCGGCTCACCTGGTAGTCGGCATCGGCATTGAACTGATTGGTCTTCTTGCTGTACGGCCGGTTCGCATAGATGTTGATGTTGCTTGCAAGCGTTCCGGGTGCAAGGCCGAGAGCCGCGTTGAACGGCGAAGCAGTCGACGCCGGCGGCTCTCCCGCGTCGTAGAACGTGTAGGTGTTGACGGGGGTCTGGTTGTCGCGATTGTTGTACTTGTAGCCGACGGCGAGGTTCAGATTCTTGACCGGCTTGGCAGTAAGCTTGGCGTTGAATTGCGTCGACACCACCACGCCTTCCAGCGACGACACCGGGAATCCGAGCGGCGAGTTGCCGGGGTCGGCGACGTACTGATCGTTCTGCGTGTTGCGTGCGTATGACGCGCCCATCACCAGCTTGGTCGTCGGCGAAAAATTGTAGCCGCCCTTCAACGTGAACTGATTGAACTCGTTGCTCGGCGCGGAGCTCATGGTCGAGAACGTTGTCGGCGCGAACGGGTTTTCCCACGTCATCGACGACACGTGGTTCCTGTAGTACGAGCCGTAGTATGCGGCGGTGAAGAAGAATTTCTCGCCGGTGTAGGTCAGGCCGACGTTGTATTGGTTGGTCGTCTGGTCGATCAGGTTCGGATTGATGACCGAGGACGTGCCCGATGCCAGGCTGAGCATGCCGAGCGCCTTGAGACCGTTCTGATCGGTCTGGATGGCGTTGGCCAGCAATCGCCACTGCGGATTGAAATCGTAGATGAATCCGCCCGCGTAGTTCTTGCGGGTCGTCTCCAGGTTGGTGTCTCCGAATGCCGGGACATCGTTGGCGATGATGTTGTTGACGATCGCCTGCTGTGCTGCGGTCGGTGGAGTGACCACGCCGTTGACGAGCGCATTGGCCAGGCCCGTCGTGGGCGACAAGGCGCGCATATTGCCTGCGCTGGTGCTCACCTGTGGAACGACCGGCTTGACCCAGTTTCTGGGTAGACTGAGAAAATTGCTCCCGACGCCGCGAAATGGCGTCTGGTAGGTATCCGAATAATTGCTGCGCAATTCGTCGAAACCGGCGAAGACACGGAACTTGCCTTGATCTCCGTATTCCGCGTAGAGGGTGCGCGTGTCCAGCCCGAGGTCGGTGCCAAACAGGCGCCAGCGCACCGCGCTATCGCTGTTCAGGTCATACCCTGGGCCACCGCGCCAGTCGAAATTGAATATGCCGTACGGCCCACTGTTGAACAGACCGTTGTACTGGCCGAATTTGGCCGAGCTTTCGCTGACGTAGCCGATGCCGGCTTCTATGAAGTTGGTGGGTTGGGTCAAGGCGCGAACCGCGGGGTCAGGATCGGCCGCGCGTGCCGTCGGAAGTGCTGCAACGGCAAGCAGGGCGGCCTGTACCGCCGCGACTGAAGCCCTGCGCACGAAACGAGCCCGATTATTTTTCATGGCTGCTCCCGAATTCGAATGCGATCACCGCTGGTACTTCGCGCCCGCCGGATGGTTGGATCCGTGGATCAGGACGTGGCAATTCAGGCAGGCCCGCGCATTGGTCTGTGCGCGCGGACTCTGATTGGCCAGCGGCTGTTGGCCGTTGATTGTCGTCGCATTGCCTGAGGGCAGATTGGCGCCGCTGTTGATCGCTGCCCCGTGGTCGCCCGTGTGGCATTCCTGGCAAAGCCACGGTACGCGCGCCTTCAGCAGGGGCGACTTGGTCGAGCCGTGCGGCGTGTGGCAGTTGGTGCAATCATCCACAACCGGGGCGTGCTCCCAAAGGAACGGACCGCGCTTCTCGGCATGGCAGGTGTAGCAAGTCTCGTTGACCGTATCCTTGGCCAGCAGCTTTGGCGCGGTCGAGCCGTGTGGATTATGGCAGTCGGAGCACGCGACCTTGCCCACGAGAATCGGGTGCGTCGAGAAGTAATGGATCTGCGCGCGTTGCGTCTTGTGACAGGCGAAGCAGACTTCCGATTGAGTCGTCTTGGTCAAGACGGCATCGTTGGGCACATGCACACTGTGGCAGTTGCTGCAAACGAGATCGCGGAACTGATGCTCGCTGCCCGACCAGTACGTCCGATTGCCGGACTTGTGGCAGGTCAGACAAGCCCCGGTTTGCGCTTCAGGCTCCGACGCATGCCGATCAGGGGCCTGCTTGGTGCCGAATACGACCTCTGGCGTTGGCCGCGGACTGGTACCCTTCGGGTTCTTGACGTGGTCGTCGGACACCCCGTGGCAGGATTGACAGGACGGCGTTCCCGGATCGGCCGCGTTGCCGTGACGGGTCTGATAGATCGACAGGATCGCCTTGTTGTCGTTCTCGTCGTGGCAGCGGGTGCAGACCTTGTCGCGATCCCTTGGATTGGGCTTTTGAGGCGGAGCATCGGCCGCGGATGCACTGGTCGCGAGGAATAGCAGTCCCACGAAGGCCCAGAGGGCTGCTATCTGGTGCGAGGGCTTCATCGTATTCTCCCCTGCCCGCTTGGATGTTGGCGGCCCCCTTGAGCCACCAATGCAACCTTTACTGCACAGCTACAGCGACAAGATCCAGTCCACGAGATTCTTGATCTGGTCCTTGTCCTTGGTCTTGACGATCGCATGGTCCTCTTCGTGACCGTCTTCGAACTTGGCTTTTTCGCCCGTCGTGATGTGCGTAATCAATCGCGCCTGCGCTTCGGGCTTGCCCTTGTACTTGGCGGCGACGTCCTTGTAGGCCGGGCCGTCTTTCTTCTTGTCGATCGCGTGGCACTTGAAGCAATTGCTTTGTTTGGCAAGCGCCTGGGCTGCGTCGGCGTCGACGGCCATTGCCGCTGGTGTCGCGAATAGCCAAACCACGGTGATGAGCGCGCCAGCGAAGGCGCGGAGACAATTTTGACGATCCACTTTCACGCGTTTTCTCCCACAGTTGCCCACCCTGACCCCCTAAGGGCCTCTCGAATGACTTGATAACAATGTGCCTGTGGAACGCAGGTTGGGAATTGATGCAGATCAAGCTTTGCGGCAGGCAACCGCTTTCCCCGCTCGTGTGTTGTATGTACGCACATATCAGGGCGGGTCCGCTCTGGGAAACTGACATGCAAGCCTGGTGCGAGGCACATGGCTGGCTGCGCGAAAATCGGCGTTTTCATCGCGTCAGGACGACTTTTTGGTACAACCCGCCAAAATAAGTCTGTTTATGTGCGCCAGCGAGCATGAGTCCATCCGGCAAGTACGATTCAATCGCGGTGTGCCATAGGTCGAGCGCGAACGGCTCGAGCCGACGCAGCACCACGCGCATCACCCAGCGCAACGGGTGCCAACGATGTGGCAGGTGGTAGTCGACCAGGACGATCTTCCCCCCGGGCTTGGTGACCCGGATTGCTTCCGCGAGGGTGCGCCGCCGGACTGCCAGGGGCTGCTCATGCAACAGGAAGAACAGGACGACACGATCGTAGGTCGCGTCGTCGATGCCCAGTGCGGTCGAATCACGGTGCAACAAACGAGCCTTGGTGCCGGCCGGAAGTTTGTCCCGCAGGTTGCGAAGCTGGATCGGCATGACGTCGACCACATCCAGCGCTGCGTCGTCTGCGATCTGTTCGCTCAACCGGACCGTGAAATCGCCATAGACGCACGCAACCTGCAGTGTCCGGGAGCCGGCCTGCGATCCGATCTCGCGCAGCGCCTCGTCGCGCAGGCGCGCGTAGTTGCCGAGCAGGATGAGATTGACGAGCCAACCCCGCTCGAAGACGCGCACGGCCCACGGGTGCACGTAAGCCCACCAATACGTTTCCTGCAGGTAAGTCGGGACCGGCAGCGGATTGAACGAGGCGCCGATGGTCGGGACTTGCGAAGACGTGGAGTCGTTTGGGGGCATGAAGGGGTGCCTGTTCCTGTGTTGTTGAGGACCGGTGTTCGCGGCGGAACGCGCCGGTATTGCATCAGACGGTTTCGGGCACCATCCTGATTGCTCCGCACGGGCACTCCGACACGCAGATGCCGCAGCCCTTGCAATAGTCATAGTTGAATTCGAAGCGCTTGCCTGGCCCAAGCTTGATCACCGCGTTGTCGGGGCACACGCCATAGCAGTTGTCGCACTCGAAGCAATTGCCGCACGACAGGCATCGGCGCGCCTCGAACAATGCGTTGGTTTCATCGAGTCCGCGGACGACTTCTTCGAAAGTCGACGTCCGTCTGGCCAGGTCCAGCAGCGGACGCACCGTCTTTGGCGCATCGCTGTAGTACCAGGGGTTCAGCAAGTCGAATTCCGCGATCTCGTGTTTCGCGGGCGGCCGGAACTGTTCGCCCTTCAGCCACGCGTCGATGTGCCGCGCGGCCTTCTTGCCGTGGCCGACCGCAACCGTGACGGTGCGCTCCGACGGCACCATGTCGCCGCCGGCGAAAATCCCCGGGTAGCCGGTCATCATGTTCGGGCCCACCTTGACCACGCCGTTGTCGAAGGTGAGCCCCGGTACGGCATCGAGCAGCGACAGGTCGACGTCCTGGCCCAGCGCCAGCACCAGCGAATCCGCTTCCAGAGTTTCGAACTCGCCGGTCGGCTGCGGAAACCCCTTCGCGTCGAGCGCCATCTTCTCCACCGTCAACGTACCTTCGTCGGCCATGTTCTTGATCGTGGAAAGCCACTTGATCAGGACGCCTTCCTGCAAGGCCTCCTCCACCTCGAAATCATGCGCGGGCATCTTCTCGCGGGTGCGGCGGTAGACGATGATGGCTTCGGTGGCGCCGAGACGCTTGGCGGTGCGCGCCACGTCGAGGGCGGTGTTCCCGCCGCCGTAGACGACGACCCGGCGACCCAGCATCGGTTTGTCTTCGCCCTCCATGCCACGCAGCACCGACACGGCGTCGAGCATGCGCGCTGCGCTGCCGGCCGGGATGTAGGCGCGCTTGGCGATATGCGCACCGACGGCGAGGAAGGCCGCATCGAAGTGGCCCTGCCGCATGGTGTCGAGAATGTCCGAGACCTTGTGGTTGAGTTCCAATTCAACGCCGAGATCGAGGATGCGCTGCACTTCCGCATCGAGCACTTCGCGCGGCAGGCGATATTTCGGGATGCCGAACCGCATCATGCCACCGGCGAGTGGCCCTGCCTCGACGATGCTGACGTGGTGGCCAAGACGGCACAGGTGATAGGCGGCAGAAAGGCCCGACGGTCCCGCGCCGACAATGAGCACGCGCTTGCCGGAGGCTGCGTGCGGCGCATCGAACTTCCAGCCGTGTTTCAGCGCCGCGTCGCCGAGGAATTGCTCGACCGAGTTGATGCCGACCGCCTCGTCGAGCTTGCCCCGGTTGCACGCGTCCTCGCATGGGTGATAGCAGACGCGGCCCATCACGGCGGGCAGCGGATTGTCGGCCACGAGTGCGCGCCACGCGGCCTCGTAGTTACCTCCCTCGGCGTGGTAGAGCCAGCTCTGGATGTTCTCCCCGGCGGGACAGGCATGATTGCACGGTGGCAGGCGATCGAGATACACCGGGCGGTTGGTCCGCCACGCGCCGGTTTTGTTGGCGAGGCTCGAGCCGACATCCAGAGTAATTGCGAACGGCTTGTCCACAGCGCTAACCCTGAAGGAGCCCGAAGCGCTCGATGTTGCGATCCGCGGTCGCCTGAATCGCCGCCAGGCGGCCATTTTCGATGTTCCCGGTGAACAAATGCGCGAAGCGCTTCTGCGGCCGCAGGTAATCCTCGACCGGCACTTTGCGGCGGATCTTGGTGCGGTTCGTGATCTCACCGTGTTCCGCTTCGAACAGTGGGAACAGGCCCGATTCGACCGCGAGACGGGCGAGCTTGATGGTGTCGGCCGGCTCCGAGCCCCAGCCCAGCGGGCAAGGCACGTGAATGTGGATGTAGCGTGCGCCTTCGATGCCCATTGCCCTCGTGACTTTGTGTTCGAGATCGTGCAGGTTCGCGACACTTGCGGTCGCCACGTAGGGAATGCCGTGGGCCATCGCGATCAGCGGCAGATTCTTGCCCTGACCGAAGACATTGCCCGGGTCGGGACCCATCGCCGGCGTGGTTGCGGTCCGTGCGGCCGCAGGCGTCGCGCTGGAACGTTGGACGCCGGTGTTCATGTACGCCTCGTTGTCGTAGCAGATGTAGAGCACGTCATCGTTGCGCTCGAACATGCCCGACAGGCAGCCGAATCCGATATCGGTGGTGCCGCCGTCCCCGCCTTGTGCGATGACGCGCACCTGATGCCGGCCCTTGACCCGGAGCGCGGCCGCGATGCCGGTCGCTACTGCGGCGGCATTGCCAAACAGCGAATGGATCCACGGAATCTGCCACGACGTTTCGGGATACGGTGTCGAAAACACTTCCAGGCAGCCCGTGGCGTTGGCCGCGACCAGCTGGTTCGACACTGCGCGCATCGCCGCGTCGATCGCGTAGCGCGCTCCCAATGCTTCGCCACAGCCCTGGCAGGCTCGATGCCCCGAGTTGAGCGAATTGGTTCGGTCCATGTTCGCCTGTACCGAGCGCTCGTTCTGCGCCAGCAGCCGATTCCCGACGGTGAAGGTGCCGGTCTGGTAGAACTTGACGGGCTGAACGGCTGTTGGGAATTCCTGTGCCATGCTGTCAACTCAACCGATCTGCGACGCAACGGTGCCGATCCGGCGCAGGATCGATTCGGCGGTCGGACCCGTGCGTCGCGTTCGAGCTTCGCGCTCGAGCTCGTGCTGGATCAGGTCGGCATTGAGATCGAGAAAAGTGACCTGCTCGAGTTCGTCATTGCCGGCGTCCTCGAACAATTGCCGCAGCGACGTCCGGGTGATCGCGCGGCCACCGAGGCCTGCGATCACCGTATAGCCATTGAGCGTGATGCCGGACAATGCCTTGCGCACGCCATCGGAGACGATCCCGCCCAGCCCGACAGCCAGACACTTCTCGAGCACCACCACTCGCTTGGCGTGCTGCAGGGCTTCGCGCACCGCCTCGAGCGGGAACGGCCGGAACGAGCAGATCGAGAGCGAGCCTATCCTGACGTCGTCGGCGCGCATTTCATCGACGACTTCCTGGATGGTGCCGTTGACCGAGCCGAGCGCGACGACGATCGTTTCCGCGTCTACGGTGCGATACGTTCTTATCAACCCGCCCGATGCGCGCCCGAACTTGTCCTTGAACGCAGCGGAGAGTTCGGGAATGAGTTTGAGTGCGCGCAGCTGCTTGTAGTGAGCGAGGTAGCGTACCTCCGTGAATGCCTCGGGCCCGACCATCGCCCCGATCGTGACGGGCTCGCTCGGATCGAGCACCTGCCGTGGCTCGAACGGCGGCAGGTACTCGTCGACGGCGGCCTGCGTCGGCACGTCGACGCGGTCGTAGGCGTGAGTGAGGATGAATCCGTCGACACACACCATGACCGGGCATGACAGCGCTTCGGCGAGCCGGAAAGCCTGGATATGCAGGTCGAGCGCCTCCTGGTTGGTCTCCGCGTAGAGCTGAATCCAGCCGGCGTCGCGCATAGACATGCTGTCCGAATGGTCGTTCCAGATGTTGATCGGTGCGCCGATCGCTCGATTGCCGATGGTCATCACGATGGGCAGCCCCAGCCCGGCCGCGTTGTATACGGCCTCGGCCATGAACAACAGTCCCTGACTCGCTGTCGCGGTGTATGTTCGCGCACCGGCCGCCGATGCGCCGATCGCAACCGACAGAGCAGCGAACTCGGATTCGACGTTGATGAATTCGCAGGGAGCGAGTTCCTGCGTCTTGACCATCTCCCCCAGCGCTTCGACGATGTGCGTCTGCGGCGTGATCGGGTAGGCGCAGATTACCTCCGGACGGCAGAGCGCAATGGCCTCGGCCATGGCGCGGGAGCCTTCTATCTGCTTAAGCAAAGGCGGCCTCCATGTCGCGGCCGATCAGTGCGTGCGCTTCGGTGGCGGCGGCGATGTTCTTTTCGGCGACAACGCGTGAAAACTTCTCGCCGATGGCCGCAATGACCGATTCGAGCTTGATCTGGCCGGTCAAGGCGGCAAAGGCGCCAAGCAGCGCAGCGTTGGGCACGGCGCGGCCGACGTGCTTGAGCGCGAGTTCGGTCGCGGCGACCGTGCGCACACGTTTGTGATGAAGTCGTCCCACGAAATCGCCAAGTCCCAGCTGATCGAGGCTGCGCGTCGAGTTGATAAGGATGTAACCATCGGCACGAAGGCCCTGAAAAAGATCGACTTGATGCAGCAACGTCGGATCCTGGATGATCAGTGCGTCCGGATTGAGCACCGGTTCGCGCAAGCGGATCTCCTTGTCATCCATGCGACAGAACGCCATCACCGGCGCGCCCATGCGTTCGGACCCGAAGCTGGGGAATGCCTGCGCGTAGCGACCTTCGATGAAAGCGGCGACCGAGAGCATCTCGGCACCGGAGACGACGCCCTGACCCCCGCGACCATGGATGCGTACCTGAAACATTGTTCCCACCCGGCAACGTTCGGAGTGCCACCAGGACGTATCCTGCCTTTCCTACCGCAACTTCCATTGATGCAAGTCAATGTTCGCGTGCGACCGCGGATTTAGCTTGTCGGCGATGCACGCACGATTTAGGATCGACCGGAGCGAGGAGCCCAATTGCAGGTCGTAAAGACGGATCTGGTCGTCGTTGGCGGAGGAGGCGCCGGATTGCGCGCCGCCATTGCCGCGGTCGAAAGCGACCCCGCACTGCGGGTTGCGCTGGTTTCGAAAGTCGTGCCAATGCGCAGTCACACGGTCGCTGCCGAGGGCGGCTCTGCCGGCGTGGTGCGTGCGGACGACAGTCTCGACAGCCACTTCGACGACACGGTGTCGGGAGGCGACTGGCTGTGCGATCAGAACGCCGTCGACTACTTCGTCGCTCATTGCACCGAAGAGATGGTGCAGCTCGAGCACTGGGGATGCCCGTGGAGCCGCAAGGAAGACGGACATATCAACGTGCGCTACTTCGGCGGCATGAAGGTTCAGCGCACCTGGTTTGCCGCTGACAAGAGCGGCTTCCACATCCTGCACACGCTGTTCCAGACGTCGCTCAAGTATCCGGCAATCACGCGCTACGACGAATTCTTCTGCGCCGATCTGATCGTCGAGGACGGTCGCGTACGCGGGGTGCTGGCCATCGAGATCGCCACCGGTGAGCTATTGCTACTCGAGTGCAAGGCTGCGATCTTCTGCACCGGCGGCGCCGGCCGCATGTTCCGCCAGAACACCAATGCCGGCATCGTCACCGGCGACGGCATGGGCATTGCCTATCGCCATGGCGTACCTTTGCGCGACATGGAGTTCATGCAGTGGCACCCAACGGCGCTGCCTGGCACCGGTATCCTGATAACCGAAGCGTGCCGCGGAGAGGGCGCGATCCTCACCAACAAGGATGGATACCGCTACCTCCAGGACTACGGCCTTGGGCCGCCGGAGCCGTTTCCCCGCGCCAAGGCCATGGAACTCGGGCCGCGCGACCGCCTATCGCAGGCGTTCTGGCACGAGGAGCAGAAGGGCCGCACGTTGCAGACGCCTCATGGCAGTGCGGTCAACCTCGACCTGCGACACCTTGGCGCCGCAAAGATTCTTGAGCGTCTTCCGCTGATCACCGAGGTCGCGAAGACCTTCGTCGGCGTCGATGCGGTGCGCTCGCCGATCCCGGTGCGGCCGGCGGTGCATTACACGATGGGCGGGATCCTCTGCAACAAGGAGACCGAGACGCCACTGCGCGGCCTCTACGCCGCGGGCGAGTGCTCCAGCGTCGGCATTCACGGCGCCAACCGCCTCGGCTCGAACTCGCTGGCCGAGTTGCTCGTATTCGGCAAGGTCGCGGGCGAGCAGGCCGCAAGGTATGTGCGCAGCGTCGGCGACGCGCGCGGCGACGGCAGCCGCTTGCAGGCTGAATCCACGGGCGCGAGGATGCTCGGTCTGCTGAATCGACACGATGGTGAGCGCGTGTCCGCCATCCGTCGAGAGATGATGGACACGATGGAAACCGGCGTGGGCATCTATCGCAAGGCGGACACGATGCAGGTTGCGTGCGACCGCCTCGCAGACCTTCGGTCCCGCTGCCGCCGGGGACTCAAGCTCGACGATCACAGCCGTGCCTTCAATACCGAGTGGCTCTCGGCGATCGAGCTCGGGTTCACGCTCGATGTCGCCGAGGCGCTCGCGCATTCGGCGCTGCACCGCAGGGAGTCGCGCGGCGCGCACCAGCGTCTGGACGAATACCGGGAGCGCGACGACGCCAACTTTCTGGTGCATTCGCTCGCGCTCTTCACGGGAGACGGAGCGCCGCGCATAGAGACCATGCCCGTGGCGATCACCCGGTCCCAGCCGCGAACCCGCGTTTACGGGGGCGAGGGCAAGCAGGCGGTGCTGACCTGAGGGCGAAGCAATGGCGGAAATCGGAAAGACGATCGAGATCGAATGCCTGCGCTTCAATCCGGAGACGGATGCCAAGCCGCACTATCAGCGCTACCAGGTGCCGTTCACCGAAGACATGTCGGTGCTGCAAGGGCTGCAATACATCAAGGACGAGCTTGATGGCTCGCTGACCTTCCGCTGGTCGTGTCGCATGGCGATCTGTGGAAGCTGCGGCGGCATGGTCAACGGCATACCACAGCTCACGTGCCACACGTTCCTTCGCGACTATTACCCGGCCGGGATACGGATCGAACCGCTGGAGCATTTCCCGATAATGCGCGACCTGGTGATCGATCAGACCGACTTCGTCCGCAACAAACTGCCCGCGATCAAGCCGTACCTGATTCCGAAGGAGCAAAAATCGAACGCAGAGGGCGAGTACCTGCAGACGCCCACCGAAATGCACAAGTACTATCACTACTCGGAGTGCATCAACTGCCTGCTGTGCTATGCGGCGTGTCCGCAATACGGCCTCGATTCCGCCTTTACCGGTCCCGCGGCGATTGCGCTGATGCACCGCTACAACGCCGACTCGCGCGACGCGGGCCGCGCCGAGCGCATGGAACTGGCCAACGCCGATGAAGGCGTGTGGGGCTGCACGCTGGTGGGCTATTGCTCCGAAGTCTGCCCAAAAGGCGTGGACCCCGCGCACGCGATCAATCAGAACAAGGTGGCGAGCACGCTCGACTATTTCCTCCGTTTCCTCACGCCACGCGGAGGAACGCGATGAGCTCGACCCGCACCTATGTGCGGCCGATGGCCGGATGGTGGCGCAAGAATCCGTTCTTCGTGCGGTACATGATTCGCGAGGCGAGCGCGCCGCTGTTCTATGTGTACGCGCTGTGGCTGCTCTGCGGCATCGTCGCCCTTGCGCGTGGCCCCGCCGCATACGCTTCGTGGTGGTCGTATGCGACGCATCCGCTGGCCATATTGTTGAATCTGGTGCTGCTGGTGTTTGCGGTCTACCACACCTGGACGTGGTTCAGCGTGCTGCCGAAGACGACGCCGGATATCGATGTTCCGCCACGACTTCTCGTCGGTGCCGGCATCGCCGCCGCTGCCATCGCGAGCGCCGCGCTGTTCGGCTTCGTATGGTGGGCGACGCGGTGAAACGCTCCAACGCACCGGTGCTCTGGGCGCTGTTCGGCGCCGGAGGCATGCTCGCGGCGCTCATCGCCCCGATGCTGGTGTTCATCACGGGCATTGCGGTACCCACCGGCGTCCTGCTTCCGGCCGATGCACTCAGCTATGAGCATGTTCTGGCGCTGGCGAGGAACGGATTCGGCAAGGTCGCGTTGCTGGCGGTGGTGTCGCTGCTCATGTGGCACGGCGGCCTGCGCATGTACCACAGCCTCCACCACCTGGGCTTTCACTCCAGAACAGGTGCCAAGGTCGTCATCTTCGGAATCGCATTGCTGGCGACGGCAATCGCTGCGTGGGCGCTGCTTGCCATCAAGTAGGCGGCGTGCTACTCGCGTTGCCGTGACTCGAGTCGCCCAAACGGCGTACCATAAACGCGAGGCTTTTCTCGTGGAGGTGGATTGCGGCTCAATCGTATTCTTGGAGTTGCGCTGACAGCCCTCGGGCTCGGCGGCAACGTGTTGCCGGCCAGTGCTCAAACCAGTCAGCACGGCATGGCATCCTCCGCCGGCCAGGCAGATGCGCGGCAACTGGTCAAGTTTCCTGAGCCTATGCGCTTGCACACCATCGCCAGCATGCGCGACCACTTGCTCGCCTTGCAGGAGATCGACCTGGCGCTGTCGAAGAGCGATTTCGACAACGCGGCACGAATCGCCGAGCAGCGCCTGGGCATGAGTTCGCTCGAACTCCATGGGGCCGCGCACATTGCACCCTTCATGCCACAAGGAATGCAGGACATTGGGACGCAGATGCACCGGACGGCCAGCCGCTTCGCGGTGGAAGCGCAGAACGCAAGCGTGGCGAACGATGTACGTCCTGCGCTGGCGGCGCTTGGGGCGGTGATGCAGCAATGCGTCGCATGTCACGCGGCGTATCGCTTACATTGAGCGTGCAGTTGCCCGCCCCCAAAGGCAGGGCCACGCGAGATCGAAGTCGACCATCACGCGGAGGCCAGGATCGGACCACGTAACGTGGGACACCGTGCTGAATCGTGAGGAGTACAAAATGAGAACCAATCGCCACTTGTTGGCGCTGTTCCTCGCCCTTCTCCTGACCGCCTGCGCTGGCACGCCCACCGCGCCCAGCCCAGAGATAAAGCAGGCATTGGCGCCGACCGGAAAACTTCGCGTGGGGGTCTATCCTGGCAGTCCGACGTCGATGCTTCGCGATCCGGCGTCTGGCGAGGTGAAAGGAGTCAGTGTCGATTTGGGTAAGGAGCTGGCGAAGCGCCTCGGCGTGCCCTACGAGCAGGTCGAATACCAAAGGGTCGCGGAGGTCGTCGAGGCGCTTAAGTCCGGCGCGGCCGACTTCACCATTACCAATGCCAGCCCGGCACGCGCGAAGGAAGTCGACTTCACCCAGCCGCTCGTGTCGATTGAGCTGGGCTTTTTGGTACCTTCCGGCTCTAAGCTTTCAACATTCGCCGACATCGATCGACCGGGAATTCGTGTAGGCGTTACCCAAGGCAGCACCTCGCAGACCGCGCTTCCGCGCGAATTGAAGAACGCTGTGGTTGTCCCGGCAGCCAATCTCAATGCTGCCATCGAGATGCTCACGCAGCGAAAGATCGACGCGTTCGCAACGAACAAGGCGATTCTCTTCGAAATGTCCGACAGCCTGCCTGGTTCGCGCGTCCTCGACGGGCGATGGGGAACCGAGCATCTGGCCATAGCGATTCCCAAGGGTCGTGATCAAGGCATGGCCTATATGAAAGCATTCGTCGAGGATGCCAATGCCAAGGGTCTGGTTACGCGCGCCGTGGAAAGAGCGGGACTACGAGGTACCGTCAAGGCGGATTCGCGCTGATGCTAACAACGGGTCATGTCGCCCGAGAGTGTCTTTGTCGCCATCGCGCGTAAAGAAGCTTCATGAGCTCGAGGAACACGAGCACGATTGCGCCGGCACCGAGCGTCACCGCGAGATCGTCAAGGTGGAGCGGCCCGAAGCGGAAAAGTTCGCGCGCGAACGGCCAGAGCAGCGTTAGACTCAACATCGTTATGACGGCAAGGATGACTAGAAGCAGCGTCCGATTTGGCCGACGCAGAGCGGTGGCCAGCGACGCGCTAAATGAGCGGTTTACAAATATCAAGCTGACAATTGTCACTATCAACGAAAAGAAGACGAGCGCGCGTACCTCTGCCTCCGGCATTCCACTTCCGAGTGCAGCAACAAAGATGACGGCAACGACCAAAAGCGCGCAGCCGCCCTGCAAAAGACCCCAGGCAATCAACGGGCCCGAGAGCAGCGGTTCATCGGGCGCTCGCGGCGGTCGGCGCATCACATCGTCCTCCTCTGTCTCTGCTTCGAACACGAGCGAACACACCGGATCGATCACCATCTCCAAGAACGCGATGTGCACGGGCCCAAACAGGATCGGCAAGCCAAGCAGCAGCGGCAGCAACGCCAGTCCGGCGATTGGCACGTGAACAGCGAAGATGAAGCACATCGCCTTGCGCAGAGTTGTCATAGATGCGGCGGCCGAGCCGGACGGACTTGACGATCGACCCGAAATCGTCGTCGAGAAGTACGATCGAAGACGCCTCGCGCGCCACGTCCGTCCCGCGTCCGCCCATCGCAATACCGATGTGCGCTGCCTTAAGCGAAGGCGCATCGTTCACACCGTCACCGGTCATGGCCACGACCTCGCCACAAGCCTTGAGTGCCTTGACGATACGGAGCTTCTGCTCCGGCATGATCCGCGCGAACACCGTCACGCTACGCACACGCAGCGCGAGCTCTGCTTCGGTTAGTTGTACCAGCGCCTCGCCTGTCACGACGTCGTCGGCGTCGATGCCCGCCTGGCGGGCAATGGCTCTCGCGGTCGCCGGGTAGTCACCGGTGATCATTACCACTTTGATTCCAGCCGACCTGCATTCGCTTACTGCATTGGGCACACTCGGCCGCAGAGGATCGGCAAGACCGACAAGTCCCAGGAACTCGAATGCGAAATCGTGCTGCGAGTCCGGCCATGTCTGCCCCGCGAAGGATGAGCGGGCAACGCCTAACACGCGCAGGCCCTCGGCGGCCATCGCGTCCACGGACTGCGTCAGCGCGACGAGATCCGCGGCGTTGAGATGGCAAAGATCGGCAATGGCTTCAGGTGCGCCCTTGGTCGCGATGACGAAATCCTGCCTGCCATCGGCCGCCCGCCAGCCGTGCGACATGGCGAGGAGGCCGGGGCGAAGTCCATAAGCGCGCTCGAGCCTCCATTCGGGCCCATGCAGGAGTAGATATTCAGTCTCTGCCAACTGCTCGCGACCGAGATCATGAAATGCCTTCTCCATCGGGTCGAAGGGATCTCGCGCACTGGCGAGAACGCCGAACTCGACCAGGTCATGAAATTCCTCCGGTATTCTGGCGCCGACTGTCTCGCGGGGCCGGAAAGTTTCCGCGCTCTTGAGCCGCAATTCCGCGATGGACATGCGGTTCTCGGTCAGTGTCCCCGTCTTGTCCGTACACAGCACCGTCGCGGAGCCGAGGGTTTCGATGGCGGCAGCGCGGCGGGTGAGAACACGTGCCCGGGAGATTCGCCAGGCACCCATCGCCATGAATACGGTAAGCACGACCGGGAACTCTTCGGGCAGCATCGACATGCCGAGCGCGATGCCGGCAAGCAGTGCATCGAGCCACCCTCCGCGCAAGGTGCCGTAGAGCAGCACCGCAAGGACGCTGACCGCCCCTCCGACCATGCCGAAGATCCTCACAATCCTCCGCGTCTGGGCCTGCAGTCGTGGCGGCTCCGTCTCCAGCGTGCTGAGCGACTGGCCGATCTTGCCGATTTCGCTCAGTGCACCGATCGCGACGACCTCGCCTATTCCCGTCCCGCGCACAACCAACGAACCGGAAAACACATACGGCAGGTCATCGCCACCCGGCCGGCGCTCTTTGCAAGACGCTTCGGTACCACCGGCAACCTTGCGCACGGGAATGGACTCGCCTGTCAGCAGCGACTCATCGGTCTGCAGGTCGTCACTCTTGACGAGCACCGCGTCGGCCGGCACCCGGTCTCCCTCCTCCAGTACGACGAAATCGCCGCGAACCACCTCCCGCCCAGCGATTCGTTTGCGACCACCATCGCGAATGACCAGCGCACGAGGGCTTGTAAGGTCGCGTAGAGCCTCCAGGACGCGCTCAGTTCGACTCTCTTGCACGACGGTGATCACGACCGACATTGTGGCGAAGGCCAGCAGGATGAGTGCTTCCTTCATGTCTCCGAGCGCAAGATAAATCACGCCGCCAACCAGCAGCAGGGCCAGCATCGGCTCTCGGACGACTTCGAGGACGATGCGCAGCGGCGTGCGCCGATCTGGACGGGGCAGCTCGTTGTAACCGTCGGTCTTCAGCCTGGCTTGAGCATCTGCCTCGCTGAGACCACGGATCAAGTCGATCGATGAGGGATCGTTGGGCAACTTCAACTTCTCAAGGTCGTTGGAGGCAGAGATTCGAGTGTCAAGCTGGAAATACCCTGACAACCCGCATGGCGCGTTCATCAACAACCACGCATTGTAGGTTTATCATCGCCCCTGACTTCCGCGCGACACTTGATCGGTATCAAATGCGTCCGGGAAATCCGCGAAGGCGAATGCACATGTTCAATAGCATTTTGGTTCCAACCGACGGCTCAAAGTTGTCGCAGAAAGCGATTGAGAAGGCGATACTCCTCGCAAGCACCACGGGTGCGAGCCTGGTAGCGTTGCATGTCTATCCAAAATTCGGCGGTGGTCCTTATGGCACGGTCGGGCACGCAAAAGACGCGATGGCCGATGTGCATATGCGACATCATGAGGCGCAGGCCGCAAAGATGTTCGATGGGGTCGCGAGGCTCGCCAGCGCTGCGGACGTCAAGCTCGACTGCGTGCTTGCTGAAGGAGACGATGTCCACCAGCAGATCCTCGCCGTGGCCCGGAAAAGACGATGTGATCTTATCTGCATGGCATCCCACGGTCGCCGCGGGCTCGCCGGCGTCGTGCTCGGAAGTGAAACGCAGAAGGTCTTGACGCACAGTGCGCTTCCGGTGCTGGTCGTACGCTAATGGCAGAGGCACTGCTCCTGATTGCAGCATCGCGACAGCTTTAGCGCGGGACGTCGGGCCGAGACTGCATGCAGCAGCCTCCACTTCCTGGGCCGCTCGCCACCCCGTTGCCTTCATCCCGTACCGGGTGGAGAATTTGTGCTTCATGCTCGTAGGCGGCACAGCCGCGCGCAGCGTGTCTGAGCGAGTCGGACGTCCTCACATCACCCTTGACGACATTGAGAAAGGATCGGCCATGAAGCGCAAGTACAAGTTCACGTTTGCGATTGCCACGACAGTACTCGCCGCCTGCGCCAGCACGGCCGTTTGCGCGCAAGACAAGTACACGCTGAAAACGCCGAGCGGAATCGCGTTCTCCGACTTCAGGGGATACGAGGACTGGGCGGTGGTCTCTTCTGCCCGCACCGACGAGGTGCTCAAGGTCATCGTCGCCAATCCGACCATGATCAAGGCGTACAAGGCGGGCGTTCCGGGCAACGGCCAGCCGTTCCCGGAGGGCTCGAAGATCGCAAAGCTCCAGTGGAGCTTCAAGAAGAGCACGGAGGCCACGTTCGCTGTGGATGTGCCGGACGCCCCCACGCAGGCGTTCCTGATCGAGAAGGACAGCAAGCGGTTTCCGAAGACCGGGGGCTGGGGATACGCGCTCTTCAACCACGACGTCGCGGCCGGCAAGATGACGGCCGACCCGGCTCCCGCCGATTGTGGACATACCTGTCATGTTGCCGTGAAGGCGAAGGACTTCATTTTCCACCCGTATCAGAAGCGTTGAATCGCGCATGACAGCACCGCTTGAATCTAATCGAGGAGAGCCGAGATGTCCGAAGAATTCAACCATGATCGCCGCCGTCTACTGGGCGCGGCGGTCCTGACAGTTGCTGCCGCCGAGTTCGCAAGGATCAGCTCCGCAGCCGCGCAGTCGCGCAACATTGGGCCGATCAAGCCGGGCACGAATACCTCATTCGGCCCGCTGAAGCAGATCGATGCCGGGCTCCTGAGTGTGGGTTACGCGGAAGCCGGCCCGGCCAACGGTCCGCCGGTCATTCTCCTGCACGGGTGGCCTTACGATATCTACAGCTTCGTCGATGTCGCTCCTTTGTTGGCGTTGGCGGGGTACCGGGTGATCGTCCCCTTCGTGCGCGGCTACGGCACGACGCGCTTTCTCTCGAACGACACATTCCGCAACGGCCAGCCGTCGGCGGTTGCCGTCGATCTCATCAACTTGATGGATGCGCTTAAGATCGAGAAGGCGACCCTCGCGGGCTTCGATTGGGGGGCGCGGACGGCCAACATCGTCGCAGCGCTTTGGCCGGAGCGCTGCAAAGCCATGGTGTCCGTGAGCGGCTACCTGATCGGAAGCCAGGAGGCCGGCAAGATGCCCCTGCCTCCGGAGGCAGAATTCCAATGGTGGTATCAATTCTACTTTGCCACCGAACGCGGCCGGGCAGGCTACGACAAGAACCGGCGCGACTTTGCGAAGCTCATCTGGCGGCTTGCCTCGCCCAAGTGGAACTTCGACGACGCAACGTTCAATCGCAGCGCGGCGTCCTTCGACAATCCGGATCATGTCGCAATCGTGATCCATAATTATCGCTGGAGGCTCGCACTGGCCGAAGGCGAAGCGAAATACGCGGATCTGGACAAGCGACTTGCCGCAGCGCCGGTCATCACCGTGCCCACCATTACCATGGAAGGCGATGCCAATGGCGCGCCGCACCTGGATCCCAGTGCCTACGCCAACAAGTTCTCGGGCAGATATTCGCACCGCACCATCACAGGCGGCATCGGGCACAATCTGCCCCAGGAAGCACCGCAGGCCTTTGCCCAGGCGGTGGTCGACGTCGACGCTTTTTGATCGGCGTCAGCTGGACTGCGCTGATAGGTTTGCTCATGTCGGCTCGATCGAATCGTATCGAGACAATCATCATGAAAGCGACCAGGCTCCTGTTGGCCACACTGTTTGCCAGCGCGATTGTGGCGCCGGGCGCTGGCTTGGCCCAGGACAAGAGCGTGGCGACCTCCTTGAAGCTGCCCGTTGAAGGAGATATGGCTTCTCTCGGTGGCGCGACCGGATGGCTCAATACCCCGGCGTTAGCAACCGCCAGCCTGCGCGGAAAGGTCGTCCTGGTCGACTTTTGGACCTATACCTGCATCAATTGGCTGCGCACGGAACCCTACGTCCGCGCCTGGGCCGAAAAGTACAAGAATCAAGGCCTGGTGGTGATCGGTGTACACACGCCCGAGTTCGCATTCGAGCACGACGAAGGCAACGTTCGCCGGGCCGTGAAGGACATGCGCATCGACTATCCGGTCGCGATCGACAGCGACTATGCGATATGGAACGCCTTCAAGAATGAATATTGGCCGGCGCTGTATTTCGTCGATGCCCAGGGGCGCATCCGGCATCATCAATTCGGCGAAGGCGATTACGACCAGTCGGAACGGGTCATCCAGCAATTGCTTTCCGAGGCCGGAGCAAGCGGCATCAGCCGTGATCTGGTTGCGGTCGACGCCAGAGGACCGGAAGTCGCCGCTGATTGGGGCAACCTGAAGTCAGCGGAGAACTATGTCGGCCATGAGCGCACCAAGGGCTTCGTTTCACCCGGCCGCGTGGCCTTGCGCAGGCCCCAGGTCTACACCGCCCCGGCGCGGTTGAAACTCAATGATTGGGCCCTGTCGGGCGACTGGACGGTCGACAAGCCGCTGATCGCGCTCAACAAGCCCAATGGGCGAATCGTTTACCGATTTCACGCCCGCGATCTACACCTTGTCATGGGGCCGGCCGCACGTGGAGCTTCCGTGCGGTTTCGCGTGCTCATCGATGGAGGACCGCCCGGCCCTGCTCATGGCGTGGATGTCGATGAACAAGGCGTTGGTACCGTGACCGAACAGCGCTTGTATCAACTCATACGACAACAGCAGCCGATCACCGATCGGCAGTTCGAGATTGAGTTTCTCGATCCTGGCGTCGAGGCTTTTGCATTCACGTTCGGATGACCCACGAAATTACGGCCAAGGAACGGCATCATGTCAAATTCGCCCTCGCTGCTCGACGAATTGCGCACTCAATATGAGACGGCGCGCCAATCGACTCAGGTGCATGCCGATGTCGAGGGCTTCCAGGCGATCGACGCGCGAATGCGCAAATCATTTCGCTGGCTTGAAAAGGCCGTGACGTATCTGGATGGCCTCAAGCCTGCCATCGATCATCGCTTCGACCTGGGTCACGGCCTGGTATTCGAGGCACCGCGCTTCGGGCACGGCTCTGTCGGGCAGCACGAGCGCCGCATCGTTGGATTCCCGGTGCTCGACGAGATCAATATCTACTACGAAATAACGGCGTCGAAACCGCTTGCCCTCGACATCGCACCCGGGGGCGTTGCGCTCGCGGAAAAGGCCCTCGACGACGTCGGGCTGCAATACACCAGCCGACGGGTGGAAGATTCAGGCGGGAACGTGAGCAAGTGCGCGATTTCGGTACCGCCCGCGATCCCCGCATCGGTGTCGTTTCATGTCGACTATCAAACCGGATTGGTCACAGTGGCATTGGCCAATGTCGACCGCTTCGATCGCATTACCCTGGAATTTCACAGCAGCGCGATCGAGGAGCCAGTGCTCGAGGACCTGGTGCGGCTGATCCTCGGCCGCGACACTGCATTCCTGCGCCGCGCGCCACTGGCGGGAATCCACGGGCGACCGCAGGCACTTGCCTAGTGTTCGCTTCGCATTCAGCTACAGCAGCTGTTCGGGCACGAATGGGCCAAGCAGCAATTGCTCAAGCCGCATGAGCGGCGTTACCTCGGGCTCAACCGAAAGCACCACTTCTCCCTGATCATCGGTCGCCAGCCATTGCAGGCTTTGCCCGTCAGGCGCGAAGCGCAGCCGGTATGAGCTCTGCAACTTGCTGATGTTGATGACACGGATGACTTCCTTCGCGAGTTCCGGACACCGGGCGAAGAGCCCCAGTTCGGTGTTCGTGCTATCGGATCTCTGATCGAGGTTCACCGATCCGATGTAAACCATCGATTGGTCGATCACCGCAGTCTTGGCGTGCAGGCGTCCAAGCGACGAGCCGGGAAGCGCCAGCCGCTCGTTGCGTCGGATGCGCGTCGGGCTGAGCTCGTAGATGTCGACGCCGGTTCGCAGCAGTTCGACGCGGTAGCGCGCGTATCCCGTGTGCACCAGAGGCTCGTCGTTTGCCGCAAGCGAATTGGTGAGGATCGTGACCTTGACCTGGCGTTTTCTCAAGTCGCCGAATTCCTGCACGCCCAGCGTGCCCGGAATGAAGTAAGGCGAGGAAATGACGACCTCGCTCTTCGACTCCATAACTCGATCCATGACATTCATCGCTGCGCTCATCGACCGCGCCATTTCGTCCGATGTCGCCATGACCTTGGCGGGCCGGTCGGCAAACGCGACTGCCGTGCCCCAAATGAGGCCGAGGCGCCCGGCGTCGAGATCGTCGCTTATCGGGCCATATCCGAGGATATCGAACGGCGGCACGTTGACCGACATCATCTGCTCGCCATCGTCCACCAGATGGTCGAAGCCGCGCCGCGTCGCGTCGAGGTCCGGAGATTTCCCGAGGATCGCCTCGACGGGATAGGCCTGCGGGCTGTTCCAGTAATCGTCGAAGATGTCGGAGAGCTGGCGAACGACGGGCCCCATCATGAATACGTCCATGTCCACGAAATTGCTCGTCGCGCTGCGCGTGAAGTATTCATCGGCTATGTTGCGCCCACCCATGACGGCGAACACACCGTCGGCAATGTAGAGCTTGTTGTGCATCCGGTGATTGAGCCGCCTGAAATCGGCGATCGACGCGGCGTATTTGCTGGCGATGCTCTGTCGTGCGCAGCAAAATGGATTGAACAGCCGAACCTCCACGTTCTGGAACGCCGCCAGGCCGCGAAACATCGGGTCGCCGCCCACGGTGTAGAGATCGTCCACCAGCAATCGGACACGAACGCCGCGCAATGCGGCGTCGCGCAAGTTGCGCATCAGCAGACGGCCGGTGCGATCATCCTGAATCTGGTAATACTGGACGTCGAGCGAGTAGCGCGCCCTGCGCGCCAATTGGATCCTCGCATCGAGCGAATAGAATCCCAGCGGCATGAGACGGAATCCCGTCATCGTTGGCGACGGGCTGGAGTCATTCGCGATGCGGACGAGAGGACTGTCGGCGGAAACAGGCTGCACCGATGCAAGCGGCCGTTCGGGTTGCGGCGGCAGCGTGCCGCACGCCGAAAGCAACACCGCCGCAACCAAGGCTACCAAGCCGCTGCGCCGCGATACAATGAACGCCGCTGCTCCGATGGTAGTCGCCATGCTACGTCTTCTCGCTTGCGCGCTCGCCTTGCTGGGACTCTCGCTCCCTGCGAACGCTGCGCTGGACATCGGTGAGCCCGCGCCTGCCTTCGTTACGCAGGCCGCGCTGGGAGGAACAGTCTACAGCTTCTCGCTGGCGGAATCGCTCAAGAAAGGACCGGTCGTTCTGTACTTCTTTCCTGCAGCTTATTCCGAAGATTGCTCCATCGAAGCGCATTATTTTGCCGATGCGGCGGAAGAATTCAAGCAGCTCGGCGCATCGGTGATCGGCATCTCCGGAGACGACATCGAAACACTGACCAAATTTTCCGTCCAGGTCTGTCAAAGCCGTTTTGCCGTGGCTTCCGACAAGACGCAGGCGATCATGAAGTCCTTCGACGCCGTGATGCAGACCCGGCCCGAATACGCCAACCGCGTGTCCTATGTGATCGCCCCCAACGGGACCGTCGTTTTCCAGTACATGAGCCTGGATCCGACCAAGCACGTGGAAAAGGCGCTGGCCGCCGTGCGAAGCTGGTTGGATCGCAAGGACAGGAAATAGCGCTATTTGCCCGGCGCGACGAGGCCGAACGAGACTCCATGGGGATCTACGGCACTTAGCACCATTTCGCCGCCGGGAACCTCCATCGGCCCTTGAGTGACGGTCCCGCCGCCCTTCAAGACCCTGCTCTTGGCAGATTCGATTTCGGGAACGCGAAAATAGAAACCCCATCCCGGCGGCCTGCCGCCCGGCGGATGGGTCATCATCGCCCCGATGCCGTCGTTGCCGTGTTGGAGAAAGGTATAGTCGCCGAGCGCGCCCATTTGCATCGCGCCCGATTTGACGATCCCGAAGATCGAGCCGTAGAAGGCGAGTGCCGCTTTCTGATCGGGTGTCATCAACTCGTTCCAGCTGACGTGGCCCATCGTCGTCCGCCCGAAGGCGGTGCTCGTGCCATCGGAGGCACCGCGCATCACATAAAACGGGACGCCCTGCGGGTCGGTGAGCATCGCGATGCGGCCGACGTCCGGAATGTCCCAAGCGGGCATCAAGACCTTGCCGCCGGCGGCGACGATCTTTGCGACAGTGGCGTCTACGTCGTCGACGCCAAAGTACGCGAGCCAAGTAGGCCGGGCACCGTGCGCGGACATCTCATCGCTCAGGCGCATGACGCCACCGATATGACCGTCGGGTGCCGAGATCATGCGGTAGTCCATGTCGCCCGGAGGTTTCGGCCCGATGTTCCACCCGACCACATCGTCGTAGAACTTCTTGGATGCGTCGGGGTCCTTGGACATCAATTCGTACCAGATGAAGCTGCCATGTGGATTGGCCACGGTGCGTCTCCTTGTTCAGCGAGTGTAATCGCGCGCCCTACTACACCTTCGGCGCGCAGCTTTCCGGGCCGAAATCTTCCGGGCCGAACATCTGGCGAATCTCGGTCTCGCCTTCCCACCCCGGCCAGTGTTTCTTGTGCAGCTCCATGAAGTGGACAGCCGATTTCACCGCTTCCTCCTTCGACTTCAACTCGAACTGCGCATAGCCGCCGACAACCTCGTTGGTCTCGGTGAAAGGACCGTCGGTCACGGTTACCTTGCCCCCGGACAGACGGACGCGCGCGCCTTGCGCCGTTGGCCCGAGGCCGCCGCTTCCGAGCATCGTGCCGGCTTTGACCTCTTCTTCGGCGAGCTTGGCGATGGCATCCATCAGCTGCTTCGGCGGTGGGCCCTGATTCTCGGCGTGCTTGACTATCATCATGAATCGCATCGTGATCTCCTTTAGGTTTTGGGTTGGAGACGGGTATCCGGTCGGCTTCGACCGGTTATTCCCAGACTCTACTTACTAGTCGATCGAGGAGCATGAGGATCGACAGAATCGCTGCATATTTATCGAGAATATTGACGCAACCAGCACGTCCTTTCAAACGGACAGTTGTCTGATCGGGCGTACCTCGATGCTGCCTACTCGCGCCGGCGGGATCTTCGCGGCCAACTGAATGGCCTCATTCAAGTCCTTGGCATCGATTAGATAGAACCCGGCGAGTTGCTCCTTCGTCTCTGCAAACGGACCGTCGGTTACGGCCATTTTTCCGTTGCGGACGCGCACGGTCGTTGCCGTATGAACGGACTGGAGGGCTTCCGCGGCGATGTGGTGGCCACTCTGGCGCAGTGCGTCTCCGCAGGCCTTGCACTCGTGGTCGGCAACGGTATCCATTTTCTTCTCGTCGAGGTACACAAGGCATAAGTACTTCATGGCTCACTCCTGATTGTGGCGGAATGTTGGGGAGACGGAATCGATGGTCACGCCCAGGCCGTAAAGGACGCCGGTCCACCGGCCCTCGACGTAGCTGGCGTGCGCGCGCGGGACGTTCTCGTGGGTCAAATTGAGCGCGCACCCGTTCACGTGGGGAGCGATCACTACCGTCACGAAGGTGATGACCTCGGGATGTGGCTCCATTGAAAGAGTGAATGCCAGGCGGCTGTCCGGCACGATCTCCACGTATCGGCCCATGTACCTGGCGGTCGCATCGGCCTGCCGTTCAACGAAGCAGAACGTGCCGCCCACCCGCCCGTCGATTTCGACGGACGCCATCGGCTGCGACGCGGTGGCGAACAACCACTTGCCCGCGACCTGCGGATCGAGCCAGGCATCAAAAATGCATCGTGACGGTGCGTGATAGCGCTTCTTGACCCATATCGCCCTATGCCGGGGCGCCATGGCGCGTTTCGGCTTGTGCCAGATTGGTGCGGACGCCAGGCTCGACTGGCTCTCGCGCCCGTGACCTTGCAACGCGGCCCATGAGCCCGTCATTTGTGCGGCGTCGCACATTTCGATGTCTGCTTTCATCTGCTACCCGTCATCCTATAGCCGTTCGACTGGATCCGATTTCGATACATGAAGAGCAGCAGCGCCAACAGCGTGCCGCCCGGCAACAGCATTTCCACCATCAGATAAGGACCTGCCTTTTGTGCAACTTTTCGCAATATACCCAACCAGCTGATGACAATTTCCATCGCTTCGCTCCTGACCGTCTGTCAATGGGCCCGAGGTTCACTGGGCCTTCATCAACTAGTCGAACGGGCAGTTTCGAAATCGACATGCCACAAAAAATAGGCAAATAAGACTCTCAGACCTACTTCGATCCTTGGCACCGCGCAGTGGTTCAGTCGGGCAGTTCGGCCAGCCGCCGCTCGAGAAATCGGCGCTCGGGCCCCTGGCGGACAAGGTCGATCGCACGCTTGTATGCGGCGCGTGCCTCCGGAGCTCTGCCCAACCGCCGGCACAGGTCCGCGCGGGCGGCATGGGCCAGGTGGTAGTCCTTCAATTCGCCTCGGGCAAGGATCGCCTCGATGAGGACAAGGCCGGCCTCGGGACCGTCGCGCATCGCCACCGCCACGGCACGGTTCAACTCGACCACCGGTGTCGGCTCGATGCGGAGCAGAACGTCGTAGAGCCCTGCGATTTCCGCCCAGTCGGTGGCAGCAGCGCTGCTGGCGTCGGCGTGCACCGCGGCAATCGCTGCCTGGAGCGTGTAGGACCCTGTCCGACGCGACGCGAGCGATTTCGTCACGAGCATGGATCCTTCGGTGATTTGTTCGCGGTTCCAAAGCGAGCGGTCCTGGTCGTTGAGCAAGACCAGGTCACCCGTCGGCGAAGTGCGAGCAGCCCGCCGCGATTCCTGCAGCAGCATCAGCGCCAGCAATCCGATCGCCTCGGGCTCCGGCAGCAATTCAGCGAGCAGCCGTCCCAGACGTATCGCCTCTGCGGACAGATCGACCCGCGTCAGCGACTGCCCCGAAGACGCGGAGTATCCCTCGTTGAATACGAGATAGATCACGCGCAGCACGCTGTCGAGTCGTTCCGCGAGTTGGTCAGGTTCCGGAACCTGGTAAGGAATGCGGGCATCGCGGATCTTTGCCTTGGCGCGAACAATGCGCTGCGCCAGTGTCGGCGCGGCGCTGAGAAAGGCCTGCGCGATTTCTTCCGTCGTGAGGCCGCAGACTTCGCGCAACGTGAGTGCCACCTGCGCTTCGGCGGCGAGGGACGGGTGACAGCAGGTGAAGATGAGCCGCAGCCGATCGTCCTCGATGACTTCGCTGTCCCATGCAGCGGTCTCATCGATTACGGCATCCACCTGCTCGGCAACATCCTCCATCGAATCGAATCGCGAGCGTCGGCGTATGCCATCGATGGCCTTGAAGCGACCGGCCGATACCAGCCACGCGCATGGATTCGCAGGCACGCCGTCGCGCGGCCATTGCTCGAGCGCCGCGCGGAAAGCGTCGTGAAGCGCCTCTTCGGCGAGGTCGAAGTCACCAAGCAGACGTACCAGCGTTGCGAACACGCGACGCGATTCGGCGCGATAGATGGTGTTTGCCACCTCACGCACCTGCTCGGCCCGCTCCGTGCTCGCTGGCGACTTGTCGCGGTCATCGTGCGATGGTCTCGCCATTGCGATGAAGCGGCTTCAAGCTTTGAGGGCCTCCACCAGCAGCTTCAGTCCCGCCATCGCAAACGCGTACATGTTCGCAACCCGATCGTCGCTGCCGGTTTCGATCGTCAGCACCCTTTCGACCGGACCGGAAACCGCAAAACAGGCGTGCCCTGCCCGATACCCGTAGCGACTACCGGTCGGTCCAGCGGTACCGGTCTCGCAGAGGCACCATTGGGCATCGAAACGTTCGCGCACTGCTCGCGCCATGAATCGTGCATATACCTCGGTCGATCCGGTCATGTCCTTGAACATTTCGGGGTGCATGTCCTTCAACGCCAAACGCGACCGCATCGTGTAGAGGACTACGCCGCCAAGGCACCAGCCGGACGCACCCGCCACTGCCAACAACGCTGCGTTAATAAGTCCGCCTGCGGCGGATTCTGCAATTGCGATCTTCTCGTTGCGCGCCAGCAAGGAGTTTGCCAACCTCCTCGGAGAGTGGCATCAATGTTTGCATTCGTTGCGAACCTTCTGTGCTACGCAAATTGCGTTAGTCCGCCATTGTCCATCTGCGGGTCATTTGCCATTTCTCAATGCCGCGATCGTGGCTGTGGCACCCGCTGCCCTTGCGGCAGCTGCCACCTCCTTTGTGACAATCGTTTGGCCAATAGGAGCAAGCGCGATGCCAGCGAGCTTCAAATGCTGGATCCCGAACGGAATTCCTATGATCGTGATGAAGCATCCCAGTGCACAGATCACATGCCCGATGGCCAGCCAGACGCCGGCGAAGACGAACCATACGACATTGCCGACCGTGCCCATGACGCCGGTACCGATGTCGTCCGATTGTCTCAGTACCTTGCGACTGATGGCCTCCTTTCCAAACGGAAAGAATGAGAACTGGCCGATCACGAAGCACGCCTTTCCCCAAGGGATGCCGACAATCGAAATGCACGCAAGCAGGCCAACGAGCCACCACGCCAAGCCCATCAGTGCCCCGCCAAGGATGAACCAAAGGAAATTGCCGATTGCGCGCATTGGGACCTTCCACCCGCTTTGAAACATACCTCATTGTCCGAGCTCAATTGCAAGTCGTCGACCCCTGAGGCAAATGAGATAGCGGTGTCATCACCCTCCCCGGTCTGCGTCGAATTGGCGAATTCTTGCGGCGTATCAAGCAGGTACGTTGTGTCTCTTGAACGTATTTTGACCGAGACATGCCCCAACCGCGCGAGGCTGTCGCGCAGTGGTCGCCGGCAGACCTGCAACCGTGGCGAATGGCAATCCCTTACTCTTTTGACCCGAGAAGCCAACGCAAGTCTGATCTGCTACGATAATCGTGGACCTGACTGGCGTCACGTCGCGCGGGCCACCACTCGCTCAAGGGAGATCACCGATGTTCATTCAATCGAGCGTTGCGCTTGGTCGCGCGCGCATTGTATTCGTTGCGGGTTCGGTTGCGGCAATCGCCGTCTCGATCGCGGGTGCACAGCAACCTGCAACACCGGGGGCGCTTCCCGCTGCGACTCCACCACCTGCTGCAGCCCCCGCCCCGCCTCCGCCGGCGATCCAACCCTTCTCTCCGGCATCGACGCCGGAGCAAGAGCAGCTGCGAACGGTTCCAGCCAAGCGCTATCCAGGCAAGACTCATCTGCTGCCGGCGACCATGGAAACGACGCAATGGGGATGGTTCAACAATGCGCAACCCCCGGTGCTGCACGTCGACTCTGGCGACTCGATCGTCTTCGAGACAATGATGCATTCGCACAACCAGGTCGTGCCGGGGACGACGATCGAGCAGATCAAGAAGCTGCGCACCGACTTTCCCGGGCGCGGACCGCACACTTTGACGGGCCCTGTCTATATCGAAGGCGCCGAGCCGGGCGACGTGCTCAAGGTACGAATCAACAAGATTGTGCCGCGCGCGTACGGGACCAACTTCAATGTGCCCGGCATGTTCGGCCAGTTTCCGTCGAAATTTCCCGAGGGGCAGGTCAAGTATTTCTATCTCGACCTCGAGCGCAAGGTCGCCGAGTTTGCTCCGGGAATCGAGATTCCGTTGGCGCCGTTCCCCGGCACCATCGGCGTAGCCCGTGCCGAACCTGGGCAATACAGCTCGGTACCGCCGGGACGCTATGCCGGCAACATCGATGTTCGCGAGCTGACCGAAGGCGCGACGTTGTATGTTCCGGTCTTCGTCAAGGGCGCGCTCCTCTGGACCGGCGATTCGCACGCGGCGCAGGGCAACGGCGAAATTAATCTCACCGCGCTCGAGACCGCGTACAAGGAAATGAACGTAACCGTGGACGTGGTCAAGAGCACGCCGCTCGAATGGCCGCGCATCGAAACGAAGGATGCATGGATCACGCTCGGCATCGACCGCGATCTCAACAAGGCGCTGGATCTCATCAAGTCCGAGACGAGCAAGGTGCTGAGTGGCGTACGCAATGTTCCCGCCGACCAGGTAGACAAGGTGATGATGGCGACGTGGGATTGCCGGATCACCCAGGTGGTCGACGTCAACAAGGGCATCCACTGCTTCACCGCGAAAAGTGGCGCGCGCAGGATCGAAGCGTTGCCGGAGAAAGAAAACAAGGCGTACCTCGTGACGGTCGGCAAGGACGCCGATCTCAACAAGGCAATGGACGACGCCTCGTGGGCGATGGTCGAACTCCTGCAGAGCGACAAGAAACTGAGCCGGCTTGATGCGTACAGTCTTGCCAGCATGGTGATGGACTGTCGCCTTGCCGCACCAAGTGGCGCGCAAAAAGCGGTGTACTGTCTGTTGCCGAAAAGCACCTGGGTGGCGTCGAGGTAGCTTCGTGCGGGCCGGGCTCCTCGGCCTGGTGATCGGGGCGGCCGCGCAGCTGGCCGCCCCGCTGGTTTTCCTGCTGGCCGCGCCTGCGTCGGCCGCCGTGAATGTGGTGGCGACGACCACCGATCTCGCGGCGCTCGCCAGGGAGGTTGGCGGCAACCTCGTCGCCGTGGAATCGATCGTCCCCGCCGGCGTCGATCCAGAAGCTTTCGAGCCGCGTCCCGGCGATCTTTCCAAGCTGCGCCACGCCGATCTGCTCATACGCGTTGGCCTTGGGTATGACTACTGGCTCGATGCATTGGTCAGGCAGATTGGCGACAAGCGGCTGATGCCGGGAGGCGAGGCGAATGTCGACGCCTCGGCCGGAATCCCCTTGCTCGAAATTCGCGGGCAAAGCGTGGTCAACGAAGGTGGCCATGCGCATGGTGTCGCCAACCCGCATTACTGGCTCGACCCGGACAACGCGATCATCGTCACCGCGAGCATCGCCGACGCTCTGGTGCGCATCGCTCCCGCGCAACGTGAGCAGATCTTCGCAAACCGCGCCGGATTTCTGTCCCGGCTCGAGACTGCGCGTGCACGCTGGAGCGAAACCTTGGCGCCTTTCGCCGGGACCAAGCTCATTGCGTATCACAACTCCTGGCCTTATTTCGCGCGCCGTTTCCGGCTCGATGTCATTGCCTTCATCGAGCCCAAAGCCGGCATTGCGCCCAGCCCCGCCCATCTAGCGCAGGTGATCTCCGCCGGTGGCAAGGCCAACGTGCGGGCGATCGTGCACGAACCCTACGAGCCGGACGATGCGTCCCGCCTCATCGCGCGAAAGCTCTCGGTGCCGATGGTTCGCCTCGCGATCACGGTCGGCAGCATCGAGGGGACGAACGACTATCTGGCGTTGTTCGATTACAACGTAGCGACACTCGCCAAGGCGCTGGGCGCCCGAAGTCCATGAGCGCGATGAGCGATGCGCTCGCATTGCTTGCCCTTCCTTTCGCGGCGTCGGCGGTGTTCGTGCTCATGCACGCCTATCTCGGCGTCCATGTGCTGCGACGAAGGATCGTGTTCGCCGATCTGGCGCTCGCGCAACTGTCGGCGCTGGGCGCCACCGTCGCATTCGCGAATGGAAATGCAGCGACAAGCGCAGCGGGATTCGGCTATGCGCTGCTGTTTACCGCGATAGGCGCAGCACTGCTCACGTTCACTCGCACGCTCGCGCGTTACGTGAGCCAGGAAGCCTTCGTCGGCATCGTATATGTCGTGGCGACCGCGGCGACGATCCTGGTCGTCGATCGCGCGCCACAGGGCGCGGAGCACGTCAAGAAAATCCTGATCGGCAGCATTCTGACCGTCGAGGCCGCCGACGTTGCGAAGTTCGCCGCTTTGTATGCGGTTATCGGTTTGCTGCATTGGATCGCGCGCCGGCCGCTGCTCGCGCTATCCGTAGAAGGCTCCTCCGCAGACAGCACGCGAGCCGCAGTGTGGATCTTAGACTTTGCTTTTTACCTGTCGTTCGCCATCGTCGTGACCAGCTCGGTGACCACGGCGGGCGTGCTTCTCGTGTTTAGCCTTCTGATCATGCCCGCGGTCATCGGCTCGATCTTTTCCGACCAGCTCCCCGTCATGCTGTTGATCGCATGGAGCGCAGGCATTGTGGCCTGCGCGGTGGGTCTCGCGGCATCGTATGCGCTCGATCTGCCGACCGGCGCCGCGATGGTGGCGGCGCAAGCAGCTTGCCTGCTGCTGGCCGGGCTGGCGAAGGTTCTGCTTTTCGTCGGCATCGCAGAGCGCCGCCGCAACCTGCGCATCGCCCTCAATGCGCTTGCCACGGCCGTTCTGCTCTCCCTCCTCGTGTCGAGCACCTGGCTGATGATCGTCCCCACCGGGGATCAACCGATTCTTGCACTGGTCGAAAGCGCGACAGGGATTGGTCCGACGCGGTTTCTGGGCGCTGGCCAACGCGACGCCTATGAAAGCGCCGCGCGAGATGCACTGCGCTTCCAGGGCGAAGTGGATCGGCTCAATGCGCTGGAGAAAGCGGCACGCTACCAGGGAACGCCGCTGTCCGACGACGAGGTGCGGCGCATTGCGTCGTACCAGAAGACCTTCAACGAGATGACGCGCGGCGAGCACTTCGTCCAGGAAATCCTGCGGGGGAAAGCGCAAACGCGAGCGCGGTGGATCATCGGCGTGCCCGGGATGCTCGTCGCGCTCACCGGACTGCTGTTGCTCACGCGCCGGCATTGGAAGGGAAACTTGGATTCTCGCTCGCCATCCGTCGAATGAGCTGCCGCAGTTCCAGCGGCACGGGCGGTCGTCTAATTCAGTAGTCGAACATCCTTCCTTGCTTGCGCGGGCTGTGGTAGTCGAAGGTAAGCCTGTTCGTTGCGCGGAGCGGTCGGCGAGACGCATTGGGAAACGGTGCCGCTGGACATAGCCAATTACTCGATCGGCAGGTCGGCCAGCGCCAGTTTCGGTGCAGCCTGCACCTGCGCCTCGTCGGCCTCCGCCGTGCCCGGCTCGAGCAGGACGCAATCGTTGGGGTCGACCCACAGGTAGCCCTTCGCACCCTGCCCCAACGTCTCGGTCGGAGTCTGCCGGATCACGATTTCCCGACCGCTCCATTCGACGTGAAGCTGCGTGAGGTCGCCCAGGAAAATCGAGCGGACCACGGTAACCGGCCAGACGTTGATCTGCTGCGCGGGCTGCTCAGCGCTCAGGTGAAAGCGAACGGTACGCACCGACATCATCGGGCTTGGTCCTGGCGTGCGCCCCAGCGCGACGCCGTGCACCACGTCGCCACCGTCGGTTTCGAGCGCGACCAGTCCGTCGCGGGCGACGTCCGGACGCAGCCGTCCCGAGATCAGGTTGGCCGAGCCCACGAAATCCGCGACGAAAGCGGTCCGCGGATGGTTGTAGATCTCGCCGGGTGCGCCGCTCTGCTCGATCTTGCCGCCACGCATGACGATGATGTCGTCGGACATCGCCAGCGCCTCTTCGAGGTCGTGCGTCACGTATATCGACGTGACGCCGAGTCGGTGCTGCAATTCGCGCAGCTCGATGCGCATCTCGGAGCGCAGCTTCGCGTCGAGGTTGGACAGCGGTTCGTCGAACAGCAGCACCTTCGGGTGGAACGCGCAAGCACGCGCAACCGCGACGCGCTGCTGTTGACCGCCGGAGAGCTGCGACGCGTTGCGCTCCGCAAACGCGCCCATCTTGACCAGGTCGAGCGCCCACTGGACTTTTTCCTTGACCTCGGCAGCACTCGCGCGTCGCACGTTGAGCCCGTAGGCGACGTTCTCGAATACGGTCATGTGCGGCCAGATCGCATACGACTGGAACACCATCGACAGGCCGCGACGCTCCGCCGGCAGGTTTATGCCCCGCGAAGCGTCGTACACCGTCTGCCCGCCGATACGAATCGACCCCGATACAGGCTTTTCCAGGCCGGCGATCGCGCGCAACGTCGTCGTCTTGCCGCAGCCAGAGGGCCCAAGAAGCGTCAGCTGCTGCCCCTGCTTCGCGGTGAAGCTGACGGGGCCGGCGGCCGCCACCGAACCGTAGCGAATGACCAGGTCGGTAACCTCGATGTCGGATGCACTATTGCCGTGTCCAGTACTCATCTTGCTCCTACCTCGAACTGCGGCGGGTGATCAACAGCAGCATCACCATCGCAGCGCCGACGACGACCGTCTGGATCAACGACATCGCCGCGGTCAGCTCGGAACTCGTCGAGAAGAACGCCTCGACGATCGCGGGCGTGAGCACCTTGGACTGCGGTCCCATCAGCAGTATCGAGGCGCCCAACTCACGCACGCTCGCAATGAAGATCAGCACCCAGGCCGCCATCAGACCGGGGCGCAGCAACGGCACCATGATCGTGCGCATGCGCTGGCCCCAGGAGGCACCACATACCTGCCCACACTCGTCCAGGCTCTTGTCGAGTTGCACGATCACGCCCGATATGGTGCGCACGCCCAGCGGCAGGAACACCGTCAGGTAGGCGATCAGCAACACCCAAAACGTCCCATAGATGGGGATCGGGAACACGAGCCACGCCCACATCATCCCGAACGCGAACACCAGCCTGGGCACCGCCTGCGGAAACATCACGATGTACTCGAGCAAGCCGCGTCCGGGAAGCGTGCTGCGCTGGATCATCCACGCCAGCAGGCCGGTCAGCAACACGCCGATGGTCGCGGTCAGCAGGCCGAGCAGCAGGCTGTTGCCGATGGCCGACCGTACAGCATTGAGCGACAGCGCGGTGCGGTAGTTGTCCAGCGTGAAGTTGTCGAGCTTCGGAGCGATCACCGCCACCTTTTGCACCGATGCGAAGATCAGCGTGGCGATGGGCAGGAATACCGAGAGGATGAGGTAGACAATACAGACGCCAAACAGCACCCAACGCAGCCAGCCCACGTCGATCGCGCGCGGCCGGAACGCCTTGCCGCCGACCGTCACGTAGCTCTTGTTTGCCGTGACGCGCCGGTACAGGAACAGCATCAGGAACATCACCGCGAACAGCGATACGCCGAGCGCCGCTGCCAGCGGAATGCGCGGTGGATAGGCCGAGACAAACTGGTAGATCGCCGTCGTGATGACATAGAAGCGCGCAGGCGTGCCGAGAACGAGTGCGGCCGAGAACGACCCCAGCATTTCGGCGAACACGAAGATCGCCGCTCCGAGCACGCCCGGGGCGACCAGCGGCAGGGTAATGCGCAACATCGTGCGCCAGCGGCCGCCGCCCACGATCTGCGAAGCCTCCTCGAGCGACGGGTCCATGGACTTCATCACCGCACCGATCATCACGAACGCGACCGAGCCTTCGAACAACGCCATCACCCACGCGATGCCCGCCGGCGAGGACATGTCGATGAGCGCGTCCTGCCCGCCTATCCCACGCCAGATCTGGTTGATGAACCCGCTTTCGGGCGCGCCGAGCAGGTTCCAGGCGAGCGCACCGAGCAGCGGCGTGACGTAGTAGGGCACCGCCATCAACTGCTCCAGTGTGCGGCGCCATGGAACGTTTGTCCGCGTCAGGATCCAGGCTGTCAGAAAGCCGAACACCAGTGCCATGACCGTTGCCGCCAGGGTCACGACCAGCGTGTTGACCATGATCTCCCAGTACTGTGCGAGCGCGGCGAAATTGCCCAGGCCGTAGGCGGTCGGCGGCCGCACGTTGGGCTCGCCCACGTCCAGCGCCGCCTGCAGCAGGAAGTAGATCGGATACAGGACGAACGCGGCGACCACGATGACGACGATCACCATCGTCACCGTCTGCAGCGAGATCGTGGTCGGGCGCTCGGGTGCAGTGCCTGCGGACAATGCGTCGGACACGCGCCGATCCTACAAACCCAGCATCGCGTTCCATTCTTTCAGAAACGTCGGCTGGGCGGCCGTGTAGGCCACCATGTCGGTCGGGAGCAGAAGCTTGAAGTTGCTCAGCTTGACCCCGCCCGGCATTGGCGGCGCGTCCTTGCGCACCGAACCGTAGTACAGGAACTTGTTGTCCTGATACAAGGCTTGGCCTCGAGGTGACATCAACCAGTCGACGAACAGTTTCGCGGCCTCTGGATGCGGCGCCTTGTCGACCACGCCATTGACCAACGCGGCAGCGATCATGCCATCCGGCGGAATGACGAAAGCGAGCGGCGATCCCTTCTCCTTCTGCAGCAGGTATCCGGCGTATTCGGCCAGCGCGCATACCTTGTCGTCGCCCTTCGCCAGCCGGTCGAAGATCTGCGCGCGGGAATCGAAGCCGCGCGGACGCTGCTTGGCGAACTCTTTCCAATAATCTGCGCCGTACATCCGCCGCAATTCGTACCACTGCGCGAATTGCGTCCCGGACGTCGACTGCTTGACGCTCATCGCGTTTTTCCAGCGTGGATCCAGCAGGTCCTTCCAGGTCTTTGGCGCTTCCTCGGCCTTGACCTTGTCGGTGTTGTAGCTGATGCCGACGATGGTCAACCCGACCCAGAAGTAGTCGCCCACGGGGTTGCTCAAATACTCCGGGGCATACGCATCGACCTGGGGCGAAACGTAGCGCATGTAGCCGCCCTTCTTCTGGAAGTCGAGACCGGTCGCGGTGTCCGAGAATTGGACGACATCGACGGCGTAGCGGCCCGCGGAACGCTCGGCGATCAACTTGCTATACAGCGCTCCGGTCTGCGCGCGCACGTACGAGCCCTTGATCTTCGGAAAGTCCTTGCTGAAGGCTTCCATGATTGCGGCACCCGCAGGTTCGCTGTCATGCGTGTAGAACACGATCTCGCCTTCCTGCTCCGCCTTGGCAACGTCGGCGCCGGTCATGAAGTCGAGCACCTTCGTCGCCTTGCGTGCCGGCGGAGCGGCTTGCGCCCAGGCTCGGCCGCCGGTAAGTTGCAGGAGCGGCGTCGCGGCCAGCGCCAATGCGGACTGCAATGCCGCCCGCCGGGAGATTTTCCAATTCGCCTTGCGATAATCCATTTGTTCCTCCGTTACGCAGTTGTCCGCGCTTTTGTAAAGCATTTTTATGCGCGTAGGGCCCACGAAAGTCAACCCCGGTGCTTTTTCACTTCGACATGTCCCACGCAAACGGACCAAGCAAAATTCCGAGCAAGAACGCAGATAATAAGTCCTCTTCGAAGCAGTCGCGGGCTGAGTGTCGAAATGCGGCCTTGCCGAGCGTCATTGTCATGGCGGCATATGCTGCCGCAACATCGATAAGGAGACGAGTATGCAATATCTGCTGATGATCTACGGAAACGAGTCTGCCATGCTGGACGCGCCCAAGGAGGCGTCGAGTCAGGTGCTGGCCGCTTACACGGCCTACACGCAGGCGATCAAGCAAGCCGGCGTGCTGGTCGGCAGCAATCGCCTGCGCCCCACGTCGGAGGCGACCACGGTGCGAGCGCCCAGTGGCAAAAAGAACGTCGTGAACGGGCCATTCGCCGAGACCAAAGAACAGCTTGGCGGCTACTACCTCATCGAGGCGCCGGATCTCGACGCCGCGCTGTCGTGGGCTGCACGCTGCCCCGGCGCGCAGTACGGCGCTATCGAGGTGCGCCCCGTCTGGCAGATGTAGCGAAGTCCGCGGAGGCGGTTGCGCGCGCGAGCTACGGCAAGCTCATCGCGTTTCTCGCCGCGCGCACGCGCGACGTCGCGGGGGCTGAAGACGCGCTCTCCGAAGCCTTCGCGGCTGCGCTCGCCGATTGGCCGCGCAGCGGCATCCCGCGCGTGCCCGAGGCATGGCTCCTGACGGTGGCCCGGCGCAAGCTCCTTGATACCGCGAGGCGCCGGCGCACCGGCGAGGAGGCGATTCCGACGCTGGAGCTTCTGGCCACCCAGGTCGAGGATGAGGAGAGCGCGGCCGCGATACCCGACGATCGCCTGCGACTCATGTTCGCCTGCGCGCATCCGGCGATCGATGCCGGCGTGCGCGCACCGCTCATCCTGCAGGTGGTGCTCGGATTCGACGCCGCGACGATCGCTTCTGCGTTCCTGGTGGCGCCGTCCACGATGGGCCAGCGTCTGGTGCGCGCGAAGAGCCGCATCCGTCAGGCAGGCATTCCATTCCGTGTGCCGGAGCACGACGAGCTTGCCGATCGCCTCGACGCGGTGCTTGAAGCGATCTACGCGATCTACAGCGAAGGGTGGTCCGATCCTGCCGGCACGCAGGCGCGCAATCGAGGACTGGCGGAGGAAGCGATCTGGTTCGGACGCCTCGTTGCGTCGCTGCTGCCGCAGGAGCCAGAGGCCCTCGGGCTCCTCGCGCTGATGCTGCACGCCGAGGCACGACGCGATGCGCGGCGCAATGGCCAGGGTGAATTCGTTCCGCTTGCCGCGCAAGACCCGGCGCGTTGGGACGCCGCCCTCAGCGACGAGGCCGAGGCGCTGCTCCTTTCGGCGAGCCGCCTGGGTGCGCCTGGCCGCTTCCAGCTCGAAGCCGCGGTGCAGTCGGCGCACGCGGCACGGCGCGTCACCGGCGCCACCGATTGGGTGGCGATCGTCGCGCTCTACGACGCGCTGCTCGCGATGACAGCATCGGTGGTGGTCGAGATCAATCGCGCCGTTGCGCTTAGCGAACAATTGGGCGGCGCTCGTGGCGCGGCCGAGGGGCTCGGGGCGCTCGATGCGCTGAAGGACGATTCCCGGCTTGCCGAGTATCAGCCCTACTGGGCCGCGCGCGCTGCGCTGCTGTCGCGCACCGGCGACCCGCAAGCGATCACCGAGGCCTATCAGCGAGCCATCGGCCTCGAGTCGGATCCGGCGGTACGGCGCTTTCTGCAAGCAGAATTCTCCCGCAGCAATCGATGAGTTGACTTGCCGATAGTTGTAGATATACAATTGTTGTATGAATACAAGTATCTCCGATCGCGCTTCCCCGTCTTCGCTCCCGCCGACAAGACAGAACGTCATCCTGGCCATCTGCTGCCTGAGTCTCCTGGTGGTGTCGATGGATGCCACCATCGTGAACGTCGCGCTGCCGGACATCCGCCGCGACTTGGGAGCGTCGCTGAGCGGGCTGCAGTGGGTGATCGATGCCTACACGATCGTCATCGCGAGCTTCCTGATGCTTGGCGGTTCCATGGCGGATCGCTTCGGCCGGCGACGCGTGTTCATGGTGGGAATGGCCCTGTTCACGCTGGGCTCGCTGTTGTGCAGCCTCGCGATTGGAGTGGGTTCGCTGGTGGCTGCGCGGGTGATCCAGGCGCTGGGGGGCTCGATGATGAATCCGGTCGCGATGTCGATCATCGTGCATACCTTCGTCGACCCGAAGGCGCGTGCACACGCCATCGGCATCTGGGCGGCGGTGGCCGGTCTGGCGATGGCGCTGGGTCCGTTGGCGGGTGGGGTCTTGACGCAAACGATGGGCTGGCACGCAATCTTCTGGATCAACGTGCCCATTGGCGTGCTGGCGCTTTGGCTGACGGCGCGCTACGTACCCGAATCACGCGCTCCGAGAGCGCGGCGGCCCGACCCCATCGGTCAAGCGCTGCTGTTGCTCGGACTCTCGACACTCGTTTTTGCCGTGATCGAAAGCGGCCGCGGATGGGTGGCAAACGCCGCGGCGTTGATAGCAGTAGTCACGTTCATCGCGCTCGTCGCCTACGAGCGACGCCGCCACGAACCGCTGCTGGACGTGCGCTTTTTTCACAGCTTGCCGTTCAGCGCGGCGACGGTGATCGCCGTCTGCATGTTCGCAGCACTCGGCGGCTTCCTGTTCCTGAACTCGCTCTACCTGCAGGACGTGCGCGGCCTCTCGGCGCTCCACGCCGGCATGGCCATCCTGCCCACGGCGCTGGCAGTGACGATCGTATCGCCGTTCTCCGGCCGACTCGTGGCCACGCATGGCGCACGACCTTCGCTGCTCGTGAGCGGGGCGATGCTCACGGTGAGCTCGCTGCTGTTGGCGCAACTGCAAACGGACACGCCGCTCGTCGAGTTGCTCTCGGTATATGCGCTCTTCGGCATCGGCTTCGGCATGGTCAACGCGCCGGTAACCTTTGCCGCGGTGTCGGGCATGCCACGCGCGCAAGCGGGGATCGCTTCGGCGGTCGCATCCACCAGTCGCCAGATCGGCGTTGCGGTCGGCGTCGCGCTGGCCGGGACGATGGCAGGCAGCCCTATGGGAAGCGACAGTGCCCGGGCCGGCTTTGCGCAGGCGACACACCACTTTTGGTGGATTTTCGCCTGCCTTGGCGTGCTGATCGTGGTGCTGGCGATCGTGTCGACCGGTGCGCGCGCTCGCGCGAGCACGGCGCGCATCGCTCACCTGTTGCAGGAGCCTGACCCGGGGGTTGCCGCATGAAGCGAACGGCGCGTTACGGGGCGACTCCACGATCCGATGCCGAGCGGACGTGGCGCATCATGGTCGAGCTGGTCATGGAAACGCGCGGCGAGTGGCGGCGCAAGGTCGCCGAGGCAACGGGCTTGCCGTTCAGCCGCGTGCGCGCACTTTGGCGCCTCGAGCGCGGCGCTCGCACGTTGAGCGAACTGGCGGACGACATGGGCACCGATGCGCCGGCCGCCACCGTGCTGATCAACGCCCTCGAAGAACGCGGCCTGGTCAAGCGCGCCCAGCACCCGACCGATCGGCGCGTCAAGCTGGTCTCGCTGACGGCCGCCGGCCGGCGCATGGTGGACATCGTCGAAAAGATCACCGACCAGCCGCCGGCCACGCTGGAGTGTTTGCCAACCGAGGAGTTGAAGCGGCTGCGCAACACGTTGGAGAAGCTGATGTAGGAAATTCGCGGGTTCGACAGCGGTTTCGCATGCGCCTATCAACGATCGATCAACGCGTCATAGACCAGACGATTGATCCCCGAGAACGGCACCGCTTCGCGCCCTTTGCCAGGCGCCGCCTGGATCATCTGCAAACCGATCAATTTCGCCACCGGATCGATCCAGAAGTACGTACCCCAGAGGCCGGCCCAGGTAAAGCTTCCAACCGCTCCCGGCGACCAGCTGGAGACAGGATCGTTGCGAATGGCGAAGCCAAGTCCAAAGCTTCTTCCCGCGTGAGGACCAATCTCATTGCCGTAGATGCGAATATCCGGCGACAGCGCGTTCGTTGTCATCTGCTTCACCGCGTTCGTGCTCAGCACACGCACGCCATCGAGTTCGCCGCCGTTGAGCAACATCTGGCAGAAGCGCAGATAGTCGGGCGCGGTCGAAACAAGGCCGCCGCCGCCGGAAAACAGTTTCGCCGGCCTGGTCAACATCCCAGATCGGCGGCCGTTTCAGCATGGGAGCATCGACGAGGCGGTCGAGCTTGGCTTCCGGCACGTAAAAGCCAGTGTCGACCATGTGCAGCGGCGCAAAGATACGGCTCTGCATGAATTGGTCGAGCGGCTCGCCAGATGCCACTTCGATCGACCAGCCCGAGGACGTCGGCGTTCAAGCCATATTCCCAGACTTCGCCGGGCTGATGGGCGAGCGGCAGGCGAGCCAGAGCAGAAACGAAATCCGCCAGCGTCGCGTCGCGTTTGTATGCTCTCGCGTCGATCCAGCTGTAGAGCAAATGCATCATTCGGATACCGAAATCGGCAGTTGCGCTTACTGTGCCGCGCTCCGGATACGCAAAATCCAATTCGGGATAAATGAGACCCGAGGTATGGCGCAACAGATCGCGAATCGTCATCGGCCGTTTTGGGGGTACGGGCAGGCCGATGCCATATTCCGTGTTGCCGGTGGCGGCGTCCGTCTTCTGGAATGCGACTCGCACGTCCTTGAAACTCGGGCAGATACCGGGCGACGGGTGCGTCGAGGTCGAGCTTGCCGTCGTCGACCAGAATCATGGCCGCGACGCTGGTCACAGGCTTGGACATCGAGGCGATCCAGAAGATGGAATCCGTCTTCATCGGAATCGTCCTGGCGCGGTCCTGAAACCCGATCGCCTGCAAATAGGCGAGCTTGCCGCCCCTTGCGATGGCGATGACGGCGCCAGGCACAAGACCTTCTGGTGGCGAGAAAGCATCGAAGCGCACCTGATACCACGGCGCGATCTGCGCCAAACGCGCGGCCGAGAAGCCCAGATCCCCCGGGTTGGCCAATGTTGTCAGGTCGTCAGCGGATGCCACTCCGGACAAGCCAAGCGCGAGGACGGCCACGCTCGAGACGCCACCAAGATCCAGGAGGAAGCGGCGCAAGAACGTCATTCGGTGATTTGCGGCGGGAACTGGCGCTTGCGATTCACGCGCTGCGAGTGCGGCCGACACCAAGCAGGTTACGCAGCTGCTGCGTTTCGTAGTCCGCGAACCTGCGTGCTTTCCGCGACGAAAGAGGAGCTTCACGACCCATCAATGCAATCGCCGCCCGGCGATAACTGTGACCGGGCGGCTACGCAAACAGTTTGCTTGAGACGCTGCTTGAAGTCTCCTAATTGCAGCCTGTGGCTGGCGCCCGGAACCCCGGGAATGGGTTGAGGTCGCCCATCAGCGTGTAGCGCCCGCTGTCGGCCATACCGGCATTTGCCTGCGTGGCCTCGGACACATTGTTCGGGGAGACGCGCAGGAACCACGGGAGGAACACCTCATCCTCGGGGTGATAATAGCCGTCGGCACTCTGCGTGCCATTCGGATTGGGTCCCTGCTGGAACGTATTGTGGCCCATCGCGAAGCCGATGCCGACCACTGGATCGCCCGTCTCCATCACCGTCGTGCAGCCGTACTGCGGTGCAGTCGGCGTCAGCCATGGCTGGACGGTGTTGTTGACGAACGGGTCGTCCGCCCATTCGGCGATCTCGTGACTGAGCGCGTGGATGTCCTGCAGCGCCCAGTCGGTGCCGCCGTCTGGCCGGGCGTAAATTCCCGGCTGCACCCACGAGGCCCAGGCGAACGTCTGCACTTTGGCATTGCCGTTACTGTTCGTGCTGCCGCCGCCGTTCCCGGTGGCCTTGGTGCCGTGATAGCCAATCACGCAGCAGTTGCCGATGTCGTTTCCATCGTAGAGAAACACGTTGTTCGTCAGGTAGATCGGCAGGTGCGTAGGGTCGGCACTGGTGAGCAGGTTGTTGATCTGCGAGGACCACCAACCGATGTCGACATCTGCAAATACCACGCCGCGGCTGCTTTGAAGCAAGGTGCCCTGGTGCTGCGGGACGTTAATTACAACGGCCGGCAGTACGTTGGGGTGCAGAATCAAGTGGTAGTTCGATCCTGTCTTGTTGAACTGGGCGCGCATCGTCGCGTCCTGCAGCTGCAGCATGTTGCCGGCGTCACCCTGCGATAGCACTCCACCGGGCCCGCGGATGAACGCGGGCGCAAGCGGGAACGCGCCCTTCGCCGTTGCAAACGGAGTGGAGCCGTAGTCGTTAGTTGCGAACTGCGGTGAGGCGAGCGTCGCCGCCAGGACGTCTGCGCCGCTGAAAGTCCGGCCGCCGATGTTGACGATGATCGGCGTGATGTCGACCTCGATGGTCACCGAGCACTCGGCGCCGACGCAGGTATTCGGGTTGGCGCCCACCATGTTGTAACCATAGGTAACGCCATTGGTCGCGTCTCGCGTCTGCCCCCACCAATGTGCGACGGTCCGCGTCGTAGGCAGCACCGATGCGCCGCCAACAGTGACCGAGCGGGGGTTGAGCTTTGAATCATCGATGACAATCGGCTCGACCGCGCTTGCCGAGGCAGCACACAACGTGAGCAGCGCGAGTGCGGAAGATGATAGTAGAGCGTTTCGAAACATGGATTCCTCCTGAAATGGAATTGGAGCGTACCGAAGACCGCGTCAAGACTTTTTCACAAATCCTGGCGCGCGTCAAAGGCCTCCGCATCCGGCCTGTCAGCACACCTTGCGCGAGGCTGACTCACCACTGCGGACTCCAAAATAAAAGCCTCCGTGGATTCCGCGCAGGCTTTTTCGGGGTCGCGTTCTTACTGTGCCAGCGGGTCCGGGCGCAGTTGAATGTGGTAGACCTTCGGGCTGTTCGAGGTGCCACCTTCGTTGTGGAAGACGGTGCGCGTGCCCGACATCGTCCAAACGCCCTTGCCCTTCCAGCCCGCCTTTGAGTCGTCCACTCTGGCATCCAGGAGCTTGGTGAAGAAGCCCGCGGGATAGGGCACACGCATCTCGATGATCTTGCCGTCAACCACCGCCGTCAGCGACTCGGCGCCGTTGGTGGTAAAGATCGGCACGTTCTTGCCGAGCCCGAGCGTGTTGTAGCGGTCCACCCACACGTAATACGAATGGTTGGCGCTGCCCGACTCCGGGAGACTGCGGAACTGCGGTCCCGGCATCCGGATCAGGGTCCAACCTTCGGGACACAGCTTCCCGCTGAGCGCTTCGGGCCCGTTCTGCGGTCGCGTGCACTTGCGCCGGTCGAAGCTGGCGAAATGCCCGCTGGCGAGCGGCGTCCACACGACGCCGTCAGTCGTTACATCGATGCCGCGCGGGCTCCATGCGCCGTCCGGCGGAACGAAGAGTTCCGCGAGCGCTGTTTCCGACGCGTTGGCCCCTGGAATGATGTGCACGACGAAACCCGGCTGGTCGATGCGCCCGAAGCCGATACCCATCGTCTGCCCCCACACCGTGTCGTCCACGGGGCTCGGCATGATGCCGTAGAAGGCGCCGAGGATGCGTTTGTCCTTCGCGGGATCAAGTGGCTCGTTTGGCTCGACGTAGGCGTCGCGCTTGCCGTTGCCGTTGGTGTCCACCACGACCGGTGTCCAGCCCTGCGATTTCGCGGAGTCGCCGGTCTCGAAGAACGTCTTCATTTTTACCCAGCCCACGACGCCGTTGCTCGAGCCAGGGCCGCCCTGCGAAAGCCACAACGTCTGGTCCACGTCCTTCGCGAAGTAGAGGTGGTGCGCGAAGAAGCAGGTGTCGACGTCATACCACTTCTGCTGCTTTGGATCCCAGATCGAGATCTGGCGGCCGTTCTGGTCGAGAGGCATCACCTTCGCCGAAGGATGGTCCGAGCCCTTCTTGCAGAAGTCCGGGTTGTTCGGCCCGCGGAAGCGCGCGCTGAAGTACACGCGGCCCTGCGCATCCATCATCGCGTTGTGCAGGCTGCTGCCGCCGTCCCAAAGCGGCTCGCTGCCCCAGTAGGCCGAAGGCTGCATCGGCAGATCCTTCGAGTTCGGAGTGCCGGGCTGTACGGGGTGCTTGATGGTGTATGCGCGGTTCTGCACCGGATCGAGCACCGGGATGTTGTCGGTGCTCTCCTCGGGTGAGCCGTAGATCGGTCCGTTGGCGTTCACGTTCGGGTCGTGCTGGTAGGTCGAGATGCCGTCGTGCAGGTAGAACTTCGGCGTCGAGAAATTCCACATCGTCACCACGAAGTTACGCTCGATCCCTTTGGGTCGCTCAGGCTTGGCGAACGGGAGCTCGCCGGCGGCGATGCGATCGGTCCAGTCGGCGAAGTTCTTGAGCGCCGCGTCGACGCCCATGTAACCGAGACTGAGCGCCATGTTGCTCATCGCCTGGCCCGACTGAGTGCGTCGCGCCCACTGCTTGAAGCCGTCGCCTTCCTTCTTGAACTGGTCGGGCACCACGCGAATGCCGTGGCTGCCGAGTGCGTGGCAGGACTGGCATGAATTCTTGACGGTGTCGACCCAGGCGTCCTGCGTCTTGATGTTGGGCGAGATGCCGTTGCCCTTGTCTCCTGTGCCGGGAAATTGGTCCGTGCCGGGGATGTTGAGCAGCGAGTACCAATACATCCCGGGATAGTGCTCGGCGTCTTCCTTAGGTGTGGCCGCGACCGCCTTGATATTCACGCTCTTGCCCGGCCTGGCTTCTGTCTTTCCGGAATCTTTCAGGCCGTAGCCGCGCGACCAGACGCTGTACCTGGCTTTAGGCAACTGCGGGATGAGGTAACGGCCCTTGTCATCGGTCACCACGACCTTGGCGTACTTGGTTGGCAGGTCGGCTGTCTCCGCGATCACCCACACGCCGGCCTCAGGACCGTTCGGCCCGGTCACGACGCCGCGGATCGAGTCGTTGCCCGCTTTCTGCGCCAAGGCCGGAGCGCCGGCCAAGAAAGCCGCGACAACGAGCGCCGCAGACAGGATGCACCGGATTTCCGCCATGAGCTTCTCCTCCTCCAGGATTGGCTTGCGAGAGCCGAAGGATGCGCCAGTTTTGCCTGCTGCGCCACCAGCATAGCGTTCGAATGGGCGCGGCCCTAAAAGCCAGTGTTTGACTTCTCATAACGGCGGCATTCGGCCACAACCGGTCCCTCGCGGGCCGCGTTCAGTTGCGCGCAGAATGCATGCGTAAGAAGATAGTTGTCCCGCTTCCAGCGGCGATAACGGCCATTGTGCCGAGGATGGTCATCAAGGCTTGACCTTTGGAGGACCTCATGAGAAATGGATTGATCGGCAGACTGGCCATCGCGCTTGGTGTTGGTCTATTCGCGCTCGCTCAGGCAGCAAGTTCGGATGAAATCAAGGTCATGTCCACTGGCGCGGTCAAGGAAACGTATCTCGAACTCGTCCCACAATTCGAGATGTCGACCGGGCACAAGGTGGTGACGATTTGGTCTGGCACGGCCGACATGATGAAGCGCTTGAAGGGAGGCGAGAGTGTCGACCTCGTCATCATTGGCGCGGATTCGCTTGATGAATTGATCAAGCTTGGAAAGATCGAACCCGGCAGCCGCGTCGATCTTGCGAAATCAGGCGTGGGAGTTGCGGTGCGAAAGGGCGCGCGGAAGCCCGACATCAGTTCTGATAACGCAGTAAAGCTGATGCTGCTATCCGCAAGTTCGATCGGCTATTCCACCGGTCCGAGCGGCGTCTATCTCGACGGTCTCTTTCAGCGCATGGGCGTCGCCGATCAACTCAAGTCGAAATTGAAGCGACCTCCCTCCGGCGCGTCGGTGGGCGAGATGATTGCCCGAGGAGAAGTGGAGATCGGATTCCAACAGGTCAGCGAGCTTATTCACGTCAATGGCATTGATTTTCTTGGGCCACTTCCGCCGACTATTCAGCAAATCACCCTATTTTCGAGCGGGATCCATACCGGCGCGACCAAACCGGATGCGGCGAAGGCACTCGCAAAATTCCTGACATCGCCGTCCGCCGCCGCCGTCTTGAAGAAAAACGGGATGGAGCCGGGTTGACGCGGTGGCAGGTGTTGCATTTCCCACTGACGAAAAACGGAAAGCCCCTGAATTGCTTCGCAAAGGGACGTGCCGACACCGCGTACTACACACCTTCGATTGCGCAAGGCCGAAATACCGGCGCGGTTCCTAAGAGTCTGGAACTGACTTTTCGTCGGGTCGCGCCGCAAGCTCGCGCAGGATTCCGATCAGCTCGGCGTGCGCAGGCGCGCCTTTCTCGCTGATGGCCTCGACCGTATTGGCCTCTGTCAGTCGGTTAAGCCTCACGAGTAGGCGGATACGCTGCCGCCTCGTGAGCTTGGCCTCGGTCGAGTGCCAGCGCAGGAACAGTCGCGGCAGCTCGCCGTCACCGAACAGCGTGTTGAGCTCGTGCGCCGTCACGTAGACAAGGAACAGCACCATGAGCCAGATCTGGATCACCAGAAAGTGCGGCCAGGAGAATTGTGCGACGAGGAATTTCGGAAAGTCGCTGAGGGCCCCGCCATCGCGCACCAACCGAAGCGAACCCAATTTATTGAGTGCCTCCAGAAGAAGTGGTACCGTCAATCTTCGATTCGTCGACCAGGTGCTGCAGGATGGACCGTCGGGCGTTTATTGTTTTGACCGGCATGCTCCCCGCGGTGCTTCGACCGGCACACGCGCAGCGACCAGCCGGCATTGCCCGAATTGGGTTTCTAAGTCCCGCGTCCCCAACGGGCGGGTGGGACATTCGCCTGCAAGCATTTCGCGACGGACTGCGCGAATTGGGCTACGTGGAAGGGAAGAACTTTCAACTCGAAGTTCGCTGGGCGGAAGGCAACATCGAACGGCTGCCGATGTTGGCCGCTGAGCTGGTTCAGCTGAAGGTGGACGTCATTGTCGCGGCGAGTTCGCCAGCAGTTGTCGCAGCCCAGCAGGCGACGCGGACCATTCCTATCGTAATGCCCCTCAGTTCCGATCCCGTCGGAGACGGATTGGTCGCAAGTCTTGCCCACCCGGGCGGCAATATCACCGGCCTGTCGGTCATGTCCATTGAACTGGGTGAAAAGCGAATTCAGCTGCTCAAGGAGATGTTTCCAAAAATTTCCCGAGTCATGGACGTGCTCTGGAATCCGAATTACGTGGGTATGCGCGCCCGATTTGAGCAAGCACGGGCAGCAGCACCTGCGGTAGGTCTGACCGTTCGTTCAGTAGAAGTCCGGGACACGCGCGAGCTGAATGCGGCTTTGGATGCCATCATCCGCGAGCATCCCCAGGCACTGTTGATACTCGTCGACCCGCTTACCCTGAGTCAGCGATCACGCATCGTAGACTTTGCCGCCGAGCAACGACTGCCGGCGATCTACGAATCCAGCGATTTTGTCGATGTCGGCGGCCTGGTCTCCTATGGAACAAATGGTCGAGAACAGTTTCGCCGCGCGGCCTCGTACGTAGACAGGATTCTCAAGGGTGCGAAGCCAGGAGATCTCCCGATCGAACAGCCGACCACGTTCGAGTTGGTAATCAACCTGAAAGCCGCGAAAGCACTCGGGATCTCGATCCCGCAGTCGGTCCTGATCCGTGCGGACAGGGTGATCGAGTGACGGTGCCTCGAGCCCTGGGGCTACTTCGGCGTGAGGTGAAATAGGCCACCGGGGTTGGCATCTTCCAGCATCCAAAGTGAGCCGTCCGGCGCCTCTTCGATATCACGGACGCGTTTGCCAACGTTCCAGCGCTGGACCACGGTGGCGCCACCTTTGCCGTCGAACGTGACGCGGTCGATCACCTGGCTGACCAAGCCGCTGATCAGGGCGCTTCCATTCCATTGTGGAAAGACGCTGCCTTTGTAGAACATCAGGTTTCCTGGCGCGATCACCGGATCCCAATAGATCACCGGCGTGGCGAGGTCGGGCCGCGTATCCGGGCTTGCGATGGGCACGCCGTTATAGTTCTTGCCATAGACGACCAGCGGCCATCCATAGTTCTTGCCGGGCTCGATCAAATTCAGTTCGTCGCCGCCGCGCGGGCCATGCTCGACTTCCCAGAGGCGCCCATCGGGCCCAAAGGCGAGGCCGTAAGGCGTGCGGTGGCCCGTGGTCCAGGTTTCGGCCGGCGTCAAGTTCGCCGTGGGAAACGTATAGGTGCTCACGACCCGCGCAGTCTTGGCTGCCTCGGTATCGCTCGGCGGGTCGATCAACGCAATGGTGGAAGCACCTGTCTTGCCTTCCATCGGATTTCCAGGCGCGGGCTTGCCGTCCAGCGTCAGCCGCAGGATTTTGCCAACGGGCTGGCTGGGATCCTGGGCGGGAGTCATGCGCTGGCGGTCCCCTACCGTGAGGAAGAGGTATTTGCCGTCCGGCGAAAAGGCGATCTGCGCGCCTGCCTGACCGCCCTTGCCCCTGGGCATTTGGCGCCACAGCACCTCGAACCCTTCCAGTGCGGCCCGCTCGCCGTTGAGTACCAGCTGACCGCGACCGAGCGCCAAGCCGCCACCATAATCACCCGGTTCGACATAGGTGACATACACATTGTGATCGGTAACGTAGTGCGGTGAGAGGAAGACGCCGAGCATGCCGTTCTGCCCTTGATAGTAGGCGGGCGGGACGCCTCTGACTTCGGTCTTGGCGCCTTGCGGGGTGACCAACTGGACGCGGCCGACCTTCTCGGTCACAAGCATTCGGCCATCGGGTAGGAATGCGATGCGCCAAGGCAGGTCGAACGTCGCCACCGACGTCATGTTGAAGGGAAGATTCGGGTCGGGTTTCTGCTCCCCTGCATTGACCTGCGCACCGGCCGTACCTGAAAACAGAGCCGAGAGAAAAACCGCGATCGCCAACTTCGTCATGTGTTTCCTTTGTTGCGCCGGTTTTCCATCATAGCGGACAAAGCGGACAAGAACAGGGGCGGTTCGCAATCAAACCGCCCCTGACACTTCTTGCTGCACGGTCCCTCAGCGGGGCCGTCGATCTTCTCTGATCGACTACCCAGCGTTTTCCACCTTGAGGTTGTTCTTCACGGACTTCACGCCTTCAGTGCTACGCGCGATCCTGATTGCCTGATCCGCCTCGCTTTGGCTCTTGACCGTACCGGAAATCCAAACGACGCCATTCTGGTCGGTGTCGACCTTGATGTCCTTCAGACTCGCCAGGTTCTCCGCCGCGAGCTTTGTCTTGATCTTCGTCGTAATGGCCGAATCCTTGACGAAGGTGGCGGGGTTCGCCCGGTCCTGGTCCTTGTTGGTGTCTTCCGCATACGTCGCGACGGGCACCAAGGCAGCACTGATCACGAAGCAAGCTGTCGCAAGTTTGTACCTCATCTTCGATCTCCTTCTCTGGTTGATGACGCACCACTATCTTGAGCGCGGCAGCTCTCGGTGTATGTCAGCCGCGGTCGCGTCACGATGTAGGAGAGAGAAGGAATTGCGCGTACGTGGATTCCGATGCGCCGACGTCTGCTTTATGTTCAGTGACTGCAAAGACATCGCACTCACGGATAGCGACTAGCGATTTCGCCGTTCCCGCCGCGCGTGCGCCGGCGCCCTCTCCATCGCGACGATCACTTGTCTAAACTTTCCGCTGCGACTATCAGCGAGCGGTCCGTGTTCATCCCATTCGACCTGCACGTTGGGAAGCGATTGTTGCGCCAGGTAGCCTCGCAACGCGTCCGAGGCGGCGTGCCAAACCGTGTGTCGATCGTCCTCGTGACCGAATTCGATCCGGACCATCAGCCGGTCGGCCGCCGTCTGGACGATCTGGAAGCGATGCACATGTGCGGCTTCCTCGACAATCGTCGTGAGTGCCAGGGGAAGCAGATGTACGAAGCTGCCATCCAGTGCACGAAGCGACACGACGTCATCGCGCCTCCCCTCGACATGAATCGCCGGCAATGAGTTGCCGCATGCACATGGCTCGGGCTTGGCAACGATGCTGTCACCAAGGTCGTAGCGTATGATCGGCTGCACACGGTTTGCGAGATTGCTTAGCAATACGGTATGCGATGCTTCGCCGGGAGGTGTCGGACGGTACTCACGGTCGACCGGTTCGAGCAATACCCAATCGGCATTGACATGAAGCCACCCTTCGCGGCAGCCGAAGGCAATGCTGAGGCATTCCGACGCGCCATACTCGTTGGTGAGGGGACAGCCGAAGGCGCGCTCGATGGCAATGCCTGCATCAGGCGCCAAGCATTCGCCCCCTGACCACAGCCTCACTGGTTCGATCCTGAGGCGCCCAGCTTCCCGCTCTTCGGCCAGCAGCGAAAGCATGGTTGGATAACTCGCGAGGAAGTTGGGTCTATATTCGTTCAGCTCCGCAACCAGCTGTGGCAGGGGGTCCAGAACGGAAAATCCCCGTGCGGAAATCCACGGGCTGCCTTGGCACACGCGCTGCCACGAGGCAATGCTGGCGAAATGATCACCCGTCGCGGCCACGAGCGCCGCCCGCCCGCCGCGCGCCAAAAGGTCCCAGGAATGTCGGGAAGCGAAGCGAGTCGGATCGAGATGTACGGCCATGAGGGCGTCAAACGTCGCAAGCGCATCGGCGTCCTGAACATAGATGCCAGGCTCACCCGTGCTGCCGGAGCTTTTCCAGACGACGTAGCGGTCGAGATAGCGCTCGCCGATGTGCTCACGATCGGCCAAGAATTCGTTGACAGCTGACAAATTGATTGCACGATCGGTAACCCAGTCGGCGAAATTCGCCATCAAGGTCCGCTTTGTGACGACCGGTAACTTGCACGGATCGAGGTCGCGGTCCGGCAGCGCCTGGTAAGCACGCCGGTAATACGGCGACTGGTGGCGCGCAAAGCGAACGAGCGCGTTGAAGCGTTGGCGGAGCGCGGCGGCGACGGCTTCAGGACCGGACGCCCGGGTCCACCAAATCTCGCCCATCCGCGACCACGCATTCCAATAGTCGAGCGATGCGCTGAACGGGTCCCATGGCGCAGGCACAATGCGCCTTGCGCCACCCTGCTTTTGAGATTGTGCGTTAGCCATCTGGCACGGACGCCCGAAAGCCGAAAAATGCCACCCTGGTTCTCAAGAACCAAGGTGGCCTGCTCAAGCCGGGCGAGTACTCCTGGCGCTATTTCACCGTCAACTGCGTCACGCCTGCGCCGTTGCTTCTCTTCGGTAGCGTAAGTTCAAGGATCCCGTCCTGGTACTTGGCTTCGGCCTTGCTCTGGTCGACGTCATGCATCAGCGTAAAGCTGCGCGATTGCATGCCGTAGTACCGCTCGCTGCGCAGGACGGCTTTTCCTTTCTTCTCTTCATTTTCCTTCTTGACTTCGGCACTGATCGACACCTGATTTTCTTCAATCGCAATGTGGATATCTTCCTTCTTCACTCCAGGCACTTCGGCTTTTACATGGTAGGACTTGTCGTCCTCGGAGACGTCCATTTTGATCTCCGGATCAGCGGGAAGATTGCGAACAAATGACCGCATCTGCGGCACGCGAAACAAGCCCTCGAAATCGCGCATTGGTGCGAAGCTGCCGAGGTCGCCGAAGGGATCGAAACGAGTGATGTTTGCCATTGCATGTCTCCACGACTAATGATTACGCATCCTGTCGAGTGCCATGAAAGCGAGCACTCGGGCCATCGCGCTGCCCTTGGAAACTCACATCATCCTGGTGGACGCCTGGCTTCGCGTTGCAACGCGTATTTTCATTCTAGGCCGACGTAGGCGACCGTCATTGACGTGGGTCAAATCCAGCGTGCGTGGCAGCCTCGCGAATCGCCCCGCACCTCAAGCATCGCTACGCGCCGGAGCTCAATCGTGAGGTGAGCCGAAGGCTCTTCAGCGCTCCAGCACGTAGGTGCCGGGGGCGTCGCACAACGGCGCGTATGCGCCTGCGGCCGCGCCTAACTTCGGCGGCGCGCCACGAGGGCCGGAACGGGCATTCAGCCACGCAACCCACGCTGGCCACCACGATCCGTCCTTCACGGGAGTCGTCTGCAGCCAGACTTCGGGGTCCGCGTAGTGATCCTCCGCGCCCTTGGTTGCGACGCGGTAATGCCTGTGCGCATGACCTGGCTCCGACACGATGCCGACGTTGTGCCCGCCGCTCGTCAGCAGGAAAGTGACTTCGGCATCGATCAGCAGATTGAGCTTGTACACTGATCGCCAGGGCGCAACGTGATCCGACTCCGTGCCGACGCAGAAGATCGGCACGCGTATGTCAGAAAGTGCTACCGGTCGCCCATCGGCAGGATAGCGTCCCTCGGCAAGATCGTTGTCGAGGAACAGCCGACGCAGGTATTCGGCGTGCTGGCGATACGGCATTCGTGTGGCATCGGCGTTCCAGGCATTGAGATCCGTCATCGCCTCACGCTCACCCATGAGATAAGTGCGAATCATTCGCGACCAGATGAGGTCGTTCGAGCGCAGCATCTGGAACGTTCCGGCCATCTGCCTGCTGTCGAGAAATCCCTGCTCCCACATGACATCCTCGAGAAACGCGAGCTGGCTTTCGTTGATGAAAAGCATGAGCTCGCCCGCCTCGGTAAAGTCGGTCTGGGCGGCGAAGAACGTCACCGACTTGAGTCGATCGTCATTGTCACGTGCCATCGCCGCCGCGACGATCGCGAGCAAGGTGCCCCCGATGCAGTAGCCGGCCGCATGGATTTTTCTGCCCGGTACGATCGCCGATACTGCGTCCAGCGCGGCCATCGCTCCGAGCATTCGATAGTCCTCCATCGTGAGGTCGCGATCTTCGGGTCCGGGGTTCTTCCAGGAGATCATGAAGACCGTGAAGCCCTGGCCGGTAAGGTATTTCACCAGCGAATTATGGGGACTCAAGTCGAGGATGTAGTACTTCATGATCCACGCCGGAACAATGAGCACCGGCTCCGAGCGCACGTCGGCGGTGGCTGGCGCATACTGGATAAGTTCGATCAGGCGATTGCGGTAGACGACCTTGCCCGGTGTCACCCCGACATTGCGCCCGACCTGAAATGCCTCTGTTCCCGCACGTCCGCGCCCCGCCGCCATTCGCTCCCAGTCCTCCAGCAGGTTCTGAGCACCGCGGACGACGTTCATCCCGAATTCGGCTCGAGTGCGCTCCATGACTTCGGGATTGCAAAGCAGCGAGTTCGACGGCGAAAAGACGTCGAGCCATTGCCTCGTGCCGAATGCAACGATTTTCTCGTTCTGCGCGTTCACACCGTGCACGCTCGTCGTTGCATTGTGCCACCACTGTTGCGTGAGCAGGAACGACTGATAGATCAGGTTATACGGCGGATTGCGCCACGCTTCGCCGACGAAACGCCTGTCCTGCGGCAACGGCTCGATGCAAGGCTCGCAATCGTCCGGCGCAAATCCGGCACGGTTCGCGTAGGCCATCAGCCTCGACCACTTGCGCAAGGCCTTCTCTGCGAGCTGCAGCTGCTTGCCCGGCGAATAGGACAGATGCGCAGCCCAGTCCGCGTAGGCGCCGATCAATGTCATCGGCGACACGCCCACGGTGAATCGGGCCATCGCGGCATGCAGCGAACGATCGAGGACCTCCGCAAATGCGGTTGCCGCGTAGGAATCGCGCAAGAGGTCCTGCGTCGACGCCGCGGGCTTCGACAAGGCAGGTTGCGCATCGGCGGCTTGCGCTTTCTCGGGAACTTTCGTCGGCTTCACCGAAACGAGCGACATCCGAGCACGCGTCAGTTTCTGGCCCATCTTGAACTCTTCTTCCGTACTCCCGCGTTAGACGACAAACTTGGCGATAAGACGCTGACACTCAACGCCTGCCCGCCTACACTAGACGAGTTGGCGCATCCGTCATTGATCCTCGTCAAGGCAGCGCACACGATCCGCACCCCAGTCTTGGCTGAGGCTGAACGGGGCGATCGCTCGCCAACGGGCAAAGGCGGCAGCGCGGTAACGCGGCAGCGGGCGGCATTTCTCTGCACGGCCTTGACAAGTATCAACAAGCGCACGCCCAGACGCCCTAGGATGTCACGTCTAGTGTCTCTGCGCACCGACCAGCCATCGTGCCTTGGAATGCCGCTTCCTATCCCCGTTCGATGAAGAATCTGTCGTCCCTGGTGCGCGAAAAGGCGATCGAGATCGCCAACGCCTTGCTGGCGGAAGGCATGGAAGAAGGCATGGCGATACGCGTCGCGATCGCCAAGGCAAAGGAATGGGAGCGCCGGCAGCGTGAAGGCTAGATTGCAGAACGGCCCTGCCAGTGCGTCGACGCCCGGCGAACCGACTGTTGGCATTGTCTGGAACAACTCGGCAGACTCGGCAAACGGCAGGGCGCGACCTCCCGAGGCGTTTTGGAGTGTTCCTGCGACCGACGTGCTTCGCCAACTTGCGACAGCCAGGGAAGGACTGAGCTCCGAGCAGGCTCGGCAACGCCTCGCCAGCTTTGGCGCCAACACGCTGAAGGCGCAAAGTCGATCGAATGTACTCGGGCTCGTGCTGAGCCAGTTCAACAGTCCCATCGTCCTGCTGCTCTTGTTTGCCACCGGATTGTCTTTCTTCCTGCATGACCCGGTCAACGCGCTCATTATTCTGGCGATCGTCCTCGCCAGCGGTTTGCTCGGCTTCTGGCAAGAATACAGCGCGACCAACGCCGTGGATAAGCTACTCGCCATGGTGCAAATCAAGGTGAGCGCGCTTCGTGATGGCAGCCCGCGTGAAATTGCGATCGAAGAGGTCGTACCGGGAGACATCGTGATCCTGAAGGCCGGCGATGTTGTTCCGGGAGACTGTCTGATCCACCAATGCAAGGATCTCTTTGTCGACGAAGCGACGTTGACGGGGGAGACCTACCCTGCTGAAAAGTCGGTCGGTGTAGTCAGCGTGCAAACGGCGTTGGGAAAGCGCATCAACGCGCTGTGGATGGGAACGCACGTCGTAAGCGGAAGCGCCCAGGCGGTGATCGTGCGCACGGGCAAGGAGACTGAATTCGGCAAGGTGTCCGAACGGTTGAAACTTCGACCGCCGGACACGGAGTTCGAGCGTGGTATTCGACGTTTCGGATATTTTCTCATGCAAGTGACGCTGCTGCTGGTGATGAGCATCTTCGCCGTCAATCTGTACCTGGCGCGGCCGTTTTTGGAATCATTGCTTTTCTCGCTGGCGCTCGCAGTAGGCCTGACGCCACAATTGTTGCCGGCCATCATCAGCATCAACCTCTCGCGTGGCGCCAAGCGGATGGCAAAGGCGAAGGTGATCGTCAAGCGGCTCGCCTCGATCGAAAACTTCGGCAGCATGAACGTCATTTGCTCGGACAAGACCGGCACGCTGACCGAAGGCACGGTGCGATTGCAGTCAGCGCTGGATCTGGCGGGTTCTCCGAGTGACAAAGTGCTCTTGCATGCCTATATCAACGCGTTTAATGAAACCGGCTTTGCCAACCCAATTGACGATGCGATTCGGTGCCATCGCAAGTTCGACGTGTCCGCCTACCGCAAGGTCGATGAGATTCCCTACGACTTCCTGCGCAAGCGCCTGAGCGTTCTGGTAGAGCATGGGGCTACCCATTTGCTGGTGACCAAGGGTGCAGTGCAAAACGTGCTCGATGCCTGCACGGCAGCGGAACTCGGAGCAGGATCGGTTGTGGATATCGCGGTCGTGCGTGAACAAATCCAACGGCGTCTTGAAGAGCTAAGCAGCAACGGGCTGCGCACGCTGGGCATTGCCTCCAGGGATATGGGCTCCGCGGCGCTCGTTAGCAAGGCCGACGAAGCCGGCATGACGTTTCTGGGATTTCTGGTTCTGTTCGATCCGCCCAAGCCGAACATCGTCGAAACCATCGCTAGCCTCAAAGCCCTCGGCGTTTCACTGAAGATCATTACCGGGGACAATCGCCTGGTGGCGGCGAGTCTCAGCCGGCAGATCGGATTGCCGCGCCAAAAGATCCTTGCCGGGCCCGACCTCCATCAGCTGAGCGATGGCGCGCTGCTCAATCAGGTGGTCGACATTGACGTCTTCGCTGAAATCGAGCCGAACCAGAAAGAGCGCATCATTCTCGCCCTCAAGAAGGCAGGCAATGTCGTCGGGTATCTGGGAGATGGCATCAATGATGCCTCCGCGCTTCATGCCGCCGATGTCGGCATTTCAGTCGATAGCGCGGTCGATGTCGCCAAGGAGGCAGCCGATATCGTCCTGCTCGACAAGGACCTGGCGGTGCTCGTCGATGGTGTACGCGAGGGAAGAACGACCTTCGCTAACACCCTGAAGTATGTGTTCATGGCGACCAGCGCCAATTTCGGCAACATGTTCAGCATGGCCGCCGCATCGCTTCTGCTGCCTTTTCTGCCGTTGTTACCGACACAGATTCTGCTCACCAATCTGATGACTGACTTCCCTGAAATGACTATCGCCACTGATCGTGTCGACCCCGAAATGGTCGACCATCCGCGACGCTGGAACATTGTAGCCATCCGCAAGTTCATGATCACTTTTGGCTTGGTGAGCTCGGTGTTCGATTTCCTCACCTTTGGTGCGCTCTTGTTCGTCCTCCACGCCACCCGCGAGCAGTTCCGAACAGGCTGGTTTCTCGAGTCGGTTATTTCGGCTTCGGTCATCGTCCTGGTCATCCGCAGCCAGAAACCGTTCTTCATGAGCAAGCCAGCCAATTACCTCGTGCTCGCGACGTTGTTGACCGTGGTCGCGACGCTCGCGCTTCCCTACCTCCCGCTCGGCGGTATCCTGGGATTCGAGGGACTGCCGGCGTCGTTTCTCCTGCTCTTAGCCGTGATCGTGCTGGCTTACATCGTCTCAGCCGAAATCGTGAAAAGCGCCTTTTACAAGAAGGTGAGATTTTGACCTTTCAGCCGAGCCGACCCGCTGGCGCCGGCTCACGAGAGGTTTGTGCAAGGTCAACATTCGGTTGACCCGTGTGATGTAAGTTTGTGCTTTCAGCTTGATGAGGACCGACGCCATGCAAGTCAGCGACATCATGACGCCGACGGTTGTCTCAGTTCTCCCATCGGCGCGGATCGGTGATGCCATTCGACTCATGCTGAATAGCAGGATCAGCGGCTTGCCGGTGATCGATGCCGCGGGTCGACTGGTCGGCATCTTCACCGAAGGCGATCTGCTGCGTCGTGCTGAGACCGGCACCACTCGACAGCGCGGACGATGGCTTCAGTTGCTCCTGTCGCCGGGGCGACTCGCCGACGAGTACGTGCATACCCATGGGCGGCGCGTGGACGAGGTCATGACCTGCGATGTCGTCACCACCACCGAAGCGACCTCGCTCGACACGGTCGTCCAGTTGATGGAGCGGCATGGCATCAAGCGTTTACCCGTCGTTCGAGATGACAAGGTCGTCGGTATCGTGAGTCGCGCCAACCTGCTGCACGCACTGGTTGCGCTGCGTGACACACCCGCGCGCAATGACACCGGGGACGCCCTGATCCGCCAGCGGATTCTCGATGAAATACAACGCGAACCTTGGGGACCGCGATATACCATCAACGTTGTTGTCCACGACGGCCGGGTCGACCTCTGGGGTTCATTGTTCGAAGAACGCGAACGGCAGGCGCTGCGTGTGCTCGCCGAAAACGTTCCTGGAGTCAGGGAAGTTCACGATCACATGGTCTGGATCGAGCCCATCATGGGGGCAGTCCTCCAGGCCCCTGAAGAAGCCTGAGAAGACGCACCCCGGTCGTAGAAAGAACACGCTCGATCGAGTCAGGCAGCCGGAGTCTTCTTCTCGAGGCTGTTCTGTTCCTGCACCGTGTAGATCGCTTCGGGCACGGCCTCGAGTCTTTCGACAGGAATAGGCTTTCCGCTGGCGTCGGATAGCCCGTACGTGCCTTCTTCAATCTTGGCAAGCGCCCGCTCGATCAACGCTATGCGGGTCGCGTCGCGCGCAACCAGATTGCCACTGAGTTCGAGTGCACTGAGTCGCTGTGCCTCGTCTTCATACTCGATTGCCGCCCCACTTGCATCAGCGTTGACTTGAGCCTGCTCGACTTCCTTGTCACGTACGTCGCCGCGAAGCGATTCACGCAACGCCATCAGGCGCAGCTTTTGACTGTCGATGAACGCGTTGTCCAGTTTATTCATTGTCACTCCGCTTGAAATACAGCCATCGCTGCAGGAGAGTCATCACCTCTGCTCGATTCCTTGCCGCCGGCGGCGCTCACAACTCGAACGAGTCTCCAAAAGTGGGCATCACTGTCACTGTCTCTCCCAGTCGTGCCGCAAATTTTTCCATTGGTTCTCCCTCGCCGTGAACCAGGAAGGTTCGCGGCGCGTTCACCTGGCGCTGCCAGGCAAGCAATTCCGCCTGGTCGGCATGGGCCGAAAATCCGTTGATCGTAAATACATGGGCGCGGACCGGAATCTCTTCACCGAACAGATGCACCGCCCGGGCACCGTCGATGATCTGGCGCGCGAGCGTGCCTCGCGCTGCGAATCCGACGAATATGACGCTGGAGTTCTCTCGCCATAGATTTTGCTTGAGATGATGCCGTACGCGGCCGCCGGTAGCCATCCCGGATCCGGCCATGATGACGGCACCGCCGGCAAGCCGATTGAGCGCCTTCGATTCTGCCGTGTCGCGCGTGAAATGCAAGCCGGGCAAGCTGAATGGATCCCGGCCTTGTTCGAACAGCGCGGCTGTCGCAGCGTCATAGCATTCCGGATGGCGCCGGAAGATCTCGGTCGCCGAGATGGCCATGGGCGAATCCAGATATACCGGCGTGCTGTGGGGCAGCCGACCGGCCTCGATGCCCGCACGGAGGTGAAACAGGAGCTCCTGCGCGCGTTCCAGCGCGAAGGTCGGGATGATGGCATTGCCTCCACGCCGGAATGTGTCCCCGATGGCCTGATAGAGCTCCTCGACCGAGGCCTCCAGCGACTTGTGCTGGCGGTCTCCGTAGGTGCTTTCCATGACCAGCGTATCGGCGTGGGGCGGCGCAACTGGATCGCGCAGCAGTGGACGGCCGGAGCTGCCGAGGTCCCCCGAGAACACCACGCTCCGACGATGAGTACCCTCAGTAAGCTCCAGATAGATCGTGGCAGAGCCGAGTATGTGACCGGCGTCAAAGAAGGTGGCGCGCACCCCGGGTACCACGTCGAAGGCGGTACCGTAGCTTGCCGCGCGTCCAAAACAGTCCAGCGTGCGAAGCGCCTCCGGCGTTGTATACAAGGGTCCCGGTCTGAGAGGACTGCCATCCCGCTCAGCCCTGCGCGCCTGGTACGCTGCTTCGTCCTCTTGCACGTGCGCGGCGTCGAGGAGCACCAACCGCGCCAGTTCCTGCGTCGCCGGAGTGGCAATGATCTCACCCCGAAATCCGCGCTTGACCAGTAGCGGCAGTCGCCCGCAGTGATCCAGGTGAGCGTGCGTCAGCAACACATGGTCTACGGCCGAAGCGTCAAATCCAAAGGGCGCAACGTTGTCTACCTCGAGACCGTGCGCGCCCTGATACAGCCCGCAGTCGATCAATATCTTCCTGC